>JBGAPF010000007.1:0-91536 GCA_044221445.1 Alphaproteobacteria bacterium
CCTGCATTCAGTCCTGGAAGCCTATTCGCAAAAAGCCTTTAAGCCCGTCCTTGACCAGATGCAGGCAGACGAGGGGTTTGAAGTC
Source organism: Alphaproteobacteria bacterium (assembly GCA_044221445.1). Lineage (GTDB taxonomy): Bacteria > Pseudomonadota > Alphaproteobacteria > Micavibrionales > Micavibrionaceae > JBDHTS01. The sequence continues at coordinate 86 of JBGAPF010000007.1, forward strand.
GCATTGTCCCGCGCGCTGGGCGACACCCTCATGGGATCGCTTGACGATGCGGCGCCCGTAACCTGGCGCGCATCGGCTTTGAACGCATCCAGCCTCCCTGCCCTGCCTGCGGGAGCCCAGGCGCTTGAGCCGCACGTCAAGGCGCCCGACGTTATAAAGCTGGCGCTTTCCCAGATCGGCTATGTACAGGATGAAGCCTCGGGCGACTTATTGTGCGCCCGGCTTCAGCCGGGCCAGTCCCTTGTAAGCGGCGCCGGGGCCTACTGGCGCTGGGACGGCCTGCATATCAAGGCGTCGGCAGCCGACCGCCACGCGGTCCAGCTGAAGCAAAAAAACACTTTGGCCGATCTGGAAAAGCAGCTGCCCGGCGCTGTGAAATCTGCGGAGAAGGCGCGCGAATCTCATGCAAGGGCGGAAGACGTTCTGCGCGAACTGCAAAGTAAAATTACGCAGGCCAGGAACGACCTTCAGGCCATCGAACGTACCGTAAGGGATAACCGCATCGCCCTTAACAAAGCCGTCGAGGCGCAGTCGTCGCGTAACGCGGAACTGGCCAAGCTGGAAGAGGCGCTGTCGATTGCCGAAAACGACCTGAAGGATTTGAAAATCCATATCGCCGCCAACCGCACGTCTCTGGAAGCTTTCGACGACAGGACGTTGCAGATTCGCGAAGAGCGGATGGTCGAACTGCGCAAAATCCTGACGGGAGAGCGTGAAAAACTTCACGACGCCATTCGCGAATTCGAGGCGCACAGGCAGGAACATAACAGGCGGAAGGCCAGGCTTCAGGCTATCGGCGACGAGCGGATCAACCTGAACAACCGCTGCATCCGCGCCCGCGAACGGTTGAAAGACCTCGATACGCGCGAGATCCAGTTAAATCAAAAATATGAAGACCTGAAATCCCGCCCGGATGAAATCCGTAAGGCGAGTGACGAACTGCTGATCAAGGTCACCGAGCAGGAGCGTAAAAAGGCTTCGGTATCCGACCGGCTGGCGGTCGTCGAGGCCGAACTGGCGGAGACGACGAAGGCTCTCAAGCAGGCCGAATCCGAGCTGTCGACAGCCCGGGAATCCCGCGCCCATGCCCAGGCGACCGCTGCCGAGCGCCAGCGCCAGCTGGAAGATATACGCCGCCATATCGCGGAACATTTCGATATGTCGCCCGAGGAATTGTCGGGACAGGCCGCCCTTGATCCGGAAAACCCACCCGCGCTTGACGAGATGCGTCAGCAGCGCGAGCGCGCTGTCCGCGAACGCGACCAGATCGGCCCCGTCAATCTCCAGGCCGACACCGAGGCGGAAGCCGTGGAAAAAGAACTGGGCGTCATCCTGATCGAACGCAACGACCTGACTGCAGCCGTGGAGGAACTGCGCGGCGGCATCCAGAAGCTGAACAAAGAAGCCCGTGAACGCCTGAGTGCGGCGTTCGAGCATGTAAACAGCCATTTCCGCGAAATGTTCACAAAACTTTTCAATGGCGGGAAAGCCCATCTGGCGCTGATCGATTCAGAAGACCCTCTTGAGGCCGGCCTCGAAATTTTTGCCCAGCCTCCGGGCAAGGCCCTGCAGTCTCTGTCTTTGCTTTCGGGCGGAGAGCAGACGCTGACCGCCGTCGCGCTGATCTTTGCCATGTTCCTGACCAACCCTGCCCCGATCTGCGTATTGGACGAAGTCGACGCGCCGCTGGACGACGCCAACGTCGACCGTTTCTGCGATATGCTGGAAGAATTCGCCGAGCGAGGCGAAACGCGCTTTCTGGTCATCACCCACCACCGCCTGACCATGGCGCGCATGGATCGCCTTTATGGCGTCACGATGTCCGAACGCGGGATTTCACAACTGGTATCGGTCGATATGAACCAGCAGCTCGATTTTCTTGAAGCCGCCGAATAGGCCCTGATCAGGGCTGGCCATTTCCGCCGCTGTTGCCTGACAATTCTTTCAAGTTTTCATGCGGCGGCATGCCGATGACGTTAAATCCGCAATCGACATAATGGATCTCGCCGGTAACGGCCGAAGACAGGCTGGAAAGCAGGTAAAGTCCGGCCCCGCCCAATTCCTCCAGCTCGACGTTACGGCGCAGAGGCGCGGTCAGGACGTTATAGCGGAACGTCTGGCGGGCATTGCCGATGGCCGATCCTGCAAGCGTGCGCATGGGGCCGGCGGAAATCGCATTGATGCGAATTCCCTGCGGGCCCAGATCGGCGGCAAGATAGCGCACGGACGCCTCCAACGCTGCCTTGGCCACGCCCATGACGTTGTAGCTGGGCATGACTTTTTCCGCGCCGTGATATGACAGCGTGATCGCGGAGCCGCCCTCCTTCATCAGGCTGGCGGCGCGGCGCATGACGGACGTAAAGGAATAACAGGAGATGTGCATCGTGTTGAGGAAATTATCCAACGTCGTGTCGACGTAACGGCCTTTCAATTCTTCTTTGTTCGAAAAAGCGACCGCATGGACGATGAAATCAAGCGCGCCCCATTCTTTCCGGATCACGTCGAATGTTTTGTCGAGATCCTCCTCGCGCGCCACGTCGCATTCCAGCATCATGGCGTCTCCGACGCTTTTCGTCAAAGGCTCGACGCGTTTTTTAAAAGCGTCTCCCTGATACGTGAACGCCAGTTCGGCCCCCTGCCCATGCAACGCCTTTGCAATGCCCCAGGCGATCGAATGGTCATTCGCGACGCCCATGATAAGGCCGCGCTTTCCCTTCATTAATTCATGCATCAGGCTTCCACCTTCGTAAACGCGAGGGTGCAGTTGGTGCCGCCGAACCCGAAGCTGTTGGATAATACAGTCTGATGATCGACATCGTCGATGCGCTGGCGGGCAATCAGCAGGTTGCCCGCACCGGGATCCAGCGTTTCAATGTTGATGCTCGGCGCGACAAAACGGTTATTCATCATCAGCAGACTATAGATCGCCTCCTGCACGCCTGTCGCTCCCTGCGAGTGTCCGGTCATGGATTTGGTCGAAGAGATATAGGGCATGTCCTGTTCCGCCCGGCCAAAAACCTCGCCAATGGCGCCCAGTTCGGCAACGTCCCCCACGACCGTGCTTGTGCCGTGCGCGTTGATATAAGTGACGGGCGTCTTCGTCGTCTTAAGCGCGAGGCGCATGCAGCGTGCAGCCCCTTCTCCGCTCGGCGCCACCATGTCGGCTCCGTCGGACGTCGCGCCATAGCCGGTCAGTTCTCCGTATATCTTCGCGCCCCGCGCTTTGGCATGTTCGTATTCTTCCAGAACGATGACGCCGCCGCCGCCCGCGATCACGAATCCGTCACGGTTCGCGTCATAAGCGCGGGACGCTTTTTGGGGAGTGTCGTTATATTTGCTGGACAGCGCGCCCATCGAGTCGAACAGGACGGAAAGCGTCCAGTGCAATTCTTCGCCGCCGCCGGCGAACACCACATCTTGCTTGCCCCACTGGATCAGTTCGGCGGCGTTGCCGATGCAATGCGCGGAGGTCGAGCAGGCCGAAGAAATCGTATAGCTGACGCCTTTGATCTGGAAGCTGGTGGCGATGTTGGCAGACGTCGTGCTCGACATGCAGCGTGGCACCATATAGGGGCCGACACGCTTCGGCGAAGATTCACGGGCGATGTCGGCGGCGGAAACCTGGTTCTGCGGCGATGCGCCGCCGGAGCCCATGACAATTCCCGTGCGCTCGTTGCTGACATCTTTCGGCTCAAGCCCTGCATCGGCGATGGCCTGCTGCATGGCGATATAGTTATAAGCGGCCGCGTCTCCCATGAAACGCTTGAGTTTGCGGTCGATATGACTGTCGATGTCGATGCTGGGTTTGCCGTAAACATGGCTGCGAAATCCCATTTCCGCATATTCGGGGGAGAAGGATATCCCGGACCGCCCCTCTTTAAGCGCTTCCAGAACTTCGTTTTGATTGTTGCCGATACAGGACACGATGCCCATGCCTGTCACGACAACCCGCCGCTGGGTGTTCATAGCCGTCATGACCTATCCTTTTCAGATCGCTCTGGGATTGTCGAAAAGCCCGACTTTCAGGTCGGTGGCTTCATATATGACCTTGCCGTCCACCGCCATTTTTCCGTCGGCCATGCCGAGGACCAGCCTGCGGTTTATCAGGCGTTTGATATCGATGGTATATGTGACGAGTTTTGATTCAGGCAAGACCTGGCCGGTCAGCTTCAGTTCGCCGAGGCCAAGGGCGCGGCCGGAGCCGGGAGCGCCCGTCCAGCCCAGATAAAATCCGACAAGCTGCCACAACGCATCGAGGCCGAGGCAGCCGGGCATTACAGGATCGGATTCGAAGTGGCATGCAAAAAACCACAAATCCGGTTTTACATCGAGTTCGGCGACAATCGTGCCCTTGTCATAAGCCCCGCCCGTTTGAGAAACATGAGTAATGCGATCGAACATGAGCATAGGCGGAAGAGGCAACCTCGCGTTGCCCGGGCCGAACAACTGGCCATGGCCGCAGGCGATCAGATCGTCGTAGCCATAGCTGGACTTCGGTGTAAAGCTCATCGTTTTCAGGGCCGCTTGTGACGTCATTCAAATCGTTATACGCGTTCGTAAAATTCATGGCAAGGCAGGATTAAAGCGTGTTTATTTGCTATATTAATTTTCTCTCCAGTAAGGCCAGCAGATTTTCCGTCCTGTAATCGGGCATGTCATGCGCCATAAAACCGTGTTCCGGCCATGCGCGGGATTTCTGGTCTATAATTATCGTGCCCACCCCACTGACCGCTTGCTGGAATTTCTGCGTATCGCGGGGCTTAAGGATCTCATCCGCTCCGGCTACCAGATAGGTCAGAGGGATGTGTCTGGGGAAGTTATCCAAGACACGCTCTGGCAGATCCTTATAAACCTGCCCGAATGTACGGGCCATTTCATGCGCATCGTTCAATGCGACTTTTTCAGTAATGCGCGGCATGGTCATATATTCAGGCTTCCAGATGCGCATGATGCTTTCATCCGTATCGTCGGCAATACCCTGCGCGCCGGCTTTCAGGACGACCGATTCAAGATTATGAAGCGGCGCCGCCTTCTCCGTCAGGGACCACAACGCGGACAGGGCGCCGAAGCTGTTGCCGATCACGCAATATGATTTATAGAGGGAGGAAATCTCCTTCAACGCCGGGACGGGCTCGGTCAGCCAGTCCTCTATCGTCGCCGGACCGCCGTTGATATGTGTTTCTCCCCGCTCCCTTCCCTGCAACAGACGCGCGGCATTGTTGACCATCATAGGCGCCGTCGCCGTATCCAGCCGGATACCTTTATGTTTCAGGACAGCGACGTCATACCCTTTTTCCACCATCGCTGACGCATGCCGCTGCTCGAACATGGTCGCGCCAAGGCCGGGAAAACCGGGGCAAAAAAGAACGGCTTTATCGGAGCGCTTGTCTTCATTCAAAAAGAGCTGGGATTCCGTCCGGTACACTTCATTTTTGAAAACATGCCAGCGGACAATCATCTATTATCTCTTCACGCCATCCGGCGGACGCCGGAATGACGACGGTTATCACAGGATCATCGAAATGGGGTTTTCGATGTATTGCTTCAGGATCTGGAGATATTCCGCGCCGACCGAGCCGTCGACCGAGCGGTGATCGACGGACAGCGTGCATTTCATGAATGTGCCGATCTTGATTTCCCCCTTGGCGACATAGGGCTTCTGCTCGCCCGCGCCGACGGCCAGGATGCAGGATTGCGGCGGGTTGATGATCGCGCCGAATTCCTGGATGCCGTACATGCCGAGGTTCGAAACGCAGAACGTGCCGCCCTGAAATTCATCGGGTTTCAGCTTGCCGTCGCGGGCGCGTTTCGCAAGATCCTTAACTTCGTCGGAAATCTGGCGCAGGCCCTTTGTTTCGGCGGCTTTGACGATCGGGGTCATCAGGCCGTTCGGAGTTGAGACGGCGACGGATATATCCGCGTTCTCGAACTGCAGGATCGCTTCGTCCGTCCAGGCCGTATTCGCCGCCGGATAGGCTTTCAGCGCGTTCGCGCAGGCTTTGATGACGAAATCGTTGACGGACAGTTTGTATTTGCCGTCGGCCTTGTCGTTGATTTCCGCGCGGGCCGCCATCAGCCGGTCGATCTGGCATTCTATGGTCAGGTAGAAATGCGGCACGGTCTGTTTGGATTCGACTAGGCGGCGCGCCACGACTTTCCGAATATTGTTGTTCGGGATTTCCTTGTATTTCATGCCATAGGCATCGGCCAGTTGCTTCGCGCCGGGACCGGATGACGTCGGCGCAGCCTTCGAAGCAGCCATTGGAGCGGCTTTTTGACCGCCAGTGGAAGCCGCTCCTTTTTCAAGATCGGCTTTGACTATACGGCCATGGGGGCCTGTCCCCTGAAGTTTCGACAAGTCGATCCCCATCTGTTCCGCCATGCGGCGGGCTAAAGGAGACGAGAACAGCCGTTTACCCTCACCCAAACCGCCTGAAGAAGGCGGCTTGACCTGTCCCCCGGGGAGAGGTGCGGGAGAAACACCATTGGAGCCAGCATTCTTCGCCTCTCCCTTGGCAGAGGCCGAAACGCCGCCTTGAGGCGTTTCGGGTGAGGGTTTTTTCGCCGCCTCCGCCTTAATCGCCCCGGCATCCTCACCCTCCTCCAGCAGCACCGCGATCGGGGAGTTTACGGCGACACCCGCCGTGCCTTCGGCCACCAGGATTTTGCCAAGCCTGCCTTCATCGACGGCCTCGACTTCCATCGTCGCCTTGTCGGTTTCGATCTCGGCGATCACCTCGCCGGCCTTCACGTTATCCCCTTCCTTCTTGATCCACTTGGCAAGTGTGCCTTCGGTCATCGTCGGGGACAGGGCTGGCATGAGAATGTTTGTAGGCATTGTTGTCCTATGCGTGTACTGGCGTAAGTTGATTTAGCGCCTCATCATACTGCCTTTTACCGCCTGACAGGTTTAAACCTTCGGTAAAAGCTTTTTCAGTCCGCCAATCATAACCCGCTGCCTCTAGGTTGCTTTTAATCAGAAATTCCAAAGTTGGCACTAAACGTCTATCTGTTACCCGTGCGACCTGAGCTTCGACTAAGCGCCCAAATATCTCCCGCGCACGATCTTTTCCATTTTCCATTGGCATTTATACCTCCCGATTTTCTTATTTATAACAAACTTCCTTCGCCGCATGAACGATCTCATCCACCTGCGGCAGGGCCAGCGCCTCAAGCCTGGCGGCATAGGGCAACGGCACGTCGGCGGCGCAGACGCGCTTCACGGGCGCGTCAAGATAATCGAAGGCATGTTCCATGCACAGGGCGGCGATCTCCGAACCGATGCCCGCGAACGGCCAGCTTTCCTCGACGCTGACGATCCGGTTGGTTTTCTTGACGCTCTCAATGATCGTGTAGCGGTCCAGCGGGCGGATGGTACGAAGGTTGATGACTTCCGCGCTGATCCCCTGCTCCGCCAGTTTCTCGGCGGCCTGCAATGCCTTGCCGACCATGATCGAATAGGCGACCAGGGTTACGTCGGCGCCTTCGCGTTCTATTTTTGCCCGGCCGATCGGGATAATGAAATCTTCATCCGTCGGAACGGCGAAGGTCTGGCCGTAGAGCATTTCGTTTTCAAGTATCACGACCGGGTTGGGGTCGCGGATCGCAGCCTTCATCAAGCCTTTGGCGTCCGCCGCCGACCATGGCGCCACGACTTTCAGGCCGGGAATATGCGCGTACCAGCTGGCGTAATCCTGGCTGTGCTGCGCGCCCACCCGCGCCGCCGCGCCGTTCGGACCGCGAAACACGATGGGGCACCCCAGCTTTCCGCCCGCCATATAGAGCGTTTTAGCGGCGGAGTTGATGATGTGGTCGATGGCCTGCATCGCGAAGTTCATGGTCATGAATTCGACGATTGGTTTCAGCCCGTTCATCGCCGCGCCGACGGCAAGACCTGCAAAGCCGTGCTCCGTGATCGGCGTATCGATGACGCGCTTCGGCCCGAATTCGTCCAGAAGCCCCTGGGACACTTTGTAGGCCCCGTTATATTCCGCGACTTCCTCGCCGATCAGGAAAACGTTTTCATCGCGGCGCATTTCTTCCGCCATCGCGTCGCGCAATGCTTCCCGGACAGTCTGATCTTTCGGATGCTCAAGAAACGCGGCTTCGTTGAATTTGGGCGGTTCGATGACCTGACCCTGCGCATATAAAATATCGCGGTTTTCTATGGCTTTGCCTTCGTGCTGCTTTGCCTTCGGTGCGTCGCCTGCGGCCAGCGGTGCTTTTTTCTCTTCGTCATTTGTTTTCTGGCTGGCGGCCGGCTGCTCGCGGACCTTGTCCTGTGCCTTGGCGTCGATAGCCCCGGCACTTTCGCCTTCCTCCAGAAGAACGGCGATCGGCGTGTTGACCGCCACATTTTCCGTGCCTTCGGCGATCAGGATTTTGCCAAGCGTTCCTTCATCGACGGCCTCGACTTCCATCGTGGCCTTATCGGTTTCGATCTCGGCGATCACCTCGCCGGCTTTGACCTTGTCACCTTCCTTCTTCACCCACCGGGCAAGCTTGCCTTCGGTCATGGTCGGTGAAAGGGCTGGCATTAAAACTTCAGTTGGCATTTTTTCCTCTTTTGCTCTGCACGCCAGAGACGGCTTATTCCTGGGTCGGAATCAATACATCCGTCCACAGCTCGCTTTTATCCAGTTCCGGCGACTCCTGCGCGAACGCGGCCGCTTCGGCGACAATATCCTTGATCTCTTTCTCAATGGCTTTCAGGTCGTCTTCCCTGATGTCCGTTTCTTCAAGGATCATGCGGCGAATGCGGTCTATCGGGTCTTTCTCGTCCTTATAGGTCGCGACCTCTTCCTTGCTGCGGTATTTGGCTGGATCGGACATCGAATGGCCGCGATAGCGGTAGGTCATGACTTCCAGCAGATAGGGTCCGTTGCCGCCGCGGATATAATCGACGGCCTGGCGCGCGGCGTTGCGGACCGTAAAGACGTCCATCCCGTCGACGCGCTCCCCCGGAATGCCATAAGCCTCGCCCCGGCGATACAGATCGCCCGCGGCGTGGCGCGGCACGGACGTGCCCATCGCATACTGGTTGTTTTCGATCACGTAAAGAATCGGCAGCTTCCAGAGAGCCGCCATATTGAAGCATTCATAGACCTGGCCCTGGTTGCTGGCGCCGTCGCCCATATAGGCGACCGCAATGCCCCCGTCCTCTTTATATTTATGAGAAAAGCCGAGGCCGGTCCCGATGCCCGTCGATGCGCCGACGATCCCGTGCCCGCCGAAGAAATTCTTTTCCAGGCTGAACATGTGCATGGAACCGCCCTTGCCCCGGCTGTATCCGCCCTCACGCCCGGTCAGTTCCGCCATGATGCCTTTCGGATCCATACCGCAGGCCAGCATGTGCGCATGGTCACGATAGGCGGTCACGACGCTGTCCTGTTCCTGCTGCACCGACTGGATGCCGGTGACAACCGCTTCCTGGCCGATATACAGGTGGCAGAAGCCGCCGATCAGTCCCATGCCATACAGCTGGCCGGCCTTTTCCTCGAAGCGGCGGATCAGGAGCATTTCCCGGTAGAACCGCTTCATCTCGTCCGCCGAAGGTTCCGGCTGGCTGTTCGAGATCGTCGTCAAATGGGGTTTATTGCTGCTCGAAGTCTTCTTCGGGGCTGCCACGGATATCCTCCGGCCTTAAAGGCATGAATGTTCGGTTATCCTGCTACACTATTCCATCTCGCAAATCCAGCGCAAAGAGATAGCTTGCTGCACCGCAACATACGGATTTTCTTACTGTTTCAGGATAATCGTCTCGGTGGGATAATTGAAGCCGAGGACGGTTCGCGCCCGCTCTTCCAGCATATCGGGATCAAGCGATCCGGGGCGCAGGCGGACGACGTTGCTTTCAAGCCCCGCCCTTTGCGATTCAAGTCCGGCGACTTCGGTCTGCAGCGTGTCGATCTTGGAATCCAGCATCATCAGGCGAAAGGAACTGCGTTCGCCCAGCAACGCATGCCACATGAAATACACGCTCAGGCACGCGCAAATGATCGCCGTGAAATTATGGCGGATGGTATAGCGCTGCGCGATCAGTTTCTTCATAAAGCCAGAGAATCATAAGAAGAAGAACCGCGCAAGGTTAAAAACTCAACAGAGTCAGAGACTTAAGCGGAACATATAAAGAACGGAGGGATGTAAGCGATTCTAATTGCTAGAACTTTCTAATATTAAAAAAAATTCCCCCGCCAGGAAAGGCCGAGGGAACTTTTTTTCCAGTTATCCAGAACGTCTCGTTCAGGCCGCGTTTTTAGTCTTGGCCGCTTTCGCCGCAGGCTGCGCCCGCAAAATCGAAGCCCCGGCGAATTTCGCCTGGGGTCCCAGCAGTTCTTCAATGCGAATAAGCTGGTTGTACTTCGCGATCCGGTCGGAACGGGACAGCGAACCCGTCTTGATCTGGCCCGCGTTCGTCGCGACGGCCAGATCGGCAATCGTCGAGTCTTCCGTCTCACCGGAGCGGTGGGACAGGATGACGCCGTATCCTGCCTTCTGCGCCATTTCGATGGCTTCCAGCGTTTCGGTCAGCGTGCCGATCTGGTTTACTTTTACCAGGATGGCATTGGCCGCGCCCATGTCGATGCCCTGTTTCAGGCGCTTGGAATTGGTGACGAACAGATCGTCGCCGACCAGCTGGACTTTATCGCCAAGCGCTTTCGTCAGTGCGACCCACCCGTCCCAGTCGTCTTCGGCCATGCCGTCCTCGATGGAAACGATGGGATAGGACGCGCAAAGCTCCTCATAAAATTTTACCATCTGCTCGGAGGTGAACGTCTTGCCTTCGCCTTCCATCACATATTTGCCGCCCTTGTAAAATTCGGTCGAGGCGCAATCGAGACCGAGCATGACATCGACGCCGGGTTTGTAACCGGCTTTCTCGATCGCCTTCATGATGAAATCGAGCGCATGGGTCGTGGAACTCAGCGCGGGCGCGAACCCGCCCTCGTCCCCGACATTGGTGTTCATTCCGGCCGCGGCCAGTTCCTTTTTCAAGGCATGGAAGATTTCCGCGCCGTAACGCAAGGCTTCGGAAAAGTCCGGCGCACCGACGGGCAGGATCATGAATTCCTGGAAATCGATGGGATTGTCGGCGTGCGCGCCGCCATTGATGATGTTCATCATCGGCGTCGGCAACAGGTGCGCGAAACTGCCGCCGACATAGCGGTACAGCGGCACGTCCAGTTCATCGGCCATCGCTTTCGCAACGGCCATCGATACGCCCAGTATGGCGTTCGCGCCGAACTTGCTCTTGTTTTCGGTGCCATCGAGTTCGCACATCGTGCTGTCGATATGCATCTGTTCCTCGGCAGGGAGACCGCACAGCGCGCTGAACAATTCGTCATTCACGAAATCGACCGCTTTTGTGACGCCCTTGCCGCCGTAAACGGCCTTGTCTCCGTCGCGCAATTCCACCGCTTCGTGCGCGCCTGTCGAAGCACCCGACGGCACCGCGGCGCGCCCCTTTGCCCCGCTTTCCAGAATCACATCAACTTCTACGGTGGGATTGCCCCGGCTGTCCAGGATCTGGCGGGCGGTGATGTCGATAATGGCGGTCATGGCTCATGTCTCCTTATGAAATACGAGACTGTTTTATATGACCGCCATGCCGCGGGAAAGAACAAATTGATGACAGGCTGCAGGATTGGAAGCTTAAATATGCTGGATTTGCTGATCCACGATCAAAATGCCGCTGTCGAAAAGCATCTGAGCGGATTTGGACGCCAGTAATTTTCCATAAACTGAAAAAGCCTGCGTAAAATCCGTTCCTGCCCCGTCCTGGTTGATGGAAACAATCGTCTGATTGCTGGAGGACGTCAGCCTGACGAAGCTGGCGATTTCGTCTTCAGGCTCGTATCCGGTCAGCAGTTCGGTAATATTCAGCTTGTCCTCCAGGGCGAAATCCTTGACCGTGTCCACGCCATCCAGCGACGTAAAAACGAACTGGTCGGACCCGGCCCCGCCTGTCAGGACATCGCTGCCCGCCCCACCGATCAGATAATCGTTTCCGTCGTCACCATACAGCCCGTCATTGCCGCCGTCGCCGCTCAGCCTGTCGCTGCCGTCGCCGCCCCTGATCGTATCGTTGCCCTCGCCACCCGAGAAAGCGTCATTGCCCGCGTCCCCGACCATGGCGTCGTCTCCGTCTTCTCCATACAGCGAGTCGTTGCCCTCTCCGCCATACATGGCGTCTTTTGAGGCCCCGCCGTAAAGTTTGTCGTTGCCGGAATCGCCGAACAGACTGTCAGAATCCGCTCCGCCGTAAATTTTATCGCTGTCGATACCGCCGTAAATCTTGTCGGCTCCGGCATCCCCATACAGGATATCGCTGCCTTCGTTACCGTAAAGCCTGTCCGCCCCGCGGCCCCCATGGATCGTATTGCCGCTGGCATTGCCGGTCAGTAAGTCATTACCGTCCCCGGCAAAGATATTTTCGATTTTTCCCAAAGTCTGCGCAAAGGTCACCGCCTGCCCGGCAATGACGCCTTTACCGGCGGCCAGGTCGATAGTCAGGTTCCCTGTAACGGCCGCCGCGTTGATCGTATCGGTCCCGCCGTTCGATTCAGTAATGACGCTTCTTTGGGCCAGTGCCGCCCCGCCGAACGATGCAAACTCATCGGTGAAAACATAGAGATTGTTTGCGGACGGCGCGTTGCCCATGAACGAGAGGCCCCAGCTGTTCAACAGGCCAGAATCACCGCTTGCGATATCTTCGATTTTCAGCGTCCATGTCCCCAGACTGTTTTCGCCCCAGCTGGCATTGCTCATAAATTCGAAATCGATGCCGGCGACGCCGTAAATACCCTTGAACGAACCGTTGGAAACATGATCGGCCAGAATGCTTTCCGTCCCTTCCGGACTGATCAGCGTTACAATTAGATCGCCCGCCCAGCTATGGGCGATATCCAGCGTGACGAGAATATGCTCTATACTGACGCTCTGGGCGACCGCCATCGTCGTCGTGACAGTGCCGGTTTCCGGGATCGCCAGCGCCGGATAGGACGTTGCCGTGCTGAGCGTCGTCATATTCGCGGATGTCTGTACGGCGGTCCAGCTTTCGGCCAGGCGGATCGCCGTATATGCGTCCGCCGCGCCAAAGCCGTAATCATGGTTGAAATGCAGGCCGCCGCCATTCCAGTTGCCGGCGCCGTTAAACTGCCAGCCGCCACTGGCGGCGTCGTTCTGCCTGGAAGAATAAGCGAGAATTTCCTGGACGTCGCGCCAGCCCAGATTGGGATTGGCCTCCAGCATCAGGCCAATCAGGCCGCTGATGACCGGCGCCGCCGCCGACGTGCCGCTGAAACTGACGTAATCGCCGGAGACATAGCCATCGGCTCCGGTCCTGTCGATCGTATAATTTCCGCTCCCCGCCGTTGAAACGAGCAAGGCGGAACCCGGATTGCTGAAAGACGCGTATTCGCCGGTCTGCGTGATCGCGCCAACGGCGATCGCGTAAGGCGAGGCATTCAGATTGTGATAGTTGACGCTGTCGCCCGCGGCGCGGGAATTGCCCGCCGCAAAGACCATGGAAGTGCCCAGCCCTGCGCGACCGTCATCGGCAAGGCCGCGCATGGCATTTTCGATGGCGTAGAATCCCGTTCCGTTGTTCACGTCGTCGCCGAACGGAGAGGTAAACCCCCAGCTGTTATTGACCACGTCCGCGCCGCCGTCCTGGATGCGGTAAAAAGCCTCCTCCACATCGGCCAGGCTCGTATTGCCATCGAACCCTATACGCACCCCGAAGCCGGACGCGTCGAATGCGACACCTGTCATACCGAAGCCGTTGTCGTCGGCGATCATTGTGCCCAGTACAGCCGTGCCGTGGTTATTACCGGCTGCGGGCGCGGCATCGGGGGTGCCGTTCAGGATATTCCAGTCGAGGTCGGTCCGGTAGTTCGCCGACAGTTCAGGATGCGTATATTGAAAACCGTCATCGATGGCCGAAAGAATGACGCCCGTACCCGTATAATCGTTCCAGACCCTGTCGGCACGCAGTCCCCATTCGCCTGTCAGCTGCCACTGCGACATGGTGTAATAATCCGAAGGTATACCCTTCGTCTGCCTGTCTGCCCTGGTATCGATCCCGCCGGTATCCATATGCGCCCTCAATAAAATAGTGGCCGTTGCTGACGATTTAACGACGGAAAGATTAACGAGATGCTTCGATTAAGCGCAGAAAAGCGGATTTATTTTTTAACGATGCGGTCTATTTCTATAATAGGCCGCAAAACATTTTCCAGATCGTCAAGCCTTACCATATTCGGCCCGTCCGAAGGCGCATGATCGGGATCGTCATGCACTTCCATGAACAAAGCCGCCACGCATCCCGTCGCTATTGCAGCGCGGGCGACGTAAGGAACCATGGCGCGATCCCCGCCGGTGCTGGCCCCTTTTCCGCCGGGCTGCTGCACCGAATGGGTGGCGTCGAATACGACGGGATAGCCTGTCTCCGCCATTTGCGGCAAAGCGCGCATGTCATTGACCAGCGTGTTGTAGCCAAAAGTCACACCCCGTTCGCACAGCATGATGTTTTCATTGCCTGTGCTGGCGATCTTTGCCGCGACGTTTTTCATGTCCCACGGCGCCAGGAACTGACCTTTCTTGACGTTAATAGCCTTGCCCGTTCCCCCGGCCGCGAGCAGAAGATCGGTCTGGCGGCACAAAAAGGCGGGGATTTGCAGCACGTCGACGGCGTCCGCGGCGGCTGTGCATTGTTCCGGCGTATGGACATCGGTCACGACCGGGACGCCGAACTGTTTTTTAACGTCGTGAAAAACTTTAAGAGAGGCGTCGAGGCCCATGCCTCGTTCCGCCTTTACCGACGTGCGGTTCGCCTTGTCGAACGAACTTTTATAGATCAGCCCAATCCCCAGGCAATCCGTGACCGTCTTGATGGCCTCGCACATTTTAAAGGCATGGTCCCGCGATTCGAGGACGCAGGGACCGGCCATCAGAACAAAAGGCCGGTCATTGGCAATTTTCAGGGACTGTACTTCGACGATTTTCATTGTTTTACGCTTTGCCGTATTCAGTGGGTGCATTCCTCAACGAATAAACAGATGACAGAAAGCCGCCGACAAGACCAATCCTTTTGTTTATACATGTCCTGCGTGAAGGGGTGAAACGGTTTTACGCCACCTTTTCCTTTTGTTTTTATTTATATTATGTAATGTTCATGTCATGAAAACGTCTCAGATGTCGGATGCCTGCCAGCTGGCGATCGTAGGGGGCGGCATTGCCGGATTGTCAGCCGCGCTGTCAGCGATTGAATTCAATAAAAAATCGGGGTTTCCCGTCCCCATGATACGCATGCTCGAAGCGGAAGAAACGCTTGGAGGACGGTCGAAAACAATAATAATGCCAAACTGCGCTGCCTTCAACACGGGCGGGCACTGGCACCATGGGGCAAAAGCCAATCCTTTCTATCAATGGGCCTCAAGGCGTTTCCCGGATCTTTCTTTCAGGGAAGATACTGTCTCGAATATTTATGGACTCGTGCCCGAAGCCTATGCACGCTCACAAGGCTGCGTTGAAATCACGTCCGCCAGCTCTCTTCGGCGTGATGCAATGGATGCCATCGGCCTGGCTTACACGGCCTTTAAAGATGCAAACCCACGGCAGGACATTTCCCTCGGCAGACTGGCCGAAATCGTCGCGACTTCTGAATCCCGGGTGGTTGCGGACTACATGTCGCGATTATGGTGCGCCACAGAAGGGCCGATGGATTTATCGGGCGACGAGATCTTCAATCCCGACGATCCTTCAGGTCCCGGCGGCATGCAGATCATAGGCGGACAGGGCCTGCTGATCGACGCCATGGCAGAAGATCTGCGGGCGGAAGGCGTCGACATCCGAACCGGCTGCACAGTCAAAACCGTGCGCAACACGCCTGACGGCGTCATCCTGGTTGCAGCGGACGGACAACGCCACCATGCCCTAGAAGCCATCTGCACGGTTTCCGCCGGGGTTCTTCAAAATACCCGGATAGCGTTCGACCCGCAGATTTCAGACAAAATAAAACTATGCCTGGACCAAGTCGTCATGGGGACGATGACCAAAATATGCGTTCCCGTAAATCCTGCCTTCTTCGAAAGAAACGGCATCGACGTAGACACCCATATAGACTTGATAAACGGCTCTTTATCTGCTTTTTTCCATGCCCGCGGCAATGGGGCCTCGACGATCAGCGTTCTGACGGGCGGAAACCTCGCCGTTGCGATTGAACAAATGACCCGCGATGAAATCCGCTCTTTCATCAAAGAGGTTTTTGACAAGGTTGATTTGTTTAAAGGCTACGAAGACTATGCTTTTTTAAACGATTTTCACGCAACCGGCTGGAATTCGAACCCCTTGTATGATGGGGCGTATACCGGCCTGAAAGTCGGAGGCCGGAGAAGCGACCCCATTCGGGAACTTCATACGATATTTGCGGGCGAGGCCTTCGTCCGCCTCGCGGAAAATTGTCCGGGAACGATGGCGGGCGCGTATTATTCCGGAGGCGTCGCAGGTAAAATGGCGGCTGCAGGCATACAGAGCCGTTTTCAGGTCAGACCAGACGGCCCTGTTCGATCGCAGCTTTAATAAACGACACAAACAGAGGATGCGGGTCGAACGGCTTCGATTTGAGTTCGGGATGATATTGCACGCCGATAAACCAGGGATGATCGTTTCGCTCGCAGATTTCAGGCAGACGCCCGTCCGGCGATATCCCGGAAAAGATCAGGCCTTTGTCTTCAAGCTGATCCCGGTAATTCATGTTCACTTCATAGCGGTGCCGGTGACGTTCGGATATTTCCGTGCTGCCATAGATGGCGGCAACCTTTGAATCCTTTTTCAGCATGGCCGGATAGGCGCCGAGGCGCATCGTCCCGCCCATATCGCCGTTTGCCGCCCGCTCTTCTTTGGCATTGCCTTTTACCCATTCCGTCATCATGCCGATCATGGGGACTTCACAAGGACCGAATTCGGTGGAGTTGGCGCCTTTTATGCCGGCCGTGTTTCGCGCCGCCTCGATGACGGCCATCTGCAGACCGAAACAGATGCCGAAGTAAGGCACGTTGCGTTCGCGCGCGAATTTCGCCGCCTTGATTTTACCTTCCGCGCCGCGCTCGCCGAAACCGCCGGCCACAAGGATGCCATGAACGTCGTCCAGGGCATGGACGATATTGTCGTTGCTGTCGAATAGCGTCGACTCGACGAACTTGATCTTCACGCGCATGTTGTTGGCGATCCCGCCATGGATCAGCGCTTCGTTGAGCGATTTATAGCTGTCCGCAAGATTGGTGTATTTACCGACAAGGGCGATCTGTATCTCGCCTTCCGGGTTTTTGACCCGGCGGACGATTTCCTCCCAAACCGACAGGTCGGGCTTTTTCGCGTCTTTTATGCGAAAATGCTCAAGGACCTGTTCGTCCAGGCCTGCGGCGTGATAGCTGAGCGGCACTTCATAGATCGTTTTGACGTCCAGCGCCGGGATGACCTTTTCTTCGTCGATATTGCAGAACAGCGCGATCTTGCGCAGTTCGTCCTTTTCGATTTCCCGGTCGGCGCGGCACAGCAGGATGCGGGGGCGGATGCCGACGCTCATCAATTCCTTGACAGAATGCTGGGTCGGCTTTGTTTTCAGTTCCCCCGCTGCCGGAATATAGGGCAGCAGCGTGACATGGATGAACAGAGCCTTGTCACGCCCTACTTCGTTTCCGAACTGGCGGATGGCTTCGAGGAACGGCAGGGATTCTATATCTCCGACTGTGCCGCCGATCTCAATCAGTACGAAATCCGCCGAACCGTCCTTTTCCCGTATAAAGCTTTTGATTTCATCGGTGATATGCGGAATGACCTGGACGGTCGCGCCGAGGTAATCGCCCCGGCGTTCCTTCTGCAGGACATTCATATAAATCTTGCCGGTGGTGATGTTGTCCGACTTGGTCGCGGGCCTGCCTGTAAAACGCTCGTAATGGCCGAGATCGAGGTCCGTCTCCGCCCCGTCGTCGGTCACATAGACTTCGCCGTGCTGAAACGGACTCATCGTGCCGGGATCGACGTTCAGATAAGGGTCCATCTTGCACAGGCGGGTCGTGTATCCCCTCGCCTGCAGCAACGCGCCCAAAGCGGCGGAGGCGAGGCCTTTTCCTAAAGAGGAAACCACGCCGCCGGTGATGAATATAAATCGTGTCATTTTATTGCGATACAGGTGCCGATGGAACAGGGGCCGGTGTTGTCGTCGCCGGCGCGGGGGCCGCGTCCGGCGCCACGGGCGGCGCTTCGGTTGTCGCCGCCGCAGGCGCGTCGATGGCTTCGAGCAATCCGGACGAACTGCCCCTATGCCCGGCGATGCTGCCCAAAATCAGGCTGGTCACAAAAAACCCGGCGGCGCAGATGGCTGTGGCGCGGGTCAGGATATTGGCCGTCCCCTGGGGCGTGGCCAAACCACCCAGTCCGCCGCCCGAACCGCCAATGCCCAGCCCGCCGCCTTCCGAGCGTTGGAGAAGCACCAGGCCGATAATGGCCAGCGCCAGGAACAGATGAATAACAAGAATAACCGATGTCATAACTCAAAAACCCTTATGCCCGGCGCGTTTGCCGGGTGTCCTGCTTCGCCGCCGCGGCGATGGCCAGGTATTGGTCTGCCTTCAGGCTCGCGCCGCCGATCAGCGCGCCGTCGACGTTTTCCGTGGACAAAAGCGCCACGGCATTGTCAGGCTTGACGGAACCGCCGTACAAAATACGCATCTGCGTGGAATTCGCAACCTTTTCCTTCAATGCGTTACGGATAAAGGCATGCATGGCCGCAACGTCCTGAGGCGTTGCGGTTTTGCCCGTGCCGATCGCCCAGACCGGCTCGTAGGCTATGACCGTGTTTTCAACGGTGGCGCAGGGCGGAATCGCCGCTGCCAGCTGGCCGCCGACCACGTCCTTTTCCCGGCCTTGCTCACGCTCGGATTCCGTCTCTCCCACGCATATAATTGTCTGAAGACCCTTGGCATGGGCGATCCTGGCCTTGGCCGCCACCTGGGCGTCTGTTTCACCATGGTGCTGACGGCGTTCTGAATGCCCCAGAATAACCCAGGCGCAGCCGCTGTCCTTGACCATGGAAGCTGAAATGTCGCCGGTATAAGCCCCGTCTTCCGTCAGGGCGCAGTCCTGGGCGCCGAGAGTGACCACCGTGCCTTTAACGACATCCCGGACAGCCTGCAAATGCAGGAAAGGCGGAGAAACCGTAAAATCGCAGACGTCCAGCAAGCCGCGATCCGCCGCGATCCCGGCCAGGACAGCCTTTGCAAGTTCACGCGCGGAAGCTTCCGTCCCGTTCATTTTCCAGTTTCCGGCAATAAGCTTTTTCATGGTCTCGCGATTTCAATGAATATGGATGCAGAACCCTATCCCAGCGCGGGCAATAAATGCAACAACTCCGTTGCGGCGGGCTGGCGCGGGCCTTATAGTCTGTCCGGCATTACAGGAAAGAAACCGACCCATGCTTAAAACGATGCGCAAAAGCGCGACCTCCGGCATTTCCAAGACCCTTATTTTCGGCATGCTGATGGCAGGCGCGGTAGGGCTGGCGTTCAGCGGCGGTTCGGGTTTCCTGCGCGAGACCCTGGGGCAGGCCTCCACCACGGTCGCCACAGTCGGGCGTCAGAAAATCGAGGTAAACGCCTTTGACCAGACCGTGCGCCGCCAGTTGGGCCAGCAGGGGCTGGATGCCCATATGGCTTACCAGATGGGTTACATCAACCAGATCCTGACCTCGCAAATCGATTCCATTCTCCTGGCCCGTGCCGCAAAAGACCTCGGTATTGATGTCGGCGACGACATGGTGACGGCGCAGGTGAAAAAGCTGATCGCGCCGCTTGTGACCAGCGGAACGAAGCCGGGCGACGCTCTGCGCGCCATCCTGCGCAGCCAGAATATGAGCGAAGGCCAGCTGATGGATGCCGTGCGCGGCGAAATGACCAATACACTTGTACTCAACGCCCTTAATGCGGGCACAAGCGTGATGTCCGACACGGAAACGTCCGACCTTTCCCTTTATCAGCACGAGAAGCGTAAAATTGAAACCGTTTACATGCCCGATAGCGGGATCAAGGATTACAAATCGCCGACGGACGAAGTATTGAAGCCTTTCTACGAATCTGGCCAGGAGCGGTATGCCGTGCCTGAATCCCGCAGCTTCACGCTGGCGATACTGTCCGACAAGTCGATCAAGGACTCTGTTACTATAAGCGATCAGGATCTGCAGAAAGCCTATGACGAACAGAAAGACTCTTTTGCCTTGCCCGAGCGGCGCGTCATGGACCAGGCGATCCTGCCCGATGAAAAACAGGCAAAGGCGGTCGCCGACTCACTTTCCAAAGGAAAATCGCTGAAAGAGTCCGTCAAAACCGTAACGGGCGATACAAAGGCCTATACCGGAGCCCAGACTTATCAGCGCGAAGGGCTGGACAAAGCCATCGCCGAACCTGCCTTCAAGGCCGAAAAAGGCAAGGTTATCGGCCCGGTGCAAACGCCGCTTGGCTGGCACGTCTTGGTAATCGCTGAAATAAAGCCGCCGGAACAGCAGACCTTCGAGGCCGTCAAGGAAACCCTGCGCCGCGACCTTACCGCCGACCGTTCGGGGGATAATCTGTATAACACGTCGACCCAGGTGGAAGATCAGCTGGCGGGCGGCACGACGCTCGACGATGCGGCCAGGACATACAACATGGATGTGGTGAAACTGGGCCCTGTCCATCAGGACGGCTCGACGCCGGATAAAAAAGACGGCATGAAAGATTTCGTCAAGGACAGCGCAAGCGTCCTGAAAACCGGCTTCGGGCTGGATGAAGGTGAAACGTCATCGATGATCGCTTTGTCGGATAACCGTTATGCAGTCGTCCGCGCCGACAAAATCATCCCAAAAACCTATACACCCTTCGATCAGGTCAAAGACGAACTTGGAAAGCTCTGGATCGCGGACCAGCAAAATGTCCTGAACAAGCAGAGGGCGGAGGAATCGCTGGCGAAGCTCAAGGAGGGCAAGCTGACCCTGGCCGATCTTGCGAAAACGACCGGCGACGCCCTGAAAATCCTGGATACGGAACGCAAGACCCCTGCGGAGGAACCGATGACCCAGCCCGCCAAATCGGCCTTTTTTTCAGCGGATAAAAACACATATGTCATGCAGCCGGTCAAGGACGGTTTCATGATCGGACGCGTCACGTCCGTCACCCTGCCCGATGCGAAAACACAGCCCGCCGACGAACTTAAAACCCTGCGCGAGGCTTTATTGCCCGCCCTGCAGAACGAGATCGCAAGCGCCTACCTGAATACCCTTCGCGAAAAATACAAGGTCAAGGTGAACCAGGCGACGCTCGATAAAATGTACGCCGCGCCTCAGGACTCCGACGGCGACGGCCATCCGGACGACGACCAGTAATGACAGCAGACGCCTTTCAGACCTTCTCCGACGCCTTTCACAAAGGCCGCAGCCAGATCGTCAGCGAATGGCTGCCCGCCGATCTCGACACGCCGGTTTCCGCCTGGCTGAAGCTCTGCGGGGACGAACAATATGCCTTGCTGCTCGAATCGGTCGAGGGCGGCGCCGTGCTGGGCCGCTATTCCGCCATCGCCCTGCAACCGGACATGTTCTGGCGTTTCGACGGCAGGCATGCCGCTTTATCGCCGGACGGCGACCGTTGGACGGATGAACAGAGCCTTGCTCCGCTCGAACATCTGAAAGCCCAGATCCGCGCCTGCCGGATCGACGACGTACCCGCCGATCTTCCGCCGATGGCGGCTTCGGGACTGTTCGGTTACCTGGGCTATGACATGGTGCGACTGGTCGAAAACATCCCGGACGCCAACCCCGACACGGTCAATATTCCCGCCGGACTCTTGATGCGCCCGCAGGTGATGGTGATCTTCGACAATGTCCGGCACATGATGCTGGTTAGCGTCCCCGTTCGCGCCCATGCAAAAAACAGCACTGAATCCGCGCAGTTTCATTATGACGAAGCCCAGAAAAAATTAAGGGAGACCCGCGAGAAACTGTTCGCCCCGCTCGATCCGGGCAGAGGGCAGAAACGATCCGACCTTTCGCTTCCGCTGCCGGTGACGGCAAATGTCAGCCGGGAGCGATATCATGACATGGTGAAGCAGGCCGTCGAATATATACGCGCCGGCGAAATCTTTCAGGTCGTCCCGTCGCAACGCTTCCGCCTGCCTTTCGACCTGTCGTCCAGCGACCTTTACCGGTCTTTGCGCCGCGTCAACCCGTCGCCGTTCCTGTTTCATCTGAAGATGGGCGATTTCGCCCTTGTCGGCTCATCGCCGGAAATTCTGGTGCGGGTCCGCCAGGGCCGCATAACGATCCGCCCCATCGCCGGAACCCGCAAACGCGGCGCGACGGAAGCGGAGGACAAGGCGCTGGCGGATGAATTGCTGGCCGACCCGAAAGAACGGTCGGAGCATCTCATGCTTCTCGACCTCGGCCGCAACGATGTCGGCAGGGCGGCCGCTATCGGCAGCGTCGATGTGACGGACCGCTTTACCATCGAACATTACTCCCACGTCATGCATATCGTTTCCAATGTCGAAGGGAAGCTGCGTGACGGCCTGGATTCCCTGGACGCGTTGTTTGCCGGTTTCCCCGCAGGAACGGTCAGCGGCGCGCCGAAGATTCGCGCGATGGAAATCATCGACGAACTGGAACCGGAAAAGCGCAGCTTTTATGCCGGATGCGTCGGCTATTTTGACGGCAACGGCGACGTCGATACCTGTATCGCTTTGAGGACGGCCCTGGTCAAGGACGGCGAGATTATCGTCCAAGCCGGCGGGGGCGTGGTGGCCGACAGCGATCCTGAATTCGAGTATCAGGAATCCCGGAACAAGGCGCGCGCCGTCATCCAGGCGGCGGAACTGGCGATTTCGGCGTCCGCACCGCCGCGCTGACCGGCGTCAGGACCAGATTTTTTTCTTTCAAATGCGGAAGCCAGCTTTTCAGCGCGGCGATCGTGCCTTCCTTAGGATGGCCTATGGCGATGGCAAGGCCCGTCCGGCGCGCGACCTGCTCAAGCTTTTTAAGAGACGCCATAACGCCCGCGACGGAAGGATCGTCGTCCAGGAAAACATCCCGGCTAGCATAGGGAACGCCTTCCCTTGCCGCTTCCAAGGCCGCGACCGTCTGCGCCGACGTGCGTGAATCGACGAAAAACAGGTTTCGCGCCTTGAGAGCGGGCATCAGGCGCGCCATGGCGGGCCGGTCCTGCGTCAGGCGGCTGCCCATGTGGTTGTTCATGCCCGTATACCCGTCGAAGGACGAAAAGGCTTTATCAAGCATGCCGTCGAAATCCTCCGGTTTCATATCGTGCCTCAGAGCGATAGGTCCCATGTCGAGTGCTGAATCCATCGGCTCCATCGGCATATGGATCATCAGTTCGTGTCCTTTTGCCTTCGCTTCGGCCGCAAGCCTGGCGGTCTGGGGCGCATAGGGGAGGAAAGCCAGGGTCAGCCCCGCGGGCAGGTCGATCACGTCTCTGGAATGCCGTATATCCATGCCGACGTCGTCTATGATGATGACCACCCTAGCCTGTGCGAACGGCCCTGCCGGTTCAGGTTTTGGAATTGCAGGGACAGAAGGGAGAACATGCGGAGGACCGAACGGCACGTCCGAAAGCACTGTTCCTTTGGGTTTGGGGGGTTCCGGTACTGACGGCAGTGAGGGCAGGCTGAATTCCTTGTACTGGACGACAGGCGGCGGACGCTTCTTTGCAGCAACGACGGGCGGCGCAGTGGTTCTGTCGGTGCGCACCATCACGGAACCCGCGAACGCTATGACGGCAAGAAGCACTGCGATGAGGGGTAAAATCCTGGAAAGACGCATAGGCAAATCATACAGACCGCACATGGGAAGGAACAGCCGGAATTCATCACACTTGCCTTGAACGCCGTTCGTGGGCCATAAATCTGGACATGCTGGTGATGATCGACAATTACGACAGTTTTACCTGGAACCTGGTGCAGTATCTGGGCGATCTGGGAACGGAAACGCGCGTCATCCGCAACGATAAGGCCAGCGTCGCCGATATTCTCGACCTCAGGCCGGAAGGTGTCCTGATCTCCCCCGGCCCCAGCGATCCCGATCATGCGGGCATCTGCCTGCCCCTTATTCAGGCGGCGGCGGAACAATCCCTGCCACTGCTCGGCGTATGCCTGGGGCATCAGGCGATCGGTCAGGCGTTCGGCGGCAGGGTAATCCGCGCCCCGCATCCGATGCATGGAAAGCTTTCGCAGGTCACGCATACCGGCACGGGCCTGTTCGCCGGCATTCCTTCCCCTTATCAGGTTACACGTTACCATTCCCTGATCGTCGAGCGCGAAAGCCTGCCGGACTGCCTTGCCATTACGGCCGAGAGCGAGGATTCCCTGATCATGGGACTGTCGCACAGGACCCTGCCGATCCATGGAATCCAGTATCACCCCGAAAGTATCGAGACCCGGCACGGCCACGCCTTGCTGAAAAATTTCCTCACGATCATGGCTGGCGCCTGATGCCTCTGGCTTCCGCATTGACGGCTTTGGGCAAGGGCCAGGATCTGGATGAGCACGCCATGGCGGACGCCGTGCGCCGCATCATGGACGGCAACGAAAGTGGAGAGGATATCGCGTCGTTTCTGACGCTTCTGTCGCAAAAAGGCGAGACGGCGGCGGAGATTACCGGCGCGGCGCGTGTGATGCGGGAAAAGGCTGCCACCATTGACGCGCCGCCCGGCGCCGTCGATTGCTGCGGCACGGGCGGCGACGGGCTGGGGACGTATAATATTTCAACGGCGGCGGCGCTGGTTGCCGCCGCGTGCGGCGTGCCTGTCGCAAAGCACGGTAACCGCGCTTCAAGTTCAAAATCCGGCGCGGCGGATGTGCTGGAGGCGATGGGCGTCAATCTTGAAACGCCGCCTGCCAGGCTGCAGGAAGCGCTGAGGACTTTGAATTTCGCGTTCCTGATGGCGCCGCGCCATCATGCCGCCATGCGTCATGTCATGCCCGTGCGCAAGGCGCTGGGGTTCCGGACCGTCTTCAACCTGCTCGGACCGCTCGCCAATCCGGCAGGCGCTCAGATCCAGTTGGTCGGCGTCTACGATAAAAAATGGCTCCGCCCCATGGCGGAAACGCTGTTTAGGCTGGGCGCACATTCCGCGTGGGTCGTGCACGGCAGTGACGGGCTGGATGAAATCACATTGACCGGCCCTACCCATGCCGCCTTCCTGAAAGACGGAATTGTAACCGAAAGCGTCGTCACGCCCGAGGATTTCGGCCTGCCGCGCCAGTTCTCGCCCGAAGAAATCAGGGGCGGCGATGCGCGCGCTAATGCGGCGGCGCTTTCATCCCTGCTGTCGGGCGCGCCCTCTTCTTACCGTAATGTAGTCCTGGCGAATGCTGCGGCGGTCCTGATCCTTGCCGGGAAGGCCGCCACGCCGGCGCGAGGCGTGTCGATCGCCGCCGCGGCCATAGACAGCGGCGAAGCAACCTCGGTCCTCGAACGCTACATCTCTTTTACAAAGGCCGCCTGACATGAACACGCTCGAACGGATCTGCGCGGATAAAAGATCGTACATAGAAACCTGCAGGCAGGCTGTGCCGCTGCCTGTGCTTGAGGCAAAGGCTAGTAAGGCTGCTGAACCGCGCGGCTTTCGCGACGCAATCGTTGCGCGCGCCGGCTCGGGACGCCCGGCATTGATAGGCGAGATCAAAAAAGCCAGCCCGAGCGTCGGCCTCATCCGCGCCGATTTCAGGCCTGCGGAACTGGCGGAAACATATGAGGATGCGGGTGCGGCGTGCCTTTCGATCCTGACCGACATTCCATGGTTCCAGGGGCGCGATGAAGACCTGCAAAGCGCGCGCAACGCCTGCGCCCTGCCCGTCCTGCGCAAGGATTTCATGCTGGACCCTTACCAGATTGTGGAATCGCGGGCTCTCGGTGCCGATTGCGTCCTGTTGATCATGGCGGCCCTGTCGGACACGCTGGCGCGTGAACTTTATGGGCTGGCCGGATCATACGGCATGGATGTTCTGCTCGAAGTGCACGACAGGGAAGAAATGGAACGCGCCATCCATCTGGACGCGGCGATGATCGGAATCAACAGCCGCAGCCTGAAAACGCTTGAAGTGAATCTTGCCACTGCCTTTGAACTTTCGGAGATGCTGCCTGGCCATGTGACGCGGATCGCCGAAAGCGGCATCAAAAGCAATGCCGAGATCGCCAGGCTTCAGGCGGCGGGTTTCCACGGTTTTCTCGTCGGCGAAAGCCTGATGCGCCAGCCGGACTTGTCATTGGCTGTTCGTGCCCTTTTAGGCTCTTGACACGAAACGGGAACTAAAATAGAACAAAAGAGGTATATTGTTACGGATTTGCGCTTTTGAAAGAACAAAACAAGAGCACGAATTTTCTCAAGCGAAGGATATGAAAGATGCTGACGCGCAAGCAACGTGACCTGCTTATTCTTATTCATGAACGCATGAACGGCGATGGCGTCGCTCCGTCCTTCGAAGAAATGAAAGAATCTTTGGGGCTTAAATCGAAGTCCGGCATCCATCGCCTGATCGGCGCGCTGGTCGAGCGGGGTTACCTCGAACGCCTTCCGCATCGCGCCCGCGCCCTGCAGGTTCGCAAACTTCCGGACGGCTACGCTCCGGGAGAAGCCGACACTTCGGTGGCCGCGAAGCAAACGCGCAACGTCCGCGACCTTCTGCGGACGCCTCCCGCAAATAATTTCGACCCTATCCCGCTGCTGGGGCGCATCGCTGCGGGGACGCCGATCGAGGCCGTCAGGGATGAAGGCCGCACGGTCGATATCCCGCCGCATCTGCTCGGCAAGGGCAAGCACTACGCCCTTGAAGTCGAAGGCGACTCCATGATCAACGCCGGCATTCATAATAAGGACGTCGTCATCATCCGTGAAACCAGCACGGCAGAAAATGGCAGCATCGTCGTGGCGCTGGTCGACGATGCCGAAGTCACGCTGAAACGCTTCAGGCGTTCAGGCAGCAAGATCATCCTGGAACCGGAAAACGATCTTTATGAGCCGCGCGTCCTCGATCCTGCCCGCGTAAAAATCCAGGGGCAGCTGGCGAGCCTGTACCGCACCTATCATTGAATCATAATGGAGAATTTCGCGCCGCTATATACGCTTCCGCGATCGAAGCCTTAAGCATTTAGCTTAACCTTATGGGCATTATTTCCTATTATATTTCAGAAACAATGGATCGGCCTGCCTGTAATCAAGGGTTTCGATGGAGAATTTTTTGAAAATATCATGCCGTTTCTGCAGAAAGTTTTCGGCCCCGTAAATCGTTAATAGAACAAACTGTAAGAATTACTAAATAATAACAATATCTTACAAAATGGCATAAAAATTTTTGAGAAACAAACTGAAGAGGCATATCAAGCCGGAACGGCGTTATGCAGCCTAGGGCCGACCCGTACCGGCTCAATACGTGTCGCCAGCCCCGTTTTTTCATCCGTCTCGACGAACGTGCCGCACAGCGTTCCCTCGCCTTCAGCCGGCTGCATTTTTTCGGTCGGCATTTTCCGGGTAAAGCGCAGGATGGGAATATCCTTGCGGACGCCGATCACGCTGTCGTAATCGCCGGTCATGCCGGCATCGGTCTGAAAAGCCGTGCCGCCGGGCAGGATCTGCCCATCTGCTGTCGGGATATGGGTGTGCGTACCCACCACGGCTGAAACACGCCCGTCCAGATAATGCGCCATGGCCATTTTCTCGCTGCTGGCCTCGGCGTGGATATCGACGAAAATGGCGTTTACACCCGATCCCATACGGTTGGTTTTCAGCAAATCCTGGATTGCCGCGAACGGGTCGTCCAGCGCGTCCATGAACAGGCGCCCCATGACATTGACGACCAGGATTCGCGCCCCGCCCGCGTTGAATACATTAAATCCCCTGCCCGGCGTACCCTTGGGGAAATTCACGGGACGCAGGAGCTTCTGGTCCTGGTCGATGGAAAGGATGATTTCCCGCTGGTCCCAGACATGGTTGCCGGTCGTGATGCACCCCACGCCGGCCTCATACAGCTCTTCACATATTTTTTTTGTGAGCCCGACTCCGTGTGCCGCGTTTTCGGCGTTGCAGATCACGATGTCCGGTTTCAGTTTTGCGCGCAACGATGGCAGATGAGTCAGGACCGCGTCCCGCCCGGAACGGCCCATGACGTCGCCTATGAAGAGAATACGCACCGACTTAAAACTTTAAGTGTCCCAAAGCGACTTTTGCATGGCCTGCGATGTAATATCCCGTAGCAGTTCTGGCTGCGCTGAACGATCGCCGCAAAAGAGCCGCTGTTGGATTTACTATTTGTAATGAAGGCTTGAATTCTCCTCTTGTACATTCACCTTTCATGTCCATAGTCCAGTCGAACCATAGATCGTTTGCCTGACTGGCCCGCTTCCAGGCCTCTGAGAAAAGTTTCGAGGCTTTATATAAATCTTTGTGGCCACTGATAAGCGTTTCTATGGTTGCTGCCCTTTTTGGACCTATGTCGGTTCCGTAATTATTTGGAAGATTGCCCTGCTCAACGCCTGCTGCAAGATAAAGATTATTTATATCCATTTTTTTATCCTTTACCGTTTTCTAAAAGGTGTGAACCTGGGCGGGCGTTATAACATTGTTCAGCTTTTGGTCATGCGCCTCGATAGGCAGTTTATATAACACAGCCTGGAGCGCATAGGCAAGACCTATTGCTATAATATCCTTTTTCTGTCTTAAATGACCAAGCGTGGCGTCATAATGTCCGCCGCCATAGCCCAGCCGGTTTCCCCTGCGGTCGAAGGCCAGGAGCGGGACGATGACCAGATCGGGCTCGATCCAGTGCGTTTTTTCGTTATTCGCAGGCTGCATGACCCCGAAAGGGCCTGCGATCAGTTCCTGCCCTTCTTTCCAGACCGCGAACTTCATGACAAGGCTGCCCGGCTGCATGACCGGCAAGGCGCAGGTGAAACCTTCCGCAAGCAACCGTTCCAGCAGGGCGGACGTGTCGAATTCCCGACCTTTAGGCCAATACAGGGCAACAGACTGGCCGGGCGCGGGGGCGATGGCGTCGAAAAACAGTGCTGCCGCCTTTTCCGCGTCATCCGCTTCCGGAACGATCAGGTCGCGATGGCGCAGGGCTTCGCGCCTCAGTATCTCTTTGTCAGTTGCCATTCAGGATAGGTCCGGGGGAAGAAAAGCCATACAGGGAGCCGCAAGAGCCGTGTACATAACGTATCCGCTTCTGGCCCTATTACCAGGTGGGCGCCGTATACCGCTTTCAGGCGGCAAAACACTTGAAAACGGCAGAGCCAGCTCCCGATGCGAAACGCATAGGCCCGAGGGATAATGTTGTATCACGCACACCGCAGCAGCCCTGTATGGCTTTAATTATATAAAGGAAGAATGCCCCAGGGGCAAGTTTTGCGAGGGATTTCATTCCATTTCGGCCTTTACCCGGGGGAGCCAAGCGGCTATTTCATTAACATGGATACTGTCATTCACACCAAAGTCCTGATTATCGGCGCCGGGCCCGCGGGCTATACCGCCGCCATTTATGCCGCCCGCGCCAATCTGGGGCCGATCCAGGTGCTGGGGATGCAGCCCGGCGGCCAGCTGATGATCACGACGGATGTCGAAAACTACCCCGGCTTTGCGAGCGTGGTCCAGGGCCCCTGGCTGATGGAGCAGATGAAAGCGCAGGCCGAGCATGTCGGCACAAAGACAGTCCACGACATCATTACCGACATCGATTTCACGAAGCGTCCTTTTATCTGCAAATCCGATTCAGGCAAAACATACAGCGCGGACACGCTTATCATTGCGACAGGCGCCAAAGCCCGCTGGCTCGGCCTTGAAGGGGAGAAGACCTTCGCAGGCAAGGGCGTATCGGCCTGCGCGACCTGCGACGGCTTTTTCTTCCGCGGCAAGAATGTCGCCATCGTCGGCGGCGGCAACACGGCGGTCGAGGAGGCCCTTTTCCTCACCAACTTCTGTAACAAGGTTACGCTGATCCACCGCCGCGATACGCTGCGCGCCGAACGCATCATGCAGGAGCGCCTGTTCAAGAACCCGAAACTGGAATTCATATGGGATACGGCGGTCGAGGAGATTATCGGGACGGATTCCGGCGTTACCGGCCTTCTTCTGAAAAATCTTAAGACAGGTTCCGAATCCCAGATTGATGTCGACGGCCTGTTCGTCGCCATCGGTCATACGCCGGCCACCGATATTTTCAAAGGCAAGCTGGACCTCGATGAGCATGGCTATATCCTGACCGCCCCTGACTCGACGGCGACATCCGTTGCGGGCGTCTTCGCCGCTGGCGACGTAAAGGATAAGATCTACCGCCAGGCGGTCACCGCCGCCGGCATGGGCTGCATGGCAGCCCTGGAAGCCGACAGGTTTCTTGCGCTCCACGAAGCTGGCGGCAATGCTGCGGCCGCAGAGTAAACTGGTTCATTGAAACAAAGTGCTATAAGGATATCCATTATGGACTGGGACAAACTGCGTATATTTCATGCCGTCGCCGAGGCGGGCAGTTTCACCCATGCGGGCGAATCCCTGAATCTCAGCCAGTCGGCTGTTTCGCGCCAGATCAGCACATTGGAGGAATCCCTGGGTGTCAGCCTGTTCCATCGTCACGCGCGGGGGCTGCTGCTGACCGAACAGGGCGAGTTGCTGCAAAAAGCGGCCAAGGATATTTTCGGCAAGCTGGCCATGATCGAGGGGCAGCTGGTCGATTCGAAGCAATTGCCCGAGGGCCCGCTGCGGATCACCACCACTGAATTCATCGGCTCCACCTGGCTCGCCCCGCATTTGAAATACCTGCGCAGCCGCCACCCCAATATCCAGCTGACCATGCTGCTGGACGACAGAGTCCTGAACCTCGGCATGCGCGAGGCGGACGCCGCCATCCGCCTCTACAAGCCGGAGCAGCCCGACCTTATCCAACGCCAGCTGGCCGTGATCAACTTCCATATCTATGCATCGAAAGCATACCTTAAGGAATATGGGACGCCCAAAGACCCCAAGGAACTGCGCAAGCATACCCTGATCGGCTATCCCGAAAATACGCCGCCGCCGTTTTCCGATCCCAACTGGCTGTTCAGGATCGCGGGAACGGATCCCGAGGACGATTTCAAGCTGCTGATGATGAACTCGATGTATGCGATGCAGGAAGCCGTGCAGGGCGGCGTCGGCCTTGCCATGCTGCCGGATTATCTGGCCAAGGGCGACAAAAACCTGGAATGCGTGTTGCCCGATCTTCAGCCGCAGCCGATCGATATGTACTTCGTGTACCCGGAAGAAAGGCGCCATTCCCAGCGTATCCGCATCTTCCGCGACTTTCTCCTCGATCTCGTCGGCAAAACCGGTTTCTGAGAGACATTAATTTTGACATGCATATTATGCATATCAGTCTGTTGGATTTGAGTCTGGTGGCAGGAGAAAGAAACGGGTTATAAACCTTTTATCAACACTTCATTGTGTTGATGGGATCTTTCCCAAGGTCCTACGTCTTCCCAGACGTGAAACCTCCCTGTTCAACTCGCCGGATCATGGTTTCCATGGTCCGGATTTTTTTTGATATAATGGAAAATTGACGGGCACTTCGCTCGATTCGTTTACCCTAACTTTCGCGTTATTCATTCATGTCGAAAAATACGATTGCGCTTTTCAATTACGGTGGCGGCATGCGCGGGCTAATCCCCGCCCATATCATGACCCGTATCGAAGAAAAAACCGGCCTGCACATGACCGATATGGTCGATATTTTCAGCGGGCCTTCGACCGGCGCGATCCTGAACGCTGCCCTTAACATACGCCAGGCGGAAATGCCGTCCCTGCCCCGGTTCCAGGCAAAGCACATGGTAAAGTTCTACGAACGCGAAGGCGACAGGATCTTCCCGCCAGACCAGTACAGGGAATTGCGCGGAATCATTCATGATTTTAACAACCGTACGCTCAAACTGAACCAGTTGAACGCCCTGGTCCGCCATGGGCATTACGACCCCGGCCATCTGGCCCGCGCGCTGAAAGCCCTGTACGGCGATGCGAAGCTTTCCAACGCGCTGCGCAGCCTCATCATTCCCTGTTATAATATCGACGGCGGCCTGATGGATATCGTGCAGGAAGTCAATGAAACCGGCGATTCCCCTGTCCACACGAAAAACAATATCACGGACCGGGGCGGTTATGCCGTCTGGATGAAGCATATCAAGACCGGCTGGCCTCAGGTGCAGGCATCCCAGACACCCGATGTTTCCCTGTACGACGCCGTCATGGCCAGTTGCGCCGCGCCGACCTATTTCCCATGTCATCACTTCAGTATGAAAAAGGCAGGGCAGGAAAAGGCGGAGTTTGTCTCCGCCATCGACGGCAATATGTTCGACAACCCATGTATCAGCTATCTCGGTGCGATCCGTCAGCACATCCAGCCAGGACATAAACTAACGATGATCGTGTTAGGGACAGGGTTCACGAACCGTTCGATCAGGCGAGACGAATGGAACCGGTACGGCTCTCTGGGCGTGGTCGACCCGGTCAACGACCTGCCGCTTATCAATATCTTTTTCCATGCGCCGGAATCGGCACTGATGGAGACGTTTGCCGAGGAGATGGGTGAAAATCTTATTATTTTCAATAAGGCTATGAACGATCCTAGCGATCTGACGAGTCCCAGCGGGCAGATCGATGACGCAAGCCCCGAAAACCTGAAACGTTTAAGGGACTTTTCCGAAGCCCTGATGGAAGAGAACGCAGGCGTCCTCGACACGCTCTGCCATACCCTGGCCACCCGCCGCGACCAGAGAAAACGCGATGAAGAAAGCCTGGTCGGCCAGGCGCGAAAATACCTGACTTTTTTCAAAGGCCTGCAAAAGGCAGACCGGAGCTCTGTTGCAGATCATGAAGCGCAGTAAATAATAAGTGCGTTGCACAATATGAAAACAGCTGACATTTAATATTTTATGTTTTAGGTTCTTTTCAGCGTATTTATATAAAAAGAAGAAAACATGTTTCGCAGAAACGGGAACGGTTCGCAGTCTGTCAGTTTTGCGAACTCCATTCAAAAAAACATCTTTATTATTTATATGCCGGGTTCGGGGGTCCTAAATCTAATCCCCGGAATGATTGCACGTCGTCTTGAACAACTGACGCGAAGACCGCTTGTCGACACCAGCCATATTTTCGAAGCCTCCTCGGGAGGCGGAATACTTACCGGGGGGCTGAATACACCCGGGTTATCGGCGGAAGACGGGCTGAAACTCTACAACCATAACGCAGCGTTCTTTCTGCCTTCCGTGCCGGGCAGAGAAAGAAATCTGCTTATAAAAAATGGCGTTAATGCCATTGCGCATCAGCTCGGAATAGATCCCTTACAGGCAGACGCCAAAAAAATACATAATATTGTAACAATCTGCGATGTTCTTCAAAAGCATGGTTGCGACGCCGCGTATGTCAATATGGTGAGGAACGGCGGCACCAAACGATGGCTAAGCACGCATGATATACGTCAGGCAAACTACGGATGCAGGATTTTAACGGCACGGCACCCTGAACTAAAAAAAGAATTGCGCGCTTTGCAAAAAAACGTACAGGCGCGCAGAAGCCATTCTGCAATAAATTATGTGTTCAAAAATGCGGCTTTGTATGGGATCGATTACATCAATAAAAAAATAGGGCCGGATCTGTTTTTGAACACAGATTATGCCCGCTCGCTTTATGAAGAATTATTCACCGATCGCCGCATGGCCGATTGCCTCCGGACAACTTTTATTTATGCGCGGGACGTTAGAACAGGAGAGCCTGTCCCTTTTTACTGCAAGAAAAATTTGTTTGATGCCCCTGGCGGAGAAACCTTGGAAACTTCTCCTAAAAACCATTTGTTGCGGGACGCGGTATTTGCAAGCACGTCTCATCCCTTGGGATTCATACCTCATCATACCGAAGATGGCGGCTGCTTCGATGATTGGGCAACCCTTCACGTCCCCTTTGCCTCAGTGGACTATGCTTTAAGCCAGCGGCCGCCGGGCGTGGGTATCAAGCTTGTCATCCTGCATTGCGGCTTGCTGACCCGTCCCGAAGATTCGGTGGAAGCCATCGTAAGAAATCATAGGGAGACAGGAATTTTCGGAAGCTTTATGCGCGGCGAATTCATGCATAACGTCAACCGTTATGTTATGGGCCTGGCACGGCTGAAGGAAAGGCTTGGGCAGGAAAACGTCATAGAGATCGTCCCGCGCTTGTATCCGGAACACTATGACGAATGCGAAGAAGACTTCCCATCCCACAACCTTTTGGATTCAAGCAAGGAAAACAGAAGACGTATAATACGCCAGGGTCGCAGGACGGTAAAAGAATTCGATGGAATCCTTCGCGAACTTGCGCAGCAACAGATCGATACGTGCTACGCCACCGGCCATATGACTTTGCAGGAATATGTGGATACGACGCGCCATATTGGCGTTAAAGATTTAATGGAAGTCGCACAGCCTGCAAAGGCTGCTACCAACGGCGTCACAAGCTGGCGGCAGACTTTTTATAATGCTGCCGGGCGCCTTGCCTGGCCATTGGGATCTTCATCCAGAACTACCCCGGCTCGAACCGAACCTGGACGTCCTCAGATTTAGGCTGCCGTTCTTTTCTTCAAAGCGCCGCACGCTCGCTGGATACGCTTGCACGCTTCTTCCAGCGCATCGGTGGATGTTGCGTAGGATATCCTGAAATAGGGCGACAAACCGAACGCTGCGCCCTGTACCGCCGCGACGCCTTCGCTTTCCAGCAAATACGTAACGAAATCGGAATCGCTCCCGATGACCTTACCGTCCGGAGTTTCTCGGCCGATAACGCCCGCGCAGGACGGATAGACGTAGAATGCGCCTTCCGGGCGGTGGCAAGAGATGCCATCCGCCTGGTTCAGCATGGATACGACAAGATCGCGCCGTTCCTGATACACGCGCCGCCATTCATTGAGAAAAGACGCATCGCCGTTCAGTGCGGCGACGGCGGCGGCCTGCGAAATCGAGCAGGGATTGGAGGTGCTGTGGCTTTGCACGCCCGCTATGGCCTTGATCAGTTCCTTCGGCCCGCCGGCATAGCCGATCCGCCAGCCGGTCATGGCGTAGGCCTTCGAGACGCCGTTGACGGTCAGTGTGCGATCGTAAAGGCCGGGCTCGACTTCGGCGGGCGTGACGAATTTGAAGTCGTCGTATACCAGATGCTCATACATGTCGTCGGTCATGACCCAGACATGCTTATGCTTCATCAAAACGTCGGTCAGCGCCTTCATTTCAGAACGCGTGTATCCAGCCCCTGTCGGGTTCGACGGAGAGTTGAGAATAAGCCATTTGGTTTTCGGCGTGATGGCCCTTTCAAGATCCTGAGGCTGGAGTTTGAAACCGTTTTTTTCAGGGCAGGCAACGAAAACAGGCGTGCCTTCCGCCAGAATGGTCATATCGGGATAGGAAACCCAGTACGGCGCCGGAATGATGACTTCGTCGCCGGGGTTCAGCGTCGCCATCAATGCATTGTACAATACCTGTTTGCCGCCTGTGCCAACCGTGATCTGGTCGGGCTTGTAATCGAGGCCGTTTTCGCGTTTGAATTTTTCGCAGATCGCCTTTTTCAGGGCCGGCGTTCCGTCGACCGCCGTATATTTCGTCTGACCGGCCTTCATGGCGGCCGCAGCCGCGTCCTTGATGAATTCCGGCGTGTCGAAATCCGGTTCGCCAGCCCCCAGCCCGATGACATCCCGCCCGGCGGCCTTCAGTTCCTGCGCCTTCGTTGTGACGGCGATGGTGGGCGATGGCTTGATACGGCTCAGACGCTCGGCAAGTATGGACATGGCTTATGTTCCTCCGCCCGCATACAAGCACATGTTTTCCGCGGAAATAAAGTAAAAAATCAGATCGCGTCGTCCCGGATCAAAGGGCGGATGGATTCAGGATCGAACCCGGCTGTCCTGGTGAAATCAAGTTTCTGTCGCTGACACCAGTCCGCCAGGGGTTTCAGCACCGGATGCCGAAGCCCTTCGCGCAGGTAATGGGCGGTCTGCGGAATATACTGAAGATACTGGGTGCGTCCGTCACGCACGGCGAGCCGGATAAACTGGCCGATTACGCGGCAGTGGAACTGCGTCGCCAGAACACGGTACCAGTCAGCAAACAGCGCTCGCTCCTCTTTCGTCATGTCTGCGCAGTAACGGTCGAGGAGAGAGGCGCGTATGGCAGCGGGAACATCGACGCGGGCGTTCTCCGCCAGGTTGGCCAGATCATAAGGCAGCGGCCCGCGCATCGCGCCCTGAAAATCCAGAAGGCCGCATTGGTCCGTTCCACTGCCCCCAGGAAGCTTCATAAGGTTTCCAAGATGAAAATCGAAATGGAGAAAGCCCTGTGGACACATCGGCAGGGATTGTTCGATCCTGTCCCAAACCTGCCTGTAGCCTTCCGCGACACCGTCTTCTACGACCCTGCCGGTGCAGGCGGGCATGTACCAGTCGACCAGGCGGCGGCGCGCGTTGTACCAGAGGCTGCCTCGATAATCAGGCAGAACAACTCCATTAGGATCGAGCGACTTGAGATGGATAAGAACGTCCGTTGCCAGATTGTATAATGTTTCCTGATCCTGCCCTGCCCTTTTTGCCTGATCGAAAGACAAGTCTCCGAAATCTTCGAGCAGCGCGAAACCTTCAAGCGCATCCGCTTCGTAAACGGCAGGCGCATGCAGGCCGTTTTGTCGGAGATAGG
This sequence comes from Alphaproteobacteria bacterium, assembly GCA_044221445.1. Lineage (GTDB taxonomy): Bacteria > Pseudomonadota > Alphaproteobacteria > Micavibrionales > Micavibrionaceae > JBDHTS01. Next base: position 36,846 of record JBGAPF010000007.1, read on the forward strand.
CGCCGATCCGCAGGAAATCGCCCAGCCTGTGGCCCGGCGTGGCAATAGCGTTACCGTCCGGCACGGATTCCATCAGGATGACACTATCCCCGTTCTTACGTAGCCGGAAATAGCGGCGAAACGCCATATCCTGGCCGACAGGATCAAGCCGGGCGTCGGCCCAGCCATAGCGATCGAGAAAGTCCGTACGCAAGTCTTCACGGGAATCGAACCAGTCCCGGACGGAAGACGGCTGCAGGACGACAGGGGAAGTCACGGTCAGCGATCGCTTTTTTTCTTTTTGGAAGCGAGGCTTTTCAGGGCGTCGATGTGGCTTTGCGACGCCTGCTTGCGACCCGCCGGAGGAGCCGCGGTTTCCTGCCCGAAGACAGGCGTATTGCTGCTGGACAGGGCTTTCAGAATTTCCCGGCCGAAGGTCTCGGGGGGCATGTTGAGTGTTTCAGGGATATCGGGAATGGGCGTTTCGTCTTCATCCGCCTCCAGCCGATTGATCACACGGCTGACGGCATAGGCGACAATCCCGGTAAGATGAGGCCGCACCAGCGCCTGCAGCAGCTTGGGATCCTCGAACGTCCAGGCCATCACCATCTGCCGTGCCTTGGTCGCGTTGCCTTTAGCCTGTTTCAGGGCTTCGCGGATACGGCTTTCGGCATATTCACGGCTCATGGAAAACTCATAAAACGGCTATCCTTTAAAAGGATAGCCCCGTCAATGTAATGTCCAAACGCAGACAGGCAAACGGCCGTATCAGAATCCTGGATTGTGTCCGCCCTGATTCAGCTTGCTTGTAGCGCGAAGAACTGTATCCGCCATGACAAGCTGGCCGAGAGCAGACCCTTTTCCGCCCAAAAGATCCGCGGTTGCCCCGCCAAGTACCATACTTCCGAAAAAGCCCATAAGGCTGTTTTCCAATGAATCGCCACTTTGTCTTTCAGGTAAACCGTCCATAGCACTCTCCTTTTTCAGGATTATAGACCCTGATAAATGAAAGATACAGAGAAACCTTCGACCGGCTTCTGCTCTTTCATTAAAACCACCATAATTTTTTTAACATATTTAAGCTTCTCTTCGAACCCTGGAAGGATGATTACCTCCGTCTGAAATTCCATCCCATCCTGGCTGACCAGTCTTACTCCTCCTAAATCCGGGGAATATTCCACCCAATAGGGTAAAAATCCAAGCGGCTCGGTATGCATGAGCATGGCTTCATTTTTATCGTTCAGCATAATCGCCATGCTCATTGCAGCTTATCCCTGTTTTGATGTCATAGACCGATTGTACTCTCTTATCTCAAACTGGCCAGGTCCCGCATCAGGCTTCTTACCCCTTTCACCCGCTGTTCGGGCTGATGCCATTCGCGGGCGGCGACCAGTTTCTGGTCGGGCCGCAGTTTGACCGTACCGGATTTTTCCTGAATCCATTTCATCAAAGCGGCAACATTTGGCGGGGAATCGTTATGAAATCCTATAACGGCCCCTTTGGGCCCGGCATCCACCCTGTCTACGCCCGCAGTCTTGCAAAGTTGTTTGATCTCGACAATCTGCAAAAGGTTCTCCACCTCGTCCGGGATAGCGCCAAAACGGTCGATCAGTTCCGCGGCAAACGATTCGATATCGTTTTTGCTTTCGAGTTCAGAGAGACGCCGGTACAGGCTCATACGTACATTCAGATCGTCGACATAATAATCCGGTATTAAAACCGAGGTGCCCAGGTTAATGGTCGGGGACCATTGGTCGGGCATCGGCTCGCCTTCAAAATCCAACCCGTGCCGGGCGGCGGCCACGGCCTCTTCCAGCATCTGCTGATACAGTTCCACCCCGATTTCCCTGATATGGCCCGACTGCTCCTCGCCCAGAAGGTTACCGGCGCCCCTTATATCCATATCATGGCTAGCCAGTTGAAAACCCGCTCCCAAAGTATCAAGCGTTTCCATGACCTCAAGCCGCTTTTGCGCCTGATCGGTCAGGACCCGGCGAGGTTCATAGGTCAAGTAAGCGTACGCGCGAACTTTGGAACGCCCGATCCGCCCGCGTATCTGGTAGAGCTGCGACAGCCCGAACATATCGGCACGGTGTACGACCATCGTATTGGCGGTCGGGATGTCGATACCGTTTTCGATGATGTTGGTGGCAAGGAGTACATTGTATTGCCCGTCGTAAAACGCCGTCATGCGATCTTCAAGTTCCTGCGCCGGCATCTGGCCATGCGCGGCGACCACTTTGACTTCAGGCACCAGGTCTTTGAGCATTTCGGCAATATCGTCGATATCCTTGATGCGCGGGCAGACGTAAAAAGTCTGTCCGCCCCGGTAATGCTCGCGCAATATCGCTTCACGGATGACGACCGGATCGAACGGCAGGACGAAATTGCGGATGGCCAGACGGTCAACCGGAGGCGTCGCGATCACCGACATATCCCGCACACCCGTCAGCGCCATTTGCAGGGTACGCGGGATCGGCGTAGCGGTAAGGGTCAGCACATGGACATTGGCTTTCAGTTCTTTCAGCTTTTCCTTCTGCTTGACGCCAAAGCGCTGTTCTTCATCGACCACCACCAAGCCCAAACGGTCGAACTTGATGCCCTTGCCCAGAAGGGCATGGGTGCCGACGACAATGTTAACCGTTCCATCCGCCAGCCCTTTTTTAGTCTGCTCGGCTTCTTTGGCCGTCACCATGCGGGAAAGTTGTTCAATTCTTAAACCTGTATTTGAAAAACGCTTGGTAAAATTCTGATAATGCTGCCTTGCCAGTAAAGTCGTCGGTACGATGACTGCCACCTGGCTGCCGTTCATCGCGGCGATGTATGTAGCGCGCAGAGCGATTTCCGTCTTGCCGAACCCGACATCGCCACACACCAGACGGTCCATCGGCTGGCCGCGATTGAGGTCGCTTATCACGTCGCCGATCGCGCGAAGCTGGTCATCGGTTTCCTGGTAAGGGAAACTGGCAGAAAATTCTTCGTAGAGGCCGGAGCCGAGTTCGAATTTTTCGCCTTTCTCCAGTTGTCTGGCGGCCGCAATCTTAAGAAGACCGTCCGCCATGCGCATCAGATCGGCTTTTGCCTTGGCTTTCCGAGCCTGCCAGCCCGCCCCACCCAGCTTATCCAGCTGGACCACGCCTTCGTCATTGCCGAAACGGCTCAGGACTTCGATATTTTCGACCGGCACATACAGCTTGTCCCCGCCCGCATATTCGAGCTTCAGACAGTCATGAAGCGTTTTGCCGACGGCCAGAGTTTCAAGCCCGGTAAACCGCCCGATGCCATGATCGATATGCACGATCAGGTCTCCGGGAGACAAAGATGAAACTTCGGTCAGGAAATTGTCGGCTTTCTTCCGGTTTTTTGACCGCCGCGCGAGACGGTCGCCGAGAATATCCTGTTCGGTCACGACCACCAGGTCGGGCGAAACGAACCCGTGTTCCAGGCTTAAAATCGCCATGCCGGTCTGGTGAGACGCAAGTTTTTTCAGGTCGTCCGCCGAATCGACCGGAATGATGTTGGCGAAGCCGGCGCTCTGCATCAGCCCGCCGAGCCTGTCACGCGAGCCTTCGGAGTACGCGGCGATCAGGATCTTCCTGCCGTCCATGCGATGCCCGGAAATGTATTCGCTCAAGGCGCCGAACACATCGCCCTTGGGCTGCGCCCTGATGTCGCCGAAATCGCGGCCCTTCTTGCCGCGCCCATCCAGCTCTTCATTACCGGGCGGGGCGGAAAAAGGCGAAAACTCGACCGCGTCCGATGCCTTTTCCCTCCATTCCCTGTCCGTCAGATATAAACGGTCGGGAGGAACGGGATGATAGACAGTGCCCGACAGGCTGACATCGCCTTCCTTTTTCTTTTTGCCGTTCGCGGCTTCAAGGGTTTTACGGGCCTGGTAAAAATCCTGGACCTGCGCCAGCCTTTCGTCCCAGGCCTGTTCTCCATGCTGGTCGAGGGTCAGTGCTATGATTTGGGGCAGATAGGCGAACAAAGTGTCCAGCCTGTCAAAAAAGAGCGGCAGCCAGTGGTCCATGCCATTATAGCGTCGTCCTTCAGATACAGCGGCATAAAGCGGGTCGTCCGAGCGCGTCACGCCGAAAAGGTCGCGGTATCCTGATCGAAACCGGGCGATCGAGTCGTTATCGAGGAAAAACTCAGTCGCCGGAAAAAGTTCGAACCTGTCCAGCTTTCTGCTTGTGCGCTGTGTCGAGGGGTCGAAACTGCGTATGGTTTCGATGTCGTCGCCGAACAGGTCTATGCGCAGCGGTTCTTCATATCCAGGCGGGAACAAGTCGATAATGCCACCGCGCACCGCAAACTCTCCGGCTTCGCGCACCGTGTCCGTCCGGACATAGCCGTTGCTGACCAGGAAAGCCTGCAATGTCTCTACAGGCATCCGTCCGCCCGTGACGGCAATCAACGACGCCTTTGAAAGGATATCGGCGGGCGGCACGCGCTGGGCGATGGCATTGACGGTTGTCAGCAGGATGCGCGGGTAGCGGCGCTTTTCCTCTTTCCATGCCAAGAGGCCCGCAAGCGCGGCGACGCGTTTTGCGACCACTTCGCCCCTCGGTGAAACACGATCATAAGGCAAGCAGTCCCAGGCGGGCAATTCGATGACTTTAACGTCCGGCGCGAAAAACGACAGCAATTCCGCCAGCTCCGCCATCCGCAGATCGTCAAGGGCCACATGGACAGCGACGCCGTCTTCCGCCACAAGGCTGCGCGCCCGCTCAGCCAGGATGCGCGCATCCTGACCTTCCGGCGCGCCATACAGGACCGTAGAAGGCATTCCGGCTGTTTTCTTCTGCGCCGTTTCCATGTTCTTTCGTTTCTTTCCTGTTTAAGCAGGAAAATCCTGATCTGCTCCGTTAAGGCAAAAATCCCGGAAAAACGCTGGCGCGCCTTCCGGGATAAGAGCCTGACGGTTAAACTGACGGTTATTCCGGACGTCCACCGCCGATATTGCCGTTGTTGTTTCCACCGCCGATCGGGCCTTGTCCGGGTCCCGGGCCAGGGCCGCCGGGGCGCCTGCGACGCATGGTGCGGGCGATTCCTTCCTCGCTCATGCCGCCGGACGGCGCGGCATTCCCAGCGGATTCTTCTTCACCGCCGTTGCCGTTACCGCCGCCGTAATCGTTCATATCGCCCGTATGCCTGCGTTTGTTAGAGGCGCGATGCGGCGGGATCGGCAGCGGCTTCGCGGCCATTTCATCCCGTTCGCTGATAGCCATCTCGATTTCCAGGCGAGCGGCGACTTTGCGCAGTTCGTGCACAGCCTCCATAAGCTTTTCACGCGTCGCGCCTTCCTTACGGTTTTTGGCCCATTCCGCGTGGCTGGCAAGGCATGCCTCCGTAGCGTCGCGCAGGCGCTTTTCGATCTCTTCCATTACGTTATTCCTTTGCCAGTCATGTGTTTGAGGGGCACACCATATCCTGTGCCGGGCCATACCGCAAGTTATACGATATGGCGTTATTCCGTGCCAAAAACAGTGTTGATCTGCTGGGTGACGCGGACGAAGGTCGTGCGCTTCGACAATTCCTTCAGCTTGACCGCTCCGACATAGGTGCAGGCCGAGCGCAGGCCGCCCAGAATGTCCTGGACGGTCTGGCGTACATCGCCCCGGTACGGCACCCTGACCGTTTTGCCCTCGCTGGCCCTGTATTCGGCGACGCCGCCCGCATGCTTCTGCATGGCCGTATCGCTGCTCATACCGTAAAAGGTCAGGAATTTTTTACCGTTTTCCTCGACGATATCGGCCTCGGACTGGTCGTGCCCGGCCAGCATGCCGCCCAGCATCACGAAATCAGCCCCCGCGCCGAACGCCTTGGCGATATCGCCCGGCACCGTGCAGCCGCCGTCGGAACAGACAAGGCCTTTCAGCCCGTGAGCGGCATCGGCACATTCGATCACCGCGGAAAGCTGCGGATATCCCACGCCTGTCATTTTCCGGGTGGTGCAGACGCTGCCCGGGCCGATGCCGACCTTGACCACATCCGCGCCGCAGAGGATCAGCTCCTCGACCATTTCCCCTGTTACGACGTTCCCGGCCATAATCGTGGTTTCGGGCAGCTTGTCGCGCATCCGCTTCACGACATCGGCAAATGCCTCGGCATAGCCGTTGGCGACATCGATGCATAGTTTGTCGATCGTACCGGTTTTCAGGAAGGCTTCCATCTTCTCGACGTCATGATCCGTCACGCCGATTGAATACCAGGCATTGCCGGTATCGAACGATTTTTGGAGCGTTTCCAGAGGATAATGCTTATGCAGCGCCGCGGTAAGCCCCTGCCCCATATCCCTGAACGTTTCCGCCATGGCCAGCGTGCCGACACCGTCCATATTCGCGGCGATGATCGGCACGCCGTCGAAACTCCGTCCTGACCATTTGAAGGTATAGGGGCGGCGCAACTCGACTTCTTTCCGGCTCGCCAGCGTCGAACGCTTGGGCCGGATCAGGACGTCCTTAAAATCAAGCTTGATATCGGATTCGATGTGCATAGAAAGCTGATATCAAATTGTTACTACGAGACAAAGCAGAAATTAATTGACATATAAATAATAAAGTAATATCTATATATTTAAAAATATTTCAAAAAGGCATGTAGAATGGCAAATGTTACTGCAAAGAAAATAGTTGAATATCTGATTGGATTTTCTGCAGCGAGAAAAAACAAATCATGTTTTAATGTTGCAGCACATTCGCAGATACAACTTCCTTTTAAAAACGTGAATCCTCTTTCCAAGAAGCCATTTTTCTCTCCAAAGGATTTAAAAGAAATTTTTCACGGCATGGCTACCCCAGAGCAAGTTTCCACGCTTATTTTTCCTAAAGATCGTGAACCGCCCGAACAGACCGCCTCGCTTTTTACTGTAATTTACAGAAACATAAAATCTGCAAAAGAAACAAGAACAGCTGTAGAAGATGAAATCATTCTGGCGCTTTCTTATTTAGATCCGAGAAAAGTCGGCACGTTTTATAAGGAAGTTTCCCGAAGACTGGAAGAAAAAGGAATAAAAATCACTCCGCAGGCACTGGACACATATGTCGATGAATATGCTCCGGCTGCTCTTAAAAAATTTATGAGGACTTCTATAGAAGACAGAGGTGCTTTAATAAGTCCTGTATCTATTATCGTCCCCAGCCGCCAGGCCCGTTTTGCTTTATGGGCCGAACAAGCATTTGAGCATACGGCTACAAACATTACTGAAACGCCTATGCAGCCTCATGGCCCAGGCTGGCATAAAAAATTAGGGTAGGATTATTTAAAAATGCTTGCCGCTGCGTCTGTCGCGGCTTTTTTCTGCTTGATCTCCGCCTCGGCCCTGGTTATTTCCGCTTTCATGTTTTCGATGTATTCATAAAGCTCGTCAATGGAATAACGGTCCAGCTTTTTCAGGACCGGTTTCTTCGTACGCGGGTCGAGGTCGTCGTCGAACATTGCCTTTTATCCTCCGAACGGCAACATTAGGGGCATGACCAGACAAACGCAACAGACGATGAAGGCCATCGAGATCACGCCGGACCATACCCTGCGCGTCACGGACAAGGCAGTCCCACAGCCTCGGAAGGGCGAAGTCCTGATTCAGGTCCATGCGGCGGGCGTCAACCGGCCCGATATCATGCAGCGCCTTGGCAAATATCCGCCGCCACCCGGCGCCAGCGAGCTGCCCGGGCTGGAGGTGGCAGGCATAAAAATGGACACGGGCGAGCCTGTCTGCGCCCTGCTGACCGGCGGAGGTTACGCTGAATATGCCGTGGCGCCTCTGGGGCAATGCCTGCCCATTCCAAAAGGCCTGGACATGACCCAGGCCGCCGCCTTGCCCGAAACCTTTTTTACGGTCTGGAACAATCTATTTGTGCGCGGCGGCCTGAAGCCAGGGGAAACGGCGCTGATCCATGGTGGATCGTCGGGCATCGGCACGACGGCGATTCAGATCGCGAAGGCGTTTGGCGCGCATGTGGCGGTAACGGCAGGAACAGACCGAAAATGCGCGGCCTGCCTGGAACTGGGCGCGGACATGGCCGTTAATTATAAAAGCCGGGACTTCACCGATGAACTGGAGCAGGCCTGGGGCAAGGAATGTATCGACGTGGTCCTCGACATGGTCGGCGGCGCCTATATTCCCCAAAATATACGTCTGTTGAGACTGGACGGACGGCATGTCAGCATCGCCAGCATGGGCGGCGCAAAAACCGAAATAGACATCCGCCAGATCATGACCAAACGCATCGTCCTGACAGGATCGACTTTAAGGCCAAGACCGGAAGAGGAGAAAGCGTCGCTCGCCAAGGGCCTTAAAACACATGTGTGGCCTCTTATCGAATCCGGCGCCATCCGGCCTGTCCTGTTTAAAGTCCTGCCGCTTTCCGACGCGATGCAAGCCCACACTCTTATCGAAAGCGGCGACCCCATCGGCAAGGTCGTCCTGACCACCGACGCTGGCCGTTCCTGATGGCCTCCGTCCATATCATCCCTGTCCTGCAGGACAATTACAGCTATGCAGTCCATGACGGCAGACATACGGCCATAGTCGATCCCGGAGATTCGGAGCCTGTCATAGCCTTCCTTGAAACCATAGGCTGGAAAGCCGATTCCATCCTGCTTACCCATCATCACGGCGACCATACAGGCGGCGTCTCAGAACTGAAAAAGCGATATAACAGTATCGTCGTCGGCCCGGCTTCCGAAATGGCGCGCATGCCAAATATCGATGTCCTCGTGTCCCAGGGCAGCGTTTATAAAATCGGTCCGCTGGATGTAAACGTGATCGAAACGCCCGGGCATACAAGCGGCCATATCGCGTTCTGGATTCCGGCCGCCAAAGCGTTGTTCAGCGGCGACGCGTTGTTTTCCCTCGGCTGCGGCCGTCTATTCGAAGGCACAGCCTCCGAAATGTGGGAGTCATTACAAAAACTCGCCGCGCTGCCCGGCGATACCAATGTTTACTGCGGGCATGAATATACTGCTGAGAACGGGCGTTTTGCCCTTGGCGTCGAGCCCTGCAATGCGGCGCTGCAATCCCGTATGAAGAACGTCGCGGACTTGCGCGGCAGGAATGAGCCGACGGTGCCGGTCACGATGAAGACAGAGAAGGAAACCAACCCGTTTCTGAGGTCGGATTCAGCCGCGCGTTTTGCTGTACTGAGAAAAATGAAAGACAGCTTTTAAGTAGGATCGAACCATAAATCGGTATTATAGTTCCAGCATATTTCCTGTCCCGCCTTTATAGGCCTTGTCGCGAAAACCCGAATGGTTTGAATGCCATAATCGTACACTATGCAGGCATTGGGATCCGATGAATGATTATAAATCATAAGCATCCCTGACCCGACGGCGTATTCCTCACCTTTTTTATCACTCCACCAGTACACGTAATCATCGAGCGGCGTTCCTGCAATCTTATCGAGCGCCATCAGGATGACAGGCGAATGTTCTATCAGTTCGCCTTCCGCAATGTCCTTGGTAGCGACGACACCACGACCTTTATTATCTATCGATTTCCAAGAAATCCTGCTTTCGATTCCTTCATTATCCTGCCGATTGTACAATTTTATGCGCCTGCAAGCGTACTATAAGCGGATTGTCAGGCGGTTCGACTCGCCCTGTCACCCAGTCATACAAATCAGGATCGTTGTTGTTTAATATTTCTTCGTAACTGGCGAGTTCGGCGTCCGAAAACGCCGGGACATGCCTGTCAGCGAAACTGCCCATGATCAGGTCCATTTCGCGGGTGCCGCGATGCCAGCTGCGATAGATCAGCCGTTTCTGCCAGTCACTGAGCGGAGGCATGGGGTGCTATGACACCGCAGGCGACGCGGTCTCCTGAGTTGCCCGCAGGCTGGCTTTCGTAATCGTCGGGACCTGCATGGACCATAATGCTGCTGCCATCCTTGTCCTGAAGATCGGCCAGGGCGACATCTTTCAGGAAATATTCGGCTTTCCCCTGGCCATTATCGCCTGCCCAGATATTCGGCAGATCGCCGAAATGATTGCCGTCGGCATTTTTAAAACCGTGTTTTTCGCTTTCATGCGTGGCATGGCCACCCGCGGCCTTGAAGCCCGCACTGAAATCCGAGCAGTCGCCCATGCCATGGATATGGATGCCGTGCCAGCCGGGTGAAAGACCTTCAACCTCCACATGCAGAAGCAATCCCTTGCCCATTGGCTCCAGGTTGGCAAATCCGGCTGGCTTGTCCTTGCCGTCCACCAGGCTGGCTTTCACGCCAGCGTCCGCCGCCATTGCGGGTCCTGCAAGGGTCAGTACCGTTACAACGGACATAAAGGCTTTCTTGAACATATCCATGCTCCTTTTAAAGGTTAACCGGACAGAATCGCTTTCAGGGTTAAACTATGCTATCCGGGTCTGATGGCCAACGCCGAAAATCATAAAATCGTTCAGACGCCAAATCAGGGCCGGCCTTTCGTCCTCGATCCCCTGTTCCGGCCGCTGACCACGCTTGCGGGTGTAGGGCCGCGGAACGGCGCGCTGCTGGAAAAACTGGCCGGCGGGCCGAAACTGCTGAACCTGGTGTTTCACAGGCCGGTCGATTATATCGACCGCCGCTTCGCGCCGAAGATCGCCGAGGCGAAAGACGGCCAGATCGCCACCCTGACTGTCGCCGTCCATAAACATTTTCCGAACGAGCGCCGCAGTCAGCCTTACAAAGTCTGGTGCACCGACGAAACCGGCACGATTACGCTCGTCTTTTTCAACGCCCATGCCGATTATATCGGCAAACACCTGCCAGAAGGCGCCACGGTGGTCGTCAGCGGGCGCATAGAATATTACAACGATAAACCGCAGATGACCCATCCTGACGCCATTGGCACCCTGGAAGACAAAGACGCCATCGCGACCATCGAGCCGGTCTATCCCCTGACGGCGGGCCTGACCAACAAAAGCATGCGCAAAGTCCTGTCGGGTGCGATCGCGGCGGTCCCGGCGATGCCCGAATGGCAGGATCCTCATTACAAAGCCCGGAATAAATGGCCGGATTTCAAAAATTCGCTTCAGGCCCTGCACGGTTTCCATACGTCGTCGTCAACGGGTGAGCCCGATTTCCTGTCACCTGCGTCTCTTATACGCTCGCGCCTTGCCTACGACGAAATGCTCGCGAACCAGCTGGCGCTTGCCTTGGTGCGCTATAAAAACCGCAGGCAAAGCGGACGTGCCTTCAAAGGCGGCGGACACCTGAGGCAAAAACTTATCGACGCCCTGCCCTTCATGCTGACAGGCGCCCAGAAGCGATCCCTGGACGAAGTTTACGCCGATATGGCCGCCCCGCTCCGTATGTTGCGCCTTCTTCAAGGCGATGTCGGCAGCGGGAAGACGATCGTCGCGGCTCTCGCCATGCTGAACGCCATCGAGTGCGGGGCGCAGGGCGCGCTTATGGCGCCTACGGAAATCCTTGCCCGCCAGCATGCCGAAAGTCTGCGCCCCTGGCTGGATGCCGCGGGAATCTCTTTTGTCGTGCTAACAGGCAGGGACAAAGGAAAAGCGCGTAACGCGCTGCTGCGCAAAATCGAGAGCGGCGAAGCATCGGTTGTCATCGGCACTCACGCCCTTTTCCAGGACGATATCGCCTTTGCCGATCTTGGGCTGGCCGTCATCGACGAACAGCACCGCTTCGGCGTCCAGCAGCGGATGCGGCTGTCGTCCAAGGGCCGGGGCACGGATGTTCTAGTGATGACGGCGACGCCCATCCCCCGCACCCTGACCATGACATCCTATGGCGACATGGATGTAAGCCGTCTCGACGAAAAGCCGCCGGGCCGTAAAAAGATCGACACGCGCCTGATCCCCCAGGACAGGCTGGACGACATGATCGACGGCATCGGGCGGCGCATGAAAACCGGCGCGCGCGTTTATTGGGTCTGCCCCCTGGTCGAGGAATCCGAACTGATCGACCTCGCCGCCGCCGAAGCCCGCTATGAAATTCTCCAGGCGCGGTTCGGCGCCAGGGTCGGTTTGATCCATGGCCGCATGAAGGCGGACGAACGCGATGCGGTCATGCAGGCCTTCAGTTCGGGCGAAAAGACACTGCTCGTTGCCACGACGGTGATCGAAGTCGGCGTCAATGTGCCGCAAGCGACCGTCATGGTGATCGAACATGCCGACCGGTTCGGCCTGGCGCAGCTTCACCAGTTGCGCGGGCGGGTGGGGCGCGGCGCCGATGCGTCTTACTGTTTTCTTGTTTACGGCGCGCCATTGTCGGCCACATCGAAAGCCCGGCTGACCTTGATGCGCGATACCGAAGACGGTTTCCTGATCGCAGAAAAAGACCTGGAACTGCGGGGCAGCGGAGACATCCTCGGCACGCGCCAAAGCGGCGATCTCGACCTCAGGCTCGCGGAACTGCCCGTTCATGCCGAACTCCTGGCCGCAGCCCGGGACGACGCCCGCCTGATTATCGAAAAAGATCCGGAGCTGCAGACGGAGCGGGGACAAGCGCTTCGGACGCTTCTATATCTATTTGAAAAAGACCAAAGCATCCGGTATTTAAGATCTGGATGAAATGGCCTAAAGAGCCGTAATTTTTTCCGGCGGGGTAATAATACCTCCTGAAACGACCAGCTTGATGGCTTCCTCGACCGTCATGTTCAGCACGGTCAGATCCTTGCGGGGGATCAGCAGCATGAAGCCCGACGTCGGGTTCGGAGTGAACGGGCGGAACACATTCACCACCTCGCTGTCGGACAGCGTCTGCACCTGGCCTTTCAGCGATCCGGTGACGAAACCGACCGCCCACATGCCAGGGCGCGGATATTCGAACAGGACGACCTCGCGGAAAGCCGATGACTGACTCGTCATCAAGGTCTCAAAAATCTGCTTCAGCGCCCCGTATATGATGCGGATCACAGGGACGCGGGCGAACATGTAATCGGAGAGCCATACCACCACCTTGCCGATCACATTACGCGTCAGCCATCCGACGAGGATGAAAAATGCGATCGCGATGATAAGGCCGATACCGGGGATGGTCGTGTGCGGGTGATAGGCCGGCGGCAGCAGGTCCGTGACATGCGCGTCCATGAACCGAAGGAAGATATAGGTCAGGTAAACCGTGATCGCCACAGGCGCCGTGACCAGAACCCCCGCAAAGAAAAACGTGCGCAGCCGGGCGAACAGGCTGCGATGCAGAGAAGCAACCTGAAGGCGCAGCTCATGACCGGAAGGAGGTTTGATCGAATGAATCATTTTGCCATCATAGATTTTTATTGACAGGTTACAACAGCTTCTTTGTTATATGAAAAAGAGGAAGAACGATGACTGAACCAAAACAAACAACCATTAAATTTTATTATTCTGCTCAAACAGCGGAGAAACAGGGCCATAGGATAGCGTTTATTCAAAGGAGCAGTGGCCCCGCGCAAATAGAATATACACACCGTTTAGGCTGGGACGATGGCGAATTACAGCCTGTTTCTAAAAGCCTGCCGTCAGATTGCGTTACCAGGGGACATTGCCGCCTTAGTGAAATATGGATGGATACAAAACATATTGTTGACGATAATGCCTTAAGGCGGGAAAAGCCGCGATCTTCCGGCCCAGCACAGAACAGAATGCCTTAAATGGTGACCGCGGTGGGGGTCGAACCCACGACCACCTGATTAAAAGTCAGGTGCTCTACCGACTGAGCTACGCGGTCATGCTCTAAAAACAGCCTTGCGAACGGACTGCACCTTATGTATTTATCGCCGTCCCGTCAACACTTTACTTAAGCCCTAAAAACCGAATTTCTTCTTCAAGGCGGCCCCGGTCGAGGGGGTCACGACCTCGCTGACGTCCCCGCGCAGGCTGTAGATCTCCTTAACGAAGCTGGAGGACACGAACTGCCATTTGTCCGAAGCCATCAAGAACACGGTCTCAATATCAGGGTCCAGCTTGGCGTTCATCCCCGTCATCTGGAACTCGAAATCGAAGTCAGAAACGGCCCGTAACCCGCGGAATATACAGGATGCATGGACATCCCGGGCAAAATGGACCAGAAGCTTGTCAAAGCCCCGGACCTCAATATCGCAGTATTTTTCATACATGTTGCCGATATCTTCCCGCACCATTTCTACCCGTTCCTTCTGGTCGAAAAGCGGACTTTTGCGGGTATTGGCCGATACGGCGACGATTAGCTGATCGACCTGCTTGCTGGCCCGCTTGATCAGATGCAGATGTCCCTTGGTTACCGGATCGAAGGTGCCGGGATAAAGGCCGATGCGGTGTTTGCCGGTTTTGGTCATTGTAGACACCCTGGAATTCAAAAACGTCCCAAACCTAACGGATTCTCCGGTAAATGCAAATTAGTCATTCATCTCCTGCCTTTTGGCGTATATTGAGGCCGTCCCGATTCGATCAGAGGAATAACCATCCATGCGCATGTGGCTTTTCGCCCTTTCCAGTCTTGTAATTTTGACGTCCGCGACCATGGTTCCGCCGGTTCATGCGGAGGATACGATTACCAGGAAGGGCAATACCTTCCACAGGGTCATCACGACGCCCCGCAACAATGCGCGCAACGCGGGAAGCATGGCCGGCCAGATATCGAAAAATCTCAATAACGACGGACAGGAAGCCTACGAAGCCGTTAAGCCGGTCCGCAACCGTTCATGGGAAACGCCATGGATGGCCCAGAAGAAAAAAGCCGCTAAAAGGGCTTACAGCCGGAACGACGGGGCGGACGACGATTCATCGCCCGCCCATCGCACGCTAATGCGCCGCCCTTACGGCAACTTCTCGGCCCCGGCGCCAGCCGACTATAATTAATTAATCGCGATCAGTGCCGTTCGGAGTCCATCTCAGGGATTGAGGCTGGGCATCGTACGGCTTGCCGTAATTCTGCATAATCTCATCGCGGCTGAGCGTCTTATCCTGGTTCGAATCAAGGACAGCAAACTTCTTGCTCAAGCGTATGTCACCCGGGCCGTAGCCTGTTCCTGACTGCGCGTAAAACTCCGAAAAACTGACCAGTCCGTCATGGTCCTTATCAGCGTTCCGGAAGAACTGCTTCGCGTTGGTCATCCCGTCCGCGCTGACGCTGCCGGCAGAGGTGGGCTGCACGTTCTTGATATCATTAGGCGGCAATTTCGGCGGCGCCACCTGCTGGACAACATGCTGCGTCTGCTGATAATAGACCGTTGTGGCCGTCTGGGCCGGGGGCGCCGTCAATACAGGCGATGCAGGGGCGGTCAGTTGCGGCTGGAAAGCCGCATCCGCGGCAATGGCCGCCGCGCCGCCCGCGCTCATCAGAACAAGACCGGCTGCCGTCAGCCTCAGGACTCTTTGTATATGCATCGTTGCCTCCTTGGCATGTGTATCTCAGCGCCACGAACGAAACCAAAGGCGAAGCGGTTCCGAAGGACGCGTCAGGATATCAATGATTTGACCATGAACATGCCCGGTTCGCTTCGATATGTATAGGGGCGAAGTGTCTCAAAACCAAGTTTATGCCAGAAAGGTCCTGAATTCTGAACCGCAACGCCGATGATGCTGAGCAGACCCGCCTCACGCGCCGCCGATTCGATCCCTGAGAAAAGCCGCCCGGCAAGGCCGCGGCCCTGAAAGCCGGGATGGACGCAGACATCGTGGAGGTATAGGGCGGTTGCCGGTCCGCCTGTATCCACGGGACCATCGGCAAATCCGCTCCTGTCGGGGTCCGTAGGATAGGCGAGGCCGTAGCCCGCTATTGTACCCCCCCTCGTCCGCCAGGAAACAAAACCCGCGGCCCGCCTTAAGGATAGATTGGAACAATGCCATGTCTTCGTGCAGAGAGGGCGTATAGGCTGCCTGCTGAACCGTATCGACATCAGGCAGGTCGGAAAGGCCTATCGGGCGTATGGCATCAATGGCCATCCAAAGGCTCGCTGCCGGTTCCGGCATCAATGGCTTCCGCTTCCACAGGGCTGGCGGCGTCGGCTTCGATCTCTTCCGCTTCATCCTCGTCCTGGATCAGCCAGGCGACGGAAATGACGCTTTCCGCCTCGCCGACGCGGAAGATGATGACGCCCTGTGCGCTGCGGCCCGTGAAACGGACGTCTTTTACCGGTGTACGGATCAGCTGGCCGGCGTCCGTCACCAGCATGACCTGGTGGTCGTCGGTGACGGGGAAAGTGGCAACGACCTTGCCGCCGTTCTTCGAGGTCAGGCCCATATTGGTGATACCCTGCCCGCCCCGGCCCGAAACGCGGTATTCGTATGCGGAGGTCCGCTTGCCGAAGCCCTTGTTGGTGACGGTGATCAGGAACTGCTCTTTCTGTTGCAGGTCCTTGAAACGCTCCTCGGTCAGGTTGGCCTCGCCGCCTTCTTCCAGCTCCACGCCCTCCTCCACGCCGCGCAACTTGCTGGCGCGCTTCAGATACGCGGTGCGTTCTTCCGGCGTCGCATCGACATGGCGCAGGATCGACATCGAAATGACCTCGTCGCCCGTGGCCAGGCGGATGCCGCGCACGCCGGTGGAGGTGCGTCCCGCGAAGACGCGGACGTCATCGACAGGGAACCGGATCGCCTTGCCTAGTTTCGAGACCAGCATAATGTCCTCGTCCTCGCGGGCGATCTTGACGGACACCAGCCTTTCGTCGCCTTCCAGCTTCATGGCGATCAGGCCGTTGGAGCGGATATTGCCGAAATCGGACAGCTTGTTGCGGCGGATGCCGCCCTCGGACGTCGCGAAAATGATGTCCAGTTCGTTCCAGACATTCTCGTTTTCGGGCAGGCGCATGTAGACGGAAATGTTTTCCCCGTCGCCGAGGGGCAGAAGGTTGACCAGCGCCTTTCCACGCGATTGAGGCGTCGCGAGCGGCAGCTGCCAGACCTTCATCTTGTGGACGATGCCGCGCGAGGTGAAAATCAGTAGCGGCGTATGGGTCGAGGCGACGAAAAGGTCGGAGACGAAATCCTCGTCTTTCAGGGCCGTGCCCGCCCTGCCCTTGCCGCCGCGGCGCTGGGCGCGATAGGTCGACAGCGGCACGCGCTTGATATAGCCGCCATGGGTAATGGTGACGACCATGTCCTCGCGCTGGATCAGTTCCTCTATATCCTGCTCGAACTCGGACTCGACCAGCGCGGTACGGCGCGGCGTCGCGAATTTCGCTTTGATGTCCTGCAATTCGCCGACCAGCACTTCCAGCAGTTTTTCACGGCTGCCGAGAATGGCCAGAAATTCGGCGATCCGGTCAGTAATCTCCCGCAATTCGTCGCCGATCTTGTCGCGCTCCAGCCCGGTCAGGCGGTGCAGGCGCAGGTCGAGGATCGCTTTCGCCTGGACTTCGGACATGCGATACGTGCCCTTGTCCGATACCATATGCTCGGGATCGTCGATCAGGGCGATCAACGGCGCAACGTCCTTCGCAGGCCAGTCCTTCGCCATCAACTGTTCGCGGGCTTCGGTCGGATTCGGCGCGTTGCGGATCAGAGCGATCACATCGTCGATATTCGCGACGGCGACGGCAAGGCCGGCCAAGACATGAGCGCGTTCCCGCGCCTTGCCGAGTTCATAGATCGTGCGGCGCGTGATGACTTCCTCGCGAAACTTCACGAAGGCATGGATGAAATCGCGCAGCACCAGCATTTCCGGACGGCCATGATTAAGGGCCACCATATTGGCCGGGAAACTGGTCTGCAGCTGCGTATGCTTGTAAAGCTGGTTCAGGACGACGTCGGCCATCGCGCCGCGTTTCAGTTCGATGACGACGCGCACGCCCTCGCGGTCGGATTCGTCGCGGATGTCGGAAATGTCTTCGAGAATTTTCTCACGCACTAGTTCGGCCATGCGTTCCTGGAGCCGCGCCTTGTTCACCTGGTACGGCACTTCATGAACGATGATCGCCTCGCGCTTGTCGCGGATGTCCTCAATGGAGGTCTTGGCGCGCATCATGATCGAGCCGTTGCCGGTGGTATAGGCCGAACGGATGCCGACACGGCCAAGGATCTGGCCGCCGGTCGGGAAATCAGGGCCTGGGATGATCTGCATCAAATCCTCGGTCGTCATGTCCGGGCTGGCGACATAGGCCACGCAGGCGTCGATCACTTCGCCCAGATTGTGGGGCGGGATATTGGTCGCCATGCCGACGGCGATGCCGCCCGCGCCGTTGACCAGCAGGTTCGGGATACGGCTCGGCAGGACTTCGGGCTCGACGGTCGATTCATCGTAGTTGGGCCGGAACTCTACGGTATCCTTGTCGATATCCTCCAGCAGCGCCTCGGCGGATTTCGCCAGGCGCGCCTCGGTATACCGCATGGCGGCTGCGGGGTCGCCGTCCATCGAACCGAAGTTGCCCTGCCCGTCGATCAGCGGCAGGCGCATGGAGAAGTCCTGCGCCATCCGCACCAGCGCCTCGTAAATGGCCGAGTCGCCGTGCGGGTGGTATTTACCCATAACGTCACCGACGATGCGGGCGGATTTTTTGTAGGACTTGTCGGAGGTGAACCCGCCTTCGCGCATCGCATAAAAGATGCGGCGGTGGACGGGCTTCAGACCGTCGCGGATATCCGGCAGCGCCCGGCTCACGATCACGCTCATCGCGTAATCGAGATAGGACTTTTTCATCTCGTCTTCGAGCGTGATCGAAGGAAGGGGCGGTTCGGTTCCGGAAGGCAGCGTTTCGCTCATGATTATCAGGCGTCCTGAAGCGTTATGAAATACAACACAGTTCTAGCAGGATTCCGTGATAGAGCGCAATGGCGGGACGATGAGAAAACGCCCCCTTTATCCCATTGAAACAACAAAGAAAAAATGTCTCCAATAGTCCGTTCGTCGTTTTGACGCATTGTTTTGAATTTCTGCCCGTAAAACCGCATGAATCCGCCTTTCCCCGAAAGCGCGTTTCCACCTTCCGTTTCGTTAAATGACCAGAAAAACAATAGCATAAATATGCTTTTATTCCTATTAATATTTTTTTGACATCGCTAATGAGCGCACCTAATCTGCTCAAATATTTATGTCAAAAAATGATGCAAAACGATGAATAACGCTCTTATTGTTCCACATACAGATATCGCTCTCTATAGAAACGAGGCGATTGCACTTTTCCAACAGGTTTTTGGATTGGAATTGCACGCTCATTTTAAGGATTTGGAATGGATGCCCGGCCCGGCAGACTCCGTTTCTCTGGACAGGCAAACCGGACATTTTTCCATCGACCTGACTCCGCTTGATCATCAGGAACGCCCACGTTTCCTTAATGCCCTTAATACTTCGTTTGCTTATCCAACTCTTTTTAGCGGGCAGGAAGATACACAACACAGTAAATTCTTTGCTGTTGCTCACGCTGACACAATGCGCAGGCAAAAACTGCGTGCTTCATGCGAGGGTTTATTCCGCAACCTTTTCGAAAAGGCGTATCAGTCGGAAATCGATCGCATCCTTGAAAACGCATTCAATCTCCGGTTGAAGGACAAGGAGCAAAACAGGAAAGAACGATGGGGATTTGGCGATATGCAGGTCGCCCTTTTCGACCGAACTGGAACGGGCGGAACAGCGCAGCGAAGCCTCGGCCTCTTTTTTTGCACAGGAGGATTGGTATCGTTTCCGGTACCGGGATACAAAATTCTGGAACAAAAAATACAGGATACGTTTCTTAACGCCGCTGCTTTTTTTGAAAATGCACGTCTTCCCGATTCAGAAAAATATCTTGCGCTTTTCGGTCCGGACGGCAAAAACCTGCCCCTTGTCCCCGTCATGCCAAAAACGCGGTACATGGATCCAACCCCCATGGCGGCCCTCGATCTGCACATGGGGCATGCAATGGCAGAGACAGGGTTGTGTATAGATCTCAACAGGCTCGTAGACAGTCACATGTGCAACGCTGGGCTTCCTCTCGCAAGCAGCGCCAATCAGGCACGCGACGCGGCACGCTGCCTAGCGGACCGCTTCAGACTGTCATCTCTACTGACGCTGACATCGCATGGCACGCTGGCCGCCCTGCATGATGGCCATACGCTCATGGAACTGTCCGGGGATTCAGACCATCACTCTTTCAGCCATGAAACCGGGCAGCCTGCCTATCGTAAGTCCAAACCGGGAGAACATGCAGAACCGCCACCGAACTTCAAGATTGCGGTCAAAACGCACCACTTAAGCCAGAAAGACGCCGAATGCCTGGGTGAACTTATCCAGCAAACTCTCCGTCGCGCTTTTACGGAGATGCGGCTTTCCGACGATGAATTAAAATGCGAAACCAAAGAAGATGGAAACCACTGGAGCGTCACTATACCTTATGCCCCTGTCGAAACGCTGCTTCGCGCGGAGGCTTCTGTCGATATGGCTCCGCTCTTCGAAGTATTCAACACCATTCAAAGGCAGCGGATTGACGCGGTCGAGCGCATTATGCAATCTCTGGAAGACATCTTTGGACATACACTGGGCGAGTCGTTTGTCCGGCATGATTTCTATTCACCTCATGCCAGAACCAAGCAAATCCGTCTTTTCCTTTCCCAGGATATGCGCACCACGCGAGAAGAACTTGATCTGGAAAATGAAAAGAAACGACTTTCCTGTCTTTATGACGACATTGCCGAAAAGCTCCAGAATGCGCTAGGCCTTTCAGATATCTCCGGAATTGAGGTTGCAAGCAATGCTGTCTGTATGGTGGGTGGCGTTACCAGCCATTGCATCATGGCGGAAATATCCTTTCAGACGATGGAACAGATTGAGCGGATCGCCTGCAAACTGGAACCCCTGAAGGACCGTATTGCGATGCTTGTCTCGAACGCCGTCGCCCTTTCCAGTATGGAAAGCGTATTCAAATATATGCGCTTTCCCGGCGATGGATCGGTAGATAAGGCAAACCCGCTGATTGGCAGCATCATCAAAGGCGAATACGTTACCGAAATGGAGCATATGAAAGATACGCCTGACAATCTGGCTGCCGACAGGGCTATGCGCAGCGCAGGAGATTACATCCATTACTTTGTGCGCCTGGCAAACCACGACAACAGCCGGATTTCAGCGGCAGCACGACAGCATCTGGACCTGATAGGAAGCCTGTCTCCGTCGCTAAGCGGACTCATCCTCGAAGCTTTGCCTCATGGGGGCACAGCCGCAATTCAGGCCAATACCGGCTTCCCCATTAGATATTTAAGACAAACGAGAGATTACGGCTGAGGAGCGGAATCCACCTTCCCAGGCTTACCGGTTCTGGCCACCATCAGCGCGACATCAAGCATTTTCGTCATCTGAGGCTGGATCTTCGTTTCGTAAGAGGGCATTTTCTGGGCGATGGATTTCGCTTCCGGGCTGCTCTGGTATTCCAGCATCTTGCGCAGTTCGGGCTCGGTGAAGGTCTGGGCCATGGTGTCGATAGCCGCCTGACGGAAGGCGGCGAAATCGAAAGCCGCCAGCATTTTCGATCTTATCTCCCTGCGCTGGGCGACCGGCGCGCTGTTCGCAATGGCGTCGATAGCCATTTCAATGCTGGCACGGGGAGGCGTGAGGTCAGCCACCTGGGCCGCCAGAGCCGCGCGGGCGGCCAGATCCGCGTCAGCCACAGGCTGCGATGCCGCAGCGGGTTCCGCCGCAGGAGCGGGAGTCTGGGCATGGGCGCCAAAAGCGATCAGCGAGGCCGCTAGAAGAACAGGGAGAAAAATTCTCATACGCTTATTCCGTCATGAAATTGTGGCGAAAACCGGGGCGCCGTTCAGAACGGGATCTCGTCTTCCAGTTCGTCGACGCGGGTGTTGTTGCGCGCCGGTGAAGACGACTGGCCCATGGACTGGGACGGGCCCGGATCATACGACTGGCCGCCATTGTCGTTGAAAGAACGTCCGCCGCCTTCTCCGCCTTTCGAATCCAGCATCGTCAACTCTCCGCGATAGGGGCGGAGGACGATTTCGGTGGTGTAACGGTCCTGACCGTCCTTATCCTGCCATTTGCGGGTTTCAAGCTGGCCCTCGACATAGACTTTAGCGCCCTTTTTCAGGTAGCGCTCGGCCACGTTGGCTATGTTCTCGTTGAAGACGACAATATTATGCCACTGGGTCCGCTCCTGGCGTTCGCCGGAATTCTTATCCTTCCAGCTTTCGGAGGTGGCGATAGAAAAATTGACGACCTTACCCCCGTTCTGCATGGACCGGGTTTCGGGATCTTTCCCCAGATTGCCGACCAGAATGACCTTGTTGACGCTGCCCGCCATGGCTTTGTTCCCCGTTTGAAAATGTTGATCAGCCGCCACTATAGCGATTGGCCCCCACGAATTGAAGCCCGATTTTGACTGGGAAAAAGTTCCGCACCGTAAAAAATTTTCTGGCGAAGCGGCATACGGTTGCGTATGAATCATTAAAATAATCAAAAAACTTGAACAGGGTATAAACATGGCCAATTCATCCCGGAACCTCCGAGCGGAGGAAGACGTCCTATTTTTCGACTGGATCAGGCAGTTTCGGGATCTGGTGGCGGCCGCGCCGCTTGATGCGGAGCTGTTGCCGGTTTCGCTGGATGGCCAGCCGGAAACGGCTATCCGGAGATATTTCGATGAGCGAGCTCTTGAGGCCATTACCCAGGTTTTTGCGGACCTCATCCACGGCCGCCCTATGGATTCCATCCGCTTCGACCTTCATCACGATCTGGTGCGGATGTGGAATGGAAACATCTCTGCCCAGGATGCCCGCCAGGCGCTGATCCGTCAGGCGTACGTGACGACCGAGGCGATAGAAAGCGGCAAGAGACTGGGCAGCATGCCGGTATTCATGCGCGAACTTATGGATGCGACGGATTCTAAATCTTTTGAAAAGCTGAAATCCGCCTGGGATAAAATTCTGGAATGCACGGGTTACCTTCATCTGGGCACCCTTTCCCTTCATGCAGTTAGAAAGGCCGGCGGCATGCGCGCCACTTTTGCAAGGCATGCGGGCAATCTCGCGGAATGCGCGCATCCTGAAACATCGCCAAGCGCGCAATCCGCCTTTCAGGTAGCCAGTGGAAGCAGCCATGATCGCCTCAGGTCGATCGCCCAGAAGCTGGAAACCATAAATTTTCCGGGTAACATCCAGGAGGTCGTCCTGACAGAGCTGCGCCAGATCAGCCAGATGCCACCGACGCAAAATGAGTTCAATCTGGGGCTTTCCTTTCTGGACCGCCTGGCCGCGCTGCCGTGGGGCAAGCCTTCCGTCCCGGCCATCGACATCGGCAAGGTCCGCGGCATCCTGGATGAAAACCATTTCGGGATGGACGCCGTAAAAACCGCCATCGTGCAGCTTCTGGCGGTCCAGCAACTGTCAGGGAAAACCAACGGCACCATCCTGTGCCTGGCCGGGCCGCCGGGGATCGGCAAGACATCGCTCGGCGCCTCTATTGCCCGGGCCACGGGACGGCAGTTCCAGCGCATAGCGCTCGGCGGTATCGCCGATGCCAGCGAAATCCGCGGGCATCGCAGGACTTATACCAACTCCATGCCCGGTAAAATCATGGAAGCCATAAAGAAGGCGGGTACGGTGCATGCGGTTTTCATGCTGGATGAAGTGGACAAGCTCACGGCCGGAAGCCCGCAGGGCGACCCGCAGGCAGCGCTTCTCGAAGTGCTGGATCCCGAACAGAACGATGCTTTCCATGATTCGTATTTCGGCATTCCTTACGACCTGTCCGGCATCCTGTTCATCTGCACGGCGAACGACCCGGATAATATCCCCGGCCCGCTGAAGGACAGGATGAAAGTCATCCAACTTGACGGATATACAAGAAGCCAGAAGTTCCATATCGCGAGACAGCATCTTGTGCCGAAATTAATCAAGGCCGTGGGTTTCAAGGACGGGCAGGTCAGCATCACCGACGATGCGATCGGGGAGGTCATCGGTCATTGCGTCGAGCCCGGCGTCAGAAACATGGAGCGTGCCATCAAAGACATCTGTGCGGCCGCCGCGGTCGAAGTAGCCAGCGGCGCGTCAGAAGTCCGCATCACGGCAGAGAATATCGGATCCTATTATACGATCCCGCCCGTATACGATACCCTTAGCCGGGAAGATCAAGTAGGTTCGGTCAACGGCCTGACCGCCAGTTCGCGTGGCGGCAAAGTGCTTCCTATAGAAACCGTCGTCATGCCCGGAAACAATTTCGACATAGCGGCCACCGGCAATCTCAAGCTCGTCATCAAGGAGTCCATCAGCGTCGCCCATAGCTGGGTCCTGAGGAACGCGGCGGCGCTTGGCATAGACGTGGCGGAACTGAACAAAAAGCAGGTCCATATCCATGCCGGCAGCACGCCGAAGGACGGGCCTTCGGCCGGCGTGACGGCCTTGGCCAGCATCGTATCGGCCCTGACCAACATCCCTGCCCGCGCGGATACGGCCATGACGGGCGAAATCGGACTGTTGGGGCAGGTCCTGCCTATCGGCGGACTGGACCAGAAGCTTGAGGCGGCGTCGGCCGCAGGTATCAAAAGGGTAATCGTCCCAGAAAGCAACCGGCACGACGTGGATTCCCTGCCTGCCGGAACGCTGGAAGATCTTGGACTGGAGATCATTTATGTCCGCACTGTCAGGGAAGTCCTGGAACACGCTTTGACTGCAAATCCCTGGAAAATATCGGCGCCCGCTCTGACACTGCCGACAACAGGGCTTATTACAGCGGACGCAACGATACCGTCTGTTCAAGCCCCGGCCTTCGCTGCTATATCTGGTCCGGGATAAATTCCGAAAGACCGGTGCATGCGGCCTGCCCTCGACAGTGAAATGACCGACGACCGCACAGATGGGGCGCGGATCGGCGTGATCGGATGTGCCGGGCGCGTGGGGCGACTGGTGACGGACGAGGTTCTGTCAGGGACCTGGGGCGAAAAGGTCAGCCTGGCCGGAGGAACGGTCAGAACTATGGCGGAAGCGCCGCAAGGCTTTTTCACGACGGACGATCCGGAGACGTTGTTTGCCCGCGCCGATGTGCTGGTCGATTTTACCCTGCCCGACACTACGGCCAGGATGGTGTGGCTGGCGGCCAAGCACCACATTCCCTATGTCATCGGCACGACCGGCCTGAGCGATGCGCAGGAACAGGAAATCCACGATGCCGCGAAAGAGACGTCCATTGTCTATGCGGCGAACATGAGCGTGGGGGTCACTCTTCTGGCCGCGCTGGTGGAACAGGCGGCTTCGCGGCTGGGCGTAGACTGGGACGCCGAGATCCTGGAAACGCATCACAGGCACAAGACGGACGCCCCCTCCGGCACGGCGCTGATGCTGGGCCGCGCCACGGGCCGCGAACCGTTCGTGACGGAACGTGGCGGCAAACGAGAGAAAGGCGGCGTGGGTTTCGCCGTCCGCCGCGGCGGCGACGTGGTGGGCGAGCATACGGTCGGGTTTTACGGCGCCGGAGAACGCGTCGAACTCTCCCACACCGCCACCGACCGCCGCCTGTTCGCGCGCGGTGCGGTCAGGGCGGCGCTGTGGGCCGTAAAGCAGAAGCCCGGTCTTTATTCCATGCGGGACGTCCTGGGGATTTAGAGCGCTTCATAAAAATATTGTTATCCCGCAGCGCAGCGGAGGGATCTACGTCAGTACCGATTATACTCGAGGCGGATAGGGTTTAGATCCCTCCGCTGCGCTGCGGGATGACAGAAGAAGTATCAGGCGGATTTAAGCAGCGGCAGGGACGTTTCATTCGTCATCCCTTCCAGGCCCAGGATCATCTTCTTGCGCGGACTGCCCCAGCCGTAATTGTTTACGATGCCGGTGGCCTGGATCACGCGGTGGCAGGGAATGAGCAACGAGACCGGGTTCGCGCCGACCGCGTTGCCGACGGCGCGGGACGCGCTGGGGCGGCCCAGCTGCGTAGCGATATCCTTGTAACTGACCGTCGCGCCGGTGGGGATTTTCAGCAAAGCCTGCCAGACCTGGAGCTGCAAATTTGTGCCGTGCAGGTCGAGGATGATCCTGCGCTTCGCATCGCCCTGCCTCTGCCAGATCCGCAGGATGGACGCGGCGTTTTCGGCTGTCGCGCTGCTGTCCTCGTTGAACGCCGCCCGGGGGAAATGCGCGCGCATCCGCTCCAGCGGGCGGGTCCGTTCGGCATCGACCAGAAAACCCAGGTAACAGACGCCCCTGGCTGTTTGCGCCACCAGCATCGCGCCAAGCGGCGTGGGATGGAAGCCGTAGACAATCTCCAGCCCCTGCCCCCGCTTCTGCACCTCGCCGGGCGTCGCGGCCTCGATGGTAACGAACAGATCGTGCAGGCGGCCATTGCCGGACAGGCCTGCACCGTACGCGGCTTCCAGAGTCGGCACGCCCTGCAGCAATAAATCACGGGCATGGGTCAGACTCATATACTGGACGAGCCTCTTCGGGCTGATCCCGACCTTTTCGCGAAACAATTTCTGAAAATGGCTGGGGTCGTATCCCGCCCGCCGCGCCAGTGCGTCCAGATCCGGCTGTTCGGTATAATGCGCAACCAGCCAGTCTATCGTTTCGGCAATGATTTTATCGGTAAAGTCATTCATGACCGGCAGGATAGCCCCTCATATGGCTGACGCCAATCCGGTTTCTGGCATTACAGGCGGCTTTATCGCAGATTCAGAACGGAGGGAGAAAAATTCCTCTCCGCGACAAGGGTGGAATAATAGTCCTGGGGTTCAAAATCGGTGGCGTATTCGTGAACAAGGACCGTTCTCTTTCCTGCCTTGTTGAAATTTTCCAGGGACAGGTAAACTTTTTTGTCTTTGCCCCATTCCCGGGTCAGCACATAACCGGGACCACTGAGTATTATGCTGACGTCCGTATATCGTTCTGTAACACCTTTGTCATTTTCCGAGACGGACATGATCAAATTGTCGCCCATAAATAAAAGATCGCCCGAAGCATCGTACCAATCGCCGGGAATGGCGTCGACATGCCGGCATTTCAGATCTTTTACGACAGTTCCGTAGGAATCATCGTTTTTATCCATGAGACCCTGTATTTTGCAGCTGCAAAAGGAATACGTCGCGGAATCCAACATGCCTTTTTCAGCGACGTAAGAAGAGTTGCCCGAAGCGTCGACAGGGCCTTTTTTTTCCCAGAGCGTCATTAAACGTATATTGGCCTCGTTATAAACTTCGACATCGTAACGCACCCGATCCGACGCCTGCGCTGCGGCGGCGGCAAATATGCCGAGAACTGCCAGGGATTTCGTTATCGCAGGGTTCATAGCGATCAGTTGAACCGTTGAGGCGGTTCAAAGGAAGACAATGCCGCCGCATGCGCTGCCTGCTGCCGATTATATGCGTCTTTGTTTTTCGATGCCGCGTTGATTATTTCATCGGCCAGCGCAAGACGTCCCGGCTCCTGATTTATATCGCAGATGACAGGATCGGTGCCGTTTCTCGACACTAAAATCATTTCTGATCCACCGGGCGTTTTGCCCCTGAAAACGGTTACATCCACACAGGTATTATAATCTTCCTTACCAGCCTGTTTCATTCTTACCAGAATGGATATAAATCCTGCATGCGGAGGCTCAAAATGCGCCCGCATAAAGTCAGGCTCTTCATTCACGCTTTCTAAAACGTCCTGCATGCGTGCCAGAACATCGCGATCCGCCCCGGTCAAAGGCTGAACACTCCTCTGGTAGGCATCGGTAAACATTCTACGGACGCTCATAGTTACGACCTTTCGAGACCAAAGGGTTCATAAAGCCTTGGCAGCGCACGGCGGCGCGCGCTATCCAGTTGCTGTGCCGCGCATCTTTCGGCCACTTCTCTTACAAGGGCTTCGATGACCGGCTTTAAAGTCAAGACATTCCAGCTCTCGCCAAGAGAAAACGTCCTTTGAGTGCCGGATAGAATCATCCTTACTTCCGGCGGAAGCGCCTCCTGAATTTCCCGGCGCGGCTTAAAGCCGCGCGTGACGTTCAATTCAATGACCGTCTGATATTCGTCTCTTGTCTCAGGGCGGACAGTCATACGAAGGTAGAATTTGTCCTGATCCGTACCGTCGAGATGCGCCCGCATAAATTCAGGATCTTTATTAAGGTCTTGCTGGATCATGGCCATGACCGCCAGAACATCGCGGTCAACATTATCCAGGGGCCGTGCCGCCTGTGTGTGCGCCTGTTCAAATAGTTTTTTAATATCAATCATTACTCATTATTCCCGCTTCAAAAGAGGATTTTATGTGATATCCACCATGCATCTTTATGGAGCAAATTCTGCGCGCCCGACCATTTGCGTGATTTGCCAGTAATAGAGATTATCAGGGGCATATATTGTGGAGCCTTTCACCAGGGTTGTGGTGTAACGACCTTCGCCTTCATCATTTACAGCTGAAATCTGGTTGGACTCTGTGTAAGCCATATACGATATGGAGACAGTTCCGTCTTTCGACCATATCCGTTCGAAGATAGTGCCAAAGCCTTCGCTGTAAACGGTCGGGTCCTTGAAGCTTTCGACGATTGCCCCGTCGCTTCGATTTGCAACGTTGTAAACAAGGCCGTTGCCGATTTCAATCTCACCCTGTTTGAGGGATTGGCCATCATTGGGACTGACGGCAATCGACTCGCATGGCGTGTTGGTCACCAGTGCTCCATAGGCTTCGCCGTACCCCGTCTGACCGTCCATTTCGGTTTCATCGACGAACCCGTCTATATTATACAGGCAGGAAAGGCCGACGGCGCTATCCCGCAGTTCCGTCTCGCCATGCCAGCGACGCTGTTGCCCTTTAAGATAAGAAGGGTGCGATATCGTATCCTGTAACGTCACAAGTCTCATATTGGCTGCGGAATTGACTTCAACGGCAATCGTATCCGGCTCCTGGGCATGGGCGGACAGGGCCGTGAATATCCCCGCCAGGGCAAGAGAACGGTTTACGCTACGCATATCTACATCCTCGTTTTATGGATTGTGGCGGAACGCCCGTTACCGGGTACCCATAATGGGGCTTAAATAAGTGCCGACGGTTATTTTAGAAGCAGCGGCCTTTCCGTCGATTTCTATTCCCGGGCGTGGTTCCATTTCAAACATCCCAATGATAACGCCATTAGAATATTGCTGCCTGCTCAGGACGTAGCTGGAACCGATTCCCGTCGCCGTGAATATCTCGGTCAAAGGCTTGCCTGGATCCATGGAGCGAAATGCCGTGCGCTCAAACGCCGGCCCGACATCAATCGCTTTATCTCCCTCTGCGGCCCATTCGCGTGGTATGTCTTGCGCCGCACGGCATTCAAAACGTTTGCTTATACTGAACGATACGAGCCTTTGCAAAGAATCCACAGTTTGAGTTTCTTCCCAGTCGCAAAAAACGCCCGCCACTTTATCTAAAAGACCCCGAGGATAGACTCCGTTGCCGTTATCCCCCAGCACGAACGTGAATTTTCCTTCAGGATTTTCCAGCAAAACATGGTCGCCTGCTTCAGCCTGCGCAGGTCCTGCAAGAGCGACGATGACCGGAAGGGTATATTTAAGTTTTTCCAACATTGAATTTTCCCTGTTTAAAGTTTCTAAATATAAGCAAGACCGAAAACTTAATGTTTTCCCGTAAATAAAGCAAATTTATTGGGCCGCTTGATTGCCAAATTCTATCTATTTGATAATATTGATGAAATGAAACAAAAATCCATATATGAATTTTTCTCCCGACTTCGCGCCGCCAATCCCGAACCTAAGGGCGAGCTGGAGTATACCAACGCATTTACCCTGCTGGTTGCGGTCGTATTGTCGGCGCAGGCGACGGACAAAGGGGTAAACAAGGCGACCAAGGCCTTGTTTGAGGCAGCGGATACGCCTGCGAAAATGGCGGCGCTGGGGGAAGACGGCCTGAAGGAGTATATAAAGACCATCGGCCTTTATAACGCCAAGGCGAAGAACGTGATCGCCCTGTCCCATATGCTGGTGGAGGAACACGGCGGAGAGGTTCCGAAAGACCGGGACGCGCTGGTGAGGTTGCCCGGCGTCGGCAGGAAAACCGCCAATGTCGTGCTGAACATCGCGTTCGGCCAGCCGACGATCGCGGTGGACACGCATGTCTTCCGGGTCTCGAACCGCACGGGGCTCGCGCCGGGAGCCACGGTCGAGAAAGTGGAGGCGGAGCTGGAAAAGGCCGTGCCGCAAGAATTCATGGCGCATGCCCATCACTGGCTGATTTTACATGGCCGCTATATATGCAAAGCGCGAAAACCCGACTGCGCCGTGTGCCCGGTTTATGAACTGTGTGAATATGCGTTCAAGACGGCGTGAAGTGATTATTATGCGGTGCAAGGAGTCTGGGTCCCGGCTTTCACCAGGATGACGGACTTCACTGTCGCCTTCTTGCACAATAATGGCGGGGTTGTTAGGGTTATGTCCCGGTCACATTAAAAAGCGGTGCGCCCTATGACGATGACGTCCCAGCAGTATATCGAACGCGAAGAACGTTTTCTGGCGCATAATTACCATCCCCTGCCCGTTGTCCTGGACAAGAGCGACGGCGTGTGGCTGTGGGACCTCGAAGGAAACAAATATCTCGATTTTCTGAGCGCCTACAGCGCCGTCAGCGCCGGGCATAACAACGCCCGCCTGCGCAAAGCTTTGACGGACCAGCTGGAAAAACTGGACGTGCCGTCACGCGCGTTTTACACCGACCGGCTCGGTGAATTCGCGGAAGCGCTCTGCCAGCTATCGGGCATGGACAAGATGCTGCCGATGAACACAGGGGCGGAGGCGGTCGAGACGGCGATCAAGGCGGCGCGGCGCTGGGGATACCAGACGAAAAAGATCGCACGGGACAAGGCGCGGATTACCGTCTCGGAAGGCAATTTCCACGGGCGCACGACGACCATCGTCGGCTTTTCGTCGGACGAGGAATATAAAAAGGATTTCGGCCCGTTCTCTGGCGGGTTCGACATCATCCCCTTTGGCGATATCGCTGCGCTCGAGAAAGCGATCACGCCCGAAACATGCGCCTTCATCAGCGAACCGATCCAGGGCGAAGGCGGAATCCTCATCCCGCCCAGGGGATGGCTGAAAGAAGCGCAGGCGCTTTGCCGGAAACATAACGTCCTTTTCATTCTCGACGAGATCCAGAGCGGGTTCGGACGGACGGGCCGGGATTTCGCGTTTCAACATGAGATCGACCGGCCGGACGGCCTGATCCTGGGCAAGGCGCTCGGCGGCGGAATCTATCCCGTCTCCACCTTTATGGCGCGCAAAGACGTGATGGACGTGTTCGACCCGGGAAGCCACGGCTCGACCTTTGGCGGCAACCCGTTGGCGGCGGCTATCGGACTTGAGGCGATCAAAATCCTGAAAGAGGAAAAACTGTCTGAACGCAGCGCGGAACTGGGAGCCCATCTGAAAAAGCGGCTGGAGGAACTGAACAGTTCTCTTGTCACCGCCATTCGTGGCACGGGATTATGGATCGGCATGGACATCGACCCAGCCAAGGCCGCCGCGCGTGAATTCTGCGAACGGCTGAAAAAACGCGGGCTGCTCTGTAAGGAGACCCACAAGATCACGGTACGTTTCGCACCGCCCCTGACCATCAGCCGTGAAGAGATCGACTGGGCCGTGGATCAGGTGCGCGGGGTGTTATCGGAACTGTCGAAATAAAGACGGCTTAAATTCTCGCCAACCGGTCGGCGACCGAATCGATCCTTGCGGCCAGATGGTCGATCGCTTCCAGGATTTCGCGTTCATCGTCCGAAGACAGGCCAGGCGCCGTTTTCGGCATCGTATCGTGTACAGGACGCGCCTGACGGCTCATGTTGCCAAGCGTTTCCCGAAGTTCGTAGATTTCATCGGCCATCATCAGGGTCGTCAGGACCAGCATGTGGGCGTCGGTGGAAGCAGCACCCGCACCGGCAATTTCCCTCACTCTTGAATCGACATACCGGCCCAGTTCCTGGACCCGGCGTTCCTGGCCTTCGTCGCAATCGACGCGATAGGGTTTGCCGTTGATGGTTAAACCTACATTGGCCATAATGTTATCCTTCCCTCAAAACCTTCTCGACTTTTTCGATCGCCAGATCCAGTTTTCGCGCGGCCAGCGCAGGATCGTACGCGACAGGGCCAACGGCATTTTTATTGGCGGCCGGGCTCGTCATGCTGAACAGATCGGGCGGCGGTGTTTTTCCAGGACGTTTCTTACTGTCCTGAAGCTTCGCCTGCACTTCCTGCATTTTTTTCGCGGGAAGCTCAGCGGCCTTTTCCAGCGCAATAACGCTTTCATTAAGATGGATCAGCCGATCGTAAATTGCGGACACGGATTATTCCCCTTCTTCAGCAGCCTGTCGGTGATGAATACTATACGACATGAAAGTCTGTCCTTAGCAAGTCCCATGCACATGGGTCAACGCAGCCATCCACTCTTTTGAAAATTAGCCACAACTATCTTTGGAGCAAAGCCGATAGGCCTGTTGATTTCTGTCTTGCATATCGGCATTCTGTTTCAAACAACCCCCGCAGGATGAACCGTTCATGAAAGCCCAGGCCGCCTCCGCAACCGTAGCCGCACAGGATCAGGATTATACGCAGATGGCGAATGCCATACGCGCCTTGTCGATGGACGCGGTGGAGCAAGCGAATTCCGGACATCCCGGCATGCCGATGGGCATGGCAGACGTCGCCACCGTGCTGTTTTCCAAATTCCTGAAATTCAATCCAGCCGATCCTGCCTGGCCCGACCGAGACCGGTTCGTGCTTTCCGCCGGGCACGGATCGATGCTGCTCTATTCGCTGCTCCATCTGACCGGTTATCAAAAAATGACGCGGGACCAGTTGACGAATTTCCGGCAGCTGGACAGCCTGACGCCCGGCCATCCGGAAGTGATGCAGGATTGCGGGATCGAGACCACGACCGGCACGCTAGGTCAGGGCATCGCCAACGCCACCGGGTTCGCATTGGCGGAACGCATCCTGAACGCGCGGTTCAGCACGCATCTGGTCGACCATTATACGTATGTCATCTGCTCGGACGGCGACCTGATGGAAGGGATCAGCCATGAATCCTGTGCGCTCGCAGGCCATCTGGGGCTTTCGAAACTGATCGCGCTGTACGACGACAACGGGATCAGCATCGATGGGCCGACATCGCTTTCCTATTCCGACGACGTCACCAAACGATTCGAAGCGTATGGCTGGCACGTGCAGTCCGTGGACGGACACGATCCGAAGCAGATCGAACGCGCCATCGTCGCGGCACAGGTGAGCGACAAGCCGAGCATGATCCGATGCAAGACCTGTATCGGATACGGATCGCCCAACAAAAAAAATACATCGAGCTGCCACGGTTCGCCGCTGGGTGCCGCCGAGATCAAACTGGTGCGCGCCGAGCTGAACTGGCCGCATGAGCCGTTCGTCATCCCCGACGCCGTGCTGTCCATATGGCGGCAGGCGGGCCAGCGCAGCCTGGCGGAATACAAGGCATGGCAGGCGCGTCTGGACCAGAACCGTTATAAGGACGAGTTTTTCAGCGTCCTGAGCGGCGACGTCGACCATGAGGTGACGGCCGTCATCAGCCGGATCAAGACAGAATTTTCGAAAGAAAAACCGAAACTGGCGACGCGCGCTTCCTCCGGCAAGGTGCTGGAGAAACTTGTGCCCGCCCTGCCCTTCCTGATCGGCGGGTCCGCCGACCTGACAGGGTCGAACCTGACCAAGGTGAAAGGGCCGGAAGCGATCAGTGCCGGGCATTTCGAAGGGCAGTACGTTTATTACGGCGTCCGCGAGCATGGTATGGCGGCCATGATGAACGGCATGGCCCTGCATGGCGGGATCATCCCTTACGGCGGCACGTTCCTGACCTTCAGCGACTATTGCAAACCGTCGATCCGGCTGTCGGCGCTAATGAAGCAACGGGTCATTTATGTGATGACGCACGATTCCATCGGACTGGGCGAAGATGGGCCTACGCACCAGCCGGTCGAACATCTGGCGGCCTTACGCTCGATCCCGAACTGCCTTGTCATGCGTCCCTGCGACGCCATCGAGACGGCGGAGTGCTGGCAGCTGGCGCTGGAACGCCGGAACGGGCCGAGCGTGCTGGTGCTGACACGCCAGAATTTGCCGACAGTGCGGCTCGAAGACCCTATTGAAAACAAATCGGCGCGCGGCGCCTACATCCTCTCCGAAGCCAGCGCCGAGCCGAAAGTCGTGCTGATGGCGACAGGGTCGGAGGTCGAGATCGCGCTGAGCGCCCAGGCAAAACTTGAGAAAGACAAAATCCCGACGCGCGTGGTTTCGGCCCCCTGCCTGGAATTGTTCGCGCTTGAAGGGGACTCGTGGCGCGATAAAATCCTCGGGCCCAAAACGGCCATCAAGGTCGGCATCGAAGCCGCCTTGCGTTTCGGCTGGGACCGCTGGATCGGCAATGACGGGATTTTCGTGGGCATGACCGGGTTCGGGGAATCCGCCCCCGCCGAACTGCTTTACAAGCATTTTGGGATTACGGCGGAAGACGTCATCAAAGCGGTGATGAAAAAGATCTGATTATTGATCCCCGAACAGGTTCTGTCGTTTCCAGATTTCCTGGATGGTGAAATAGCTGAATGCCCCCGACCAGGACACAAGCAGGATTCCCGTCAGGCTTTCAAGACTGGTAATCACGCGCAGCGGCCCGACCGGATACAGGTCTCCATAACCGACCGTCACGAATGTTTCCGCAGATATGTGGAAATAATCGATCAAGTTGAATTCGCGGTCGCCTTTGAAATCGCCGAGATGCAGTATATTATGCGAAATATAAATGCCGCCCGAGAACACCAGAATTTCGGCGAGGTGAAGACACAGGACGCACAAGATCACCATGACCAGATGATGCGCCGTCAAATACTTCCCCGAAAACGCAAACCGCGCGATGCGCGTCAGGCCATGGTAATGCATTAAAACGGCCACGATCACGAGCAGCGTGGCGAGGGGGATGATAATCAGCATGGTCTTCCGGTCGATCCGCTTGTTTCGGTCAGAAAGACGTACTGGACGAATATAGCGGCATTAAGGCCGTTTTCAGCTTTCCATCATGCCGCTTTATGAAGCCGACTCAAAAATGCCATTCATATTCCAGGTTGGCCTTGATATCGCCGTCCGGCGATTCGTCGGACAAGCCGACAAGATAACCGATGTCGTATTTAAAGTTTTTCCCCAGCACGCCGTAGACAACAGGGCCGGCGCTATGCTGCTGCTCATCGAACGCGCCGGTGTCTTTAAGCTCGCCAAACTCGCTGTACCATTCGACGCCGGGCTCCAGCCAGGGTTTGAAACGATAACGGCTGCTCCAGGCGAACCCGCCTTCCAGGCCTTCGGCATCGTAGCCCACTTCCTTGGTGAAAGAAATATTAAGGGCATGAGACGTTTTGCCGATATCCTTTGCCAGAAGCAGTTTGGCCTTAAATTCATTCGGGCCGCTCTGAAGGTTCTGCTCATACGCTCCATACAGGCCTGCATCGAGCCAGTATTCGCCCGGCTGGGTCAGCTGGATAATATTTTCCCATTCAAGGGCTTCCGATTCAAAATCAGAGCCATGTTCGCCGGATTTTTCAAATTCGATCTCAAGTTCTGTCTTCCAGAAATCGTTTACACCATAACCAATCGCGAATTCATGTTCCTGCTCGCCGCTGACATCGCTGTCATCGTCTATGGCGACTTCGCTTTTCATTTCCACTTCAAGTTCGCCCTGAACCACGTAGGGGGTATAGACTTTTTTACCCGCGTGCGCATGGCCAGGGGTCAACGATACCAACCCGAACAGGATTATCGCGGCAACCGAACCTTGCGGCCCCGAAACAGCACGGCGTAATTTCGCAGCGCCGGGAAAATTCATCAGGACGACAAAGCTCAATAGCGTCAGCGCGTAAGCGATCAACTGGACTTCCGTCGGACGTGCCGTGTATCCCAAAAGCGCCCTAAGGCTGAGGCCTACGATGCCCTGGTCGTCCAGCAGCCAGGAAGAATCCCATACAGTATGGGACAATCCGCCAAACTTACCCGCCGCGACCAGAAATCCGAGCCCCTGGGAAATCATCCCCGCAACAAGCAGCACCAGAAGCCAGCTGGTGACCGTAAAGAAATAACGCATGGAGATTTTAAGGAGGCCTTTATAAATAAGGACGCCCAGAAGGCCGCCGCCGACAATTCCGAGCGCGAAACCGGAGAGCAGCGATGCAGCGGATTGTCCCGCGGCCAGCATGCCGTATGTGAAAAGGACGATTTCCGACCCTTCTCTCAGCAAGGCCAGCATAATCACCAGCGACAGGCTAAAATAGGGAAGGCGCCCTTCGTTGACCGCCTTTCCGACATTGGAAAAATGGCTTTTCATTTCACGTGCGTGCCGTTTCATCCAGAGAACCGTCCAACCTATGAACAGGGCCGCGGTAAACAGAACCATGGCGTTGAAGATTTCCTGGCCCACCCCTTCTGCCAGCGCCGAGATCCGTTCCATAAACAAGGCGACCAGCGCCGAACCGGCAAGTCCGCCGCCAAAGCCAAGACCGATGGCCAGCGTCCGATCTTTCATGTCCCGCGTCGCGGCCAGGATGATGCCGACAATCAGGACAATTTCGAAAACTTCACGAAAAACGACAAGGGCGCTCGAAAACATTTATTCAATCCTTATTTGCTGACGATCTGGCCTTTGGCCGTCTTGATATTGAATTCGCCGAAAAACGGATACGTTCCCGGTTCCAGCGGGCCGACGAATACCACCGCTTTACTGTTGCCGCCGATCACTTTTTCCCGGTTCAACTCATAGCTTTCGAATTCTTCTGGGGTCGGATCTTCGTTGCTGACCGTTATCTTTATTTTCTCCCCGGCAGGCACTTCAAGTGTTTCCGGAATGAATTTATGATCCTTGATTGTCAGCGTCGCCTCGGCCGCTCTGGATGTCAGAGGATATAACAGAAGAAAAAAGCCGAGAGCGGCGAAAAAACATAGAGCTTTCATGACACGACCAATTGATAACGATTATCATCCTCATAAAGCACCAGAAGAAAATGGCAAGAAAAATTTACATGGCATCTAAAAACCTGAATTTTAATATTCATAACCTTATTAAGGATGCCCCTATCAAATGCTTCTCAGAAAAACAGCGACACCCGCACGCCGCCCTTAATTGACACCTCTGCATGAATCTGTTTTCTGGACTTGCTTTTGTTTTGTCGTCGCCTTACATAGACATAACCAGACATCATCGATCCGCAAAGGGAACACTATCATGACCGCCAAAGTCGCCATCAACGGTTTCGGACGCATTGGACGCCTGGTCCTGCGCTCTTATTTCGAAGCAGGCCGCAGCGACCTCGATTTCGCCGTTATCAACGACCTGGCCGACCTGAAAGCCAATGCGCACCTGCTGAAATACGATTCGGTCCATGGCCGCTTTCCTTTTGAGATCGAAACCCAGGGCAACGATATCCTTGTCGTCAAAGGACACAAAATAAAATGCGTCCAGGTCAAGGATCCGGCACAGCTCCCCTGGAAAGAAAACGGCATCGACGTCGCGCTGGAATGCTCGGGCATTTTCACGACCCGCGACAGCGCCGGCAAGCACCTGGAGGCCGGGGCGAAAAAAGTCCTGATCTCCGCCCCTGCGACGGATGAAGACATCACGGTCGTTTACGGCGTCAACAGCGACAAGCTGACGAAAGACCACAAGATCGTTTCAAACGCCTCCTGCACAACGAACTGCCTGGCGCCGGTCGCCTATGTGCTGAACAACGGTATCGGCATCGAAAAAGGCTTTATGACGACCATTCACTCCTATACAGGGGACCAGAGAATCGTCGACACCAACCATAAAGACCTTCACCGCGCCCGCGCCGCCGCGCTGAGCATGATTCCGACCACAACCGGCGCCGCCAAGGCCGTCGGCAAGGTGCTGCCGGAACTGAAAGGAAAGCTGGACGGCGTTTCGATGCGGGTCCCGACCCCGAACGTTTCGGTCGTCGATTTCAAATTCATTTCCAAGCGCCCGACGACGCCCGAAGAAGTGAACGAACTGATCAAGAAAGCGGCCAACGGCAACGCGCTGAAAGGCATTCTCGGATTTTATATGGAAGACCTGGTTTCCCACGATTTCAACCACGATCCGCATTCGTCGATGTTCGCTGTCAACGAAACCAAAGTCATTGACGGCAACATGGTACGCGTCATGGCCTGGTATGACAATGAATGGGGCTTTTCGAACCGCATGCTGGACACGGCAGTGAAGATGGCGAGTTTGGGCTAAACAGCTTTTAACGATAGAGCAAAGTAAATAAAAAAAGCGCGGGAACGCCTGTTTTTATTTCAGAACAGATGCGGTTTTCTTAATTCTTGAGACTGTTGTTCTGGCGGTCGTGCAGCCTTGGAAAAATTCGCTCTCGCTTTGGGGATAGCACCCGTATTCTCTCCGCGCCATACGACGGCAACAGTTTTAAACAAAATACTTAAATCACCCGCTATAGTATGATTGCTTGCATATGCCTCATCCAAGCTTACACTTGCAGAAATATCGCGCCGACATGTCACTTGCGCCAACCCAGTGATACCCGGAC
The DNA here is from genome assembly GCA_044221445.1 of Alphaproteobacteria bacterium. Taxonomy (GTDB): domain Bacteria; phylum Pseudomonadota; class Alphaproteobacteria; order Micavibrionales; family Micavibrionaceae; genus JBDHTS01. Next base: position 75,212 of record JBGAPF010000007.1, read on the forward strand.
GCACTGAGAAACGCGGACCATCTGATACTTTCCCCGAAGTAAGAGGTCGTGGTCCGACAAGTGACATATCACCCTTAAGCACATTCCAGAATTGGGGAACTTCATCCAGACTCGTTCTGCGAAGAAAATGGCCCAGTCTTGTCATCCGCTCTTCATCAGGCAAAAGGACGCCACAGGCATCCCTTTCTTCCATCATGCTGCGGAATTTAAGAATTATAAATGGCTTTCGGTGAAGGCCTTGGCGCTGCTGTCTGAAAAGAACCGGACCACCCATTGATATCCTAACCGCTGCCGCGGCAAGCAATGCCGGAATGGCGAAAATTACCATCCCCGCCACCGCTCCGGTTATATCGAATAATCTTTTCATCATTGCGGGATATAATCATATTATAATTATGGCAAGAATTAATTCACTCTATTCGACGTGAGGCGTTTCGGGCCGCATGCTGAATACGGTCATAAAGATGGCAAGCCTGAGTTGAATAAGATTGTCCTTTTAAAAAAAGCCAGATCTTTCGATCTGGATTTTTTATAATATATGTTGTTTTTAGGAGGTTAAATCCTTGATTTGACAGCAACCCCGCCGATGTTATAGGACTAGCCCTGAAAAACGGTTTATTTTTATGGAGTTTTAAATGGCCCAGACGGCTGTGAAGGCGGTTCAACCATCCGCCAGCAAAGGAACATCTTCCATGACCCCTGAAGTAGAGAAAATACTTTCCTGGTACGGCTCCGAAAACCCCGGAGTCAAAGGCAGCCTGTATCGCCTGATGATGCACGGCAGGCTGGCCGGAACGGGCAAGATGGTCATTCTTCCGGTCGACCAGGGTTTCGAACACGGTCCGGCGCGCAGCTTCGGCATGAATCCGGACGCCTACGACCCGTTTTATCATTACCAGATGGCCATCGACAGCGGATGCAACGCCTATGCCGCGCCGTTGGGCAGCCTTGAAGCCTGCGCCGACGCGCTGGCCGGGCAGATCCCGACCGTTCTGAAAATGAACAGCGCCAACAGCCTGTCCGCCGAAAAAGTGAACCCGGACCAGGCCGTGACCGCGACTATCGACGACGCCCTGCGCCTTGGCTGCACCGCCATCGGGTATACGATCTATCCGGGGTCGGGCGCGATGTACAACCAGTATGAAGAACTGCGCGACCTGACCCGCGAGGCCAAGGCGAAAGGCCTTGCCGTCATCGTATGGTCTTACGCCCGCGGCGGCACGCTGTCTAAAGAGGGCGAACTGGCCATCGACACCATCGCTTACGGCGCGCACATGGCCTGCCTGCTCGGCGCGAACATAGTGAAAGTCAAACTGCCTTCCGACCACCTGGAAAGCCCGGAAGCCAAAAAATCCTTTATAGACAACAAAATCGCCATCAAGACCCAGGCAGACCGTGTGCGCGAAGTGGTGCGCTCCTGCTTCAACGGGCGCCGCATCGTCATCTTCTCGGGCGGCAACGCTAAGGATGCGGCGGCAGTGCTCCAGGACGCCCGCGACATCCGCGACGGCGGCGGGCAAGGCTCGATCATCGGCCGCAACTGCTTCCAGCGCCCCCATGCCGAAGGCATGAAGCTGCTTTCCGATATGATGGATATTTTCAAGCAAGCCTGAAATTCCAATACTGCACTCTGCGGGACGCCAGGATGTTAAATATCTTGGCGTCCTTGCTTTATGGCGCTACCATTCGTTTTTTATAAGGAGATTTTTCATGGGTGTATTCGTTCTTGTCTTTGCTTTCGTCGCCCTTGTCCTGGTAGCCAAAGGCGTCCGGGCGGTCCCCCAGGGTATGGAATATACGGTGGAGCGGTTCGGGCGTTACACCCAGACGCTTTCCCCCGGCCTGCATTTCATCATCCCCGTCGTCGACGGGATCGGCGCACGGCTCAGCATGATGGAGACCGTTCTGGACGTCCCCTCGCAGGAAGTCATCACCAAGGACAACGCGCTGGTTAAGGTCGACGGCGTCGTGTTCTACCAGGTACTGAACGCCGCCAAGGCGGCCTATGAAGTGCGCAACCTGGAACACGCCATTCTCAACCTGACCATGACCAACCTGCGGACCGTCATGGGATCGCTGACGCTCGACGAACTGTTGTCGGAGCGCGACCAGATCAACGCCCGGCTGCTCGGCATCGTCGACGACGCCACGGCGCCCTGGGGAATTAAGGTGACGCGGATAGAGGTCAAGGATATTAGCCCGCCGCGCGACCTGGTGGAATCGATGGGCCGCCAGATGAAAGCGGAACGGGAAAAACGCGCGATCATCCTTGAGGCGCAAGGCACGCGCGAATCCGCCATCCTGCGCGCCGAAGGCGAAAAACAGGCGGCCATCCTGCAGTCCGAAGGACGCAAGGAAGCTGCCTTCCGCGACGCCGAGGCCCGCGAACGTTCGGCTCAGGCCGAAGCGGCGGCGACGCAGATGGTGTCCCAGGCCATATCGGCCGGAAACACACAGGCCCTGAATTATTTCATCGCCCAGAAATATGTCGAGGCCCTGGGTGAATTCGCCCGGTCCCCGAACCAGAAGATGATCTTCATGCCCCTGGAATCCAGCGGCATCATGGGGTCTATCGGCGGCATCACCGAACTGGTCCAGGATGCCATGCAGCAGGGTGTACGGAAATGACCGCGTTCCTGTCGGCTATGGTTTTCTGGCACTGGCTGATCCTCGGCGTTGCCCTCATGGCGGTCGAGGCTTTCGCGCCCGGCGCGTTCTTCTTGTGGCCGGGCGTATCGGCGATTATTATCGGAATCGTTGCCTATCTGATCCCTGGCCTGTCCTGGCAGCTGGCTGTGACAATATGGGGACTTCTGTCCGTCGTTACAGTTACCGGCTGGATTGCCTACAGAAAAAACAATCCGGCCAAACCAACGGAAAATCCGACACTGAACCGCCGTGCGGAGCAGTACATAGGCCGCCCGTTCACCCTCACCTCTCCCATCGTCAACGGCAAAGGGGATATGCGGGTCGACGATTCCATGTGGCGGGTTGTGTCAGACGAAGACCTGCCCGCGGGCGCGCAGGTGAAGGTCGTCGCGGTCGAAGGGACGAGCCTGCGGATCGAAGCCGACTAAACCGCGTCCGTCCATAAAACCTGCCGGATATCTTGCGCCCCGGACGCCAGCATGGCCAGACGGTCAATTCCCAAGGCTATTCCCCCGCTTTCGGGCATGCCGATATCCAGCGCGGCCAAAAAACCTTCATCGACCGGCCAGCGCTCGCCGTAGATTTTTTCTTTCAGCGTCATGTCGGCTTCGAAACGCTCCCGCTGGATTTTTGCGTCGGTCAGTTCACCGAAGGCATTCGCCAGTTCGACGCCGCATACATACAGTTCGAACCGCTCTGCAAAGCGCGGGTCTTCCGGTTTCGGGCGGGAGAGCGCGGCCATGCTGACCGGATAATCGTAGAGGATGGTCGGTCTGCCCTGCCCCAGTCTTGGCTCGATGATGGCGCCTAGGACACGCAGCACCAAGTCTTCGAAGCCATCGTCCGCGGCTGTATGAAGCCCGAGGGCATGGAGTGCCTGCCGCAACCCTTGTTCGCCTTCCCCCGGGGGAAGGAAGGGAAGCAGGGAAAAACCGGCGTATTTTTCGAACGCCTCGCATACAGAAATCTTTTCCCACTCGATAAAGGGATTGGCCTGACTATCCTGGTAGCGATAGGCCCCGATGCCGACGGCATGCGCGACATCCCGAAGCAGGCCGACGCAATCTTCCATGATGTCGCCGTATCCGGCATGGGCGCGATACCATTCGATCATCGTGAATTCCGCGCTGTGCAATCTCGATCCTTCGGCATTCCGGTAAACGTGGCAGATCTGGTAGATTTGCGGCAGCCCCGCCACCAGCAGCTTTTTCATCGCGAATTCAGGACTCGTATGAAGATAAAGCGCCGTTTCCCTGTCGCGTTCCGGATTCAGCAGAGTCGTGCGGAATGCGTGCAGATGGGGCTCCATGCCAGGGGATATCTGGAGGGCAGGCGTCTCCACCTCATAAAAATCCCGGGAATCGAAAAAGCCGCGCACGGCTCGGATCGTGCTCTGCCGTACCTGCAGAAAAGGAATTTTTTCATTATACGTTTCTGGCTTCCACCACATATCGTCTCTCCGGCGCAGACAGCCATGGTAATCCAAAACAAGGTTGAAAACATCCCTTCAGCGGATTGCAAATCTCGCTTTCTGAAGTATGCTCATCTATATCTTTCCAAGCCGGTAAAAATATGAAGGGCGCAAGAATTGCGCCTGCTGTCTGCACTAAACGAGGAGCCGCAGAATATGGCGAAAATACCGCAGCCTGCATACAGGCTGGTCAAGCGCCAGGGCCATTTTGAGATCCGCGCCTATGAACCCATGGTGCTGGCCGAAATCCAGGTGCCAGGCTTCCGCAGGGATGCGACCAATGACGGTTTCCGCGCCCTGGCCAGCTATATTCTTGGAGCCAATAATAAGAACGAAAGAATAGCCATGACCATCCCGGTGACGACCCAGCCGTCGGATGATGTGGGCGGACAGAAAGGCTGGACGGTGCGTTTCATCATGCCCCCGGGCAGTACGCTTGGCGATCTTCCCAAGCCTGACGATAAAAACATATCTTTGATCGAGACCGATGTGGCCCGCGCCGCCGTGATCCGCTTCTCGGGGCGGACGACCGACAGTTCCCTGAAAAAAAATTCCCTTGCCCTCAAAAACTGGATCAAGGAAGAGCATCTGCTGCCCACGGCGCCCGCCACCTTTGCTTTCTACGATCCCCCTTTCACCCTCCCTTTTCTCAGGCGCAACGAAGTCCTGGTCGGGATCGAATACTAATCTCTGGCACGCGCCCAGCCTTGGCTGTATAATCTATCCAGCTTTATTCTTCGGAGGTTTGACCATGCGCATGACCCTTGTCCGTTGCCTTATGCTCGGCGCCGTTATGGCAGCCTCTTCCGCGCAGGCCCAGGACCGCCCGCCTCCGCCGCCCCTTCCCGAGGGCCAGACCATACTGAATGTTTCCGCGACCGAGCATACGCAGGTCCAGCAGGATACGCTGATTGCCTCCCTTAACGTGACAAAGGACGGTCCGGATGCCGCCGCGATCCAGAACGATATCAACGTCCTGATGCAGCAGGCTCTTGCCAAGGCGAAAGCCGTCACCGGCATTCAGGTTTCGAACGGGCAGTATTACGTTTACCAGGACAATCCTGTCCCGCCGCAGCCGCTGCAGAAAAACGGGCAGCCAAAGGCGCCGTCCGTATGGCATGGTGCGCAAAGCATCGAATTGAAAGGCACGCAGGCGGAAGCGATCCTGAAACTGACCGGCGAATTGCAGGCCATGGGACTGACCGTCAATAACCTCTTATACACGCTATCCCCTGAAAAGTCCGATGAGGCGCAGGAATCCCTGATGGAGCAGGCGTTGATCAAGGTAAAGAAAAAAGCCGAACGCGCCGCCGCGGCTCTCGGAAAATCGAAAGTCGCCCTGGCCGAAATCACGGTGGATTCGACCAGCAACGCCATGCCGATGATGAGGATGGCGGCGCCGATGGCCGATATGCAGGCCGCGAACGAAGCGCAGGCCCCTTCGGCCGAGCCGGGCATGGCAGACATCGACCTGACGGTCAGCGCCCGGGCGCTCCTGAAGCCCTGATATGCTGAACGCCGGTATAGCCGCCGCTTCGACCCTGATAATGCTGGCGGGAGGTCCGGCTATGAAATGTGCGGTGAATGTCGCGCCTGTCATCAGCGTCATCCCGCAATCACAGCCCGTACGATACGATTTTACCATGACGGCGGCGCAGCTGACCGCCATGCAGTCGGATACGGTCAGCCCCTATGCCCCGGGCACGGAAACCATCACTCAGGGGCTCAGGTCCGACCGGCCCGTTATCGAGGCCTCCATCGGCGCCCAGTCGGTCACGTATAACGACCGTGGCATTTTCTGCATGACCTATGGCAAGATCGATATCAGCATCAAACTGGCGCCCGTCATCTATGTCGCCAGCGACAGGCCGGCGGGCATGTGCCGGAACGCGATCCTGGATCACGAGAAAAAACACGTGCGCGTCGACCGCGAGATGATGAACAAATATGCCCAGAAAATCGGCCAGACCGTTCAGAACGCCGTAAACGAAGTCGGGGTGGTCGGCCCGATGAACCTGAACCGGCAGTACGAAGCCAAAGACTTCATGACCAAGCATATACAGAGCGCTATTCAATCGATGGAGCTGCCGCTTTACAACGAAATGCGCGCCCGCCAGGCGGAGGTTGATTCCCTGGAGGAATATCAGCGTGTCGGCTGGTTCTGTAAGGGAAAGTAAAGGCGGGCCCGTGCTGCGCATTTTGGTTTTACTGACGATCCTGATGGCCGCCTGCCCTGCCCGCGCCGGGAACTTTACATGTCCCGAACCGGCAAAGCCCGAGATCGCGGTATCCGTCGACATTGCAACGCCGCGCTTCGATTTTTCGCTCGACCGCGCGGCGCTCAACCAGAAATTCGCGGGCATACCGTTACCAAGCCCGGATATCTACCATCTGGAAATCAACTCCGTCATGACCGGCCCGCTGACCGCGAACCATACCGCGCGACTGACCCAAAGGATCCATCCCGGCTCCGCCCGCGCCTGTGTCGGTTTCGACCGCATCGCTGTAACGCTGGAGATGCGGCCCGTCATATATATCGCCTCCGAATTCCGCCGTAGGGAATGCGAATACAAGGCGTTTCTGGAGCATGAACTGAAACACGTCGCGATGGACCGGGACATCCTGGACGATTACGCCGCGCGCATGAAGGACGGCCTGATGTTCGCGTTTGCCGAAAACCGCGACCGAATGATCGGCCCCATTCCGGCCAGCCTAGCCGCCGAAGCCAGAAAAGCCCTGCAGGATCATATCCAGGGTTCGATCGAAAACCTCCTGCGCATGACGGTCCAGGGCCGCATGGACCGCCAGAGGGAGATCGATACTTATTATGAATATGCTCGGCTGAGCAATGCGTGTTGACCATAGAAAAACCGCTGCCCTGTGGAAGGCAGCGGTTTTCAATGACTTGCCGGACCCTTGCTGGAAAACCCTCTGGAGAAAAAGAAGCTTTCGAATCCTATTTACCAGAGTGCCTGCCAAATGTGGCGAAAATGGGCCGGATTTGGGCGGATAAAAGGGTTATTTCAGGATTTATGCTGGTTTGCGCCTACGCTTGAAGGACTCTTTTCCTTCCGGTAACAACATGTTAATTTATCCCCTGTAAAGTTTCTCCTGCCCCGGCCATTCCCACGGCTGCGCACATTCATTTTTTTACAAGGACTTGCCCCATGACCGTTACCGGACACGATTCCCTTAAAACCCGCAAAACCCTGACCGTGGATGGCAAATCCTACGATTATTTCAGCCTGAAAGCGGCTTCAGCCCATTTCGGCGATATCGCCCGCCTGCCCTATTCCATGAAGGTGCTGCTGGAAAATCTGCTGCGGTTCGAGGACGGGGTCTCGGTGAAGGTCGAGGACATTAAGGCCTGCGCCGCCTGGCTGGAGAACAAGGGCAAAACGGAGCATGAGGTGGATTACCGCCCGGCCCGCGTCCTGATGCAGGATTTCACCGGCGTCCCCGCCGTGGTCGACCTGGCCGCCATGCGCGAGGCGATGGTCAAGCTAGGCGGCAATGCCCAGAAGATCAACCCGCTGGCCGCCGTCGATCTTGTGATCGACCACTCCGTGATGGTCGATGAATTCGGATCGCCGAAGGCGTTCCAGGACAACGTGCAGCGCGAGTTTGAGCGCAACGGGGAGCGTTATGAATTTTTACGCTGGGGCCAGGACGCCTTCAAGAATTTCCGCGTCGTGCCGCCGGGCACCGGCATCTGCCACCAGGTGAACCTTGAATACCTCGCCCAGACGATCTGGGTCGAGCAGGACGAGAATACGAAGGCGCAGGTCGCTTATCCCGATACGCTGGTTGGTACGGACTCCCACACCACCATGGTCAACGGCCTGGCCGTGCTGGGCTGGGGCGTGGGGGGGATCGAGGCGGAGGCGGCCATGCTCGGGCAGCCGGTCTCTATGTTGATCCCCGAAGTGGTCGGGTTCAAGATGACGGGTAAGCTGAAAGAAGGCGCGACGGCGACCGACCTGGTGCTGACCGTCACGGAGATGCTGCGCAAGAAAGGCGTGGTCAATAAGTTCGTGGAATTTTTCGGGCCTGGCCTCGACAACCTGACCCTGGCCGACCGCGCCACCATCGCCAACATGGCGCCGGAATACGGCGCGACCTGCGGCTTTTTCCCGATCGACAGGGAGACCATCCGCTTCCTGGAATTCACGGGACGCGACAAGGCACGGGTCAAGCTGGTCGAAGCCTATGCCAAGGAACAGGGCATGTGGCGCGAATCCAGCACGCCAGACCCGGTGTTCAGCGACACGCTGGAACTGGACCTGTCAATCGTCGAACCCTCGATGGCCGGGCCGAAACGCCCTCAGGATCGGGTGCTGCTGTCGCAGTCGTCCGAAATTTTTCTGAAATACCTGAACGAGAACGGCGTGCAGCCGAAAGAAATCCACGTCCACGGAGCCGAGCACGATTTCAACCTGAAACAGGGCGACGTCGTTATCGCCGCCATCACTTCCTGCACGAATACTTCCAACCCCGCCGTGATGCTGGGCGCCGGGTTGCTGGCAAAGAAGGCCGTCGAAAAAGGCCTGACCGTCAAGCCGTGGGTTAAAACGTCTCTCGCGCCCGGATCGCAGGTCGTGACCGATTACCTGGCCAAGGCAGGCGTCGATAAATATCTCGACAAGCTTGGCTTCAACCTGGTCGGCTATGGCTGCACAACCTGTATCGGCAACTCCGGCCCGCTGCCCGACCATATCGCGACCGCCGTCGACGAAGGAGACCTGACCGTCGCCGCCGTTTTGTCGGGCAACCGCAACTTCGAAGGGCGGATCAGCCCGCAGGTGAAGGCAAACTATTTGGCTTCACCGCCGCTGGTCGTGGCCTACGCCCTTGCCGGCAACATGCTGATCGACCTGTCCAAGGATTCCCTGGGCAACGACCAGAACGGCAATCCGGTGTACCTGAAAGACATCTGGCCGAGCAGCCAGGAAGTCGATGCCGCCATCGCCCAGTTCCTGACTCCCGAGATGTTCCGCAGCCGTTATTCCAACGTGTTCCTGGGGCCGAAGGAATGGCAGGGCATCAAGACAGGAACCGGCGAGACCTATAAATGGGACGGCACCTCTACCTATGTCGCCAACCCGCCCTATTTCGAGGGCATGGACAAAACAGCAAAGGCCATTCCCGCCATCAAGGGCGCGAGATGCCTGGCACTGTTTGGCGATTCCATCACCACCGACCATATCTCCCCCGCGGGCAACATCAAAAAAGAAAGCCCAGCAGGCAAATACCTGATGGAGCACGGCGTGGAGCCGCGTGATTTCAACTCCTACGGCGCGCGGCGCGGTCATCATGAAGTGATGATGCGCGGCACCTTCGCCAATATCCGCATCAAGAACGAAATGCTGGGCAATGTCGAAGGGGGTTACACCAACTACCTGCCGACCGGCGAGCAGATGTCGATCTATAACGCCGCGATGAAGTATATCGAAGACTCAACGCCGCTGATCATCGTGGCCGGGAAAGAATACGGCACGGGATCGTCGCGTGACTGGGCGGCAAAGGGCACAAGGCTGCTCGGCGTCAAGGTCGTGCTGGCGGAAAGCTTCGAGCGTATTCACCGTTCCAACCTGGTGGGCATGGGCGTGTTGCCGCTGGTCTTCAAAAACGGTGACAGCCGCAAGACATTGAACCTGACGGGTAAAGAAAGCTTCGACGTCCTCGGACTTGAAAAAGGCATCAAACCGCGCATGGACGTGACGGTGCGGATCACGCGTGAAGACGGTTCGGTTCAGGACATAAAAGTCCTGTGCCGTATCGATACGCAGAACGAAGTGGAATATTTCAACAATGGCGGCATTCTGCACTTCGTGCTGCGCAGCCTTGCCGGAGCATTGAAAAAAGAAAAAGCGGCCTGAAAAGAACGGGGTTCAAATTTTTTTTGAACCCCGTCTCTTCTTCAATAAATCTCTATTTAATGCAAAATCCAGAATGCAGTATTAATAGGGCGTATTCTCATTCTCCCGCTCACGCATTTTTTTGGTTAGCATGTTTCTGGCGAAGATCAGGGCATTGTCTACCATTTCCGTGAAGTCAGGACGATCAGGCCTGTAAGTTACGTCCAGCAGATTTTCGAACTGGTCGATGGCGCTTTTCAGTCTGCCCAGCTTCTGCCCTGCTTCATTGCCCTGCTTCGCTTCATCGGAATTGGGGCCGATCAATTCGAACTGCACCTTCTGCCGCGCCATGGCGATCATGAACGTCATTTGAATTCCTTCAAGGAACGCGGCGGCGGCGCTGAGGCATTGGCTGGGGCGCACAGGGCGCCCTGCCTTCTTGCGGGCGGTAAAATTAAATGTCGTCGTACGATTGGGGCCTCGAAGAATAAGGCCGCATTTTCCCTCTTCATCCGACACATTGACGATCATGGCGACATTGGATTCATAATCGATGGACACAAGCTTGCCGGCCTGACGAAAAGCATCCTTGGCGATCTGGAGCGATTGCCCGTATTCGCCCCGGTTGCGGGCGTCGCATTGTTCGATGATGTCGAGAAAAGGATGGCGTTGTCCCTGCCCTTCGCCGCTTTCAAAAATAACGCGGCCTTTATGGTAGACGACGATCCAACGGTGCGGATTCCATTTTTTCTCATATCCCTTGATGATGGACAGCCAGGCATAATCCCAGTCGAATTTCTTCGTGCGGGTCAGGATCGGACCGTTTTCCTGGAAATCACGGAGGATATGCGCCGCCAGCCGAGCGCAGATATGCATGTTCTGGGACCTGATAATGAACTTTTCACTAATGATATTATCCGCGCCCGCCAGAGGAACGGCCAGACGGTTGCTCAGGGCGATGATGGGCGGCTTGTCCGACATATCGCCGGACATACTATCCTGGATGGTGAATTTTTCGCGAAGGAGCGTAGCGTTGAAATCAGGCATGGCGAGAACATCCGGAGCGGAGTGCGGTCTCGATCATAACATATTCAGGTTAAAGGCATAATTATAATGTTTAATTTTTTTTTGCGGAATAGAAAAGAGGCGCGAGAGGTGTTCCCCTCGCGCCTCTTTTGAAAAGACTGGCTTAGTGAGCCGGAGCGGGAGTTTCGCCTTTTTTATCGGCTTCGCTGTTCATGTCATCGAAGCTTGGAGCCTGCTCTGTATCCGTGGTCGACGCATCTGGCGGCGTTGTGGTAGTCGTGGTGCCGTCAGGCGTCGTCGTCGTGGTTACGCCTTCAGGGGTGGTCGTGGTCGTCGCGCCGCCCGGGGTCGCCGTTGTGGTCGTGCCTGAAGGATCGGTCGTTGTAACAGGTGCGGCGTCGGTAGCAACGGGAGGCGCCATTTCACTAGAGCTGCTGAAATCAGTAGCGGCAGGCGCTTGTTCCGTCATTGCAGGGTCTGGAGCCGGAACGGCAGCCGTCGCGTCAGTGGCTGGAGCAACATCTGTCGTCGCCGTGGCGTCAACAGGAGCCGTCTCTTCGACCGTGCTGGAATCGGTGACTTCGTTTTCGTCCTTTTTACCGCAAGCGGAAAGGCTTATTACCATGCCAGCAGCGATGGCCGTCAGCATAAGCGTCCTGAATGTGTTTCTCATAGTATTAGTGGTCATCGCCATGTCCTCGCAGTTTCTATCATGAATTCAAAAAGGGTCAGGCCGGATATATTCCATTCTCCCGGCAGGGTAAGTCTTTACCCTGAAAAAATCTTTTGGAAAAGAGAAATATAAGGTATCTGCCTGTTTTCTCCTGTCGCACCAGGAATTTCCTGTTCCGATCCAGATTTGTCAACAAACAGCTCTCCTTTTGGTTCCAAAAAAGTTACTGCATTTATTATGTATATTATAATGCGGGGTTAACATGCGGTTTTTCCTGTGCTAATTTGATTTCTTCGATTTCTTCTTTCAGGGACAGCACATGATTATCATCGGCCAGCTTCTGCTTTTTGCCCTCAACATATATATGTGGCTCATCATCATCGACGTTGCGATCAGCTGGCTGGTCGCGTTCGAGGTGATCAACCCTTCGAGTTCTCAGGCCCAGAACCTGATGGCCTTTTTCAAGAAAATTACCGACCCCGTCTATACCCCGCTAAGAAAATTCATCCCGGAAGTCGGCGGGATCGATATCGTTCCCGTGGTCGTCATTTTCGCGATCTACGTAGTGAAGCTGATCGTATTCCAGTTGTTCTTCGGGCCCTACCCCGCTTACGGATTGTAAGTTGGCGATTGCCAACATCCAGAAAAGACGGCCGCCGCGCTCATGCGCGGCGGTTTTATTTCAATCGCTCCCTTGTGCCGCAATATTTTTTTGTAAAACTTTCCAAGGATTCGGAAAGTTGGACCGTCAAACTTAAAAATGACAAGACCTTCCGATGATACGGCTCTGATAAAGTCCACCATTGACGGCGATGCGCAGGCATTCAGCCAGCTGGTCACGCGCCATTACGACATGATGTTCCGGGTGGCCTTTAAATGGTGCCGTAACCGCGCGGACGCCGAAGACATCACGCAGGAATCCTGCATGCGCCTGGCGCGCGGTATCAGAAGTTATAAGGGCGAGGCGGCGTTCACAAGCTGGCTGTACCGCCTGGTCGTCAATGCCGCCATCGACTGGCAAAGACGCCAGCCGAAGACGGTTTCGGAAGACGGAATGGAACGTCCCGAAGGGGTGAGCGCAGAAACAAAATTATACGCCCGGGAGGTCCTTGCCCGCATCGACCGCTTGCCGGAAAAAGAAAAGACCGCGCTGGTGCTGGTCATGGCCGAGGGCCTGACCCATGCAGAGGCCGCGGTTATCATGGACGTCAAAGAAAGCACCGTGTCCTGGTACATTCATGAAGCCCGAAAAACATTAGGCGCCTGGGAAGGAAAGGAGCATGCCCATGGATGAGAAGCATCTGAAGGATATCCTCCAGGATATCGACGTGGCGCAGCCGGATGACAATGCCCGCAAAACAGCGGTCAACCTGGCTTTGGCAGCGTTCGAGGCCGAAAACAAAAAAAATGCGGAAATTCTCCAAGGATCGTCTTTGTGGGGCCGTCTTACCGGCAGTATCAACCCACAGAGGACACCGAAAATGAACAGCAAACTGGTTTACGGCGGCATGGCGACGGCGATGATTGTCGTCCTGGCCGCGACGGCAACGATACCGAAATTGCAGAAAAATATTCAGGAGAACAGCGTCGCTTCCAAGGGAAATGGCAATACTTTTTCAAATATAGGTGAAAATATTTTTGAAAACTCAGAAAACCAGGTCGTTGCAAGCGCACAGAGTGTGGCGCCCGGAGTTTACGATAAAATTGCACGTCGTGCCGATGAAAAACCTGCCTCGGCAAGCGCCCCTATGGAGAGTCCACCAAAGGCAGGCAATACTTTCGCCAAGATAGGGCAAGCCAGCAGCGCGGAACTCGCTTACAGCGATGTCGCCGCGTCCGAACCCCTGCCCCAATACAGCTATCAAGATACCGGGCGTGACAAATTTGAACATTTCGACCAGAACGCGTTCCATGATGTGATTAAAGATCCCGTCTCCACGTTCTCCATCGACACTGATACGGCATCCTACAGCTTTGTCCGCCGCCAGTTGAATTCCGGCGTTTTGCCGCAAAAAGACGCGGTGCGGATCGAGGAGATGGTCAATTATTTCGATTACGATTATCCTCTGCCCGAAACCAGGGAGCAGCCGTTCAGGCCGTCGGTGACCGTGCTGGACGATCCCTGGGCGAAAGGCCGGAAGCTAGTGCATATCGGGATCAAGGGCTATGACGCGGCGAAAGCGGAGCGCCCTGTCAGCAACCTCGTCTTCCTGATCGACACGTCGGGATCGATGGAGTCCCCGGACAAACTGCCGCTGGCGGTCAACGCGCTGAAGATGATGCTGGACCAGTTGGCGCCGGACAGCACAGTCTCAATCGTCACCTATGCCGGATCGGCGGGCATTGTCCTTGAACCAACAAAGATCAGCGACAAGGGGAAAATACTGACCGCGCTGGACAGCCTTGGCGCAGGGGGAGGCACGGCGGGGGCCGAAGGGATTCGTCAGGCTTACCATCTGGCGCGGAGCAGCTTCAATAAAACGGCTGTCAACCGGGTGATCCTTGCGACGGACGGCGACTTCAATGTCGGAATCACGGAGCCGGAAGAGCTGAAGAGCTTCGTCGAGCACGAACGGGAAAGCGGCATTTACCTGTCGGTCCTCGGTTTCGGAGAGGGCAATTATAACGACGTCATGATGCAAGACCTGGCCCAGAACGGGAACGGTACAGCCGCCTATATCGACACGCTGAACGAGGCGCGGAAGGTACTGGTGGAAGAAGCGGGCGCGTCCCTTCTCCCCATCGCCAATGACGTCAAGATCCAGATGGAGTTCAACCCAGCGACCGTGTCGGAATATCGTCTGGTCGGGTATGAGACACGCGCCCTGAACCGCGAGGATTTCAACAACGACAAAGTGGACGCGGGCGATATCGGCGCAGGCCACGAAGTCACCGCCATCTATGAAATAACCCCAGCCGGCGGTCCGAAAACCGTGGACGGCAGCCGGTATGCGGATGCGGAGAACCCTGCCGCACCGTCCCAAGACAAGACAGGTGAATACGGTTTCCTGAAAATCCGTTACAAGCTGCCCGGCGAGAAAGAGTCGAAGCTGATCACCACGCCCGTTTCACCGGCGGATGAAAGCGGTAAACCGGAAAGCATGCTGCGCGAGGCGAACTGGGCGGTGGCCGTGGCCGGTTTCGGCGACCTGCTGAAAGGCGGGAAATACACTGGCCAGCTGACCTATGACGACGTGATCGCGGCGGCGCAGACGGCAAAAGGTGACGACCCTTTTGGATATCGCGCCGAATTTATCCAACTGGTGCGTCTGGCCAAAACGGCCCAGGCTTTGCCGGATACCCAGCCGTAACCGTTTTTATATAAATTAAATCTTGGCGACGCCTGCCTGTTTACGGCATGGTGTCGCCAGTTGTTTTAAGAAAGAACCGCCCATGACCGCCACGCTGATCGACGGGAAAGCCGTTGCCGCCCGCCTTCGCGAAACGATTGCGCAGGATGCCGCGCGCCTGGCGCAGCAAGGCATAACGCCCGGTCTGGCCGTCATTCTGGTGGGCGAGGACCCGGCCAGCCAGATTTATGTGCGGAACAAGATTGCCGCCTGCGAGAAAACGGGTATCAAAAGTTTTGAATATAAACAGCCCGCCTCGGTCGACGAACAAAACTTGCTTCGCCTGATCGCCGATCTGAACGCAGACCCTGCGGTGCACGGCATTCTCCTGCAACTGCCCCTGCCCGCGCATCTCGACGAAAACAAAATGGTGCTTTCCATCGATCCTGCGAAGGATGTGGACGGCCTCCATCCCGTCAATGCCGGACGCCTTATGGCAGGCTTGCCCGGCATGGTGCCCTGTACGCCGCAGGGCAGCCTTATGCTGATCAAGAGCGTTCATAAAGACCTGACGGGCATGCATGCCGTGGTCATCGGGCGCTCATTGCTGTTCGGGAAGCCGATGGCGCAGCTGCTGCTGGCCGAAAACTGCACGGTCACCCATTGCCATTCCAGAACCCGGGACCTGCCCGCCCTATGCCGCCAGGCCGACATCCTGGTGGCCGCCGTGGGCCGGGCCCATATGGTAAAGGGTGACTGGATAAAACCCGGTGCCGTTGTCATCGATGTCGGCATCAACCGTACGGATGATGGCAAAGTGGTAGGCGACGTGGATTTCGACACTGCGAAAGACGTTGCTAGCGCCATCACTCCCGTCCCTGGCGGCGTAGGCCCGATGACGATCGCCTGTCTGCTGGCGAATACCGTCAAGGCGGCTCGCGTTTCTTAATACCCACAGAATAAGTGTCATACTGTGCCCTTTTTTGCCATGCAGCATGATATAGGCACCCTTTCATATATTGCATAGCTGTTTCAGGCCCTGTACTCTGGATCTAACAGGGAGAGCCATATGAAAGCCTCTTTTGATAAAGCAGAAAAAAATACTGGGAGCCTAGGGGAATATCTCAGGTATTCGGAGCATCTGCTGGCGAATACAGTAGACGAAGAATATGGAGAATCCATTGGACTCCGAATTCTGGAAGGCGTTAAAAATCTTGGATGCAAAGACATACCTGCAGACAAATATCAATTATGCGATGCAGCATATTGCGGATTTACATGGCTTAAAGATCTGTGGGGAAGCGATGGAAAACTTCACGATTATAAAGCCGGCGACGACATTGGAAGCCAACCGACAT
>JBGAPF010000032.1:0-17624 GCA_044221445.1 Alphaproteobacteria bacterium
TTCGCGCGGCCCAGACCAACGGCATCGACCTGACCGGGTTGACGGAGCGTCAGGAAGAAACTGTTTCAAACAGCGAATTCAAGCCTTTTGGCGGTTTTGAGCGCACCTTGGAAGAAGTGACGGCATCCCAAGTGCCTCCTGCCAACGACAGTGCGGCAGCCACACCTGATTTCAGCGCGCGCGAATCGATTGTCCCTCCTAAATCCGCCGTGCCGTCGACGCCCGTCGCGAACGATATCGATAGCAGGATCGCTGCCGCGGAAAAAAGGGCCGTGCGCAAAGGCGCGATGATGGCTGCCCTTTTTTCCGCTATCGTCGGCGGCCTGGGTTTTATGCTGATCATGCCGATGGCCGAACAAAATGCCGAACGCCTGAATCTTGCGCAGGAAAAAATCACGGTACTTGAGAAAAAGCTTGCTGCCACGCCGGCGGCAGGGGCTACTGCTACAGCGGTGCCCGGAGATGTTACCCAGAAAATGACGGCCCTGCAGAATCAGGTGACCGAACTGCAGGGGCTTATGCAGCAAATTCAGTCTTCTGGTGCGGCTGGTCCCGATGGAGAAGCCTTGGAAAGACGCCTTGCCGCGCTTGAAGCCAATGGACCTGGTGACACCGCTGCAGCTGTGCCCGCGTCTGTGCCGGTTGATTCCGCCGGACTGCCGGCCCTTTTTGAGAAATTGCGTCAATTGCAGCAGACTCCTGACGGCCAGCTCCAGCTGACCAGCCTGGCCCGTAGTCTCAATACAGCCCTGACGGGACAGGAAAGCGCCATCGAAGCGGCCCTGACCGCCGCACAGCAAAAACCCGATATGCTGGGTGAAACCTTGAAAGGAATTGTCCCGGGCGATCTCAAAGCGGCGGCTTTTCTGGTAAGCACGGCGCAACTCAACAGTTCCTTGAGCCGCAGCGCCCCGTTCGATGAAGACCTGCAGCTTATCCAGAAACTGATGTCCGCGGAGCCGGGAGCGGAGCCGCGCGCGTCTATCGACCAGCTGATGCAAACAGCGAAGCAGGGCGTCCTGACCCCCGAAAAGCTTGAGGAACAGTTCAGGACGACAGCGGGCGAAATTGTTTCTGCCTCCCTCAACACCACTGACGCCACGATTAAGGAAAAGGCGTTGGCCCGGCTCAATGAACTGGTTCAGGTTCGTAAAAATGGTGAACTGGTGACAGGCACGGATGTCCAGGCGAAAGTAGCGCGGGCGCAAGCGATGCTGGAGCAGCGTAACATAGGAGGCGCCATTGCCGAGCTTGAAACGCTGGAGGGCGCTGCTGCCGAAAAGGCCAAACCTTTCCTTGATTTGGCGCGCATGGCTGTGCAGGCCCAGGGTCTGAAAACGACGATTGGCGCTAAAATGAAAGAAACATTAAGCGCGGGGGCAAGCGCCGGTCTTCAGACGGTATTGCCGCGTCTGTAACGCCGGCAAGTCCTGCCGCTGCCACGGCTCCTGCGGCCACACCCTGATCTCTATGTAAGAAAGCGGGGCAAGATATGATTCGCACCCTCTGGTTCGCCATCAAGGTCGGGCTGCTGGTCGCCGCCTCCGTCTGGGTCGCGAATCGGCCGGGTCTGGTCACAATAGCCTGGATGGACTACACGGTCCAGGCCAAGGCCTGGTTCGCGCTTCTGGCTGTGATTCTGTTTCTTTTTGCGCTTCTGGCGCTGCACCGGATAATTCTATCGATCCTCGGGTTCTCTGGTGCGGTCGGTCGTTACCGCGACTATCGCCGCCAGGCCAAAGGACAGCGCGCAATCCTGCTCGGCCTTGATGCAGCCGCCGCGGGAGATTCGAAAATAGCCCATTATCAGGCCGCCCGCGCCCGCCGCTTTATGCCCCGCGACAGGGGCCTGACACTTTTGCTGGAGGCCGATGCGGCGCGGCTGAAGGGGGATCGTGACGCCTCACTTAAATCCTATGCCAAGCTGCTGGAAAACAAGGATACGTCTTTCCTTGGTATGCGCGGTCTGCTGGCGTCGGCAATCGGCCACGGCGAGACAACGGAAGCGCTGGCTCTTGCCCATAAGGCGCAGGCCATGCATCCAAAACAGCCATGGATCACGAAGCTGGTTTACCGTCTGGAAATTCAGGCGCGCGACTGGGATGGCGCCCTACGCACATTGCGACGCGCCGAAAAAGCTAAGCTTTTCGGCCAGGAAATGGTGACGCGCGACCGCCAGGCCATCCTGATGCAACAGGCCACGGAGAGTTTTGACAATGCCCGGCAAGGGAACGGTCTTGAAAAACTCAAACAAGCGTATCGTATAGATCCGTCCTTCACGCCTGCGGCCCTCTGGCTCGCCGAACGCTATATCGAAAGCGGCCAGCGTCGGGCGGCGATCAAGCTGGTAACCAGAAGCTGGGCGGCGAAACCGCATCCTGAACTTGCCGCGCTGTGGGGCCGTCTCGCTCCCGCCAACAAGCCGAATGATTTCTCGGTCCGCCTGCGCTGGTTTGAGAAGCTGGTCGCGTTGCGTCCCGATCACATTGAAAGCCAGCTGGCGGCGGCCGGCGCCGCCATTGATGACCGGCTATGGGGAGAAGCGAGGCAATATTTAAAAATGGCCGAAGCGATTCGGCCGACGGCGCGTCTTTATCGCATGCGTGCCTCGATGGAGGAGCAACTGGGCCATCCCGCAGAAGCCCGCCACTGGCTGGACAAAGCGTCACAGGCTTTGGCGGATCCGGTCTGGACTTGCAGCCAGACAGGTCAGATTTACGACCGCTGGGCTCCTCTTGCCGACCCTCAGGGCGCATTCAATACCATCATCTGGGATTACCCAGTCTCAAGGGGGATGCTTTCGCAGGTGGAAAACGACAATGCGGGTCTGAAAGACCTGCCTATGCTCGGTTTTTCAGCCTGACAGCGCGCTTTATGCAAGACGCAGGACACGAAGCATAACAAAGCCGCCCAAAAATCCTCCGACATGCGCCGCCCAGGCGACGGTGCCGCCTCCCGGGGCGCCCATCATGCCGAGGGCAACTGTTATGGCGATCCAGACCAGAATGAACGGGATCATACGATTGCGCCCCAGGCCGGCACGGTCGCGCGCTTTCGTCATCATCACCATTACGGCGGCGAACAGGCCGCTTAAGGCGCCCGAAGCCCCGACCACCGGATCTTTTGAAAAAGGGTTCAGGGCGAGATGCGCCGCGGCGGCAAACACGCCGCATGCCAGGCAAAAAACCAAGAGGCGTCGCGGTCCCATCCATCGTTCCGCGCCCGTGCCGAAAGCCATCAGCATGACGCCATTCATGATGACGTGAACCCAGCCGCCATGGATCAGGATATAAGTGAAGGGCGCCAGCAGCGCCGTCCAGGTAAAAGGCAGAACGCCTGTATAATGGGCGGGAACGAATCCGAAATCCATGAAGATTTCAAACCGTCCTGCCTCACTGAACAGAAGCTGGAGAAGAACATG
Source organism: Alphaproteobacteria bacterium (assembly GCA_044221445.1). Lineage (GTDB taxonomy): Bacteria > Pseudomonadota > Alphaproteobacteria > Micavibrionales > Micavibrionaceae > JBDHTS01. The sequence goes on from JBGAPF010000032.1 coordinate 3,422, forward strand.
AGCGGCAATAATGGCCAGAAGCATTGCTTTGGTCATGGGCGGCAGATTGATCATAGGTGCCTGATGTAATTTTTCCGGTGGTTTGTTTTTGAGCCGAATGCGGCTGGCGGACAGGTCTATGACATTGTCCGGTTTTTCAGGTTCGAAGCCGCTGCCGTTACGATTATCCATGCTGCCACCATGGCATAAATCGACTGAAATACAAAAAAGAAAACCCGCCTTTACCGGCGGGTTTTAAGTTAATATCCCTGTCGAAACGCTTCAACTCGTGAGATTGGGAACACCGAACATATCCTGCGGCGTATAGGGTTTTGCCCCTTTAAGCAGCGAAGGATCGATTTCATTGCTGAGACGACCGCCCGGCGCGACGCGCGTTACGATCGTGACAGAAGCCAGAATATTGACAGGCGTAACGGCCATATTTTTGATCTGCGCCACAAGGCTGTCAAGCACGGCATGCATCGCGTCTTTCGCGATCTCCTTGCCCATGACGACCAGACATCTGACATCGCCAATATCGGGAATGCGGCCTTTGACCATCTCGGAAAACGCGCTGGTGGTGCGCTTTTTCATGATCATGCCGCCTCCGCTGCCTTCTTTGCCTTCCGAACCTTCCTCTTCATCGTCCTCGGTCGTGTCTTTTTTTGACGTCATCGCGATCTCGACGAAAGTCGGCGACTGAAAACTGATAGGGTATTTTCTCAATTCTTTGGAAGGCAGCGTTCTGCCGGACAGGCCTGCCCTGATATCGACCCGCAGGAATTCCTGTTGCCAGTCGAAGACAGCGCAATGACTTTTATGTTCACCAGGCTGCGCCATTTTCCGGACAACCCGCTTGCCGGGATACATCACTTCTTCCAGACCGCATTGCGCCAGAAATTCCTTGATGTTTACAAACATTGGCCGCCTCGCTGCTTCGAATTTTCCCTATAATGCCCAAAAATAGTTAAAGGGGGATTAATTTTCATATAGCTCTTCTGCTTTAAAAGGCAAGGCAGAACCGGGCTCGATATAACTTCCTTTGCGTTAAAAACATTAAAAGTGCGGGAGAATTTTGTTATACTTGCATATCTTATGTATTGGAGCGGTAGAGAGATGAACTATAAAATTCTGATTGTTATGGCAATTTCGAGCGTATGCTTTCGTACGGCCTACGCTGCGGATCAGGGCGCTTCCAACACTACATCCGGCGGCGGCAGTTCCGCTCCTATCTTTCTGGGGCAGGGTATAAGCCAGACACCTGCGCGTAATACCGGACCGGCTCCCATAGCGTCTCTTTCTCAAACGCCTTCCAAGACAGGAAAAAATCTGTTTGAGCAGCAGATGAACGAGTCTACCGCGAAAATGTCGGCCAAAATCAATGCCGGCGCTGATGCACGCAAAGCTGCCGTCATGCAACATCAGAAAGAACGCATAGCGGCTCTCGAAAAAAAATGGGAAGAGGAAGACAAAGCTAAAAACGGACAAAAAAAAGGGACGGGCAGCGATGAACCACCTGTCCAGAAACGCGAGGCTATCGTCATGCCTCCGACTTCTTCAGGGGATATCCGGGGCGATGGAAGGCCCCCAAGAGTTTTCAATGTTCAATGAATGGCCTGAAAGCTTCTAGCGGCGTCTTGCCTGCCTTGCATCCGGGTGCCTTTACGGGTGCGCGCTGCACGGCTCTTGTGCTGGCGATCATCGTATATGCCTATGCCAGCTCTCCGACCCCCGATCACATAGGAACGGCTGAACTTCTGACCGGCGCGCTGATGATTTTTGCGATAGGCGTGCCCGGGGCCGCTTCCATCCTGATGCTGCCGACGCATGGCATGCTGTGGAAAAAGGCGGGCAGGGCCCTGTTTATCTATGGTTTCAGCATACCGCTGATAACAGGTGTCGCTGCAGGACACGATCTGGCACTGATCGTGCGCGACCTCATTCCCTTCCTGTATTTCCTGTTGCCTCTGCTTGTTTACCCGTTGCTGTCATCGAAACCGCAGTTTCTTCTGGCTGTCACGGGTGCCGTCGCGCTGGCCGGAGTTATTTTCGCACTTCGGCTGCTCATCCCCTCCTTTGTCGAACACGGCCATATTGGATTTTCGGCTCTGCCCGACGAGGATCCGCAATATTTTGCCAACGCGCCGACTGTGCTGTTCACGGCTATCCTTTGCGTGGCGCTGGCGGCGCGCTCTGCCATGACGTTCAGGCCGGGCAGTCTCGGTATGGCCTGCACGTTCGCAATGCCTGCTTTATGCTGTTTTCTTGCCATGGCTGCCGCCATGCAGCGTGCGACTATCGGACTGGCGGCGGCGGCGCTGGCGTTTTTATGGGGCCTTGCCTTCAACAAATCGCCCTTCAGGGCTTTAGTCCCTCTGGCTCTGGTTGCGTTAGGCCTGCTGATTATTTATGAGCCTGTCGAAGGGCTTGCAAAGCAATTGATGCTGAAAATGTCGCGAGTCGGCCTCAATAACCGGGTAGAAGAGGCTTCGCTTGTTTTCCGTATGGTGCAGGACAATCCGTTAAGCGTCGTCTTCGGCCTTGGCTGGGGCCAGACGGTGGCGTCTCCCGCTGTCGGCGATGTGACCGTCAATTACACGCATACGATGTTTACGGCCCTATGGCTGAAAACGGGCCTCGCCGGCGTCACACTCGCCTTACTCTATCTGTGTGGCATCGGCTCTTGCCTGTGGCGGCTGATTTGGCGGGAACCGGTCATGGCCGTTGCGCTGGCCGTGCCGTGCCTAATTGACGTCACCCTTTACGCCAGTTACAAATCGCTCGATTTCGGCCTGGTACTGATGTTGATTCCGTTGTGGACAGGACATGCCATTCTGTTGCGCCGCGACGCCCGGCTAGGGTAAACCTGTTTAATCATGCAAAAACAACCATCCGTTCTGTTCATCAACAGGGTCTATCCGCCGGACAGGGGCGCCACCGGCAGGGTGCTGCGCGACCTTGCGCGAGGGTTCTCCCGCGATGGATGGAAAGTTACCGTTTTGACCACTGGCGAGGAAACCCGGACTGAAAAGGATGGGGATATAATGGTCCGTCGCCTTGGCGCTCCTGCCGTGAAAAAGACCATAATAAGCTATGCGGCTACAGGCCTGAAGCTGATGGCGGCGGCGTTGCGGATGCCGCGTCATGATCTGGTCGTTACCATGACCGATCCGCCGCTGCTGGTGGTGGCAGGGGCAATCGTGGCGAAACGCAGGAAATCGCGCCATATCCACTGGTGCCAGGACGTTTATCCTGAGTTGCTGCCGGTCCTCGGCTATGAATTGCCGGAAAGCGTGACAAGCCTTCTCGCCAAAGTAACGCGGCATGCCATGAAAAAATGTGATCGCGTGATCGTGATCGGTCGCTGCATGGCCCGTGGCCTCATGCATCGTGGCCTCGATTCCCGCCTGCTGACCGTTATCCCCAATTGGCCCGATCCTGAACTGGCGAAGGATCGTCCGTCATCGGAATCCGCAGGACATATGCAAGTCACAAGGCCGATGAACGTGAAGCCGCCCGAATCGCTGTTCCGCGACTCCTGTGATATGAAATTCCGTGTCCTTTACGCGGGGACGCTGGGCCGGGCGCATCCTGTCGAAACCGTTCTTGGCGCGGCCCACATCCTGCAGCAGAGCCATCCCGATATTGAATTCGTGTTCGTTGGCAACGGTCCGCAATTCGAACGGCTTGCCGCCGAGCGCGCGCGTCGGCGGCTGGAAAACATCCGCCTGTTGCCTTGGCAGCCTGCCGACCGGTTGCGCCAGCTGATGGATAGCGGCGATGTGCATCTGATCACTATGCGGCATGAGGCTGCGGGTCTTCTGGTGCCGTGCAAGATTTACGCGGCCATGGCCGCGCGGCGTCCCGCAATTCTTGTGGGGCCTGAGCACGGCGAGGCCGCGCGGCTGTTGCTCGATTTCAATGCGGGGACGGTCGTGCCGCAGGGCGAACCGGCTCAGCTGGCAGAAGCCGTCTGCCGTTACCGCGAGGACAGCGGCGTATGGTTTGCCGCTCAGGAGGGTGCGCGGCGCGCCGGGGAAATCTTTCTGCCGGAGGAATCGATCCGGGCCTGGATCGAGCGTGCCCGCTCTGTGCTGGGGCCAGAATTCGTACTGGCGCAATCTGCGCGCGAGCCCATGCCCGCGAACGATGTAACTGTGGAGCAGTCCGGCGATGTCCGCAACGACCGGGCCGCGTGAGCCCACGCTTCGGGAAGTGGTGCTCCTGCTCGGCCAGGGTTGGATGTTTATGCTGGGCGGCGCGGTTCTTGGCCTTTTAGCGGCTGTCGTGCTTTTATCGTTGTCGATCCCCCAATACCGCGCCTCCATGATCATTGCCCCGACCACCCGTACAGGCACGACGGACATGGATGGGCCGCGCTCGTCTGACAGCAGCTTCGCCACCGAATATATGCTTAAAAGTTTCAGCCCGGGCGACGCCGCCGATTTCGCGCTGTATGAACATATCGTGCGCGGACCGCGCATCGCGGCGCTATTGCTTAAAAATCCTGCAATCACAGAAGGTGTTGCAAGAGACCGGGCATTTACTTTTGAAAAACCCTATCGTCCGCAGACTCCGGAAGACCTTGCCGGATGGCTGGAAAAGCATGTGGTTATCGAACCCATGGGCAGTACCATGCTGCGCCATATTACCTATGACCACCCCGACCGCACCTTTGCGATACGGATGCTGGCGGCAATGACGATTGCTGCGGACGCTCTTATCCGTGACGAAATGAAAGACAAGGCCGATAAACGGATTTCCTGGCTGCGCCAGACCATCTCACGAACGGAAAACCCTGATTATCGCAGGGCGCTTACTTCTTTGCTTATGGAGCAGGAGCAAATTAGGATGATGCTGGTGCTCGACGAACCCTATGCCGCGCGTGTGGCGGAGCCGCCGACCGCGTCTACCCGTCCTTCCTGGCCGCGCAAAGCGCTCTTCTTGCCGGTCTTTACAATGTGCGGTCTGTTGCTCGGCATGGCCTTGTTCGGGGCAAAAAAGGCTCTGAAAGCAGTATGAGCAGCCTGCCCGTTTCCGTCATTATCACGACAAAAAACGAAGCAGTCCGTATCGTGCCCTGCCTGCGCGCGCTCAGGGATTTCGGCGAAATCCTCGTCGTCGATTCCGGCAGCACGGACGAGACGGTCGCTCTTGCCGTCCAACATGGAGCCGCGGTCGTTTCTTTCGCATGGAACGGCGTCTATCCAAAAAAACGTCAATGGTGTCTGGACCATCTCGCGCTAAGGCATGACTGGGTATTTTTCGTCGACGCCGATGAAATCGTGACGGAAAACCTGGTCATGGAAATCGCCGCAGTTTTTCAAGGCGGCATCCCGGAATGTGCGGGATACTTCGTAACAGGACGATATGTCGTCGACGGCAGGATTTTGCGTTTTGGCCTCGCCAACGCCAAGCTTGCGCTGTTCGATCGCCGGCGCATGGCGTTTCCGGTCGTCAACGACCATGGCCTGCCGGGCATGGGTGAAATGGAGGGGCACTACCAGCCTGTTTTAAGGGAAGGTCAGGAGGGCCGGATCTGCCGTTTAAAAGCGTTTCTTTATCACCATGCCTATGATACGGGCGAAACCTGGGAAGCGCGGCATCGTCGCTACGCTGCCTGGGAAGCGGGAATGAACGCCCGCAATGCCTGGCCTGCCGATCCCGGTCCCTGGAGGCAAAAACTGAAAACGGTTTTTCGCCGCATGCCTTTCAGACCTCAAGCCGCTTTCTGCCACAGTTTCTTTTTTAAAAGGGGGTTTATGGATGGACGCCCTGGCCTAAAGTTTGCCTTGGATCGATATCGCTATTACAATCTTATAGAAAATATTAAAGACCCAAAGGGTAAATCAACGCTAAGGCTGGGTTTGTTTAGAAAAGGAAGCCGTTAAACAATGTCGATTACAGGGTTTTTGAGGGCGGCAGTCGAGGTTTTTAGAATTGGCGATCCTGTAGATATGCCGGACGATCAAAAAGAGAGAGCGTTGCTGGCCGTCAAGCTTTCTGAAGTGGCACAAGCTATAGAAGAGGATCCGCTGCTGGTTCGTTTTGCCTATGAGCAACTGATTGAAAAAGGGATTATCCTGCCAGATGAACACTGGGAAGATCGAATAAGACAAGAAATTACCACTATTGGAAAAAAAGACGCAATTCTGGCCGCGTTGCGCCGCGATCCTGTGTTCGTAGGAAGATTTTCAGGTCGTGAGTTAAAGCTGTAAAATGTTTCAGTGTTTATCCTTCCATCACTTGTAAGGTCATTTCACCTACTGTTGTTGTTCCAGCCTGTAAAAAAATCCGATAGTACCCGCTATACCGAGGATATAGTAATATAGCGCGCAACTTAAAATGTTGTCCGCCAGAAAAAGTTAGGATCGCCCCACTTTGGACAGATGATATAAGCGCGGATATTTTTTCCGTATGTTCCAGGCCAGGGTCTGGATAAACTGAATCATGGTGTTGGTCACCGGACCGCAAAGGCGCAGTTTTTCCCGTATCATGGCCTGCTCTTTGCGTCCCAGTTCCGCATATTGCTGCGACAGTCCTCCGGATTCATAAATGCAAAAAGCCAGAGGGACATAACGTGAGCGGATTTTTTTCTGGCGCAGGAAACGGCAGGTCAGATCGTAATCCGACGCGATTTTGTAAGACAGGTCGTAGCGTGATTTTTGCAGTTTTTCCCGGCGGTAAAGCATGGCCTGATGATGTGTGAACATACCGCGCCGGTAACGGTTGTGCCCGCGCGCTTTCTTATGCGCCGGGGGTTGGCCGGGTCTTGTCTCCATTGAATCGCCATAAATGAAATCCGGCGTCTTGCGGTGTTCGGTCAACGCGCGCGAGATGCGGTCCAGAACCCATGGACCCGCCAGCAAATCCCCTGCGTTGAGAAAAAGGACGTAATCGCCGGACGCTTCCGGTATCGCCTTGTTCATGGCGTCATAAATGCCCTTGTCCTGCTGGCTCATCCAGATGGCGCGGGTCTGCGACAGGTATTCGCAGGTGCCGTCCGTAGACCCGCCGTCGACCACGATCCATTCGAAATCGCGGCAGCTTTGCACGCCCAGGCTTTTATGGGTGCGCTTCAGGCCTTCGAAATTATTCTTGGTCACGGTAATGATCGAAAACTGCATGGCGAGGATTATATCGTTGCAGGGAAAGAGTTGCGAGATAAAAACGCCTGTAAAGGCCAGCCTTTCGGCCTAATTGTCTTGTATATTATCGACGAAAATGCCCGTAACGGCAAGGTTGCTTAATATCTGGGTCACGTCCCGGGCGGTTTCCAGGAAATCGAAAGGTTTGGGATCGCGTGGAACGACAATGGTGCTTCCCGGCGGTATCATGGCGGCATTATGGCTCCACAGGCTGACCTGCAAAGGCTGGGCGCTGCCGTCCGGATAGACGACAAAGGCCCGGTCTTTATCCGCGTTATAAGTAAATCCGCCAGCTTCGCTAATATAATTTTCCGGGTCTTTATCCTTACGAAACTGAAGGTTGGACGGCGACAGGACTTCGCCCGCCACCCTTACGGTCAGGGGGCGTTGCGGGATATAAACGCGGTCTCCGGCTTCCAGCAGGATATCGACGGCTGGATCAGCGGCCAGGGTCCCGGGATCCGATTCCACTGTGATGCGCCCCACGCCTTGCGCCTCTTCCAGCTGGCCGATCAATTGCTGTACCGCTGCAATTTGTGCCGTGTCCGGCGCTTTGTCGCCCTTGTCATTCATGGACGACGCAAGCCGGGTTTCAAGGCTGCGGGCCTGGGCGCGGTAGCGTTGCTCCTCGGCGCGCCGTTCGCTGTCGCGGCTGAAAATCGCCCCTTGAGGATAGGCTTGCGGCGTAAGGCCGCCCGCGCGTTTGAGAAGGTCTGACAAACGGTCGCCAGGCAGCAGGTCGTAGCGTCCGGGATGGAGGACCTGGCCCGCTATCAATGCGGTATTCTCGGCAAGCTTGCGCTGCTTCTGGTTGACCCTTACGGCGTCGCCAGGCGATACCGTGATTGTTCCTGGGCTGGTCGCGGTGCTGTCGATGACGATGCGGCGCGTACCGTCGCCATTCTTTTCCGGGCCGGGCAGGGCGGTCGTCACTTCGATATTCTGCGGGTTGGCTTCCAGCGTCATGCCGCCTGCCGCCGCGATCACATTATCGAGTGTGGCGCCATCGGCGACCGGCCAGGCGCCCGGCTGTCGAACGGCACCCCGCACATAAACGGACCGCTCTTTCAAATAGGCGGAAACCGCAGGGTCGATGATCCCATTTTCCGGCGGAGCTTCGACAGTTTTTTTAACAGGATTTTCAGCGTCCGGCGCCTGCAGCGCCATAATCTGGCGCCGCGAAAATAATGTGATCATATCGCCGTCCTGAAGTGCGTTATCATAAGTCCCTTTGATAACCTGCAGGGGCGGAAAAGCGATGATTTGCTTCGTCAGTTCCTGATTGTCCTGTCTTTCGATCAGTCCGATCAGCGGGTAAATATCAGGCCCGAACACCTGGTCGCTGCCCAGCAGGGACGACAGGGTGGAGGCATTATCCAGCGCATGAACGCCTTGTTGCCGCGCTTCGCCTTTCAGCTCGACGGTACCGGTTCGTTTTTCCTTTGCGGGCTCGGCCGAAAGGATGTCGCCGTCGCCAAAGGAAACGGACGAAAAACCCGTCACTTCCTGGACTTTTTCCTCGCCATCCGCCGTCAGGCTCATCCGCATATAACGCACCTGCCCAGGCGCCAAAAGCCCGCCGCCGAGATCGAGCATTTCCTTCAGGCTCAACGGCCTTGATCCTGACAACCCTCCAGGCAGTTCATAAATACCGGGCCTTTTGAGTCCGCCTGCGAGCGCGACTGTCGCGCCGATGGGAGGCACGATAATACGGTCCCCGTCGCGCAGCGAAAAATCAGCGCCCGTGCCGCCCGCTGCCAGAATATCGTAAAGGTCGATGGCCGTCGTATGGCCGTTGCGCACCAGCCTGACCTGCCGGAGAGACCCAGTCTTATCGATGCCGCCGGCATGTTCCAGGGCATCCAGCGCGGTATGAAAAACGGTCAGGGTCTGCCGGCCGGGCGCGCGGACGTGACCGACCACCAGCACATCGATCTGGCGCACCGCGTCCAGGGAAACGAACACTTCCGTATTGGGCTGCTTTCCGGCCTCCGCTTCCAGGGTCTTTCGTAATTGCGCGATCGTGCGTCCCGCGGCGGGCAAAGGCGGCAAGTCCTCAACCAGGAGCTGGCCCTGGCTGTCGACCGCATAGATGGAATGCGTGCTGCGCTGGCCACGGAACGTAATATCGAGCCGATCGCCCGCTGAAACGATGAAGTCATCCTGCGCCGCGCCTGCGGGGATACCGGTCCGGACATTGTTTTCGTCGTTTTTTTGACCGAACAGTGTGTAACCGAACTGTTCAAGCGGCGCGGCCAGGCGTTCGGCATAGGCGTCTTCCAGTCGCGATGAAGCGGCTGGTTCGGCTTCCGCCCTATGTTTCTTTAAGTCTTTTTCTTGTGATTTCCTGGTCTTTTTATGAGGCGTTGCGATCGCCAGGGGGCGTGGCTGCAACTGTTCGGCGGACACTTGGGGCAAGGCGTCCTCGCCCATTGCGGGGGTCAGGTCGGGAATGCCGAGGTCGTCGGTTTTATCGGCCCGCGCATCCGCACTGCCTGGATCGAACCCGTCCCATTCCGGCGGAGCGGCAGAAACAGCGCCTGTCATGCCGATGCATGACAGGGTCATCAAAACAGTAAAGGCGGAAGAGCGCAGGAGCTTCATGGGCGGAAAGAACAAAAAAGGGTCTATACAACTATAGACTATACAGAGGTATGTAACGCATTGGAATCCTAAAACTTCAGCCGAAAACGGTTCGGCTGTAAAGGGGGTGTTTTTCTTTTCGTGGCCTTTCGGGAGACCGTCAAAGCGAAAAAAATTAAAAAAAGATGAAAAAGATGTTTGACAGGGTGGGGGAGTGGATATATACAAAGCGACCTCGGCAGGGCGCTAGGCGAACTAAAAAAGCCAAACGTGCTGCGGGATTGCCCGGTTCCAGACCGAAACGTTTTTTACTGGGCAAAGCTATTGACGAAGGTCACAAAACAATCTAAGTTGTGATTATTCACTTAATAGTGGCAGTCGGGGTTAACCCGGCTTTTTGCGGCCTGATCCTGGAGCGATCCAATCGGGACAGGGATATTCGGTCGCAAAACGGTTCTTGTACATCGTGGTGGAAAGAAAAGATACGCAGGCAGCAGGTCTGTATGGACCGTTGGGCTCATTGTAAATAATGACCTGTTGTCGTGTGCGTAACTTTAACGTGACGCAATATAGTACAGCAGGTCCTTGACAAAACTCTGTCAAAGACAATTCCAAAAAACTTTGTCAGTGAGATCAAACTTGAGAGTTTGATCCTGGCTCAGAACGAACGCTGGCGGCAGGCCTAATACATGCAAGTCGAACGCCCCGCAAGGGGAGTGGCGCACGGGTGTGAGATCAAACTTGAGAGTTTGATCCTGGCTCAGAACGAACGCTGGCGGCAGGCCTAATACATGCAAGTCGAACGCCCCGCAAGGGGAGTGGCGCACGGGTGAGTAACGCGTGGGAATATGCCCCTGACTGCGGAACAACGTCTGGAAACGGACGCTAATACCGCATAATGTCTACGGACCAAAGATTTATCGCTCAGGGATTAGCCCGCGTTGGATTAGCTAGTTGGTGAGGTAATGGCTCACCAAGGCGACGATCCATAGCTGGTCTGAGAGGATGACCAGCCACACTGGGACTGAGACACGGCCCAGACTCCTACGGGAGGCAGCAGTAAGGAATATTGGACAATGGAGGAAACTCTGATCCAGCCATGCCGCGTGAGTGATGAAGGCCTTCGGGTTGTAAAGCTCTTTTAGATGTGAAGATGATGACGGTAGCATCAGAAAAAGCTCCGGCTAACTTCGTGCCAGCAGCCGCGGTAATACGAAGGGAGCGAGCGTTGTTCGGAATTACTGGGCGTAAAGCGTGCGTAGGCGGCTTTGTAAGTCAGAAGTGAAAGCCTGGGGCTTAACCTCAGAATTGCTTTTGAGACTGCAGAGCTAGAATCCTGGAGAGGTTAGTGGAATTCCGAGTGTAGAGGTGAAATTCGCAGATATTCGGAGGAACACCAGTGGCGAAGGCGACTAACTGGACAGGCATTGACGCTGAGGCACGAAAGCGTGGGGATCAAACAGGATTAGATACCCTGGTAGTCCACGCCGTAAACGATGTATGCTAGCTGCCGGAAGTCTTAGGCTTTCGGTGACGAACCTAACGGATTAAGCATACCGCCTGGGGAGTACGGCCGCAAGGTTAAAACTCAAAGGAATTGACGGGGACCCGCACAAGCGGTGGAGCATGTTGTTTAATTCGACGCAACGCGAAGAACCTTACCTACGCTTGACATACCAAGTATGGTTTCCAGAGATGGATTACTTCAGTTCGGCTGGCTTGGACACAGGTGCTGCATGGCTGTCGTCAGCTCGTGTCGTGAGATGTTGGGTTAAGTCCCGCAACGAGCGCAACCCTTATCGATAGTTGCCATCATTCAGTTGGGCACTCTATTGAGACTGCCGGTGATAAGCCGGAGGAAGGTGGGGACGACGTCAAGTCATCATGGCCCTTACGCGTAGGGCTACAAACGTGCTACAATGGTAGTGACGCAACTCGAGTGCATGAAGTTGGAATCGCTAGTAATCGTGGATCAGCATGCCACGGTGAATACGTTCCCGGGTCTTGTACACACCGCCCGTCACGTCATGGGAGTTGGTTCTACCTGAAGGCGCTGCGCTAACCGCAAGGAGGCAGGCGACCACGGTAGGGTCAGTGACTGGGACGAAGTCGTAACAAGGTAGCCGTAGGGGAACCTGCGGCTGGATCACCTCCTTTCTAAGGATGATCCTGGCGATCTGCTAATCTTCGGATTGGCTAAACATTCCTGCTGCCGGCGCATCTCTTCTTTCCTATAGATCAAGTTCCGTATCAGCCATTTTTGGTTGAATCGTTTTAAGGCCTCCAGAACGGGCTAGTAGCTCAGTTGGTTAGAGCACACGCTTGATAAGCGTGGGGTCGGCAGTTCAAGTCTGCCCTGGCCCACCACCTTCTAAGGGCCCATAGCTCAGCTGGGAGAGCGCCTGATTTGCATTCAGGAGGTCAGCGGTTCGATCCCGCTTGGGTCCACCATACTTCTTAAGAATTGGGTGGCAGGCAATTGAGACTGGAAACAAGAGCCGAGAATTTCTCGGTTCCTGTTTCTGGTTTCTAAAATCAGAATACGGTTCTTGCACATCGTGAATAATTTGAGAAATAGCAAGTAATACAACATAGAAGTTGTCTAACCAGAACTAACAGATCATGTAACAGGCTGTCCGACGTACAAAAGGCGGATTTGTTTCTGTGCGTGGTTTGAATTCAAGTAATGAAGTGCATTTGGTGAATGCCTTGGCAATCAGAGGCGATGAAGGACGTGGAAGACTGCGAAAAGCTGCGGCGAGCTGTCAACAGGCTTTGACCCGCAGATGTCCGAATGGGGAAACCCACAGCGTAAGCTGTATCCCGTGATGAATACATAGTCACGTGGAAGCAAACCCGGGGAATTGAAACATCTCAGTACCCGGAGGAAAGGAAATCAACCGAGACTCCGAAAGTAGTGGCGAGCGAAATCGGACCAGCCCAATGTTACGACCGTAATAACCAGAAGCTGTTGGAAACCAGCGCCATAGTGGGTGATAGCCCCGTATGGGTAAAAAGCGGACGTATCTACGAGTAAGACGGGACACGTGCAATCCTGTTTGAACATGGGGGGCCCATCCTCCAAGGCTAAGTACTCCTGATTGACCGATAGTGAACAAGTACCGTGAGGGAAAGGTGAAAAGAACCCCGATGAGGGGAGTGAAACAGACCTGAAACCGAATGCATACAAACAGTCGGAGCCCTTTATGGGTGACGGCGTACCTTTTGTATAATGGGTCCGCGAGTTAACCTTGCATGCAAGCTTAAGCCGATAGGCGTAGGCGCAGCGAAAGCGAGTCTGAATAGGGCGCTTAGTATGCAGGGTTAGACCCGAAACCCGGTGATCTAGTCATGACCAGGCTGAAGTCAGGGTAACACCTGATGGAGGGCCGAACCCACGCCTGTTGAAAAAGTCGGGGATGAGTTGTGATTAGGGGTGAAAGGCCAATCAAACCGGGTAATAGCTGGTTCTCCGCGAAATCTATTTAGGTAGAGCGTCGCGTGAATACCCTCGGGGGTAGAGCACTGGATGGACTAGGGGGGAGCGATCCTTACCAAATCTAACCAAACTCCGAATACCGAGGAGTACTGCGCGGCAGACACACGGCGGGTGATAAGGTCCGTCGTGAAAAGGGAAACAGCCCAGACCTACAGCTAAGGTCCCAAAATGATGACTAAGTGTGAAAGGATGTAGGATTTCCATGACAACCAGGATGTTGGCTTAGAAGCAGCCATCATTTAAAGAAAGCGTAATAGCTCACTGGTCTAAATAAGAGATCCCGCGCCGAAGATGTACCGGGGCTAAAGTCATCTACCGAAGCTTAGGACTTGAACTTTGTTCAAGTGGTAGCGGAGCGTTCCGTAAGCCTGCGAAGGTTGACCCGTGAGGGCAGCTGGAGGTATCGGAAGTGAGAATGCGGACATAAGTAGCGACAAAGAGTGTGAGAAACACTCTCGCCGAAAGTCCAAGGGTTCCTGCGCAAGGTTAATCCACGCAGGGTGAGCCGGTCCCTAAGGCGAGGCCGAAAGGCGTAGTCGATGGGAACCACGTTAATATTCGTGGGCCAGATGGAAGTGACGGTGGCCGAAAGCTGTTCGATCTTAACGGATTGATTGGGCAGCCTGGGACATCCAGGAAATAACTCCATCATTAGACCGTACCCGAAACCGACACAGGTGGACTGGTAGAGTATACCAAGGCGCTTGAGAGAACTGTCCTGAAGGAACTCGGCAAATTGCATCTGTAACTTCGGGAGAAAGATGCCCAATATACACGCAAGTGAATATTGGGGACACAAACTAGGTGGTGGCGACTGTTTATCAAAAACACAGGGCTCTGCGAAGTCGCAAGACGACGTATAGGGTCTGACGCCTGCCCGGTGCTGGAAGGTTAAGAGGAGAGGTGCAAGCTTTGAATCGAAGCCCCAGTAAACGGCGGCCGTAACTATAACGGTCCTAAGGTAGCGAAATTCCTTGTCGGGTAAGTTCCGACC
>JBGAPF010000008.1:0-89616 GCA_044221445.1 Alphaproteobacteria bacterium
TATCTTGAGTCAGTTTTAGGAGAGGGAAGGGGATTTCGCAAGAAAATATCGAGGGGGCGGCAGGCGCCGGGGGCGTGACGGAAAAAGAGTCATGGAGGGGCGAAAACGGCGCCGTCAGTTCGGCGACCGCGCGGCGGCGGACACGTTTCCATTCGGCGAGGACGCCGAGCAGGTCGCGCGCGGCGCGGGAGCGCGCGCCGTGTTTCAGGGCGTTCAGGCGCGTGACAGCCCGGCCCCCCGCCGTGCGCGGGCCGGTGGCGTGACGCCACGGCTGCTGCGCCCGGGCGCGGTCCGACGCCTGGCGCCGCTGTTCCGCCGTCCAGGGCCGGGCGGCCATCAGTATTTCTTCCCGAAATCGTAGATCAGCCGCCCCGTGGCGTCGTACAGCCGGTCGGGACTATCAGTCCGTTTGCCGGTCTCGTCGATCGCGCCGCGGTCGGTGAGTTCGTTGACGCGGCGGACGCGGGCGAGCGCCTGGACGGTCTGGCGGCATTCCCGCTGCAGGCTCAGCGCCATGCCGAGGCCGGACAGAGACGGCGCGGCGTGGGCGACCAGCGATTTCCGGAACAGATCGTTCAGGATATGGCTCTGGCGCACCAGCATCGATTCCAGCGTGCCGACCGTGTCCGGTGGAGTCTGGATCATCGCGGCCATCTCCGCCCGCGCGGCGTCGAGGGTGGTTTCATGCTCCCGCAGCCGCGCCGCCCGCCGTTCCCCTAGCGGAACGTAAGGCGGGAGCGCCGGATCTTCGGGCGGGTCGGTCCGGAGCGGGGTGTCTTGGGGGGTGGTGTCATGTTCATGTGTCATGACGCCAGCGTAGGATGTAATTCCTACAATGTCAAGTTGAATACCGGAGGATGGTCAGGGTTGTTTATGAGCATAAGGATAAAGAGAAGCGGAGGGTTTGATATCCTGTCGTCCCGCCCTTCCATTGTTGTCATCTCGCAGCGCGGCGGAGAGATCCGCGCCGGTTCCTGCCAGCGCACAGATGGATATGGAGGAAGATCCCTCCGCTGCGCTACGGGATGACAATTTGGGATGGGGCCGATTGGACTGTCATATCCAGCATTTGACGACCGGTCTTTCGCACCACGATCCGGGTGAGTCCGCGCGTCAGCGTCACCGGCTGAGACCTCTTTCCCTGCCGCCGCGTCCTCTTCCGTGTTCATGCTCGGGTGCACGGGCTTTCATTTCTGCCACACGCTGCGCCAGGTCTTTGTGGTGCTGTTCAAGCCATGCGCTATGCCGTTTGTCCATAGCATCGGTATCCAGCCTGTAACCGATTTCGGGTTTCGAGGCATCGCCGCCGCGCACCCATCCGAAGGCTGCGCGGACTCCTTGCTTCTGGTATTCGGCCTCGCGGAAAATCGGACGTGACTGGGCAGGCAGTGTAAGGGCAGCCTGTGCGATGTCCCGTTCCGTTCTGTCCTGCGCTTCCCGTTCTATAGCCTCCGGCTTTTCCTTTTCCCGAAGCTCTGCGTCCTTTGCCTCATAGGCCTCTCTTTGCCGGGTCGCTTCGGACAGGCGCTGTTGCGCCGCTGCGATCTCCCGGGCCGTCTGTTCGTTGGCGGTTTGTTTTTCCGCACGCTGGCTCTGCGCCCGGTGGATCAGCGCTGTGTGCCATGTGGCACGGATAACGCCGGATGTCTTGAGAAGCTGCGTCCGGGCATTAATGCCGACATTCAGCGTGCCGATGGCATTGTCGTTTTCCCGCAGCCTTTGCTGGAGCGCGCCGATGGTTTTTTCAATGTCTCGCATATTCTGCGACGTAGGCGGCGGGGCCTGTGCGAGAGCCCGACGCTCTGCGCCCAATTCCCGTGTCCGTGCGAGTTCGTGGTTGCGTCGTGCAAGATTCACCATCTCCCGTGACGGCTTTCCTTCCGCCATGGCGCGGACGTCCTGAGGGCTTTCGTGAACCCTGTAAACGGTTAGGTTGGCCCCGTTGCGCTCGACGATTTCCGTGCCGTTTTCCCGCAGGGTATTGGCGGGCCGGATTTCCACGATATTCCTAGGGTCAAGGGTGCGGGTCAGGCCGTTTATCACCGAAACGTAGACCTTCGTGAAATCCACGTTGTCCCTGTCTATTTGCCATCGATCTATTGTTTGCATGCCCTTCGCCCTTTTAAGCGATAAATAATAAAAAATATGACTTAATATGTCAATTTTAATATGCCGCGTCCTAAAGCCCCTTCGCCATGTGAAACCCGTCGAGGATGACGGGGCTCATGGCGTGGGTGATTGAAGAAGGCCGCCTATTTTTGCCCGTGATCCGGGTTCATCCAGAAGAGGCCCCAGCCGTGGCCGTCCGGGTCGATGAAGCTGTGGTCGTACATGAAGCCATGGTCCGTGGCGTCCTCGAAGGTCGTGCCGCCGGCGGCGACGGCCTTTTGGACCAGATCGTCGACTTGCGCGCGCGAGGAACAGGCCAGGCTGACCAGCACTTCCTTCGTCTTGAACGGATCGGCGACGGGCAAAGGCGACAGCTTCGCGAACTGGTCATGGGTGGTCAGCATGACGGAAATCGTATCGCTGAACACAACGCAGGCGGAATGCTCGCCGGCGAATTGCGGGTTGAAGCCATAGCCAAGCGCCGTGAAAAACGCGACGGATTTTTTGACGTCCTTGACGGGCAGGCTCAGGAAGATGTGGGTGCGCTTTTAGCATTAAACTATGTAGCAGGGCAGTGACAAATCCTGTCGCAGGGAAAATGACCAACGTTTGCCATCCTTCAGAATTGGCAAGACAGAATAATACAAGCCCATTGAAACCTGCTGACAATGTTCCAGCTATAACAAATTCACTTATGGGTGCTTGGTTTTTCCAAAACCAAAGGCTAAGAGGAAAATAAATAAGAAAAAGAGAGGGGCTTGCCGCTATAATCCCCCAAAAAGCAAAAAGGCCAAATGACAATCCTATAAAACGAAAGCGGCAAAGCCCATCTTGCAAAGCATGTTTTTCAAGGCATTCATGGTACTGGTAGTAGCTACTAAATATGCTAAAGCCGATGTTGCTTAACCAGCAGGCTACGACTGCAGAAATCAAAAGAAAAGTCAGGCAGATGAAAAAGTTGCCTATTTTCTGCATGATTTTCTAACTCACGCCCGCTTCTTCTCATCCTGCACCTTCACCGGCATCACCGTTTTCAAATGCAGATCCTTCAACTGCTGTTCGCTCGGCTCGGACGGCGCGCCCATCATCGGGTCTTCATAGGCGCCGTTCATGACGAAGGCGTAGACTTCGCGCAAATTCGGTTCGTTGGCCAGGAGCATGACGATGCGGTCGATGCCGAAGGCGCAGCCGCCATGGGGCGGGACGCCGAATTTGAAGGCGTTCAGCATGCCGCCGAATTTCTTCTCCAGCACCGCGCGGTCGTAGCCGGCGAGGGCGAAGGCGCGCTCCATGATCTCCGGCCTGTGGTTGCGGATGCCGCCGGAGCAGAGTTCGTAGCCGTTGCAGACGCAATCGTACTGCATGGCGCGGATCGCGAGCGGGTCGGGGCCGTTCAGCGCATCGAGCCCGCCCTGGGGCATCGAGAACGGGTTGTGGGAGAAATCGATTTTGCCGGTCTTCTCATCCATCTCATACATCGGGAAGTCGACGACCCAGAGGAGCTTGTAGACGCCTTTTTCGCGCGCGGATGCGTGGCCTTCGGGCAGGTCGTCGCAGATCTTGTCGCGGGCGCGGCCCGCGAATTTCGCGGCCTTTTCCGGCTTGTCGCAGACGAAGAAGATGGCGTCGCCTTCTTGAGCGCCAGTTGCAGCGGCTAAAAGATTAATTGCTTCGTCGGGTAAGAATTTGCTGATCGGGCCTTTGCCTTCAAGCACTTTTCTGTTCTCGAAATAGCTTCGATCATACGAATAACCCATTTGATCGCAGACTTTTAAAATCTTCTCAAGAATAGAGCCAGGTTCAATTCCAACTTTCTCTTGGAAAGAAATATAGCCTAAGCCTGGTGCACCTTCACCGCGCGCCCAGTCGTTGAGTTTGTCAAAAAAGCTACGAGGCAAGTTACCCACTTGAGGCGCGCGAATGGCGCGGACAACACCGCCTTTTTCAATGACACTTTTAAAAGCATTAAAAGTAACATCAGGATGTTTAAACACCTCCGTCACGTCGGCGATGACCAGCGGGTTGCGCATATCGGGCTTGTCGGAACCGTATTTCAGCATCGCCTCGTGCCAGGTGATGTTCGGCAGCCATTCGACCTTATGCGCCGTGCCGGTCCAGGCGTTGAACTCCTCGAAGATGCCGCCGACCACGGGGGACATGGTGGCGAAGACCTCGTCCTGGGTGACGAAGCTCATTTCCACGTCGAGCTGGTAGAATTCGGCCAGGCGGTCGGCGCGGCCGTCCTCATCCCGGAAACACGGCGCGATCTGGAAGTAGCGGTCGAAGCCCGCGACCATCAGCAGCTGCTTGAACTGCTGCGGCGCCTGGGGCAGGGCGTAGAACTTGCCGGGGTGGAGGCGGGAGGGGACGAGGTAATCGCGCGCGCCCTCGGGGGACGAGGCCGTCATGATCGGCGTGTTGAATTCCTGGAAGCCCTGGTCCCACATGCGGCGGCGCATGCTGGAAATCACGTTGTTGCGCAGGCGCACGCGGGAATGCATCCCCTCGCGCCGCAGATCGAGGAAACGGTATTTCAGGCGGATGTCCTCGCCCGCGCCGTCCTCCTCCGCCACCTGCAGGGGCAGGATCTCGGCGGCGGATTGCAGCATGGCCTTATCGATATAGACCTCGATGTCGCCGGTCGCCATTTTCGCGTTCTCGGTCCCGGCGTGGCGGGGCTTCACCCGGCCCTCGACGGTGACGACGGATTCGGGCCGCCATTTCTCGATCTCGGCCAGCAACGGGTTGTCCTGGTCCACCACGCATTGCGTCAGGCCGTGCGTGTCGCGCAGGTCGATGAACAGAACGCCGCCATGGTCGCGCTTGCGGTGGACCCAGCCGGACAGCTTCACGGTTTTCCCCTCGTCCGATTTGCGGAGGGCGGCGCAGGTATGGGTGCGGTAGGCGTGCATCGGTCGGGATCCCGTTTTTATAAAGAAAATCAAGCCCGACCATAGCGGGCGGAACGGCGGAAAGTCAATGTTCCGGCGCGCCTGTTTCAAGGGGCGAAGAAATGTTTGACGGGAGGCGGAAAAGGCTTTAAGTGCATTATCCATATTCTTTAGAGAGGTTTGCCATGCCCGTTCTTGTCCAGCCTGCTTTCATGGTCGTGTCCGCCAAGCCGGCGCGATGGCTTCCGACGCATCAGTCCGTGCCGCTGGCCGGCAGGGTGTATAACACCGGTTTACAGGACGAGGATCTCGCGCAACTGGTGCAATACCGGCGGGCTTTTCCCGGCATCCTGGAGACGCGCCCCGAGTTCATCGAGGACGTCTCGCATCATGGCCGGTTGGACGGCGCGCGTTCGGTGGTCGTCTTGGCCCGCCCCGGTTCAGATCCTGATGCGCTTTACGCGCGCTCCCGTGTCGCCGTGAGGAATTCCGTAGACACTCTGCGGCGTGATTTCGAGATGGCGGGCTTCGGCGACGTCACCGTCACGAAGCCGGCGAAATGGACGCTGGGTTCGGCGCTGCAGGATCTGGGGTTCAGGGCCGTCTGAGACGGGATCCTGGCAAGAGTGCACTTTCAACACGGGTACGGCCTGTGCTTTCCATGCATGAAGACTTGAGTTTCGCGCGCGTGACGGCGCGGTCGCCGGGCGGGGGCATCTGCGTGCTGTCGCAGTGGCGGGACGCGAACCCGCACGGCGCGCGGCGGTCCGTCCACGCTATCCGCGACCTGAGGGGCGTGACGCGGCGGGCCGAACGTCCGGAGGACCGCGTCCGCGCCGAAGTGGTGATCGACACGGTCGGGCCGAACGGACACTGTGTGCGGGCCGACCGGATCGCGGTGACGGACGATCCCTACGAACTTGCCGCCCGCTTCCGGGCCGCGGGGCTGGACAGCCCCCCGGTCGTGACGCCCGCGCGCGTAAGCATGGCGCGCCTTGCAATCAGGATCGGCCGCGCCCTGCTGGCATGATCCGCCGTTGACAGGGGCCGTCGCGACGGGTTTGATGAAACCGATAAACGAGGAGAATGTTCATGCCGGTGCTTAGAGAAGACAACATGGTTTCCGTGACAGGCACGGGCACCGACGGACAAACAAAAGTCCTGGGCCGCCGTATTCCAAATGTCGCTTCCGAGTGGCGCGACTTTTATGGACTTATCGTGAACCAGTGCCCTCTGCCCCTCATCATCAGGGATGTCGAAGGAGCGACTTGCGACGGGGCGAAGTCAGTGTTGCTTAGCCTTGTGGGCAATGACCCTCATTCATGGCTCGATCCCGTCAGGCTTCAGGACAGTCCACTGGCCCTGAGAAAAGCGTTTTTGGACGCCGGCATCGGCGCGCCGGTCATCGAAACGCCGTTCCATGTGCAGGCGGTGCGTGCCGTCAAAAGTTCTCTGCAGGCTTTGCGCCGATAATAAGAGGCCGCCCTTTCATGATCATTCTTTTCGCGCGCCTGCTCGCCGTGCTTTTGCTGGTTTCCGCCGCGCCCGCGATGGCGATGACGGACCAGGAGATCGACGCGGCGGTGATCCGCGGGCCGTCGACGGTATCGCTGCGCGACCAGGCGACTCTGGCGCTGCCGCGCTGGGCGATGTTCCTGCCCGAGGCGCAGGCCAAGGCCATATTGCTGGAAGCCGGGCATCACGACAACGCCAATGTGGCGGGGATGATCCTGCCCGCCGCGCCGGACGGGCGCTGGAGCGTGTTCGTCACCTTCGACAGGGCGGGCTATGTCCGCGACGACGACTGGAAAACGATCGACCCGGACCGGATGCTGAAAGATATCCGCGCCGCCAACGACGCCGCCGCGCCCCGCCGCCTGAAAGAAGGGCATGATGCCATCCAGACCGTCGGCTGGATCGAAAACCCCGCCTACGACCCCGCCGCGCACAGGCTGGTCTGGTCGCTGGAGGTGCAGCGGACCGACGGCACAGGCCAACCGACGACGAAAGGCACGGCGGTCAATTACATGATCGACACGCTGGGGCGCGAAGGCTATCTGGGCTTCGACCTGATAACAGGCCGGCAGGACGTGGAGACTTACAAGCCGGTCGTGCAGCAGCTGGCCCAGGCGGCGCCGTTCAACACCGGCAAGCGGTATGAGGATTTCAACCCCAAGACCGACAAGGTGGCGGCGTTCGGGGTTCTGGCGCTGGTGGGCGGCGGGCTGGTGGCGAAAAAGCTGGGTCTGCTGGCCATGGCGGGCGTGTTCGCCCTGAAATTCGCGAAACTCATCGGCGTGGCCGCCGTGGCCGGCACGGCGGGACTCAGACATTATTTTCACAAAAAAAAGACGTAAAATTCTTTTGCAGCGGCTGCGTTAAAAAGTGACAGGCGCCGGGCAAGTTTGTAGAGTGCCTGCAATTATAAAAAACGAACGACAGGGATTTAAGAATGAACACACAGGCATCGCATGCGGTGGCGGACAACGTCATCCATTTCTATCACTCCGAAGCGCCGGCCGATGACTGCGCGCGGATGGAAGCCATCCAAAGTTTTCTGGGAGAAGCTTGGGGCGATGTCCAGGACGCGATGAAAGCGGCAGGCCTTGCCAGCTTTCCCCTGGCGCGATTTTTCGCCGCCGCCGTCAGTAACGTGATACCGACGGATATGTATCAGGCGCGGTGCGAGCAGATCGGGGGATCTTTTCAGAGTCTGCATGAGATTCTGAATGAACAGGCGGCGGCCATGACATCCCCCTTCATGGCCGCAAGGGTACGGCGCATCGCGGCGGCGTTTCAGGACCTGCCCGCGGACGCGTCCGCCATCGTCCGGCAGGAGCACAGGGTCAAGGCAGAGATTTTGAACGCCCTGGAAACGACCGGAAGGACCGCGTTTCAAAACATTCTTTCCGCATGGACGGCGCCTTTTTCGATGATGTGCGATTCTTTCTACAGCGCCGCCCGATTTTTCGAGGCGCCTCAGGCGGCCCCTGAGGCAAAAAAACCGGTGGCTTCCCATCTCCGGCTGGCGGCAGTAAATGGACAGCCGGTCTTTGCCGCGACCGAAGGTTTCAGGCTGCACTATCATAAAAACTAATTTGGCATGACGGGTTACCGACAGGCGGAAGTGTTGTGTATTCATGGCCTAAGTAAAAATCTTGACGTATCACTCAATGACAGTATTATTGGCGTATGAGAGAGCCAGATAACAGACCGGAAAATCCATCGCTGTTCGAAGCCTTTTATTATTCATGCATAAGAGATGCTACGCCCGCCTCCATTTTGGGCGGCTGCGCTCTTGGAACGGCTTTAGGCGTGGGTATTGCGCTTGCAGTAGGAATTACTGGCCAGGATCAGCAGGCCGATCCTGCGAAGGTTGTTCCGCTGGTCAGCCAGAGCGCCCAGCCGATTTCCCAGCCTTAACCGATTTCCCAGGTAAGCAGGTTTCGTGGGCAAGCCCACAGCAAATAAAGCTTGGCGCGCATAGCCAAGGCGGCTACACAGACACCCATGACCGTTATTACCGACCAGGACACCCTGAACGACATCTGCGCCTTTCTCGCGACCCAGCCTTATGTGGCCGTTGATACAGAATTCCTGCGCGACAAGACGTATTATCCGCAGCTGTGCCTCGTGCAGCTGGCGCCGCCGCTGGACCTGCCGGACGGCGACCCGGTGGCGATCGACCCGTTATGCGGGCTCGACCTGCAGCCGCTGCTCGACCTGA
Organism: Alphaproteobacteria bacterium; assembly: GCA_044221445.1. Taxonomy (GTDB): domain Bacteria; phylum Pseudomonadota; class Alphaproteobacteria; order Micavibrionales; family Micavibrionaceae; genus JBDHTS01. The sequence goes on from JBGAPF010000008.1 coordinate 8,728, forward strand.
TGGCGAATGAAAACGTGGTGAAGGTGTTCCACGCGGCGCGGCAGGACCTTGAGATTTTCTACAACCTGATGGGCAGCGTGCCGCGTCCGGTGTTCGACACGCAAGTGGCGGCGATGGTGTGCGGCTTCGGCGACCAGGCGGGATACAACACGCTGGTGGCGGAGATCTGCCACGAGAAGCTGGACAAGGGCGCGCAGTTCACGGACTGGTCGCGCCGCCCGCTCTCGGCCAAGCAGCTGTCCTACGCGCTCGACGACGTTCATTACCTGCGCCGGGTCTATCTGTATCTCGACGACAAGCTGAAGGCGCTGGGGCGGCACGGCTGGGTGGACCAGGAGATGGAGGTGCTGGCCAGCGCCGATACCTATCGCAACCCGCCGGAGGAGGCGTGGGAGCGCATCAAGATCAAGACCGACCGGCCCCAGGTGCTGTCGGTGCTGAAGGAGCTGGCGGCATGGCGCGAAAGCGAGGCGCAGCGGCGCAACATCCCGCGCAGCCGCGTGCTGAAGGACGAGGTGCTTGCCGACATGGCGGTGCATCCGCCGCGCACGGAAGAAGATTTGCGCCGCATCCGCAACCTGCCGGGCGACATGGCGGGCCGCCACGCCGGCGCGATCCTTGAGGCGGTCAGCCGCGCGCTGGCGGTGCCGAAGGGCAAGGGCCCGCAGGCGGTGCTGCGCGAGCGGTTCCCGCAGGACCTGCAGCCCGCGCTGGAGATGCTGAAAATGCTCCTGCGGATCATCAGCGCGGAGCAGGGGGTGGCCGGGCGCCTGATCGCCTCGGGCGACGACCTGGAGCAGCTTGCAAGAAACGTCAACCCAGACCTGCAGGTTCTGCATGGCTGGCGGGGTGAAATCTACGGCCGGGAGGCCCTGAAATTAATGAGCGGGCGCCTGGGGTTAAGCCTTAAAAACGGTGCGGTTGTGAAGCAGGAAATATAGCTGCGGTGCAATATATGGAAAGTTTGCTTTATTAATCTTTATTTTCTTATATTAGTTCACTTTTGAACAATAATTATTCATAAGGAAGCACTTCATGAGCCCTTCCCCTTCTTCCGTTTCAAAAATTCCCTCCGAAGAACAAAGCATTGTCGTTTCATGGGGGGCGATCGGAGAAGATGAGGTTTCGGCGGGCGGGCTTGGCGTGGCTGTCCGCAACATGCTGAAGGTGACGGGCGGGCATTGGTTCTGTGTCCGTGAAAGCCCTGATATAGACGCGCCTTTTTCAACACGATCCGAACAATGGAAAAAGCATCCTAATGTTTATACCCATACACTGACCGCTCCCCGGCAGATCGCTGTCAATGCATACACATATGCGAACCAAGTGGCTTGGTTCGCTAATCACGATCAGCCGGAACGTATAAAGTTTACCAGAGACGAAAAGACCTCCCATGGGCTTGTTTGTGAAGAACTCGCAGACATGGTGTTCGATCACCAAATCGCGAACGGCTTATATGATACACCTGTGCGCATCGACGATTTTCAGGTGGTCAGATTGGTGAGAAGGTTGAAAGACCGTTATGCGGAGCATAACAAAAACGCGCCGCCCGAACAGCAGATTACCAGCAAGATACAATATCATCTGCACACGCCTGCACCCGGTCGCAAAATAGCGCCTCTGGCTTCTGATCAGGAATTTGAAGACACGGGCAATATTTTTGAGAGTGATTTCCTTGGCTCGCAATTTGGGCCAGCCGCCCGCGGTATCTCCACCCTCGATTGGCTTAAAAAGCACAATCCAGAGGGCTACAGAGCCTATATGCCGTTTCTGACTGATATGACCTTCGCCGATGCTGTGATTATGCAGACGGAGGCAACATGTAAAAACGTTTGCGCCGCACTTAAGATCGAATTGCCGAGTGGCGGCGGCTTTCCTCTTTATACTCAACGTACGGTATCTTTTGACGGGCGGCATCCTATTTTCATGAATGCGCCCATCAGTGTCCCGACGCGTGAAATCAAAAGAACATTCGCTGCGCATATGGACGGCGTGGGCAAGCATGATATTGCAGGGAAATGGGAACGAATCCATTCCAAACTCTCTGGAAAATCTCAGGCGCTTTGGAGTCAGGTTTCTCCTTCAACCGAATTTATCGTCAATTTGGGGTCTCCGCGTGCCGATATTTCCAAAGGGCTTGTGGAATATGCGCGTCAGCAGTTTGCAATTTTAAGAGACCTTCCGGAATGGAGAGGCAGGTTTACGACTTTCATGACCATGGCACCCACCCGCGAAAAGATACACGGAGGGAAAAATGACTACGCCGATATCATGGAAAGTACGAAGAATTGGTTCGACAGGATCAATGCCGAGTTTAGAACGGCTGAATGGACTCCTGCTGTTTATATGGCTGATAAAATACCCAATGTCGATGTTTTCCTGAATGCCAGAGCGGCACGTTTTCATGGCGGAACGTTAAGAAAAGCTATCAATTGTTATGGCGCATCGCGTGAAGGCCTGGGCCTTATTGTAGAAGAGGGTATTGTCGGCCAAGACGATTTGTATCCGTCCTTTACAGCTATCGGCGAGGACATGGGCGCTGCGCAGGTTTTGGGCCACTTGACTTATACGTTCAATCCGCTTTCAGAAAACGCCTTGTTACGTGTGTTAAAAGCCGCAGAGGCTATTTATTCCGAACCTGATGAAGGTATAGCGACTCTGCGCCGTATGCACAGAGACATGATGGCGCACCTCACGGAAGAAGATCTTATGAGCTGGGTTGTTCGTTCCCGAAACACGATCGATCCGAAAGGTGCCGCAAAAATTAGAAAAACTTATCTGGATGCCAATATGGCACTCGATGCGGAAGGTGCTGGCGGAACTAATGTTTATCAGTTGCGTCCATCGGCGGTTCCTACTTAATTGATCATGAATCTCTATCTCCTCCGCCACGCCGAAGCGGCTGCCGCCGACGGGCCGGATATCCTGCGCCCGCTGACTCCGCACGGCCTTGCGCAGGCGGAACGGGTGGCGCGGTGGTTCGCGGCGCGCGAGCTGGCGCCCGATCTCGTCCTGCATTCGCCGGCGCGGCGGGTCAAGGAAACGGTGGCGGCGCTGGCGGGGGCGATGCCGGGGCTGGAGCTGCGGGAGAAGCGGGAGATCTACGACGCCGCGCCGCACGACCTGTTCGAACTGCTGAGGGCCCAGGGCGGTGCGGGGTCGATCCTTCTGGCCGGGCACAATCCGGGCATCCACGCGCTGGCGATGATGCTGGCGAACGCGGAGAGCGACGGGACGCCGCTGGCGCGCCTGGCCGCGGACTATTCGCCCGCGACATTGGCGATGTTCGAGGTCCCCGGCGCGGACTGGGGCGACCTTAAGGCCCGCGGGTGCAGGCTGACCGACCTGGCCGTGCAGGGATAAAGCGAAGATCCTTCGCTTCGCCCAGGATGACAATAGAGATTTATCCGTCGCTGGATTCCAGCAAAGTCCGCAGAAGGGGGATGGAAATGCCGCGGCGTTCGGCGAGGGCTTTCGCGTCGGCGCGGGCAACCAGGTCGCGGGCGGCGGCGAAGGACCGTTCGACGCGCGGCAGGATATAGTGCAGCACATCCTCCCCCACATGAAGCTGGCGGTCGGCGAACAGCTTGACCAGCAGCGCGGCGAGCAGCGTGTCGTCGGGCGGCTGGATCGCGGCGGCGGGCGCCGCGCGCAGGCGCGAGGCGAGGTCGGGCAGGGCGAAGGCCTGGCGCACGGGCGCGGCGCGCATGGTGACGAGCAGGCCGCGCCCGTGTTCGCGCGCCATGTTGTAGAGATGGAACAGAACGGTCTCGGCGGCGCGGTCGCCGATGACGGGATCGAGACCGTCGACGACCAGATGCGGCCCCGCGGCGAACAGGTCGCGGGCATCGCGTGTCGTCAGACTTTCCGGAAGCACGCGGGCCGCGCCGCTGGATTCCGCCCATACGGCGGCGAGGTGCGACTTGCCGCAGGCGGCGGGGCCGTGGAGGATAAGTGCCGGGCCGGGCCATGCCGGCCAGAGGTCGATCCAGGAAACGGCGTCCGCGTTGCTGGGGGCGATCAGGAAATCCTCGCGGCCCGAGGCGGACCGATGGCCGAGATCGAGGGCCAGCTGCCGCGCCGGGGCGGTCATGCGGCCGGGCTTTCGGCCGGCAGAGGCTCGGGCGGCGGCACGTTGTTATAGACGGGGCTGCGCTTGTACTGCCGGATCACGAAGCCGGCCAGCACGCCGACCACCGCCGCGACCGGCACGGCCAGCAGCATGCCGACGATGCCGAGCAGCGCGCCGCCCGCGGTCAGGGCGAACAGCACCCACAGCGAATGCAGGCCGACGGATTTGCCGAGCAAACGGGGCGTAAGAAAATTACCCTCGATGAACTGGCCGGTGAAAAAGATGGCGGCGATGATCGCGACATATTCCCACTCGCCGCTCTGGAACCACGCGACGACCAGGCTGACCAGCAGGCCGGTGGTGGTGCCGACCAGCGGGATCAGCGACAGCACGCCAACCATCAGGCCGATCAGGAAGCCGAAGTTCAGCCCGGCGACGCTGAGGCCGATCGCGTAAGCCATGCCGAGCAGGAAGGAGATCGTCAGCTGGCCCCGGATGAAACCGGACAGTTTGGCGTCGATCTCATGCCACAATTCGCCGACGATATCGTGGCTGCCGCGCGGCACCATGTCGTCGAGCCAGCGCTTCATGCGCGGCCAGTCGTTCATCATCAGGAAGGCGATGATCGGCGTCAGCACGGCGACATAAATCATGTTGACCAGCGCCCAGCTGCCGGTCGCCAGTCCCATGATCAGGCCTCCGCCGGCCTGGATCGCGGTGCTGATGTTTTCCTGGAGCGCGTCCTGGAGGTTCGAAAGCCCGCCCTGGCGGAAATGCTGCTGCAGCGAGCGGGAATAGCGCTGGGCGATCTCCATGATCCGTTCGGCGTAGTCCGGCAGGACGCCGATCAGCTGGACCGCTTCCTTATAGGCGAGCGGCACCAGCATCAGAAGCAGGATGCCGAGGAACAGGCCGAAAGAGCCGAGGATCAGCACGGTCGCCGCCCAGCGCGGAATGTTCCGCCGCCGCATCGCCTTCACGGCGGGGTCGAGCAGATAGGCGATGATGGTGCCGAGGATGAAAGGCAGAAGGATGTCCTTGAACAACCAGGTGAACAGCAGGAATGCCGCCATGACGGCGATCCAGAACAGGACCTGGTTGCGGGTATGGACAAAAGACGGCGGCGGCGCCTCCGGGATGACGGTCAGGCTGCGATCGGTCATGGCGCTGTCTTTCCTAGCGGCTGAAGGTCAGGTCGCGGACGGCGGAAGCGTCCTGGGTCCAGCCCGCGCCGCCCTGCGGCATGGCGAGCGTGAAGCCCTGCTGCGCCAGCGCGAGGCGCAGCTGTTCCTCCGGCAAGGAGGAGCGCAGGGTCATCAGGGCCTCGCCCGAGGTCAGTGAGACAACGTCGAGGCCAAGACCGGGCACGCGGCGCAGCGCGCCCTGGGCGGCGATCCATTCAGCCAGGGAATTGTAGCGGATGCGGGCGGTCAGCCCGGTCGTTGCGGCCGCCGGCGTGCCCGGCCTTTGCGGCTGCCACGCCCCCTCCATGCCCGTTTGCACAGGGGCAGGCGCGGCGGGAGCCGTCATGGGAGGCGTTACGGGCGCCATGGCCGGCAGGGTCCCGGGCGCGGTCATGGCCGTGGGGGCGGGAACGGCGGCATGGGCGCCGAGCCACGCCTGGATGGCGCCGGGGCGGAACCGGAACGTGTAGGTGCCGACATAGCGGACGGGCGACAGCTGCTCCTGGGTGATCTCGAAATCGTCGACCATCGTGGCGATGGTCGTGGGCGGCGGGGCGGCGACGGGCTGGCCGGGGGAAAGACGGGCCGACAGCTGCGCAAAGGCGTCCTGCTGGGCCTTGTCGAAGGCCTGCTGACGCGCGTTGACGGCGTTGTCGGCGGTGACGTCGACGCGGACGCCCTCGACCGTATAAGCCATATCGTCCTGGGCATGCGCCAGGGAAACGGCAAAAATGACAGCGAGGAATATATACGATAAAAGATAAAATCTGTATGGTCTGGCCATGGCGCGGCGTGTCCTCTTCAACATGTCCCGTTATATAGGGCTTCGGCACGGGATGCAAAATGAAAGACGGTAAAAATCAGGCGGGCGCGTATAAGGACGCGGGCGTGGATATCGAGGCGGGCGCGGACCTGGTCGAGCGCATCAAGCCGCATGTGAAGACAACCATGCGGCCCGGCGTCATGGGCGGGCTCGGCGGGTTCGGGGCGCTGTTCGACCTCAAAAAGACGGGTTATAAGGATCCGGTGATCGTGTCCTCGACCGACGGAGTCGGCACGAAGCTGAAAATCGCCATCGACACGGGACTCCACGACACGGTCGGGATCGACCTGGTCGCCATGTGTGTCAACGACCTGGCGATGTCGGGCGCGGAGCCTCTGTTCTTCCTCGATTATTTCGCCAGCGGAAAGCTGGACGTCGACACGGGCGAGCGCGTGATCGCGGGCATCGCCGAAGGCTGCCGCCAGGCCGGGTGCGCGCTGATCGGCGGCGAGACAGCGGAAATGCCGGGCATGTACGCGCCGGGCGATTACGACCTGGCCGGATTCAGCGTCGGCGCGGTGGAGCGTGACCGGGTCATCGACGGCAGCCGCATCGAGCCGGGCGATGTCGTGCTGGGGCTTGCGTCGAGCGGGCTGCACTCCAACGGGTTTTCGCTGGTGCGGCGGATCGTGGAGACGAGCGAGGGCTTTTCCTACGATAAGCCAGCCGCCTTTACCGAGGGCCGGACCCTGGGCGCGTTCCTGCTGACCCCGACGCGGATTTACGTGCGGTCGCTGCTGAGCGCGCTGAAGCTTGAGGACGAGGCGGGCCAGCCGGTCATCCTCGGCATGGCGAACATCACCGGCGGCGGGCTGACCGAAAACGCGCACCGGACACTGCCGGACGGAACGGCGATACGGATCGACGCGGCAGGCTGGGCCCTGCCGCCCGTGTTCCGCTGGCTGGCGGAGGCGGGAAGGCTGAGCCATGACGACCTGGCGCTCACCCTCAATTGCGGCATCGGCATGATCGCCATATGCAGACCCGGCGACCAGGCCGCGCTGCGCGGGTCCCTGGAAGCGTCGGGCGAGACGGTTTCGGTCATCGGCACGGTCGTGCCGCATGCCGCCGGACAGCGGCGCGTTCTCATCGACCATACGGACAAGGCATGGCCCCGCAGCGCCTGAATCTCGGCATCCTCATCTCCGGGCGCGGCAGCAACATGCAGGCGCTGATCGAGGCATGCCGGGACGAGTCGTTTCCGGCGCGGGCGGCCGTCGTGATCGCCAACCGTCCCGATGCCGGCGGCATCGGGAAAGCGGCGGCGGCGGGCATCGCGACGGCGATCGTCGACCATAAAAACTTTCCCGACAAGCCGTCGTTCGAACAGGCGCTGGAGGCTGAACTGCAGAGGCATGACACCGAACTGGTCTGCCTCGCAGGGTTCATGCGGATCCTGAGCGCGTCCTTCATCCAAAGGCGGGCCGGACGGATCATCAACATCCATCCCTCGCTGCTGCCCGACTACAAGGGGCTGGACACCCATGCGCGGGCGCTGGCGGACGGGCGGGAGAAAAGCGGGTGCACGGTGCACTACGTCATCCCTGAAATGGACGCCGGGCCTGTCATCCTGCAGAAACAGGTCGCCATCGTGCCGGGCGACACGGCGGACAGCCTGGCCGCCCGCGTCCTCGCTGAGGAACATAAGGCCTATCCCGAGGCTGTGCGCCTGATAGCCCCGTCGCTTTTACAGTTGAAAGGCAGGCCCGGAACCGTGTATCAAGGGTAGTCTTTTTCAGCCGGAGCCTTCGATGGAACACCCTGCCTCAACCGACGTCGACCCCGCCCAACTGGCCCGCAGCGAGGCCTTCTGGCATACCTTCATCCAGCTGTCGAAATACGCCGTGATCGCGATTGTGGTGTTTATGATCGGCCTGGCCGTTTTCTTTACCTGAAACAGGCGGCATATTTTCCCTAAAGTCCCGGATTCCTTTAGGATTCCGTAACCTTTTCCCGGCATGATGGGCCCTGGTACAACAGGTTCAACCCGGTTTTGCGCCGCGGGACGACATGCAGGCTTTCAACAAGGCAAAACAGGCTTTCCAAGGCCTGGCCCTCCTCCATTGGGGCCGGATAGGCTTTGCTGCGGCCTGTCTCGCGCTGGCGGTTCCTGCCATCGCCGAAGCCCAGTCGCAGACCAACGGGATCACCGTCCAGGACGGCGGAGGCTCGTTCAACGCCGCAGCCTCGGCCTATATCACCCCCGATCCGGGCGGAACGATATCCTATAAAAACATGATCGACCGTTTCAACGCCGGAAAGCGCGGCATACCGGTCAACACCGATATCATCGACCTGGGCGCGTCGGGCGTGCCGCACTGGATCGTCCTGATCGTCAACAACCAGAGCTGGACCGACGACTGGATCCTCACCTTCGGCCAGCACCTGAACGGGCGGATGGGCGCGCTGAAAGACGTATCGGTCTATGAAAGCGTCAGCCGCACGCGGTACGCCGATACCATCACGCCGGTGGAAAACCCCTATATAGGCCGCGAGACGATCAGCGGCAGCGCCCTGAAAATAAACCTGCCGCGCGGGCAGCGTTCGGTGTTCGTGGTCTATGCCGTCCCGCGCGCCGGACATATCGCCACGCTCGTCCCGCATTTCGTCAGCGAGAAGACGTTTCTGGAGAATGCCGAAAGTCCCTACAGGCCCGATAAATTCATCTACCGCTTTTTCATGATCCTTATCGGGTTTTTCAGCGCAGCCTCCCTGTTCGGGCGGGTGAAGGGCGGCTGGATGTTCGCCGTTTACTATATCTTCCAGTATTTCCTGTTTCAGTACGGTAACCAGCTTCTGCCTGAAAACTATTCGTTCACCGACGCCATGCCGGAGCTTTTGTTCAGCGGCGCGATCCTGGCCGCGCTGATCGGCGGCAAGGGGTTCCTGAAAGTCGAATCCGGCAACCGTATCCAGGACAATATGCTGTGGGCCCTGATCGCGGCGATATTGTTCGCGGCCATGGGGACGATCTTCATCCTGCCGGAAGGGTCGCAGATGCGGCTTCTGGGCCTTCTGCTGACCAGCACGCTCAGCGTCGCCTTCCTGATGATGCTGAGTTTTGCGCAATCCTACAGCGGACGATACGGGGCGTTGCCGCTGGCGCTGGGATGGATGTTCCTGCTGGCCGGGCTGGCCTGCAGCACGCTGACGATGTCGGGACTGCTGCGCCCCAACGCGCTGATGACCGCCGCCTACTGGTATACGCTGGTGCCCCAGGGGGTTATGTTCACCGCCGCCGCCGTCATGCAGTATCTCCGCATCCGCCGCGACCAGATCAATGCGCAGGCCGAGGAAACGGAGGACGCGCGGAACATCGCGCTGTTGCGCCAGTCCAAGGAATCGGGTGAGAACACGCGGCTGAAACGGCTGATCGAGCACGAGCGCGAGGTGATGAACAAATTCCGCGAGCGCGAGGTGCAGCAGAACGACGAGATGCGCAAGGCAAAGGACATGGCCGACGAAGCCAACCGCGCCAAGTCCGCCTTCCTGGCCGTCATCAGCCACGAGATCCGCACGCCGATGAGCGGGATCATGGGCATGGTGCGCCTGTTGCTCGATTCCCAGCTGAACCGCGAGCAGCTGGATTACGCGCAGACCATCCAGGATTCAGGCGACGCCATGCTGTCGCTTCTGAACGATATTCTCGATTTCGAAAAGATCGAAAGCGGCAAGATGAGCCTGGAGCATATCGATTTCGACCTGCACAGGATCGTCAACGGCGTGGTGACGCTGATGTCGGGCCACGCGGCGTCGAAAGGCATCTATCTGAAAGCCAGCATGGACCCCAACCTGCCGCGCTATATCGTCGGCGACCCGGTGCGGCTGCGCCAGGTTCTGCTGAACCTCGCGGGCAACTCGATCAAGTTCACGAAACAGGGCGGCGTGACGCTGCACGTGAAAATGGACCCGACGGCGGATACGCGGTCCGGAACCGTGCACCGCATCCGTTTCGCGATCGAGGACACGGGCATCGGCATCTCGAAAGAGGCGCAGAAAAACCTGTTCAATCCGTTCTCCCAGGTCGACGCCAGCATCAGCCGCAAATTCGGCGGGACCGGCCTCGGTCTCGCCATTTCCCAGCGGCTGATCGAGGCGATGGGCGGGCATATCCACATCGATTCGACGGAAGGGCACGGCAGCACGTTCTTCTTTACCCTGATCGTCGAGAACGGCAGCGCCGACGCGGCGGAAGGCAAAGCCAATTCCAGCCTGTCCTCAGGCAAGCCCGCGCAGGTGATGCGCATCCTCGTGGTCGAGGATAACGAGATCAACCAGAAGCTGCTGCGTGAATTCATCAGCCGCATGGGGCACGAGGTCAAACTGTGCGGATCGGGCGAGGACGCCCTGCAGATCCTCGAAACCGAAAGTTTCGACATCATCCTGATGGATATCGAACTGCCCGGCATGACGGGCATGGGGACCACCAAGGCGATCCGCACGCTGCGCGACCGGGAAAAGGCGGCGATCCCGGTGATCGCCCTGACCGGGCGGACGCGCGACGAGGACATCGGCATGTGCTATGCCGCCAACATGAACGGGCACATGGCCAAGCCGGTCGATCCCAAGCGGCTGAAAGGGATGATCGAAAAGGTCATGACCGGCAAGCTGGACAATCCGGTCGAACTGCAGGAGCCGGCGATGGTCCAGCGTCCGGCGCCGCCGTCACAGCCTGCGCCCAAGGCGCCCGAAGAGCCGAAACCGGCGCCCGCGCCGGAACTCAGGCCGGCCGCGCCCGTCCTGCCGGCCTTGAAGCCCGCCCCCCTGACGCTGATCCTGGAAGGGGAGGAGGACGACACGCCCGCGTTCAACCCGGACATGCTGAGCGATTTGAAGGAAGCGATGGGACGCGAGGAATTAAAGACACTCGCCAACGGCCTGTTTTCCAAGGTCGACGAGATCGTCGTCGCGCTCAAGGCGCAAAAGCTGCCCCAGGGCATGAACGAGATCATCTCGCTGGCCCACGACCTGAAAGGCATGTCGGGGAATTACGGGCTGGTGGAGATGTCGGTGCTGGCCAGCGACATGGAAGCCAAGGCGCGCCTGCAGAGCGTGGCGGGCGTGCAGGCGTTGCTCGCGACCCTGTCCGCCGTCGACGGACGGGCGCGCTCGGCCGTCAAATCCTGGCTTGAAAGCTGACCGTTCGTTAAGCGGTGATTTCCATGCCGCTGAAGAAATACGCGATCTCGATGGCGGCGTTGTCCGCGCTGTCCGACCCATGCACCGAATTGGCCTCGATGCTTTCGGCGAAATCCTTACGGATCGTGCCCGGCGCGGCGTTGGCCGGGTTGGTCGCGCCCATGACATCGCGGTATTTCAACACGGCGTTGTCGCCTTCCAGGACCTGGACCACGACGGGGCCGGAGGTCATGAACGTCACCAGGTCGCCGTAGAACGGGCGCGCCGCATGGACTTCATAGAATTTCTCGGCCTGGGCCTTCGTCAGCTGCAGGCGCTTCTGCGCCACGATGCGCAGGCCGCTTTTCTCGATATGAGCGTTGATCGCTCCGGTCAGGTTGCGCCTGGTGGCGTCCGGCTTGATAATGGAGAAGGTGCGTTCCGTGGCCATGTCTCTTATTCCCTCAGGGTTTCTTCAAGTGCGGCGGTTATAAGGGGAAAGCCCGGTTTTTGCAAGCAGGATGATTTTCGATATTTTTTCAAGCCGATCAGGGGGATAAATCGAAAATTTTTTATAGACTCAGACAAGGCGGTTATATTAGACTTTTCTTTGTAGGGAAGAACTCCCGTCAAGCATAATGACGCTTCAAGCCATGCAATAAATGGCGGGCAGTCATCGACAAACAGGTGTGAGCGAATGAGCCGACCAAGGTCTTTATTGCAACGTGTGGACGATCTGCCTTTAAGGGGGCTATGCAAGCCGTTCAGGCAGGATATCGCAGGCTTTTCGCGGGAAGATCTGAAAACGAGAGACTATTTAAGACGCGTCAAAAGCGACAGTATTTTAGCAGGGCAAAAGCTTGATGTCATCGGCCAGTTCCTGTCGGCCGTTCTTACGGGTACGCCTTCCAATCATTCGCGGCGCGATGAAAAAAGCAACAGCCGCTCGATTGAAAAGGCAGGAACGAAATACGGTTGTGATCTGAGCCGCAACCTCGATTATGCCGCGTCCTGGGTGCTGGTTAAAACTGCGGCCCAGGCGTGCAGGGCGATGGATACTTTGTGCCTGCCGGGCACTTATGTTCTGCCGAACGGCGAGTCATTCATTCTTCTTGAAGCTGAAAACAATTTCAGTTCTCCCGATCCGGAAAAGCCGGGCCTTAGAAATATGAATGTTAAGATGCTGGTCGATATTGTCCGCCCCGACGGTACGAACGGGCATCATATTTGTGAGACACAGATCAGGCCCGCGCAGGCTTTTGAATGGCACGCCAGATCGGAATCTGCCTATCAGGAGCAGCGTAAATGGCTGAGATCCATGCAAATTCTGGATGCAAACGTGGATCGCTTCGATCCGATGACGTATGCGCACTTGCGGTTAAAATATGACCGGCGGGCCAAAGCAGCAGGAGAGTTTCGAATTACCGCCAACGCCAAGGCGGAGGCCTCTGTGCCCTGGATCCAGGAAGTGGATGGTTATGTCCCTCAACCGGAAAAAGGATATGTGCAATTGGACAAAGGCATGTCTCATCCCATATCATTGCCCGGTAATGTGCCATTAGTGGCATAACCGGATGAGGATATATGCACGAACCGCAATGGCAGTTTTTCAAGACGGGCGACACTCCTTTTATCGTTCTTGCGGATGAAAAAGGATATCTCGGGGCGTGGCTTCCCGATATCCAGCGAGGCCGCATCCGGCCCCAATACCCGCTGATAGCGGAAATCGGCCAGGGCGCGAAATCAATAACCCCGAAGGAATTTTACGATTTCTGCGACGGCCAGAATATTTCGACCACGCTTTCTCTCCGCGAATTCGCGCGTGTCGCCGGGCGGTCGGTTTACAAACTGGATACGGTCGCATCAGTGTTTGTGGATTGCGCACGGCAAAGGATTGGCGAGATTCTGCCCTTCATGCGCCCCGCCCAGCGCGGGTTATGTCTTTCCATCACTGGGGCCTAGTCATAGCGACCGCAGGACGCCGTTTATGGCTTTTGTCCAGCCCTCATAGGCATTTTTGCGGTCGTCCTGACGGATGGAAGGCTTATATCGCCTGTCCTGTTTCCAGACCGATTCAATATCTTTGAGCTCTGAAAAAACACCCAGCCGTAGCCCCGCCAAACACGCGGCGCCCCAGGCCGTGGTTTCCGTCACGTCCGGCACGTCGACCGGTTTGCCCAGCATGTCGGCGAGGAACTGGCAGAAGAAGGCGTTGCCGGCGAGGCCGCCATCGGCGCGGACAATGGCGGGATCGTGGCCGGTATCGGCTTTCATGGCGTCCATCAGGTCGAGGGTCTGGTAGGCCTGGGCCTCCAGTGCGGCGCGGACGATATGCGCCGCCGTCGAATCGCGGGTCAGGCCGGTGATCGCGCCGCGCGCCGCCGGGTTCCAGTAGGGCGCGCCCAGGCCAGTGAAAGCGGGCACGAAATAGACGCCGCCATTGTCCGGCACCGACGTCGCCATCGCCTCGCTGTCCGACGCTTTCGGGAACAGTTTCAAGCCATCACGCAGCCACTGGATCGCGGCGCCGGCGATGAAGATAGACCCCTCGATGGCGTAAGTGGTTTTTCCATTTAGGCGATAGGCGGGCGTGGTGAGGAGGCGGTTTTTCGACTCTTTAAACTCCGTGCCGATATTCATCAGCGCGAAACAGCCCGTGCCGTAAGTCGATTTAACCATGCCTTCGCTGAAACATGCCTGGCCGATCATGGCGGCGTGCTGGTCGCCCGCCATCCCGCCGATCGGAAGCGGCGGCCCGAACAGAGCCGTCGCGCCGAAATCCGCCGCGTTGTCCTTGACGTCCGGCAGCAGGGTTTTCGGAATGTTGAGGATTTTCAGCAGGGCATCGTCCCAGGCTTGCGTGACTATGTTGAACAGCATGGTGCGGGCGGCGTTGGTGGCGTCGGTCGCGTGGATTTTGCCGCCCGTCAGGTTCCAGAGCAGCCAGGAATCGATCGTGCCGAAGGCGAGGTCGCCGTTCTCCGCCTTCTTGCGCGCGCCTTTGACGTTGTCGAGGATCCAGGCGATTTTCGTGCCGGAGAAATAGGGATCGAGCAGCAGGCCTGTCTTTGCGCGAACGGTGTTTTCATGGCCCGCTTTTTTCAGCGTGTCGCACAACGCGGCGGTGCGCCTGTCCTGCCAGACGATGGCGTTATGGATGGGCTTCCCGGTGACGCGGTCCCAGACCACTGTCGTCTCGCGCTGGTTGGTGATGCCGATCCCGGCGACGGGGCCGGCTTTTTTAAGGACCTCGCGGCAGCAGGCGAGCGTGTCGTTCCAGATGTCCATTGCATCATGCTCGACCCAGCCGTTTTGCGGATAATGCTGCGTCAGTTCCTTCTGGCTGACGGCGAGGATTCTGCCATCCTTCGAAAAGACGATGGCGCGGGAACTGGTGGTGCCCTGGTCGATGGCGAGGAGGCTGGTCGTCCGCGGCATGGCTTGTTTCACCTCATCAGACTAAATCGGGCATGGCTTTTTCGAGCGCCATGACGGCTTCGGGGTTCAGGTGCAGCCCGAGCTTCGAGCGGCGCCAGAGGATGTCCTTGGCGGTGCGGGCGAATTCGTTGCGGATCAGGTAATTCACTTCGGCCTCGTACAGGCAGCCGCCGTAATGCTTTCCCAGTTCGCCGATATGCGTGCGGCGGCGGATGATGCGGTCCATGCGGGTGCCGTAGGCACGGGCGTAGCGGTACACAAGGTGGCCGGGCAGCCATGGATAACGGCGGGTCTGGCTGGTGACGAACTTGCCGAAGTCGCCGTCCGGGATATCGCCGCCGGGCAGGGGGATCGTGGACGTCCAGCCGCCGCCGGGATGCAGGCGGTTGACGGCGTCCTCCGCCAGATGGCGATAGGTGGTGATCTTGCCGCCGAATACGGAGAGCAGCGGCAGGCCGCCGATATGGTCCAGCACCAGCCTGTAATCGCGCGTGACGGCGGACGCGCTGCCTTCGCCGTCGTCGAGCAGGGGGCGCACGCCGCTATAGCTCCAGACCACATCGGCGGGGCGGATGCGGGCCCTGAACGACCGGTTGACCGCGTCGCACAGGTAATTCGTTTCTTCCGGCGAGATCGACGCCTGGCGCGGGTCGCCCGTATACTCTTCATCGGTCGTGCCGACCAGGGTGAAATTCTTCTCATAGGGGATGGCGAACACGATCCGTCTGTCGGGCTGCTGCAGGATATAGGCCTGATCGCCCTCGAACAGTTTCATGACGACGATATGGCTGCCCTTGACCAGGCGGACTTGGGGCGTTCCGGGCTGCGCCAGGCCGCATTTGTCGAGGATCTGGCGGACCCATGGCCCGGCGGCGTTGACCAGCATGCGGGCTGTGACGGTCGACGCGCCGCCATGCTTCTGCTGCAGCCCGATTGTCCAGCGGTCGGCATCGGCGCGAAGGGACTGGCAGGCGGTCCTGGTCATGACATGCGCGCCGCGCTCCTTGGCGTCGACCGCGTTCAGGGCCACAAGCCGCGCATCGTCGACCCAGCAGTCGGCGTAGGAAAATCCCTTCGTCAAGGAGTCGTTGAAGGGTGCACCATAGGGACTTGCGCGCAGGTCGACGCCGCGCGAGCCGGGCAGGCCGTTATGGCCGGCCAGATGGTCGTACAGAAACAGGCCCAGCCGGATCATCCAGGCCGGGCGCAGATGCGGTTCGTGCGGCAGGACGAAATTCAGCGGCCAGATAATGTGCGGCGCGAGGCCAAGCAGGGTGGAACGTTCTTTCAGCGCCTCATGCACCAGCTTGAACTCGTAATATTCCAGATAGCGCAGCCCGCCGTGAATCAGCTTTGTCGACGCCGAGGAGGTGGCGCCCGCGAGGTCCTCCGCCTCCACCAGCAGGGTTTTAAGGCCGCGGCCTGCCGCGTCGCGCGCGATGCCCGCCCCGTTGATGCCGCCGCCGATGACACAGAGATCGTAGTGGGAAGACTCCATGCGTCTTAATGTAGAGCATGTTCGAGACAGGTAAAAGTGGTTACGCGCTATTCGCCCGGCAGGCGCTCGATAACCGCGCCGCAGGCCTGGAGCTTGCCGACAAGGTTTTCGTAGCCGCGGTCGAGGTGATAGATGCGGTTGACGGTCGTCTCGCCCTCCGCCACCAGGCCCGCCAGCACCAGCGCGACACTGGCGCGCAGGTCGGTCGCCATCACTTCCGCGCCCGTCAGTTTCGGCACGCCGCGCACAATGGCGGAATGGCCGTGCACGGTGATGTCCGCGCCCATGCGCACCAGTTCCGGCACATGCATGAAACGGTTTTCGAAGATGGTTTCGGTGACCATGCCCGCGCCCGCGCAGAGGGTGAGCATCGCCATGAACTGCGCCTGCAGGTCGGTGGCGAAGCCGGGATAAGGCTCGGTCATGATGTCGGTGCCTTTGAGCGGCTTGTCCGCGGCGCGGCTGACCACGATGTCCGTCCCGTCTTCCGCCACGCTCGCGCCCGCGCGCTGCAGCGGGCCGACCAGCGCGGCCAGGTGTTCGGCCCGCACGCCCTGCAGGCGCAGCGTACCCCCCGTCATGGTGACGGCGATCATCCAGGTCCCGGTCTCGATACGGTCCGGCACCACGGCATGGGTCGCGCCGCGCAGGGCCTTCACGCCGGTAATGCGGATCACGGGCGTGCCCAGCCCCTCGATCTTCGCGCCCATCGCGATCAGGCATTCGCCGAGATCGACGATCTCCGGCTCGCGCGCGGCGTTGGACAGAACGGTTTCGCCCTCGGCCAGCGTCGCCGCCATCATCAGGTTTTCGGTCGCGCCGACGGAAACTTTCGGGAAATGGATCGCGGCGCCTTTCAGCCCGCCGGCGGCGGCGGCGTTGATATAACCCTGATCCAGCGCGATGTCCGCGCCCATGGCCTTCAGCCCGTCTATATGCAGGTCCACGGGCCGCGTGCCGATGGCGCAGCCGCCGGGCAGGGAGACGCGCGCCTGACGGAACCTCGCGAGTAGCGGGCCGAGCACCAGGATGCTGGTCCGCATCTTGCGGACGAGGTCGTACGGCGCCTCGTAATTAACGACGCCGGAGGCGTCGAGCGCCATCAGGTCGCCCTGCGCCGCAATCGTGCAGCCGAGATGGGTGAGCAGATCCGTCTGGGACCGGATGTCGCGCAGGCCGTTCGGCATGTTCTCAAGGTTCAGCGTCCCGGGCGTGAGCAGCGCCGCGCACATCAGCTTCAGGGCGGAATTCTTCGCGCCGCTGATGCGGATCGCACCGTTCAGTTTTTTGCCGCCCTGGATGCGGATGCGGTCCATTCCCGATTTCTCCTGAGACTGCGAAACCTCGCCCCCTCTTCCCCATCCTTCATGGGGGAGAGGGTTGGCGAGAGGGGGATCGAGTCTTGCTTTTATTTGTTGCACTACGGCCTCTGTATTGTTCAAAACATCGTTATTCCAAAAACGTAAAACGGTATAGCCTTTTTGTTCGATATAGACCGTGCGCAGCCTGTCTGCGTCCTTCCGAACGTCATGCTGTCCGCCGTCAACTTCTACCACCGGGCTTTTGCCGGGGCACGCAAAATCCACGATGTGAAGACCAACGGGAACCTGGCACCTGAACCTGTGACCCAGTTGATCGTATCGCAAATAATGCCAGAGCCTTTTCTCGGCGTCTGTCGGTTGCCTTCGCAGGGAGCGGGCGTTTTCCGTTATTCTTTGGCACCGGTCCCCCTCTCCCTGGCCCTCTCCCCCATGAAGGATGGCGAAGAGGGGATAATTGCTACAGCCGCGGCAATGTCACGCCCTTCTGGCCCATGTATTTGCCGGAGCGGTCGGCGTAGCTGGTTTCGCAGGGGCTGGAGCCCTTGAAGAACAGGAACTGGGCGATGCCTTCGTTGGCGTAGACTTTCGCGGGCAGGGGGGTGGTGTTGGAGATTTCCAGCGTCACATGGCCTTCCCAGCCGGGCTCCAGCGGCGTGACGTTCACGATCAGGCCGCAGCGGGCATAAGTGCTTTTGCCGAGGCAGATCACCAGCACGTCCTTCGGGATCCGGAAATATTCGACCGTGCGGGTCAGCACGAAGCTGTTGGGCGGGATGACGCAGACGGGGGTTTTGCGCTCCACGAAGCTCTGATGCGAGAAATCCTTGGGATCGACGATGGCGTTGTCGACATTGGTGAAGATCATGAATTCGTCGGAACAGCGGGCGTCATAGCCGTAAGACGACAGGCCGAAGGAAATGGCGCCGTCGCGCTTCTGCTTTTCGACGAAGGGTTCGATCATGCCTTCCTCCCGCGCGGCCTGGCGGATCCAGTGGTCCGGCATGATGCCGGGGATGGCCGCGCCCGCCTGCGTTTCCGGGTCCGGGCCGGTCAGCGGGGGGATGGCGCGCAGCATTGTTTCCGGCGGCGGCAGATCGGCATCTTCCGCCGACAGGACGGGCGGAATGCGTTTTTTCTCAAGGGCGTCCATGGTCTTTGCCTTCGGGTTTGGGGGCAGGGAAATTCTGCTCGTTTTTCCTGGATTTGCGGCGCTGCAGGTTCTTGCGCAGGGCCTCGGCGCGTTTTTCCGCGCGCTGCTGCTGCTGGACGGGGTCTGCCATCTGAAAAAACCTGACGTAAAAAAGGCCGGATACGCCAACGATATAAAAAAATCCCTGTCCGCACCAGAGATTTGTTAAGATCCAGCGCCCGAAGGCAAGGATTTGCCAAGATTTTATTTTTCATATAATATAGTGAGCCATGGAAGCTTCATTTGTTACAAAAGCGCTTTTAAGCCTGACCGCCTGGACCCAGATCCTGAACGGGCCGTCGCCGCCCCAGGAGGTGTTTTCGCCCGCGGACATAAAGAACGGCCGCCTGCTCGCGGAGCGGGATGCGCTTATAGAGGAATTTGGAAAAGGCAGGACATTCCAGTTTGAAACCGATGTCCGTAACGGGGAGGGCAGCACTTTGGCGGGCGGGCGCACCAAGACGGCCTGCGTGATGTCGCTGGAGACCGGAAGCAGCCCCGAAGATATGGGTTCCCGTTATTTTCCAGGCGGGATCGATCCGGCCCTGCTACGCCTTCCCGGCACCGCGCAGGACTGGCGCGACGCCGTCGCCTTTCATGAAGGCGGCCACTGCCAGCCCGAACAGAACGGCAAGAGTCGGGAAGTGCAGGAATATCTGGCGCAGGGCTTCGCGGGGACCATGGCTCAGAAGGCTCATGACGCCGGCGCAGACAGCGCCCTGGACGTGGCCGCCGCGCGCCGCGGCCTTTACGCCATCGCGGAAATGATGAGCGGCAGGGATTATCAGCATAGCCTGGCCGCGATCGCGCCGCTGCCGGGGGAACGCCCCCTGTTGAAGGGCGACCTGAACAAGGCGGGGGAGCAGGCCGCACGCGACATACAGGCCGCAAAGGACGAAATCTATTTCAGGATCGGGCAGGACAATGCAAATCCGTTCGACCGGATCGAAGCCCTTGTCATGATCAGGGACAATCCGGCGCTGCGCCTGACGGTGCCGCAGAAGGAAGCGCTGCTGACCGTTCATAACCAGGGGACCGAAAAGCAGGCGGCCGCGTTCCTCAAAAGCATAAAGATCCCTGCGGACGCGCAGGCGGACTATGGCCGTGAACTGCGCACCAGCCTGATCAACCGGGGCGGCCAACTGGCAGGCGCCCATCCGGAACTGGCTTATGAATACGCCACGAAGGTTTTGGAACGCGGCATCCAGGACAATCCTACAGGCCGTAAATTTGTCGATAATTTCATTGCCGGCGCAAGCCTGGCGCCCGGATATTTCAACGCGCCGGAAAGCGGCAGGGCGCCGTCGGATAAGCTCACAGGGCAGACTCAGGCCTTCGGAGGCATCGTTCCCGTTCCCGCAGCCCGCCCCACCGAACCGCGCCCCTGACCGGGCCGCACCCTTCGCCAAACCTCTGGACAGGCCTGCGGGGATGCGATAGACGTAGAACCGCTTTTTCAGCACGCTGCCGTAGCTCAGTGGTAGAGCACTCCCTTGGTAAGGGAGAGGTCGAGAGTTCAATCCTCTCTGGCAGCACCATTTTTTTCTGCAAAATTCACGGCTTAGCGGTGGTAGACAATTAACCGAATCCTGTTCTGCTTGCCGGGGGAGCGAACGGGGGAGTTGCTAGCAAGCCGGCACCGTTTGATCCGCTATAAGTTGATCAAATAAGGACTCTCGCTGTTCTTGTTCGGACAATGTTTTCCATAGAAATTCACTATTTCGAAACATATGATAACGCCCGTAAAGGTATTCACTGAGGGCGTTACGAAGCGAGGCTACCGAGGGAATGGTATCAAACGCGTAGTCCATTGCGTCAGACTGGTGACAGCAACGGAGCGCCCAATAGGCGCTCATAACTGGCCGAAGATATGTTGAGATAAGATGTGTTTCAATCTCACTCCGCATGCGCGATTCTTCTGCAAAATCTTCGTCGGTACGAGGCATGGTTGGAATAGCCTTGAACGTTTGACGGTCTTCCATTAATGCTAAGATATCGGCCAGACAGGCGACAATCTCGCTCTTTGTGCGAGGGTCCCCTATAAGTGAGGCCGATCCAGGTCCATCATTTCTGAAGGCCTCTTTCAGAAAGAAGTCCGCGTCAGGAAATTTGATAATTTTGTGATCTCCTCGAACCTCCGGTCGGGAGTAAAAAACGATACGATATTCGCATTGTCCTGAATATTTTGGATCTTTTAAAAACGGATTGGCTTGAATAGCTCCCGCCCAAGGATCGCTAGCTTGCCCTGTGTACTGGACGACGTCAGGCACGATATGTGTGAAAAATTCATTCAATGGCCTGCCGTCAATATTACCATAGGACCATAAATGTCGACATAGTGCTACGGGATCAATGAACTCGACACAGCCGTTATACGCATATCGAGGCTTTGTCGGATCCGTCATGATTGGCTTGAGCTTTTCAAGTTCGCCGAAGGACATGGACTGTATGTAACATTCGGTGCTGCTTCGGATTACGGAGTTTCCAGTAACAGTGAATGATGAACCAGGGGCAAGCATGGCCAGCCTGTTGTTTTCAACCATTCGAAGAGCCTCCGGATTGGGATTTTCTGGAGTGATAGAAAATGCACCTGTTTCTCCGGTCGCTACAGCTTCTTGGCGATCACCAATCCAATCGTCCTCTGTTGCGATCTCTAGAAGGCGATAGTATTGCGCATTTCCAATGCGCAACGAACCTTCAAGCATGGCAGATATCCATCTGCTGTCGAGAAATCTGAAATATCCCATATCGAAATTAATATAAGGAATTAAGCGTTAAGGCGAGTCTCAGAATAGGAGGTCGAGAGTTCAATCCTCTCTGGCAGCACCATTTTTTAATTTGCTTTTTTCAGGTTTTCCGCCAGGTCGGCGCGATGTTTTTCCGCCAGCTGGCTGCAGATATGGCCAAGATCCTGGATATCGTCGATCGACATGCTTATGACCGAACGGACATAGGTTTTCGGCCCGATAGTTTCTATAAACTCGATACGGCCATCGAGCCCGGTCAGGCTTATAGCGAACCTGTTCACCCGGATTGCGGGCAGGCTTTCGGGTTCGGTCTGCAGATTTTCTTTCATATGGTCCCGCCTTTCACATCCCCGCCACAATAACTATACCTTTAGATCTGCTTCCGCCAGACCCCGCCGGCAACCGCTGTGGAGACGGCGGCCATGCCTGATAACAGGCGCCCGACATACGGCCATCTGCAGCGCCATTCAGCTTGCGTTGCGCCATTATTCCTCTATGCTGGGGAGCGAAATCACCGATAAATGTCGCCATTCGCGTTTTAATTTTATTGCAAGGCTAACCCATGACCATCACCGTTTCCAATCCCGGCCTCGTTTCTGTCAACGCCCAAGGCATTGACGCCAATGGCGGCAGCGCCTCGCCGTCGTTTTCACCGGACGGCAAATCCATTATTTTCACCTCGTCGGCAAGCAACCTGGTCACGGGCGATTTTCATGATTTCGAGGATATTTTCGTCAAGGACCTGACAACGGGCGCGGTGACCCTCGTCTCTTCCAGCGCGGCGGGCGTGCAGGGCAATTCGATCAGCCTGTCCGGCGTATTCTCCCCGGACGGCACCCATGTCATGTTTTCGACCTTCGCCTCCAACATCGTGCCGGGCGACACCAATAACGGGGAAGACATCTTCCTGAAAGATCTGAGCACCGGCGCGATCACGCTGGTGGCGCAGGGCGTGGGCAACACCATCGGCAACGGATACAGCACCGCGCAGGTGTTTTCCGGCGACGGCTCCAAGATCGCTTTTTCCTCCTACGCGACCAATCTCGGTCCCCACGACGCGAACGGCACCACGGATATTTACGTCCGCGACCTGAACACGGGGGTCATTTCCCTGGTGTCCACGGGCGCTTCGGGAGAGGGGGACAGTTTCAGCGACAGGCCGTCCCTGAATTTCGACGGGACGATGGTCGCGTTTCAGAGCGCCGCCACCAACCTGGTGACAGGCGACACCAACGGCTTCCAGGACATCTTCGTGAAAAACCTGACGACCGGCGCGGTCACGCGCATCCTCGGCGCGGGCGGCGTCCAGGGCAACGAAGACAGCGGCGGCGTGATCTTCTCGCCCGACGGCACGCATATCGCCTTCTACAGCGCGGCGGACAACCTTGTCGCCGGCGACACCAGCGGGCGGGTCGATATTTTCCTCGCCGATCTGGCGACGGGCGTCGTGACGCGCGTTTCCGAGACCGCGGGCGGCGTGGGCGCGAACGGCGACAGCTTCGGCGCGGTATTCTCGCCCGACGGGCATGAGATCGCGTTCGTCAGCCTCACCTCCAATTTCGGCGCGACCGACACCAACAGAACCGAGGACGTCTATATCAAGGACCTCGAAACCGGCAAGCTGACCCTCGTGTCGCATAACTATGCGGGCGTGGCGGGCGACAATTTCAGCCTGTCGCCGTCCTTTTCCCCCGACGGAACGAGAATCATTTACCACAGCGCCGCCGACCTTACCAACACCGGCGGTCACAACAGCAGCATCTATGTCGCCACGGTCAGCGGCAACCCGCACGTCATCAGCGGCACGGCGTCGAACGACACGATCACGGGCACCGCTGAAAACGACGTCATCGACGGCAAGGGCGGCAAGGACCATATCCATGCGGGCGGCGGCAACGACACGGTCTGGGCCGGCACCGGGAACGCGCATCTTTACGGCGGGGAAGGCAACGACGTGCTGTACGGCCGCGGCGGCAATGACGGCATTTACGGCGAAAACGGCAACGACTACATCAAGGGCGGCGCCGGCAGCGACACGCTTTCGGGCGGCGCTGGCAACGACACCGTCGCGGGCGAGGCGGGCGACGACACCGTCTACGGCAATGCCGGCGACGACAGGCTGTCGGGCGGCGACGGCGCGGACAATCTGTACGGCGCGTCCGGATCCGACACCATGGACGGCGGTGCGGGGAACGACCATCTGTACGGCGCTTCGGGCGTCGACTTCATGCATGGCGGCGCCGGCGACGACGTGCTGTACGGCGACGGCTCCAGCGACCTGCTGACCGGCGACGACGGCAATGACGAACTGCATGGCGGCAGCAGCGCCGACACGCTGACCGGCGGCGCAGGCAACGACACGCTGTATGGCGACGGCGCAAGCGACGTGCTGTTCGGCGAAGGCGGCAACGACGTCCTCAACGGCGGCACCGGCACGAACCGTCTGGTCGGCGGGGCGGGGGAAGATGCCTTCGTCATTAACGCCGATTCTTTCGACGGCCATGCCGACAAGATCCAGGACTTCGACGCCGGCGAAGGCGACTTCCTGCGGCTCGACAGCATCCTGAGCGGGTTCAACCCCGTCAGCAGCGCCATCACAGATTATGTGAGCGCCGCGGAATCGGGCGGCAGCACGACCATCGCCATCGACCGCGACGGCGCGGGCGGCGCGTATGCATTCGAGAACGTCGTCGTCCTCCAGCACGTCACCGGCGTCAACATCCAGGACCTGTACGACGCGAACGGCATCGTGGTGAACGGCGCGCTGGCGTAACAAAAGAAAACCTTTTGGAATTTCGGGCCATTCGCCTATCCGGCGAATGGCCCGTTTTCTATGCGGCAGATATTTCCTTGTGCAACGGTTCTCGTGCACTTTATAATTTGTAGATTTAAACCTATTGAGAGACAGCCCTGTTGAACAAAGATTCTTTTTCGCGCGCCAGTATTCATTTTTTAGCGTTATCGTCCGGGCTTGCCGCCCTTTCATGGGAAGTGATATGGCAGATCAAGGCAACATTGGCGCTGGGCGCTTCGGCTTGGGGAACGGCTATTATCCTCGCTGTAACGATGGGCGGGATGTGCGCAGGCTCTTTGATCATGGGGCAGATCTTCAAAGACCGGTGTATTAAGAGACCTGTGCGCCTGTACGGCTTTCTTGAAGGAATTATCGGACTGTCCGGCCTTCTTCTTGGCTTTTTTTTCCAGCTTATCGAAAGGCTCGACACGCATATTTATGAGGTGATGCCGGACAGCGCCACGCTGGTCCATATCCTCGGCATTGTCGCCTCGCTCGGCCTTCCAACCCTCTGCATGGGCGCGACTTTGCCAGTTCTAGGGCTTGTTGCGCGACAGTACGGGACATCTATCGCCATCCTGTATGGGCTGAATACGCTGGGGGCAGCTCTGGGCGCATTATGTGCGGCTTTCGTTCTTATTCCCTTATTGGGTATTACCCATACAGCGTGGGCTATTGCGACCGTCAACATTGCTGTCGGCATGTCAGCGTGGCTGTTGAGCCCAGGCGAAACCCTTAAAAAAGAACAGCGTCAGGATAGAGAGAATTTCGATCGGCGCACGTTTATTACCAACAGTCTGATCGTGTTAATAACAGGTTATGCCACGTTTTCCTTGGAAGTCGCGTGGTTCCGGTCACTTACGGCCGCGTTCCAGAGCGCCACCGACGCGTTCGCCATCATGCTAGCGTCCGTATTGATCGGACTTGGAGCCGGGGCGCGGCTGGTGCCGGTGTTCAAGACGCTCAAATTGCCTCTTGGCGTTCTCATCGCTGCTTCCGGCATCCTGATCTTTTTGGCAACGCCCGTGATCGAACGTTTCGATATCGTGGTGAATACAGCCTCGCTGCATCCGAAGATTCTGATCCTAAACTGGTTCGTCAGCACGCTGTCCATCATCGGTATTCCGATCCTGCTGCTGGGCGTAGCGCTGCCCTGGATCATGGATGACCAGAGGTCGACGCGCAAACTGGGGATTTTATATTCTATCAACGCTCTGTCGGGGATTGCCGGGGCATTGTGCGCGGGATGGATCTTGCTCCCGACCATCGGCTTTGCGCGCACGGCGTGGGTTGCCGGAGGAATCGTTGCGATCACCGGCATTATCAACGCACCACGTGAAAAAAGAGCCGTACTTGCCATGTTGAGCTTTGCCGCGCTGAGCGTCGCTGTTATGTTTGAGTCGGGCGTAGGCAGAACGCGTGTCCAGAGATGGTATTTCTCCAAGGACATAAAGCCGGACAAAATCCTGGAATCCTATGAAGGCCCGAACGCTACCGTCACAGCTGTGGGGTATAAGACGGGCGGAAAGGCGCTGATCATCGACGGTTTCGTCGCCTCCACGCAATACACTTCGGACGAACCTCAGCACTCAATCCATTATATGTTGTGGATGGGGCATTTGCCGATGCTGGTAAATCCCCATCCTCACAAGGCGCTGGTCATCTGTTTTGGGACAGGACAGACGGCGAACGCAGTCAGGAACGAAAACCCGCAATCGCTCGACATCGTTGATCTGAACCCACAGGTTTTGAAAATAGCCCATAATTTCACGACCAATGAAGGCGTCCTGGACGACCCGCGCGTCAAGACAACTGTTATGGACGGGCGCGCGTATATCCGTCGCACGGATACAATCTACGACGTCATTACGCTTGAGCCGATGCCACCGAATTTTGCAGGCGTGAATGCCCTATATTCACAGGAATTCTATAAATTCGCCCGCTCGAAACTAAGCCCTGAAGGAACGATCGCACAATGGGTGCCGTTTCACCTGGTCGGTCCGCATTACAGCCTTTCGATCGTAAAAACGTTTCAGAGCGTGTTTCCGAACGCCGTGCTCTGGCTCGACCCTGGATCGAAAACAGGGATTCTTCTCGGATCGAAAAACGACGACGTTCCGGTGGGAAGCGTATGGCCTGGCTACGCACGCGAGGGAAAAGGGCGAGACATGACAGAGGCCGAGGCGCGGCAGGCCATGACGCTCGATAGTAAAGCGCTGCGGGATTACAGCGACCGAGGAGAAATCATTACTGACGATAACCAGCTGCTGGCCTACGGCGAGGCGCTGACACAGTTCCGCAGCGCCGAAGACCTTCAAAAGAAGAACATGGAACTTTTGACAGAGATAAAGGCGCCTTAATAATCTGCACGACTGGCGATATTTCGCGTTCTGACATTACTGAATTTTTGACGTATACTTTTTCTGTTCTCGTAAATTCAAAAGGAGATATCCGATGGCAAAATCGAAAGACACCAAGAAAGACGTCAAGAAGCCTGCCCTGAAAACAGCTAAAGAGAAGAAGCAGGCCAAGGCTGAAAAGAAAAAGGCCAAGGGTTGACGCTTACCGGATCAGTAAGATTTCGACAGTGTGACGCTGTTGATCATCCGTTAAGGGAATGAACGCGCCGTCCTGAAGATTGCCGTCCAGAGTGACGCTTTCCAGGGCGGCGTTTTCGTCCCGGCTGACCGTGATCGCGTAGACGGCGGTGCGGTAGCGATATTCGATCCTGAACCCTGGCCATTCCGGGGGCAGGCAGGGCGCAAAGATCAGCCGTCCGTCTTCCAGCGTCAGGCCCAGAATAGACTCCAGGATCAGGCGGTACATCCAGCCGGAAGAGCCGGTATACCATGTCCACCCGCCCCGGCCCGTATGGGGGGCGACTCCGTAAACATCCGCCGCGACGACGTAAGGTTCGACCTTGTACAATGCGACTTCATCCGCCGTGCGCCCGTGGTTCAGCGGGTTGATCATCCGGAGCAGTTCGTAGGCGCGGTCGCGGTCGCCCATTTTAGCGAAGGCCATCGCCGTCCAGATCGCGGCATGGGTATATTGCCCGCCGTTTTCACGGACGCCGGGGACGTAACCGCGGATATAGCCTGGATTGACCGGCGATTTATCGAAGGGCGGGTCGAGCAGCTGGATCAGCGCATGGTCGCGGCGGACGAGGCGCTTGTCGGCCGCTTCCATCGCCACCCGGGCGCGTTCCGGATCGGCAGCGCCGGACAGGACGGCCCAGCTTTGCGACAGGGAGTCGATCTGGCAGTCTTCGTTGGCGGCGGAGCCGAGCGGGGTGCCATCGTCGAAATAGGCGCGGCGATACCAGCCGCCATCCCAGGCGTTCTTTTCGATATTGGCGCGCAAGGAAAGGGCTTCGGCTTCACAATGCGCGGCATAACCTGGATCGTCATGCGAACGGGCGAGGCCGGCAAACCGCAACAGGATGTCGTAGAGGAAAAAGCCGAGCCATACGCTTTCACCCTTGCCGTGTTCGCCCACCTTATCCATGCCGTCGTTCCAGTCGCAGGAGCCGATCAGCGGCAGGCCGCGCTCCCCGAAGCCTGTGCGGTTGATGGCGCGGATGCAGTGTTCGTACAGGCTGGCGATCTGTTCCGAACGGACAGGCATGTCGTAATAGGAATCTTCGTCCTGGTTAAGATGGCGGCCTTCCAGGAAAGGCACCATCTCGTCGAGAATTCCTCGATCGCCCGTTGCCGTAACATACCGGCAGACGGCCAGGGGCAGCCACAAATAATCGTCCGAGCATTTGGTGCGGACGCCGCGATCGGCAGGGGGATGCCACCAGTGCTGGACATCGCCCTCGACAAACTGGTGCGCCGCGCAGAGAAGAATCTGCGCGCGCAGGAGTTCCGGGCGCGTATGGACCAGCGCCATCGCGTCCTGCAACTGGTCGCGGAACCCGAAGGCGCCGCCGGACTGGTAATAACCGCTGCGCGCCCATAGACGGCACGCGATGGTCTGGTA
Source organism: Alphaproteobacteria bacterium (assembly GCA_044221445.1). Lineage (GTDB taxonomy): Bacteria > Pseudomonadota > Alphaproteobacteria > Micavibrionales > Micavibrionaceae > JBDHTS01. The sequence continues at coordinate 36,897 of JBGAPF010000008.1, forward strand.
CATCAGCCAGCCATTGGCCAGGATGTTCAATGACAGGTCGGGCGTTTCGACTTTTACTTTTCCAAGCGTTTCCTCCCACAGAGCCTGAACAGCGTCGAACGCAGTATGGGCCGCGACAGAGCCGCGCAGGTTGCGGACCAGATTGCCGGCCTCGGCAGCTTTTTTACAGACGCCGAGCTTGAACACGATCTCGCGCTCCTGGCCGTCGGCCAGTTCCAGCGGCACCTGGATGGCGGCGCAGGGATCGAGGCTGGCCCCGACGCGGCCGGAGAGGCGCAGGCGATCCATCGCGGCCGGGTGCTGCATGGAACCGTTGCGGCCGATAAATTCACGCCTGTCGCCGGTGACGGTGCGCACCGCCTCGTCGGTATCGAAAAATGCGACACGGCCTGAAAATTCAGTGTTGTAGAAATTGCGGGCGAACAAAGCGCCGGTATTGAGATCGACTTCCGTCACGACATGCATGCCGGTTTTGGCGCGCAGATCGCCGAGGACCCATTCGACATAGCCGGTCGCCGACAATTGGCGGGTGCGGCCCGACTGGTTGCGGATTTTCAGGACGGAGAATTTCACGGGCGAGTCGACCGCGACATAGACCCAGAGTTCCGAGTGGATGCCGTTCTCGACGTGTTCGAACACGCTGTAGCCGAAGCCGTGGCGGGTGATGTAAGGCATGGCGCTGCGGCATGGTCCCGGAGCGGGCGACCAGAACAGGCCTGTTTCTTCGTCGCGCAGGTAATAGGCCTCGCCGCCCGGATCGCCGACCGGGTCGTTATGCCAGGGAGTGACGCGGAAGGCATGGGCGTTTTCGCTCCACGTATAGGACTGGCCGCGTTCAGAGATGACAGTGCCGAATTCAGGGTTGGCGAGGACGTTCGACCATGGCGCCGGCGTGTTCTGGCCGCGCCCGGTCATGATCACATATTCGCGTCCATCCTGCGAGAACCCGCCAAGGCCGTTGAACATGAGCAGGTCCTCGCGCCGCGGCAGGGCAGGGGCGGCGACGGGCGGGGAACGGAAATTCGGGACAGGGACAAGGCGCGGGACGCGCAGCTCCTTGATCCCGGCGCGGCCAATCTGCTCGGCAAGCGTCCCACGGCTGTCGGTGATGATGGCGCGGGCGACGGACTCAAGAAGGATGCGGTCTTCGGGCGCAATCTGGTCGCCCGGGCGTACGAAAATCCCGCCCGGCCGGTCGATGACATGCGCCTCGATTCCCGCCGTGATAAGCCCGAGGATCTGATCCTGGAGCAGCTGGCGGTATCCCGCCTGGTCTTCGTTCCAGATCACCAGATCGACGGCGAGGCCTTTCAGGCGCCAATACGCATGGGCCTGGACCATCTGGCGCACCAGATCGATATTGGCGGAGTCCTTGATCTGCAGCAGCACGATCGGGAAATCGCCGGAGATGGCGTAGCTCCAGAGGCCGGACTGACCCCTGCGGTTCTTGATCAGCGTACTGGCGTCTGCGCGCAGCGCGGCGTTCGGGTAAAGGATCGAACTGGCAAGTCGCGCATAGAGCTGCGCGTCGCCGTCGGTCGCGTTCAACTGGCGCAGGATGACCTGCCCATGTGTCCAGGCCATCTCAAGCACGCGGTGCGTCAGATGGCTGTCCTGGTATTTGTTGACAAGGTTCAGGCATATATCGCGCGTGTCGGCCATGCCGGTCACGACATCCACGGTAACGGTCTGTTCGGGTTCCAGCGTGATCTGGTATTTGACCGCGACAATAGGGTCGAGGACAGAGCCCTCGGAGCCGGAAAGAGGCGTGGAATCAAGCACGGCCTTCGGCGCCTGCAGGCTGTTCCCCCGACCGATGAATCTCATGCGGTCGGTCTCGAACGAGACCTGGGTCGTTTCGGCGCCGTGGACGGACACCTGATGGAACATGAAGGGCGGGCGCTCTTCCTGGGACCGCGGGCGGCGCGTGCAGAGGATGGCATGGCGCTTGTGCAGGATCTCGGTCTGGACGAACAGGTTGCTGAAGGCCGGGTGCGCTGCGTCCGACGCGGGCGGCGCGATCACCACCTCCGCATAGCTCGTCACCTCGATCACGCGGCGGCTGCGCGACCGGTTGGAGATGCGGCTGCGGCGCAGTTCGATATCGTCTTCGGGCGAGACGACGATTTCCGTATGCGTTTCGAAATCGCCATCGCGGCGGCGGAATTCGGCACGCCCTTCGGAGAAGATGACTTCGTAGGATTGCGGCGCCTTCAATGTCGGCTGATACGCTGTCGACCAGAACGCGCCCGTCCCCACGTCGCGGATGTAGCAGAACGTGCCCCAGTTGTCGCGCGTCGCATCCTCGCGCCAACGCGTGACCGCGTAATGTTTCCAGCGGCTGAAACTGCCGCCGCCATTGCTGACCATGACGTGGTAGCGGCTGTTGGACAGCAGGTTGACCTCCGGCAGGGCGGTGCCCGGCGAATTGAGAACGCGCACAGGCGTTTCGCTGGCCGTGACAGCCGTCTTGCGGGAGATGTCGCGTTCGGCTTCATCGTCCTGATAGGCGACGGCTCTCGGAATTTTCTCATGCAGAAGCAGCATGGTCGCCTGGAACAACGGATCGGATTCGAAGCGCCTCTGCATCGGCTGATCGAGCAGAAGGTAAGCGAGCGACAAAAAGCTCATGCCCTGATGATGCACCATGAAAGATTGCACCAGCGCGTGGTCTTTATTGCGCGGCACGCGCGACGGCGTGTAATCGATCGCTTCGTACAAGCCATACCGCCCCTCGAAGCCGAGACCCGACAGGCGCTGCAGGTTGGCGCAGGCTTCTTCCGGCGAGACCATCAGGGCCATGACGGTGGCGTAAGGCGCGATGACGAGGTCGTCGCCAAGGCCGCGCTTCATGCCGAGGCCGGGAACGCCGAAAGCGCGGTACTGATAGTTCAGCTGCGCATCGAACATGTTGTAACCGGATTCAGAGACGCCCCAGGGCACATTGCGCTGGGCGCCGTATTCGATCTGGCGCCTGACGCTGGATTTATAGGTCTGGTCCAACAGCGTCTTCTCGTAGTTCGGCATTACCAGCAGGGGCATCAGATATTCGAACATCGAGCCGCTCCACGAGGTAAGCGTCGGCCTGCCGCCGGCGTTTTTCAGGCGGCGGCCCAGCGCGAACCAGCTTTCCTGGGGCAGGTGCCCCTGCGCGATGCCGACAAAATTGCCGAGGCGCGCTTCGGAAGCCAGAAGATCGTAATAGCTGGCGTCACGTTTGCGCTCATGAACGTTGTAGCCGATGCTGAGCAAGTGGTTGCTTTCGTCGTACAGGAAGTCGTAATCCATTTGCGCCATTTCGCTGGCCTGCATCGCCAGATGCTCCAGAGACTGGATACGCTCCGCGGCACGTTCGCTGGCCTGCTGCACAAGTCCGGCCATTTCGGGCAGGCGCGGCGGCAGGTCGAACTGATAGCTCGCCAGCTGGCGCAACGTCGGAATGGCCGCCAGTTCCGGCAGATGACCTATACGGTCGCTGGGCAGCTGCGCCCACGGCGCCAGATAATCGATTTCAAACAGAGCGTCACGGCATTGCCCGGCAAGCGTCACCGTCCACCACGCGGAATCACAGTCCGGGTCCACATTGAAATTTTCAGCGAAGGCGTCGATGGCGTTGGTCAGGCGATCAAGCGCGGTGCGCGCCGCCGGCAACGTCGAAGGAGGAACAGCGCAGAAAGATTCGAGATCGTCCCTGAATCCGGACAGCGAACGCAGGGCGTTTTCATCCAGAAGTCCGGCCAGGATATCGAACGTATCGCGAAGGCCTGGAAAAACGCGGGGGCTGAGAATACTGCGGTCTATCAATTCCAAAAGGCCGGGGCGAAGGGTCAGAAGATGGCCCGCCAGATTTCCGCTGTCGACGGTCGAAACATATAAAGGATTGAGGGGTCTGAGATCCTGCGTCCCGTACCAGTTGTAGAAATGGCCGCGATAGCGTTCCAGTCCCGCCATGGTGCGCATCTGATTGTCGGTGCGCTCGATCAGGAGACCAGCGGGGATATAACCGAAATCATGGGCGGAAAGATTGGCCAGCAGGGCAAGACCCATGTTGGTGGGCGAAGTGCGATGGGCAACGACCGCCACCGGTTCTTCCTGCACGTTGTCGGGGGGAAGCCAGTTATCGGCAGGCCCGACATAGGTTTCGAAGAACGCCCATGTCTTGCGCGTCAGCTTGCCCAGATAGGCAAGTTGCCCGGCGCTCAGCTGCGGCCGGGCCGGTATGATGGGGCGGCTGAGCAGGGACACGATGGCAGGGAAGAACAACCATAGAAGCAATACGGGCGCAGCGGCGACCAGATTTTCAGGAGCCGAGGGGAGCAGCCAGCCCGTAACGGCCAGCGCGAGGACCGGGGCGATCCACATCTGGCGGTAAGATCCTGCAATATCCGTGCGGCTTTTGCGGTTGGTTTCGCTGGACGGGTTCCATTCCAGAAGTTTGCGGCGCGAGATGAGCACACGCCATGTGGCCCGCAGAATGGCGTCGATATGATAGAAGGCGTCGTAAGGAAGGGAGATCAGCGCGAACAGCCCGTGGGACAGATGGCGGCCCGCCGACACGACCCACGCCGCCAGATGCTGCTTTACGGTGATGTCTTTCGACTTAAGGGCAAGGTCGAGCAATATGGCGCAAAGAGATGGAATCAGCAGGATTCCCATCACGGACAAAGTCCAGAACCATGGCGACGCCAGCATCGTCCAGCCCAGAAGCAGAATAAGAACAAGCGCCGGAGGCACGATGCTGCGGCGCAGATTGTCGAATATTTTCCAGTGGGACAGACCTGAAAGACGGCTTTTGCCGCGCTTGCGGGAGCCGGGCACGACGGGCAGAAGCCAGCTGGCCAGTTGCCAGTCGCCGCGGATCCAGCGATGGCGGCGGCTGACATCCGCGCTGTAGCTCGACGGATATTCTTCATAAAGCTGGACGTCGCTCAACAGGCCGGAGCGCGCGTAGCAGCCTTCGAGGAGGTCGTGGCTTAAAATGCGGTTTTCAGGAAAACGGTCCCGCAGGGCATGCTCGAAAGCATCGACATCGTAGATGCCCTTGCCGATAAACGAGCCTTCCTGAAAGATATCCTGGTAAACGTCCGATACGGCGCGGGTATAGGGATCGATACCGGGTTCGCCGCCCGACAGGCGCGCATACATTGAGGCGTTGGTTCCTGGAAGGCTGGCGGCGACGCGCGGCTGCAGGATGCCATAGCCGTCGCTGATGCGCTGCAGCCGTTCGTCGAAATGAGGGCGGTTCGCCGGGTGCGCCATAGCACCCACGAACTGCCACGCGGTATCACGCGGCAACTGGGTGTCGGTGTCGAGGGTGATGACGTAGCGGACATTCACGAGGGCCGAAACCCGGCCTGTCACGCAGGAAAAGGCCTCGGTCGAACCGCTGCGCAGGAAGGCGTTCAGGTCGCCCAGCTTGCCGCGTTTGCGCTCATAGCCCATCCAGACTTTTTCCTGGTCGTTCCAGCGGCGCGGACGGTGAAACAGGAAAAACAGATGGTCGCTTGCCTGGGCGTATTTCTCATTCAGCGCGTCGATTTTTTCACGGGCATAGATGACCAAAGACTCATCCATGGGCATCGTTTCGGACGGCGCGTCGGCAAAATCCGTCAGCAGGCAGAAATGCAGATTGTCGCAGCGGTTGGCAAGAAAGCGCACTTCCAGAGCCTCGACGAGATCGTCGATGCCGCGAAGGCTTGTGAGCATGGTCGGGACGGTCACAAGCGTGCGCGAGTCGGGAGGGATGCCCTTCGAGAAGTCCATGCGCGGCACAGGATGGGGCTTCGCGAACATGGTCGCCAGCCAGTTCACAAGGGAAACGGCGAGATGGCTGGCGCCCGTCAGAAAGACAAGGCCGGCGCAGGCAAGCATCCAGCCGGCCAGGCCTTCCGCCGAGGCTTTTTGCACAAGCGCCCAGGTGATGCCGCCCGTCAGCAGCGCAATCGCCCCGAGATAAAGCGGCAGCGGAATGATGGTTGCGGCGCGCTTTATACTTTCAGGGAAAGAAAGATGGGCTTTCGCAACCTGTTCCAGGCGCGGCAGCCCCTTGCCGATCAGGTAAAACCCCACATGGCGGCGGCGTGGGTCGTCCGCATGGTTTTTCGCCAGCTCTATGGCGTGCAGAGCGACCTCGTTTTCCTCTATATCCGCGTTCTTGGCAATTTTTTCGATGCTATGGCGGTACCGGTCCCGCGTGGCGAAATCCATTTTCGGATAAACGCCAGCGGGGTCGGTATGCAGCGTCTGCTCAACCACGCTCATCGATTCGGCGAAATTGCGCCAGTTCGTGGTGGTGAGGAATCGCAGGCTGCTGATGGAATGGCTGATCGACACCTGGTCGGAGGCCTGCTGCTGGACTTCGGAATGCACCATCTGTTCGATGGTGAGGCCCTGCTGGGACAAGCGCTGTTCGATCCAGGTCAAAGGCAAGGCGAGAGCCGGACCCTGGCCCTGAAGCCTTCGCGTCAGTTCCGCGACGAAAGAACTTTCCATCGGCGGGTTCGAACGGGCCATGTCGGCGATGACCATGATAAGGCTGCTCGGGTCCTTATCCGCCGTCTCCATCATTTTATCGGCCCAGAAACCGGCCAGGTCGCCGTTGACCTCCCCGGTCGACAGCCGGGTCGCCACGCGGCGCAGGTTTTCGATCAGCGCGAGGCGGAGCATGATCGGAACGGCCCATATTTCGCCTATTTTCAGTGGGGCGACCTGCTGGTACGCGGTCATGAAACCGGCCAGGTTTTCCGGATCGACGCGTCCGTCGCCGTGGGAAATGATCTCCAGCGCAATCGCGTATACACGCGGCAGGACGCCCGACGAACTGTCCTGAAGGCGCGGCAGCCCGCGGCTGTAGCCTTTCGGCAGGTGGCGCTTGGCGGTGCGGATCTGCTCCTCGATGAGGTAAAGATTATCCAGCAGCCATTCCGCCGCAGGCGTAATCTGGCGCCCCGACTTCACGGCCTCGATCAGCAAGGCGCAGGTTTCCGCGATGACTCTCTCATTGTCAGCCAGACGCGACAGAAGGCGGTCCGGCGCCTGCACGGCGCTGATTTTATGGGTTTTGGCCAAAGCGCGGCCATGCCGTTCCATCTGATAGGTGCTGAACAGTTCGGCGCGCAACGGCGATTCATCCGCCGCCCTGGCCGGAGGATGATTTTTAAAGAGGAGGGCGAGTCTGCGAAACGGTTTGAAGAGGACGTTTTCAGGCGTTGCTTTCATTCTTCTTCTTTCCAAAGGCTGCGCCGAGCTTGATCGCGGACACCTTGCTTAACACCAAACAGTTTTTTGCTATACCGATTTATATAGCACGGCCTCGCTTGCCATGTACGAAAACACCTCAGCCTTCATTCGGTTCCTTTTTTGTGCCGCTGTAAATCTATTAATATATATGGATCAAGATATTACGCGAAAAGGTGACCGGAAGCGCCGTTGTATGTCGTATTCAAGGCGCGACTCGTCGTGTCATTCATTGTTCAGGCATACTGCCCGGCAACATAGCCGGAAGACCATGCCCACTGAAAATTATACCCGCCGAGCCAGCCGGTGACATCCACCACCTCGCCGATAAAATAAAGGCCTGGCCGTTTGGCGGCTTCCATGGTTTTGGACGAAACTTCGCCTGTTGCGACCCCGCCGCGCGTCACTTCTGCCGTCCTGTATCCTTCACTGCCGGCAGGCTTGATCGACCAGCCGTTGACGGCCCCGGCGACGGCGGCAAGGATTTTGTCGGAACAATCGGCCATGCGCCCCTGTACGGCAAGATCGTCGCATATGCTTTGCGCCAGGCGCTTCGGAAGAAGCTCGGACAGGGCGGTGCCTATCTCCTGCTTCGGGTCGCTGCGCCTCTTGTCTTTAAGCCAGGCCAGGCAGTCCTGGCCGGGGACCATATCGACCGTGATGGAATCTCCCTCGTTCCAATAGGAAGAAATCTGCAGGACCGAAGGGCCGCTGAGCCCGCGATGGGTGAAAAGCAGGCCTTCGGCAAACGCGGTCTGGCCGTGGCGGACGGCGGCCTCGACGGACAGGCCGCTCATTGCCTTGCACCGGTCGAGCAGCGCGCTCTGGAATGTGAGCGGGACGAGGCCGGGCCTTGTGGGGACGATTTCGATGCCGAACTGACGCGCGATATCATAGCCGAATTTTGTCGCGCCGATTTTCGGGATGGACAGGCCGCCCGTCGCGACGACAAGAGAGGAGGCTGTGCGGTCGCCCCGGCCGGTGACGACGTGAAAGGCAGAGCCGTCATGGCCGATCGTGGAAACGGATATCCCCATGTCGGGCGTGACGCCCGCGTCCCGCGCTTCGGCGACAAGCATGTCGATGATCTGCTGCGACGAACCGTCGCAAAACAGCTGGCCGAGTTTTTTCTCGTGATGCGCGATGCCGTGCCTGTCCACCAGCGCGATGAAATCGCGCGGCGTATAGCGGCTGAGGGCTGAGCGGCAGAAATGCGGATTCCTCGACAGGAAATTTTCAGGCCTGGCGTGAATGTTTGTAAAGTTGCAGCGCCCGCCGCCGGAAATGCGTATTTTTTCCGCTATTTTGTCGGAATGGTCGATCAGCCAGACGCGCCGCCCGCGCTTGCCGGCCTCGATGGCGCACATCAGCCCCGCCGCGCCCGCGCCGATGATAATCACGTCGTAATCGGGAGGCGTCATTCAATAGTCCCGTTTCCAGACAATGCCGCCGCCGGCCTGGGCATCCTGGCCGATCTTACTCTCAAGCGTGACGCTTGGCGAGATTTCAACCTGGATGTTCGCGGCGCCCGAGCTTTCAGCCTTGCCTTTCTCGACTTCAAGATAGACCTTGTCGGTGAGGTATTTGCCGACGCCGACCGTCGAATCGCCAGCCGCGTCGGTATCGACGCTGATGTCGTCGAGGCCTGTGACGGAGCGGAGCCTGCCCAGAGGATCGAACCCGCCCCCGCCACCCTTGCCGGAGAAGCGCCGCAGGGTCTGGGCCAGCTGGATGGCCTGGAACGGCGTTATCCGGCTCAGGTTTTCGCCGAACAGGATACGGGACAGCACTTCGTCTTCGGGCAAAGACGGCGTCGAAGCAAATTTTATCTTAGGCTGCGCGACCGGGCCGGTCAGCAGGATGGACGCGGTGACGTCTTCCGCGTCGGTGACAGCCTCGATATCCAGATAGGGCGACGGCGGGACCGCGCCCTGAAACCGCAGATTGGCGTGGTCGAGCGTGAAACGCTTGCCGAACTCCTCATACCGCCCGCGGATCGATTTGAAGGTGCCGTCTATCCTCGGGGCGTTCAGCGTCCCCGTCACATCGAGGTCGCCGCCGAATTCGGCATCCAGGCCCCAGCCGCGCACGAAAATGCGGTTGGGCGCGTTCACGTCGATATCGAGCGATATGGTTTGCAGGGTTTCGGCGCCTGCCTTTTTGCTGTCGGGTTTCACGATATTCAGTTCCGGGATGCTGGTCTGAAACTGTTCCGGAATGATGATGTCGAACTGACCCGGTTTGACGGCACCGCCTATGGCGTAGCCGTTTGGCCTGCCCCTGACATCGAGCGTGGCAGATAGAACGCCATTAGCGCGGTCGCCGCGCATCAGGCGAAAATCGTTCAAGGCAATGTCAACGGACGTGTCCGAAGGCCTGGCGATACCGATATGCCCGCCGCCTTTCAGCGTCCCATGATCGCCGTCCGTGGCCGAAAGAGTTTCGATCGTGACGGCGGACCGGTCCATGGTCGCGGACAGCGCAAGGTTCCGCAACTGGACATCATAGGGTTCGTAAGTATAGGAGCCGTCGCGCAAGGCGAAATTCCCGTTGATGTCAGGGGTGGCCAGCGTCCCCCGCAGCGTGCCATCGCCCCGTATCGCGCCGGAGACATTATGGTCGGGCGACAGGAAGGCGTCGGCAAGGGTTTTGCCGTCCAGATCGAACGCCGCCGTTCCCTTTAACGGCGTCGAAGAAGGAAGAGAGAATACGAATGGCCGGAGGGAAAAAGTCAGGGGCAGGGCAACGGACGCCTTCAGCGCGCGGATGCCCGTTCCGGTTCCGGTCAGCGCGGCCGCCGCGTTTTTGTCGGTATAGGAAGCTTTCAAGGCAAGGTTCAGATTCGTGCCTTTACGCCCGGCTGAAAGCGGGCTGAACCGGATATCGGCGGTGGCGACGGGGGCGGACAGGGGGCCTTTCAGCGTCGCGCCGCCATCGAGGGTCGCGCGCCGTAGCGCATCGGGCAAGGTCACGGGCAGGCTACGCAGGGCAAAGTTCCGGGTGGCGAGTTTGAGGTCCACAGTGTCCATGTCCGCAGCACCGCTGACCGTCAGCGCCGAACCTTTCGCGCGATAGGTCAGGGTGATGTTGCGGGCGGCGGGCGCGGACTGCGCCAAACCGGTGAGGCCGGCGCCGCCCTGCAGACTGAAATCCTGCGCGGCGAAGCCTTTGCCGTTAAGCGTGAGCGCATAGTTCCCGCCGGTCGTGCCCTGAACGTTCGCTGACAGAGACTCCACGCGCAGGGAGTCCGAAACCCGCAGGCCCTGAAGATCCAGCTTCATCGTGCGGGGCCAGGGAATTTTGATATCGGCTATCGCCGCGGCCAGATCCATGCGGGCAAGAGTCATGGCGTCGTAACGGCCCTTGTCGATGCGGGCGTCGATGCCGACGGCCTGCCGACCGTCGGCCCCGGATAGCGTGGCCGCAACGGTCGCCCGACCATCCAGGGCGATTCCGGCAAGGTCAGCGTAGGTTTTAAGGCTGACGGCATCGAGTTTTATTGCGCCATCACCCAGCAAAGTATCGGTGTTCACGGAAAGATGGCCTGCCGCCGTCAGGTCGGGCGCTTCGCCCGTTATAGTGTCGAGCAGCAAAACGGGGGCGTCGTACAGGAAGCTGGATGCAAGGGTAGCAGGCTTGTCTTTATAGGCGGTCGTGACCTTCCACGTCCCGGACGGTTCGGCAGACAGGTTTTGCGCGTGAAGAGAGAGCAGCACCGGCGCGAGGCCACGCGACGCGAGGTTTTCAACGGTCGCTTTGACGGCGGCGTCCAGCACGGGGCTTGTCATCGGGCCCGTGACATGCGCGTCCAGGGTCGCCGCGCCCGGATTGCCGGGGGCAAAGACGGCAAGATCGGGAAGCGCCGCTTTGAGCGTGTAATCCAGGCTTCCCGAAGCACCAAGATTCCCAGTGCCCTCGCCCTCTATCGTGTAAGCGGCGGAGGAAATCTCCAGGGTCTCTATCGCGCTGTCGACGGTCGCGGGATCGAGCGTGCCCCTGAAACGGATCAGCTCCGGCAGCCAGGGGACGCGCGCGTCTTTCGCCTGCGCGATCCGGGCGTCGAGCGACAGGTTAAGCGGGCCGCCCAGCGTCGCGCTGGCGCGCAGGCGCGGCGACAGTACAAGGGGCACGCCCATCACGTCCTTTCTTATATCCAGCCTGGCGACGGCGATATCGTCGAGCGTGACGGAACGGAAAAACAAATCGGGCAGGGCGAAGGGCGCCAGGGCCGCTGGACCGGATTTCGGCGGCGCGGTCCTGTCCTGGCTTTGTGGCAGGCGGTAAAGGACGACCGTGCCGCCCTGCATGGAGGCGGACAGGCTTCTGGCCGCGAGGGACAACAGGCCGATATTGGCCGACACGCGGTCGGCGTCCAGAATCGGCCCGTCACGGTCGGCGACTTTCAAATCCCCGACGCTGAGGCCCTTCGACGTGTCGTAATAGATCCAGCCGAAAGCGACGTCATAGCCGTTTGTTTTGGCCGCGGCCTGGATTTTCCCGCGTATCCATTCCTGGCCGCCATCCGTGCCGAGCCAGATCATCGCGCCGGCGATGCACAGCTGGGCCGCGATGACCGCGATCAGCAGGATCGCCCCCGCGCCGAGCACAGCGCGGGCGATAAAACGAAGCGATGTGCGAAGCGGATGCATCAGAAAGCCTGTCCTATGCTGATATAGATCTGATAATTCTGTTCAAGGTCGTCCTTCTGGGTCAGCGGCACGGCGATATCGAAGCGCAGGGGCCCGAAGCTGGTGTAATAGCGCGCGCCGATGCCCGCGCCGACCGCCAGATTGTCGAAATCGGGCGTCGTGCTTTCGGACACGCTGCCCGCGTCGACGAAGGCGACGCCGCCGATGGTGTCTGTGAATTTGAAACGCAGTTCCGTGCTGCCGGTGACGATGGAACGGCCGCCGGTCGGGTCGCCGTCCTCGGAGGGACCGATCTCCTGATACCCGAAACCGCGCACCGTGCCGCCACCCCCGGCATAAAAGCGTTCCGTGGCGGGAATGCTCACAGTGTCCGGACCGAAAATGCTGCCATAACCGGCGCGGGTGGCGAGGACGATGTCCGACGGCGTGCCGAAGGCGATATAGGTGCTGGCGCCGCCCTGGGCCTTGAGGAAAGGATCGCTTTCGCCCAAAGCGTCGAAGAACGGCGCGACGGACCCCGTGAGCAACCAGCCTTTATGCGGGTTGAGCTTGTCGTCGCGGTTGTCGAAGGTCAGGCTGTTGGGCAGGGACACGAGCGCATAGTTGTTGGACTCGCCCGTCTCCTCCTCGATCTTCGAAAAAGTGAAATTGACGCCCGTCGATCCGGTCAGGCGCTTGTGGAAGGTTCGGTTCAGGCCCGCGCCGAGATCAAGGCCCAGTTCCTTGAACGCATCCGTGTCCTGGCGGCGTAGCGCGCCGTTCAGCGAAAGGCTCTGGTCCTTGCGCAGAAAGAACGGCTTGATCAGGTCGAGGTCGAGGCTTTGCTTCAGGGCAGAAAAACCCAAGTCGGCGTGCAACTTTTCCGCCGCGCCGAACAGGTTGCGGTGCTCCCACCCGAACGTCGCGCCCGGCCCCTGGTCGGTGTAATAATCGAGCCCCGCGCTGACCGTGCGGTGGGCGCGTTCCGTGACGTCGATGACAAGCGGCACCTGTCCGTCCGGACCGGGCGCGGCGGGCACGACCGCCTCGGCCCGCGCCAGAAGGCCCGATTCGAGCAGAGAGGCGCGTAAGGCCTCGATTTTTTCCTGGCGATAGCAATCGCCCGGTTTCCACGGGACCAGCTTGTTGAGATAAGAGGTTTTGACACCGGTCTGGCCCTTGAACGTCACAGGGCCGAACGCCGCCTCCGGCCCCGCATCGACGTGAAAAGTGAGTGCGCCCGTATGAGACGCCCTGTCCAGGACGACGGCGTTGTTCACCGCCATCGAGAAATAGCAGCGGTCTTTCTGGATCGCGGCATACAGGTTTTTCTGGGCGGTCAGGACGTTTTCGGCATCGAGGGCGTCGCCTTTTTTGAGAGGAAGGCCCGCCACCCGCCCCGCGAAGGCGGGCGGGTCGATGGTGACGGATGCGAGGGTGTAGAGCGGCCCCGCCTCGACGGTGTAAGTGCCGGAGAGGGATTTCGCCGGGTCGTCCCGGTACCGCACGCGCGCGCCGTAATAGCCTTTGGCCCGCAGGGCCTTGACCAGATCGGCCCTGATGGCCTGTTCCCGGTAGGCCTCGCGGCGGGCCGTCTCGACCGGGTCGCCCGAGGGTTCGATTTTCTGTTCCAGCCGGTCCTTGAGGATGGCCTGGAGATATTTGTCTGCGGGCGGCTTGCCCTCCACCCCCTCGATCCGGTAATCGGCCCGGTTGCCAAAGGGCAGCGCGTCCCTGACGCACCCGCACAGCAGCAGGGAAACGGACACAGTGACAAGAACTCTCAGCCTGGCGTCTTTCATCCCGCGCCCATACTCATACACGACACATCGGTGAACCGACTGTATCGATATAGTTATTTTTCAGAATGGACAACCGTGGGCGGGAAATTATGAGAAGTTAATTGCCCTGTAATGCTTACATCACGCCATTTTCAGGTCGCGGAAGCCGACCATTTTGCGGTTGTCTTCGTCCCACAGCGCCCATTTAACGCATTGGAGACTCTGGCGCAGGGTCAGGCGGTTCATGTCCTGCAGTTCCCGGCTGCCGTTCAGGCAGGACTGGAGCTTGTAGTTCGGAATCAGGGCGCACAGATGGTGGATGTGATGCAGGCCGATATTGCCGGTGAACCATCGCAGGACCGGGGGCAGGACGTAATAGGAGCTGCCCAGCAGGGCCGCTTCCTGGAAATTCCACTGGGCGTCGGGATTCCAGTAGGTGTCCTCGAACTGGTGCTGGATGAAAAACAGCCAGCCACCGACCCATGACGTGATCAGGATGACCGGCACGAACACCATCAGGACCGGCTTCATCCCGAAGGCGAGAATCATCAGGCCGTAAAAAACGACGATGGCGATGTTGAGCATAAGGATGCTGCGCCACGCATCGGAAAAGGGGACGGTACGGTAATCCTCGAAAAACGCCAGAGACTGCGTCAGCGGAAAGCGCTGGACGATGAAGATGTACAGCGGCGTTCCCAGGACGAGCAGGATGAAGGGGTTGCGGTAGAACCGGTACGCGAAACGGCGGCGCGGCGGCAGGGCCTGGTATTCTCGGACGGTCAACGTGTCGATGCTGCCGATGCCGCGGCGGCTCAGGTTGCCGGAGGCGGAGTGGTGTTTGTTATGCGCCTTGCGCCAGAAATCATAGGGGGTGAGCGTCAGGACACTGATGGCGCGGCCGACAATGTCGTTCGCGAAACGGGAACGGAAGAGGGAGCCGTGCCCGCAATCATGCTGCATGATAAAGAGGCGCACGAGCAGCCCGGCGGCGGGCAGGATCAGAAGAGCGTATATCCATGAGTGGGCGGCAAATCCCTGAAGCATCGCGGCGCACAGGACGGAAAACACCAGGCCGGTTACGGCGACCTGGATCACGGCGCTTTTGGTGTCGGCGCCCTTATAGGTGTTGCAATGGGTCGTCAGGCGCTTGACGCGCTCCCTGATTTCCGGAGGCGTGTTCGAGACGGTCATATCGGACATAGGGGAGGAGTTACCTTAAAAGGCGATGCGGCCTGCACCAAGCGGTCTCATTGAAAACAGTTTTCAGAGCGGATTATTCTTGCAAGGAACGAGGGCGCAGGGCAAGCATTATCGTCACAGCGGAGCCGACATGTTCCAGCTGATATCGAATTCTTCCAACGCTTTCAGATAGCTGTCGAGATCGATGAAGCCCATGCAGGGGTAAGCCCCCGTTGCGCCGATGCGGCCGTCCGCCAGACGCCTGGCCATCAGGATCGACGGCATGCAGGGTATGTAAGGTCCATGGCCGCTGCCCGCCGTCAGGGTAAAGACGCGTTCCAAGGGTCGGCCTGCGGCATCGGCGCCCGACAGGCGCATATAGAAAGCGCTTCGGTCGCTTCCGAGGCGGTCGAGCAGGCCAGCCGCGCGGAGAAAGAAGGGCGCTGCCGGCGCCAGCGAACGGATCAGACCCGAACGGACGCCCCATGTCAGAAGCCAGAGCGCGAGATGGACGGCGGGCAGTTCGAGTCCGGCATAGAAACGGATGGTCTTCAGCGCCGGATAACGTTCCGGGAACAAAGCGAGGTCGGGAATGTCGCAATTGCCCAGAAGACGCCAGCCGAGACTTTCGAAACGGCGGGCATGCAGCCCCTGCCAGCCATAGATCGTTTTCACCTTGCCGTCGATCAGGGTCGAGAACGGCTTGCCGGCATAGCCGAGGACGGCTGCCGCAGTCGCCTGACCGCGGCTGGTTTTCTGGGCCGTGGCGATGCCGTAATCGACGTGGCGCAGAACGCCGAACGCATCCTTGTACCGGTCAATAATGGCCGAGGTCAGGCAGGGTACGGAGCTTGCGCCGCTGACGACAAGGATACCGGCGTCTTTCGCCATCCCGTCAAGAGTCCCGATGCGGGCGACGAAATCGCGCCCGTCCGCCAGGTCGATATAATGGCAGCGCAGCCGGATGCAGGCACGGGCGACGTCATATCCCTGGCCCTGGAACGGGCCTGAAGCATGGATCACGATGTCGGGACGGATCTCGGCCAGCGACTGATCGGGATCGCGCGCGATATCCATCTCCGCCCAGCCGCAGCCGATCGTATCCGCGAAAGCGCGCGCTTTCCCGCCGGAGCGGCCCGCGACGATGATCGTCATATCGTCGCCACGCGCCAGGTGGCGGGCGATGAAACGACCGAAATTACCGTAACCGCCGATGATAAGGACGCGTTTTTTCATCGGTCCTTGACGATTTTGAACGTACCGCTGTAGCTGAAAACCCGGCCCCACAACGGATGGCGAATTTCCATCTTCATGGAAAACGTATCGTCGTCCACGGGCGTTTCCTCGGCGCTTCCGCGGCCGATAATGCGATCGAGCGGCAGGGAGATCAGGCGGTTTCCGGTTTTAAGCGCATAGCCCTTATGGGTCAGAAGGATTTTTTTGCCGTTCCATTTATAATGCGCCTGCCAGCCGATGCCGAAGCGCATCAGTTCGATGATGTCGCCGCCGCCCGCCGGGATCATGGTAGAGCGGAAACGGTAGGGTTCCCGGCCGGGGAAATGAAAGATCCTGTCAAAGCGAAAAGCGTTCGAGCGTGTGTCGGACACAAACAGGACGGTGGCGGGGATATGCCGGCCTTCATAGGGGACGAGCGTGCCGGCAAGGCGGAACAGGGGGCTGAACAGCCGGCCCGCCAGCGAACTCTCGACGTTCATGGAGCCTTCGACGATCACGACGTCGTCATGATAGGGGCGGTTGGCGTAATGTCGGCGCATCACGGGCGGAAGCTTGTCCCAATCCCCGCCGAACACGGATTTGAAAATGGGATCTTCTGTGCCCGCCGTTTTATCGCTCATGTCATCCCGGTTTCATAACCATCAGGAAGAAGATTATGACGAGACCGAGGAAGGCTGGCCAGCCCAGAATGAACCATATTTTAAAAAGACGCGCATAATGGTCGGGCAGGGGTGCGTTTGTATCGACGCAGGTCTTCAGCATGTGTTTCAGCCTGATTTGAATCCATACGACGGGCAGCCAGCACAGGCCGGCCAACCCATAGAGGCCGTATGTCGCCATCAGCCAGGGCGCCTGGGGGTCGTGGCCGCCCGAATGCACAAGCCATGCGCCCGATAAAGGCTGCAGGACGACCGCGGGGAGGGTGAAGACGTAATCGGCGAGAACGGTCGTGCGGACGGCAAAGAATTTTTCGCGGAGGTCTTCGGTGAAATGCGACCGGACCATGAAGAACGCGATGCCAAGACCTGTCCCGAACAGAACGGTTGCGCTGAGGATATGCACGGTCTTGATAACGGAATAGGCATCCATAAGTGCGCCGTCAGGCCAGAAGGTCGGATAAATGGACGCCGGGCCGGAGAGGATCCTCGAACGTGGCCAGAAGGACGGCTCTGGCCGCGCCGGGGCCGTCAGGATCGAGATAGAGGCCGGTCTGGCCGGAGATCGTCGTGACGGAGGCCGTCGCCCTGCCGGTCAGAAGCGCGTCCAGGTCGATACGGTCCTCGCCAAGGCGGAAGTCGATCAGCACATCGGCGGCATCGGACAGCCTGCCAAAAACAAAAACGTCGTTGCCGGTGCCGCCATACAGATAGTCCCTGCCGTCACCCCCGTCGAGCCGGTCATTGCCGCCGCCGCCGTTGATGACATCGACACCGGCGCCGCCATTAAGGACATCGTCGCCCGTCTCGCCATAAAGACGGTCTTTATCCGCGCCGCCTTCCAGCCTGTCGTTGCCGTCCCCGCCGGTCAGCGTGTCTTCGCCGGGGCCGCCGTCGAGCGTGTCACGTCCCCGCCCGCCATCGAGCAGATCGTTATGCCAGTTGCCGTACAGCGTGTCATCGCCGTCGCCGCCATAGAGCCTGTCGCTGCCATCCCGGCCCGAGATGATGTCGTTGCCGCCACGCCCGTCGATCACGTTATCGACCCCCTGGCGGCCCTCGATCAGGTCGTCGCCCGCGGTTCCCTTCAAGGAAGGCGGCGAGAGCGCGTCATGCGGCAGCGCCGTCAGCCTGCCGTCGATGTCGGCCAGAAGGTTTCCCGAAGTCAGCAGGCCGATCCTGACATTGCGCAGGCTGACGGTCGTGCCGTCGTCAAGGCTGAGCATCGCGTCGCTGCCGGACTGGGAAAGATGCGCCATGCGCAACGCCGTCTCGGTATAGCCCCGCACCACGATACGGTCGCCGGTCGAGAAGTCATAGACCGTCATCCCGTTGTCGCCGCGCGATATGACGAAAGTATCGTTGCCGACGCCCCCGAGCACGCGGTCGCTGCCCGTGCCGCCGTCGATGAAATCGTTGCCCGGCCCGCCGTCGAGCACGTCGTCTCCCGCGCCGCCATACAACTTGTCGTCGTCCCAGCCGCCTTCGAGGATGTCGTTGCCATCGTCGCCATAGAGAATGTCGTTGCCATCCCGGCCGATAAGCTGGTCGTTGCCGGACAGGCCGTGGATGGTATTGACGCCGTGAGTCCCTGTCAGAAGTTCTGCCCCGTTACTGCCGGTCAGGTTCAGGGGAGCGGCAGGATCGGAGGGTGGCGGAAGCGGTAGATCGCCGGAAGGCACAAGACCGGTCAGGTTGAAAGCGATGTTGGCGCCCAGCAAGGAACCCAGCGTCACGTTTTTCAGCGTGACCGTAATCCCTTCGAACGCGAGCGCCGCATCGTGGCCCGTCTGCCGCCAGGGCAGCGCGGCCAGGCTGTTCGCGTGGAATCCGTTCAGGACGAGGATATCGCCGGTAGCGCCCGTGGCGAAATCGGTGACGGTGAGGTCGCCATCGCCCGCTTTGACGACGAACCAGTCCCGACCTTCCCTGCCCGTGACGGTATCGCCGCCGATTCCACCCACCAGGACGTCGCGGCCCTTGCCGCCGGTCAGGACATCGTTGCCTTCACGCCCGTCGAGATAAGCGCCGCCATTCCATCCGAACAGCGTTTCGTCGCGGTAGCTGCCAAAAGCTATCTTGAAAAGATTTACGTTTTTGGAAATGTCGGTGGGAGGATTGGGATCGCCGCCGTCGTCGACGAGGCCCCAGGATTTGCGGCTGCCGTCGGTATCCCGGCCGTCAAGATAGTTGGCGTAGTCGACCAGCACCGTGTTCGACCGGTCCGGCCCGCCATGATAATTGACGTCGCGGTTCATCGTGCGGATATGCACGTCGTTATAAGCCTCGGCGTTCCAGCCGCTGAACAGAAAGGAATGGCGGATATTGATAAGGTCGAGATTGGTGAACTTGCCGTAAAACACCTCCTCGATGCTGAGCCCGTATCCGTTTTTATCGCTGCCCGTATTATGCGCGCCATCGGCCAGGTAATTGTCCACGACGGGTTCCAGCGCGCGGCGGATGATAAGGCCGGAGGACGCCGCGTTTACCACAGAGAGGTTCCGGACATCCAGCCCCAGCGTCCCCTGAATCAGGATGGCGGTCGCTTGGGTATAGCCGGTCAGAGGATTGCTGAAAAAATGCGGGTCTTTCGGGGCGCCAAGATCGTACGTCACGGTCATGTCGGACATATGGACGTTTTGCAGCAGATTGTACTTCGACAGCGTGGTCGAGCCCGCCGTCATGTCGAAAGCGATCTCGTGCTTCAGATAAGCGAGGTTGCCGACGACATGGTCGACTTCCACCAGGCTTTCGCGCAAGGGCTTTTCGTCCCAGTATTCGCTGTTTTTTACGATATTGTAGGGACCGTATTTCAGCAGGCTGGAATCGTTGGCCATGTGCAGGCCGAGAACGTCGCCCGCCTTGACGTCCGTGCCGGGGGGCAGCGTCAGGGTCCGACTGCCCTGTGTGACGTCGACGGTCAGTTTTCTTTCCCATACGGGATCGTCGCCGTCGAAGCGGATGCCTTCGGCGTCGTCATGGTCGATCACGATGGTCGTCTTGTCGCGGCCCGCGCCTTTCAGCGTGATGTCGCCGCGCGCGATAATCAGCGTGTCGGTCAGCGTATGCCGCCCGGCCTCGAACAGCAGCGTTGCGCCGACGGGCGCGTCGCGCGCCGCCAGCGCAATGTCGGTCACCGATGCGCCCGGAAAGATATGATAGGTTTTATGAGAAGAGTCATATGTGATGCGGGAAGCCAAAGGTTTTTTCTTTCATTTATTGTCACAAAAAACAAACCCGTCCCCATCGGGGGCCAGAGTGAAGCCGGACTGAAAACACCGGTCAAATGCCTTGAGTATAATCAAAGCGACTTTAGAAAATACGCAGTTTGGTTGTCAATAGCACCCAGGATGAAGGCTTCATCGCCAGGGCTTATAATGTTCAGACCGCCCCGAAAGCATTGGCGGTTACCAGATTATGGGTCAGGTCAAACGCACCCGCATCTATGCCCGTGAGGCGCGCGATGGATACAGCGTTAAACGCCGTGCCCGACCCATCGGCATCGAAGGAAACCACCGTATCGGCGCCGTCCTGCGCGATGCTGACCATGCCATCGGCGACTGGATCCGCGCCGATGTAGCCCGCCGCCGTCAGAAGCGCGCTGATATCGACCGTGTCTCCGCCTTCGCCCGTCTCAAAACCGACGATGGTATCATGGATATCGAGGGCAGGATTTTCCGAGGCGCCTGCAATCTCCGCAAGGACGCTGGGATGAAAATAAAACACGTCGCTTCCGGCGTCGCCGTAAAGAACGTCCTGGCCCGTGCCGCCGATCAGGATATCGTTGCCTTCCATGCCGTGAATCGTGTCGTTTCCGTCCGTCCCGGCGATGATGTTATCGCTTGCATTGCCATCGATCGCCATGCCTGGATCGGCATGAATGGTGAGGTCGGCCAGAAGATTGCGGGGATAAGGGCCGGGATTGTCGAGCACATGATCCTGGCCCATATCGAGCGCGATAAAGTCAGCAAGGCGGTCGCCGACGATATGCCGCGACGGGAGGGCGGTATGCCATGAATCGGTGATCCAGTCCGGATCGTAGCCGGGCGTATCGGGCGAAACTTCCTGGAGCAAAGGCAGGTCGGCATAATTCACCGCGAGGTGAATGTCGTTATATTCAAGCGCCAGCTGCTGCTGCGCGTGATGCAGATAATCGAGGCCGAGGTTGATTTTGTCGATCGTATGCTGTTCCTGGCCTTCGGCGAGCGCGCCCGCCGTGCTGAAGCGGCCTGTCTGCATGATGTAGAACTGCACGTCGCTGCCGACATGGGCCTTGATGTAATCGAACACGGCGCGCGTCGAATCCATATAACGTTGCGCCTGCAGAAGCCGACCGGCTTCGGTTTTGGGGGTGCCGATCGAATTCGCCTCGGATTCGCCCTGGCCCCAGACGATGGTCGGCGTCACCGCGCCCTGGGCCCGCAGGTCGGCAATCTGCTTGATCATCAGATCGACAGCCCGCACCAGGATCTCGCCCGGCTTGCCCTCGTCCGGATACCACCAGACCCTGTCCGCATTGTTGTGCGCGTCGCCATCAACGGTCGAGCCGCCGACGGCAAGGTTGACGAACTGGTTCTTTTCATCCTGGAGAAGGGTGACGACTTGAGAGAATCCTGTCTGATTTTTCAGGCCGTTTTCAAGATGGGAAATTCCGGAGTCGCCGTTTGTGATCAGGCTGAGGCCCGATGCGTTCGACTGGCCCAAAACGCTTGTGTAAAGAATGGAGGGTGTATGTGTGATCAGGTTTTCTGCGGCAGAAAAAACCTTACTCGACACGCCTTTCAGAGTCGCCAGAAGAACGGGCGAGTCCGCGCCGCCGAAACCGTCCGCGTCGAAATTGATCAGGGTGTTGCTGGAGTTTTTGACAATGGTAATGACTCCGTCGGCGACAGGATTGGTGCCGTGATAATTTGCGGCGGACAGAAGCTCGCTGACATCCAGGCGGTCGCCGCCCGTTCCCGCCCTGAAATCCCAGATCGTGGCGCTGGCATGGCCCACGTCGTTCAGAAACGCGCCGGTGAATTTAAACGTATCGGCGCCCAGGCCTCCATAAAGCTGGTCCGATCCGGCATCGATCAGCAACAAATCGTCGCCTGCGTCGCCGCTGATGGAATCGTTGCCCGCGCCGCCGATCAGCGTATCGTTGCCGCCTTCGCCATACAGCGCGTCGTTTCCGAGGCCGCCATACAGGATGTTGCCGACATCGTCGCGGCCATGAATGACATCGTTGAGATCGGAACCCATGATGTTCTCGACGGAATACAGCAGGTCGTAGCTGCCATGCCCGTCCTGCGACACGATCGTCAGGTCCGAGGGAGCGGTGTTGCCGGGCCCGCCAGGTAGGATGACCGGTCCGGACGCATCCGGCGCGATCACCAGGTTGTCCGCCGTGAAGTCCGTCGCATGAATGCCCATAAGCTTGACGAGCTGCCGTCCGCCCACGCCGCCGAAACCATCCGGATCGAGCTGGATTGTGGTATATGTGCCCATGTCGCGCACGCGGATGAACCCGTCGGCGACAGGGTCCGTGCCTTTGTAGCCGACATGCTGGAGCAGCGCGGAGACATCCAGAGCGTCGCCGCCGGGGCCGACAGCGAAATTCTTGATTTTGGGAGTCACGGCGTCGATGACGTCATCCCATGTAAAGCTGTGAACGGTACCGATGACGGAGGCCGGCGCAAGGGTCACCTGCAGGGGTGCGTTCACATTGATGCCGACCATGGCCATCGCATAGGTGACGGTATCGCTGTCCGAGCCGATCTGGCCGCTGAGTCCCCCGATCACAAGGTCGATACCCTGGCCGGGGTTTATAATGTCGTTGTCGCTTCCGCCTATGACAATATCGTCACCCGTAGCCGCGCTTAAGTAATCCGCGCCCCCATACCCCAGGACAAGGTCATGCTGTCCTGTTTCGGAAATAAGGATTTCAGAGCGGGCGGCTTTCGACGAGGTTTCTCCCTTGAGGACGCTGTCATGCATGGCCAGGAATTCCGGAGAGACCATGCCGGACAGATTGGGGGCTACATATGTCTGCAGCGTCTGGACAAGGCTGGACGGCGTCAGCGTCGGCAGGCCGTCATTTGCGAAGCCGTAATAGGCCGCGAGGTTGTTCCACCAGACAGGTTTGGCCAAAGTCACAGGCATTGCGCTATCCCCTAAATAAATTTTCCGTATGGCGAATAAGGTTTATGCATAACGAGTTTTTCTAATATATGAAAATGATAATTTTTATAGCTTTTGATCTCGTACGCCCCTTTATCCTCCTTCTCTTCGCATATGCGAAAACGAAGGAGGATTCAAGAGGGATTCTATGAAAACCAACGCCTCAGGAAAAAATATTCACATCCGATTGCTGCAGCGTCCCCATGAAACCGGTCAGTTCGACATGGTCGGCGCCGAAGGTGATAAGCGTACCCGTGGCCGTTGTTGTAACGTGTTCTGTAAAAGATGCGAAATTGGAGGCCAGCAGGGAGGATATGTTCAGCTTGTCCTGGCCTTGCGTAAAATCGACGATGGAATCGATACCGAAACCGGCAGAGAACTGGAACGTGTCGTTGCCGGCATCGCCGCGCAGCGTGTCGTTGTTCTCACCGCCGTCGATATAGTCGTTGCCGACGCCGCCTGACAGGGTGTCGTTGCCGGTGCCGCCGATCAGTTTGTCGTTGCCAGCCTCCCCGTACAACAGGTCGTTACCTGTCTTGCCGTTCAGGGAATCGTCGCCGTTTCCGCCGTACAGCGTATCGTCGCCGGTGCCGCCGCTCATATTGTCCTTGCCTTCACCGCCGTACAGCCTGTCGTTGTTGGTGCCGCCGTCCATCGTGTCGTTGCCGCCCTGGCCGTACAGGGTGTCGTTGCCGGCGAAGCCGTTCAGCGTGTCGTTGTTGTTGGCCCCGGCCAGCGTTTCGGCGCCGTTGGTGCCGTTGATGGTCATCGGCGTGTCGCTGATGACGCTATGGGCGCCGGTCAACGCGGGAAAATCCTTGCGCGTGCCGTAAATCAGGTTGTTCGATAAGGTCGTGTAATCCGTCCCGTCGGCGATCTCCCTGATGGAGTAGGATGCATGAAAAGCGCCGGCATCCTCGATCCTGTTATTAAGGATCTGGGTGCCGGTGGTGATGTAAATGCGGCCGGCCGCGCCCGCAGTGTCGTCATAGTTCTGGATGCGGACTTCTTCATAGCCGCCGTCCTTCACCTGGGCATTGTCATGGATATGGCTGTTTTCGATGATGCTGCCGATGCTGCCCATGACGCGGACGCCGCGCTGGCCGTTGTCGTAGATATCCGCGCCGTCGACCGTGACATGGTCTGCTCGGTTAATCTGGATGCCGTCGCCGACATTGCCGTAGACGCTGCCGCCCTGGATCACGATATTGTTCGGGACGGGGATGTCGTCGCTGCCGCGCTGGACCATGATGCCCTGGGATCCGTTATCGTAGGAGCTGTTGTTGACAAGTGTGATGTCGTGCGTCGAGGTGACGATGTTGAAGCCATGGCGGTCATTGTCATAGGCGACGTTGTTCTCGATATGCGCGCCGATCTGGAAGTCCAGCGTAAAGCCGTCCAGGCCGTTGCCGTGGCTGATGCTGTTGGTGATGCTCAGGTTCACGGTACGCTCATGCGGGTCGAAGCCGTAGCTGCCGCAATCCTTGATCTCGATATGGTCGAGCGTGATGTTGGTGTCGGCGCGGACGCTGCCCGGCTTCACGCCGTTGAACCAGCCGTCGATCTTGCCGGTGACATGGTCGCGGTTGCCGTCGATGGTCAGGTCGTGCATGCCGACATCGTGGTTCTCGACATCGGTCGGGGTGCGGAAGATGCCGGTGATGTCGCCGCTCCAGCCGTCTTTCACCTTAACGGTGGTCAGGCCCATGCCGTCGCCATAGACGGTGACGTTATCGAAAAGCTGGATCGCGCCGGTCGAACCCTTCGCGCCGCCGGTGACGGCGTAGGTGCCGGTGGGGATATAAACCTGGCCGCCGCCCGCCGCGCTGGCCGCGTTGACAGCCGCCTGGATTGCGAGTTTGTCGTCAGTGACGCCGTTGCCTGTCGCGCCGTAATCGCGCACATTGTAAATCATGGTTTGCCCCTTATGGATAAGAAATACGAAAAATTACCTGACACAGCGATTTAATCTGCCGCGCCGCGCAAAGCAAGACGGGAACACAGGTTTTTTTATTTCGCCCGGCGCAGCAGGCCGCCGCACAGGATATACACGCCAAACACGCCGAGCGCGCCGGTCACCCATGGGCCGGGGTTCATGTCATGCGCCGTGGCGACCAGGGCCAGCACCGACCAGATGACCAGGAACACGATATTGTATTTGCGCATTCGCACCACGCGCACCGGATGGATGAACGGGATCGGCAGGAAGGTCATGACGACCAGCGCGGCGATGAACGCGGCGCCGACCCAGGGCGGCGGAGCCAGCAGGAACAGGTAGAACGCCGCCGCGTTCCAGATGGCGGGGAAGCCGCTGAAATAATTGTCTTCCATCTTCATGTTGCCGTCGGCGAAATACAGCGCGCTGCTGACCACAACGGCAAGCCCGGCGACCGTCCCGACGCCGTCCGGTAGCAGGCCCGACACCGCCATCGCATAGGCGGGCACGAAGACATAAGTGACGAAATCGACGACCAGGTCGAGCGTTTCGCCCGACCAGCGCGGCAGTCGTTCCGACAGGCTGACGCGGCGCGCCAGCGGCCCGTCGAGCCCGTCGACCAGCAGAGCGAGGCCGAGCCACAGGAACATCTGGCTCCACGCATGGTCCGCCGCCGCCATCAGGGCCAGCAAAGCAATCCCTGCGCCGGAGGCGGTGAGAAGATGGATCGAGAAGGCGCCCGCGATCTGGGCGCGCGACAGCCGCTCGCCGTCGCCGCCGCGCGTCGGCGGCTCTTTCATGGATTCGTTCGACAGCACGGTCAGTTTCGCCCGCGACTTCGTCTTGCCCTGCGCCGATTTGCCGAGGGCGGCAAACGTACGCTGTTGCCTGTTTCTAGCCGTTTTCATGGCGCATGCCTGTCCGTTGGTCCGATGAAACGCCCGAACGCTTCGCTTTTCATAAGTGCAGCGCAGCAAAAGGGGCGTAAACACCCTCCTTAGCATGGCGAAGACGGATTCGGCAATATTGAAGGTTGGGCGGGAGTGTGATGCTGACGGCCGTCAGCCTCTAATCCATGAAAAGAGGTTAATTTCTGAAAATAAACAGGGGAAGCGCAGCGGGGGCGGCTGGTGCGGGGGGCTGTTTTGGGGTAGAGTTTTTTCACCGCATAACAGCTGTTTATAAGGATCGACGGTGATGCTCCTGATCATTGGTGGGACGATTGGCGCCCGCGGGTTGCTGATGGCCATGCTGGCGCTGTTTTTGTTCATCGCGCCGGTTTCGGGTCAGGAGCGGGGCCCGCTGACGGCGCATCTGAAAGATCCGGTTTTCCTTAAAAATCCCGAAGCCGCGCCAGCCAGCGTCGCGGGCAGGGACGCGCTGACCCTGAACTTTTCTTACGATTACGACCGGTGTCGCGCGGAATATGGCGACCAGCGCGCCTATAGCGGCTGCGAGCGGCGGCTGGATCTGGACGGGCGCAAGGCTGAGAAAGGCATCGGCATCACCCCCGCCATCGCGGGAAGCTGGCGCTGGAACGGGGATTACAGCCTGTCGTTCACGCCGTCGGAATACTGGCGCGCGGGAGAGGATTATTCGATCGGTCTCGACCTCGACGCGCTGGGGGTGCCCGAGGCGGTCGTCGTCGGCGCGGACAGGCGGAAAATCGACTCGGCCGTTTCGGCCCAGCCCCTGAGCGTCGCGTTCAAGGACATGAAATATATGCAGGACCCTGACGATCCGGCGCGCAAGATCGTGACGGCGCGGCTGGAGATGAATTATCCCGTGGCGCCCGCCGCCCTTGCCTCGAAACTCAAAGTAAGCATGGAGGAGGAAGCGGGCGGTACGATGAAGACGGTGCGCGGTCGGCCGGGATACGAGATCCGGCATGCAGCCGACGGAATAAGCGCGATTTTCACCGCCACGCTGAAAACCCTGCCCGACAGAGAACGATACCTGGTTGTCGCGGTCGATCCCGGTCTGACGCCGCTGCATGGCGGCGAACCGTCGCCGGCGGGATACAGCGAGCGGGCGCGCATTCCCGACCTGAAAACGTATCTGACCATCGACAACAGCGCGGCGCTGATCGCCCGTGCCGAGGACGGCGCGCCGAAACAGGTGCTGTCCCTCGTTACCAACACGAAAGCCAAACCGAAGGACGTGCTGGCGAACGTCAGGATGTATCTTCTGCCTGCCCAGCATCCCGTGACCAAGCGCAGCGGGAAGAAACAGGACGAGCTTTACAAGTGGGAAGCCGACAGCGAGGTGACGCCCGAGATCCTGAAGCTTTCGACGCCCGTGGCGCTGCAGCCGATGGAGGCGCCGGAAAAGGACACGACCGCATTCGAATTCACTTTCGACGCGCCGCCGGGGCGCTACCTGTTCCTGTCCGTCGGCAAAGGGATGCAGGCTTTCGGCGGTTACGTGCTGGGCCGCGATTACGGCGCGATTCTGCAGGCCCCGGCCTGGCCGACCGATATCGAGATCATGCAGAAGGGAAGCATCCTGACCCTGAGCGGCGCACGTAAGATTTCTCTTCATGCCCGCGGCACGGACAGGCTGACGCTCGACATCGCGCATATCCGAACGGCGGCGTTACAGCATTTCATCAGCCAGACCGAAGGCGATATCCGCAAGCCGTCCTTCCAGAACTGGAATTTCGGCAGGGAGGACATCGCCGAGATCGACAGTAAAACCGTCCCGATGAATTACCAGTCCGCGGGCGCGTCCCAATATGCCGCGTTCGATTTTTCCCCCTACCTGAAAGACGGAAAGAAAGGCCTGTTCCTCGTTGGGGTTCAGGGGTTCAGGGACGGTAAGCCGCTGAACGATCCGGAACAGCGTTTTGTTCTGGTCACGGATATGGGGCTGCTGGTCAAGGTGAACGGCAATGGCGGGCGCGACGTCTATCTGATGTCCTTCACGGGCGGGCAACCGGTCGCGGGCGCCGCCGTCGCGGTGCTTGGCCGCAACGGGCTGCCCGTATTCGGCGGCAAGACCGACGGCGAGGGCCATATCGCCCTGCCGGATTTCGGCAGCCTGTCCGGCGACAAGCAGCCCGTGGCGGTGACGGCGCAAAAGGATGGCGATTTTACCTTCATCCCCTATGCGCGCGACGACCGCTTTCTCAACATGTCGCAATTCGATATCGGCGGCGCCGTGACGGCGGCGAAGGGCATGAACGCCTTCCTGTTTTCGGACAGGGGAATCTACAGGCCCGGCGAAACCGCCCATATAGGGCTCATTGTCCGCAACGCGGACTGGACCGCGCTGCCGCCCGGCTTGCCTTTGCAGATGATCGTCAAGGACGCGCGCGGACGGGTGGTCAGGGACGAAATCCTGAAAATCCCCGCCGAAGGCCTCGACCAGACGGAGCTAGCGACCGGCGAGGACTGGGCGACAGGAACGTATCGCGCCAGCCTGCATATCCCCGAGGACGGACAGCCAGGCAATATGCTGGGCAGCACATCGTTCCGGGTGGAGGATTTTCAGCCCGACCGTCTGAAAATAAAAACGGCCTTCTCGAAAGACTCCGCAGGCTGGGTGCAGCCGGCCGGGCTGGAGGCGACCGTGACCCTGCTCAACCTGTATGGCACGCCCGCGACGGGGCGAAGGATCACGGGCGCGGTGACGCTGAGCCCGGCGGCGCTCAGTTTCGCGCCTTATAAAGAGTATCAGTTCTATGATTCCAGGGCGGCCAAGCCGCGCACCATCGAATACGATCTGCCGGACGCCGTCACGGATGACGCAGGGCAGGCGGTCCTGAAGCTGAATCTGGAGGCTCAGGAAGCTGCCAGCTACAGCCTGAACCTTCAGTCCAAAGGGTTCGAGGCCGGAAGCGGCAGGGGCGTTTCCGCCTATAGCAGCGTCATGGTTTCGCCGATGGACTATGCCATCGGATTCAAAAGCGCCGCGCGGCTGGATTATCTCCGCAAAGGCCAGGCTTACGCCGTCAGCCTGATCGCGGTCGACCCCGCGCTCAGTCCGCGCGCGGTCCAAGGCCTGACGCGCATCCTGATCCGCAAAACATTCGTGGCGACTCTGGTGAAGCACGAGGACGGGTCCTATGCCTATGAATCCGTGCCGCGCGAGGAAACGGTCGCAAGCGAACCCTTCGCGATCGCCGCAGGCGGTTCGGACCTGGCGTTACCGTCCGGCGCAGTCGGGTCTTTTGCCTGGCGCGTGAAAGACCAGAACGGCACGGTGGTCGCGGAGATCCCGTTCGCTGTGGCGGGCGAAGGCGAACGCGCCGCGGGGGCGGACCGCGAGGCGATGCTGGGAGTCAAGATCGACAAGGCACTGTATGCACCGGGCGAGTCCATAGAGCTGAATATCAACGCGCCTTATGCGGGGGCCGGGCTGATCACGCTCGAAAGCGACCACGTGCTGGCGCATCGCTGGTTCAGGACCGATAAGACCGACAGCGTCCAGTCCATCGCCATCCCCAAGGATTTTTCCGGCAAAGGATATGTCAGCGTCGCGTTCGTGCGCGACATCAATTCGCGGGAAATCTATATGAGCCCGCTGAGTTACGCCACCGTTCCGTTTACGGCGAACACCGAGGCGCGCACGGTGCAGATCACCCTCGACGTGCCGGATAAGGTCAAGCCGGGCGAGGCCGTGACCGTAGGGTACAGCGCCAATATAAAGGGCAAGGCGATCATCTATGCGGTGGATGAGGGCATCCTGCAGGTAGCCCGGTACAAGACGCCCGACCCTGTCGGATTTTTCCTGCTGAACCGGGCGCTGCAGGTCCAGACGGCGCAGATGCTGGATTTATTGATGCCGGAATACGACCTGATGCGCGCGCTGTCCGCCAAGGGCGGCGACGGGAGCGAAGGCGCGTCGCTGGGGCAGTATGTCAACCCGTTCAAGCGGCGTTCGCTGGCGCCCGCCGTTTTCTGGTCGGGCATCGTCGAACTGGGCCAGGACGAGAAAACAGTGACGTTCACACCGCCCGGCCATTTCAACGGCCAGATGCGGGTGATGGCCGTGGCGGTTTCGGACGCAGGCATCGGCAGCGCCGAAAAACCGGTGACCGTGCAGGGCGACCTCGTCGTCACGCCGAACGTGCCTGTCTTCATGGCGCCCGGCGATGAGGCGGAAGCCAGCATCACCATCGCCAACAACCTGCCTGGATCGGGCAAGGCGGAGCTGTCCGTAGACATCTCCGGCACGCCTGGCATCGCGTTTCCCCAAAAACCATCGGATAAAATCATCGTCCCGCAGGGGCAGGAAAAGACCGTCACGTTCAAGATAAAGGCGACGGACAATCCCGGGCCGGCGAGCGTGACCGTAGAGGCGGGGACCGGTGCCACGACCGTCAAGGCGGAAGCGACGTTAAGCGTGCGGCCGGCATCGCCATCGGAAACGACGATGACGGCGGGATATGCGGAGAAAGGCAGCGCCAGCGTGAAGCTGGCCCGGACGCTGTATCCGGCCTTCGCCGAGCGCACGCTGGCGCTTTCGGCCCTGCCGACCTCCTATATATTCGGATTGCTGCGCTATCTGGACGAATATCCCTATGGATGCACGGAGCAGACGGTAAGCAAGGCGTTCCCGCAGATCGCCCTCGCGGGCGAGCCCGCCTTCGGCGTCTCTGTGGAAACGATGAAATCCAAAGCGGCCAGCGCCATTACGGATTTACGCCTGCGGCAGACGTCCGAAGGCGGGTTCTCCCTCTGGGACGGCGGCGACCAAAGCGACGATTTCGCCACGGTCTATACGCTCGATTTCCTGGTGCGGGCGCGCGAAGCAGGCTTGGCGGTGCCGTCGGAAACCATCGAGGAGGGGCTGCGTTATCTGCGCGAATGGATCAACCAGGACGTCAAGTCGATGGACGATGCCCGGATGAAGGCTTACGGGATTTACGTCCTGACGGGCGGCGGCATCGTCACGACGAATGAAATCTTGCACCTGCTGAAATATTTCGACGACCGTCAGCAGGCAGCCTGGAAGACGGATTTGACGGCAGTTTACATCGCCGCAGCCTATAAGATGATGCAGCAGACAGACCAGGCGGCGGGAGTCATGGACAGGTTCGAAGCCGGCATGTCCGCCGAAGACCTCAGCTATAAAGGCAGCGACTGGCTGTCGCCCTGGTACAATCCGTTCATCAAATATGCGCGGTATATCACCGTAACGGCCCGGCATTTTCCCGACCGCATGAAAGCGATGGACAAGCAGGCCGTATTCCGCCTGGCCGCCTTTATCCGCGACCAGCAGTACAGCACATTGTCCGCGGCCTATGCCATCCAGGCGCTGGAAGATTATGCGCGGACGGAAAACGCAGACATGGCCGGTCGCCAGTTTAAAGCCGAGGCGGACGGACAGGCGTTGCCGCTTCAGGGAGCCGGTCCCGTACAGGCTGACATACCGGTGGCGGCTTCCGCAGTGCGGATCGATGACAGCGGCAAGCCGGTTTTCTATACGGTCAGCGAAACTGGATATGACAGGAACATCCCGTCGGAACCGGTGGCGCAGGGCATGGAGATCGACCGCGCGTATCTGGACAAGGACGGCAAACCTTTGGTCGGCCCGGTGGCGCTCGGCGATACCGTCGAGGCGGTCGTCACGGTGCGGTCGCATGACAGCCGGGCCATCGACAATGTGGCGATGGTAGATCTTTTACCTGGCGGCTTCGAACTGGAGCAGGAAGACGGCCAATCCGAAAACACGACCGCCGACTTCGTCGACAGGCGCGAAGACAGGATCATCATTTTCGACACCGTCACGCCGGATGAGCGGACCTACCGTTACAGGATGCGGGCGACGGCCAAGGGCCAGTTTACCGTGCCGCCGCCTTTCGCCCAGGCAATGTACGAACTAACCAGCAAGGCAAGGGGACGCGCCGGTGGCATTGCCGTTGTCGATCCGAAGTAAAGGCTGGCCCGCACTCGCGCTAGCCTCTGCGGCGCTGCTGCTTCTTATGATGTCATCCGCCTTTGCTTATCTCATGCAGCGGCCGCCTCTGCTCGCCGGCGTCCCGTTTTCCACGGCCTATTACGACCGCCACGGCACGCTGCTGCGCCTGACGCTGGCGGACGACGACAAATACAGGCTGTTTACGCCGCTCGATAAAATGAACCCGGCGCTGGTGGATGCAACGCTGCGGCAGGAAGACCGGCGGTTTTACAGCCATGCGGGCGTGGATCCTTCCGCGCTGCTGCGCGCCGTTTATGAAACCTATATAAGCCGGTCGCGGCCCATGGGGGGATCGACCATCACCATGCAGGTCGTGCGCTTGCGCGACGGCCTGGGGACGCGATCGGTCGGCGGAAAGCTGCGGCAGATCGCCGAAGCGATACGTCTGGAACGCCATTACAGCAAGAAACAGATTCTGGAAGCCTATCTCAACCTCGCGCCTTATGGCGGCAACATCCATGGCGCCGGGGCGGCGTCGCTGATTTATTTCGGTCAGTCCGCCGACCGGCTGGCCATGCCGCAAAGCGTGGCGCTTGCGGTCATTCCGCAGAATCCGGTGAAGCGTTTCCCGCGCGGGGCGGACGGGCAGGCGTGGCGGGAAGCGCGGCTGCGGCTGTTCGGGCAGTTGCCCGCGTCCTATTCGGCTTATAAATCGCAGATGCAATTGCCGCTGACGGCCTCGGCGCCGGCAGACCTGCCGTTTGCGGCGCCGCACTTCATCGACGGGCTGCAGAGCCGGACGCAAGGACGTATCGAGACCACCCTGGATTTGCCCTTGCAACGCATGCTGGAACGTCATGTCGGCGCCTGGGTCGGCCGGATGCAAAGCCAGGGCCTCGACAATGCCGCCGTTATGCTGGTGCACTATCCCAGCATGGAGGTGCGCGCCCTGGTGGGATCGAGCGATTTTAACGATCCGGGGATAGACGGCCAGGTCGACGGGACAACGGCGCTGCGGTCGCCTGGATCGACGTTGAAACCCTTCATTTACGCCCTGGCGCTGGATCAGGGCCTGATCCACCCCGAAACGCTCCTGGCCGACGATCCTGCGTTTTTCGCGGAATACAGACCGGGAAATTTCGACAAAAGGTTCATGGGAGCCATCCCCGCGCGCGAGGCTCTGACGCTCAGCCGCAACGTCCCGGCGATTGCGCTGGCGTCGAGGCTGCACGATCCCGATCTTTATGCCTTCATGCAGATGGCAGGCGCAGGATTTCCGGAGGACCGGTCGCATTACGGCCTGTCGCTGGCGGTCGGCGGCGCGGAGACGTCGATGCGGATGCTGACCACGCTCTACGCGATGCTGGCCAACAGGGGCGCTCTGCGCGAACTGCATTATACCGCGGGCCAGAGGATCGCGCCGGAAAGACAGGTGCTCAGCCCGGAGGCGGCGCTGCTGACCCTGAAGATGCTCGAACGCAAAGACCCGGCGACGCTGCCGTTCATGCCGCAGAACGGGTTGCCGGTTTACTGGAAGACAGGCACGTCGAGCGGGTTTCGCGACGCCTGGACGGTCGGGGTGTTCGGCCCTTATGTGCTGGCAGTATGGACAGGGCATTTCGACGGCAGGGCAAGCCCGGCCCTGATCGGCGTCGAGGCCGCGGCGCCGTTGTTTTTCGAACTGGCTGCCGCGATCGCCGACCGGGAAAAGATCAAGGACAGGGTAGGCCCTGCCATGGACCGCCTGAATTTGGTGAAAGTGGAGATGTGCGCCAGGACGGGCCTTCCCGGGCAATGCGATTCAGAACGGGAAGGGTGGTTCATTCCCGGCAAGTCGCCGATCGCGCTGGCCAGGCAGGGCCGGGACAATCCGGAAATCCTGTCGCCGCGCAGCGGCGTCGTCTATGTAGACAGCCGCCAGAGCAGTGAACGGCTGCGCATTCCCCTGGAAGCGAAAACGGTACGGGCGCGGGATACGCTGTACTGGTTCGCGGACAACATCTTCATCGGCATGTCGGAAGGCGGCCTGCCCCTGTTCTGGGCGCCCGATCCCGGCGACCACGTCATCCGGTCTGTCACTGCGCAGGGACAAGCCGCCACGCAGCGCATCAGAGTCGTTGCCTCCGAATGATAACGCTATAGTATAGCGGCATGGATCATGACGTTATCGAAGGAACCGGGATCCGGTTCCATACCCATACTTCCGAAATATGGGATTCAATGTACCGCGACTGCCTTGCAGCCAGCCTGTCGATCGATTTCGAGCAATATATCCTGCGTGACGACGAGGCGGGGCACCGCTTTCTGAAACTGTTCGCGGAGAAAGCGGAGCAGGGGGTCAAGATACGCCTGCTGCTCGATACCGTCGGCAGCCGCGGCCTGCAATCGTCGCCGCTGGTGGAGACGATCCGCAGGAACGGCGGAGAGGTGCGTTTTTTCAATTCGATCACATGGCTGAAAGTCCTCATGCCTTTCGAATGGTTTCCCCGCGATCACAGCAAAACGATGCTGATCGATTCCAGCATCGTCTATATCGGCAGCGCCTGCATGGCCGAGCATATGCGGAGCTGGCGGGACACCCAGGCGCGGCTGACCGGCCCGCTGGTGCGCGATATCCAGTCCGACTTCGAGATCGTCTGGCGCCTGGGGCGGCATTTCAAAAATCCGCCTTATCGCATGGACCCCGGGAAGAAGCTGCGTTATGCGTCGACCCAGCCGCGCCTGCGCACCAGCCCCATCTACCGGGAATTGCTGCATGAGGTGAAACGGTCGCGGTCGAGCGTCGTTCTGGTCACGCCCTATTTCCTTCCGCCATGGCATCTGCGGCGGGCCTTGCGCGGCGCCGTGAAGCGGGGGGTCGAGGTCAGGATCATGCTGGGGGAAAAGACGGACATCCCTGTCGCCGATTACGTCAGCCATTCCTATTTCGACGGGTTGCTGCGCGACGGGTTTCATGTGTTTCTGTACGGAAAAACGATCCTTCATGCCAAATACGCCATCATCGACGGGCAGTGGGCGACGATCGGCAGCACCAACATGGACTATCTGAGCCTTGTCCGGAACCGAGAGGCCAACCTTATCCTGCGCGACCCGACGGTCATCGCGCGGCTGCAGGGGCATTTCGACGCCGACATGCGGGAATGTCGCACGGTGGACAAACGCTACTGGCAGGACGCCTCGTTTTTTTACAAAACGGCGGGATATATGGGCCGGATTCTGAGAAAGTTTCTATGACCCGCGTTCTGTTCAGCAATATGGGATACGCGCGCGGCATCAATGGAAGCCTGCGGCATCATGTCTTGAAAGCCGGGCGTCATATTTATGCAAGCCCGGCGGCCCAGATGCCCGTACTTGCGCAACTGAAGGCGATCATCGCCGAAGAACGGCCGGATGTGTGCGGCCTGGTCGAAATCGACAGCGGGTCTTTTCATTCCGGACGTTTCAACCAGCTCAAGGCGCTGCTGGGGGACGGGTATGATTTTTTCGACATCGCCGGAAAATACAATCCGGACGGCGCGCTGGGAAAGATGCCGTTTCATAAAGGCAAAAGCAATGCCTTCATAGCGCGTGAAGACCTGCCCTTCGAGCGGCATTATTTCAGGAACGGCGCCAAGCGGCTGGTCTATAGCGTTGCATTGCCGGACGGCATCCGTTTGTTCTTCGCTCATTTTTCGCTGAAGCGCGCCATACGGGCACTGCAGATGGAAGAAATGCGGGCGCTGGTCGAAAGCGTCCCCGGGGAAGCCATCGTGCTTGCGGACTTCAATATCATGCACGGGTTTTCCGAACTCCGGCCCATGCTTCTGGGCGGCATGAAGGTGATGAACGGAGAAAACGATCATACGTTCATGTTTCATCGGCGCAGGCTGGCGCTGGATCTGTGTCTATGCACGCCGGGCCTCGCCGAGCGCATTACGGTGCGGATCGTGCCGCAGCCATTTTCAGACCATGAAGCGCTGGTCGTGGATATCGGCTAGCCGCCCGTCAGCTTCAGCCTTAGATCCTCAGGGTCGAATGGCTTGGCGATGTAATCGTCCATGCCCGCGGCCAGGCATTTTTCACGATCTCCGACCAGCGCGTGCGCGGTCATGCCAATGATCCGGACCGGCGGAAGGCGGTTGAGTTTTTCATGGATCCGGATCGCCTGGGTCGCCTGGAGTCCATCCATGCCATGCATCTGAACATCCATCAGAATGGCGTGGTAATGCCTGTTTTTCTTGAACTTATCCAGCGCCTGCTGCCCGGTTTCGGCGATATCGCAGGCGAAACCGAACTGTTCCAGATAGGTGGATGCGACAAGGATGTTGGGCTGGTGGTCCTCGACCAAAAGTACATGAGCCGCCAAAGGCACGGGCGCGGTTGCTAACACAGAGTTGTTTTCCGTCTCTATTTTATCCTGCGGCGTTAAAGGAATCCTAATCGTAAAAGTTGTGCCCTGTTCTTCGACGCTTTCGACCGTGATATCGCCGTCCATCATTTCGACAAAAGCCTTGACTATGGCAAGGCCGAGTCCTGTGCCGCCATATTTGCGGTTGATCGAGGAATCCGCCTGGGTGAACTTGTCGAAAATCATGCCAAGCTTGTCCGGGGCAATGCCGATGCCTGTATCGGCGACGCTGATGCTCACGTCTTCATGGGCGCCGTCCGACGAAAGCGCGCGTGTGACCTTTACCCGGACAGCCCCCCGTTCCGTAAATTTGATGGCGTTGCCGCACAGGTTGATGAGGATCTGACGGATCCGGGTGGGATCTCCCAGCCATACACGCCCCTCGATTGCCGACAAATCGGTTTCTAATGCCAGCCCTTTCTCTTCCGCCTTCATAAGCATGAGCGAGACGATATCCTCGATCAGGGCTTTCAAATCCATCGGGATCAGTTCGAGATCGTAGGCGTGCGTCTCTATTTTGGAAAAATCGAGCAGGTCATTGATAAGGGAGAGAAGGGATTCTGCGCTAAGCTGCAAAGTGCGGATGAATTCAGTCTGCTGTTCCGTCAGGGGCGCCGAGCGGGACAAGATGCCGGACAGGCCCAGAACGACGTTCATCGGAGTACGGATTTCATGGCTCATATTGGCCAGAAATTCGCTTTTGGCAATATTCGCCGCTTCGGCCTTGTCCCGTTGTTCTTCCAGTTGCCGGGAGTTTTCCTGGAAGACCTGCAGCACGCTGGCCAGCTTGCCGATTTCGTCATGGTAATAGGTAATGTGGGGAACTTCATAGCGTTCGCCCTGGGTTGCCTTATAAAGCGCATTGACCATCGAATTGACCGGGCGGATCACACGGACGATGATCACGCGCCAGCAATAAAAGCTCAGCAGCAGGACGCTTGCAAACCACAGGATGTTGAAAACAATCGCCCGCTCGGCATCGTCGTTTATCCTGGCGACCGCTGCCCGGTTCACGTTCAGCACGGCATCGTTCAGGGCATGCAGGGAATCGACGGCCTGGGACGCCAGTTCCAGCCACATCGAGGCATTGATGGGATAGGCAGGCACGACCTTGTCCCGCGCGGACTGGTTGAAGATATCCTTGATCTGTTCAAAAGTAATAAAATAGTGCGTTTCAGCTTCGTTCATCACAGGAACGACGTCGCCCGCCCAGACGCTGTTCAGCACGGCGCCATGCGCGAGCTCCCAGCCGTATTCGATTCGTCCCTGCCAGACCAGAAGGTCATGTTTTTCCTTGGCGGTCAGAAACCGGTTCTCCGCGATGACCTCACCCAGGATCGCGTATTCGCGGCCCGCATGTTCGGTGATGTTCCAGATGACATGCGAAAAACGCATCTGCCGGGCGATCGCCGGGTTCATAAGCATGTAAGGGCGGGAATACAGTTCTATCAGGGCATGAATGTCGACAATAAGCGTCGTCGTGCCGTTAAAAAGATCGGCGGACAGGGTCGCGTCCCGCGTTTCTTCCGGCGAGTCCATGGCGCTATCGATACGGCGGCGCAATATCTCCAGGCTGGCATAACTGCTGCTGACCTGGGCGAGCGCACGGGAAAGGCCGGAAGGCCTCTCCTGCTGGATAAGGGCAAGAGCGCTGTCGATCGACCGGTCCGCATTCCTGCGGCTGGCAATCAGTTCTTTCAGCAGAGGAGGCGCCGTGTCAGGGGTCGCATGGATCAGCGCGATCGACGCGCCGCGCTCGACCGAAAGGAATTTTTCGGCATCGAACAATAAATTGGCCGTTTCCGAGGTCCTTTTCAGGATCTGGGCCTGTCGGTGATTGATCCATGCATGGTAGACGCTCAAAGACACCTGTAAAGCGATCAGAAGATTGAGGATGCTGATGATCGCAAGGAGGGTCGTGCGGATGGACAGGTTGGTTTTCGTCATCCTACCGCCCCTGTTCCGCAAGGCTTAAAAGACGGGAGGATATGCTGAGACCGGCGGCGCTGGCCGCGCTCGTATTGATATAGAGATGGATGCGCCGATCCTTCTGCATCGACATCTCTATAATTCCGCCGTTGTCGGCGAAGCGGTCGATCGGGCTGACGGTCAGGATATTTTTGGCGGTCAGCATGGGTTGCAGATTTGAGAAATCCGCATCGCGCCCTTCAGGAATAACGACAACATTGCAGCCTGCGAGATCGTCGGGAGCATGCGTTTCGCGTATACTGATGACGTATTGCTGGGCGGTGCGGCCTTTAAGGGGAGACAGATAACCGTCAAACGGGTCGCCCCCGTAAAGGCACACGCCCAGATGGTTTGCGACGATGGCCGATGAGGGCCATGTCGTGAATTTCAAGAAGTTGTAAATCAGCCCGGCCTGGATCTTCTGCTCGAAGAGCTTTACCGGCGCCTCGCCGGCAGCCCTCGCCTGCCACGAAGAGCAGGCGAGCAGGACGATCGGCATGGCCATGACGATCGTCCGGCGCGAAAGGTGCATTAAAACTGCCATGTCACCTTTCCAAAGATGCTGGTGCCCGGTTCCGTCGTGTTGACATTGGACGCGGGACCGAACTCCCTGCGCGATCCGCCGAACATGTTCTGCCCGACCAAATTGAGATGCAGGCTGTCGTTGATACGCCAGCCTAAATTCATGTCGAGCCGGATATAATGGCTGATATCGTCCTTTGGCAGGCTGTCCACGTAATATGCCATCGTGTCGAGCGTCCAGTTTTCGCTCATGTTCCAGTACGAGCGGATATTGGCTTGGTTCTGCGGCGAACGGCCCTCCGCGCCTTCCTGGCTCTGACCCGCGAGAAGCGGTGCATGCAGTTCCGTATCAAGGTAACTGTAACTGGCGGAAAGCTTCCAGTCGTCGGTCACGCTCCAGCTGCCGGCCAGTTCAAATCCGTATACCTGGCCGGACATACGGTTTTCCGCCAGGACCGGCAGGACGAGATGAATAGGATCGACGCCGTTATTGACGGTGAAGGGCGTCAGCAGCGTACTGCTCGCCAGACTGTCGTAATCGTTGACGAAGGCTGTGGTGTCGATAGACATGGACGGCGTGATTTTATTGCGATAACCCACTTCATAAGCGACAAGTTTTTCCGAATCAAAATCCTTGTTTTCGGTCAGGACATATTCGGCGGGGTTCGGGCCGAATATTCCTGGCGGCAGAACGATGTTTGAAATGCTCAGATCCCGTTCGATCCGGCTTGGCGTCCTGACGGCCCTGGATACGGACGCCCATACGGTCTGCCGTTCGTCCGGCGTCCACTGAAGGCTGGCGCTTGGCTGGATTTCCAGGCCCGTATAATCGTTTCGCTCGAATTTGGTGCCAACGGTCAAAAACCAGTTATCGGGAACGAGGGTAATCTTGTCCTGCGCAAACAGCCCGAACAGATTCTGCGTCAGGCTGGCAGGGTCGAAATCGATTTCGGACGAGCCGCCGATATTGTCCATGGTCAGACGGTAGTTGCCGCCGATGGCGATTTCATGGCGTCCTTTATGGGCGGGATTATACTGAATATCCACATCCAGCATCGAGCGCCGATCATTCAGCAACATCTGCTTGCGCGTGGTAAAATCGACGAAAGACTGAAGTTTCAGCGTGGAGCCATCATCATAGTTGTGACGCCATACACCCAGAATGTTTCCGCCACCCGATTTGATCGTCTCTTCCTGAGTCCAGGAATAGGGCGCGGTCAGTGAAAAGGACTGGTTCAGTTCGTCGGTATTCGTCCGGTAAAGGTCCCCGTGGACCGTGATGCGGTCAGCCGATTCGCGGTCGCCCCAGTCCGTGCGAAATCCTGTCCGGTAATTTTGCCAGCCATCGTTCCCCTGGCCGCCGTCCGGATCCTTGAAGCTTCCCCGGTCAAAAGCGCGCGCATAAGCGCGATAATATGTCTTGTCGCCGATCTTGCCGCCATAGCGGGTGGTGACAAAACCGTTTTCATAATTTCCAGCCCCGGCACTGACCAGGCCGCCCTGCGTTTCCGCGGCGTTTTTGGTAATAATGTTGATGACGCCATTGACAGCATTCGCCCCCCACAGCGCGCCGCCTGGCCCGCGTACGATTTCGATCCGGCTGATATCTTCGAGCGGCAGATCCTGCACTTCCCAGAACGTTCCGGCGAACAGAGGATTATAAACGGTGCGCCCGTCAATCATCACAAGAATTTTGTTGGCGGATGTACTGTTGAAACCCCTGATGCTGACGGCCCAGCTGTTCGAATCGGCGCGGGCGACATCGACCCCCGGCGCAAGACGCAAAAGTTCAGGGACGGAGGTAAGGCCCGAGCGGGCTATATCTTCCTGGGTAATGACGTACACGGCGGCGGGCACATCGGCGACATCCTCGATTTTTTTGGAAGCGGACACGACCTGGGCGCTCAAAAGCTGTTCAGGCGCCAGATCGAAATAATCATCCGTTGCGGCCTGGCCCGTCAATGAAAAGGCGCCGCAACAGAGAAGAAACATACCAAAGCATGGTAGAGACCTTTTTGTTATGAAGTCCCGCGTAACGTAAAGCATCGATTTAAGCTCTTTGATTTTTATAGTTTTTTTAACAAACGGAGGCGAAAATTTTAACAGCAAAATGCAAAAGTAAAAGATTGGAAATTTTTTACAAAATATGGAACTTTTTTAAACGATATGCTCCGGCGACAGCGGGCATTCGGCACGTTCGTCGCCCAATTCGATCTGAATCGTGGCATGTCCTATGCCGAACCGATCCTGAAGGTTTACGCCCAAAGTCCGGATAAAGGCATCGCCCGGATGGCCGTCATTCATCATCAGATGTACGGATAAAGCCGATTCGGTCGTGCTCATCGCCCATATATGAAGATCATGCAGGCTTTTGACGCCCGGAGTCGCCTGCAGAAACGCCCTTACGGCTTCGGGGTCGATATGGGCGGGCACGGCATGAAGCGCAAGGCCCAGAGATTCTTTCAGCAGGCCCCATGTTCCGGCAATAATGACCATCGAGACGGCAAGGCTGATCATGGGGTCGAGCCACAGCCAGCCTGTCGCCAGGATCAGCCCCCCGGAAATGACAACGCCTAAGGATACGGCGGCATCCGCCGCCATGTGCAGATAGGCCCCGCGAATGTTCATATCCTGTTTCGAGCCATTGATGAACAGCAGCGCGGTCAGACCGTTGACCAAAACGCCCAGGGCGGCGACGGCCATGACGGTATAGCCGGTGACGTCTTCGGGCGCAGACAGGCGCACGAACGCTTCGCGCACGATGCCGCCCGTGACGACCAGCAGGAATACGGCATTGGCGAGGGCAGCGAGGATGGAAGAGCTTCGTAACCCGTATGTATAGCGCACGGTCGGTTTGCGATTGGAAAGCCAGAGGGCGCTCCACGCCATGAACAAACCCAAAACGTCGCTTGCGTTATGACCCGCATCGGCCAGAAGGGCGAGTGAGTTGGCTTTCAGGCCATAGACGATCTCGGCCAGGATGAAAGCGCTGTTCAAGGCAATGCCAATGACGAAGGCGCGTCCCTGGGCGGGCGCATGGTTATGGTCGCAATGGCCGTGTCCGTGCATCATTCACCTGGAACAGATAAAGGTTTTACGACCGGGGCGATCCTTGAAAACCCTTTCGCCAAAATAGATTGCAGCAGAGACTCAAGGCCGGTCGTGATCGCCGTAAGATCGTCACTCGAAGACTTGCCGTATTCCGCAACGACAAAATCGGCGGCGACTTTCTCGTCCGGCAGGGAGATCAGGCTGAACCGCACGGATTCATAGAGAGCCGGTTCGCCCGTCGGGGCGCCTTTGTAAACGGGCTGGAACTCCGTTACCTTCACAGCCAGGCGGTATCGCGCCGACAGGCCAAGATCGGGAGAGACAAAAGTCGTGCCCGGCAGGCTTTGCTGGCCGGAGCGAATAATAAAATCCCCGAGCAGACGATCGAGCGGCGAGGGCCATTGAGCGGCGGCATAATAATCGAGACGGCGGCCCTGGTCCCAGTACAAGGCAATGCGGTCGCTGTCGAACCCGGCGGGAACTTCCGGCACGGGGACTTCGATAATAGTCGATCCCGTTACCGGCGCGGACGGCGACACGTTGTCCGTGAAGCGCGGATGTAAAACATAGATGGCGGGCGGCGGCTCATTCGATTGCAGCGAGGCGCAGCCGCCGGGCAGCAGAAGCGCAAGAGCGGCAAAAAACAGGTAAGGCGCCTTGTATCTGGTCATTTCCTGGTCTCCACGCCCTTATAGGACGGCTGATAGATCACACTGGACGGGTTTTGCTTGAGCTTATCGGCGACGGCACGGATCGAACGCACCATTTCCTGCGTTTCGCGAGTGGTCGCGGTAATCTGGCGCAACCCGTCATCGGTGAATTTATTGATGTTGCCTTCATTGGAGGCGATCATGTGGTTTAATGATTTTACGGTCTGCTCCAACTGATCGGCGGCCTTGTTCATACGCTCCATCGTGGTTCCGAAATCGTTGCTTGCGGTCGAAAGGTTTTGCAAGGTGGTGGTGGCGTTGGCCACGTTCTGATCGCTTAAAAGCCCGTTCATATCGCGCGTCATGCGTTCGATATTGTGAAGAGTGATGCTCATGACCGCCATATTCCCTCCCGTCAGGATATCGTTAAGCTTGGTGGTGATGTCCAGCACCTGCTTGTTGATGGCGGGTATATCCTCGAACAGTTTGCTCAGTTGCGTGCCGCTGCCGTCGAGCACGGGATATTCTTCCCCCTGGACGCGGCGTGGCGGCGCATGATCCCCAGGTTCGGTCGTCAATTGTATAAAGACCAGCCCGGTGACGCCAAGGGTGGCGAGCGACGCCGTCGTGCGGGAGCGGACAGGCGTGTCTTCGCTGACTTCTATATCGACCTTGATCAGATCGTTTCGCCCGGCGGCCAGCTGGATATCGGTTACCTTGCCGACCTGGACGCCTTTATATTGCACGTTCGCGCCCTGGTTCAGGCCGCTGACCGAGTCGGTGAAATAGACCGTGTAACGGTCGTAATGGCGCGTGTCGTGCGTGCCGGCCAGCCAGAGAAGAAAACCGATCGCTGCAACCAGGCAGGCGCTGACGAACAGGCCGACGATGAAATAATGCGCGTCTTTTTCCATGGCTACCTTTTTCCCAATGCCGCACGCATGCGCGGCCCCTGAAAATATTCCTTTATCCACGGATGGGTGGACTTCAACATATCCTCAAGTGTGCCGGTTTCAACCTTTTTATCCACCAGCATGGCAATGCGGTCGCAAATTCCGGTCAGCGTGTCGAGGTCATGCGTGATGATCATAACGCTCAGATTCATGGCATTGCGAAGGGACAAGGTCAGTTCATCGAAAGCGGCGGCGGCGATGGGATCGAGCCCCGCCGTGGGTTCGTCGAAGAAAAGGATTTCCGGATCGAGCGCCAGCGCCCTGGCGAGCGCCGCGCGTTTCACCATGCCCCCTGAAAGCTGGGACGGAAATTTGTCGGCGGCTTCGGGCCTGAGACCCACCATCTGGAGTTTGAGGCGGGCAAGGTCTTCGATCTCGCCGTCTGGCAGGTTCGTATGCTCCCTCAGGGGGAGGGCGATGTTGTCAAGAACCGTAAGGCCGGAAAACAGCGCGCCATTCTGGAACAGCACACCCCAGCGCTTCTGCATGCCGAGTTTTTCATCGCCGTCCAGTTTGACGATGTCGGTGCCGTCGACCAGCACTTTGCCTTCCTGCGGCCTGTTGAGGCCGAGGATAGTGCGCAACAGGACAGATTTGCCGGAGCCGGAGCCACCGACAAGACCGAGAATTTCGCCGCGGTTCAAGTCCATGTCCAGATGGTCGTGCACAGTCTGACTACCGAAGCGGTTGAGCAGGCCCCTGATTTCGATCAATGCGCCCATGGGTCAGATGCCGATCTGGGAAAAGACGATGGAGAATACGGCGTCGGCCAGGATCACCATGAAAATGGACTGCACGACCGCCACGGTCGTCAGCCTGCCGACGCTTTCGGCCGAGCCGGAGACGTTCATTCCCTGATACGTACCGATTACGGCGATCAGAAAAGCGAAGACCGGAGCCTTGATCATGCCGATGAAGAACATGGTAGGCGTGCCGACAGCCTGGACACGCAGCATATACTGGTCGAACGGGATCCCCAGCAGGGTGACGGACATGAGCGCCCCGCCCGCAAGACCCATGACATCGGCCAGAAACGTCAGGATCGGCAGTGTAACCAGCAGGGCGATGATACGCGGCAGCACAAGGATTTCAATCGGGTCGAGCCCGATGGTTTTCAGCGCGTCCACTTCCTCGCGCAGTTTCATGACGCCGATTTCCGCAGCGAAGGCACTGCCCGAACGGCCCGCCACCATGATCGCGGTGATCAGCACGGCCATTTCGCGAAGCAGGGAGATAGCTGTGAGGTCTATGGTAAAAATGGCCGCGCCGAATTTCTGCAGCT
The DNA here is from genome assembly GCA_044221445.1 of Alphaproteobacteria bacterium. Taxonomy (GTDB): domain Bacteria; phylum Pseudomonadota; class Alphaproteobacteria; order Micavibrionales; family Micavibrionaceae; genus JBDHTS01. The sequence continues at coordinate 81,388 of JBGAPF010000008.1, forward strand.
GGATCGACGCCTGATAGGCGATCACCATACTCATGAGAAACGCCAGAAGCCCCACGATCGGCAAAGCCTTGATGCCGGTTTCGTGAATATGGCGCACGATGGACGCCGGACGGAAATGGCGCGGATGGCGGAAATTTTTTATGAACCTTATGAAGATCAGGCCGATGAAGGAGACGATATCGTAAAGAAACGCAACGGTCGCTTCGACGCGTGATCCCAGCGCGATCAGCGCCTCCCGTAACGGCGGCGCGGCTTTTTCCCGGGGCGGCGGCGAAAAAGCCGGCGGCAGGAAGTCAAGCAGGGCTTTCTGACGGTCGTCCAGACGCGCGCCGCCTTCATTGAGCAACCGGCGCAGCTGCCATGCGCCCGCGGTATCGAGGCGGTCGATGGCGGAGGCGTCAACGGCGAAGGGGCGGGCGTCCGACTCCGCAAGCACAAGGCCGGCTTCTTTTTCAAGTTCAGACGCATTGAAGACGGTCCATTCACCGCTCAGGCGTAAAACGGCATGACCGTCTTCCTGATGAAAAGCCATAAAAGGCCTGGTTGTCCGGTCGCGCTGCGTCATAATCCTCAGCCGTCAATTCTGTACAGACAACCCTGAACGCTTTACCGCTGCGTTTTGTTCAGATTGCCCTGTACATGTGTTCGCCGGACACCATATCATTCCGATTGTATAAACCCACGCTTTAATTCAGGAAACCACATCATGAAACGCATTCTTCTCACTTCGCTGACAGCTTTGGCCCTGCTTCTCCCCGCTGCCGGCCACGCCGCCGACACTTATAAGTTCGATCCTAACCACACCAGCGTCCTCTGGCATGAAAACCATTTCGGTTTTTCCAATCCTGCGGGCCGCTTCGGCATTACGGACGGTTCGGTTACGCTGGATGAGGCGAACCCTGCCAACAGCAAGGTTGACGTCACCATCGATGTCAAAAGCCTGACTACCGGCATCGACAAGTTCAACGAGCATATCAAAAGCAAGGATTTCCTCGACGCCGACCAGTTCGCCACCGCGACCTTCAAAAGCACGAAAGTCGACGTGACGGGTAAGGATGCCGCGAAAGTCACGGGCGATCTGACCCTTCATGGCGTGACAAAGCCGGTCGTCCTCGACGTCAAGCTGAACAAGATCGGCGAGCATCCCATGAACCATAAGAAAACAGCGGGCTTCACCGCCAGCACGACGATCAAGCGTTCGGATTTCGGCATCAGCATGTATGTGCCGAACGTATCGGATGAGGTGAAAATCGATATCGAGGCCGAAGCCAGCGTGAACTAAAAATTATTTAAAAAATGGCGCGCCGCAGCAGGCGCGTCATTTTTTCAAGGGCTAGGGCACGCAGGAAAGGCTGCCAGAGCCTTATCCGATTTGGCGCCGGGTCTTGCATGTAAATGGCGTTCCATGCCTTCCACGTATTGCTGTACCGCTAATTCTCCTGAACCCGTCTTAAACGCGCCTTCTTTTAACAGTCTGTCGGCGGTTTCGAGAAAAGCCTGAGGATCGCAGCTTGCTTTCAGCCTTGCGGATTCGATAGCGGCCTCCTGCGTTTGCGGAGGAGCGCCTTCCGCTGCGAGAGTCTGGAAGATCAGAGTTTTTGCCGCTTTAATACCTTTTCGATAGTCTTCCCCGTTCCCCACATCCACTGCGGCTCTTTTTTGGCCGGGCCATTGGACCCCCGGTCCCGTATAATGACCCACGTCCAATGACATATCGAACAGCACCGGTACGGCGCGGTCTAGTTCGTAGAACGAAATGGAGTCATCGGCTGCGGGCCCAAACACTTGATGGGTCAGTTTTACCGTGGCCCGGTCCGCATCAGTTTCGCCGGAAAGTTCTGATAAGGGATCGCCAAGATCCCTCTTGCGCACCTGACTGCAATGCTTGGCCTCATGTCCGGCATCAAGGCGTAGCTGCATCAGCAGCGACCCGGTGTTTTCGATCGCTTCAGGATCGACATGAAGTTTTGCCGCTATCGTCAGTTTTTTGTCGGATAGGCCGGTAATGGACGACAGCATGACAATACAGAGCTTTTCGATTTTTTTATCAGGGACATAAGAAGTTTTGTACGATCCCGCTACTCCCATAGCCGCATTGAGGGCAAGAATATTCTGGCCGGCAAAATTAAAACGATCCGAAAACAACGGGGTAAGGAGTTGCGGCGTCTCGGATACCAGATCCTTAAGAGCTTGTTCAGAGTTTTTTCCGGATACGTCTCCGGGACCAATGAGCAGCAGGTCCATCCCGGCAAGTTCGGGCAATCGCTCAAAAAATCCTGGGGTCAAGAGATTGCGGACGGTCTCAGAGGCATAAAGACTGTGTCTGCCAACGCGTTGCACTATAACCGGCGAGGATATGTCGGGTATTGTAACAGGCTCCGATGCGTCCATGTTTTCCTCAGCTTGCGATGGAAGACAAGCTTATCATAAAAGGAATTTCGCCGTCAAAAGACATAACTATAAACAACAAAATCTTGTTATAATTCTTAAACTTAAGGGATTTTTTTGGGTTCTAAAAAGCCCTGTTATGAGCTACACTCCTTTCAAGGCATTCCATAAAGATTAGCAGTAAAGCGGTTCCCTTGCGCCTCGACTCCATGGACAAAATCGCCATTTACAAATATGCCGCGATCATTGTGTCCGTGGGTCTGATCATGCTTGGCTGCCTGATCGTCCTGTTGCCTTTTTTACCGGCGTTACTGCTGGCTGCCATTTTTTGTATTTCCACATGGCCTGCGTTTCGCTGGCTGCAAACACGACTGAGGGGGCACGACCGGCTGGCCGCGTCCCTGATGACCGCGTTACTGGCGGTATGTTTCGTGGCGCCGCTGGTGTTTCTGGGATCGAGCCTGGCCGACAGCTTCAGTTCGATGCTGGCGAAAATCACCCAGGCGCTGCAGCAACAGGGGCCGGCGGAACTGCCTGTCTGGATACAGACCCTGCCGTTCCTGGGCGCACATATCGAGGAAAGCTGGCACAATTTCATCACCGACCGGGCGCACATTACCCAGAACTTAAGGCAATATGCCAGCCCGGTCTCGGAGTGGCTGATCGTCCTCGGGACGGGGATAGGACACGGCATTATCGACCTGGCGCTCGGGATCTTCATTTCCTATTTTTTCTTCCGGCACGGACCGGTCGTCATTTCAAGGCTGCGAAACCTGATCGAACGCTTTGGCGGCAAGGTCTCGCTTCATTTCCTCTCGATCACCGAAAGCACGATGATCAGCCTGGTGTACGGGATCCTCGGCACGGCGCTCGTCCTGGGGACACTGGCAACGGTCGGGTTTTATATAGCGGACATACCCGGCGCGCCCTTTCTGGGGCTTCTGACTTTTCTGCTCGGGATCGTGCCCGGCGGGCCGCCGCTGGTCCTCATCCCCGTCACGCTGTGGCTGTTTTACGAAGGCCAGACCGGTATGGGCATTTTCATGGGGGCGTGGTCAGCCACCATCATCATCGTTATGGACCTGATCATACGCCCGTATTTTATAAGCCTCGGCAGCAAGATGCCCCTGATCCTTGTCCTTCTGGGTGTGTTCGGCGGCGTGATATCCTTCGGGTTTATCGGCCTGTTCATCGGGCCCGCGCTTTTATCGGTCGCTTATGCGATGATCACGGAATGGAGCCAGAAAGAGGAACAGGCGCATGGCTGATTTAATACCGAAAACATCGATCTTCGAGGATTCAAAGATATCGATGGCATCGATCGCCGGGGCCGCCTTCGGTTTTTCGCTCGTGCTGGCGGCTGTGTTTATCAACAGCAGCAATATCGGCGCGTTTTTCAGCCTGGAAGGCCTGATGATCGTGGTCGGCGGCACCCTGGCCGTCGCCTTCATGAGCTTCCAGGCCAACCATGTCATCCAGGCGCTGGAAGGAATCGGCCTGATGTTCCGCAAGGGCGAAGTGACGCATGAAAACCTGTTCGAGGACATGCAGGACATCATCGCCTGGGCGCGGATCGTCAAGGACAAGGGCCTGCGCGGCCTGGAAAGCCAGGTCGAGGACCAGGGCATCAACGACCCGTTCGTCCGGTACGGCCTCGACATGGTGGTCAGCAATTACGGGCCGGAGGAAGTGCATTCGATGATGGAGACGGCCGCCGAAGCCTATTACGAACGCGATACCACGGCGGCCCGCGTCCTGATGGCGATGGCCGGGCATGCGCCCGCTTTCGGCATGGTCGGGACGCTGATCGGCATGGTGATCATGCTGGGGAACTTCAACGGCGACATGTCGGGGATCGGGCAGGGGCTTGCGATTTCCCTGCTTGCGACGCTGTACGGTGTTCTTACCGCGCGGATGATCTATATGCCCGCCGCCGCGAAGATCATGCAGAAGCAGGATAATCTGCGCTTCCGCAATTACCTGATCACCGAAGGCATGGTGATGCTGGTAGCCAACCGTTCGGCGCGTTATATCCAGGACAAGCTGAACAGCTTCCTCAAACCGGGCCTGCATTACAAGGTGGAGGGCAGCCTTTGAGTTACAACTACAGGCGCAGGCGGAGGCAGGACGACCAGCATGTCGACGACTGGCTGATGACCTATGCCGACATGATCACGCTGCTGCTGTGCTTTTTCGCGATCTTCCTGTCCGTGTCCATTCCCAAAAAGGAGCAGTTCGAGCAGGCGCGGCAGAAAGTGATGGAGCAGTTCGCCGCCCAGGATGTCCTGGTCGGGAAATTTCCGCCCCGGCCCGAAGAACCGAAATCCTCAAGCAACGATCCCTTCGACAAGCTGCCATCCTTTATCGACAAGTATAAGGGCCTTGGCGTCGGTATGGGGAAAGTGGAGGTCACGAAGGGCAACCGCATCGTCACCATTGCCATGAGCAGCGCGCCCCTGTTCCCGGTCGGCACCGCCGATCTGAGCGCCGAAGGGCAGCAGATTCTGGTCGATGTCGCGGGAATTATTCTGGAGCGGCAATATGCCGATTACCGTGTCACCATCGAAGGGCATACGGACGATTCTCCCATCAGTACGCCGCGCTTTCCGTCCAACTGGGAACTTTCAACCTCCCGCGCCGCCGCCGTCGTCCGCTTCCTGATGACTCAAGGGGTAAGGCCCGACCGCATGCGCGCGGCGGGCTACGCGGACGTTTTTCCGAAAGCGCCCAACCGCGATGCCGCCGGCAAGCCGATCCCCGGCAACCAGGCGCTGAACCGCCGCGTTGTGGTCAAGCTGGAGAAGATCGAAGCGGGAGACGAATAGGCTCTATTGTTCCGCCTGCCATCCGCCGCCCAGAGCCTTGTACAGATCGACCGAAGCCTGGAGCATTTCCAGGCGAACGGTCGCATAGGTGTCTTCGGTCTGCAGAAGACTGTCCTGGGCGTTCAGCAGGGTCTGGAAGTCGATGGCCCCGGATTTATAGAGCTGACGCGACAGATCGTAGGATTTGCGCGCCTGGGTGACGCCTTCGCTCAGCGAAGCTTCGCGGGCCTGGGCCGCCTTGACGGCAACCAGGCCGTCCTCGACTTCCTGTAACGCGACCAGGATAGCCTTCCGGTAATTTTCCAGCAATTCTGCCTGGCGCGCCTTGTTCAGTTCAAGCTGACCGCTCAAACGGCCACCGGTAAAGATCGGCGCCAGCAGGGACGAAGCGGCGTCCACGGCCGTGGTGACGGGCGCCGACATCGGGCTGGCAAGGATAGACAGGCCCGCGCCGATATTGATGGTCGGGAAGAAGGCCGCACGGGCGGCGCGCACATCGGCGTTGGCCGCCATCAGGGACGCTTCGGCCGCCCGGATATCGGGTCGCCTTTGCAGCAGCGCGGCAGGCTGCGACGGGGAAACGACCGGTATCGTAAGGTTCTGAAGGCTGACCGCGTTCACTTTCAGCGATTGCGGCGGCGTGCCCAGCAGGACGGCGAGGGCGTTTTCAGCATTCGCCTCCTGGCGTCTGATCGCCGCCAGGGAGGCTTCGTTGCTCGCCAGGACGGTTTTTTCCTGCGCCACTTCAAGTGCCGAGGTCGCGCCCGCGTTGAAACGGGCCTCGACGATTTTCAAGACGTCACGGGCGTTCGCCAGGTTTTGTTCGGCGATGCTGGTGCGTTCGCGCAGGTTCAGGGTCAGGAAATAGGTGTCGGCGACATCACCCATGACGACCAGGCCAAGCGCCTGACGGTCGTAGATGCTTCCGGCCACATCCGCCTCTGCCGCTTCCACGGTCGCGCGGTTGGCGCCGAACAGGTCGAGTTCGTAGGAAACGTTCAGGCCAGCATTCCAGCTGTTGTCGTTTTCGGCCTTGATCCCGCTTTCGTTTGATTTTGTCCGGCTGGCCGAAGCGCCCGCAGACGCGTCAACGGCGGGGAGCAGCGTCGAACCCGCGATGCGCGCGCTGGCGCGGGCCTGTTCGATACGGTGCAGGGCGGCGCGCAGATCGTTGTTCTGAAGCAGGGCCTTGCCCATGAAATCGTTCAGTTCGGCGCTGCCGAACGTTTTCCACCAGTCGGGCGCGATGCGTTCTTCCTTCGCCGCATCCTGTTTCCAGGCAGCGGGCATTTCCGTCACCGGGCGCTTGTAAGCTGGCCCGAGCGAGCAGCCGCTCAGAAGGATGGCAATCAGGGAACCGTATAAAATCTTGTTCATCGTCTACTCCGAAGAAAGCGCCACCACCGGGTCGAGGCGCGATGCCTTGCGGGCCGGAAGGTAGCCGAATAAAAGACCGGTCATGACCGCGCATGAAAACGCGAGCAGGGCGGGCCCGGGCGAAAATACCACGGTTACATCAAAGAAGGAAACAATCCATCCCGCCAGCAGGCCGCAGACTATACCCAACAATCCACCGATTATGCAAACAATTGCCGCTTCGGTGTTAAACTGGATCATGATATCCCTGCGGCGCGCGCCGGTCGCCATGCGGATGCCGATTTCCCGGGTCCGTTCCGTCACGCTGACCAGCATGATGTTCATGACGCCTATGCCGCCGACCAGCAGGGAAATCGCCGCAACCGCCCCGAGAAGAAGGGTCAGGGTGTTCTGGGTTTCCGTCGCCATTTCCATGAGGGACGCCATGTTGCGAATGCTGAAATCCTCTGTCCTGTGGCGGGCTATAAGGGCCTGCCGGATCGCTTCTTCCGTTTGATCAATGGTATCAAGGCTTTTGACCTTGAGGGTCATGCTGTTGATGTAGGTCTGGCCGAACAGCCTGACAAGCCCCGTCGTGACGGGGACGAACGCGGCGTCGTCCTGATCCCCGCCCCAGGCGGTCGCCCCTTTGGCGGCCAGCGTGCCGATCACAAGAAAAGGGATGTTCCTGACCAGAACATACTGGCCCACTGGATTGTCGCCGCCGGGGAACAAGGTTTTCACGACCGTCTGGCCCAAGACGATGACCGGAGCATAGCTTTCCATGTCGCGGTCGGTGAAAAACTGCCCCTGTGCAAGCGGCCAGTCCCGGACAGCGGACATGCCCGTGCCGGTGCCGGTGACAGAAGTTGCATAATCGATATTGCCGAAGCGCAGGGTCTGCCGACCCTGGCGTTCCGGCACGACCGTGTCGACATTGGCTATGGACGACAGCGACTCGGCGTCCGCCACGGTCATCGTGGCGATATCGCCGCTGGAACGGATGCCGGGCGCGCCGGGGCGAATGGACAGCAGGTTGGTGCCCATGGCGCTGATCTGGTCCAGCACCTTTTGTTTGCTGCCCTGGCCGATCGCCAGCATGGTAATGACGGCGGCGACGCCGATAATGATGCCGAGCAGGGTCAGCAATGTGCGGAACAGGTTGACCCGCAGCGCGCGCAGGGCGGTCTTGGAGGATTCAGAAAGCTCGGCGGCCAGGGACGCATTGCCGTTCGAGCTTTTATGGGTCAGGGAATCCCCCGGCGGCTGCGCCTCCGCTCCGGAATCGTCGCTTATTTTTCCGTCTATGATGCGGATGATGCGACGGGCGTTCAGCGCCACGTTTTCGTCGTGGGTGATCAGGATGATGGTGCGGCCTTCGGCGTGAAGCTCTTTCAGGAGCGCCATCACCTCCTGCCCGCTGCGGCTGTCGAGAGCGCCGGTCGGTTCGTCGGCCAGGATGACAGGCGGATCGTTCATCAGGGAGCGGGCGATGGCCACACGCTGCTGCTGGCCGCCCGAAAGCTGGGACGGGCGATGGCCGCCGCGTTCGGCAAGGCCGAGGCGGGTGAGCAGCATGCGGGCGCGCTCGACGCGTTCATGCCTTGGCATGCCTGCGTAGACGGCAGGAATCTCGACGTTTTCGTCGGCGGTCGCTGTC
>JBGAPF010000033.1:0-16882 GCA_044221445.1 Alphaproteobacteria bacterium
GGCCAAATTCTTTCAAAAAATCGACGCATTGCCAATCGTCAGGCTGCTGCAGATAGGCGCGATCATTATTATGGCTTTCGGCTTGTTTCCTTTGATGCACACGCTTTATCAACCGTTCCGAAGCCCACTCGGTCCGAATGCAGGTTCTATTCTTGATGCTTTAATGATCGTCACCATGACCACAGGGCGCCTTATATTTGAGCCGTTGATACTTCTGGCTTTGGCTGAAATTATCAGACAGAAAAAAAGTAGGGCCTTGTCATAGCTGATAAACTGATCCCCGGATAGTTGCGAAAGGAAACCAACCCTCATGCTGTACGTGATCATCAAAGCCGCCATCTCGGGCATTCTGGTTTCCGCCGTATCCGAAACAGCAAAACGCAGCCCGTCGCTCGGCGCGCTGATCGCGTCCCTGCCGCTCGTTTCGGTTCTGGGCATGATCTGGCTGTGGCGGGACACGCATGACGCCGAACGTATAGCCGTCCACGCGGAATCGACCTTCTGGCTGGTCCTTCCCTCGCTGCCGATGTTCCTGGTGCTGCCCGCCCTTCTACGGTCGGGCATACCGTTCTATCCGGCCCTGGCCCTCTCCTGCCTTCTGACCGTGGGGCTTTACCTGGCCATGGTCTGGTTCATGAAACGATTGGGAATGAGTTTCTAGAAACCATGATCGGCACCGAACGCCTTATCCTCCGTGAATGGAAAGACTCCGACCTGAAACCGTTTTCAGAGATCAACGCCTGCCCTCACGTGTTCGAGTTTTTGCTGAAACCGCTGAGCCGGGATGAGTCCGATGCGTTCGTCAGCCGGATCGATGCGCATTTCAGAACGCACGGATACGGCCTGTATGCGGTGGAAATAAAGGAAACCGGTGAATTCATCGGCTTTACAGGATTGAACGTCCCGGCCTTCGAGGCGCATTTCACGCCCGCCGTCGAAATCGGCTGGAGGCTGGCGCACCGGTATTGGGGCAAGGGCTACGCGACGGAAGCCGCAAGGGCGGTGCTTGCGCATGGTTTCGATCGTCATGGCCTGAAAGAAATCGTCTCCTTCACTGTGCCCGCCAATGTGCGGTCACGCGGCGTCATGGAAAAGATCGGCCTGACGTACGATCCCAAAGACGATTTCAACCATCCGCTGGTGCCCGAAGGCCATCGGCTGCAAAAGCATGTTTTATATCGTGTAAGAAAATCTTCAGTTTATAAAGTGGGAACGCCACGGTCTGCCTGACGCAACGAACAGAATAATTTTTAAATTACTTTATCGATAGAACTTCCTGCCCCGCCACCAGCTTTACGTATGGCACGTTTTTGAAGGGCACGGACAGGCCGATCCCGTTGCGGGCGGCCCAGCGGATGGAGCGTTCGTCCTTCGCGACCTGCTGTCCGCAGATCGTCGCCTTTGGCGCGTCGTCGCGGCCCTGCAGCGTCATGATATCGTCCTTGACGCGACTGGCGAGGGACAGAAACGGGTTCCCCTCCCGAAACGCGTTGCGCTTCATCCAGTCGATAATCCCCGGCGTGTCGTTCCGGGCGACGCCGTCCATGAAATCGGATGTCAGGTCGTTGGTGCCGTAACTGACGCTGCCATAAAGCGGCGGCTGCAAGGCAAGTTCCTGCAGATAGCGGCGCGTCTCCACCATAGGGGACAGCGTCATACCGCCGCGGGCATGCACGTCGAATATTTGCCGGACCCTTTCCATCTCGCCTTCGGAGACGACATTGGGCACGAGGACATTGACCGGGTGTCTGAACCGCACCATGTCAGAGGCTGCGCACAAAGCCTGTATCTGCGACTCGTACAGTCCTTTTGTTCTTAATCCCGCCTGCGCGCCGCGCATATTATGCCGGCCCACCCGGGCCTTGAAGGCTTCAACGTCCTGCGCGCCCATGAATTCATGGGGCGGCGCGTCGAGCAAACGGATGGTCACCGGAAAATCTTTTTCCGCCTTTTTGGCCGCTTCAAGGACCGCGGCGAGATCCGCCGTCTGCGCTTCACGAAACGATGCGACCAGCGCGGCGTCCGGACTGCGGCTCAGGAGATAGGTTCTGAGCATCGCCCTTTTGTCGGGCTGAAAAAACATGTGTTCGGTGCGGACAAGACCGATGCCATGCGCACCGATGTCGATGGCCTGGCGGACCTGCTCCGGCGTGTCGGCGTGGGCCTTGATCGTCAGGCCGCGTGCTATCAATTGCGCGTCGGCTTCCGCGATCACGTCACGAAAATCCCACAGAGTGCCGATATCATCCTGTCGCAGCGCCAGCCTGCCCGCATAAAGCGTCCCGCCGTTGCTGCACGTTTCTATCGTCAGCCCGCTGCCTGCCGTCAGCGGCCCGCTCTGGTCTTCGCCGTCATACTCATGGAACGACAGCACACCATCGGCTAAATCATAGTTGTTTCTCGTGCCGTCGCGTTCCGCGCCGATCAGCGCCGTCATGCCCATATTGCTGCAAACCTGCCGGATATGCATTGCATGGGTATCGTTGTTCAGGACGACCAGGCCGCTTATGCCCTGGGGCGGCGCCTCGAAACCGATGGCATCGTTCAGAACAAGGATCAATGGCTCCCCGGGCGACCGGTCGGAAACGCGGGCGATATCATCGGTGCCATAAACAGCCGAGCCCGCGACCGCGCCGTTATCCGCGGCGTCCGAAAAATAAAGCCTGCATGATGGCCGCGGACCGTCGATGTCCACCCACGGTGCCGGGATAAAAGGCTTTGGTTCGTCAAGCTGTATACGCAGCAACGCGCCTTGCGGATCCAGACGGCCCAGTTTCAAAAGTTCGATGGCGTCATCAGGGCTAAGTCTGCAGTCCGGGTCTCTTGAAATCTCTTCCTCGGCTTTTGACATGATAAAGCGTGTGCCCCAGTTCGCATTCAGGTAATCACGGAGCGCCCTTCCCTCTGCTCGTGACGAAGAATTATATTTCCCTTGCTCAGAAGACAGCGACATGATTTCCGAATCGCAGATAACGCAGGGTGACACGCCATATGGGGTTGCAATAGGCCTGTCCCTTGGTTCCGCGCTGTTAAAGAAGACCTGCTGCGGAAGCATGTCTTCGCCGATCTGGGTGGCGACTTTATCAAGGATTTTGGTAAGAGCTATTATGCCTGAATCTCCCTGTGTGCCATGAATGTCGCAGGTAATGACGTCAAGTTTCAGGCCGCGGTCTTTCCATTTTCTTATAACATTAAGCGCATCGAAGATATTGCCGCAAATTTCAAACTCCGCATCGATGCCTGCTTCTCTGAAGGCATCGTTGATATCATACACTCGGTAATAGAAAGGGTTATCTATGATAAGGAATGTTTTTGTCATAAAATTCATATAGCGTAACACTTATGATGAGCGCAAGGGTTACGAATTATAATATTAGGAATTTTGTCCTGCTAATGATATGATCGATATTACGTTTGATGTGTACTCACAGATGTTGAGCAAAAAGAAAGGACACAGTCAGCGCATGATTTATAAAAAACCGGCAAACAGACTATTAAGCGCTATGCGCTTCTCCGCTCGCCATCATTATGATGGTTCGAAGCCCAAAAAGGCGGAACGGACTATTAAAACAAAAAGCATGCAATCATATCAACGCCATAAATTCCATATACCCGTCATCGCGATTCGAAACGCCGTCAAACGGACTGATAGTTCCCTTCAAATCTTTCCCGCCCTTCCCACCCTAGTCTTTCCCTTCTATACTCTTTCATCTCGGAAATTCTCTGGCCTAGCCGGGTCCACAAAAATACAGGAGCATGTCCTTTGCGCACCGACACCCCGAAAAGCATCTATCTGAAGGATTACCAGCCGCCCCGGTATCTGGCGCGGCATGTGGACCTGACCTTCCGGATTTTCGACGGGCGGACGGTCGTTCTGGCGCGGGTGGAATACAAGAAGAACCATGACGGCGCGGAACCGCTTGTGCTGGACGGCGAACACCTGAAACTGCTGGCCGTGCGCGTGGACGGCAAAGACGTCAAAAACCATGTGCTCGGCGACAAAACCCTGACCATACCCTGCCCCGGTGACAGCTTCCTGCTCGAAACCGAAACCGAGATCGCCCCTGAGAAAAACACACGGCTCGAAGGCCTGTACATGTCCGGCGGCAATTACTGCACGCAGTGCGAGGCCGAGGGTTTTCGCACCATCACCTATTTTCAGGACCGGCCCGATGTGCTGGCCACCTTCACCACGCGGATCGAAGCCGATAAGAAAACCTGCCCTGTCCTCTTGTCGAATGGTAATCCCATTGAAGAAGGCGGGCTTGAAGGCGGTCGCCACTACGCCGTCTGGAACGATCCTTTCCCCAAACCCTGCTACTTGTTCGCGCTGGTCGCGGGCGACCTCGTCCATATCCAGGACCGTTTCACCACGAAAAGCGGGCGCAGGGTCGACCTGCGCATCTACGTGCGCGACGGCGACCAGGGCCAGTGCCGCTACGCCATGGACTCCCTGATCAATTCCATGAAATGGGATGAAGATGTCTATGGCCGGGAATACGAACTCGACCGCTTCAACATCGTCGCAGTCAGCGATTTCAACATGGGCGCGATGGAAAACACCTCGCTCAACATCTTCAACACTGCGCTGGTGCTGGCCCATCCCGAAACCGCGACCGATACGGATTTCGAGCGTGTCGAGGGTGTGATCGCCCATGAATATTTCCACAACTGGACCGGCAACCGCGTCACCTGCCGGGACTGGTTCCAGCTGTCCCTGAAGGAAGGCCTGACCGTCTTCCGGGACCAGGAATTCAGCGCCGACATGAATTCGGCTGCGGTGAAGCGCATCGACTCCGTCGCCCTGCTCCGCCGCGTGCAGTTCGCGGAGGACGGCGGTCCGCTGGCCCACCCGATCCGCCCGGACAATTATATCGAGATCAACAATTTCTACACCGTCACCGTCTACGAAAAGGGCGCGGAAGTGATCCGGATGCAGCACACGCTGCTCGGCGCCGGCGCCTACCGCAAGGCGACCGATCTCTATTTCGACCGTTACGACGGCCAGGCCGTGACCTGCGAGGATTTCGTGCAATGCATGGAAGACGTGTCGGCCATGCCGCTGCGCAGCGGCCAGTTTTTTAACTGGTATCGCCAGGCGGGCACGCCGGAAGTGACGGCAAAGGGACGCTACGACTCGGCCAAACAGACATACACGCTGGAACTCACCCAGACCCTGCCGCCGACACCCGGCCAGCCGAAAAAAGACCCGATGGTCATCCCTGTGGCCGTCGGCTTGGTCGGCCCGAATGGCGACGATATGGATCTCGGAGACGGACGCACCACAGACATCCTGCAACTGACCGAATCCACTCAAAGCTTCGTTTTCAAGAACATTCCGTCCCGGCCCGCTCCTTCGATCCTGCGCAATTTTTCCGCACCGGTGAAACTGACGACGGACCTGACCGACGACGATCTGCGCTTCCTGATGGTACACGATTCCGACGGCTTTAATCGCTGGGAAGCCGGACAGACTTACTCGATGCGTTCGATCGCCGCCATGCTCGACAAGGCAGAGGCGGGCCAGGCTTTCATAACGCCGTCCGGCCTGATCGACAGCCTGTCCTCGCTGCTGGAACAGGCCGCGCGGCCCGATACCGACAAGGCGCTGATGGCGCGAGCGTTGATGCTGCCCGATGCGCAGGTGATCGGCCAGTTTCGCGACAGGGTCTATCCGCACGCGATCCACGCCGTGCGGGAAAACATCCTGCAGACTCTCGCGCTGAAAGATAACGCGCATCTGAAAATGCTGTATCTGGCCAATCATGACAAAGGCGCGTTCCGCAGCGATTTCGCAGCCCGGTCGCAACGCGTCCTGAAAAATGTCCTGTTGCGCATCCTCTCGAAACACGGGACCGATGCGATTGACCTGGCGAAAACTCAATACGACGACGCCACCAACATGACCGACCGTGTCGGCGCCCTGCTGGTTCTGGCTGACAGCGTCGGTACGGAACGCGACGAGGCCCTCGCCGATTTCTATGAGCGGTTTCGCGATTATCCCCTGGTCATCGATAAATGGTTCTCGATCCAGGCGATGGCGATCCGCCCGACGACTCTCGACGACGTCAACGGCCTGCGCGCGCACAAGGATTTTCTTATCCGCAACCCGAACCGCGTGCGGTCGCTCTATGGTGCGTTCGCCAACAGCAACCCGGCCTGCTTCCATGACGACAGCGGTGGCGGTTATCGCTTCCTTTGCGATACGGTAACGGAACTGAACACGATCAATCCGCAGATCGCGGCGCGCCTTCTGACCCCAATGCGCGACTGGCGCCGCTACGAAACCAATCTAAGCGGGAAAATGAAAGCCGAACTCGAACGCATCGCGTCCAACAAGGACCTTTCCCCCGATGTCTTCGAAGTCGTGAGCAAATCCCTCAATGCATAGCCTCTGTCATCCTGAGCGTAGAGAAGGATCCACGATAACGGGCAAGGCCGTGCAAGGACGATCCGTCGCTATGCTCCAGATGGCAATTCTCATTTTCGTTTTATTGCTCTCCGCCTGCTCGCCAGATCCAGCCCAATATAAATCTGAAACCCCCGCCCTTCATCCCGAAACTTTTTTCAACGGCGAACTGAAAAGCTGGGGCGTCTTCGAGGACTGGAGGGGCCAGGCCGTTGAACGTTTCACCATGAACGCCACGGCGTCATGGAAAGGCGGTAAGGGCAGAATGGATGAGCGATTCACCTTCGCCGACGGGCGCGCATCCGAACGCCACTGGACTTTCGTCATGACCGACGCCGCTCACTTTATCGGCACCGCTCCTGATGTAGTCGGCGAAGCGAAGGGCGAAGTTTCCGGCAACGCCCTGCACTGGGTTTACCGCATCGTTTTGCCGGTCAACGGCAAGGACGTAACCGTGCGTTTCGACGACTGGCTGTATCTGGTCGATGGAACCCATATGTTCAGTGTCGTGAAGGTCAGCAAGTTCGGCCTGCCCGTCGGCCGTATGACGATGTTTTTTGAAAAGCCTTCTCCATGATAACATCCTTGAACCACCGGCAGGCGAATCAGTGAAGAAATCGGGTCCACATTTCAGACATGAACAGGAATGCGGCGGTCCCGTCTGCGGCATGGACGAAGTCGGCCGCGCGCCTCTGGCCGGCCCGGTGGTGGCCGCCTGCGTTCATATTCCGCTGGAAGCCATACGCCTCCGGTTCTGGAGCAAGGTGCGCGACAGCAAGCAGGTGCCGCAGTCCCTGCGCGAGGACCTCTATATCCTGATCACCCGGAAAGCCTGTTACGGCATCGGCGAGGCTTCGCGGGAGGAGATCGACGATATCAACATCCACCACGCCTCCTTGCTCGCCATGCACCGCGCGCAACAGGCGATGATCCGCGATTTTGGAGTCGCGCCCGTTCTGGCGCTGGTCGACGGCAAGTTCATTCCCCGCAACCTGCCCTGCGCCGCCCGCGCCATCGTCGGCGGCGACGACATTTCCCGTTCCATCGCCGCCGCGTCCATCGTCGCCAAAGTGCATCGCGACCGCCTGATGAAACGGCTGCACGCCGACCATCCCCATTACGGCTGGGACCGCAATGCCGGCTATCCGACGCCCGAACATATCCGTGCCCTCCGCGCCCACGGCCCGACCGTGCACCACAGGCGCAGTTTCGGCGTCGTGAAAGAGCTTACCCAGGCCGAACTGGCCATGGCCGTTTAGCTGCGGGACTTCATCTAGAGTCTCACCTCAAGATACCCCTACAACATATTGACTCCCTTATGTGAATCCAAATTAAACCTTGACGTCGAATCGCCAATGATTCATGATTCGCGCTGGTTAAAACAAAGGATTCCAGCATGTCGAGTCAAAAGACCAAGAAATCCACAGAGCGCAACGTTATCCTGCCCGGCGACTGTGTGGACATCATGAAATCCCTGCCCCGGGAGTCCGTCGACATGGTCTTCGCCGATCCTCCTTATAACCTGCAGCTGAACGGCGACCTGCACCGCCCGAACAACAGCCTGGTAGATGCGGTCGACAACGACTGGGACCAGTTCGACAGTCTGCAGGCTTATGATAAATTTACCAGAGAATGGCTGTCCGCCGCCCGCGACACGCTGAAACCCGAGGGCAGCTTATGGGTTATCGGCAGCTATCATAACATCTTCCGGGTCGGTGCGATCCTGCAGGACCTCGGGTTCTGGATCCTGAACGACGTCATCTGGCGCAAAGCCAACCCGATGCCTAATTTTCGCGGGCGCCGCTTTACCAATGCCCACGAGACACTGATCTGGGCCTCGAAATCCGAACAGTCGAAATACAGGTTTAACTACGACAATATGAAATCCCTCAATGAAGACCTGCAGATGCGCAGCGACTGGTTCATTCCGCTGTGCACGGGCGCGGAACGCTTAAAAGATTCAAGCGGCCAAAAGGCGCATCCGACGCAAAAGCCGGAAGCCCTGCTCTATCGCTGCATCATGAGCTCGACCATACCGGGCGACGTCGTCCTCGACCCGTTCTTCGGCACTGGAACGACAGGCGCAGTGGCCAAGAAGCTGGGCCGCGACTATATCGGCATCGAACGCGAGGAAAGCTACCTCAAAGCCGCGACCGAACGGCTGAAAAACGTTAAGCAGGTCGGAGATGCCGAAATCCTTCATGCGCCGTCGAAACGTGAAGAAACCCGCATTCCCTTTGGCTGGCTTATCGAACGCGGCCTGTTGAAACCAGGCGCAACCCTCACCGATTCCAAAGGACGCATAGAAGCGCAGATCGGAGCCGACGGCAATCTGATTACCAATAACGTCCGCGGATCGATTCATAAGGTTGGCGCCGCGGTTCAGGGGGCGCCGTCATGCAACGGCTGGACGTTCTGGCATGTCAGGCAGGGAAAACAGAACGTGCCTATCGATGCGCTGCGCCAGCAGCTGAGACTGGACATGAGTCATGCCGCCAGCACAACCCTGCAGTAAATTCAGATGATGCGCATTTTTATCCGTGACCTTCGCCTGAATATGCTGGTGGGTGTTTACGAACATGAACATACCACACCGCAGGAAGTCATCGTTAATTTCGAGGCGACCGTTACGGAACCCGTGGATTGGACGCAAGATAATCTGGACGATTGGGTTAGTTACGAAGAGGTCGTTAATCAGATTAAAACTATTGCAGCGCGCAGGCATCTTTGCTTGCTGGAAACTTTTGCCAATATTATAGCGGAAGAAGTAATGAAAGAATCCAGAATTAACAGCGTACGCATCAGCCTCGAAAAGACTTCAGCGATAAGTAGTACACGCAGTGTGGGAGTCGAAATCAAAAAATCAAGGAATCTTCTTGGGTGCGATAAGGTTGCCAGATGACTGCATTTTAAAGAAACCATTTAGGTTCGATCCCGACGATCTGGCGTCTTTAAACAGAGGTTTTTTGGGGACTTCATAAGTATATAGAAGCTGAGTCAGGTTGGAATCCCCATAAACATCCCAACCATCTAAATCTGCATAGATAACAGCACGCAACCCATCTGTACGAGTTGTTTCCTTATATCTAATAAGCTTAAATTTAAGTCGTAAAAAAGCATCTCTCCTATATATATTTTGATTATTTGCCAATTGAATTTTCCGTCTCATTTTCCTTTGTTCAGAATTATAAATTTCGGCCAAAGAAGGATCTACGGGTATGCTGCTTAATGTGAACGGTCTGTTAAGGATAACAATAATGTTAAGAGGATATTTATCTATTTCTCCACTTAAATTACATATTTCATTACTAGAATTAGTAACTATTTCTATACGGACAAGATTTCTTTGCTTAGATTCTTCTTCGATTTCAAATTCTTTTTTTTCAATGTCATACTTTCCAACATTGATAGGCAGTATCGCTGCAAAATGTGTAGGCATTTTTTCTAAATTTTTAGGAATTGATTCGCGGGTTGCTTTACGAATCTTCACCCATTCAAAGTCATCATCAAAATATTTTTGATATATGGGGCATTCAGTTATCAAAAGATAGTTATCAATCGCTACATCATCATCTAAATCGAGTGCGCCAACCGCCCAATAAGCTTGGGCAAGATTTTTAAGAGTAGGACTCAAATATCCATCTGATACAGGCTCAGTATCTTCTTCAACAATTCCGTCATCGTTTTGTTTTGGAAGTGATGGCAAAAACTTTGAACTTTTGGCTGGGCTTTCTTCCACTGGGAGCGATTGCTGGGCGTAAGAAAAGCCAGGGAACACAATAAGTAAAGACCCAATTGCGATGGCAAATATATTATTTAATATGCTGCTGCTTTTTCTTTTCATGTTACAGCTAACCTTTCATAAGCACTGACAGGGCAACTTTTTTAAAAACACTAGGAAAGCCTAACAAATTTATATCCTGTATATATTCCCAGTAACCATCAGTTGGCAATAACAACGTGTTTATAGAGCAGCGAATCGGAATGAGCGCTAACTTAAAATGCGTAAAAACGTGCTCAATTTTTAAGCCATCCTCTATGCTAAGATCTTGCCCTGAACATACTATAAAATCAGGATGTGTCAAAGTTAGGGCGTTTTTTTCGTCTACCCATTCTGACGTGGGCAAAGAGACCATGCCGCCTAGCAGTCCTTTGGGCGGCCTCGTATGCAGAAGAATTTGACTTTTGTCATTTTCAATCCAATAAACATAGCCTATTTTCTTAGGCTTTTCAGCCCTTTGCCCCCTTTTTGGCAATTCATTCTGAATCCCAAGTTGCCTGGCTCGGCACGGATTCGATATGGGACAAAGATTGCAGCGGGGGTTGCGCGGTACGCATATTGTCGCACCCAGATCCATCATGGCCTGAGCAAAGTCTCCGGGACGGTTTTTATTCCCTGCGCTTAGACTTTCTGCAAGGCCGCGAATAGATTTTTTGGCATCTGGCAAAGGTTCACTGACAGCATAATACCTGGCCAATACCCTTTCGACATTGCCGTCTATCACCGTCGCAGGACGATCAAAGGCAATCGATGTGATTGCCGCCGAGGTATAATCCCCTATGCCGGGCAGCTTTTTCAGATCTTCCTGACCCTCTGGAAAACCGCCCTTTTCTGCGACGAGCCTCGAACATTTGTAAAGGTTTCTGGCGCGACTGTAATATCCCAGCCCGGCCCATGCTTTCATCACCTCTTCTTCCTGAGCATGAGCGAGATCCTCAAGAGTCGGCCATGACGCGATGAATTTCTGAAAATAAGGGATAACCGCTCCTACGGTCGTCTGCTGCAACATAATTTCGGACAGCCATACATGATAAGGGTTCGCTTTTTGCCCCGGCATGGCACGCCAGGGCAGGATGCGGCGATTCCGGTTGTACCAACCAAGCAAGGCGGCGCGGAAACGCTCTGCCTCCCGCGCTGCCTTGCTTACGCAATCGGGGACTGCCATAGTGCGGGATATCGCCCCTCTTTTTGCTGAATGCTTATGCGCCATCTGTCCTATGCCGTGCCGAAAGTGGCCAGCCGTGCCTTTGCCAGAAAATATATCATGCTGGGACGGCTTGTCACGCAATGGGCCGATATTATCGGTCCGGACATGGCTTTGAAAACCCAGCCCGCCGGCATTCACAGGCACAAAGGCAAGGACGGGCAGCAATGCGTGTCGCTCGATATCGGGGCCAGTTCAGCGGATGCCGCCCTCCTTGTCTATCGCAAAGATCTGATTTTAGAGAGAATCAGCAGAATTTTAGGCGGCGGCATGATTTCCGCCATTCGCTTCGTCCCCCTGGCCGGAAACCAGCACGCCAGAAAGCCCCGAAAAACCATAAAATCCTTGACGCCGGAACAAAAAACCTATCTATCCGATGTGGTTGAAGCCACTGATGATGCAGAGATTAGAGCATCGCTGGAAGCTTTGGGAAAAGCCATCTTGCAAGACGGAAAGCCTTTGAAGCCATGAAAGTTACTGCCATTACATTACGCCCCGGCCAGGTCTTGGATCGCGGAGACGGAAAACTCTGGGCCGTTACAAAATATGAGATCATGCAGCCTGGCAAAGGCGCATCGGTCATCCAGGTTGAAATGCGCGACGTGCGCAGCGGAAACAAAGATAATGTCCGTTACCGTACGCAGGAAACGGTCGAGCGCGTACGGCTTGATCAGGCAGAATATCAATTTCTGTATATGGAAGAAGACGACGCCCATTTTATGAACCAGGAAACTTTTGAACAGATCACTGTTAAAAAGGACGTTCTCGGCTATCCTGGCAACTTCCTGCAGGAAGGCATGATCGTCACCATCGAGACCTACGAAGGCGAGCCTCTAGGGGCCGAACTGCCAGATCATGTGACCATGCGCATCGAACAGGCAGATCCGGTCGTCAAGGGACAAACGGCTTCCTCTTCCTACAAGCCTGCCATCCTTGAGAACGGCGTCAAGGTCATGGTGCCTCCTCATATCGAAAGCGGTATCCGTATCGTCGTCAAAACAGAAGACGGCAGCTATGTAGAGCGGGCCAAGGACTGAAAAATGCGCATATCCCCGAACCTGAATGTCATGATGAAGGCTGCCGAAAAGGCGGCCCGTTCTCTGGTGCGCGATTTCGGGGAAATCGAAAATCTGCAGGTATCCCGGAAAGGGCCCGGCGATTTCGTGTCAGCCGCCGATTTGCGCTCGGAAGAAACTATTTACGAAGAATTGAAAAAGGCGCGTCCTGATTACGGCTTCCTGATGGAGGAGCGGGGCAAGGCAGACAGCAAGGGAGACGAGGAATTTCGCTGGATCGTCGACCCGCTGGACGGCACCACCAATTTCCTGCACGCCATTCCGCACTGGAATATTACCATTGCGCTGGAACAAAAAGGCGAAATTATTGCGGGTATCGTATACGACCCCATCAAGAACGAAATGTTTCGTGCGGAAAAAGGCGGAGGCGCTTTTTTACGTAATCAGCGTCTGCGCGGTTCTAGCCGTACCGGGCTGGCCGACGCGGTAATCGCGACAGGCATCCCCACCCAGGGTGCGGTCGCCCGCAGCGGCAGCGGCGTTTTCCTCCGTGGATTGCAGGCCGTCATGGAGAATACGTCCGGAGTCCGCCGCATGGGAGCGGCCGCGCTGGACATGGCCTACGTAGCCGCCGGACGGTATGAAGGATATTGGGAAAACACGATCAAGCCGTGGGATGTCGCCGCGGGCACCTTGATCGTCCGCGAAGCGGGCGGTATGGTGACGACGATGTCGGGCACGGGCGACCCTGTTCATGCAGGCAACATCCTGGCCACCAATATGAACGTGCATAACGATCTTAAAAAGCTGTTGAGCGGCGCAGCGACGGAAACGAACGCGGCCTGAAAAGGGTGTACAGATCATGTTTTCGAAAATGTTTTCAAGAAGCGCCGTTCTGATCCTTGCCTTTGCCGTGACCTTTCCGCACGCTGCCCACGCACAGACAGAAATCGAAATCGATACAAGCGTTTTGCATGACCTGCCCGTGAGGCCGGCAAATCCGAACACGAGACGGATTGTCCTGACGCCCCCTGCCGAGAAGGACCTGGCATCCGCCGAAGCGGTCAGACCTGTAAAAAAACCTGTTGAGACAGTACCTATTGTGCCTGCTGTAAAACCTCAGGCTGTTAACGATATTCCATCGTCGACCCCTGTCCCGGCGATAGCTGACAATACGGTAGAACTGGAAAAATTTCCGATTTTTACAAAGACACGCAGCGAGTCTACGGATCCATCGCTTCCTGAATCCGCACCCGCACCCCAACCGCCACAGGTCGCCGAAACCATAGATCTGCCTTCGCTATCGCCTTCCGCGCCTGCCGAGCGGGCGGTCGCTCCTTTGCCAGAGCCTGTTGCAGTGGCCGAAAATCCCCCGGCCAGCCTGGCTCCGCCGGAACAGCCGAAACAGTTGGCGATGAAGGACATAACGGAGCAAAAACAGGAAGCTCCTGAAAACGCCAATCCGGAAGACAAGTTGCTCAGCGACATGATGGAAATGGAAAAATCCCAAGTTATGGCAGGAGTCGAGGATACTGTCCGGCAGACAGGGGATCAGACCGTTGCGGCCGTGAAAGAACCGGACATTAAGACCACGGCACAAGACCTGCGTCCCGAAAGGGACAGCGATGTAGCGAACATCGAGCCGGCCACGGGAGCGCCTCAAGGCATGCTGGACAACCAGTATTCCATCAGCATCCCTTACACGCCTGACCAGGTGTCGATCGATAGCGATCTGCAACGGCAGATCATGCAGAAAATCATGCCGATGCTCAGCGACAACAAAAAGGGCCGTCTGCAAATCCAGG
The DNA here is from genome assembly GCA_044221445.1 of Alphaproteobacteria bacterium. Lineage (GTDB taxonomy): Bacteria > Pseudomonadota > Alphaproteobacteria > Micavibrionales > Micavibrionaceae > JBDHTS01. Next base: position 14,216 of record JBGAPF010000033.1, read on the forward strand.
CCTTTGCCAGCGATGGCGATAACAATTCCCATACGTCACGTCAGCGCTCGCTGGCTCGTGCGCTGGCCGTAAGGGAATATCTTATGTCCCAGGGAATAGATCCCGCCCGTATGGATATCAGGGCCATGGGAAAGCCTGCACAGGACCAGAAACCTGACAGGGTTGATTTCGTTTTGCTTTCTTCCGGGGCTTCCTCGAAACTTTAAGCCAGATCCGCCTATGTGGATAAAGCGGGCCATAAAGCCCGGATTCCTTGACTTGGCATACAAATAAGGTTGATTTTCGTCATACAGCCTAATAAGTTTCTTCTTGTTATGAAAAGGATTAATTCCATGAGCAGACGTTCTGCCGCAGGGCTTGCCGCCGTTTTCGCCGTCATTGCTGTCGTGGCCGTTTTTATGGCTTCGGGCCGAAAACCGGTCGACGCCGTAACGACTGAAGCATCGGCTGCAGCGACCGCTCCCGCAGCGGGAGATCCTTCTGCCGCTACAACCTCCGTTGAAGAGCCTCAGGCAAGCCAGAACCAGATTATAAGCGATACCGACGATCCGCCGGACACGCTGACCGCTGAAGATGTCCAGAAAGCCCTGATCCCACACAGCCTTGGCAAAAGCGACGCGCCTGTCAAAATTACGGAATACGCGTCCCTTTCATGCCCTCACTGCGCCCATTTTTACAAGGAAACCTTCCCCAAGCTGAAGGAAGCTTATATCGACACCGGTAAAGTCCAGTTCACTTATATCGACTTTCCTCTGGATGGCGCCGCCCTCAATGCGGCGGCCGTCGCCGTCTGCATGCCGGATGAATCCTATTTCAAATATATCGAGTATCTTTTCCAGACCCAAAGCGCCTGGGCGCTTTCCGACCGCCAGAAACCCATCCTCGTTCAGAATGCACAACTGCTTGGCGCTGACGGCACCAAGCTTACCGCATGTATAAACAGCGAAAGCCTGAAAGCAGGGCTGGCAGAACGGATGAAGACAGAACAGGCCGCGCATCAGGTCGAGGCGACGCCGACTTTCGTTATTGACGGGACGGATAAGCTGCAGGGCGCTCTCGGTTTCGATCAATTTAAAACGATGATCGATAAAAAGCTGGCTGAAAAGGGCGCGCCTGCCCAATGATCCAGTTCGCGCGGCTGCGCCTCCATGGGTTCAAGTCTTTCGTCGACCGGACAGAACTTGATATAGGTCCGGGACTGACCGGGATTGTCGGCCCGAACGGCTGCGGCAAGTCGAACCTTGTCGAGGCGATGCGCTGGATCATGGGCGAAAGTTCCGCCAAAAAGATGCGCGGCGGTTCCGGTTCGATGGATGACGTCATCTTCAACGGAACGGAAAAGCGTCCTGCCCGCAATATGGCCGAAGTATCCCTTCTCATGGATAACACGGCACGTTCCGCCCCTGCCCCCTGGAACATCGGCGACGATATCGAGATCGTCCGCAAGATCGAGCGTGAACACGGATCGTCCTACCGTATCAACGGTAAATCGGTGCGGGCGCGCGACGTGGCATTGCTGTTTGCCGATGTCGCCAGCGGCGCGGGATCTCCATACCTGGTTTCCCAGGGCAAAGTGACGACGATGATCAATGCCAAACCGTCGGAGCGGCGGATGATCCTGGAAGAAGCCGCCGGGATCACCGGCCTTTATGCCCGGCGGCATGAGGCGGAGCTGCGGCTGCGCGCCACCGATACCAACCTGAAAAGGCTTGAAGACATCGTCGGCAGCATGGACCAGCGCCTGCAGGTTCTGAAGCGCCAGGCGCGCCAGGCGGGAAAATACCGCAATTTAAGCGCGCAGATCCGCCAGCTTGAGGTCATGATCGCCTGCGTTGAATGGCGCCACGCCTGGCAGTCTCTGCGCGATGTCGAACGGCTGTTCGATGAAATCGAGGCGCGCGTGGCCGAGCGTATGGTCGTGGTTACGCAATTAAACCGCACCCAGAACACCCAGGCCGAAGACCTGCCCGATCTGCGGCGCGAAGACGCGGAATGCTCGGCTGCCCTTCAGGCGCAAAAACTGACGCTGCAGCGCCTGGAAGATGAAGAACAAAGGCTGGAAAGTCAGATCACGGATACCAAAGACCAGCTTGCCAAGCTGAAGGCCGACCGCAGCCATGAGCAGCAGACGCTGGAAGAGAACACCCGTACGCTCGAACGGATGGATGCCGAGGAAAAAACTCTGCTGGCTTCGCATGGCGGAGACGACGCCGCGCTCAAACAGCGCGAGGACGCGCGCGTTCTTCTCCAGAAGGGCGTCCATGCGCTGGAATCCGAACAATCGGAACTGACACAGACCATTGCGACGGAACGCGCGCAACGCCAGAGACTTGAACAGCAGCTTGAGCAGGATCAGCGCCGTCACGATACCGTCAGCAAGCGCCTGAGCGATGTGCGCGCGCTGCTCGAAGAAAAAAGGACGGTTCAGGGACAACAGGATACGTCCGGAAAATTACGCGCCGATATCGATACCCAGGAAACGCAGGCTGAAAAACTGCGTGAATATATCTCTTCCCTTGAGTCTTCGCTTGTTGATGGCAGAAAGAACCAGGAGTCGACACGCACGTCCCTCACCGAAGCGGAGAGACAGAAATCGAAGCTCGAAAATGAAATTTCCGCCCTGCATTCAGTCCTGGAAGCCTATTCGCAAAAAGCCTTTAAGCCCGT
>JBGAPF010000034.1:0-16470 GCA_044221445.1 Alphaproteobacteria bacterium
CAGGGAAAGCTTTCGCCACCGCGTTTTGCAAGCGTGCGCCGCCTTGTGCATCCCGTTTCCGGCGAAACCCTCGACCAGGCGCTTGTGGTCGCGTTTGAAGGACCGGCAAGCTATACAGGCGAAGACTGCGTCGAATATCATCTGCATGGCGGTCGCGCCGTAATCGACGGGCTTCTCGATGCCCTTGCTGTGTCCCCGCGTCACCGCATGGCCGAACCGGGAGAGTTTACACGGCGGGCCTTTGAAAACGGCAAGATGGATCTGACAGCCGCAGAAGCGGTCGCCGACCTGATCGATGCCGAAACCGCGCTGCAGAAGGAGCAGGCCCTCGCGCAAATGGGCGGCGGCCTGTTTCGCCTGTATCAGGACTGGACAGACCGGCTGTCGCGTAGCCTTGCTCATATAGAAGCCGATATCGATTTTCCGGATGAGGACCTGCCCCAGGGCATTCTTGAAACGCTGCGCCCGGAGCTCGAAACGATATTGAAAGACATTGAAAACCATCTGGACGATAAGCATAGGGGCGAACGGCTGCGCGACGGTTTGCATATTGCCGTCCTCGGGGCGCCCAACGCCGGAAAGTCTAGTATTGTCAATGCTTTGGCTCATAGAGAGGCGGCCATTGTCTCGGACATGCCAGGGACGACGCGCGATGTGATCGAGGTGCATCTCGATCTCGGGGGCTATCCTGTGATTTTAGCAGATACCGCCGGGCTGCGACCGGACCAGCTTGGCCGGGACGGCCATCATGCCATTGAAAGTGAAGGCATAAGGAGAGCCCTTGAGCGTGCCCTTACAGCAGACCTGCGTCTATTGGTGTTCGATGCCACCCTTCTGCCCGAACAGGATATGCATACAATGGCTTTGATGCATGAAAACAGTGTAACCGTTTATAACAAGGCCGATCTGGGTCTTTCGGCGCATAAGGACGGTAGGCTGTTCGTCTCGGCAAAATCCGGAGACGGCCTGAAAGACCTTACCGAAGCGCTAACGCAAAAAATTGCCGCCATGATCGGCAGCCGCATCGCCCCGGCACCCACACGCCAGCGTCACCGCAAAGCGCTTGAGGACGCGGTTTTTTCCCTGCGCCGCGCCTTGCAGGCTGTGCTGCCGGAACTTCTGGCTGAGGATGTCCGCCTGTCCGTCCGTGCCCTCGGGCGGATCACAGGACGTGTGGATACCGAAGATCTGCTTGATATGATTTTCCGGGACTTTTGCATCGGCAAATAAACAGGGTTATCCACAAATACATGGCCAGATTCGTGCTTTTCGCGTATAAAGCATGCCATGAATTCTGCATTTGATGTCATCGTAATTGGCGGCGGCCATGCTGGCTGTGAAGCAGCGGCGGCGGCGGCACGCATGGGCGCAAAGACCGCCCTGCTGACCCATAAGCTTGAAACCATCGGCACAATGTCCTGCAATCCGGCCATCGGAGGGCTTGGCAAGGGGCATCTGGTGCGGGAAATCGACGCGCTGGACGGCCTGATGGGGAGGGTTATAGACCGCTCGGGCATTCAGTACCGGATGCTGAATGCATCAAAAGGCCCGGCAGTGCGCGGCCCGCGCGCTCAGGCGGATCGTACATTGTATCGCGAGGCAATGCAGAACCTCCTGCGCGACTATCCGAACCTGACCTTAGTAGAGGGGGCGGTCGAGGATCTGGAGCTGGATGCAAACGGTCATATCAGGGCCGTAAATGCCGGTAATGGACATTCTTATTCATGCGTTGCCGCGGTTTTAACGACCGGCACATTTTTACGTGGTCTCATTCACAGGGGCGAAGAAAAAATTCCGGCCGGTCGCGTCGGAGAGGCGCCTGCGGTGGGGCTAGCCTTAAAATTGGAAAAGCTTGGATTTCCTTTAGGCCGACTTAAAACTGGCACGCCCGCGCGCCTGGATGGCCGTACCATAGATTATAAAGTGCTCGAGGAACAAAAAGGCGACGATCCTGCCGTGCCTTTTTCTTTTCTGAACGATAGCATTACAATTCCTCAGACCGTATGTCATATTACGTACACCACTCACGAGACCCATGAAATAATCCGTTCTAATCTCCATCGTGCTCCTATGTATTCAGGCCAGATCAGTGGGACCGGTCCTCGTTATTGTCCGTCAATTGAAGATAAGGTCGTGCGGTTTTCGGATAAAGACAGACACCAGATTTTCCTTGAACCGGAAGGACTTGACGATAAAACGGTTTATCCTAACGGTATTTCCAATGCCTTGCCGATAGATATTCAGGCAGCGTTGTTAAAAACCATTCCGGGCCTTGAAAATGTCCGCGTCAAGCAGTGGGCGTACGCTATTGAATATGACTATTGTGATCCGCGTGACCTCAAAGCGACACTGGAAAGCAAGCGCCTTCCAGGCCTTTTTATGGCTGGCCAAATTAACGGTACCACCGGTTATGAAGAAGCCGCTGCTCAAGGTCTTATGGCTGGAATAAACGCTGCCTTAAAGGCTGTAAAGCCTGAAACATCTTTTCGCCTTGATCGCTCTGAAGCCTATATAGGCGTGCTGATTGACGACCTTATCACACGGGGCGCCCCAGAACCTTACCGTATGTTTACAAGTCGCGCCGAGTATCGCCTTAAACTTCGTGCCGATAATGCCGATCAGCGTCTAACAGACCGAGGCATAGAAATCGGTTGTGTCGGATCCCTAAGGCGGCAAGTCTGGGGCGATAAAAAAGAGGCGCTGGCGCATGGTATGAAGCATGCCCGATCAAACAGTTTAACGCCCAATGAACTACAAAGGCACGGACTCCATATCAATAAAGATGGCGTCAGGCGCAATGCCTTTGATTTGCTGGCTTACCCGGGAATTGGCTGGTCAGATATACTTCGTGCCTGGCCCGAGCTAAGTTCTATATCTCCCCATGTACGGGAACAGATTGCCATAGATGCTCTTTACGCTGGCTATATGCATCGTCATGAAGATGATATTAAAGCATTCCAGCGGGATGAAAAACTTTCCATTCCTGACGATATGAATTATCGTGAGATTGGAAGCTTTTCCAATGAAATACTTCAAAAACTTGAAAAGGTTCGTCCTGCCACATTAGGCGCTGCGTCCCGTATTCCGGGCGTTACGCCCGCTGCGTTAACGGCGCTTTTACGCTATGTGAAAAAGTCCAATCGCAAGGCTGCGTAATGACTTTGAATGTTTCACATGAAACAGAGGCCCGTCTAAAGCACTACCTTTTTCTTCTTCAAAAATGGCAAAAGGCTATTAATCTTGTCAGCCCGAAGACCATTGAGACGGCATGGGAACGTCATATTTTAGATTCTCTCCAGCTGACGCCTTATATAGATCCTAATAGTAAAGTATTTGATTTTGGAAGCGGGGCAGGTTTTCCTGGACTTGTGCTCGCCATTACGCGCCCTGATCTCAAAGTATCTTTATTCGAGGCAGACGGTCGGAAATGTAGTTTTATGAAGGCCGTTCTGAGGGAGACAGGCACCACAGCAACGGTTATCAATGAGCGGATTGAAGATACGGATATTTCCGATACACCCGACTTTATAACCGCCCGTGCCTTGGCTCCTTTAAAAGACCTTCTCGGCTTATCCCTGCGTTTTGCACAGGCTAATCCCTCAGTTATTCTGCTTTTTTTAAAGGGCGAGGATCTGCCTCATGAACTCCAGGAAGCCAAGGAAAGCTTTGATTTTGAATCCAGTCATATTCCCAGTCTGACAGCTGCCCGAGCCCATATCATTAAAGTAAAGGCATTGTGCATAAGGCAATACACCTGATCATCCCTTTTCCTTGCTACAAAGGCGCTTTTACTGCATGATGCGATATCAATGCAGGAGGTAGATATGCCCAAAATTTCAAGCCGTAGCAAACAAAGCGCCTCCGGCATGAAAATGGCACCTTCTATTGACGTTCCCCGCATTCTTGCCATTGCGAACCAAAAAGGCGGTGTCGGCAAAACCACTACGGCTATTAATCTGGCTACTGCTTTGAGTGCGGTCGGCAAAAGAGTGCTTCTCGTTGATCTCGATCCGCAAGGCAACGCATCGACCGGTCTTGGCATTCGGCGCCTGGATATGACGGCCAGCACCTACGATCTTTTGCTTGGAGATGTGTCTGCAGCCGATGCTGCCGTTCCAACGAAGGTCCCTGGCCTGTCCGTCGTTCCTTCTTCGATTCATCTTTCCGGCGCCGAAATCGAACTGGTCCCTGCCAGTCGGCGTGAATTCCGCTTGCGCGATTCTCTCAAAATTCCAATGCCTTACGACTACGTAATTATTGACTGCCCGCCTTCTTTAAGCCTTCTGACGCTGAACGCATTGGTCGCTACGGACTCTATCGTCGTTCCGCTGCAATGCGAGTTTTTTGCCTTGGAGGGCCTGAGTCATCTCGTCAAGACAATCGAGAGGATTCGCAAGCACTATAACCCTGACCTCGATATTCATGGCGTGCTCCTGACCATGTTCGACCGCCGGAACAATCTCTCGATGATGGTGGCCAGCGATGTCCGCAAATTTTTTGGCGATAAGGTATATAAAACGGTTATTCCGCGGAATGTCAGAGTTTCCGAGGCACCCTCACACGGTCTGCCCGCTATCGTTTACGATATGGGATGCCCGGGGGCACAGGCTTATATACATCTGGCCAGCGAAGTTTTAAAACGTGAGCGCAGCACCGCTGAAACGGAACGCGCCGCCTGACATAACCAAGGATATCTTTATGGATAAGCAAGCTCTGAAATCGAAAAAGCGCGGTCTTGGTCGCGGCCTGTCGGCTCTTTTCGAAGATGACGAGGACGTCCAAGACGAAGCCGCAGGCGGAACGGCAGGGGACACTTCTGTGGTGTCGGGCGCTCGCCGTACTGCGGGCATCGACCAGCTTGAGCCTGGACCATTCCAGCCGCGTGGAATTATGGATGCCGACGCCTTAAGCGAACTCTCTCAGTCCATCGCTGTTCATGGCGTGCTTCAGCCTATCCTGGTGCGTGAAAAGCCTGGCAGTGAAGGCCGTTATGAAATTATTGCCGGAGAGCGCCGTTGGCGCGCGGCGCAGAAGGCCCAGCTGCACGAAGTACCCATTCTTATCAAAAATTTCGATAATGAAACTGCGCTTGAAGTCGCGTTGATCGAAAACCTGCAACGTGAAGACCTCAACGCGATTGAGGAAGCGGCGGGCTATCGCCGCCTAATGAATGAATTCGGCCATACGCAGGAAAAACTCGCCGCCGCGCTCGGTAAAAGCCGCAGCCATGTGGCGAACATGGTGCGTCTGCTTAACCTGCCAGACAGTGTCCTGGACCATATCCGGGCAGGCAAGCTTTCCGCAGGGCATGCCCGCGCCCTGGTGACATCGTCCGATCCTGAAAGGCTGGCCCAGCAAATCATGGCGCATGGTCTGAATGTGCGTGATGCCGAGCGCCTGGCCGCCGATTCCGCCGGAAAACCGCGCCAGCCTCGTGCGAAAGCGGAAAAGGACATCGATACGCTGGCACTCGAAGCGGAAGTATCGGCGACTCTCGGCATGAAAGTCGCCATCGATATGCGCAGCGGCGGCGCAGGTGCCCTTAAAATCGATTTCCGTTCGCTGGATCAGCTGGACGACGTCCTGCACCGCCTTTCCCGCCATAAATAATACGGCAGGTCAGGCGCGGCGGCTTAAAGACAGCAACGCCTGGCCACAAAGCGTTTCGACCGGTGTACCTGTCTGCTTGGTCTGCGCTTCCAATCCCGACAGTCTTTGCAGCACCGATTCAATCTGCTCCATGCCCCATTGCCGCAGCTGGCCTTTAAAAGACTCTTCCTGTTTGAAAAACACCGGCGGGCTCAGACGCTTCATCGCCTCTTCTGCTGTCATGCCGGCCTCGACACGGCTTTGCGTTAAATGAAGGCGGCGAAAATACGATTGCAGGGCACGCAGAACGGCAACAGCCGCCACACCCTCCTGCATCAATTGGCTATAGCAGCGCAAGGCCGTTTCGGGCTGGCGCGAAGCGACGGCCTGCGCGAGGTCGTCCAGGCCCAACGCGCCCGCTTCGCCGCAGCAAGCCGTCGCGTCTTTAAGCGTCACTCGCCCATGGCCGACGATCGGGCCCATATACAGCAGGATTTTTTCCAGTTCGCCCCTCACACGCTGCCGGTCGCCCGCTATATTTTGGGCCAGCCATGTCAAAGCATCCGGTTCGATCCCATACCCCGCCTGCTGCATGGTCTCCCGGATTATGCCCGCAAGATCGCGGCCCTCGTCCACATAACACGGTAGCGCCGCCGCCGCCGGCGATTTCTCGCACAACGCCCGCAACGGCGATTTGGCCGCAAGCGCGCCCGCTTCTATTACTACCAGATTATGCGCGCTGGGCTTCAGGAGATATTCCTTCAGCAAAGGTGTCAGCCCATCCCCTGCGTCCTCAATGCGGATCAGGCGGCTGCCGCCCAGCATCGACATAGCGCTGGCCTCGTCCGCCAGCCGTGCCGGATCGGCATCGAGTCCACCGCCGGTAAGTGTCACGGCATTGAAAGGATCGTTCAGATCGGCGGCAATCGTTCTTCCTATGGTTGCAGACCGCTCTTTCACCAATCCAGCGTCCGGCCCATAAACAAGGATGACGCGCGCCTGCGAATCCGGCTGGCGGACAAACGTCTCAATTTGGCGGTAGGTGAGTTTCATAGGGACAATGATAGGCGTAGCGGGTTCTGCGTCAAGCGGCTTTACCCTGAACCGTGAATGCATGATGCAAAGCGCGTATATAATCGGGCGTCGTGCCGCAACAGCCTCCGATAATACGCGCCCCCTGGCTGTACCAGCCTTGCGCGGCGTTCGTATATTGCTCAAGGCTCTCCGTGCTGTCATCGAATATCCAACCCAACGCCTCGTCCGGCCGACCGATGCCATTGGCATAGAGACCACACGGCCCACCAAAAAGCGAAACCAGAAAGGGGAACGCCTTATCCAGAATGGCGATAGGCCGGCAATTGATCGTCACGCCCATACGGCCCGGCTTGTCGGTCGCGTGGATCGCCTCGTCTAGTGGGTCGCCGCTTAACAAGCACCCATCCTCCCGCACGACAAAACTGATGATAAAAGGAAGGCCGGTGGCGCTGGCCGCTTGGGCCATGACTTTCGCTTCCCGGAGATGATTTATGGTTTCAGGAATCAGGAAATCGACACCTTCATCGGCCAGCCAGGACGCCTGTTGCCCGTGCTCGTCTTCCAGAACATTTTGCGCAGGCACAAGATCTGGCTCATAACAATCCTCCAAGGGTGCAAATGATCCTCCAACAAACACCGGCCTGTCACTAATCTTGCTGCACGCTTCGCGTGCTGCGGCAACGGCACGCTTCAATGCCTCCTGCGCCTGATGCGCCCGACCGACCTTGCCGAACGTACGCGGCGTGGTGCGGAACGTGTTCGTAACCGCTATATCTGCCCCTGCACTAAAATAGTCGTGATGAATTGCCGCCACCAGATCAAAGGCGTCGAGATTAGCCTGGGCCGACCAGAGAGGCAAAACAGTTTTATAGCCGCGACGCTGCAGTTCCGTTCCCATCCCGCCGGGAAAAAGCATAGGGGAGGCGGCATTCAGAGCGTCTTCGAAAGAAGCACTAGGCTGTACCATTTTACACCTTTGGCGCTTCGGCCCGGACGACACACACTTTATGATAAGTTGGAACACCGCGCACTCTTTTTCCTTCTGCTTCTTCCGCAGTGATGCGGTTCCTGGCCTCAGGGTCACTGTATCCTTCGTAAGGAAAGCCTCTGTCTTCAGCGTCAATATAAGATTGCAGACCCGTCCCGAAATCCTGTTGTACGACCACCTCGGACCCGATCCGCCTTGGATTGACAAAACCGTAATGCTCCAGCATGTCGAAAATTGTCTGCAGTGTTGGCCGGGTCGCGACGTTCAGCATGATATTCGCCGTCGGCGCTTTAAGACGGGCTTGTTGTGCAAACGTCGCATTCAGTCCAACGCGGTCATAAAAAGGCAGCGTGTCAGGCGGGCAGTAATTGGCTGCATCATGCGGATCTTTTAAATCAATATCTTTTTTGATCGCCGAGGGGACGCAGCCAATAATTTCATCGATCTGAGCAAGCATTTCTTCCGGGATGCTGCGCAGAAGATAGGAGGGGAACAAATCGACATCCCACCCATATCGCTTTGCAAGATTACGGCACGCTTCAATGGCATCAGGAATAATGTCCACGCCGGTATAATGGGCTGGCCCATCTTTTTTCATTGTATGCATTCCGGCCATGATCACACCGGTTCCTGCCCCCATTTCGAGCACCTTCTTTTTTTTGAAAATCCCTTCTTCTGCCGCAGCTTCGAGTCCTCTCGCAAACGTCCTAGTCCAAGGATCAAGGGGTAAGAATAGACCCGGAGGACGCGGAATGACGCAATCCTTACCTGCATTTGCAAACACCTGTCTAAGTCTTATTTGCTCAACAGGCAGGGCGGACGATCTTAGAGGATGGGACATTTCAGTTATTCCTTATTTTATTAAACGTTAATAAGCTGCGCGTTAGGCTAGCTCTGGTCATTTCGAATTTTTTGAAAGCGCTGCAAACACAGCATTTGGAAGGCAGAAGAACTAGCCCCTGCCGGTGCGCATTATCATGGGGATGGACGTATATCGCATCAATGCCACTCCAGTACCATTAATTTTCATATGACATCTTGCGGCATCTGTCAATCTTTTATAAGTCTGTTGCCAGTATCATAAAGCCCGTGTAAAGCTGCGGCGCGAGAGGATCATGAAAACCACGCATATTGTCCATATTACAGACACCACGGACCGCAATGCCCGGCTGAAGGTCGAGTCGGCCTATGTGAAGCATGTCGGGCAATACCGGCTGACAGGCACGCATATCCATGTGGAACCGGCGCACAGTACGCTTGATATCGGCGTCGCCGTTTCGGAACTGATCCATAACAGCGAGCGGCCGGACCGTCTCGCCCTGGCGATCAACTGCGCCCCGCCGGACCGGGCGGAGGGCACAGTCAACAATGCCCGCAACGATTTTTTCTTTGCCGATCTCGGCGACAATGTCTACGCGGGCGGAACCAGCAACGGGCTGGAACTTTCCTATGTCCGAGACCGCATCCGCGCACTGTACCGCCTGACGACCACCAATTCGCTGGGCAGCCAGTTTCGCTCGCTCCAGATCCTCCCGGAGCATATGATCCGGTTTATCCTGCCGAAAGAGCGCAAAAAACTTCTGTCATCGGGCGCGCTGGCGGCCGTCACGGATATCGGCGAGATCGTTCCGCCCGTCCCCGACCGCACCCATGTGATCGAGGTCGACAATTTTAAAAACATCAAACTGTATGTTGCCGCGCGCGATTGGGACCTGCTGCAGAAAGCGCAGGAAGTGGAGTTTTCCTACGGGCGTGATTCCGTGGAATTTGAACCCATGGAAAACCTGCCGCAGGAAGTGTTTCGCGCCTTGGTCAGGCCTACCCTGTTCGCCGCGCCGCTCGGCACCAATGTCCTCGCGCTGAATTCCAGTTCGCGCATTTCCGGCGACAAACCGGTGCCGATGATCGCCACCATTCGCGAACATCCTGCGCTGACCACGCCCCGCTATGCCGTGCCTGAAATCGGCCAGCCCCTGCATCTGAAAATCAGGGATGTCAGTTCCGTTTGAAGTACAGCGCCATCTGGGTTTCGATCTGGCGCGCTAGGTCGTCCAGCGCGGCTTCGCGCACGTTTTCTTCCGATACCCGTGTCGTGAACTGGCTCGCCAGGATGTTGTAACTGTTCAGCGATGTCAGGGTCCTGGTCAGCACAGGCTTGCCGCTGGCGTTTTCGAGCAGCGTCATCGTCGTCGACAGGCGCAGCTGCGCCCGCGTGGCGGATGAGTTCTTGGTGATATCGAGGTCGGTCAGGCTTTCGACGATGGGCGCGACCACCAGCGTATGGTCCGGCGAGGACGGACGCCCCTGCGTGTAAAAACGGTCGATCAATGCGTTGCGTAGATATTGCCCTTCGCGATCGGGGATATTGCCGATTTCCACGGTGTCGAAGCGCGCCTGCGGCGCCGCGCCGCCGCCGTAAAGCGGCGTAAAGCCGCACCCCGTCAGCAACAAGAAATACACCAGACAGAACGGCCATGAACGGCCCATGATTTTACCCGACCACGACATTGACGATCCTCCCGGGCACCACGATCACTTTTCGCACGGTTTTTCCTTCCATCGCTTTCTGCACGCCCGGCTCGGCCAGCGCGGTCTTTTCGGCGAAAGACTGGTCCGCGTTCGCGGGCAGGGTGATGGTCGCGCGCATCTTGCCGTTCACCTGCACGCCGATGGTGACCGTATCGTTCACCAGTAAAGCGGAATCGGTTTCCGGCCAGGGCGTTTCCGCCAGCAGCGTTTTGTGGCCCAGCATCTCCCACAGCTCCTCGGCCAGATGCGGCATCATCGGGTTCATGCAGCGGACGAGATATTCCAGAGCCTCATGCACGGCCGCCTTGTTTTCCGCACCTTCTTTATTAAAGCTGCCGATTGCGTTCGCGAGTTCGCGGATACGCGCGACTGCCTTGTTCATGTGAAACGCTTCGATGTCCGATGCGACGCCCGCAGCCGTCTGATGGGAGGCACGCTTTAAAGCCATGCGCGATTCTACGGTCGATAACGGCAGGGCGACATGATCGGCAACCGGTTCTGCGACCAGCCGGTGCAGGCGGTTGATGAAACGCCACGCGCCCTCAATCCCCGATTCCGTCCATTCCAGGTCGCGGTCGGGCGGCGTGTCGGACAGGATGAACAGGCGCGCGGCGTCTGCTCCATAGGTGTTCAGAATATCCTCCGGATCGACGACGTTCTTTTTCGATTTCGACATCTTCTCGACCCGGCCCTGCGTGACGGTCGCGTTATCGCTGACGCGGACGAAACCACCATTATGGCCGGGTTTTACTTCTGCAGGATAGACCCATTTGTTGTGGCCGTCCTTATAGGTCGCATGCGTCACCATGCCCTGCGTGAACAATCCTGCGAAAGGCTCGTCCGGCACGGCATAACCGCAATCGCGCAACGCGCGTGTGAAAAAGCGTGAGTACAACAGATGCAACACAGCATGTTCGACGCCGCCGATATACTGGTCGACCGCCATCCAGTATTTCGAGGCTTTTGCACTGAACGCTTCCTTGTCGTTATGCGCGTCGCAGTAACGCAGGAAGTACCAGCTGGATTCGAAAAACGTATCGAATGTATCGGTCTCGCGCGTCGCCTTCTCACCGCAGGAAGGGCAAACCGTATGCTTCCAGGTCGGGTGTCGGTCGAGCGGATTGCCCGGTTTGTCGAAAGTGACGTCTTCGGGCAACGTGACAGGCAACTGGTCGTCGGGCACCGGCACGATGCCGCAGGCATCGCAGTGAACCATCGGCACGGGGCAACCCCAGTAACGCTGACGGGACACGCCCCAGTCGCGCAGACGCCAGATCGTGGTGCCGAACCCCTTGTCCATGTCCTCGATCTTCCGGATCGCGGCGCGCTTGGCGGTTTCGGTCTCAAGACCGTCGAGGAATCCGGAATGGGCGAGTTTTCCAGGACCGGTATAAGGCTCGTCCTTTAATTTGAATGTCTTCGGGTCCGCGCCCTCGGGAATGACGACCGGAAGGATCGGCAGAGCATATTTCGTCGCGAACTCAAAATCGCGCTGGTCATGCGCGGGGCAGCCGAACAATGCGCCTGTGCCATATTCCATCAATACAAAGTTGGCGATATAAACCGGCAGCGTGCGGTCGGGAAGAAACGGATGATGCACGGTGGCGCCGGTGTCGAAGCCCAGCTTTTCAGCCTGCTCGATCGCCGCCTCGGACGTCCCTGCTGCCTGGCATTGTTTGATGAAAGCATCGTACCCCGGTTTGCCGACGCCATATTTTTTGGCCAGCGGATGGTCGGCGGCCAGCGCCACGAAGGACGCGCCGAACAACGTGTCGGGCCGCGTGGTGAACACCTCGATCTGGTCTTTCGAACCGGTCACGTCGAAACGGAACTGCAGGCCGGACGATTTGCCGATCCAGTTCTCCTGCATTAGCCGGACCTTCTCCGGCCAGCGGTCGAGCGATTTCAACGCCGACAGAAGTTCGTCGGCATAGTCGGTGATTTTCAGGAACCACTGGTTCAGCTTGCGGCGCTCGACCGGCACGCCGGACCGCCAGCCCTTGCCGTCCACCACCTGTTCGTTGGCGAGAACCGTGTTCTCCACCGGGTCCCAGTTCACCATCGAGTCCTTGCGATAGGCGATGCCCTTTTTGTAAAATTCGATGAACATCTTCTGTTCATGCTTGTAATAGGACGGGTCGCAGGTCGCGACTTCGCGGCTCCAGTCGATGGCAAGTCCCATCGATTTCAACTGGGCGCGCATCGCCTCGATATTGGAATACGTCCAGGCGGCGGGGTGCATTTTATTGTCCATCGCAGCGTTCTCGGCGGGCAGGCCCAGCGCGTCCCAGCCCATGGGGTTCAGGACGTTATACCCCTGCGCCCGGCGGTACCGCGCGACGACATCGGAGAGGGTGTAATTCCGCACATGCCCCATATGCAGCCGACCCGATGGATAAGGCAGCATGGCCAGGACATAGAATTTCTCCTTATCCGCGGTTTCCGTCACCTCGAAGCTGCGCCGCTCCGCCCATGTTATGCGCCATTTTTCCTCGGTTTCGCGGATATTGTAACGGATCATGGAACAGCCTGCAATATTATAGAAATTGGAATCTGGATCGGCCTTATGCTAAAGTCCCTTCATATACTTTTCAATAAGAATCGAAAAAACAAGAGCTTATGGCCATTAAAACAGATTTCCGCCGCACTATTGATTCCCAGCAGGCCTATGACCGTCTGAAACAGATCTTCGCCGCATGGCAGGGCCATAAAGACTCCTTCGACATATTGACCGTACGCGAATGGCTGGAGCCGGACAGTGACACTAGCCCGCTCCGGGCAGCGCGCGTCGCCATGGGAACCGCTCTCGGCGATCCCGCGCTCGATATGTCGCGCCTGTTGCGGCAGGCGGAAGAAGGCGCCGCGTCTTTGACCGAAAAGGATCGCGGCAACCTGGAAAGCATGAAAGAAATTTTCGCTTCCTCCGCGTCGGATCCTGCCGCGGTTAACGCGCATGCTGATACGCTCGAAGGCGCAAGCGCGCGGTTTTGGGCGATAAAAGCGCCGGTCGACGCTCTGTATATTAAAGAGAGTCGGTACAAACAAAAACTAGACGCACAAAAGGGACAGGTTACGCACCGCCAGCAAAACCGTCTCGCGACCTATAAGGTGCGGCTGCAGGCGGCCACGGACATTGCTTTTCAGGAGATGAAGGCTTTGATGATCCCGCAGGTCGAGGCCAAGCGGGTCCTGCTCCGGAAGGCTTCTCTTGAACTTGGCATCCCGCCTTCGGAAGTCGCCCTGCGCGAATGGAACCCGGGCGCGCGTGAAAAGGATATAGACCACCGCTTCGAATCCGTACGGGCTGTTTACCCGCGACTGATGGAAACAGCGGAAGCGAAAAAAAAGGAGGAAAGTAAAATTCTTCCTCTTCCGCCCATAGATGTCAAAAAGCAGGAAAAGCTTTTAATACGGCTGCGCAACGAAATCATTAGTGCTGGCGGTTATGACCCAAGAGAGATGGAGGCGGACGGCATAAAGTCGCATTTCGAACTCAGCGAAGGATTGGGCGCATGCTGGGGAACGCCCGCCGAACATTACATGGTGGTTTATGCCGAAGAAAAAAACCCGCTAAAGGGCGTCATGTATGTCGCCCATGAAACCGGGCACCTTCTCCAGATGCTGGGTCTGCGAAAAATGGGCGGGGCCTATCATGACCAGCCGGTAGGACGCATCAATGGATATGGCGTTTATGAAATATCGGCGATGACCATGGACATCCTGACGTCGGGACGGAAATTTTTCGAATTGGCCGCGCCGATCATTCGCGAAGAGCTGGGAGTCAGCGGCCCGGAATGGGAAGCGGAAAACCTTTATCGCTTGGCGCAACGCAAGGAATCGACCGACTGGTCAGCCGGCGGCCTTGATTGCCTGCCCGAGGTGGCCTGGCGCGATAAAGCCAGGAAAATCTTATACAACAGCGACCTGAAGGTAGCTGACGCGATCGACTGCATCCCTCATATATGGGCAGAGACGATGACGGAATATACGGGTCAGTTCCACGAACCGAAAGATTTTCTTTGGGAAGAAGACCATCCGTTCACAGACATGTTCGGTTATTATGAAGCCTATATGGCGGGGGCTGAAGGTGCGGCCATCATTAGCCAGATTGTGCAAAAACGCGGGTTTGATGACAGCAAAGCAACAACTTTGAAAGAACTCGTTGCGCCTTATGCGGCTGTGCTACAGGAACATATCCATTCAAAAGGCCGGAGTTATCCGCCAGCTGAAACGATGGAGCGCGCCCTGAAAGCCGAAAGCCTGCCCACGAAGCCGCGACTTGGCCCCTGGCTGCAAAGACTCGGCGCAGACGCTGTCCCGATCAGCCTGGCAGCAGCTCCAGCTTTAAATGAAGCGCGCCCGGGCTGACGCCCGGCAAGTCATTTTTCCGCCTGTATCTGCGCGACGCGCATCTGGCGCGCCCTTGTCAGGATCGTGTCTTCCAGATCGCGCGCAGTCTGGTCCGGAACCGCCGTATCGCGCCAGACGCCTTTGGCCAGTTTCTGCTTGAACACCTTGACCTGGACCCCGTCGGACCGAAGCTGGCGATCAAGGATAAAAACGTTCAGCTTAAAGCGTTCGTCCGGCTTGCCGGGCGGTGCATACCAGTCGGTCAGGATCACGCCGCCAAACGGGTCGGCGCTGGCTAGGGGCATGAAAGACACCGTATCGAGCGACGCCCGCCACAAAAAGCTGTTGACGCCGATGCCGCTGCCCGACCCGCTGTCGTCTCCTTTCTTGCCGCCCAGGATGTTCAGACCGCCCGCCCCGAAAATGCTATCCGGCTTCTTATAAATGTCCTCGGACGCCTGACGGTTTGCACCAGTCGGATATTTGGCCTCCCCTTCGGGAAGATGGCTGCAGCCCCCAAGACCCAGAACGGTCGTGACAGAAAGCAGCATAAAACGGGATAATATTCTGGAAAATACTGCGGGCATGGACAGTCTCCGATAAATCTTTTCCAAGTCGTTAAGATGTCCGATGATTAGCATGCTGCTTAAAGGCGCTCAAGCCGGAACGCCGTAATAATGCAAGTCCGGCTCAAAATTTTATGTTGCATAAATATCACTTCGATTCATAAATTGTTGTGTTTTTGCACAAAGATTGTTGACCCTCGCCTGCCCCGGCGTTAATTTTCCACAGTCATGACCGGAAACGGGTATGGCTAATCGAACTTGATCCACCCCCGGATCCCTTGTTCAACTAAAAACTTATCGCTTAAATAAGTTGTGATTGGAGAAACGAAATGAAAAAACTTCTTGTTGGCAGCGCTGCCATCGCTCTCGGCCTGGCCGTAGCCCCTGCGGCTCACGCCCAGCTGCAGCTTGGCGTCGCCGGCCACTTCAAAGGCTACGTCTCCTGGGTCGACCAGGACACCAACCCCGGTGTTGACGAGCGCCACCTCGATATCCTGCGCGATACCGAAGTGCACTTCACTGGCGAAACCACCCTGGACAACGGCCTGACGGTCGGCGTTCACGTGGAAGCCGAAGCCGACGCCGGCGACAGCTTCGCGGTTGACGAATCCTACGCCTACTTCTCGGGCGCCTGGGGCCGCGTGAACTTCGGCGATGAAGACGGCGCTGCTTACCTGTTGCAGGTTGCCGCTCCTTCGGCCGATTCCAACATCGACGGCATCCGCCAGTACATCAACCCGGTCAACTACGGCCTCACCAGCCTGACCGGCGTTCTGAGCGCAGTCGACTACGCGAACGACGCAAGCCGTCACTTCGACAAAGTCACCTACCTGACGCCTGTGTTCTCCGGCTTCCAGGCCGGCGTGAGCTTTACGCCTGACCTCAGCGGTTCGGCTCTGAGTTCGCGCGACCTCGGCACCAGCGGTAAAAACGATGGCGGCGACTTCGGTTCGGGTTATGAAGCTGCTGCCCGTTATGAAGGCACGTGGAACAACGTGGGCTTCAACCTCGGCGGCGGTTACACCTGGGTCGAAGAAGAAGCTGCTGAAGACGACTTCGAAGAATGGAACCTGGGCGCTGACCTGAACATCGCGGCTTTCGGCCTCGGCGTGGTCTACACCCAGAACAACCAGGCTTCGGATGACGACGACACCCGCACCTGGGTTGTCGGTGGCGACTACACCACCGGCCCCTTCAAGCTGGGCGCTTCCTGGCTGAACCAGGAAATCGAAGACGGCGTCGCCGGCGGCGATGTGGATACCGATCGTTACAGCGGCGGCGTGATCTACACCTTCGCTCCGGGCATGAGCTTCCGTGGCTCCGTTGGCTACGTGAACAGCGATGTGGACGGCGACGACGATGTCGATGCCACCTACGGCCTGTTCGGTACGCAGATCAATTTCTAATCCTTGC
>JBGAPF010000035.1:0-14930 GCA_044221445.1 Alphaproteobacteria bacterium
TAGGCAAATCTTTCGCATCTAAAGCACGATAGTGACCTTTTTTAAATGGTTTCAGCGCACCTCTTAAATCCCTTGTGGGATCGCTTTCAATCCGTCCTGTTTGGATCGCATAGCGAAACACTTGCCCACAATATTGCATAGTGCGACGCGCTATCTCATGCGCTCCTCGTGCTTCTATTTTACGCATGGCATCTAAAACATGGGGTGGTTTTATATCGGCAATGGGCTTATTGCCTAGCATTGGAAAAATATCATTTTCAAGCCGTTGCAAAATTGCTTCGGAATGTCTTTCGGTCCATCGCGCTTTATTATGTTTATGCCATTCTAAAGCTATGGCTTTGAATGTAGTTTCGGCATTTAGTTTGCCCAACCTCTTGCCTTCCTGGCGCGCAGAAGAAGGGTCAATGTCGCTTTTTATTAGCTTTCGAGCGGCATCTCTTTGTTCTCTGGCCTCAGCTAGTGATGTTTCCGGATATGATCCCAAGGAAATGCGTTTTTCTTTTCCATATATCCTATATTTGAGCCGCCATAACTTACTTCCATGAGGCATGACTTCAAGGTACATTCCTGCGCCATCGGCAAGCTTAAAAGATGTGGTTTTTGGCGTTGCAGCTTTGCAACTTTTGTCGGTTAGCTTCATTTGGGGGCATCCTCTCTGCTATCGCAATAAATTGCCCCTACAGCTGCCCCCAATTTTCTTGGAAGTGAGTGGATTTTACTGGAAGCCATTGGACACCAAAAATCGCTTTAAACGTTGAAAAACAGCCATTCAATTGGACTATCTTAGAACTTTTTGGATGTCTTGGGAATGGAAAAATGGTGGCTGAGGAGGGATTTGAACCCCCGACACAGGGATTATGATTCCCCTGCTCTACCGACTGAGCTACTCAGCCACGCATATAGTGAGGTCGGATATATGAAGGGTTCGGCGGGACTTGTCAAGAACAGGACTGTTTGCAGCCGCAATATTGTGATGTGAGACAGCAGGATACGCGCTTTATAACGCCATGATTATTCTCAGGGGCATATAATGCCCGGACTTCTCAACAGGACAGCACTTTCTCCAGTGACTTTCCTGCAATCCTTTGAAAATTTTTGAGACAGTATGAACGTCAGGTAACCAGAAGAAGCGTGGTGGAGGGAGCAGTCTGGCAGCAACCTGTCTCGGGTTGCCTAGAACGCTCTCCGAGCATCAATCCCGATCTCTTTGAATTTTGGCACACTCCCGATACGCCCTGCGGAGACAATCGCCCTGAAATACCCCTATGGCCGGCCGTCTCCGGGTGCGCCAAAAACACTACCCCGCAAAAGCCCCGGAACAGCGGGCTTTTGCGCGTATGTCTCTGGAATATCTGAAGTCTTGATAAAAAGTGGTGGTCGGGCAGTGATTTGAACCTATGTAGTCTCTGAGTGTGCCAAAATTTGTAGTTAAATCAGCGCATTAAATATATGTATAACCATTATAATGCTTGACGTTGAGCCACCATAAGGATATTATAATACATATATGTATGGAGATTGACATGGTCGCTTCTATTAAACTAACCACGGTCGGAACATCCACGGGCGCCGTTATCCCGAAAGAGATGCTCGCCCACATGAAAGTTGAAAAGGGCGACACGCTCTATGCGATTGAGACTGCTGACGGCTACCTGATTACCCCTTATGATCCTTCCATTGAGGACCAGCTCGAGGCAGGGCGTCAGTTCATGAATGACTATCGCGATACCTTCAAGGCTCTTGCCGAATGAGACCTGATCCGAAATGGATCAGCAAAAAGGCTCTCCTTCTTTTGCACGAGGAGAGCCTTTCCCGTTTTGGCGGTGCACGCGGTCTCAAAGATGAAGGCTTGCTCGACTCTGCCCTTGCCCGCCCTCAAAACCTGCTGGCCTATAATCCTGAAGCCGATCTGTTCGATCTGGCGGCGTCGTATGCTTTTGGCCTCGGCAGGAACCATGCCTTCATCGATGGCAACAAGCGTGCGGCTTGTCTGTCGATCGGTGTTTTTCTTCGCATCAATGGCTATGACTTAAAAGCTGATCAGGTGGATGCCATCGAGACCATCATGGCACTCGCTGCAGGAAAAATTGACGAGAAAGATATTGCAGCCTGGATCAGGAAAAATGCTTCGGAGCGGAAGCTCTGAAATTCTTTTAATACGCGGTAAATTTTTATGACGCAAAAGTCTTCAGAAAATATTTCGGGATTCTGGACAGGTGTCTATGACTATCCTCGCAATTACAAACAACCTGTCCCGTTCAATGTCATATTAACAGAGGATTCTAACATCCTGAGAGGCGAGATCATTGAGCCTAACACTATGAGTCCTGTTCAAAACAAGGGGTTGTTTGCAAGTCTGTCCGGCACGCGACAGGGGCAAAATATAAACTTCCTGAAAACCTATGAAGGCGTTCCAAAAGCCAGTCACTCGCTTTTATACGAAGGAACCCTCGATGCCAGTCATACAAAGATTGAAGGCATGTGGAGATCGGTTGAACATCCTTCGTGGTCGGGGCCATTTGTAATGAACCGGTCGTCTGGTAAAGAAGAGCGGGTTGAAGAGAAAAGCATAAAAGAACTCGAACTGAGCCGATGACTTAATAATCAAACACATGATCGATACCGATCTTTTGATGATCAAGGTCATGAATAACAGCACCCAGATTTTCTACCGGTACAGTTAGCCCTATTCTCTTCCAGCCCGGATTCGTCAGGATTGGCCATTCATAAAACTCTTCTGCTTCCGGACCAGCTTTCCAGTTTGCCGGCGCAACGACCGTCATCATAATGCGGTGATTTCCTGCAATGTCCCTGAACTTCACACCCTGACGGACAAGCTCTGGCATATCTTTTGTAAACGCTTCATAACGCGTGATCGGCAAGATTTGGAGTTTTTCATCCTTAACAGCTGTTGCATAGGTATGAAGATCTTCAGGCGCATAGGTCGAACCGGTCGCATAGCCAATCACTTTGCCGTAGACAGACTTGAACAGCATTTCAGCCGTGAAGGCAAAGCGCCGTTCCCAACGCCTTATGAAACTCGTCCCTGGCCCGTCATGAACATGCAGGAATTGCTTCCACTTTGTAAAAAATGGATAGCGATACCACGGGGTCTGTTTCAGGAACGAAGCATAATCGACCGCCGTTTCCTGGATAAACGCTTCCACCTTGCGGTTTTGCGCCGGCGCACTGTCGCCTGCGATCCATTCCGTCAGGCGGCCGATCGAGTTCTCATACACGCCTTTGGAAAATAGCTCAGCCGTATAGCTGGTGCCGATCACATTGATCATCAGCCTATAGCGGAAATTGTACGGGTATTCGGCTTTCGTCTTTGCCTTGACCGCATCATAGATCGACCAGAACTGGTGGATGCTCGCAAAGTATGGGAACTGGCTGGGGCGCCCGTTTTTCAGGGCGCAGGCATATTCATCGGCACTGAATACGATGTACCATTCCGGCAGGGTCAGATAGGTCTGATCCTCGCTGCGCGCATAGTTCGGGATCGTGTCTTTCTTGTCCCAGACCGCCTGCTCCGCAGGGTCGGGGTGATAGTATTTATCCCACAATTTGTTCTTGAATTTATCTGTTGGATCCAGCTTTTTCTTTAATGCAAAAAATTTCTGCCAGTTCGGATAAGCCTGCCTGAACTGCGCCTGGGTCGCGTGCGGCTGATACGGCAGGTAATATGTGCCGCCCACCGACAGCACCGCGTCGATCAATTCACGGGTCCAAGCCCCTACTTCGGCGCGATCGTCCGGATCGACGCCCTGCTTGTAATAAACGACAAAGGCAAACACCTCGCCCCGCGCCCATGCCATCAGGGAGCCGGGATCCTTATGCGCGTGCCGGATGGAAACGTTGACGATATTGGCCTTGTGCGCCTGAAAGATCTGCCGCATCTTCGGCACAAAATCGTCAAACCTGTCGACTGGAACGAAATACTCTTCCAGCACATAGGTCGAAGTCAGGCGTGAGGATGGCTCCAGCTCCTGCACATCATAGCTTGCCTCGTAATTGCGCTTCACAACCGCATCGCCGCTGTAAAGCCACGGATCGAGCACATGCTGACGCAGCCATTGACCGAATGGCAGCTCGGTCATCCAGAAATAGACGGCCTGCTGTTTCCAGTACGATGCCAATAAAGGCTGCATCCTGTCCTTTACCGTCACAGACTTATCCGTCTGAACCCAGTTGACGACATTGACCGTATCATAGGCAGGCGCATAAATGTCGCCGTTGTGAAAAATAATGTCTTTATGGTCGCGTACATTTTTAAAGAAATAATCTTTATAGGCCGTGACAGGCATGCGCTGCACTTGGCGCTCAACATTAACGTTGTCGGCCAGGTACAGCGTCGCTTCCGTTATGACACCCAGCGCTCCATAACCGCCGATCACGCCATAAAAAATATCGGCATTGTCCGTGGGGTTGGCATCGACCAGTCTGCCATCGGCAAGGACGATACGGATCGATTTCACCGAATAAATCAAAGGCCCGGCGCCGACGTAACGGCCATGGCAATTCACGCTTAATGACCCGCCGACGCTGAAATTATGATAGGACTGCATGATCATCAGCGACAGGTCGTACGGATCGATGTAATCCTGAATCTCCTTCCAGGTCATGCCGGCCTGCACGGTGATTTCTTTCTTCTCCTTTGAAAAGGCGACGACCTTGTTCATGCCGCGCATGTCGATGAACAGCGCGTTTTCCGTCGCGATCTGGCCGCCCATGGAATACCGGCCGCCGCCGATGGAAATTGGCCCCTTGTGATCCCGCATCAGCGCCTGTACTTCCACTTCCGAATGCGGCGTGACCACACTATCCACTGCTATTGGATCCAGCTTCGTTACATCATTGACGATGGTTGCTGCATATCCTGTAGGGAACAGAGCCATAACGGCAATGAACGCCACGGCAAAAACAAATTTTTTCATGTCTTGATAAACGCCATTAATGTGTTTCTGGTGGGATCACCGTTTTGCAGAGCCAATTGTCCGTGTCGTTCGAGCCCGTATTTTTTAACAACCCCCTCGATCCGCTCGACAGACGTGAAATTGCGTATTTCCGCCTCGTTGGTTTCCCAAGGTACCTGTAGACCTGCATTGAAAACATCATGGGCTAATGCAACGATATGTGCCATATCCTCACCATCGACATCATGGTCACGCAGCAGCAGGCGCCCGCCGGGTGGTAAAAGATCGGCCACCGATTTTATAAACGCATCGCGCCGTTCCGGCGGCGCGTGGTGAAAGCCAATGAAATTGGAAACCAGGCCGATCTGCCCGGGCTTGATCTGCACCGGATCGACCGGGTCGTAATTGTCGAGATCGACGAATTTACCAACCCGCATAATCTGCCCGCGTTCCGCGATATCGCCCGCCGTGTAGGAAGGTTTGGCGGTATTCAGCAGATAGGTCGTGCCACTGACATGAATATGTTTTTCGATACCGTTGACATAGCGGCCGGGCGTGCCGATCTCGACATAATTGACGACCTTGCCGCCGTCATTCAGCAGGGCTGTCGCCTGGCGCACCATTTCTGCCTTCTGTGTCTCTAGCGACGGCAGGGAATAACGCAACAACGCCATGAACGGCGTCACCTCCGGCAGGCGGCGCTGGATTTCCTTGTAAATATCCTCGTCTGTCTCATGGTTCTGCGTCGCGCTCAGGATCAGCGCGTGAAATTGCTTGTCGGGATAGATGCTATAAACATTGTGCAGGAAGCCAAGAAACCTGTCGCGCAATACGGACTTGCCATAAATGGCGCGAAAATTGGAGCCGTGAACAACCGCGCGATCACGCCCGGTATAGGCAGGAATTTCCGGGACAGGAATCCCCGCTGCCTGCGCCATACGCGGCCACAACAGCTTCGGCGCGCATCCTAATGCCAGAAGAACAGGCAAAAAGCGTATAAGATCCCTGCGGTTCATGTCCGTCATTTCTGTACCTTTCAGCCTGGCGGTCTGTATGATTTCCTCACATCTTATGGTATTTTTCAAGCGGTGATTTAACCCGGAGACGAGCCGGCGATGATGCGTCGAATTTTTCTATTTCTTTCTATTTTAATCGCGATATTTATCTGCGCCCTCGCCGCTTCATACACGGCCATGATATGGCGTGAACGGTTGACGCCGGAACAGGCTGCTCCCTCAGGCATGTTTGTCCAGACCCGTGACGCCAGACTCTTTGTCATGCAGGCGGGTCCTCAAACAGGGGAGTCCGTCGTTCTGATTCATGGAACCGGCGCATGGGGGGAACTCTGGCGGCCGACTATCGATTTGCTTGCCTCCAGCGGTTTTCGCGTTACAACAATCGACGTTCCACCCTTCGGTTTTTCGGAAAAACTGACAGGCGCGGACAGTTTTTCCGTCGGCAGGCAGGCTGACAGGATTCTCGACGTCTTGAAAAAATTGAAAATCGATAAAGCGAGCATTGTCTGTCATTCGGTTGGCTGCCGCCCTGCAATAGAGACTGTTCTAAAAAATTCTGACGTTGCGAAAAAAATCGTTATGGTCGACGCGGCGCTTGGGTTTTCTTCAAACAGGTCCTCGTTACATTTCGAACCCAAATCACCGGCTCTTCTGGCTGAGCTTTTTCTTTCCGCCGGCCCGATCCGGGATTCCGTAACGGCTGCTTATGGCACCAGTGCATGGTCGATCAGGCCAATCTTTAGCTCCTTCGTCTCGGACAAATCGGCTGTTACAGATCAGCGTCTTAAAATACTTGAACGCCCCCTCGTCATCAAAAACATGACGCAGGCGGAAGGGGACTGGCTGGAAAACCTCGTTGTTACACCGGAACATGGTCTCTTCACCAATTTCCAGTCATATAAGGCGATCAAGGTCCCGGTTCTGATCATATGGGGTACGCAGGATACTGTAACGCCGCCATGGCAGGGGACAGCTTTGGCCGGATTGTTCCCTCACGCCAGACTGCAAACCATAGAGGGCTCAGGTCATATCCCCTACATCGAGCGCACCGATACGTTCAATCGCTTCCTGCTCGGTTTCCTGACTCAACGACCAAGACGGAATTAAAGCCATGCACTCTCTCAAAATAGCTGTCATCGGCGGCGGCACATCCGGACTCGCCGCATCGCTTTTTCTAACGCGCGACGGGCATGACGTCACTTTATTCGAGCGCTTTGCCGAACCCAGACCACTTGGGGCCGGGATCATGCTGCAGCCGACCGGACTCGCCTGCCTTGCCTGCCTCGACCTGGATAAACAAGCACTTTCCTATGGCACGAAGATCTTCAACTTGTACGGCCGGTCCGCTAACGGTCATGTTGTTTTCGACATACGCTATACCGATCTGAAACCGCATCTGTTCGGGCTTGGCATTCATCGCGGCGCGCTTTTTTCAATCCTTCACGACGAAGTTCTGCGTCGCCGCATCAGGATCGTGACCTCGTGCGATATTGTTGAAAGTGCTCTTCACAAGGATAAAAGAAGCATCGTCGATCGTAATGGCAATCATTATGATGATTTCGATCTTGTGATTGATGCCAGCGGTGCGCGATCGACCCTGCGCGCCCGAAACGGCAATCTTAAACATAACAAGCCTTATTGCTATGGCGCGGTCTGGGGCGTCTGCACTGATCCGGGACAGATCTTTGGCCGGAACGCCCTGCAGCAGCGCTACGATAAAGGCCGGATCATGATCGGCGCGCTCGCCATCGGCAAACGGCCGGCGGATCAAACCGAAACTCTGGCGTTTTTCTGGAGCCTTCTCGCGAAAACCTACGACAGCTGGCGTGAGACGGGTCTCGATCCATGGAAAGAACGTGTGCTCGGCTACTGGCCTGATCTCGAACCATTCGTACAGCAGTTCAAATCTGTCGACGATCTAACCTTTGCCCAGTACAGCGATACGATTATGAAGCAATGGCACGATAACCGCCTGGTCTTTATCGGTGATGCCGCCCATTGCACCAGCCCGCAACTGGGCCAGG
Source organism: Alphaproteobacteria bacterium (assembly GCA_044221445.1). Lineage (GTDB taxonomy): Bacteria > Pseudomonadota > Alphaproteobacteria > Micavibrionales > Micavibrionaceae > JBDHTS01. Next base: position 7,957 of record JBGAPF010000035.1, read on the forward strand.
GCGCCAATCTCGGCCTGATCGATGCGCTGACGCTGGCTGCGTGTGTAAAGGAAACAGATGACGTTAATCAGGCGCTTGCCTGCTATACAAAAACCCGCAAAAGCCACACCGGCTTCTATCAGATCGCCAGCCGCTGGCTGACGCCGTTCTTCCAGTCGGATATCGATGCCGCCGCATGGCTGCGCGACCGGACTTTCGGACTATTCTGCAAGACGCCTTATATAAAGACCGAGATGCTGCGCACGCTGGCAGGGATCAAGACAGGACTGTTCACCCACCTCAATCCCGGTCAGTGGCATCCGGATTACGATTTAAACCGTGCTAGCGATCGATAATCCGCGCGGCATAAGCCTCCGGCAGCATTCTGCAATAGTCCGTTTTGCCAAACCATTTATACCGGTTGCGCGCTTTCCAGTCATAAACCGGATCGCGGATGAATTTCGGTATAAGCCTGAACATCAGCCATAACTTCCACCAGCCGCCCAGCTGCCGCGCGATCTCCAGATAGGCTGCGGACTTCGTATAGCTCCTGCCGTTTGCGACAACCAACACCGTATTGAATGCGACAGCGTCGCATCCGTAATGCCTGAGCAATGCATTGCCCAGTTTCGACTGGGCGGTTGCATAGCGAAAAACCGCATTCTTGTCCCAGCGCATCATCTTCCCGGCACCGCAGGAACATAAAACGCAGATGCCGTCGAAAATCATCAGCGGATGGCTGTCGTCAAAAGCCGGAACGTCCGGATCGTCACGATAGCTGTAATCCTTGCGATCGTTCATGATGATTGCCTCTCCAGCCAGCCTTTATAGTGAACGATTCTGCCAACCAGCGGGTGCGAAATCTCGACATTGAAATTGAACTTTCCGTCCCTGACGGTTTCATATGAGTCAGAGCATGGACACAAAAACATCGGCATCGGAATGCCCATAAATTTCCAGCGGCGCAGCATCAGACGCAATGCGTTTCCGTCCCACACCAGGGCCATGGCAAAGACCATCGGTCCGAATCGTTCCATCAAAAGCCTATCATCCCGCCCCTTGCCTTCATATTGCAGACTGAAAAATTCATGACTGTTAAATACGCGCGTCCATTTTTCCGTTTTATCGCTGCTCGTGAATTGAACAGTGACCGGAACGTCCTGCCCCGCCTTGGGAAAACCGATCATATCGGCAATAAAGCGCGCGAGCGGATTATGACCGCGCTCGATAATAGCAATGCCCCTTGCTTCCGCTGTCTGCTCAAAATCATGCATCCGCCTGATCGCATCGGGCAGGCTTTCCCATGCATCGCCAAGGATGCGCCTGTAAAGTGGCGCCTGCGGTACTGGCATATCCTGCCTGAAGCCGGTGTAGATTGTCCGGCGGCTAAACAGCCGGTCGTAATCTTCCAGAATGATATCATCGAGCGCAGTGCGCGCGCCGGGTGCAATCCTGCCGCCTTCTAAAAGCTTGCGCACCAGCGATTCAACCGCCATCGATGGAATCAGCGGCCCGTCGCGTCCTTCGGCCAGCAGATGCCATGATTTTTTCACCTGCCTGCCTTCCGCATCTTCTCCCGAAACTTCGACAAACATGCCGCCACGATGCTCGCCCCAGCGCATATGGCTGATCACGAATTCCATGAGGTCCGCTAAAGGCAGCAGCGTTCGCACAATTCCGAGGCGAACCAGCCATGCAAAACCGATCAGCGCGCGATGCAGGATTTCCGGAACAGGACCAGCGCCCATCCAAACTGTTTTCGCCTCCGGCCATAGCGCACCCAGCACCTGCAGATCCGGGACGTCAACCAGTGAAAACAGCGTATTTTTCAACGGCAGGTATCCCGGCGGCGCAATCGTATAGCGCATGGTGTCGGTCAAAGGATAAATCTTTTTCTCCCTGCCCGCCCGCGTCACAGTGATTTCCTGTCCGGCATAGCTGGCGATGGCGCGGATGACATTTTTGCCGACGCCGGCATAAGGCGACGGCGCAATGCCGCCGCGAATGGACTCGACTTTCGCCATATCACTGCACAGACGCCTTGCGACTGCGGCCGTCAGAACAGGAAAACTGGAGACGCCGGATAAAACGAACACGCCTGCCTTCATTGCGGACTCATTAAAGGCAGCGATCCCTTTTACAAACTCCGATCCGTCCGCAAGGTCGAGATAATGCACTCTGGCCGCGATACACGCCTCGACCAGACGGTATACGTCCACGCCGTAATTCTGAAACGGACCACTGGCATCCACAACGATATCGGGACTAAGTGTCGCAAGCTGTGCGGCCAGATCGCCCGTGCGATCAAACTGCGCAGGCACAAGCGTCGCCTTTGCCATTGTTCGCACATGACACCAGGCTTTTGCTTTTTCAAGCGACCGCCCGGCTATGACCACTGTCAGGCACAGCTCATCTTCCAGTAGCTCGGCCAGCCGGCCACCGAACGTGCCGTATCCGCCAACGATCAATATTTTAAGATGATTGCTCATAATATGCCCTACTGGACGTGGGTAAGTATAGGCCGGCGACAGGTAATAAACGATAGCTATGTTTGTACCGGACTACGCAGGTTCAAATCTCAGAATGCTCTCTGGCTAAGTTTGGCACACCCTTACATAGGGGTTCGGAGAGAACAGGCATTTCAAGGGCTTATTCGGGAGCGTCTCCGGAGTGTGCCAAAATTTTGGGCATAAAAAAGCGCCGTGTTTTCGGGGTCAAAATCGACTTTTTTATTATATATCAATTATTTATAGACTGCGTGGTGGTGCGGGCAGTCTGGCCGCAACCCATCTCCGGTTAAAGGGAGAGATAGCTAAACGGTGCTTTGCTCAAAGCAGAAAGGAAATTCCGCGTGAGCACTATTATGTAATTTTTCTAACAGTCTTGTGGCATTACCACCCACAGCTTCCTGATGTGTTGCTAAATCCAGATAATAGTTCAGCCCTGAGTACTGCGCATAGATGATCCAATTACCAGTCAATCCGCGCTTAGAACGGTCCCGATAGCCTCCCATCACCAATTCATCAGCCAAATAATTCGGCCATTCGTCACAATTGTCTCCATACTTCTGCGCTATGTCTTCAATTAAATTTTCCAGATCACGATTGCCACCTTTGTCCATTCCCCACCTGATGTTTAGATTACGAACCAAATGGCGAGGCGTTGTGAAATGTTTATGCCAGAAGGGATACAAAGGGTGTCTGAATTGAGCTGCGGGTTTGGTTAAAGTGGTTTTTGAATGTCCTTCCAAATAATCCAGTTCGTCAATGACAGAAAACGGATATTCGTAAGTACTTAGCCTTGAAAGAAATCCTAGGCTGACCCTATCCGCATAAGAACGCCCTCTTAGCGCCTGGGTTTTTAAATTTCGGATTTCGTCCATGGTGAAACTGATTTTAATGATGGTTTTCTCCCCTGCTGCTGGCTAAGCAAAACTGGCCAGTTCATCACCATACATGGATCGATTAGAGAAGCATTCTCAATATTATAATTGTGATTACGGCAAGTAAAGTTCGAATCCCTAGAAGCTCTGCTAACAGGACAAGGGGAATTCCCTGTTTATCCAGGAAGAAACAGGGAAAATTTTAAATGGCTCAGGGAATTTTCATTGCGATCTTAATCGTTCCCTGCGGCGATCTTCCCGGTATTTTAAAGCGTGTGCCTGCCGTTCTGCATTACACCGTTCCGCTTCAGCCTTTTGGAAAGCGACAAAAGCCTGAAACGCGTTCCGGCGCAAACATGGCAATGGCCTGCCGCTGACATAGCGATATTCAACGGCATGTGAGAGATGTTTTCCTGCCATGTTGTTTTGGCCGAGGCAGGCTTTCAGATATTTTTCCATCCCCGATGAGTATGTATAGATCCTTTGTCCGATTTGCGCAGAAATCTCGGACGGCGACAGAAAATCTTCGGAATGTTCGATTGCGTCGAGATGATACTCTTTGCAAAAATCATCAAAATCGTCCTGATGCAGACATATAATGATTTTCATTTTATGGCGCTTTCTTCCGATGCGCCATTCCTTCATAGTTTGTGGATCGTAACGGGATTCAGTGGCACCTTCAACTTTTCTTAAACGCGTGAAGACCGCCGAGACAGCGCTTCCATCCACATTCCGCAAGCCGTTCCGCATCAATCGTTCGGCAATCTCGCCGCATGTAAGCCACTCATCGGTTTTGTAGGGCGTGTCCAGCCGGTAAGTCTTCCCGAACGTGATCAGATCACTCGCATGCAGACATTCAATATGGGTGTTCTGCACCGAGCGTCGCTCTATCCTCCATTCAATCTTCTTCTGCCGATCGATGCGAATTCCTGGCCTGACGCGATCAATGCGGCAGTATTTTATTTTCCTCAGAACAACGAGATCCGGAATATTATAATGGGCGGCTATTTCATTGACCGACAGCCATTCCGCATCCTTGGCAGGATAGATGTCCGTATTGGTATCGGCAGTCCTGTCGCTGTGCCGCTTCTTCATGATTTCTGTGATTTGCTCAGGTGACCATACTACTTCAATGCCCGGAATGCGAAAATAGTTAGCGGGGCTTCTTTTATTCCTGTCTGCCCTCGGATCATCTGAAAACACGTCATAATGTTTTCTTCGCTTGATTCTGGTGGAAAGCCACTTGCCATAGGCCGGACTGCCCGTGATCTCTGAAAACAGAAGAGGCAGCTTGCGATTAAGCGTGCCTTCGTCGACGAAATCGACAATCAGAGCAGATGCATCAGAATGATCGGCGCCGACGCGTAAAGCCCGCCCGCCACGCTGGGGAACTTCCACCATGGACAGGCTGGGCTTTAGATTGATGATGAGCTTGATCTCCGGATCGTCGTGCCCTTCGCCCATCATCTTGGCTTGCGTGAGGCATGCAATTTCACCGGCCTTATGCGCAGCAAGAACCTCCTTGATGTCTTTTCTGTACATATCGCCATGAATGGCCGCACAGGGTGTGCGTCCTGCTATGGCCGATGCAGGAATTTCTTCGCAGAGGAGGCGGGCTACATCCCGGGCGTGATCTATGCCGACGCAGTTAACGATCGTTTTTCGTCCGATAAGCGGCTGACCTGTCGATGGGTCGACGGCATGCTTGTAAAAATCGACAGCGGCCAGATTCCTGACATTAATATTGACGGCGCGCTCCAGTGCCGGCGTGGAAAAGTCGCCACCCTTGGCCAGCGGGACTTTATCCAGGTTTACGGCCCTGGCGTAAACGAGGATATTCCGGTAGCCGGAAATCAGATCCATATCGATGGCTTCATGAATCGTTGTCTTATGTGCCAGATGAAAATACTGGTTCAAATGCTTTTGCGGTGAAAAACCCGGCGTCGCGGTCATGGCAAGCCAAAACGCCTTTTTGAATTTACACAGATGTTCCAGAAGCCTTGGGGACAAAATATGATGGGCTTCATCCAGGATAATGAGATCGTATTCATGGGCACGCGTTTTCGACAGCCTTGGAAAACTTGCATAAGTCGATATCGTAATCGGCGCATTGTCTTTGGCGTATGTGTAATACATGCCGGTATGAAGTTCCGGCGCGAATTCCTTGAACTTCTTTCCAGCGTCCTCCACCAGTTTTATTGAGGGCGTGACGACCAATATACGCGGCAATTCGCCGGAACCGTTCAAGGCGCGCAACAGCTGCGATGTCAGGACAGTTTTACCAAGACCGGTTGGCGCCTCGATATAGACGGCGCGGTGTCCCATTCCAAAAGCCTTGATGATCGCGCGAATGATTTCTTTCTGCTGGAGTTTTAGTATATCGTCACCGCATTCAAGAAAGATATGAAGCGCCGATAGTATCTTGGTTATTTTATCCATGAAATATCCTGTGACGGCTTGCTCTGAATTTATTTATAATGAAGGAGTTTTAGTAATTGATTACTATGAGGGAGAATATTTTACCCATGCCTTCGGCATCCTGCTTTCGCCGGTCATTGCCGCCGCCATATTGCTTTCTTCCGTCATGGTGATCTCGAATGCTCTACGGCTGAAAATGGCAAAGAGATAGCCTTTTCATACTGGACCTTATCACATTAACTATGAAAATTAGATTCCAAAATTTGACTTTTTATCCTGAAATCTATTTCTATGGATGGTCGGATTTTATCCGATGATGAGATGCTAAGAAACCAAGACGCTAAGCTCCTAAGACACAAAGCCCCCTAAGAAAATGAGACACGCAGATACCGTCGGGTCGGCAGACCTACTTCGCGGTAGCTTTGGCTTTCTTTTGCCAACGCGTTAAGGGGCCAGCTTCCGCACCAACTCTTTAAAACCCTTAGGAGGGGTGCGATGAAACAAGTTCTACTGAAAGACACGAACTCTTTAAAACCTTACGAGCGTAACGCCCGGACTCACTCCGGCAAACAGATCAATCAGATCCAGGCCAGCATCAGAAAATTCGGGTTCAACAATCCGATTTTGGTTGATGCGCGGAATATGATCATTGCCGGTCATGGCCGCTGGGAGGCAGCAAAAAAGCTGAACATGGCTGAAGTCCCGACGATTTGCCTCGATCATCTTTCCGAAGATGAGGTGCGGGCTTATAGAAATACCTTCATTGGTCCACCTCTTTTTTTCATTCAGCCATTCTAAAAATTTTGCTGCCAGCTTTGGATATAAATTCTTCCTGTAACGATTACTCCTAATCCGCTCTTGGGTTTTTTCCGTTAGATCGGAGTCGCCTTCAATGTGCTCCTTGGCATCGCCCCAAAACGCACCGTAAAAATCCATGCCGGGTGTCGGTTCTTTACTCTTTTGTTTTTTGATATAGCCCTGCACATCTTGACGCAAAATAGTGCGCACCCTGCCATCAGGCAGGTAAAATAGCTGGAGTAGTTTTCTTAAATGAATTTGGGGCTGGCCTAGATAAGGTGTCTTTTTTTCCATTTTTTGAGAGCGGCCAATTGCTCCTCAACAGATCCGTAATTAAACCTGAAGACGCATTCCTGCAAGAAGAAGTTGAACTGTGCGGCAGGGATGCCGTTGTAAC
>JBGAPF010000009.1:0-78334 GCA_044221445.1 Alphaproteobacteria bacterium
CCATACCGAACTGGGCCGTGAAAAGCCTCATCGCCAATGGTACTATGTCTTAAGGCATGGGAGAGTAGGTCGTTGCCAGGTCTTCCAAACCCGTCTTGTTGCACAAACCTGTTCCGATACAAGAATTTTAAAACCCTCCTGCAAAGGAGGGTTTTTTGATTTTGTTGAAACCCCTTCTTTATGGAGTCAATGTTTGACTATTCTAATCACCGGAGCAAACCGTGGCATCGGTCTTGAATTTGTCAGGCAATATGCTGCGGCTGGAGAGACGGTTCATGCCTGCTGTCGCAATGTGCAAGACGCCCCAATATTCCAGGGCATAAACGGAAATGTGTCGGTCCATGTTTTGGATGTCTGCGATCAGGCGTCTGCCGATAAACTGGCGCAGGAACTGAAAGATCTGCCGATCGATCTTTTGATCAACAATGCAGGTGTTTACGGAGATAAGGAAAGGCAAAGCTTAAACGCTATGGATTTCGATAGCTGGGCCGAAGTGCTGGCAGTCAACACGATGGCGCCTCTCCGTGTAATCCAGGCGTTCTTACCGAATATAAAAATGGCAGGGCGCGGCGCTAAAATCATTACCATTTCCAGCCAAATGGGATCGCTCAGCCGCATGGCGGCTGGAAGTTACGCGTACAGGTCTTCCAAAGCAGCAGTCAATAAAGTAATGCAGCTCGTTTCAATGGATTTGAAGGAGGAGGGCATCATCGCCTGCCCGGTTCATCCCGGCTGGGTGCGCACGGATATGGGTGGGCAAGGCGCAGATATCGATGTCACGGAAAGCGTGGAGGGCCTCAGAAAAGTGATTGACCAGCTATCGCTGAAAGACAGCGGACATTTTTTTCAGTGGAACGGAAAAGCGCTGGAATGGTGAACAGTTTTCAGGCAGCGCGAATGATAGGCCCGCGCCGCCTGAAAATCGATTAGAAATGAGCCGAAGCGAAAACGGATGAATAAGCCGGGCTTCGCGTGTGGAGGGCCGCATCGATGTTGGACGCGAGATGGTTCAGGAAATTTTCGCTGATCCCGAATTCGACGCCGTATTTGCTCAGCAGGGTGTTGGTTACGGCCTGGCTCGGCTCGGTGCCCCAGCCACGCACGAGTTCATATCCAAACGATTTAAAATTCGACATTTCACCGGGGCGATAACGTTTTTTGAAATAGGGATAGTTTTGTGGTTCGATCGCCACAAAGGAATAAAAATCCCTGTCGTTTTCCTTGCCCTGGCAAAGCGCGACGATGCTGAACCCGCTTAAGGAAAATTTAAAACAACCTAGGCCTTTCATCATGACAGTCTCCCGATTAATTTATATGTAAAAATAATCGCAAGCGGCATGCCAAAAATATGAATTTGCTATCTCATTGATTTAATGATGATTTATTGAATAAGATTTTAATAAAATCCATTACTTATGGGAAATATTATCCGTGTAAGGCAATAATCGCCTGATAGTATTTAGCGCATTTTCCCGTTATTTTTTAAATGCGAGATCTATTGCAGCCAGTTGAAAACTGAACGTTACGGTAAGCGATATAGAAAAACCTCCCATAAAGGGAGGTTTTTTAACTGGCTATCGATCAGGCCGCATTCGCACGGCGCTGATCCCGGCTTTGCGGTTGTTTCTTTTCCTTGAGATACTGCAGCACGCCATACAGATGGCGATGCAGGTCGCCCGGCTGGCGTGCAGTGATGAACTGGCCGTCTTCCACAAGCGCTTCATTAACGAAGACGCCACCGGCTTCTTCCAATTCTTCCTGGACTTCGGGCCAGCACGCCATCTGGACACCTTCGACAAGTCCTGCCTCGATCAGCACCTGCGGGCCGTGGCAGACAGCGGCAATGGGCCGTCCCGTCTGTGCGAACGTCCTGACGAAATCCAGCACCTGATTATCCTTGCGCAGTTCGGCCGGCGCTTTGCCGCCGGGAATGTAAAGCAGGGCATAATCCTGAGCGCGCACTTCACCGATAGATCTCGTCTGCTGCAGCCCCAGACCATGCTTCGCCTTGAACGCGCCGCCGTCAGGCGTCACGACGTCGACCTGATACCCTTCTTCGGTCAGGCGGTAATACGGATAGAAAAACTCGGTATCCTCTGTGTCGTCCGCGGTCAAAATGACGACTTTCTCGCTCTTGCGCAACCGTTCCGGAATCGGCGCGACGGCATGGGTATCGTTCTGGTTTTTACCCGCCAGATGTTCCATGATAGACATTGGTCTTCTCCTCAATAATGGATTGCTTTTCAACAAACAGGGCTGGCCGTCAGAGGGTTCCTGATTAAATATGACGCTTATCTTTTTTAATGCGGGCTGCCCTGCATACATAACGGCGAACGTGCGATGACCAATGAAATCCTGTTTTTTGCCGTAATGTTCATCGGTATCCTGTCGATTCCCTTCGCCGCATGGCGCGGCCAGGCCTGGCTGCAGGGACTTATCATTATGATCACGCTGTTGCTCGGCATCACGGACGGCAAGGTGATCGAAGTGTTCGGGCTGCCCATCACACTGGGGACGGCATTGTACGTAACGATTTTTCTGACCAGCGACGTCCTCACGGAAATCCATGGCAGGAAAGTCGCCTATGACACGGTGAAGATCGGCGTTTTTACCGCGCTCCTGTTCCAGATTTACCTGCAGGCGATCCGGCTGGCCGAACCGGCGGCGGATGTGCAAGCTTTGTCCGACGCCATGGGCATCGTGTTTTCGACGTCGCTGCGTCTGGTTCTTGCCGGGCTGTTCGTGTTTTACCTGAGTCAGACCCTGGACGTGTTCCTTTATGCGCGCATCAAAGCCTGGACGGGCGGGCGGCACCTCTGGCTGCGTAACAATGCCAGCACTTTGATCTCTCAAGGTTTCGACACGTTCGCTTTTGCGTTCCTGGCGTTTTACGGCGTGTTTGACGGATGGGCGCAACTGGCCCTGGTCGCCTATGGCGTTAAAGCCTTCGTGACGGTTGTCGACACGCCCTTCGCCTATTTAAGCCGCGCCATCGCCCGGCAGCCCCCGCAGCCCTAGCCGCGCACCTGCGGATGCACCGGCATTTCCTTAGGCTTCAGGAAAAAACGCCGGAACTGTTCGCCGTAGCTGCTGAAGAAATAATGCCCGTTGCCGTTCAGGAAGCGGTCTTCATGCGCCTGGTACCGCGCCGGGATCTTATACCAGGGCAGGCGCGGATAATCGTGGTGGACGCTGTGGAAGTTGTTGTTGAGATAGAGGAGGCGCATCCACGGCGTGGTGCGGACGATCACGGTGCGCTCCCCCACCGTCTCCACGGCCCGGTGTTCGGCAAAGGACCGCAGCATGGTCAGCGACAGGCCGGGCCAGGCGAAGAAACAGAGATAGACGAGCGGTGGTATGCCGCAAACGCCCCATGTCCACCCAAACACGGCAGCGGCAGCGGGGATATGATACAGCCAGGCGGGCATATGGCGGTAATCGCCCTTCGCCAGCAGGCGCGCCTCCTCCCTGACCATGGAAGAGACGCTCAGGACGGGTCCGATGGTCAGGCGGCCCAGCAGGGTGTTGTAAAACAGCAGGACGCGCCGTTGCCAGGGGCGCAGGCTGGCCCAGCGCTGCGGCGCCACGTAATAGGATTCGGGGTCTTCGAACGGAAAGGTCAGCCGTTCGTCGTGATGGTGGCGCAGGTGGCTTTGCCTGTACAGGCGGTAAGGGAAAAACAGGCCGAGCGCGGGGCCGGCGACGAGTTCGTTCAGCCATGGCTTTCTGGTTGGATGGCCGTGGATCGTTTCATGCTGGAGCGAGCCGTGCCAGCAGACAAGCCAGGCGCCTGCAGGGGCGGACAGCCATAACGGCAGATCATGGTAAAACCATGTCAGCACTCCCCAGGCCCCGTATAATACAGCCGCCACGGCCCATGTCGGGCCTTCATGGCGGCTCCAGAAGGCAACCGCGCGCATTTTTTCTTCCCTGAATGGCCCCATCATATGGCGAAGCGCACGGGCTGGCAAGACGCGCAAAAGAGATGCGGCGGATGACTCAGGCCCTGCTTATGCTGCACCCCCGAAACGGCGGCGCAGCAAGGGATTCCCTTGAACGCCCCTGTTTTCTGCGGCATGCTTTCTATGAAGAGTTGCAAAGAACGGAGGACGACAATGTACGGATTTGCTTCCAGCGCCGGCGGCGGCGCGATGACCCTGATCTACCGCGCCGAGCCGCAACCGGCTGCTGAAACCGGACCGGCGCAGGCCATGACCTTGCAGGCCCCCAGACCCGCCAACGACCGCAACGCAACGCCGGGCTGACGGCCATCTTCCCTAACGCGCCATAATCATGTTGCATTCTTGAAAGCAGGGCGCTATAACCCCATATCTTAAATATTCCTTGTCGCGGGATGGAGCAGTCTGGTAGCTCGTCAGGCTCATAACGTGAAGCTTGTCGGTTTACAAACTGCCAGAGCTTTGAATTAAAAGGTCTTTTGCACAAGGCCCAATTGACTAAAAGTGCAGTTAGGTGCAGAAAGTAGCGCTCAAGTATCTAACAAAGTATCTAACGCATTTTGAGCGCTAAAACTTGATTTTCCTGACGCGGGGTGGAGCAGCCCGGTAGCTCGTCAGGCTCATAACCTGAAGGTCGTTGGTTCAAATCCAGCCCCCGCAACCAAGGAAAATCAATGAGTTAGCCGCCGCGAGGGCGGCTTTTCTTTTGCGTTTTTTTGCCGTTAGATAGTATCTAACAAATTAGACAATTAAGGTTATTCCTAATGCGGAGATAGTGCCTCAATAATTCGGCAATCGGCAATTTTGCCGCCCTGACATTGCCCGCTTATGCGGTTCAATTCTTTAGCCAAGCGTTTCAGGTCAGCAATCTTGTCCTTGATCTCGGTTAAATGTTCGGAGGTAATTTGATTCACTTCGTCGCAAGAACGATCTTTATGTTCGGTCAGGCGCAATAATTCCCGCACCTGTTCAAGCGTGAAACCCAAATCTCGACAGCGGCGGATAAAACGCAGCCTTTGAAGGTGGTCGGCCCCATAAGCCCGGTAATTACTTTCCGTGCGTAACGGAACCGGCAAAAGCCCTATCTGCTCATAATAGCGCACCGTAACAACTTTGGTGCCAGTCGCCTTGCCTAATTCTCCTATAGATAAATCCGTCTTTTGTTTCATGTCTTGACCCTATAGTAACTATAGAGCGCATAGTAATTTTTTACAGACTGTAATGCGAGGAATTTATGGGCGTCGGCTGTTGCGAAAATCAATGTGAAGGGCCGCTTTTGGACAAAACGTACCGGCGGGTATTGTGGATTGCGTTCGGTATTAATGCCGCCATGTTTCTAGCGGAACTGGCGGCGGGTTTGGCGGCAGGCTCCGCTTCGCTGCAAGCGGATTCTCTAGATTTTCTCTCCGACGCGGCGAATTACGCCATAAGCTTGTCTGTTGCGGGCCTTGCGCTTCTCTGGCGCGCGCGGGCGGCGCTGGTTAAAGGCGGGAGTATGGGGTTGCTCGGTCTATGGGTGGCAGGGAGCACGGTTTGGCACGCACTTTCAGGAACTCTACCAGAAGCTCAGATTATGGGTGTGATAGGAGTGCTGGCGTTGCTGGCTAAGCCGTAGCAGACGAGGCCCGAAAAGCTCAAGAAAAAGAAGAGGCCAAGTTTGAGATACCGGAAGGGATAGGCGGGATTGGACTGTTTCACTTCGTTAACGAAGCGCTGCGCCTTATACAAAACATGTTGGCAAAGAAGGAAGAGGAAAAGGCTTCAGAGCTTTCAAAGCTCAAGAAGGAATCTGAATACGTTAACGGTTTTCTTTCCAGTCTTTGCGTGAATAATTTCACGATTAACATACAAGATGATGGCGAAATTACCGTCCATTATTCAGGCGTTCCGCCGAAAAAAAGGATTCACTACTCCTTGAGCGAAGGTGAAAAAACCGCGCTGGCCTTTGCCTATTTCTTGAGCAAATACCGTCACGAAGTCCTAGATAATCCGGGGGTAAAGCAGGAAGATTATACGATAGTCATTGATGATCCTGTTTCCAGCCTTGATGAAAACAGGCTGTTCTCAACGGCTCTGGTCATTCAGGATATTATGGTGCCAATAGTCACCCAGAAGGATCAAAATGGACAGCCCACCGCATGGGCAGGATGTAAACAAATTATTGTGTTGAGCCATAACATGATATTTCTGAAATTTATGAGCAGCTTGATTGACTCAAATCAATGCAAGGGTCGTGCTGATCTCTATATTGAAAGAGGCGTCATATGTCACTTGCCAAACAGCCTAAGAAATTTCCAGACTTCTTATTTCCAGAAATTGGAAAAAATTCAGGCTTACGTTTCAGGGGACATTTCCCACGATAGTGCAAAGGATTATCTGCCCAACTATATCAGAATTACGCTTGAGGCTTTTATAGCCTTCAAATTTGCCCGGCTAAAAGGCAAGGACAAGCATTTACCTGCAATGCTGGATTCCCTAATCGGAACTGTTACCAGTGATGCAACGATGTTTGATAAGTTTGCACCTGTTTCGGGCATAACAAACACCAAGACTTTGAAAGTTGTGCTGTCAGAGATAAAGCAGAAGACTAATCCAGAATGCCACGGCACTACGCAAGACATTACGCATGTTGAATACCTGCCAGAGACAGAGCTTAAAAAACTTGCGGAACAGACCCTCAACGTAATCCAATTCTTGGATCAGATTCATTACAAGAAAGCTCAAGAGCTTCAGGCAGCGGCATGACACATTTCCAACTTAAAAACTATCAAACAAAAACCCTTAGAACCTTGAGAGAGTATCTTGAGGACGCACGCTTCCGTGGGGCAAAAGCGGCGTATGAAAACCGTGATAAAGATGGCGTTCCAAGCTGGAGTGATTACAAACCTCTTAAGGGCATGGAAAATGTCCCTTTCGCATGTCTGCGCCTGCCCACGGGCGGCGGTAACACACCTGTGGCCTTTATGGACATCATATTATTATACTATGGGTTGAATGTCAAGGTTTTTTAGGAATTGAAGAAGGGCGGGCCGCTAAAGCCTGCCATTCTCGTCATATACAATTCAAGCAGCGCAGTCTTTCCTGATCAGCATGTGCTGGAGAAATTCCCGCTGGTCTTTCAGGGATTTCAGTTCCTGTTCGGCCTGGCGCGTATTCGGGCCCTGTTGCGGGACGCCCATGAGGGTCAAGGTCGTTGCGGCGATATAGGACTGGTTGAAAGCCGCTTCCTTCTCATCGAACCGGGACGAAACCAGCTTCAGTTCCGCCTGCAGCTGGCCGCAGTTATAGCTCTCATAGACAGACGGGGTATAGGAGGGGCTTCGGAGGCCCGAGCATGCGGTCAGGGTTATGACGGCGGTCAGCAGAGCATAAATGTTTTTCAAGAGAGGTTCCTTTGTTTCAGTGGTGCCCGGGTGCAGGCAGGAATAGCCGGAGTGCAGTCATTTTTAGTTTTTTCATCTTTTACAAGGAGTTGCGCATTCCAACATGCTGTTAAACAATGAATAAACGTTGCTTTTTACAGAGAAATAGTACAGAAAAGCATTAAAGACAGGTCAGAGAACCTCATAAAAAACTGAACAGGGACTTAGAACTCCGATGCTTGATTTAAACGCCCTTACAGAAAAAATATATCTTGCGGAACAAAAGCGCCTGCAGGACATCAAGCACAGGCGTCAGCCTCTTCCCAAGAATGATATTCTGCGTCTGCTCGGCGAGTATGGTTTTACCTATAGCTCGAACGGCGGTTCGCATATGCCCGTCAGGCAAGAAGCCTTCGGGGTTTTCGGCGGGATCGTGGCGGACAGCGGCAAGTTGTCTCCGCATTATAACGCTGCCAAATATTGTTTGACAGTGCTTGAAGCCGCCTGGCAAAAGCGAAAAGCCGTGAGTCAGCCGGTATCCGAAACTTCTAAGGCATCGGCGCGACCCTTTGTCGACGTCCTGGACAATCCGCCACCGGGATACGATCTGTTGGCCGGCGAGGAGGCAGACACCGTTATATTGCGTCACAAGATCAGGCCATGCATTGGCAGCATATTGCCGCGCCACATGACCGCCAGCGCTTTAGCGGACATTACATTACAGCTTGATAAAGAAGTGTGCGAGCTGGAAGCGCAAATCGAACGCGCCATCGATATGGAGTTCACGATAGACGATGATGGCGGAACGTTGACTCTGGCCAATCCTTCTGCCGATGCCAGATTTTATTACAGTCCTTTTACCGGCGCCGACGATCAGGAACACGCGGTAACATGCCTGACAGAGGCCTTGGATAAAGAAGAGGAAGGCGACAAGCTTCTGCGGAAAGCCCTGGATAATCTGGACAAGCGCCACGACCTGCGCGACAGAAATGAAAGTATCGACCCCGCAACCGGCCAGACAAAAATATCCTATCGTTATATCAATCCTTTGACTCTCCGGTCTTCACCTGTGGAGTTGTTCCTTTCACCCAAAGGCAAGCCATCCTATGAGGGAGTTTATACGTTTCTCGATCAATTATGGCATGCCTATTGGAATGGCATTCAGGGAACCCTCAAAACCTACGGCGGTTTTAAGACAAAAACGGTCAAGGGTCCGGACCGGACGACCAATCTTGAGGCAACGCATCCGATTTTCAGCCAAACCAATTTTACAATTAAGAATTTCCCCGCACTGAATCGAACTATAGAGAACGTGATAGCCGAAGGGCTTGCCGAGCAGGACATCGACATCATGGCGGTCCTGTATCTGGAGATGGCTTCCCATCGCGATCATGCCATGGCGACGATCAACAAAGCGATGGGGGAGGTACGGGCTTTAGCCAGCAGGCCCTCCCATCGAATTTATGAGGTGTTCAAAGATCTTCTAAGTAAGGGCGTCAGCATGCAATGCGCCCACGGCCGCGCGGAGACGCGCGGCGAATTTGTTCGAGTTTACCTTAATCATCCCAGCATTCCCGGAAACAATTCCTTTTCCTGTTTAAATATTACTGTGGCAGGCTCAAATGACCACATATCGCTGGTGGACGAGAAAGATATTGGAAAATTGGAAGGGCTTGCGCGATCCTTACCCGAATTGCCTCCGCGACATATTTTTCATTTTGCAATGGCTAATGGGCCGCAAGGTATCGCAGACAGAATCGCCGCCGGCATAGCAGCAGACATGGACAGAAGGCAGGCTAAGGCTTCTCTTTCCGATCTCAGCCTTTAGAACTCAATCCCTGTACATCGCCTGCCGGATCGCGTCGTTCAGCTTTATAAAATCCTCGGCGTCGCCCATGATCTCGTTGCCGGATTTGCCGACGGTCTTGTCGCCGGCTTTGATCTGGTAGATGGACGCGGCGTAGTTGGTGTTCATGAAGCCGAAGTCTTCCTCGAAAACGCATTCGTAAGTCTGTTCTTCCTCCGACCAGTCGTCCTTGATGGTGGCGGTCAGGGTCACATGGCGCATGCCGGGCCCTTCGGTGGCGGGGGTGAATTCGGTTTTGACGACTTTGCCGATCCGGTCGCCTTTTTCCAGCATGGTGTTGACGCCGGCCTCGCAGCCCCTGGCGAGTTTCGCGTCCGCCTGGGTGCGGTCGATGCAGCCGGTGAGGGACACCAGGGCAAGAGCGGCGAGTATCAGGGAAAGCTTTTTCATCGTGGGCGATGTCCTTTTATCAATTCATATCCCCGATAGCATGTTCGCCACGGGTCATCGCCGCGACGCCGGTCCGGCTGACATCGACCAGGCCGAGCGGCACCATCAGGTCGACAAAGGCGCCGATCTTTTCGGCCGAACCGGTAATTTCAAAAACGAACGAGTCGAGCGTCGAGTCGACGACGCGGGCGCGGAACACGTCGGCGATGCGCAGGGCCTCGATGCGCTTGTCGCCACGGCCCGCCACCTTGACCAGCGCCAGTTCGCGGGCCACGTGCGGCCCTTCGACGGTCAGGTCGGAAACCTGACGCACGGGCACCAGGCGGTCCAGCTGGTTCTTGATCTGCTCGATCACCATCTGCGTGCCGGAACACACGATGGTGATGCGCGACAAATGCCGGGCATGATCGATTTCCGCCGCCGTCAGGCTGTCGATATTGTAGCCGCGCCCCGCGAACAGGCCCAGCACGCGGGCCAGGACGCCGGGTTCGTTATCCGCAAGCACCGCCAGCGTATGGGTGGCCACAGGAACTTCCTTGGGCGCTTCACCGTAAACACTCTGATTTTTAGGCATAAGTCTTTCCAATCGAAATCCGCATTTTCCGATAGTATATCGTCTTCAGTTTGTTTCGGTCGATTTTTTTAATTGTCGCGCAAGCTCTTGATGGCAAAGGCGTTTTTATTCAGTTTGTTCACGTTTCAATCTTTTCTGCTATTAGTGGGAATCCTTGGAAAGACCATGATATACATTCACTTTAATGCATCATGCTGCCCTGAAGTTCCCATCTTTCATTTTATCATTATAGGAATAAAAACATATTTGTCAAGAAGGCCTCAAAAAGCTATCACACCAGCTTCTTATCGAACTGGCTGGCATCGGCGGACAGGATCATCTCATTGTGCGCCTTGCCTGACGGGATCATCGGGAAACAATTCTCCCGCTGGTCGACCATCACATCCACGATGGTGACCCGGTCGGTTTTCAGCATGGCCTGGATCGCCTTGTCCAGGTCTTTCGCCTTTTCCACACGGATGCCGATGCCGCCATACGCTTCCGCCAGTTTCACGAAATCGGGAAGGGATTCGGAATAGCTGTGCGAATACCGTTCGCCGTGCAGCAGTTCCTGCCATTGCCGCACCATGCCCATCCACTGATTGTTCATGATGAAGATCTTGACCGGCAGGTTGAACTGGATGGCTGTGCTCAGCTCCTGAATATTCATCTGGATGCTGGCCTCGCCCGCCACGTCGATGCACAGCGCCTTCGGATGCGCGATCTGTGCGCCGATTGCGGCCGGGAAACCGTAGCCCATCGTGCCGAGACCGCCTGAGGTCAGCCAGCGGTTGGGCTGTTCGAATTTCAGGAACTGGGCGGCCCACATCTGGTGCTGGCCGACTTCCGTCGAGATATAGACGTCGCGCTTGTCCTTTTCGATGTGATGGCGCAGACGCTCAAGCGCGTATTGCGGTTTGATGACATCGCCTTTCTGGACGTAGGCGAGGCAATCGCGTTCCCGCCATTTGTCGATTTTCTTCCACCATTTTTTCAGTTCGGCGGTCTTCGCCTTGTATTTTTTCTCTTTCCAGATGCTCAGCATCAGCGCCAGCGTCCGCCCGGCATCGCCGACGATGGGAAGATCGGCATGGACGTTCTTGTTGATAGAGCTGGGATCGACGTCCACATGGATCTTGACGGAGTCCGGAGAGAAGGCGTTGACGCGGCCCGTCACGCGGTCGTCGAAACGCGCGCCGATATTGATCATGACGTCGCAGTCATGCATCGCCATGTTGGCTTCGTAGGTGCCATGCATTCCCAGCATGCCCAGGAACTGCCGGTCACTGGCGGGGTAGGCGCCAAGCCCCATCAGGGTGTTGGTGATGGGAAACCCCGTCAGCCGGACAAATTCGGTCAGAAGTTTCGCGGCCTGGGGGCCGGCATTGATGACGCCGCCGCCTGTATAAAAAATGGGGCGTTCGGCTTTCGCCATCAGGGCGACGGCGCGTTCCACGGCCTTACGGTCTGGATCGAGGCGCGGCTGGTATGCCTTTGCCTTGCCATGGGACGGGCCGGTATAAACGCCAGGCGCGAACTGAATGTCTTTCGGGATGTCGATGACAACCGGGCCGGGGCGTCCGGTGCGGGCGACATGAAACGCTTCATGGATCGCGCCTGCCAGCCTGTTGACGTCCTTCACCAGGTAATTGTGCTTGGTGCAGGGGCGCGTGATGCCGGTTGTGTCCGCTTCCTGGAACGCGTCATAACCGATCAGGAATGTCGGCACCTGACCGGTCAGGCAGACGATCGGTATGGAATCCATCAGGGCGTCGGTCAACCCGGTCACCGCATTGGTGGCGCCGGGGCCGGAGGTCACGAGGACACATCCGACCTTGCCCGTGGAACGGGCATAGCCTTCGGCGGCATGGACGGCGGCCTGCTCATGCCGGACGAGGATATGGCGGATTTTATCCTGCTGGAACAGCGCATCGTAAATAGGAAGGACCGCGCCGCCGGGATAGCCGAAAATGGTATCGACGCCCTGGTCGATCAGGGCCTGGATGACGATTTCCGCCCCTGTGAGGCGGCGTTCAGGGGACGTGTTCAGGGTTTCGACGACCTGCACCAGTTTTACCGGTTTTTTCTGAACGGTTTTCTTCATACACACCTCTGCTGCTCTGCAAAAAGATTAGTTATATTATTTCAAAAAAACAATATTTTCAGATATAGAGTTTCAAAAAAAGCAATAATGTTATCTAGTTATTAGCTTTATGAAGATCTGGCATGCGTTTGTTGCATTGCACTCACATGTCAGGCGTCAAGAATAGCGATTTCGGCGATATTGTCAGCAGGTTTAACCTGATGCCGGAACCATGTCATCTGCCTTTTAGCATACTGGCGCGTTTCAGTCTGGGCCTGGTCGATGGCTTCATCCAGAGAAATCGCATTCCTAAGATGCCTTTCAAGAGCATGAAATCCCAAAGCGTTCTTTACCGGCATTTGATCAGCCTCCGGATTCTCTTCAATAAAATGCCGCGTTTCTTCCAGGGCACCGGCGTCCATCATCTGGAGAAAACGGCCGTTGCACCGCTCATAAAGCGTTCGGCGGTCCGGCAGTATAAGGGTAATCCTGAATATCCAGCCAGGGGGCGAAGCTTCCCTTTTTTCATGCTGCCATTCCGCCAGCGACCGTCCCGTCGCCGTCATGACCTCCCAGGCGCGGATCAGGCGCTGGGTGTCGTTGGGATGAAGGCGCGTCGCCATGACGGGGTCTTTCCGGTTCAGGGCGGCGTGAAAGCCAGGATTGCCCAGGGACGATTGCAGCGCCATCGCTTCCGCACGGACGCTCGAAGGAACGTCGGGGATCGGGGACAGGCCATTAACCAGGCTGTTGATGTAAAGGCCGGTCCCGCCCGTAACGACAGGATGCCGGCCGCCGGCAAAAGCGTCTTCTATTTCCCTGATGACCAGCATGCGCCAGCGTGCGGCGCTGCAGGGTTCCGCTACGGGCAGACATCCATACAGGCGATGAGGCGCGGCCCGCTGGTCCGCTGCGGAGGGCTGGGCGGTCAGCAGGGGGAGGGCATGGTAAATCTGCATGGAATCGGCATTAATGACGACGCCGTTTTTCTCTTGCGCCATTTGCAGCGCCAGCGCCGATTTTCCGCTGGCCGTGGGACCGGCGATGATATCGATAACAGGCATCGGATTTAAGAACTCAGGGCTGAAACGTATTTATCATGCCCCTGGCCTATCTGGTCTTTCCGGTATCCGGCGGGGTTTTCTGCATGTCCTTTTTAAGCTTCAGCGCGACAAAGCGCACGTCGCCGCCACGGTTGACGAGCAGCAGCACGGAAGGCTGACCCGTCACGCGGGCGGCCTCGATGATGCCGGGCACCTTGGAGGGATCGGTGACGCGCTGCTTGTTTACTTCGACGATGACGTCGCCGGGCGTCAGGCCCTTTTCGGCGGCCTCAGACATCGGTTCGACAGACTGCACAAGGACGCCCTGGACGTCATCCGGAATCTCATAGTTCGTGCGATCCTGCGGGCCGATCTTATCGACCGTCATGCCGACGCTGCTGACCTTGACGCCCGGCCCTGTTTGCTGCGGTTGAGGAGAGTCGTCGTTGTCGCCGCTGAACAGGCCTGATTTTTCCGCTTTTTCGAGCTCACCGATCGCGAGCATCGTGTCGGCTTTTTTGCCCTCACGCCAGTAAGTGACTTTGACTTTTTTGCCGATCTCCGTTTCCGCGACAGCTCGGGGCAGGGTGCGCATGGCGTTGATATCCTTGCCGTCGAACTGCAGGATGACGTCCCCGGCTTTCAGCCCGGCCATCTCGGCCGGGCCTGTCGGCGTCACGCTGGCGATCAAGGCGCCTTTCGCACCTTCAAGCCCCAGGCTTTCGGCGATATCGGGCGTCACAAGCTGAATTCTTACGCCCATCCAGCCCCGGCGGGTGTGGCCGTATTTCAGCAACTGGTCGATGACCGGTTTCGCCAGGTTCGAGGGCACGGCGAAGCCGATGCCGACCGATCCACCTGAAGGCGAGAAGATAGCGGTGTTGATGCCGATCACTTCGCCATCGGTATTGAACATCGGCCCGCCTGAATTGCCGCGGTTAATCGAGGCGTCTGTCTGGATGAAGTCGTCATAGGGGCCGGCATTGATATCGCGGGATTCCGCGGAGACGATGCCTGCCGTCACCGTACCGCCCAGCCCGAATGGATTACCGATGGCCAAAACCCAATCTCCGACCCTCAGCTTGCTGGAATCGCCGAACTTCACGGCGGTGAGTTTTTTGTCGGTTTTCACCTGAAGCAAGGCGAGATCGACTTTTTCATCCCGGCCGAGCACGGTGGCGGGCAGGGACGTGTCGTCATGCAGCGTGATCCGGACTTCGTCCGCCCCTTCGACCACATGGTTGTTAGTTATGACATATCCTTTTTCCGCATCCACGATGAAGCCCGAACCCAGGGAGGCGGTCGGCATGGTCTGCATCTCCTGACCATGTTTCTGCATGAAATCGTTGAAGAAATCCTCGAACGGAGAGCCAGGCGGCAATTGCGGCATTTCCGGCATATCCTCGGCCGTCGGTTTGGCTTTCTGGGTCGACGAGATGTTCACGACGGCGGGAAGCAGGCCCTCGACCAGATCCGCAAAGCTGCTGGGCGCGGAAGGGCCGGTCAGGCCGATGCGCTGGATCGGATTTTCGGCAAAAGCCGGAAAGGGCGAGGCAAGGCTTAGGGATACAAGGGCGGTAAAAAGCGCGATACGCATGGAATATTGTCTCCATTCCTGCAACGGAAAAATGTCTTCACCATCAATATGCCCGCATAGGCCATCCGGTCAACGGCGGCGCGGCGGCAAAACTGTGACATTGTTGTGAAATCAACCGGAAGGGAAGAAAGTGGGCCGATTCTGTTGCGAGGCTCGGCCCGGGCCCCACCTGCCGTTGTCTAGACGGCAGGGATTGATTTGCAGCTACTAACTCAGTCTGCGATTAAGCAGCTTGAGCGACGCCACCCGTTTGGGTGTTGTCATTCGCTACGACAGTGTTGTCGTTTGCAAATATAAAAAAGCCCGATAACGGCGGTACAATGCCGGACACAAGTTAAACCTTTACCACGCGTGTCGATCCTGTTTCGGACCCATCATCAAAAGCCTGACATCCATATCCTGCTTCTGATGGTGGATCCGCCGGGTACTGCCCCCGGGTCCACTGCGCTTATTCCGTCAAACGTTTAGCGTCATAGCTGAACGAATTCAGCACTATCCATTATATAGCATTTGCTTGGAAATTCAAGATTTCCTATGGTGTCGGACCCTGAAATCCCTATGAAAGACAATACCTATGCCCCGAATTTGGCGATCCATGCTGCTCAGTCTCGCCGGATTTGCCGTTTTTTCGTGCGGGGACGCCCTCATTAAATATCAGACGCAGTCTTATCCGGTTATGCAATGCGTGTTCTTTTCGCTGGTCGGCGGCATTGCGGCGGTGCTGCTGCTTTCATTGCGTCAGGGCGGGCCGGTTCGCGCCCTGGCCACCCGTACGCCGGGACGGCACGCCGCGCGCGCTTTCTG
Organism: Alphaproteobacteria bacterium; assembly: GCA_044221445.1. Taxonomy (GTDB): domain Bacteria; phylum Pseudomonadota; class Alphaproteobacteria; order Micavibrionales; family Micavibrionaceae; genus JBDHTS01. The sequence continues at coordinate 15,659 of JBGAPF010000009.1, forward strand.
TCTCAGCGTGGAATTCATGCTGGTTTATTATGCGTTCAGCGCGTTGCCTCTGGCGACGGTCTATACGCTTGTCCTGCTGGCGCCGATCCTGACCGTATTCCTGTCGCCTCTCTTTACGGACGACCGCTTCGAACCGCGCCTGCTGCCTGCCGTCATAACAGGCTTCGCCGGCGTTCTGATAGCCTTGCGGCCCGATATCATGCCCGTGTCGCCAGCCTCCCTGGCGGCGCTGCTCTCCGCCTTCATGTTCGCAACGGGAAACTGCCTGGTCCGCCGGATGTCCCAGGACGAACCGCCTTTGACCTTTGCTTTTTACCCCAGCGTCATGACATTGGCTGTCGCGGGCACGTTTATGATCATGGCCCGGCCCGAGCTTCCCGCCATGCCGGACATCGTGATGATGATGGCGACGGGGCTGACCAGCGCGGGAGGGCTGCTCCTGCTGGGCAAGGCCCTGCAACTGGCGCCGGCAGGGATCGTCATGCCGTTCCAGTATACGCAATTGCTGTGGGGCAGCCTGTTCGGGCTTTTCGTTTTTGGCGACCGTATAGACGGCTCGACGGCGGCTGGGGCCGCCCTTATCCTTGTCAGCGGCGGTTTGCTTGCTTGGTGCGAACGGGACAGGAACAGGGTCTCGAATTCGACGAAAAACGGGATATAATCAGCATAGAATCAAAAGGAGAGGCGACCATGCGGCAATATCAGGATCTGATGCGCCATGTGCTGGAGACGGGCGTAAAGAAAGAAGACCGCACCGGAACCGGCACGCTCAGCGTTTTCGGGTACCAGATGCGCTTCGACCTGGCGGAAGGGTTTCCGCTGGTCACCACGAAAAAAGCGCATATGAAATCCATCATTCATGAGCTGCTGTGGTTTCTCAAAGGTGACACCAACATCAAATACCTGAAAGACAACGGCGTCTCGATCTGGAACGAATGGGCGGACGCGGAAGGCAATCTAGGGCCGGTCTATGGCGCCCAGTGGCGGTCATGGCCTGCGGCGGACGGCCATACCATCGACCAGATCTCCAATGTGATCGAGCGGATCAAGGCAAACCCTGACGACCGCCGCCTGATCGTTTCTGCCTGGAATGTCGGTGAAATCGGTAAAATGGCTTTGCCGCCCTGCCACTGTTTTTTCCAGTTTTACGTTGCTGAAGGCAGGCTCTCCTGCCAGCTGTATCAGCGCAGCGCCGATATTTTTCTCGGCGTGCCGTTCAATATCGCGTCCTATGCGCTGCTGACCCTGATGGTGGCGCAGGTTTGCGGCCTGCAGCCGGGCGCGTTCATTCATACGCTCGGCGACGCGCATATTTATTGCAACCACTTCGAGCAGGCGAATCTGCAGCTGTCGCGCGATCCTCTTCCCTTGCCCGAGATGCATTTGAACCCGCATGTGAAAAATATCTTCGATTTCAAATACGAGGATTTCGAACTGGTCGGTTACCAATCCCACCCGGCGATCAAAGCGCCGGTGGCGGTGTAGATTTTATGGCCATTTGCGTCAGCGCCATCGCCGCCATGTCACGCAACGGCGTCATCGGCAAGGGCAATAAGATCCCCTGGCATATTTCAGAAGACTTTAAATATTTCAAGCGTATGACGATGGGCAAGCCGATCGTCATGGGGCGCAAAACGTTCGAGTCTTTCGAAAAACCCTTGGCCGGGCGGCCGCACATCGTCATTTCGCGCACACCTCATGCCAATAGAATAGCGGACAATGTGTTTTTTGTGCTGTCCCTGGAAGAAGCTTTGGAGAAGGCCGAGAAAATTGCGGAAGCTGCCAATGGCGATGAAATTTTTGTTATCGGCGGCGCGCAAATCTATCGCCAGGCAATACAATTCATTCATAAAATCTATCTGACCGAAATCGACGCGGACTATGAAGGCGATGCTTTTTTTCCAGAACTCGATTTAAAAGAATGGCGGATTTTATCCGAGGATTTTCGTCAAGCACATCCTTCTTACAGTTTTATAATCATGGAAAGACATCAGAATTAAAGAACCCGGCTTTAAGCCGGGTCCTGTAAGTATTCAAAACTGCAGAAATTATCTGCGGTTTTTGTCACGATTGTCATTGCGGGAATCGCGAGCGCCCTGACGGTTGTTGCTTGGCTCGTCTTTGTTTTCTTTCAGACGGCCATCCGTTTGCGGGTGTTTTACCTGACCTTGTGTCATGATCGTTCTCCTTAGTTGGTTGCACGGTAGTGCTGGACGTACAAACGTCCGCCGCTTGGAGTTCCAAAAAAATTTCGGGTCAGGCGATATTGACGTGGCTGGTGTCCACCATCGCTTTATCGATCGACAGGGTCGAGGCGCCGAACTGGAAGTCGTAATTCGATCCGTTCACCGCGAAATGGTCGGCGCCAAGAAGCGCCCCGATCTGCGCGGCCGTAGCCCCCGTCTGCGACCCAGTCCCCATATTATCGATCTGGATCGTATTCGTGGTGGAGCTGCCGCTTGCCGTGAGAGCGAGCTTGCCTGTGTCGCTGCTGTCCAGCATGCCGAAAATATTATTCAGGGTAAGAACCATCGTCTGGTTCGAACCGCCAAGATCAAGGTTTTCTATCCGATGGATTTTTTCCGCGCCCACGGCACTGAAATCGAGCGTGCCGCTTGTTAGCAGATACCGGATCGTGTCGTTGCCGCCGCCGCCGTCGATATCGCTGAACCCGCTTCCCCTGATGCCAATAATATCGCTGCCCGCGCCCGAGCGGAATCCGATACCGGTCATGTTGTTGTCAGACATCGTATCGTTGGCCGTCGTGCCGATCAGGGTCTGGGCGTTCGCCGTCGCCGTGACGGCGCTCACCACCGAAGCGCTGCCAGCCGTATGGCCCAGAACGAGAATGGATTCGCCGTCCTGGTCGTCCGTATTGTTGCTGTTGCCGCTGGAGTCCGCCGTCTGGTTCGTATCCAGATTGGGAAGGCCGACGATAAAATCGGAGAAACCGTCGCCGTTGACGTCCCCCGCAGCGGAGATCGTGAAATCGAAATCATCGGGCAGCGCGACCGTGCCGGGTATCGTATACGTCATGTGGAACGCATTGTTTCCGTCATTGAGTTCGGCCAGGGTCATGGTGCCGTCGGCGGCGCCCGCGTTTCCGCCAAACACGACGTAGATATCGGCCACATGGCTGCCCGGATCCTTGACGATGACCGCCAGATCGTCCTTACCGTCGCCGTTGAAATCGCCGACCGAGCCGCCGCCGATGAATTCCTGCGTCGCCGCGCCCGTCGTAATCGTATAGCCGGCGCTGCCGAGCGAGGCTACGTTAAGAGTGCTTCCGCCAGTATAGGCATTGCTGCCGTATATAACATGAAGCAGACCCTTGCCACCGTTGCCGCCCCCCGCGGCAATCATGATGTCGCCGATCCCGTCGCCGTTTATGTCGCCGCCGAAGAAGACGGGAAAATCCTGGTCCGTGGGATTGACAGCGATATTGGTCAGAGAAAGGCTGTTCGCGCCAAGCGACGCGGACGCCATGTCTTTTGCGCCAAAGACGATGTCGACCCGTCCAACCGAGCCGGTTCCCGGGGAAGCAATCGCGAAATCGGCGATCCCGTCATTGTTGAAATCACCGGCGGCGGAAACGGTCGTGCCGGTATGGCTGTTGCCTGTAAGGCCGCTAATCGCGATCCCGTCACGCGAAACGTCAAGGACGCTGTAAGCCCCGCTCAGCTGGCCCGTTACATGTACCAGGCCGTGGCTGTCGATGGATACCGCGGAAGCACCGTCGGTCGCCGAAAGGTTTGAATAGGAATTGACGACGCTCATACTCGTCGGTATGCGAACGTCAACAACCACCAGACGGTCGCTGTTGACGGCGGTGACATAGGCCAGTCCGTCGGAAACGACCACGCCGCTTGCGCCATCCAGAAGCGCGCTAGTAAATGAGCCAAGAAAGCTCGGGTTTCCCTGGTTGGTTATATCAAAAACAAACAGTTTGTCCGAATTCTGGTCCGTGACATACAGCCTGTTGCCGTCGATGAACATGTCGCTTACGCCCGTCAATCCCGCATCGGCGTAGGGAGTTCCGGACGGGGCAGGGGTCGAGGGTGTGCTGATATCAAGCGTGACAAGACGCCCGTTTCCGGAAGAGCCAATATAGACATATTGTCCGGAAGGGGAAAAAGTCACCGCGGACATATCGCTGATGCCCGTCCCATAAGACGAAAGGATGGCGGGGGCGGTCGGTGTCGTGATGTTGAGGACCGTGACCATATCGGTGGTGGCCGACGTCACCACGGCGATAGTCCCGCGCACCGCGATGTCGTTGACATCCTGTAACACCGCGTTCGCGATGGATCCCACATAAGTGGGATTGCCAGGATTGGAAATATTGATGATCGTGACATATCCTGACGTACCGCTGGCGATATAAGCATAATTGCCCTGCACAGCGATCGCCTGTGCGCCATCGAGGGTGCTCGGAACCGACGCGGCCGTAAACACATCCGAAGAATTTATCGAACCTGCGATTACGGGCGTACCCGGATTGGTCAGATCGATGATCGAAAGGCTGTTTCCGCTTTGAGACACCACATAAGAATAATTTCCATTGATCACGAAATCGGTCGGGCTCGCCGGCGCTTCCGATCCCACAATTCTAATGGTATTCAGCGACGTCACATCGATTTTCGGGTTGATGACCCCTTTGTCGCCGCCAAACAGTATATAAGCCGCGCCTCCGTTGGTCCCGGCGATATCCGAGCCGGGTGCGCCCACCAGAACATCTTCATATCCGTCATGGTTGACGTCGCCGATCCCGGTCACTGACATGCCGGCCAGGTCGCCAGCTGAAAGGCCTTCGAGAGTCGTGATGGTGGCGCCTGTCGTGCTCTTGATCACGATCTGGCCGGTATCAGTCGTGCCGTCGAAGTCGTTCGCATGCGGGGCGCCGATAATAATGTCGGCAACGCCGTCGCCGTTGAAATCGCCCGCATGCGCGATGGAAATCGTGTCGTTGTTTCCGGTAAATCCCGCCGAAATGCTGGTCAGGCCGGGTGCGGCTGTGCTGGCAGGAGTCGCCGAACCCTGCAATTCGAAGATCAGGTCGTTCACATCCTTGACAATGAAACCGTCATCGTAACCGTCATTGTTCAGGTCGCCTGCGGCGATAAAGCCGCCGCCGAACATCTCGTTGATGTTGTCCTTGATGTAAATGCCCTGGGCCACGGTCAGCGTATTAAGGCTTAAAGGTTCCGCCAGGTCGTTGATATTGATCGCGTAAGTCGCACTGGCGGTATGAATTCCGTCCGATACCTGGACGGTCACGTTATAAGAAGACCCTGCTTCATAATCGAGCGCGCCGTTGACGGTAATCGCGCCTGTCGAACTGTTGATCGTAAACAGTCCGGCGCCCGTACCGCCGGTAATGCTGTAACTCAGCGTGCCGACCGTGTCGCCGTCCGTGGCTGTGGCCGTTCCGACAGCTGTGCCGTTTGCGGAATTTTCATTGACGGAAAAAGTGCTGCCGGAAATGGCCGGGGTCAGGTCGTTGATATCCGTTACATTGACGGTAATGGTCGCGCTTGAGGACAGAGGCGTTCCGGCATTGTCCGTGACCCTTACGGTCAGATTATAACTTTGAGTCGTCTCATAATCCAGCGTTCCCGTCAGCGTGATGACGCCGGTCGCGGTATTGATGGAAAAAATTCCGCCGGGATTGCCGGCTGTAATCGCATAAGACACCGACTGGCCCACATCCACCTCTGTAGAGGTCGCCGCACCGATGACGGTGCCGGCATTGGCATTCTCCGCCACGGAAAAAGTGGCGTTTTTAGCGATGGGAGCATCGTTAACGTCGTTCAGCGTGATGTTGACCTTGGCCGTCGCCGACAGGGAGCCGGTGCCGTTATCTGTCGCGGTGACTGTCAGCGCATAAGATTGCTGCGTCTCGTAATCGAGCGATCCTGCCACGGTAATCAGGCCGGTATTGGCGTCTATGGCGAAGGCGTTGCCTGTGTTTCCCCCGGAAATGCTGTAGGTAAGCACCTGGCCTGAATCGGGGTCGGTCGCGATGACCCGGCCGACGTTCATGCCGTTCGCAGAGTTTTCATTCAGCGTGAAGGCCGCATCGGTCGCCACGGGCGGCGCATTGGGCGGCAACGGGGCAGGCGGCACGATCGGCGCCACAGGCGGCGGTGCGGCTGCCACAGGCGGCGCCGCGACAACCGGAGCGGGCGGAGGGGGGGCCGTAACGATGGCAGGCGCTGGTGGAGCGGCGATAACGCTGACCGGCGCGACGGCGGTAAAGCTGCCGCTATCGGCAAAAACGCTGGCCGTGCCGAACGTATTAGCTCCGGCGCTGAAATCCGCTGTCGCAGGAGCAGGGGCATCGGCGGCGCCCTGTTGTCCAGGCATCGGATTGGACGGTGCCGGCGGCGTAGGTTCCTGCGTCTGTTGATGTGTCTCGCCCGCAGGAGCGGCTTTAGTGTCACCTTGTGGATCATGGGCGCCCGGCGAGGACGGATCGTTGACGGACGGCTTTGCCGTATCGGGTGCCAGGCCGCTGAAAAAGCCGGGGGCAACGCCGCCAATGCTTGAAAATCGCGCGCTGATATCGGCAGCATTCAGGGTTTGCGTCTGCGTGACGCTATGGCCGTCGAATTTTGCCGTTTCATACTGCCCTGAAAGCGTGACTTCCTCGCCGGACAGCGAACGCAGGACGATCGCCCCTTCCATGACGGTGATTTCGCCGGTCGTAACGTTGCCGGCGATGACGGTGCCGCGGATACCGATCGACCCGACAGGGGTTTCGATCTTGACGTCGTCCGGGTCTTCACGCCCGATCAGGCCGCTCGTATATACGAACAGGCCGCGCAGCATGGAAAAATTCGATTCGCCGCTGTCGCTGTGCGGATCGAAGACATACTGGTCAATCGCCAGCTTGGCGTTTTCGGAAACGGCGAAGCTCGATTCATCGACGAACGTAATATTGACGGCCCCGGCGGCATCCGTCTCGATAATGTCGCCTTCATGGATAGGCATCCCGATCACGATCGTTTCAGTCGTGCCATCGGGATGGGTAACGGTTGCGTGTCCCGAGACTTCCTTAACGGTGCCGACCGGGCTTTCGTCCGTGGCTGTGCCTGCCGCGGCGAACTGGACATTCCCGGCCTGGTGGACGAAAGCCTGAACCAGATCGGGCGTCAACGCCGCGCCCTGCGGCGACATCAGCACAGGGGCTGGGTCCGCGGCGAAATAATTCTCTATGACAACGGCAGAGCCATCTTTGGCTGTAAGCACCAAGTCGAACCCGTCACGCGTCAGTTCTGAATTGGCGACGAAGCTTTGATCCGGGAGAAGGATTTCATGATCGTGCCCGGCCTGAAGAACGACAGCGGAGCGATGTTCGCCCGGCGCCGGCGAAGAAATTTCTGTACGTGACACAATGGACCCCCTGCCGGGACAATTCCGGCGTAGCTTATAGATCAGGATAGACTATTTGTATTAACGGGAGGTTTCTGGATAAAAAATTCCATCTAATATTTTGAAATGAAACAAAAAATTCTTATTATTATTTCCTATATATAATGCTAGGTCCGGAACCCTTTACCGTTTCGCTTCGTTCGACCTGTTATGGACGCTGAAACAATCGAAGAGAAACCCCGGAATTTACCGCCTTCTGAGGCCGCTCAAGGGTGTTTTCACATTCTGATTAACGCCGGTTCAGGGAGCGCCTCTAAATTGGGCGAAAAAAAGTTTCAGGAGCTGGCTGAAAAGACATCTTTGAAAATAAGCAGTTTCGCGGTCCTGCCTCATGACAGCTTTGCCAAACGCATGGAAAAACTCGCGCAGAGCGATGTCCCCCTCCTTGTAGGCGGAGGCGACGGTTCGATCGCACAGGCGGCAGCTTTGCATCTGAAATACGACAGGCCGTTCGGTATTTTGCCCATGGGCACGATGAACCTGCTGGCCAAGGATCTAGATATTCCGCTGGTCACGGAAGAAGCTAATATCTTCGACTTATATAACCGCACGACCGTGAAGCCAATAGATGTAGGCATGGCCAACGACCAGCCTTTCCTGTGTTGCGCCGCTATAGGCACCATACCGAAAGCGGCGCTGTTCCGTGAAAATATGCGTCAGATGCCGGATGTCGTCATGATGCCGCGTTTGACGGCGTTCATACTCGACCAGATGCATACGACACGCATGCGTGAACTTCAGATCGTCGCCGATGGAAAAGAAATGAGCCTGCGTACAGCGGCTTTAGTCATTTCCAATAATAGCTTCGCCCATTCCAGCAATGCTACTCATAAACTCGCCAAGACTTCCCTGCAGGATGGCACGCTGGGGATCTACAGTGCCGCGCCCCAGAGCCTGATGGAAAGGATACGCTTGCTCCTCAGGCTTCATCAGGGCAAGCTGGAGGCCGAACCTTCCGTGCAGGAATTCCAGGCTATGAGCGCCTTTGTAAAAACAGAAAAATCGCACGAACTGGTTTCAATAGACGGCGAACCGGTCATGCTTGAAACGCCTATAAATTTCCGTGTTCTGAACGGTGCGCTGAAAATCATTATCCCTGTGCGGGAGCCGGATCCGGTCACCGCTTGAACGAACGGACTGATCCCATGCGCCTGATCCATCTTTCCGACCTTCATTTCGGCACTGTCCTTCCGGATATGACCCCTTTGCTGCTGAATGAAATAGAGCGCCTGAATCCGGCATTGGTGATTATCAGCGGCGACTTTACCCAGACAGCGATTGCCGAAGAATTCGAGGAGGCCAGAAAGTTCCTGGCGTCATTACGGTTTCCTTATCTCGCAATTCCCGGTAACCACGATGTTCCGCGCTATGATCTGAAAGAACGTTTTCTCGATCCTTATAAGAAGTACCGGCGTTTTATCTCGCCCGTCCTTGAACCTGTTTATCGGGACGATCTGGCCTGTATTGCAGGCATCAATACAGCGCGCCGGGTCGTGCCTCATTGGAACTGGGCTCATGGCGCCATTTCAACAGGGCAGACCGGCTGGTTGAAAAAACAATATGACTCCGGACCCCAGGATGCTTTTCGTATTTGCGTCATGCACCACCCTGTTTGGAAGGTGACGGAAGCACAGCTGAGGGTCATCGTTTTCGGCGGTCATAAAGCCCTTCAGGCTTTGAAGGACAGTAAAGTGGATCTGGTCCTGTCAGGGCATGTCCATCATGCCGCCGTCCACACAATGCCGGTCGACGATCATAATAAAATCATTTTTTTGAGCGCTTCCACCGCATTGTCACGCCGGCTGCGGGGACAGAAAAACGGATTTAACGTCATCGATTTACATGAAAAAGGCCGTATGACGATCGAAATCCGAGGGTATGTCGACGGTCGCTTCGAGAAACTTGAATCATACGAACATATGAGCAGATAAGGAAACGGATGGCACCTTTGGGGGAAGGGTGCCATCCGTCAGTCTGGCCTGGAATTACCAGTTGCTCAAGTCGATATCGTTTTTATCAGTCACGGCACCGGTCGCCGCACCCGCCGCGCCGCCAATGATGGCACCAGTCGCCAGATTTCCGCCTGTTACAGCTCCGCCTAATGCACCGACGCCCGCGCCTATTGCACCCCCGGAAATGGCCCGCTCTCCTCGCGTGTTTCCACACGCTGATAATGAAAGGGCTGCAACGCCGAGGCATAGGATAATTTTAAATCTGGACATATGTGATCTCCTTTACTCTTACTGCGGTTAACAAATGAAGCGACTCAATAGTTCATTATTGTGATTTTGGAATGACTGCGGACGCCAGGGCAGCCGTCTGCATGTTGTTAAGGCGTATTGCGTTTCCTTCAGCGCCCGCCAAGACTTCCACGTCTTTATAGGGAATAACAAAAGTGCCTTTTCTTGTCGAATTCCCGATAGGCGGAACGGTAAACACGATGTTCTGCGCCGAACCATTGTAGTAAATGACGGCATCGATCTGACCGGCATTTTTATTCTGGTCATCCAGAACCTGACCGTTTTCCAAGCTGCGAAGGCTGACGTATCTCTGGGAAGGCAGCTTTTCGTAACTAAATGAAGGACTTGCGGCAATTGCGCCAGCATCCGCAGAAATTTTCATGTTTCCAGAGCTGTCCTGTTGAGCCACTTCATTAAATTTTACGGCCGATAAATCCAGCCCCTGGTATTTTTTCTGGTTATTGATCACAACGGCTGTCGACGCGCCTGTTTCCCGGTCCACCAGGATATCGTAAATCATGCCTGCATCTTTTCCGGTTTCATCTGTCACTTTGCCATCAATTATATTGGTAAAGGAACCTTCATAAGCCACAGGTGCGGAAGACAGGGATGATTGCTGTGATTGTTGCTTATCTGCGGCAGCTTGTTGTTTTGCCTGATCGAGTTCAATGCCGGCGCTTTCAGTCGAAGGCGCTTTATCCGATCCGATAGCGCCTTTGAGTGTCGCTGAAAGCTTGTCTGCCAAACTGTCTCCTACAGCAGCGTTATCTGTTGTCTGCGCCTCTTGTTGTTGTGCCGCGCGTGCAGCGTGGTTAGGACGCCATACAAAAAACCATGCCGCGCCTAAGCCAAGAATAATCAAAAGCGATATGCTTTTGAAAAAAACCCCTGAAGTACGGGCGGCATAATCCGGTCCCAATTGATTTGCATGGACGGCAACCTGGGCATTGTCAAAAGGCGAATCGTTTGTATCGGTCATAGTCAGGTTATTTCCATTCACTGGTAAGAAGGATCGATCTGGTGATGAAGTTCGGCAGCGACTTCTTCATAAGGCCGCTGGCTTATATCCTGAATAAGTTCGATAAGCATATCGTCTTCTTCGGCAACCTGCGGCAGATCGAAAGATGCGAGAAACATAGCGTCGACCGTATCCATCTGGCTTTGCATCTTATGTTGCATGAGAGTGTACATAGTCCTGTCTCCTTTCAATGGCGATCAGTCTACAAACGCTGAAATCCTGCCCCGGTTCCTTAATTTTCAGAAAATGAACTTTTTAGCGCAGCGGGCGTTTGAAAGGAGCACATACCCTCATTAGGAGATATTAAACATGAAAATCCGCACTCTTATGCTAGCCACGGCCCTTATCGCATTTGCCGCTGGCGGCGTTGCCAACGCCGAAACCACCAGGACTACGACGATGACGAGTTCTGTTGATGTCCCCGGCGTCAAAAAGTTCGATATTGAAAGTTTTGACGACAATAAGGACAACATCGTTACCATTAACGAGACAGGTGACCATCTGTTTCACCTGTTCGACCTGGACAGCAACGGCGTTCTGGACAATATCGAATTCACGAAAAAGACCGTGCTGACGATTATACCTTTAAAGTCCGAAACGTTCACGTTCCGCGATTTCGACGATGACGGTAAAATGGATGCGGGCAAATATGCCTATTCCACGTATATTAAAAAATCGGGCCTTGCCATGTTCGACCAGAACAGGGACGGGCTGTCCCCCGACGATTTTGTCAATGCAAGTTTCCTGGAAATGGATCATAACAATAGCCATGTCGTCGAGCCCGACGAATGGCGCACGGCTTATATACAAAGCCGCCTGCCGGAAGCTGCGAAACAGTATCGTTATAACAACTAAACGCGCATTACATCAATTTTAAAAATGCCCGGTCTTTAGACCGGGCATTTTTTTGAACTGGTAACGGCAAGAGATACAAAAAAGCCGCCCTCCATTTCGGAGAGCGGCTTTTAAAAAGAAACAGATTAGTTTGCTGAATCCTGAATTTTCTCACCAGCTTTTTCGGTGTCTTCGCCTACGCCGTGCCAGGTGTTGCTGCAACCGCCAAGGGTCGCGCCAGCAAGAACCATAACGCACAGGGCGGTACGGGAAAGGGTAGAAAGTTTCATTGGATTTTCCTCCAGTTTGGTTTTTACAAAAAGATAACTATCACGCAAGCCAAGCGGTTCCTATCGCTAAATAAAAAATTAGCGTAGGCGCGTGCCGGCAAACAATCCTGACATCCCGGCGATAAGAAGAGCAATTTTAGGGTTTTCTCTCACGGGACCTTCAAGTTCATCCCCAAGGGCTTCGATAATCGTATGTATAGTCTCGCTTAATTGTTCTTCTCTATGCGCGTGATTTTTCCGCTGACGTGCGCTTGTAAGAATGTGTGCTGTCATGCCGGCCACGAAAGCCGTAATAAGCAGAAAAAAACTCATCCACAAAGCTGCGTCAAGGTCGGTGTGATGAATTTTCAGCGCCAGATGCCCCGCATGGATAAGGAACGCCAGCCCGACCGCCACCAAAAGGCCGGTCAGGGCATAAAGCCCCAGACCAGCCTTCGTTTCCGGCTGCGACCGGAGTCGCGCCAGCAACAAACCGTTAATGGCGACTTCCTTCAAGAGAGGCGAGAACATGGACATTCCAATCTCAATTCCTGCGACCCAAAAGGAAGCTTGTGATGATGCCCGCGGCAAAAGCCATGGCAACGCTCTGGGTAGGGTTGGATTTCACATGTTTTTCCACGCGCTTTTCGATGGTGTGATAGCGGCGTCCCGCAGCTTCTTCCAATTCTTCAAGCTGACCACGAAGAGTATCGATCTGGTCATGCACTTTTTTCTTTACATATCTTGTCTCGTTCATGCCTTCCTCCTTTACGTCTTTTGCAAGTCTAGAAACGCCTTCAACGACGTCTTTCTTCAGGGTTTCAATGTCGTCGCGGATGACCGACAGATTGGCATGGGATTCAAGTTCTTCGATTTTGCTTTTAGCCATGAGTTTTCTCCTTATGTATCAATATTGAAACACAAACGCAGCGGCAGCGAACCGGTTCCATGGGAAATTGGTTTTTCAGGAGTATTCGGGTGAGCCGCAGAACATATAGCCCACGCCCCGTATCGTTTTCAGGATGGCGGGCGATTTGGGGTCGTCCTGTAGCTTTTTTCGAATCCGGGCAATCTGGATATCGATGGCGCGGTCATAGGCGTCGAAATCTCCTTCACGGGTCAGTTCGAACAGATATTCCCGGCTTAAAGCCCTATTGGGGGACATCATCAAAGCTTCCAGAAGCTTGAACTGACCTGTTGTCAAATTGGCTGATTCGGAAGAGGGGTCATAAAGCTGATATTGGGTCCGGTCGAGTATCCAGCCATTAAAAGTGATTCGGTCCGCTTTACCGCGCGATGCTTCCGCGTTTGGCGGCGTATTGTTTTCGGCGCTATCCTGGGCGCGGCGGCGCAGGACAGCCTTGATTCGGGCGGAAAGCTCCCGCATTTCGAACGGCTTGCCCAGGTAATCGTCGGCGCCCATTTCCAGGCCGATAATCCTGTCCGTCGTGTCTCCCTTGCCACTGACCACAATAATAGGGGCCGAAGTCTTCTGACGGATCTTGCCCATAAGATGCAGGCCGTCCGTATCGGGGAGGATTAGGTCGAGCAAAATAACGTCCGCCTTGCTGGAATGCAGCTTATCCAGCAATTCGTCCCCGCTCGCAGCGGTTAACACCTTATATCCTTCGCTTTCAAGGTAATGGCGGACAACGATTTGCAGGTTTTCGTCGTCGTCCACCGTCAAAACGGTTGCTTTCTGCAAATCTATCCTCCTGAAACTACAGGAAATATAAGCTAGATCGATACATAAATGAAACAAACTTTTTCGGAACCGAAACATTTCCGACAAACGCGGGACACATGAGGGAACTAAATTCTTTCTTAAGAACATCAGGAAAAGGAGTTTTACCAATGTTTACCCAAACTGCTCTCGTCGGCCAAATGGACAGCCTGCGCAAATTCGCCATCCGCCTGACCGGCAATACGGTCGATGCAGACGATCTCCTGCAATCAACCGTGCTTCGCGCGATCGAGAAGCAGGACTACTTCGAACCAGGCACAGACCTGTTCAAATGGATGTCGAAAATAATGTTCAACATGTTCGTTTCGACCTATCGCCGGAAAAAGAAATTTGAAACGCGCTACGATCCTGAAACCTATCTGGAAAAAGCATCCGTGGATGCCGTGCAGGAATCGAAAGCCGAACTGCGGCTCGTCCGCGAGGCCATGAACAAGCTTTCGGAAGAGCACCGCGAAATCCTTGTCCTGGTTTGCGTGCAGGGCATGCGTTATCAGGAAGTGGCTGTTTCCCTTAACATTCCGGTGGGTACGGTCCGTTCGCGCCTGTCTCGCGCCCGGGAACATCTGCAGATGGTTCTCGACCGTGAAGCCAAATCGCGCCGTTCCGCTACGGCCATGGAATACGCCGGTTATATCGAGGGCGATAATAGCGGATTGCTGGAATCGGCCGCATAAGCCTTCTGTGTTTGAAAAAGAAAAGCCCCGTTTTTACGGGGCTTTTTTTTGTATACAAGGCAACTATTAAAAAGGCGCCCTATGAGGGCGCCTTTTTTTTAATAGTTCGACAGGTTAAATAGGGGGTGTCCGGCCTCTTGCCACACCCACAGCCGCGGCGACGATGAATAGGATCAGAAATACCACAAAAAGGATCTGTGCTATCTGGGTGGAAACAGCTGCCACGCCACCAAAACCCAGAAGGCCAGCGATCACCGCCACGACCAGAAATGTTAAAGCCCAACCAAGCATTTGTGCCTCCTTAACGTTTAGACTTGTCACTATGTCTTCATGAAAACCAACGAAAAGTTCTAAATGAAGGTTCCGCCTTTTTGATTCTGTTACATTTTTGATACATTTTAGGGAACCGAAAGCTATCAAAATATGTTAGCTCATGGATTGACGCGCAACCATAAAGAGATGCGACCTTCACGCAGGCAGGGCCCAAATGATGAAAAACTCTATTGTCAGCGATCTTGAGATTCAGGCCTTCTTAGACGGAGAGGTGGATGGCGAAGAAGAAAAAAGAATACAGGCTGTCCTGCAGATCAATGCCATATGCAAAGCCCGGTATATGCAACTTAAAATGCAAAAAGATCTTATCGTTGCAGCTTGGCAAGAAGATTTTTCAGGGAAGAATTTTCAATAATCTATCTGGTGGCGGGGCCGTTTCCTAGTCTGTAGTATGTCCTATACCAATGGATGAAATGGCGAATGCCCGTCTCCATGGACGTGGACGGAGTAAAACCGATGGCCTGTTGAAGGGCCTCTATATCCGCGCACGTCGCGGGAACATCGCCCGGTTGCATGGGCAGATAGTTCTTTTGGGCTTTAAGCCCGGTTTCCTGCTCCAGCAGTTCAATCATACGCATCAGTTCTATAGGCGTATTATTGCCGATATTATAAATCCTGTAGGGCGCCAGGCTGGTTGCCGGATCGGGCATAAAGCCGTTCCAGTCCGGCCGGGGCAAGGCGGGCGTATGAACGAGGCGGCTTACCGCCTCGACGATATCGTCGATATAGGTGAAATCGCGCTGCATAAGTCCGTTGTTGAAAACATCGATAGGGCGCCCTTCGTAAATCGCTTTGGTGAAAAGGAACAGCGCCATGTCGGGCCGGCCCCAAGGGCCATAAACCGAAAAGAAGCGCAGCCCCGTGACCGGCAGGCCGTAAAGATGCGCATATGTATGAGCCATCAGCTCATTAGCCTTTTTGCTGGCAGCATAAAGGCTTAAGGGATGATCGACATTGTCATGAACGGAAAATGGCATTGTTTTATTGGCGCCATATACCGAACTTGAAGACGCATATAAAAGATGCCTCACGCCATTATGGCGGCAGGCTTCAAGGATATTGATGAATCCATTGATATTGGACTGGATATAGGCGTGGGGATGGCTTAACGAGTAACGGACGCCCGCTTGGGCCGCCAGATTGACGACGGCTTCAGGCTTAAAATCGGCAAATGTTTGATTGAGCGTTTCGGCATCGTTCAGATCGGCGCGGATAAAAGTGAAGTTTTTATACGGCTCCAGAGCCTTAATCCGGTCTTCCTTCAGGGTGGGATCATAATAATCATTAACGATGTCATATCCCACGACCTCGCATCCTGCCTCGCATAGCCTGCGCGCAAGATGAAAGCCGATAAATCCGGCCGTGCCGGTGACCAGGATGCGCTGGAACATACCTGTTATAAACTCCAGTATTTGTAATCTTCGAAATCGCGCGGTTCAAAAGCTGACTTGATATCGATGAACATCCCACCTTTGTTCAAATGCTTTTTCAGCCCTTCGGCTTTGCCTCTGAGATAAGACTGGTGCGGTACGGCGAGGATCAGCACATCAAGAGCCTGCATTTCATCCAGAGAAGAAAGGGTCAGGCCGTATTCTTCATGGGCCTCAGCCTTATCGGCCGTAGCGTCCGCGACAAGGGGCATAACCCCCGCGGCTTTCAGCGCCGCAACGATATCCGGCACCTTGCTGTTGCGTAAATCCGCCACGTTTTCCTTGAAGGTCAGGCCAAAAATGCCGACTTTCGCCCGTTCGGGCTTTATGGCGTTCTCTGCCAGCATCTGCAGCGTTTTTGCGCCGATGAACGCCCCCATGGAATCATTGATGCGCCGGCCCGACAGGATGACCTCGGGCGTATATCCAGCCTCTTCAGCTCGTGCGGTCAGGTAATACGGATCGACTCCGATGCAGTGACCGCCAACCAGGCCCGGCGTAAAAGGCAGAAAATTCCATTTTGTCCCAGCGGCTTTCAGGACGTCGGTCGTGCGCAAGCCCAGCCGGTCGCAGATCAGCGCAAGTTCGTTCATCAGGGCTATATTGACGTCGCGCTGCACGTTTTCAATCACTTTGGCGGCTTCCGCCACTCTTATCGACGGAGCCTCATGAAATCCGGCCGCCACGATTTTTCCGTATACATTTCTTATGCGGTCGGTCGTTTCCCGATCTTCGCCGGCGATGATCTTGGTTATTTTTTCCAGCGTATGCTCTTTATCGCCCGGATTGATGCGTTCGGGCGAATACCCAAGCCTGAAGTCGACTCCCTGTTTCAAGCCGCTGGCCGACGCCAGGGCCGGGCCGCAGACTTCTTCCGTAACGCCCGGATACACTGTAGATTCGAAAACAACGACGTCGCCCTTTTTCAGGACTTTGCCAACAGTGTTCGACGCGGCCAGCACAGGCCCAAGATCGGGACGCTTGTCCGCGTCTATCGGCGTAGGGACGGCAATAATATAGAAAGTACAACTGCGTATATCCTCGGGATCAAAGGTATAAAGCAATGTCGACGCGTTCAGTTCGGAAGACGCGGCTTCTCCGGTTTTGTCCAGGCCTTTTCTAAGGGCATGAATACGGTCTGTCTTAACGTCAAAGCCGGTCACAGAATCGAAAGCCCTGGCCAGCGCAAGCGCGACAGGCAGCCCGACATATCCCAGGCCGATAACGGCTATTTTTTCCGGCATGGTGCTCCTGAACGTTAAGACCGATGGATACGATGTTTCCGAAAAAGGTTCAAGGCTGGACAGAAGCTCGCGCAGGTCTGTTATAACGGTTATCGCCTCAGTGTTTGGCGCTTTTTAAAATATGGTAAATATGGGGCCGGAGAGTTTCAATGGTCGATAAGATCCGAAAAATCACCGTTACGTTCATTCTCCCTTCGTTTTACGCGGGCGGGGCGGAACGGGTCATGATCACGTTGATGAACGGCCTAGACCGCGCTTCCTTTGCCCCTTCATTGATCGCCGTCAATAATACAGGGACATTAAGAAATCTCGTCGATGCCGATATACCGGTGACGGCCTTAAGTGAAAAACGGCGCGTGGCGGCCAGCGTGCCGGCATTGTTGAAAGCTCTTAAAGCCAGCCATCCCGATATTGTCATATCAACAATGACGCATTTAAATTTTGCTGTCCTTTCCTTAAAGCCGTTTTTTCTGAAGACGAAATTCATTGTAAGGGAAGCCGTTACGCCGTCTTATCTGCTCGCGAACCATTCCCGGAAGGCATGGTTTATAAAGCTTCTGTACCGGGTTTTATACCCCTGGGCCCATATCGTGCTGTCGCCCACGGCTCTGGTGTCCGCTGAATATGAATCCTTGCTGGGGTTGCGGCTGAAAACCCACCGCACTCTTCATAACCCTGTCGATATACAGAAAATCCGGTCTTTCCGTTTACAGCCGCGCGACGCTTATGAACAAAGCCGCGTTCATTTTGTGTGTGCAGGGCGCTTGCACTCTCAAAAGGGGTTCGATCGTTTAATAGAAGCGCTGCCTCGTCTTGATACACCCTGCGGCTGGAGTATGACGATTATCGGCGAAGGCGTCGAACACCAGACTCTTGAGCGGCTTATTTATACACTTGGATTGGAAAACAAGGTGACGTTGGCAGGTTTTTCCGACGCACCCTGGCCCGTCATCGCTGCCGCCGACTGTTTTCTGTTGCCGTCGCGCTGGGAGGGATTGCCGAATGTGGCGCTTGAATCGCTGGCATGCGGTACGCCCGTCATCGCATCGCGCGAAGCCGGCGGCATAGGTGAAATTGCTGCGCTGGCAGAGCCTGGATCGGTTCAGCTGGCAGACGATATGAATGATTTTCTGCACAAAATGGAAGCGGTAAAGCCAGATCCTGTAAACGCTTACCGCAGAACATTGCTGCCCGAAGAATTCCACGGCGAGGTCATCAGCGAACGTTTCGCCTGTCTGCTGCGTTCTCTTAGCTGATAAAAGTCTGTACGTTTTCCAGCGTATCCGCCTGCTGGGCCGGCTTGTCCCAGCGGATGCGGTTTATGCGCGGGAAGCGCAGGGCAACGCCTGATTTATGGCGAACGCTTATATGGGCGCTGTCAAACGCCACCTCGAACACCAGTTCTTTTTTGACTTCCCGCACCGGCCCGAAGGTTTCAATTGTATTATTGCGCACCCATTTATCGAGATGCTTCAGTTCCTCGTCGGTGAATCCGAAATAGGCTTTGCCGATGGGGACGATCTCGTTCCCTTTCCAGACACCGAACGTGTAATCGGAATAATAACTGGAACGTTTGCCGTGGCCACGCTGGGCATACATTAAAACGGCGTCGAGCAGGCGCGGGTCGCGCTTCCATTTGTACCAATATCCCTTGGGTCGGCCCGCCAGATAAGGGCTCATGCGATGCTTTATCATCACCCCTTCATGGCCGTGTTCATCGGCCCCTTTGTTCCGGATAGAGGCCAGTTCATCCCAGGTCTTGAAATCGATGACAGGCGACAGATCCAGATTCGTCTGCGCATTTTTCTGCAGCCATTGCTGCAGTCTTTGGCGTCTTTTGTGCAGCGGCAATTCGCGGATATCCTCATCGCCATCGAACAGCATATCATAGACGCGGACAAAGGCAGGAAATTCCTGAATCTGCTTCGTGGAAACGGTTTTCCGGTTCAGCCTTTGCTGCAGGGCATTGAAGGACATCGCATCAAAATTGGCGCCTGCCAACAACTCTCCGTCGAGCACGGCGGACCCTTTAAGCGTGTCCATAACGTCCGGAAAAGCGCCCGATATATTATCGCCTGTCCGGCTGAACATGCGGCGGTTCTGGTCATCGAAGATCAGCTGGACGCGGATGCCGTCCCACTTCCATTCAACCTGGAAATCTTCAGGTTTCAGGACAAGAAAATCCTTCTCCTCATCGATCGGATGAGACAGCATCATGGGATGGAAGGTGTGATTGCGATGGATTTCCGGCGCGTCGGCTTTGCCTTCCAGCCACGCGAACAGTGGTTCGTAGGGCAGCGGGACGCCGTGCCAGACTTTTTCCACTTCCTGCAGATCCATATTGCCTATGGCGGCCAGCGCCGTCCGGGCCAGGCGCGCCGATACGCCGACACGCAGGCCGCCCGTAACAAGCTTGATCAGCGCCCAGCGTTCGCTGGCCGTCGCCCGGCTCAGCAAGTCGTGAAGCAAAGCGGGAATGTCGGATTTCGAAGTGTTTTCCATCAGGGAAATCACATCCGCGACGCCGGGGAGGCCGCCTTCCTTCCGGTGCGGCCAGATCAGGGACACGGTCTCGGCAAGGTCGCCCACGTAATCATGGGAAATGCTGAAAAGCATGGGATCGACCTGATCCAGCACCAGGGATTTCAAAACATTGGGTTTGACCTGCCGCAAAGTCAGTTCGCCCGTCAGCGAGGCAAGCGCAAAGCCGCGGTCTGGATCGGGCGTGGCTTTGAAATACGCTTCAAGCGCTTCCAGCTTGCGATTGCGGGATGGTGTCAGGACAAGTGTTTCCAGAAGGGCGGCGAAAGATTTCATCGGTCATTCATCCGATTCATCTTCGTACTGCAGAGCGAGCGGCCGGGCGTTCAGGCCCATTTTCTGGCATTGATAGATCAACGCATCGTCGCGGCCATGGGTTACCCAGATTTCCCCCGCTTCCGTTTCTTCTATCGTGGCCAGCAACTCGTTCCAGTCCGCATGGTCGGAAATCACCAGGGGCAGTTCCACGCCCCTTTGCCGCGCTCTCTGCCGGACCATCATCCAGCCAGACGCGTTGCAGATGACCGGATCGTTCATGCGGCGCGCCCACCGGTCCTGCAAGGCCGAAGGCGGGGCAAGGACAATCTGGCCGTCGAAGGTTTCCTTTGGCAGACCGGTCGCCTTGCGGACATCGCCCAGATCGACGCCGAGGCGCTGGTATAGATTGCACAGGCCTTCATGGGCGCCATGAAGATAAAGAGGCGCATCGTAAGCGTTGTTGCGCAGCAATTTGATCAGTCTCTGGCATTTTCCAAGCGAATAGCAGCCGATGACATGCGTGCGATTCGGCTGGGCGGCTACGCTCGCCATAAGCTTTCGGACTTCGCCGTCAGGGTCGGGATGCTGGAAGACCGGCAGGGCAAAGGTTGCTTCGGTCACGAAAACATCGCAGCGGAGAGGTTCGAAGGCCGGACAGGTAGGATCCAGCATTCTTTTGTAATCACCGGATACGACGATACGCCGTCCCTTGTAATGTAACAGAACCTGCGCGCTGCCCAGGATGTGTCCGGCCGGATGAAGGCTTACGGTGACACCGTCGAGGTCGACGGTTTCTCCGTACGGAAGGGCCTGAAACGATCCGGCGCAATCTTTTCCATATCTTTGCTTCATGATTTCTATCGTTTCCGGAGTCGCCAGAACGGCTTCATGGCCGGAGCGGGCGTGATCGGCATGGCCGTGGGTGATAATGGCGCGTTTCTTTGGCCACTGAGGATCGATAAACGTGTCGGCGGGTTCTATATATAAATCATGGCGCAGGAAGTTCATCTGAAGACAGATAGGGTGCAATCCCTTAAAATTCCAGAGCTTCTGGCCGCGCACCCTCTGACAGGCTGGCTAGAAGCTAAAGGCTGGAACTGGCATCCGCATCAGCTGGATGTCCTGCGCGAAGCGGGCGCAGGACGCGACGTTCTGCTGATGGCGCCGACGGGCGCGGGCAAGACACTGGCCGGCTTCCTTCCGTCCATCATCTCATTGTCAGAGCCCGATGCTCCGGCAGGCGTGTTGCACACGCTTTATATTTCTCCCCTGAAGGCGCTCGCGGTTGACGTGCATCGCAATCTGACACGGCCCATCGAAGACCTCAGACTCCCGATTTCGGTCGAAACGCGCACCGGCGACACGCCGGCCGCCAAACGCCAGAGGCAAAAGACAAAGCCGCCGCAAATGCTGATGACGACGCCGGAAAGCCTGGCGCTCCTGATTTCCTATGAAGAGGCTCCCGCGTATTTCAGGCACCTGCGGTATATCATCGTCGACGAGCTTCATGCGCTGATGCATTCGAAACGGGGCGACCTGATGAGCCTCGCGCTTGCGCGACTGGACACCATAGCTCCTGGCGCCTCCCGGATCGGGTTGTCCGCCACGCTCGATGACGCGCGGACGGCCCAGGAGTATTTCTGCAGGACGGGGCGCGGCGTTATCGTCCGGGCTCCCGACCGCATCAAGCCGGATATCGAGATCCTCCGCACCGACATGCGGATGCCGTGGTCCGGCCACATGGCGATCTATGCGCTGCCCGAAGTCTATGCGCGGGTACGCGAAGCGAAAATGACCGTGGTGTTCGTCAATACCCGGGCCCAGTCCGAACTGATCTTTCAGGAACTGTGGAAGATCAACGACGACAATCTGAAAATTGCCCTGCATCATGGAAGCCTGGAACGCGATCTGCGGCGCAAGGTCGAACAGCAGATGGCGGCTGGGGCGCTCGATTGCGTTGTCGCGACCTCGTCGCTCGATCTGGGCCTCGACTGGGCCGATGTCGATCTTGTGATCCAGATCGGCGCCCCGAAAGGGGTTTCAAGGCTGCTGCAAAGGATCGGGCGGTCGAACCACCGGCTGGACGCGCCGAGCCGGGCCATACTGGTACCCGCCAGCCGGTTCGAATATCTTGAATGCGTCGCGGCGGTCGACGCCATAAGGCGTGGAGAGCTCGACGGGCCTGTACCGAAGGCGGGCGGCATAGACGTCCTGGCCCAGCATATTTTCGGCACGGCCTGCGCGGCGCCTTTTGACCCGCTGATCCTTTATGACGAGGTCAGAAAGGCATGGCCTTACCGTAATCTGTCCAGCAAGGATTTCGCCGATACGCTGCATTTCGTCAAGGACGGCGGCTATGCGCTGAAAGCCTATGACCGCTTCGCGCGCCTGATCCAGGATGACGAAGGCCGTTACCGGGTCAGCAGCCCCGCTTTCCTGCGTCAGTACCGGATGAATATCGGCACCATCGTCGAGGCGCCGATGCTCAAGGTCAAAATGAAGCATAAGACACTCGGCAAGGTCGAGGAATGGTTCATTCAGGGATTAAGCCCTGGCGATACGTTCCTGTTCGGCGGGCGCGTGCTGCGCTTCGACGGTCTCCGCGATATGGCCGTCATGGTCACGCCGACGCGCGACGATACGCCCAAGATCCCGTCTTATGACGGCGGCAAACTGCCGATGTCCACGCATCTGTCCGTTATCGTCCGGGCGCTTCTCAACGATCCTTCGGAATGGGACCAGTTTCCCGAAGGCGTAGGGGACTGGCTGCGGCTTCAGGCAAAGCAGTCGGCACTGCCGTCGCCGGAGGGGCTTCTGGTCGAAACTTTTGCCCGCGGCGGACGGTTTTACCTGGTGGCCTATGGGTTCGAAGGACGCGCCGCCCATCATACGCTTGGATTTCTCCTGGCCCGCAGGATGCAGCGTTTCGGATACAAGCCTCTTGGGTTCGTGGCGACGGATTATGCGCTGGCCTGCTGGTCGCTGAAAGAGCCGCTGGATGTAGACGGCCTCTTCAGCCAGGACATGATGACGGACGATCTTGCGGAATGGATGCAGGATACGCCCCTGCTGAAGCGCCTGTTCCGGGAGGTGGCTGTCATAGGAGGGCTGATAGAGCGCCGTCATCCGGGCCATCAGAAGACCGGGCGGCAGATGACATTCAGTTCGGACCTGATCTATGACGTCCTGAGGAAATACGAGCCCGGACATGTGCTTCTGCGCGCCGCGCACCAGGATGCTTCGGGCGGGCTGGTCGATCTTGAACGCCTGGGGCGATTTCTTTTGCGGATTGAAGGTAAAATTAACCATATCAGGCTGAAACGGGTTTCCCCGCTGGCCGTCCCCCTTCTGCTCGAAATCAGCAAGGAAACGATTCACAAAGACGTGGCGGGCGAGTATTATCTGCAGGATCTGGAGCGTGAGCTTCTCAGCGAGGCAGGAATAGAAACGGCGAATGACGCGGATTGAGTTTTCAGGACAGCATTTCACCTTAAGCCCCGAAGGGGTTTTATACTGGCACGAGGAGTCGATGCTGGTGGTGTCCGATCTCCATCTGGAGAAGGGGTCGCATTTTGCAATGCGGGGCCAGTTTCTCCCTCCTTATGACAGCCGCGAAACGCTTGAACGCCTGTGCAGGATCGTGGATTCTTCCAGCGCTTCACGGCTTTTACTGCTGGGGGACAGTTTCCATGACACCGCCGCGCATGAACGGTTGAGCTTCAGCGAACAGGATCTGCTTGAAGATATCTGCGCCGCCCGGCAGACGATATGGGTGCAGGGAAACCATGACGGCAGCTATGTGCCAGCCAGGGCTCAGTCCTGCGAGGTGTTTTCACTGGGCGGGCTGACGTTCAGGCACGAAGCGAGGCCAGGTGCTGTAGCGGAGATCAGCGGCCATTTCCACCCTTGCGCCGAAATCAACCATAAAGGCGGTTTCGTCCGTAAACGCTGTTTTATCGAAGACGGGGCGAAACTGGTCCTTCCCGCTTTCGGCGCCTATACGGGCGGCATGGACGTGCGGCATGAAAGCATCGCCGGGCATTTTTCGGGCAGCTATCGCGTCCACATCATGGGGCTGGATAAAATATACACCCTGACGGGCGAGCGTCTCGCCGCCTGAGTCAGTTTTCGCCTGTCATCTGCGCCACCGTCAAAACGTCCGGTTTAGCCGCGTTAAGGTTCGACTGCCTGTCGACCGACGGCGCGGCGCGGACGGTGGCGCGGTACATCGCGAAAATGCCGATGATCGCGAAAATAAGACCCAGCACCAGAAAATAGGAATCCGTACCAAAAGCGCCCATCACGCCCGTCGACAGCATAGGCCCCACAATGGCCCCGGCGCCGTTCATCATGAGCATGGCGCTGGACGCCGCGACATATTGATGCGGTTCCAGGTGGTCGTTGGTATAGGCCGTGCACAGGCCGTAAATCGTCATGGAAAATCCACCCATCATAAAGGCGCAGATATAGAGGGGTATGTTGCTTGAAAGACCGGATACGGCAAAGCAGAGCAGGGCGCTGACGGTCGACGCAAGGCTGACCAGAATGATAAGTTTGCGCCGCCCCAGCCGGTCTGACAGATAACCGATCGGCAACTGAAACAACACGCCGCCCGCGACGATGGCCGCCATGAACGTGGAGATATCCCTTAGATCGAAACCGCGCCGCGCGGCATAGACGGCGCCGATGGACAGCGTAATACTGTTGGCAAGACCGCAAAACATGACGGCAAAAGCGCCGAGCGGCGACACCGCCCAGAGTTCGCGCAGCTTCATGCCCTTGGCGTTTGCAGTTTCCGGCGCGGAACGTTTGCTCAGGGCGATCGGCACGATGGACAGGGAAATGAAAATGGAAGCCAGTATGAACAGCCGTTCAGTATGGGGGTCGTCGACATTCAGCAGGAACTGCCCGGCAACCATGCCGAGATAGGTGGTGAGAAGGTAAAGCGCGAGGATTTTTCCTCGTGTCTCCTTTGTCGCCATATGGTTCAGCCAGCTCTCGACGACGATGTAAAGACCGGCATAGGCAAAACCGGAAAACATCCGCACCACAGGCCATACCGCGGGCAGAACGAACAGGCCGTGCATCAGCACGGACACGGACGCGAGCGCGGCCAGCGCCGTAAAGACGCGGATATGGCCGACGTTTTTCATCAGGACAGGGACAAGCTTCGTGCCGCTCATATACCCCGCATAGTACATGGACATGATCACGCCGGTGACCAGCGCGCTGAAACCCTCTTCGGTCGCGCGCACACCAAGCAGCGTACCCTGCAGGCCGTTGCCAACCATCATCATCGCCAGGCCGAAAAACAGGGGCCAGGCGGTCATCAGGGCGCGTTGCAGGGGCATATCTGGATCCTTGGGAGAAAGTTACGCTGCAGACAAAATTGATGCGGCCCCAACATTCGTCAAAGGCCGCATCAATTGAGATGGGAAATGCGAGTGGAAAGATCTACTTCTTTTTCTTCGCAGCGACTTTTTTCTTCGCGGGGGATTTTTTCGTGGTCGCTTTTTTAGCAACTTTCGCTACGGTTTTCTTCGCAGGTGCTTTTTTCTTAGCAGCCGGTTTCTTCGTAGCAGTCTTCTTTTTAGCAACAGCCATTGTAGTTCCTCCATTAGGTTTCAAAATTCCCTCGAACGAGGGGGTGGGACAAGTCAGCATGTCCATTGCAGACATGGTTGCACATATTGTGTAATGAAATCTTAATTCTTGCAAGCGATAAAGTAAAAGCCGGTTCCGCGGGAAAAACGGAACCGGCTTTTGGGATAATTTCTAGCCGTGCCTTATGTCGATACGCTTCGTTGTTTTCGTATCTTCTTTAGCTTTTGCGATTTCGATTTGAAGCACGCCATTGCGCATCGATGCGGTCACTTTGTTTTCATCGGCATCGCCGGGAAGTTGCAGCGCGCGGCTGAACCGACCATACGTACGTTCGACTCGGTGCCATGTTTTTCCTTCTTCTTCGGCTTCCGACTGGCGTTCTCCTTTCAGAGTCAGGACGCCGTCATGGACGGTCAGTTCGATGTCTTTCTCATCGATGCCGGGCAATTCGGCGGAGATCATATACGAGGCCTGAGTTTCCGCCACATTCAGGCGAACGGACAGGTCGCCGATATTACCCGCGGGCGCAGACAGATTGCCGAGCGCATTGTGAAAAAGATTGTGAAAGACGCGGTCGAAATCGCCGAGACCAGTATTAACGTAGGACGTACGACGGCCGAATGGGATGAGGACTGATGAAGGCATGAATAGTCTCCTTTTTTCCAACTTGGTTTAAGCTTTGGAAAGAAAACGGCCCCTTTTTGGCGACTGTTTCCTTTTTCAGTTCTGTCTACGAAGGAGGGACGGCCATGGATCAATAATAACAGTACAAAAAATTCAATATTTGACTTTTTCATAACTTATTAACATAATTAAACTATAGTCAGGATGATATTTGTTAAATAAATGAGGGGTTAACGTGTTCGAACGCTGCGATTTTGTCATGGGGCGCGATAATTCCATCGTCATCGTCATTCCCGAAATGCTGCCAAGGGCCGAAACTTATACTGTGTCGGTCAGCAGCCAGGACATCAAATTCCGCGCCGACTACGATAACATCGCCGAAATGTTCTATCATGACAGTGAAGTTTTCAAGCGGATAGCCAGCGCGACCCAGGTCGGCCTGGTCGAATATCCGGGCACGGGGGATTTTCCCATGCATATCACCAATGTCGCCTATGTCGAAGTGCGGAGGGTGGCATGATACAGCCAGGGCAAAAACTTGAAACAATGCTGGGCGGCGCCCCGGTGCAGATGTCGCGCGGCGGGCCTCTGGAAATGATCAGCAGCGGAAACTCGTTCAACGCGATTCTGGCGGCGCGGTTGATCGGCCAGGGACTGGACGTTACCGCGACCATAGGCAGCCCGACTTTGACGACCAGGTTCGGTCTCGGTGCGAACGGGCTGGAGGCCGGACCGGGCAACAGTATTCGTCCCGCGGGTCAGTCGGCGGACTTCGCACAAAACAGCTGGGCTGCACCCGCTTCTCAGCCTCAAAAACTGGAAATGTGATTTTTATAAATTTTCCCCATTGCAACCGAAGCGGGTTTGCGTCATATCATAGGATGTACACCAACATCATTAAATATGGTCTGACGCATGTCTGTGGGGACATCCAGAACAGCATTGATAACCGGCATCACCGGCCAGGACGGCGCATTGCTTGCCCGTTTCCTGCTGGATAAAGGGTATACGGTTCACGGGCTGCAGCGTTATGCGGCAAACGACCACACCCAGCGCATCAAGACCCTGATCGGCAATCCCAACTTTCACCTTCACTACGCGGATATGACTGATGGAGGCAGCCTGTTTGCGCTTCTGAACAAACTGCAGCCCGGCGAGATTTATAACCTTGCGGCCATGAGCCATGTGAAGGTCAGTTTCGAGATGCCGGAATACGCGGCCAATGTTGACGGCCTCGGCACGCTGCGGTTGCTTGAGGCCATCAAAACACTCGGAATGAAAGATCGCGTAAAGTTCTATCAGGCGTCGAGTTCCGAAATGTTCGGCAACGCCCCGGCGCCGCAGGACGAGTCGACGCCGCTGCAACCCTGCAGTCCGTATGCGACCGCTAAACTCTTCGCCTACTGGACGGTAAGAAATTACCGGGAATCCTATGGCATTCACGCCAGCAACGGCATTCTCTTCAACCACGAAAGCCCTGTGCGCGGCGAGGAATTCGTGACGCGCAAGATCACACGCGCCGTTGCCTCTATAGAGGCCGGAAAGCTTGAGTGCCTGTCGATCGGCAACCTCGACTCCTGCCGCGACTGGGGCCACGCCCGCGATTACGTCGAGGGCATGTGGACGATGATGCAGCAGGACAAGCCGGACGATTATGTGCTGGCGACAGGCAAAACCTACAGCGTGCGCGATTTCGTGACCGCCGCCTTTGGCTGTATCGGCATCCAGATCGTGTGGCGCGGCAAGGGAGTCGATGAAAAAGGCTATCATGCACGCAGCGGCCGCCTGCTTGTGCAGGTCGATCCCCAGTTTTTCCGCCCTAATGAAGTCAACCATCTTCTTGGCGACGCTTCCAAGGCGCGGCGTATCCTCGGCTGGACGGCGAAAACGCCTTTCCATGCGCTGGTTCGTGATATGGTGATGGCCGATCGAGCGGCACTCAAAGGCACGGACGGCTATGACCTATTCCTGGAAGCTGCAGAATAAACGGATATGGATCGCCGGCCATGAAGGCATGGTGGGCAGGGCGGTCATGCGCCGCCTTGACGGTGAACCATGCGCCTGTATTACCGCCCCCCGGCGCGCGCCTGATCTGCGGCGGCAGGCGGATGTCGAGGAATGGCTCGCCGGACATATGCCGGATGCCGTCATAATCGCCGCAGCGACCGCAGGTGGTATCGGCGACAACAAAGCCCGTCCGGCCGATTTTCTGTACGACAACCTGATGATCGCCGCCAATATCATCGAGGCATCCCATCGTTGCGGCATCGACCGTCTGCTGTATCTGGGGTCTTCCTGCATCTACCCGCGCGATGCGGCCCAGCCGATCCGGGAAGAGGCGCTGTTGAGCGGCCCGCTGGAAACGACCAACGAGGCGTATGCCATCGCGAAGATCGCAGGCATGAAACTGTGCGAAGCGTACCGGACGCAGCATGGCCGCTCTTACATTGCCGCCATGCCATGCAACCTCTATGGACCTTACGACCGGTTCGATTTTGGCCGGTCTCATGTCATTCCCGCACTGATCATGAAGATGCACAAAGCGAAAGAAGACCATGCGCCGACGGTCACGTTATGGGGGACGGGCGCCCCCTTGCGTGAATTCCTGCATGTCGACGATCTGGCGAACGCACTGGTCGGGATGTTGACGGATTATGACGGCGCCTCGCACCTCAATATCGGCAGCGGTGAGGAGATCAGTATTGCCGACCTTGCGTTCACTGTGGCAAAGGTTGTCGGATATGAAGGCACAGTCCTGTTCGACCCCGCCATGCCGGACGGCACGCCGCGCAAACTGATCGATTCAAGAAAAATACGCGCGCTTGGATGGAAGCCTGCGATAAAACTGGAGAAGGGCCTCGAGGATGCCTGCCGATGGTATGTTGAAAACAGAGGCGATTACGGGGCCGTTTAAGCGGAAAGGATTGCTTCACCGCAGCAATCTGCCTTAAGGTAAAGGGATCACTCCAGCATAAGGGCATCCATGAGCACGCAATCGACGCGCCATCTTTTTCTAATTGAACCGGCCGTCTTCTATTCCAACCCCCAGACGGCGGAAACCAACCATTATCAGGCCGACAAGCATGAAAGCCATGACGAGACGTTTCATCGTTCATTGAAAGAATTTCGCCGCTGGCGGGACCTGCTGGTGGAAAACGGCGTATTCGTGACCACGGTTCTGGGGTCGCCGGAATGCCCCGACCACGTTTTCCCCAATTGGATTTCAACTCATGAGAACCGTCAGATGGTAATTTATCCGATGCGGAATGAAAACCGACGGATCGAGAAAACGCCACGCATCGTCGATACGTTAAAACGTTCCTACGATGTCGCCCTGGATCTGAGTTCCTATGAGGCAAAGGGAAAATTCCTGGAAAGCACGGGCAGTCTTTGCATCGACCGGGTCAACAAAGTTGTCTATGCCGGGCTGTCGCCCCGCACCAGCGAGGAACTCGTTCGCCTGTGGGCAAAGGAAATGGGCTTCGAACCGGTCGTTTTCGATACTCAAAGCCATACCGGAAAACCTGTCTATCATACAGACCTGGTTATGTTTACAGGGACGGAAGTCGCCGGCATCTGCTCCCCCTGTATCGCCGATAAGGACAGGGAACGCGTCCTGGGCCATCTGCGCGAAACCCACGACGTCGTTGAGTTCTCGATGGGGCAGCTCCAGACCTTCTGCGGCAACTCCTTGGAAGTGCTGGGCGAGAACGATGAGCGTATGATCGCGATGTCGAAAGCGGCGAGCGATCTCAGTTACGGAAGCGCAGAAAGAAAAGCTCGCATCCTGCTTCACCCGTTTCCTGCTGGCCGAAATTCCCACGCTCGAAATCTATGGGGGCGGATCCGCGCGCTGCACGATTATGGAGATGTTTTAAGGCGCGACGCGGCGCAGGGTCACCAGGACGATTTCGTTTCCATACTGGATCGGCCCCGACATCTGTATCTGGTCGCCTTTGCGCGACAGCTTAAGGACGGATCTGTAGGTCACCACTTCCCGCGTGGGGCTGCCGTTGGGTCGAAGCAAGGCAAAATCGGGATTGGCTTCTGCAGGATCGGCGACGGAAACCATCTCCACCTCGGCATCGTTAAGGATATGGAACGAACTGCTCCACAAAACATTGTTGCCGTC
This sequence comes from Alphaproteobacteria bacterium, assembly GCA_044221445.1. Classification (GTDB taxonomy): domain Bacteria; phylum Pseudomonadota; class Alphaproteobacteria; order Micavibrionales; family Micavibrionaceae; genus JBDHTS01. Next base: position 46,038 of record JBGAPF010000009.1, read on the forward strand.
GCGCCGTTCGGTCTTGCCATCACTGATGACGGTCGTCCCGTCGCTGCGTCGCTCCAGCGGGCCGGTATAATTGCTGGTGGAGGAAACCTGATACGTGCCGTCGAGACCGGTCATGCGGTTTTAGCTTAATTGTAAAGGACGTATCGATTGCGCGAGGATGAGTCCGTGAGGCGAGCTCTCTTCCCTGAAAATACATTCTGCGGGAACTGTATAGCCTGCAGCCTCCAGCATTTCCACGTAATCTGTTTCATCCCATTTATGAGACAAAAGCAACGGCAGTCGATCCCCGGGCTGCATAATGATTTTTTCGCGCGTCTGTGAAGGAAAGAGGTGCTCGTTTTTACAGACCACATCCAGAGACACAGCTTTGCGCCCGATGTCATACCGGGGATCCATTTCCCAATGATCATAAGGGTTGTAATCTTGATCTGTTATAACGTTTTCTTTTTTTGCCCTTGTAAAGGCACTGAAAACAAACGCTTCAAACTGTTCCGTGCGTTTATATTGATCCAGAATAACATTGGGGTCGCGCTGTGCCTGAAAGGACAGAAGCAGAAACGCGCCCGGCCCATACTGGCGATTCATGCGGCCAAAGTATGTTTGCGCATTCTGCCTGGACGTAAGGCCATTTGCGGGGCTTTCATCAGGAGCGTTGGCGAAAGGCCCTCCAAACGACATAACGACAGGTGTGAATTGTGAATCTTCATTTGGTATATTCAGGTCGCCGCTGGCCGAAAAGTCACCTGTGACGCCATATGACGTAAGGTTAAATTTTCTTTTAATAAAATTGGATGATTCAATCCCGTAACGCGGAACGATGTCCATAGCTGTGTAGCTGATAATTTCATGCCGATCAGATTGCCTGATCGCCCTGATAATTTCCGATGGTTTGCTGACGCCGCTTTTTCCGCCGCAGCCATACTCGATGGCCTTAATTTTTTCGGGAAGCCTTTGAACGAGGCCTCTTTTTATGGCGTATCGTATAGCTTCAAGATCGCCGCTTACTAAAGGAAGCGTATGAATAAGATTATCCCACGCGGGACTTCCGACCGGATTATCATGGTTTTTTTTACCCTTTGCCGAATCGAAAAAAAGATGGGAAGGGTCCAGTCCGATGCGCCTGCGCAATATGACGTTTAAAAAAGCAGGCCTGAATCTGGTGTCGATAACATGCTGATGAGGGAAAGCCGGTATGGCTGATCCGATATCGCGCCTGTCAGGCCCGCGAAACTGTGTGTTGGCGTGATGCGACAGATCTACAATCATCGTAGTATGGACGTCCTTTGATTCAGCCCCGGAGATAATAACATAACCTAAAGTATTATGCTAAAAGTCGTTTCTTAATTATGTTTTTGCATCGGGGATGCGGGCTTTCTCCCACATGGCCTTGAATTGCAGCCTGTAAGCTTCCGCCACTGCGGCGTAATTCAGGACGATGACCGTAGGCTCGTGTTTGAAGAGCAGGATCGCAAGCTTTTCCCCGTAAACGTAAAAGGGAACGGCTGAAAACATATCCTTCGGGATCCACCGGTATTGGGCGTAATCCGATGTCGCAAGATAGTAAGTGTCGCCTTCCTTGATGGCGATCTTGTAGGACACGTCGGGAATGTCCTTCATCCGTTCGACATGGGATGTAACATTTTCTGCGCCAAGCCATTTTTCGAAGTCGCGCTCATTGACATTGCTGACGAGGACTTCACCTGGCTTGGTGCGAAGCGTCTCATATATATCCGCATAAAAATCCTTGAACCCTTCGCGGCCTTCAAAAATCCGGATATCGTTGCGCTGCATGCGGACGCCGCCGTCGATGAATTCGATTCCCGCGCTTTCAAATGCCTTCTGGATTGTGCTGACGGTATTGGCGCGGGGGGTGCTGACCCCGTTTTCGATGCTGCCGATCGATGTCGCGGAAATACCTGTTCTTTCCGCGAGGTCGGCCTGACTCCAGTTAAGGATTCCGCGTGCGCCCCGGATCTGGCCGGTTGTAATGGTCATGACGTGTCAGCCCCCATGCTGATAGCGCAAGATAAATACAGATATTTCCTTAATATTTTAAAGGTATTAGCGCGAAACGCAAAGACGGTGCAAATGAAAAATTTATCTCATTCCCGCAAAAAACCACTTGACAATATGGTAAGATTGTGAAAAAAGTAAGACTAACTTAGTAATTGAGAAAGTTTTAGGCCAGTTCTCCCCCGAATAGCCTGAAAGATAATTCTTCAAGCTGAGTGACCCACACAATCGCCGGACCTTTCGATCCCCCTCGAAAGGTCCGGATTTTTTTTCTCGGTTTTCATGAGGTCAGGCGGCCTTGCTGTCCAGAAGCCCTTCCCGGCGCAGCAGGGCGTCCGGGTCCGGGTTGCGGCCGCGGAATCGCTTGTACAATATCGAGGGATGCTCGCTGCCGCCCTTGGCCAGGATTTCATGGCGGTAGGCGTTGGCGGTGGCGCGGTCATAAAGGCCGCGTTCCATGAACAGTTCAAACGTATCCGCATCCAGGACTTCCGCCCATTTGTAACTGTAATAGCCGGCGGCATATCCGCCGGCGAACAAATGGCTGAAGGATGCCGAGGCGGGGCCCGCCAGGCGCGGAAACAGCGATGTCTCTGCCAGCGCTTTATCCTCGAAGGTGGCGACGTCCTCGATGGCTGCGGGGTCGGCGGTATGCCAGGCCATGTCCATCAGGGAGAACCCAGTCTGGCGCAGCCCGGCCCATCCGATCATATAGTTGCGGGCGTTGTTCAGTTTATCGATCAGATCCTGCGGGATCGCATCACCGGTCTGGTAGTGACGCGCGAACAGGTCCAGCGTTTCGCGCTGATATGTCCAGTTTTCCTGAACCTGGGAAGGCAGCTCGACGAAATCCCACAATACGTTCGGGCTGGCCAGCGAAGGATAGGTGACCTCCGACAGCAGCCCATGCACCGCGTGGCCCATTTCATGAAAAAGAGTTTCCACCTCTCCGTGGGTCAAAAGGGACGGACGCTCTTTCGTTGGCTTGGTGAAATTGCAGACGATGGCGATGATCGGCCGTTCTATTTTGCCGTGGAACAGGCCCTGGCTGCGATAGCTCGTCATCCACGCCCCTTCTTTTTTACCTGTGCGCGGATGGAAGTCGGCGTAAAGCGTGCCGATGAAACGCCCGTCCGCTTCGTCCGTCACATCATAGGCGGTAACATCGGCGTGCCATACAGGATAGTCTTTACTGGCTTTGAAACGGAGACCGAACAGGCGGCTGAAATGGCCGAAGCAGCCTTCGAGCACATTAGCGAGGGGGTAGTAAGGGCGGAAATCTTCCGACGTAAAAGCAAACAGGCTTTGCTTCATCTTTTCACCGTAATATCCTACATCCCAGGGCTGAAGACCTTCTTTCACGCCTTCTTTCCGCGCAAAATCCTGAAGCTGTTTCAGGTCGGCTTTTGCCGCCGGTTTGTAGGTGGTCACGAGACGGCGCAGAAACGTGTCAACCGCTTCCGGCCTTTCCGCCATGCGGCGTTCCAGAACGTAATGCGCATGGCTGGCATAGCCCAGCAGTTTAGCGCGCGCGTCGCGCAGGGAGACGATTTCTTTTATGACCGGCGCGTTGTCGTACTCGCCGCCCCAGGCGCGCGAGGCGAAGGCCCGCCAGATTTTTTCGCGCAAAGCCCGGTTGTCGGCATACTGGATAAAAGAGATGTAGCTGGGCGCGTCCAGTGTGAAAAGCCATTTATCCGGCTTTCCTTTTTCCTCCGCCATCGCCTTTGCACCTGCCACGGACGACTCTGGAAGCCCTGCCATGTCTGCGCTGTCGCTGATCCACAACTCAAATCCTTCCGCCGATTTTTTGACGTTGTTCGAGAAAGACGGACCCAATACAGACATGCGCTGACTGATCTCGCGCATGCGCGCCTTGGCCACTTCGTCCAGCTCAGCGCCGCCGCGGACGAAACCGCTATACGTTTCTTCCAGAAGCGTTTTCTGTTCCGGTGTCAGGTCAAGCGTGTCGATCTGCCTGAAGACGGTGCGCACCTTTTCAAACAGGACGGGATCAAGCGCGACATCGCTGGAAAAGTCAGCGCCAAGCGGGCCAATTTTTTCCGCCAGATCCTGCAGCCCATCGGTTCCGGCGGCAGACAGTTGGTTATAAAAGATCGATGTAACGATCCCCAGGGTTTCGCTCGCCGTTTCCAGGGCGACGATGGTGTTTTCAAAATCGGGTGCGGCTTTTTGGTTTTTGATAGCGTCGATATTCCGTCGTGCCTCCACGATCGCCGCTTCGACGGCTGGCAGATAGTGTTCCTCCCGGATCCGGTCGAAAGCCGGGGCATGGTTGGGAAGGCTTGATTCCTGCAACAGCGGATTTTCGGCGGACATGACGGTTCCTTTAATGATTTGCTTTCGCAAAGGTGGCCGCGATATAAGCGCTGGTCAAGCTTTGTTTGGATATGAACCCGCCTTTCAGCGAACGATTCGGGGATATTTATTTCTCCGGCGAGGACGGCCTCGCCGAAACGCGGCATGTTTTCCTTAAAGGGAACGGGCTGCCCGAGGCGTGGCGGGAACGGTTGCGGTTCACAATAGCCGAGACGGGGTTCGGCACAGGGCTTAATTTCCTGGCCTCATGGATGCTGTTCGAGGCCACGGCGCCTGCAGATGCGGTTCTCGATTACATCGCCATCGAATTATATCCTTTAAGCGCATGTGACATACGGGAAGCGCTCGAACCGTGGGCCGCGGAATTCGAGGGACGGCTGGACGCGATGCTGTCCCAATGGCCGCTGCGCGTGCCGGGTTTTCACCGGCTGCATTTTCCACGCGTCAGGCTGACTCTCGTGTTCGACGATGTGAACGATGCGCTGCCCCAGCTTACCGTGCCGCGCGGTGTCGATTCCTGGTTTCTCGACGGTTTCGCGCCCGCGAAAAATCCTCAGATGTGGTCGGGCATTCTGTACGGCGAGATGGCGCGGCTCAGCGCCCCCGCCGCCACTGTCGCCACCTTCACTGCGGCGGGCGCGGTACGGCGCGGACTGGCGGAGGCCGGTTTCCTGGTCGATAAGGTGCCGGGCTTCGGGCGTAAACGCGACATGACGGTGGCGCGTTTCGGGGGCAAGCATGTGCCCGAAACGAAACGGCCCGGTTCCGTGGCCGTGATCGGCGGCGGGCTTGCGGGCACGGCCTGCGCGGAAGCGCTCCAGCGCAGGGGGATCGAAACGGTAATTTACGAGGCGGGTTCGTCGCTGGCCGCCGGCGCGTCGGGAAACAGGGTCGGCCTCTGCAACCCGCGTTTTTTTGCGCACCGGACGCCGCAATCGGATTTTTATGCCAGCGCCTACGCCATGGCGGCCAGACGGTTCGCGGGTATGAAAGATATCGGTTTCGTTTCCTGCGGCAGTCTGCATCTGGTCAATAGCAACGAAAAGGAAAAAAGATTTGTCTCTATGCAGGACAAATGGGGATGGGATAAAGCCCATTTGGATATATTAAGTGTATCCGAAGCATCTGAAAAGGCAGGCGTCGGGCTGACAAGGCCTTCATTATACCTTGCTGACTCCGGACAGGTCGATCTGGTGGCATTATGCAGAGCATATGCAAACGGAATAACCGTCCATACGGCCAACTCGGCCGCAGCGCAGCAGTCGTGCGGCGGTCTGTGGACAGTGGGTGGGCGGTCGTTCGACGCGGTGGTGCTGGCCGGCGGACCTGGCATGGCGGCTACGACCGCCCTGCCAGTTCATACCGTGCGCGGACAGGTTACGATGGTTCGCGCGACAGAAAAGAGTCTAGGGCTTAACGTCAACCTTTGCTACGGCGGTTACATGTCCGCACCTTTCGAAGGAGTCCATATGGTTGGCTCCACTTTCCAGAAATGGCTGACGGATGCCAATCTGCGTTCAGAAGATGACGACGACAACCTGACCAGACTGGCAGAAAACGTTCCGGCCCTGGCCGGTCATTATGAAATAGTAGGATCGCGCGCCGCGTTGCGGCTGACGTCCCGCGATCATTTTCCTGTCGCTGGAAAACTGCAGGAAAACCTGTTCGTTTCGACCGCTCACGCGTCCCATGGCATTCTGTCAAGCCTTGCCTGCGGAGAAGTCCTGGCGGATATGATGGACTGCAGTCCGTCAAGCCTTTCCGGCGATTCGCTGCGGGCTTTAGCGCCAGACAGGTTTTTATGATAGACTAAATCTATGAAACGAACGCTCTTTTCATGGATATCCTGCACGCGCGCCGCGACGGCGATTGAATATGCATTGATGGCGGGAGGCATCAGCCTGGTGATCGTTTCGGTCGTATTTTTCGCGGGCGACCGGATAACCGCGATATTTTCGAAAGGCGGATCGGCGCTGCAGAGCGTGGTCTCGGGTATCAACGACCATTCCGCACGTTAGGGCCCTTTATCGAAGGGCGCGTCTGTGGTTGTATACGCGTCATGTCGGATAAGTTTTTCTATTTCATGGTCGAAGCCTTCCTGCTGGTCCTCGCGCTGACGCCGATGGCGCTCAAGCTTGCGTTCCGGTTCGATTTCCTTGACCGGCCGGGCGGGCGCAAGCGGCATAAGGACGCGGTGCCGCCGGTCGGCGGCCTGGTCATATTTCCAGTGTTCATGCTCCTTGCCGCTCATATTATCGAAGACTGGACGCGGTATGGGTGGTTTTATGCCGCCCTGACTTTGATTCTCGTCACCGGGGGGCTGGATGACCGGTTCAATATTGCGCCGCGCATCAAGTTTGCTGCGCAGTTCGTTGCGGCATTCGTCATAGTGGTGCCAGGTGGGGCGCAAGTGGTGTCGCTCGGCAATCTGCTCGGGTTCGGCACGGTGTGGCTTGGGTTTATGAGCATTCCGTTTTCGATCATCGCGACCGTGCTGCTGATCAACGCCATCAATCTTATGGACGGCCTGGACGGCCTGGCCGGCGGGATGGGGGCGATCATTCTGGGACTGATGGCGTTCTGCGCCGCGCCGTCGGCGGAGGCAACCGAACTGATCGTCGCCTGTGGCGCGCTGGCGGGTTTCCTGGTTTTCAACATGCGCAGCCCGTGGCGCAGCCAGGCAAGGATTTTTCTGGGCGACGCGGGCAGCATGGCGATAGGTCTGGTGCTGTCCTGGTATGTGATCCGGCTTGCAGGCGGCGCGACACCGATGATCCAGCCCGCCACCGCGGCATGGCTGCTTGCCTTGCCGATCATGGATACGTGCGGCCAGTTCGCGCGGCGGGTGCGCGAGGGACGGCATCCGTTTTCCGCCGACCAGTTTCATTTCCATTATCTGGTAGTCCAGGCCGGGCTTACGCCGGGCAAGGCGTCGGCGTTCATTCTGGGGATCATCTTTCTATATGGAATGATCGGGATGACGGGAATCGCGCTGGGCGTTTCGCCCTGGATCCTGATGTATGTATGGGCCGGCCTCCTGCTGATCCATATCTATCTGGCGATGCGGCCCGACCGTTTTCGCAGGCTGATTGCGCGCGTCGTCAGGGCGCGAAAGGCATGAAGCTTATCTATGTGGTCACCGAAGACTGGTATTTCCTGTCCCATCGTCTTCCCACCGCGCGCGCGGCGCAGCGGGCAGGCTTTGATGTCGCGGTGATCGCACGCGACACGGGACGGTTCGCCGCCATAAAAAGCGAAGGGATGCGCGCCATTCCGTTTCCGTTCGAACGGCGCAGTCTCAATCCTTTTCGCGTTATCGCGGATATTGTCGGGCTGGTTCGTATTTACCGCGAAGAAAAGCCGGACGTGCTGCACCATATCGCGATGAAGCCAGTCCTGTGCGGGTCTATTGCTGCAGGCTTTTCAGGCATAAGGAACGTCATCAACGCATTTCCGGGGCTGGGCTATGTCTTCACATCGGATGCGCGCCTGGCAAAATTGCTGCGCGGCATTCTGGTGCCTGTGTTCCGCTTTCTGCTGAAACGCGACCGTCATATCGTCCTGCTGCAGAACGACGACGACCTAAAGCGTCTTTCGGCGTTGCGCATGATCCCGGAAAGGCAGAGCATTGTCATCCGGGGGTCGGGTGTCGATATGGACGCCTGGCCTGAAACGCCGTTGCCGCCGGTGGCGCCGGATTTTATCTGTGTCTTCGCGGGGCGGATGATCGGCATCAAGGGGCTGGAGACACTGAAGGCAGCGTTCGAACGTCTTGCGGCGACCCATCCTCATATCCGTCTCTGGCTTTGCGGCGCGCCCGATCCTTCCAATCCCGCCTCATGGTCGGACGGCGACATGCTGGCATGGGCGAAAACGCCCAATGTCGTTTACAAGGGGCAATGCGCGATGCAGGGCATATGGCCCCAGGCGCATCTGGCGATCCAGCCTTCCTGGGGGGGCGAGGGGATACCGAAATCAATGCTGGAAGCGGCGTCCTGCGGTCGCCCTTTCGTGGCGACCGACGTTCCGGGATGCCGCGAAGTGGCGCGGGACGGCGTCAACGGGCTGCTGGTGCCGCCGCGCGACGCGGAAGCCCTGGCCATGGCGGTGGCGCGGCTTGCGGATGACGAACGCCTCTGGCGAAGCCTGGCCGCGCGAAGCCGCGAGGTTGTCGCGCGCGACCTGTCCGCCGACGCCGTCGGCGCGCAGGCTGAAACTATGTACAGGCGGTTCTGTGGATAAAAGCAGGGACAACGCCTGTCACGCATTGACGCCTATATCCTGAAGTCCATAGCGTTTACTGTGAATAATTCCCTTACGAAAAGGCAGGGGTGATGGATCGTAAACACTGGATGACGCTTCTGGCCGCTGGTTCCGCCTTATGCGTCGGAGCCTGCGGAGCGACCGCTTCGCCGCCAGCCCCGCAGGCCGCAGCTCCTGCTTCCGAACCACAGCCTGTTACCTTAGCATCGACCGCACCGCCCGAAGCGGTAAGCCCGGCCAGCAAAGCCCTTGACGAAAGCGCCAGCGAGCGGCTCGACGCGCTGGAAAAGCAGGTATCGGACCTGCGCAACGATATGAGTCTGATGATGCCGGCCCTGACCAAGCTGGTCAACGCCCAGCAGGATCTGCAGCAAGTGCTTGACCGCATGGGGGCCGCAGCGAATGCCCCTCTGGCCAAAGCGGAGAAGACTGCCGACAATGCCGCCTCGGGGCCTGCCGTGCCCGTTAACGATGGCACAGAGGTGCCGCAGCCTTTGATGCCGGCGATCGCCAATCCCCAGGCGTTAGAGGAGTCTCTCAAGACGTCCTCGGCGGCTCCGCTGTCCCATAACGACATCCCCCCGCCCGCCCTGGAAAAAGGATTCGCGGCACCGTCCGCAGAGGCCATGCGCCAGTATGGCGCGGACGATGCGCTGGCGGCCGTCGAGCCCGCGTCGGGCGCGGCTGACATGCCGGTTGAAAACTCCCCTGCCGCCGCGGCGGGGCCAGAAGAGGCCGCCGCCGATGCGCCCGCTTCTGCAAGCGCTTTTTCAGTCAGCCAACTGCGCTTCGGCGAACACGCCAGCATGACCCGGCTGGTCCTCGATGCGGATGGCAAAGTTCCCTATACCTATGAACTCGATAAGGATGGGACCGGTCTGACGGTGCGTCTGCCCCAGACCGCCTGGAACGCGGCGGCGCAGGGCAGCGGGCTAAACAGGTCACCGGTGATCGATACGTATTCGGCGGCGCCGGACGGTCAGAACGGCACGATCCTGACCGTCCGCCTTAAAAAGCCGGTCAGCGTCAGCTGGGCCGATGTCCTCCCACCCTCGGGCGACGGCGGTAACCGTGTCGTCATGGATCTTGCGCCCCGTTCTTAACCGGTTGTTTTTCTGTCAGTTTCGCAGATAATCGAAATGTCCACCATGACCCGCGAAGGGTTGGGGTCTGGCGAGCGTATAGTCTTTACGGCAACCGATACAACAACCAGGAGTTCGAGAATGAAAAAGATCCTTATGTCCGGCGCGGTCCTGATGCTGCTGGCCGCCCCTGCCATGGCCGAAGACAAAATGCCGCCGGGCGACGGCGCGCCGCCGCAGCACCAGGGCATGTTCGAACGGGCCGATGCTAACAACGACGGCAAGGTCTCGAAAGCCGAGTACAATGCCCAGCAGGAGAAATTCTTCGCCGAAACCGACAAGGACGGCAACGGCGAGCTGACAAAAGACGAAATGAAGGCGCGGCGCGAGGCGATGCGCGAAAAATTCAAGGCATGGCGCGACGCGCATCCCCGTAAGGAAGGCGCGCCCGGCATGAAGCACGACGAGAAGCCCGAATAAGGCTGAAAGGCGAACGCCAATCATGAAGGCCCTGAAGGCTGCCATGCCGGATGAAGACAGCGACGAAAGCCTGATGCTCCGCATTGTGCAGGGAGACCATCAGGCTTTCGCGCAGCTTACCCACCGCCATAGCGGGCGTTTCTATGCCCATGCCTGGCGGATGACGGGCAACAGGGCGGAAGCGGAGGACAGCGTGCAGGAGGCTTTCATGAAGCTATGGCGGAATCCGGCGTCGTTCGACGCGGGCAAGGGCCATAAATTCGTCACCTGGTTTTACCGTGTGGTGGGCAACGCCGCCATCGACCAGAAGCGCCGGAAACGCGAAACGCCGGACACGGACGCGACGGAGCGGAGCATTGCGACCGCGCCGCTGCAGGACGAAACCTATCAGGACGACCGCCGGGCCGAGGCGCTGGAAGCCGCGATCCGGGACCTGCCTGAACGTCAGGCCACTGCACTGAACCTTTGCTTTTCCGAGGGCCTGAGCAATGCCGAGGCGGCGGAGGCGATGGAGATCAAGATCAAGGCGCTGGAGTCGTTGTTGATGCGCGCCAAGAAAGCACTGAAAGAACGGCTGGCCGACGATGGCTGGCTGGACAAGGAGACGAACCATGGACACGCATGAAGACAGACAACTGGACGCCCTGTTGCGCAACCGCATGACGCCCTTGCCCCCGGAAGGGCTGGCCGAGCGCATCATTGCCCGGGCCGCGACCGAAGGGCGGGGCGCGCAGACGGTCATCCGGCTGAACCGCCGTCCTGGCTTCTGGGCCGAACTGATGCAGGCCTTTTACATACCGAAGCCGGCGCTGGCCTTCGCTGCGATCCTGCTGTTCGGCGTCATGATCGGGTTCGACATGGGCGGAATCACGGACGACAGCGCTGTCGGCGACTGGTCGAGCCTGTTTACCAGCGGGGAGGGATGGCTATGAACAAAAACATGAAGATCGTTTTCACCGCATCGGTGCTGCTCAACCTTCTGCTGGCCGGAATCATGGCGGGCTACGCCGTCAAATGCCGCAGCCCGGACCCATGGAGCGCGGCGCCCGCAATGGCAAAGCTGAGCCCCCAGGGTAAAACATTGCTGAAAGACTCTTTCGACGCGTCGCGCGCGACGATGGAGCAGACGTTCCGGGACGCCAAACAGTTAAGGGAAAAGCTGAACGCCATCCTGCAGGCCGATACCTTCGACGCCGATGCCTATGCGGCGGCGTCCGCAGCCCTGCGGGAACATCAGGTCAAAATCATGGAACAGCGCGCGAAAACGGCGGGCGGCCTGGCCGCCAAGCTGAGTCCGGAGGACCGCAGGCTTATGGCCGACTGGCTGTCAGGCCCCGGCCGTCCCGGCTGGCGGAAAGGCATGCATCGCTTTGGGCCATATGCTAAAGACCAACCCGTCTCTCACCCGCGCAGTGGGGAAGAGGGCAGGGGAGAAGGCACTGCGCCTTAAGCGCGATGGGGATTTTATATTGGGGTATCCGAGCCTCCCCCTCTCCCTGACCATCTCCCTCGCGCGCGGGTGATGGGGAAAAGATCAGGCGCGTTGCGTCCGTTCCGTCAGATGGCGGTGGCGCATCCTTAAAGAGACCGCCCGGGCGGGCGTCAGGGCGTCGATGCAGCGCGCGCATGACACGCCTTCCTCGAAGGTTTCCGACGCGCGATCCTGCGCGGTGAGCGGGTGGCCGCAGCCGAAGCAGTATTCCCAGTCACCTTCCTTCAGCCCGTGGCCGATGGCGACGCGGCGGTCGAAGACATAGCAGTCGCCCCGCCACAGGCTCCGGTCCGGCGGTGTTTCCTCCAGATATTTCAGAATGCCGCCTTTGAGATGGTAGACCTCGCCGAAGCCATGCTCCAGCATGTAGGCGGACGCCTTTTCGCACCGGATGCCGCCGGTGCAGAACATCGCTATTTTTCTGTGCCTTGCGGGATCGAGTTCGCGGCTCACATAATCCTTGAACTCGGTGAAGGTCGCTATGCCGGGGTCGACCGCGCCCTCGAACGTGCCGACGGCGGTTTCATAGGTGTTGCGCGTATCGATAACCAGCACGTCCGGGTCGGCAACCAGCGCGTTCCAGTCTTTCGGCGCCACATACGTTCCGGCGCGTTTCGCCGGGTTCGCCTCGGGCGCGCGCATCGTGATGATTTCTTTTTTTAGCCGGATCTTGAGGCGCAGGAAGGGTTTATCCTCCGACGTTGAAAATTTAAGTTCGCCGGAGCGGATGCCGAACTGCGCGTCCAGGAAATCGATGGCGTCGGCCAGCGTCCCGTTCTTCCCTGCGATCGTCCCGTTGATGCCTTCCGGCGCGAGCAGGATCGTGCCGACGATCCCGTGATACGCGCAGACATCCCTGACCCGCGCCTGCAACGCGGGCAGGTCGTCCAGTTCCAGAAAGCGGTAGAGCGCGGCAACGGTCCAGGTCATGCGGGAGTTATACAGAGATCATGCGGAATTTTCAAATGAGCCGAAAAATAATGCTTGCAAAAGGCAACCAAATGGTTGCATATTTAAGAAGTGAGCATGAACGAGGTGTTCAAGGCGCTGGCCGATGCCAGCCGACGACAGTTGCTTGACCGCCTCCGGGCGGAAAACGGGCAGACGCTGGCGGCCCTTTGCCAGGGGCTCGATATGTCGCGGCAGGCGGTCACCAAGCACCTGGCGATCCTGGAAGGGGCGAACCTCGTCGTGACGCGCAAAAGCGGCCGTGAAAAGCTGCATTACCTCAATCCCGTGCCGATCCATGAGATCGGCGAGCGATGGATTGAAAAGTTCGAGCGGACACGCATGCGTGCGCTCGCCGATCTGAAACAACAACTGGAAGGACCACAAGAATGAGCGACAGCTTTGCCTATGTAACCTATATCCGCACGACCCCGCAGAAACTGTGGGACGCGCTGCTGAAACCCGAATTCACGAAGCAATACTGGTTCGGCGTGACTCTGGAGTCCGCCTGGGCCTTGGACGCACCATGGAAAATGGTCTTTGCCGACGGCAGGGTCGCCGATTCCGGTTCTGTGGTCGAAATCGACCCGCCGCGCCGCCTCGTCCTTTCCTGGCGCCATGAAATGAATCCCGAACTGACGGCCGAAGGCTTTTCACGCGCGACGTTCGAACTGGAGGAAATAGGCGACGCGGTCAAGCTGTCGATCCTGCATGAGATCGATAAGGACGACTCGAAACTTATCAAGGGAGTCTCCGGCGGATGGCCGAAAATCATCGCCAGCCTCAAGAGTTTGCTGGAGACGGGCAAGCCGCTGGATCAGTCTGTGAAGCCCTGCGGCTCTTGAAACGGAATGCCGAAACTTGCGAATTTTCGAATTCCCGGCCGTTATGATTTAACGGGCCGGGAATTTAAAAATATATTATGGCTTCAGGCAGGCTGAACCGGCTGATCAAGCATTATTTCAGATGAGACGAAACCAAAAAGATTCCTTGAATCGATGTCCGGATCGCCTAGCTTTATCGGAAGTTTTATTTTGTAACGCAAGAAAGGAGCCAATCATGTCCGGCATACCCGAAGGATTTCATACCCTTACACCCTGCCTCGCCCTTAAAGGCGCATCCCGGGCCATCGAGATGTATCAGAAGGCGTTCGGCGCGGAGATCATGCACCGGCTGGACACGCCCGACGGCAGCGGCAAGGTGGCGCATGCGTGCCTGAAGATCGGCGACTCCATGCTGATGCTGGCCGACGAAATGCCCGGCTGCCCCGCGCGCGAGGCCAGCCTGTATCTTTACTTCAAGGACGCCGACGCCGCGTTCGAAAAGGCGAAAAAAGCGGGCATGAGCGAACACACCCCGATGCAGGACATGTTCTGGGGCGACCGGTTCGGCGCCGTCCAGGACGGGTTCGGCGTCACTTGGTCTATCGCCACCCAGATCAGCCGACCGTCGCAGCAGGAGCTGGAGCGCGGCGCGAAAGATATGTTCGAGCGGATGAAAAAGAGCAAGGCGGCCTAACGCAAGCATTCCTTGGCGGCCGGCATTCGTCTTGATGCGGCGGGTGCCGGTCGCGTCCGCCTTCAGTTTGTTTTGCCGAAAATTTTTTTCTTTTGTTATATCGTTGAAATCAATAGATATTTCTTTCAGTTTGTTTTCATGCGCCCGCAAATAAGAAGCGGGATCATTTGAAGGGATTTTCGACTTTTACCGTTTTATATTAGGAATAAATTCTGCAAAAAGTCAAGCCTATTTTTCCATCAGAGACGTGATCGTATCGGCCAGCAGCCGGAAATCGTCTTCCTTCGGATGGCCCTTGCGCCAGGCGAGGCCGACGGCGCGTGACGGGGCAGGGGCGGCGAAGGGGATCAGCTCGACCGTGTCCGGCACGGCATCCGCCGCCATGGCGGGGAGCAGGGTGACGCCATAGCCATGGCCGATCATCTGGATCAGTGTCGCGAGGCTGGTGGCGCTGAACGTTCCGCGCGCGCCGGGGGCTGGCAACCGGCAGGCGTCGAGGGCGTGGTCGCGCAGGCAATGGCCTTCTTCCAGCAGCAAAATCTCGTGGCCTTCCAGATCGCTCGTGCCGGGCGGGCGGGGACCGCGCCAGTATCCTTTCGGACAGGCCAGCAGGAACGCCTCATCGGTCAGCCGCGTCTGCGTCATGCCGGGCGTATCGTAAGGGAAGGCGAGCAAAGCGAGATCGATCTGCCCCGCCTTCAGCGCGGCGGCCAGGCGGCTGCTCGTTTCCTCCCGCAATTGCAGATCCAGGCCGGGAAAGCGCTCCTTGATGTCCGGAAGGATGACGGGAAGGAGATACGGCGCGATGGTGGGGATGATGCCGAGGCGCAACGGCCCGGACAGCGGCGCGTCCTGCCGCCGCGCGCGGGCGACGAGATCGGAGGCGGCCTGCAGCAGGGGCCGCGCCTGCGCCACGGTTTCCATGCCCGTGGCGGTGAGGACGACCTGCCGCTGGCTGCGGTCGGCGAGCTTCTGGCCCAGCAGCTCTTCGAGCGTGGCGATTCCCGCGCTCAACGTCGACTGGGTGACATTACAGGCCGATGCCGCCGCGCTGAACGAGCCGTGATCGGCCAGGGCCAGCAGGTACTGGAGCTGTTTCAGGCTGGGAAGCGGATGCATGTTGTTTCCGTTTTTTTATGTCTGTCATCCCGAAGCGCAACGAGGGATGACAATGAAAGCGATTTCAAATCAGATTATCTATCGATTTTTCCGATATAACGCAAAGAAATTTCCCGTTGGATCGAGGGGGTATTCCTGTGCTTTAGTGTGCGGCGCAACCAAACCATTCAAGGAGATTCCCATGCTCGGCATAGGCGATAAAGTACCCGATTTCGAAATCACCGGCGTGAAGCCGAAATTCATGAAGCACGAGGAAAACGGCGAGTCCGCATTCGAGACGATCACCCAGGACAGCTTCGAAGGTAAATGGAAGGTTTTCTTCTTTTACCCGAAGGATTTCACCTTCGTCTGTCCGACCGAAATCGCCGAGTTCGCGAAGCTGAACACGGAATTCGCGGACCGCGACTGCGTGGTTCTTGGCGGATCGACCGACAACGAGTTCTGCAAGCTGGCCTGGCGCCGGGAGCATAAGGACCTGAACAACCTCGCCCTATGGATGTTCGCCGACACGAACGGCAGCCTGGTGGACGGGCTGGGCGTGCGCGATTACACCTCAGGCGTCGCCCTGCGCGCGACCTATATCGTCGACCAGGACAATATGATCCAGCACGTGTCGGTGAACGGCCTGAGCGTCGGACGCAATCCAAAGGAAACGCTGCGTATCCTTGACGCGCTGCAGACGGACGAGCTGTGCCCGTGCAACCGCGCCGTCGGCGGCGACACGATCGACACGTCGAAAGAGGCGATGAAGATCGCGGCTTAATTTGCGTTACGAGGTTGCGGGGTTACGGCGTTTCGTAACTCCGCGACTCCGAAACCCGTAACCGGAGAAAGAATCATGACCATCGAAACCCTGAAAAACGCGTTGCCCGAGTACGCGAAGGACCTGAAACTGAACCTGTCGACCCTGGCGTCCGACGAAAGCCTGACCCCGCAGCAACTCTGGGGCGCCTTCATGGCGTGCGCCGTCGCGGCCCGCAACGCCGACGTCGTCCAGGCCATCGAGGCCGAGGCCCGGCAAAGGCTGTCGCCGGAGGCGCTGACCGCTGCAAAGGCGGCCGCCGCGATCATGGCGATGAACAATATCTATTACCGCTTCACGCACCTGGCCTCGAACGCCGAATACCGCACGCTGCCGGCGAAGCTGCGCATGAACGTGATCGGCAATCCGGGCGTGGACAAGGTGGATTTCGAGCTGTGGTCCCTGGCCGTCTCCGCCGTGAACGGCTGCGGCATGTGTATCGATTCGCATGAGCAGCATCTGCTGAAAGGCGGGCTGGGCAAGGATCAGATCCAGACGGCGGTGCGGATCGCCGCCGTGATCCATGCCGTGGCGACCGTTCTGGACGCTGAAAGCGCGGTCGGCGCGGCATTGGCGCAGGCGGCTTAAAAACTCACCGCAGAGACGCAAAGGGCGCAGAGAAATTTAAATCTCTGCGCCCTTTTTTGCGTCTTTGCGGTGGAAAAACGCTTATTTCTGCAACGCCATGACGGCCTGGGCCGGATAGTTTTCGGCGAAATGGTTGTCGATGCCGTGTTCGCCGCTCAGGATGCGCAGGAACAGGGGGCCCATCATCATGTCGACGGCGATGTCGGTTGAGAGGTTGGGGTTGAACTCGCCGTTCGCCTTGCCTTCCTCGATATGGCTATACAGCGCGCCGACGCGGTCCTTCAGATATTTTTCGTACAAGAGGTCCAGCGCGTCCTGGCTGGCCTGGCCCTCGGCGATGATGCCAGCGACGATCCGCCCGTTCTGGCCGCGCAGCTGGCGCACCAGACTTTCCAGCTGGCGCTGGATCGCTTCGGCCGCGGTGGCGGTGGTCGGCACGATATGCTGGATGCCCTGTTCCAGGAACGCCTCCATCGCGATGGCCGCCTTGCTGGGCCACCAGCGATAGATCGTGGTCTTGCCGACGCCCGCCTTTTTCGCTACGGCCTCAATCGACAGCTCGCTCATCGACATCTGCGTCAGAAGGCGGCGCGTGGTGTTGAGGATCGATTTCCGCGCCGACATGGATCGCGGCCGGCCAGGACGCAAGCGGTTATCGTTATCGTTTTCAGCGGCTTCGAAGTGATCGTTAAACGCAGGATCGGCAACCATAAGACACCTCTTTCATGTGCGTGGACGTTCCAGACGAAACGTTGCGTTATTCGTGTGTGGAGTGTTTCTATTTATCTATGCTTTTCTGAAACGATCAATCCTTGAAATAGGTTTTCCCACGGAAATTTTTATAAACAAAAAGATTGTTAATTCTGACAAAAAACCGTACATATTCTGCAAATGCAATTCATTCTCAATGGTTAGGTAAATGGTAAGCCATCTTCTATCGTCCCGTCATAGCAACCCATCTAAAGAAAAGCTCCAACGCGCGCGTAATGTGCTTAACGGATTAGACGATCAAGGGCGCAAAGTCAGTCCAACCATGTTTGATGATGACGTGATTTCTTTTGCCCATGGCGAGGGAATGCAACGGCCATCTCCGGCATCTATTGCCGCAGGCATACGTGGACTGATGGATACTGAAGAAAGCACATTGGATAATTATTTCTTTTTAAAGACTTACGCACCTCTTATTGAAAAAATTCGTAAGGATTTTATAGAGATGGGTATTGATGAAGAAATGGCGTCCAATATCTGCGAAGACTCGGGCGGGATGCGCCTTTTTTGCGGATTTTTAAATGCTGTAAGCAATCCTGGAGATATTTTCCTAACGGCACAAACTTTTTACCATTCCATTACAGGCGTATGTGATTTTTTCAGGACACAACTTGTCGCTGTCGAAACTCGACCTGAAAATAGTTATAAGCTAAGAGCCTCCGACCTTAAAGACTGGATCGAAAAAAATCAGGGTCTGGTACAGGAGCGGCGCGTTAAGGCGCTAATGCTCTTTAACCCAACGATGACCGGGGCCGTTTATACAAAAAATGAAAATGAGGATTTGGCAGCATTAGCTAAGCAATATGACCTGCTTATTGTGTGTGATGCGGTTTTTTCCGGCACTGAATTTAATGGTATTCGATCCAATCAGATTGCATCTTTACCAGACGCGCGCGATCGAACAGTGACGTTAAACGGCGTGGCAAAAACAATGGCGCTGGCAAATATCCGATATGGCTGGGCTTGTGGCCCTAAGGAAATAATAGACCGCATGAGGTCCTATTCAGTTGCAACGGGATTGACGGTGCCGCAAGTCACAAAAATGATGGTCAATGCCGCCTTTGAAGACAAGCAATTATATCTGGAAGCAAACCGGAAAGAATGCATGGAGCGCGTAAAATTAATCCGGCGAGAGGTTGATGATTTTAATGTAAGTATTTGCAGGACCTTAAATATGGGAGGGAACGATTATAAATTTTTTAAAATTGGGCACGACCCGATAGCCAGTCATAGTTTGCTGCTTCATATAAACGGTTTCAATTTTTGCAAAACTCCTGCAGGCGAAGTTATTCATGATAGTGCGGACATTGTCAGATTTATGCTGCAGTCTGCAAAAGTAGCGCCATCGCCAGGGATTGGCTTTGGCTTCGATGACTGCACTGTTAGGCTTGCATATGCCTGTATGGGCGCTGATCGCACTTATAAATATACCAAGCAGGCGGAATTGCGCGCTGCTTTTCGCCAAGTTACAGATGGCTTTTATCAAGACACAGAAATTCCTGATTTCACGGAAGGTTACAAAGAGGGGCGCACTCTGATTTCAGAAGCTTTTGCCCGGCTTCGGTCCGCGTTTAAAGATCTGGCTCTATCAAATGCGCCTTTAATCCGGCAACAGGTGAGCCCGCGGAGAGAAATTCTAACGCAATTTATACCTATCTGATCGCAGATGATTGATGAAAGACAATCTGCCTGTCACCATTCAAAAATGCAAAGCGCTCAGTTAATTCTTCCGCAAGAAGAGGAGCATCGTCTACGTGCATGCTTTGGCAGGTATAGCCCAGATTTTTACGCATAATTTCCATTTCGGAATCCCTGAACCATATTTTTCCATCCGCAATTTTCTCGATACCATCCAAATTCATTCCATTTTCATTTATGGCGCACGCCTTATCATGTGAAACATCCTGTGGCAGACGCAGTGTTACCTTGTTATTGCGGATCGAAATGGGATAGCCGCCTGCTAGTCCAACGGGGCCAGGCGCATGAAGATTAGCCATTTCAATATCATCAAGGAAAGCCTTTAGAATTGACACTGCGGAAGCGGAGGTCATCGGCTGGCCTGGTTTGCCACCCACTCTTTTATAAGCATGAGGCAAATACTCAAACAGCTCATCTGTTGCAAAATGGCTTGTTACATCCTCACCCTTAACAAATGCGTGGAGTGCATAGGGAGCCGAGCCGGCATTACCTTGGCGGGAGATCTTATGGCTTACATAGTGTGCGGCGACGAACGAAATAATCACATCCTGGACCGGCACATTCAGTTTTTCCGATACCGTCATTCGTAATCCAGGAATATTATTGGCAACGTTACCTATGCCACAGGCAGGAGCTAAACCTACGCCTGCAAGCGCGGGGTTTACTGCATCAGGGAAAGCGGCATTGATGACGGGGCATAAAAGGCCGGATGACCTTACTGCTTTCATCAATCCATAAACTGGCGCCAGATGCATCGGTAACCAAGGGCCAAGCTGAGCCTGCTTTAAATTTTCGGACAATTCAGCGGGCAGACGATCAAAGATGACCCACCATGCCTGACGCGACATGGTGGAGTAAATCAAATCAGGTTTTATTTTTGCTAACGTCTCCGAACATTGATCGGCATTATCTACATCGAAGTATACAGAATCATATTGATGCGCATGCCCGATCTGGAGAGCGGCAAATCGTGTGGTATTGATGAACGGAACTGTCTTATCGATTTGCCTGCAACCTATCACGAAGCGAACTGGCGCTTCAAGGGACAGGGTAAGCTGGCGAAGTGTTTGCTGCGCAAGATCGCCAAAACCAGCCAAAAATAAAGTTTTCATAGTTTTGGCTGTTCAAAAGATGATGAAGTTGGATCAATTCCACCAAGATGTTTATTTATGTAAGCCTGGGCAAAAGCAGTGTCATAATCTCTAAGTATGCTAACCCACCATACCGGATCTTTTACCAGTTTTATTTCCTCATGGACCTTGCTCAGCGCAAAGTCGAGCATCTCTGGATTGTTAACACGTTGATGGTCCAGTTCGGGATTGGCGTGGTTGGCAAAGGCTGTCTTTAGGCGTAAGAGGCCATTTTCAGCAGGAACAAGCTGCATGGAAAAGCGGACAGGCTTATCGGGCCGTGTCGTTACGACACACAAATTGAAAACGTCTTCATCCCTGGTCAAACGCGCATCGACCGTACCTTTTTGAAATACGTAGCTTCCATCTTCCTGGCGGTCATTCTCATCGAACCCACATTTTTCCAATAATTCAGGAAATGTAATATCGGTTTGAATGGGAGTGCCATTAATAATGGCGGCGTAGCTTCTTGATCGCTGGGTCGAGTCTTCTGGTCTTGCGGCGCGTTCAAGGTCAAGTCTTGGTTTACTTAGCATTTTAGCTCCAAATGATAATCGTTCTCATTTGCAACTGTGTATCACATTAATTTTATAGATCAAGAATTTTCTCATAAAGCTTGGCGATATATTTAATGAAATCTGTTTCTCCGAACTGAGCGAATGCATCTGTTCTTAAGGGGCGACTCCGTAACGTTGGCTGCGATTGCCTAACCTTCCTCATTGCGCTACAGTCCCGGCCTTGCGATTTTGAACTTAAGCGGTCTTCCGGGCATTGGTGCGCGGCTGCGTTGGCTTTAAGAGGTGTTCCTTCATGGAAGTCTGGATTCTCTACGGCCAGGATATCGAATCCAATGCCGACCTGGCCTATGAGGTGCGGCGGTTCCAGGCCGAGGCGCTGAAGATGGACGTGGACCTGAAAGTCCTCAAGCCCGTCCAGTTCGACCTGCTGGTGCAGGAGGATATACGGGATTCGGTGCTGATCGACGGGACGCCGAAAAAGCTGCCCGATTTCTTCTTCCCCTATCTGGACCACAGCGACCGCAGCTATTTCTCCCTCGCCATCGCACGGCAGATGGAGCGGCTCGGCGTCAACGTATTTAATAAGGCTTCGACCATCGAAACGGTGGCGGACAAGCTGCATACCCATCAGGTGCTGGTGGAAAACGCGCTGCCCACGCCCGCGACCATGCTGGCCAAATTCCCGGTCGACGTCGCGCTGGTCGAAAAGATGATCGGGTTTCCCGTCGTGGTGAAGACGTTGCTGGGGTCGAACGGGTCAGGCGTGTTCCTGATCGAGAACGCCAATGCTTTTCACGACCTGATGGAGCTGATCGGCGAGACCAACCCCAATATCCAGCTGATCTTCCAGAAATTCGTCGCCGTGAGCAAAGGGCGCGACCTGCGCCTGTTCGTCGTGGACGGCCAGGTCATCGCCTGCATGGAGCGGCGCGCGCGGGACGGCGGGTTCAAGGCGAATTTCAGCATGGGCGGCACCGTGCATGAATTC
The DNA here is from genome assembly GCA_044221445.1 of Alphaproteobacteria bacterium. Taxonomy (GTDB): domain Bacteria; phylum Pseudomonadota; class Alphaproteobacteria; order Micavibrionales; family Micavibrionaceae; genus JBDHTS01. Next base: position 67,785 of record JBGAPF010000009.1, read on the forward strand.
ATCCCCGACCGCGAGGCGATCCGCCTGGCGATAAAAACCGCCCAGGTGCTGGATATCCAGGTGGCGGGGATCGACCTGTTGTTCACCGACGACGGCTATACGATCTGCGAGGCGAACACCTTTCCGGGCTTCAAGGGCCTGGAACAGGCCTGCAAGGTCAACGTGCCGGAAGCCATCTTCAACGCCATGCGCGGGCGCATGGACCTGGACGACAAGGTGCGGAAAAGTCTGGCAGGGTAGCTGCCGCAGCCCTTTGTCTTGGCTTAACGCTTTAATTCACGCTTTTCTGGAACGTCCGCGGGGCGGGGGCAATGACCGAGACCGCGCCGCCGTTCATTTCCATCACCGCCATGCCGCGGTCGGCGAGGCCGTCCGACTGGAACCGCAGGATGCCATCGATGCCGCTGAACCCGTTCGGGTTGGAAATCGAGGCACGGTCGAAGGCCGGGCGGCCCGCCGCCATATACCCCGTCCGCGCCAGCACGGCGGCGAGGGCGGTGGCGTCATAGGCAAGGGTCGACAGGCGCGGCGCGGGCTGGCCATAGGACGCCGCGTATTTCTGTTCGAACGGGCGGCGCAGGTCTGGCTGGGGTGCCGCGTACCACGCGCCCTGCATGTTCGGATCGCGCGCCAGCGGCGAATCGTCCCACAGTCCGGTGCCGAGACGCTTCACTTTGTCCGGCCCCATGCCATTGGCGGTGAGCAATGCAGCAATCGACGCGGCCTGGTCGCCGCCGACGGCCATCAGGACGGCGTCGGGTCCGGGCTGGCCCTGCGCGAAGGCGGCAATCCGCGCCTGGAGATCGGCCTGTCCGGAAGAGATGCGGAGGACGGGTCCGGGCTGAAGTCCCGTCCGGGAGATGACGGCAGAATAATAATTGACGACGGCGTTGCCGTAATCCGTGTCCGGGGCAATGACGCCAATGCGGCGATAGCCTTTGGCCGCGGCGTATTCGACGATGCGCTGGACTTGGGAAAACGGCAGGAATCCCATGACGAAAGTGTTGCCGCCAGCCTGGGTCCAGTCGGTGGAGAACGCGACCATGCTGACATTCCGTGTGGCGGCCACCGGTTTCACGGCGCGGACTTCGGCGGAAAACAGCGGGCCGATCAGAAGCTGCGCGCCCGCGCCGATCGCCGATTCGGCGGCGGCGCGCGCGCCTTCAGGAGTCGCACCGGTATCGCGCGGCATCAGCTCAAAGCTGCGGTCGCCCATGTCGAACACCGCCAGCTGGGCGGCCTGCAGCATCGACTGGCCGAGCGCGGCAGTCTGGCCGCTCAGCGGCAGGAGCAGGGCGACTTTTACGGACGGCATGGCCGCGCCGGGCGCGGGCACCGTGGCCGCCTGCGCCTGCGCGCCGGGGAGGATCCCGCCGGGCGCGGCGCCCGCCGGGGCTTGGCTCGTGGGCTGGCTCCACGGCCCGGAGCCGTAACCGCCGCCGCATCCGGTCAGTCCCGCCAGCGCGCCCAGCAAAATAAAAAGCCCCAGAATACGTTTCATGTGATAAATCCGTCAGAGTGATCCGAAGGCGGAAGTATGAAGAACAACAGCGGCACCGTCAATCTGCAGCCTGGGCTATACCTGGTCGCCACGCCGATCGGCAATCTGCGCGACATCACCCTGCGCGCCCTCGACACGCTGAACGCCGTCGACGCGATTTTGTGCGAGGACACGCGGGTAACGATCAAATTGCTGCAGGCCTACGGCATCAAAAAACCCATGCATGTCTGCAACGACCATACCGAAGACCGCCAGCGCGATGCGGTGCTCGGTCAGCTGGCGCAGGGGCAGAAGATCGCGCTGGTCAGCGACGCGGGAACGCCGCTGGTCTCCGATCCAGGATACAAGCTGGTGCGCGAGGCGCTGGAGCGGGGAATCGGCGTCACCGCGCTGCCGGGCGCGAACGCGCCGCTGACGGCGCTGCAGCTTTCCGGCCTGCCGTCGGACGCGTTCAGCTTTATCGGGTTTCTGCCGCCGAAAGCCGAAGCCCGCAAAAAGAAGCTGCGGGAATGGGCGCATGTTCCCGGGACGCTGATCGCTTTCGAGACAGGGCCGCGGCTCGAAGCGTCGCTGACGGGGATGCTTGACGTCCTCGGCGACCGCCAGGCCGCCGTGACGCGCGAACTCACGAAGATGTACGAGGAATCCCGGCGCGGGCTTCTGAGCGAACTCATAGCCCATTATAAAGACAAGCCGCCCAAGGGGGAGATCGTCGTGGTGATCGGCGCCCCGGCGGATATCAGCGCGTCTGTCGATATAGACGGCCTGCTGGAGGACGCGATGGCGTCGATGAGTCTGCGCGACGCGGTAGCGCATGTGGCGGAACTTTCGGGGCGCGCGAAAAAGGAAGTCTACGCCCGCGCCCTGGTCCTTGCGGCGGCGCGGCCATGAAGGCGGAGCGCGTCAGACGCTACCGGCGAGGGTTGTGGGCGGAAACGCTGGCTTCGTGGCGTCTGCGGCTGAAAGGATTCCGCATCCTGGAACGGCGCTATAAAACCGCCGTCGGCGAGATCGACATCATTGCCGTTCGCGGGCGAACTCTGGCATTCATTGAGGTGAAACAAAGATCAAGCCATGACGAAGCGCTGCTTTCCGTGACTCCGCGCGCCCAGAGTCGGATCGCGCGGGCCGCGCAGATCTACCTGGCGCGTCATCCTGTCTATGCGCTTCATGATATCCGCTTCGACGTCATGTCGGTCATTCCGCCGTTCCGCGTGACGCATCTGGACAACGCCTTCCGGCCGCCTGCATAATGGCGGGACATTCCGCATGAAAGCGACCGCCATGAAACATGTCCTTCCTCTGGTTTTTCTGTCTTTACTCATCGCGCTGCCCGGCTGTTCCGCGATCGGCATGGCGGCGGGGGCGGGGGCCGCCGTCGGCGTGGCGTCGCAGCAGGAAGGCGGGCTGTCGGGCGCCGCCACCGACCTGCGGATCAAGGCGCGGATCAGCGATCTGTGGTTCCGCTATGACGTCAGCACGTTTTCCAAGCTGAACCTGACGGTCGACGAAGGGCGGGTCCTGATCACCGGCATCGTCCAGAAGCCGGATGCGAGAGTCGAGGCCGTGCGGCTGGCCTGGCAGGTCGAAGGCGTGAAGCAGGTGATCAACGAGATCCGGCTGGCGGACAGCGACGGTTTTCCCGGCTTCGTGCGCGACAGCTGGATCGCGACGCGGTTGCGGACGGCCCTGACCTTCGACCGCGACGTCCATTCCATCAACTACTCGATCGAGGTGGTGCAGGGGACGGTCTATCTGATGGGCGTGGCGCGCAGCCAGGCGGAACTGGACCGCGTCATCGAAATTTCCCGCACCATCCCCAATGTGCGGCAGGTGGTGAGTTATGTCAGGCTGCCCGACGAAGCGCCTGCGGCCGCTCTTTCCTCCACGCCCTCGTCATCGGCCCCCCTGTCATCGGCCCCAATGGATCCGGTTGCGGATGAAACGCAGGCGTATCCGATGGCGGCGCCCGCGCAGCCCGTCCAGGGTTACGAGCCGACAACGCCGACCGACAGCGGCGCATCGAATTCAGGTCCTGCCTATGGCTCACCGGCCTCTCTGTCGCCGCCCGCCGTCGACGCGCCGGTCATGCTGCCGCCATGACCCTGTCCGGTCCGGACGAAGCTTTAAGGTTTCTTGCGACGACAGGACGCGGGCCGGACCGGGATATCGACCTGGCGCTGACGGCGCTGGTCATGGCGCAGCTTCACCATCCCGGCATTGCCGTAGAACGATATGTCCACCATTGCCGCAAGACGGCGGAGGATATCGCCGCCAGGCATGGGCTGTTGCTGCAGGCAGGCGCCAAAGACGACGCGGCGACGCGGCTGGCGGCGATGAAACACATCATTATAGACGGGCAGGAAATGCAGGCCGTGCCGCCGCCCGTGGAAACGACCGACCTGGCCGACCTTATACGCGCGATTGATACCCGGCGCGGGACGGCGGTGACGCTCGGCATCCTTTTTATCGACGCGGCGCGGCGGCTGGGATGGGAGATCGGGGCGCTGAGCCTGCCCGGCCCTTTCGTCCTGCGGCTCGATCTTAGTGGCGACAGGCTGATCTTCGACCAGACGGAAGGGTGCCGCCCGCTGCAGGCCGCGGACCTGCGCGCGCTTCTGAAAAAACATGCGGGGCCGCAGGCTGAACTGTCGGCGTCTTATTATGAAGCCATGTCCAACCGGCAGATCCTCATCCTCCTTCAGAACGCCCTGAAATTCCGCCAGATCCAGATGGAGGACTATGCGGGCGCCCTGAAAACCGTCGAGGCTATGCGCCTCGTCGACCCGATGGAGATCCGGCTGCTGCTAGACGCCGGCGTTCTGTACAGCCGGACCGGCGAGCCGCATAAGGCAGAGCGGGTGCTGGAAGAATATATGGAAAAAGTCCCGTCCGAAAGGGCGCGGCAGGACGCGCTGCTTCTCCTTCGTCATGTGCGGGCGGCGATCGCCCCGTTGCCAAACGGCGGGAAAGACATACCTTAAGGGGCCTGCTGCGGGAAATCTCCGTTTGTGGAAAGGCATTGAAAGCCCGCTTGCAATGCCGTTGAAATAATAATACTGATAGGCCTTGGGATTCGGGTACGCCGGTCCTTTTGGCAACCGGTTCAATTGAAGATTTTACAAGGAGAATAAATCATGGTTTTTCGTACTCTCGTTCTGCTCTCGGCGGTGATGCTGACGGCAACAGCATGTTCCGGTTCCAAAGAAGGCGAAGCGGGCAACATCCAGGTCGAGCAGCGCGGCGACGGCATGGCCGCGGGCCCGCTCGACGGCACGCAAGTTCCCGGCGATATGAACGGTTCGGTCACGCCCGGCTCGCAACAGGATCTGGTCGTCAATGTCGGCGACCGCGTCTTCTTCGCCTATGACAGCCACGATGTGTCTCCCGAAGGTCAGGCCACGCTGGACAAGCAGGCCGAATGGCTGAAACGCTATCCTAACGTCAACGTCACCATCTCGGGCCACTGCGATGAACGCGGCACACGCGAGTACAACCTTGCGCTCGGCGAACGCCGCGCCAATGCCGCGAAAAACTACCTGACCGCGCTTGGCGTACCGGCTGCCCAGATCACCACGATCAGCTACGGCAAGGAACGCCCGGCCGTGATGGGCTCCGATGCCGCCGCATGGGCACAAAACCGCCGCGCCGTGACGGAAGTGAACTAAGAACCATAAAGGCTTGAAGGATGCGCGGCACCGCTGCACACTCATCAAACATCAGGAAGGCGCAGGGCTTGCGAGCCCGGCGCCGTCTGGCATTTACCGCCGTGGTCGCCCTCGGGCCGGTTTCCCATGCGGGGGCGCAGGACGACGTGCGGGCGCGGATGCGACAGATGGAAAACGATATCCAGACGCTGAACCGTGCCGTTTATAAAGGCGAAACGCCGCCTCAGCCTACACCCAGCCTCGACGTCATCGATTCTTCCTCCTCCGCCCAGGCGCAGCAGCAGGTGCGCCTGTCACAAATGGAAAGCGATATCGCAAGGCTCACCGGACGACTAGAAGAGCAGCAGCACCTGATCGAAAACCTGCAGCGCCAGCTTGATGAAAGCTTTGGAAAAGCGGACCAGCGCCTGACCGCGCTGGAACAATCCGGCGTTCCCGCCGCGGGCGCGATGCCGCCGCAGCCGGGCCAGCAGCCTGGCGGCCTTGCGCAGAACGACATGACGCCACCGGGCGATTTTACGGGCGGCACGGCCATGCCGGGCAATCCCGACGACCCGGCGAACATCCAGCCCGCGCCGGAAAATTCCCTTGGCACCCTGACGCAGGGGCAAGGGGCGGGAACTCAAGGGGCCGGCGGCAATCCGCCGATACCGGTTCCTATCAACAATACGCCCGAAGCGGCCTATGAATCGGCCTATACAGCCCTGAAAAACAGGCAATACGATGAATCCGAACGCCAGTTCCAGGCTTTCCTGACCCGCTATCCGAAACACCAGCTGGCCGCCAACGCGACCTACTGGATGGGCGAGACCTATTATGCTCGCGGGCAGTTCGAGCAGGCATCGCGCGTTTTCGCCGAGGCTTATAAGACCTATCCGCAAAGCCCCAAGGCCGCCGACGCCCTGCTGAAACTCGGCCTGTCCCTGAACGGCATGGGCAAAGGCAAGGAAGCCTGCCTGACATACGCGCAGTTCAAAAAGCAGTTTCCGTCCGCCGGGCCTGTTTCGTCGCGCGTGACGCAGGAAGCGAAAAAAATAGGGTGCAACTGACCCGGTCAATGATAGACATTGATGCTTTTTCCCAAAAAATCAAAAGACTGTATATCGATATTGAAGCCGAAACTCCCATCGCTGTCGCGGTATCGGGCGGCCCCGACAGCATGGCCTTGCTCTGGCTCCTTGTGAATCTTCCGCCACAGGAGAGTTTCCGGACTCTTTACGCCCTTACTGTGGACCACGGACTGCGTCCGGATTCCGCTGCTGAAGCGCGCCAGGTCGGTGAATGGGTCGCCTCATGGTCCGGCGTCACCCATACGGTTCTGACCCGCACGGCGCCGGAAAGCGGGCATAAAATCATGGAGGAGGCCCGGCGCGACCGCTACCGCATGATGGAATCATTCTGCCGGGGTAAGGCGGTCACGCATCTGTTCGTCGCGCATCACAGGGATGACCAGGCAGAAACGCTGCTGTTCCGGCTTGCCAAAGGATCTGGGCTTGACGGTCTTGGCGGCATGAAGCCCGTCAGGCGGATGGGGGATGTCGATCTATGCCGACCGCTTCTCGATGTAGCAAAGGAAGATCTGACGGCGTTGTGCCGGGCGCGCAATATCCCGTTCGTCAACGACCCCAGCAATATTAACGCCGCCTATGCGCGCCCCCGGCTGCGTGCCGCGATGGACGTGCTCGCGGCCGAGGGGCTGACAGCGGAACGGATGGCTAAAACGGCGTTGCGCCTGGCGCGTGCTTCGGACGCTCTTAAATCTTATGCGGATACCGCATGGGAAACGGCCATATTAAAAATCAATACGAACCGGATTGATTTTTCATTTTCGGTCTTGAATAATCTGCCTTCTGAAATCCGGTTTCGGCTTATTCTTAAGGCCTGTAAGACGATACGAAACGACGAGGCGTCCACCGATAACCACGATTACGGTCCGCGTATTGCAAAGCTTGAAGATCTGATCGACAGGTTCTTTTTATCCGACACATATCATCATGGGACGCTGGGAGGGTGTCTTTTTACCCTGAACAGGAAAGCCGGCACCTTAAGCATTGAACGCGAAGGGCTATCCCCGCCTTTGTGACACAGGAGGCCCGGCAGGCATTTCATGGTTGTTTTTATGTGTGAAAACCTTAATTGTCTTTTATGATAGACTATTCTCTTGATCTGGCGAAAGGCGCTCCTTCGTGAACAATTTCAGTCGCAACCTTGTGTTCTGGCTCGCCGTCGGGCTGGTGCTGGCCTTTCTCTTCAATATTTTCCAGAGCGCGCAGCAGCGTCAGGTGGGCACGCAGCAGAAGATGGCTTACAGCGACTTCATGGCCGAAGCCGCCGCCGGGCACGTGTCCGACATAACGATCAAGGGCCAGGAAATTCAAGGCACCTATGCAAGTTCAGGCAAGACGTTCAATACCCTTGTTCCGGAAAACGAAAACGTGGTCGACCGCCTTAGCAATTCGGGCGTCCGCATCACCGCCGAGCAGGACGATCCCCAGAAGATCAGCCTGATGAGCATTCTACTGTCGTGGTTCCCTATGCTGCTGCTGATCGGCGTCTGGATTTTCTTCATGCGCCAGATGCAGGGCAAGGGCGGCGGCGGTGCGATGGGCTTCGGCAAAAGCCGCGCCCGCCTTCTGACAGAGCAGCACGGCCGCATCACGTTTGACGATGTCGCGGGGATCGACGAGGCCAAATCCGAACTGCAGGAAGTGGTCGAGTTCCTGAAAGATCCGCAGAAGTTCCAGAGACTCGGCGGCAAGATTCCGAAGGGCGCCCTGCTGGTCGGACCGCCGGGCACGGGGAAGACCCTGGTGGCGCGCGCCGTGGCGGGCGAGGCCAATGTGCCGTTCTTCACCATTTCCGGCTCCGACTTCGTCGAGATGTTCGTCGGCGTCGGCGCGTCCCGCGTGCGCGACATGTTCGAGCAGGCGAAGAAAAGCGCGCCCTGCATCATCTTCATCGACGAGATCGACGCGGTCGGGCGCCATCGCGGCGCGGGCCTTGGCGGCGGCAACGACGAGCGCGAACAGACGCTGAACCAGCTGCTGGTGGAGATGGACGGGTTCGAGGCCAATGAAGGGGTCATCCTGATCGCCGCGACCAACCGTCCGGACGTTCTCGACCCGGCGCTGCTGCGTCCCGGGCGGTTCGACCGCCAGGTCGTGGTGCCTTTGCCGGATATCAAGGGCCGCGAAAAAATCCTGACCGTCCATATGAAAAAAGTGCCGCTGGCGAAAAACGTGAATCCCAGCGTGATCGCGCGCGGTACGCCCGGATTTTCGGGCGCGGACCTGGCCAATCTCATCAACGAGGCGGCGCTTCTGGCGGCGCGGCGTGGCAAGCGCGTCGTCGGCATGGAGGAACTGGAAGACGCCAAGGACAAGGTGATGATGGGCGCGGAACGCCGTTCCATGGTCATGTCCGAGGACGAGAAAAAACTAACCGCCTATCATGAGGCGGGCCATGCGATCCTTGCCGTCAAGCTGCCGGATTCCGACCCGATCCATAAAGCGACGATCATTCCGCGCGGCCGGGCGCTCGGGATGGTGATGCGCCTGCCCGAAGGCGATCGCGTCTCCGTTTCCCGCGCCAAGCTGAAGGCCGACCTTGTCGTCGCCATGGGCGGTAGAATCGCGGAAGAACTGATCTTCGGCCATGACCGCGTGACGACGGGCGCCTCCAGCGACATACGGATGGCGACGGACATGGCGCGCCGCATGGTCACCGAATGGGGCATGTCGGACAAGCTGGGGCCGCTGCATTACGGGCAAGATCAGGAAGAAGTGTTCCTCGGCCATTCCGTCTCGCATTCCAAAAACATGTCGGATGACACGGCCCGGCTTGTCGACCATGAGATCCGCCAGATCGTTGAAGAAGCCTACGCCAAGGCCGGCCAGATCCTGCGGGACAATCTCAGCGACCTTCACGGCCTTGCCCAGGCTTTGCTGGAATATGAAACCCTGAACGGCGAAGAGATCAAGGCGCTGCTGCGCGGCGAGCCGATCATCCGCAACGACCTTGACGACGAACCGACGGACGCACGCCCGAAATCCTCCGTCCCGACCGGCGGCGGGCTGGGCGGAGTCGGCGGCGTGCCTCAGGGGGCATAAGGCCTCAGCATTGCTGGTCTCAGGCGGATAACTGCAAAATTCCTTTAGTGTTTTCAAGGCTTCTGGGCTATCAAACCTGTATGACTGAAAAGCTTTTCGGAACGGACGGCATTCGCGGCACGGCCAATATCTGGCCGATGACGGCGGATATCGCCTTGAAAATCGCCATGGCGACGGCGCTGGCCTTGGAACAGAACAATGGCGGGCTGCACACCCGCCGCGCCGTAATCGGCAAGGACACGCGCCTGTCCGGTTATATGCTGGAACAGGCGATGGCGTCGGGTTTCGTGGCGATGGGGATGGAGGTCGTGCTGGTCGGGCCGATTCCGACGCCCGGCATCGCCATGCTGACCCGCACGCTGCGCGCCGATGTCGGCGTGATGATCTCCGCCTCCCATAACCCATATCAGGATAACGGCATCAAGCTGTTCGGGCCGGACGGGTACAAGCTGAATGACGGTCTGGAGGCCGCGATCGAAATCCTGACCCGCCGCGACCTCACAGCCGACTTGCCGGAGTCCGACCGCATCGGCAAGGCCAGCCGCCTGGATGACGCCACGGGCCGCTATATCGAATACATCAAAGCCAGCCTGCCGCGCCGCCAGACGCTGGACGGCATGAAGATCGTGCTCGACTGCGCCCATGGCGGCGCCTACAGAGTCGCGCCTCAGGTCCTATGGGAGCTGGAGGCGGAGGTCGTCTCCATCGGCGTCAGTCCCAACGGGCGCAACATCAACGACCGGGTCGGCGCGACCGCGACGGAAGCCCTGCAGAAAAAAGTCGTCGAGGAAAAGGCCGATATCGGCATCGCGCTCGACGGCGACGCCGACCGTCTGATCATGGTGGACGAGAAGGGCCAGCGGATCGACGGCGACCAGCTTATGGCCCTGCTGGCCGTCACGATGCAGGAGGCCGGAACGCTGAAAGGCGGCGGCATCGTCTCCACCGTCATGTCCAATCTGGGGTTGGAGCAGTTCCTGCAGAAAAACCGGATCGGCATGATCCGCACCGCGGTTGGCGACCGCCATGTCGTCGAACGCATGCGCGCCGAGGGCTACAATCTCGGCGGCGAGCAGTCGGGCCACATCATCCTGTCGGATTACGGCACGACCGGCGACGGGTTGCTGGCGGCCCTGCAGGTGCTGACCGTGCTGCGCCAGAAAAAGCAGACTGCAAGCGAGACGCTGAATTTATTCGCACCGCTGCCGCAGATCCTGAAAAACGTGCGGTTCAAGCAGGGCAAGCCGCTGGAAAACCAGAAGGTGCAGGACG
>JBGAPF010000036.1:0-13024 GCA_044221445.1 Alphaproteobacteria bacterium
TATCGAAAACGCCTTAAAAAGCCAGAAAAATCGGTATATGTACAAAACAACGGCAGGAGCTCTGCCTCAACGCATGCTCCTGCCGTATCGACGAACCGCTTTCGCAGTTCCCATGGACTGCCTTTTGGGGGCTGATCAGGGAAAGGAAGGCAGTCCAAACTCGTGTAAAATCAACAGCCGCAGCTGCTGCCTTTTTTGGAAGGATCGGATGTTTTTTCATCCGCGCGGCCCATGCCGTCCTTGTTCTTGAAATCCGGGTTGGCGGGCTTACGGTCGGCTTGTTTTGTGGAAGCCATACGGGTTGTGTCGTTTTGCATGATCGTTCTCCATGTGAAAAGATGATTGGATAAGCATCGTCTCACCAACCCGTGGAAGGGACAGTCGGTTCCTTATAAAATTTTCATCAATTCAATATCTTAAGGAAATTTTTCCACGCCGCATCGCTTTAAACGGCGACCTGAAGCGCCTTGACGAACCGGTCGATGTCTTCCGCCGTCGTCATCTCCGTAGCGGCTACCAGCAGTCGGTTTCCCTTCAAAGGATACCCCGCGATAATCCCTTGTTTCGCCAAGGAGTCGGCTATGGTTTTGGCCGGTTTCGGTAGTTCCACGACGAATTCGTTGAAAAACGACGTATTGACCACTTTGACGCCTTTTACGGCTGTCAGGGCATCGGCCAGACGGCAGGCGCTCTCATGGTTCAGCCGCGCCAGCCGCCGGAACCCGTCCTCGCCCAGCAGGGCCATATGGACGGTAAAGGCCAAAGCGCACAGCCCCTGGTTGGTGCAGATGTTGGAAGTCGCCTTTTCCCGGCGGATATGCTGTTCACGCGTGCTCAAAGTCAGGACGAATCCGCGCTTGCCGTTGGCATCCTTCGTCATGCCGCAAAGGCGGCCCGGCATCTGGCGCAGGTATTTTTCCCGGCATGCGAAGAAGCCAAGATGAGGCCCGCCGAACGACATAGGCAGGCCCACCGACTGCGCCTCGCCGCACACGATGTCCGCCTCGACGGGCGCGGGCAGGAGGCCGAAAGACAAGATCTCGTTCACGACCACGACCAGAAGCGCGCCAGCGGCGTCGCATTTTTCGCGCCATGCGGCATAATCCTGGGGGTTGCCGAAGAAATCAGGGGATTGCAGGATGACGCAGGCTGTCTCGCTATCGGGTTCGCCGTCTTCAAGCGCCGTGCTCTGCAGATTGCCGACATAGCTTTTCAAGGTGCCCCGGTAATCTGGATGCAGTTCGCTGCCGATCACCACCTTGCCGCGCTTGGTGATCCGCATCGCCATCAGCGCCGCCTCCGCGCAGGAGGTCGCGCCGTCATAGAGCGATGCGTTGGCGATGTCCTGTCCGGTCAGCTGGGCGATAAAGGTCTGGTATTCGAAAATGGCGTTCAGCGTTCCTTGCGCGATTTCCGGCTGGTACGGCGTATAGGCGGTCAGAAATTCCGAACGCTGGATGATATGGTCGACCGTGGCGGGGATATGATGGTAATACGCCCCGGCGCCCAGAAAGAACGGTCCGGCCGACGCCGGGTGGTTCATGTTGGCGTACGCGGAAAGTTTACGCTCCACCTCCAGTTCGCCCATATGCAGCGGCATGGTGGCCAGACCTTCGATAAACGCGCTTTTCGGAATATCGCGATACAGCGCATCGACATTTTTGACGCCGACGGCGTCGAGCATGTCTTTTCGATTGGTTTTGGTCTGGGGCAGATAGCGCATCGTTACCTCTGTCTATTTCTTGCTGGCGAGATACTCATCATAGGATTTTTTATCCATAAGCCCGTCGACCGCAGCCTTGTCCGCCATTTTGATTTTGGCGATCCAGCCGTCCTCGACGGATTTCTTGATCCGTTCGGGATCGCCGGTCAGGGCGTCGTTGACGGCAACCACATCCCCCGCGACGGGCGAATAGACCTCGGCGGCGGTCTTGACCGACTCAACCACGGCGAAATGCTGTCCTTTGGCGATTTTCTTGCCGATTTCGGGCAGCTCGACATAGACGAGGTCCCCAAGGGCATCCTGAGCGTATTCCGTAATGCCTATGACGGCGACGTCACCGCCCTCGATCTTAAGCCATTCATGTTCGGTGGTGTATTTCAAGTCAGCCATGATTAGGATCCTGCTCTCAGTCTTCGAAAAGAAAGCTGTAGCGCAGCTTGCGCACAGCTACAAGCATATCTGTATAAAACCCGCCTTTCTGTCATAGGGAGGATTGTGTAAAGAGGTGGAGAGACACGGTCGGGACGTATCGTATAGATGTGATCCGCCGATGTTTTTCCGCTGCGCTTTCCGTTAAGGCTGCTGGCACGTATTTTAGAAAGGATCGACGAATTTTTTCTTTTTTAAATGCTGGAAAAAGGAAATGTGAAACGCATGCTTTCAGAAAATTATTCTACATGAAAATTAAGGAGTTACCGTTATCGTCTCGACCAAATCCATAGGTTTTTATGCACTGAGAAAATATCCATATTATTTACGTTAAAACTATGGATCATAATTTAATACGCCATGGACGATTAAGCTTTTTACAGTCTTATTTTCAGTCCAAAAAGAACCCCGCCTTCACTCGAAGCGAAGCACGGGGCTCTTTCGTGTAACTTCCTCGCCCGCATTATCGGACAAGAGGTGATAAGGGTATGATCTCAGCCAGCCTTCCTCTGGAGAAAGGTATAAAGGCACCCCTATTACATCAGTCAAACGCGGTCTTTTCGAACAGGTTCCCGATATCCTGAAATTTTCGTTTGTTCTTCTGTGGCCTTGCCGTGCTATGGTGCAGCGCACCCACAGGGAAAAGACGATTATGAAACTGTTCAGCCTGCTGCCGAACGACGATAAATTTCATCGTTTCCTCGGGCAGCTTTCGTTGTGCGCCTATGATTGCGCGCGCCACCTGAAAACGTTCGTGGAAAGCGCCGACGAAACGGAACGCCAGACGGCATCCCGGGCCATCGACAGCTGCAAGGTCGCCGCGAAGCAGACCATGAGCGAGGTCACACTGGAACTCTGCCGGTCTTACATCACGCCTTTCGACCGCGAAGACATCCAGGAATTTTCCAGCCAGCTGTATAAAATCACCAAGACCATGGAAAAAGTGCGGGAACGGATGGAACTGCATGGCCTGTCCAGCCATCGTGAGGATTTTTCGCGCCAGACCGCGCTGATCGTCCTTGAGGCCGAAGCCATGAACGCGATGGTCCAAGACCTGTCAAAGGGCAAAAATCTACAGATCCAGGAAAAGGTGGCGACGCTGCAGGACATGGAGCTGAAAGGCGACGCCATTCTGGGCGAATTGCTGGTCACCCTGTTCAACGAAGGCCATTCGACCCGCGACCTGATCCTGCGCAAGGATATATACGACATGCTTGAAAAGGTAATCGACCGCTATCGGGACGCCGCGGGCGTGGCGCTGCAGATCGTCCTGAAACATGGATAAACCAGGGATCGCAGAGTAACGCCTATGGACCCGACGTTCATTCTCCTGACGGTTGTCGTCCTTCTGGCTGTCGTCTTCGATTACATCAACGGTTTCCACGATTCGGCGAACGCCATCGCGACCGTGGTTTCGACAAAGGCGATGACGCCCACTAAAGCGGTCATTTACGGCGGCGTGCTCAACTTCGCAGGGGCGATGATGGGGACGGAAGTGGCGGCGACCATCGGCAAGGGGCTGGTGGATCCTGTTTCCATTACCCTGACCACGGTCCTGTTCACCCTGATCGGCGCGATTCTGTGGAATTTATTGACCTGGTATAAAGGCCTGCCCACCAGTTCGTCCCATGCCATCATCGGCTCCCTTCTGGGCGCGACGTATTTTTCATCCGCCGCCGCTCATGACGCGATCCATTTTGACGCCCTGCTCAGCAAAGTGCTGATCCCCATGGTGATGTCGCCCATGCTCGGCATTACGCTCGGCTTTACGCTCATGCTCGGCCTGACCTGGCTGATCTACAGGCGCAGCCTGCTGAAAATCAACCGGCTGTTCGGGAAACTGCAGATCGTCTCCGCCGGTTTCATGGCCCTGACCCACGGCATGAACGACGCGCAGAAATCGATGGGCATCATCGCCCTTGCCCTCGTTCTGGCGAACCCAGGCACGGCTTTCGATGTCCCGCTCTGGGTGAAGCTGGTCTGCGCCGTGGCCATGGGCCTCGGCACCCTGTCCGGCGGCTGGCGCATTATCCGCACACTGGGGTCGAAGATGATCAAGCTGCAGACGTCGCAGGGGTTCGCCGCCGAGACCACGGCGGCGATCATCATCGCGGGCGCCTCGCATTTCGGCATCCCTGTTTCCACCACCCATGTCATAACGTCGTCCATTATGGGCGTCGGGGCGACCAAGCGCCTGTCCGCCGTACGCTGGGGCGTGGTGGGCAATATCGTCTGGGCCTGGGTCCTCACCATTCCGCTGACCTTCTGCCTATCCGGGGGGCTGATGTTCCTGTTCCGGCATCTATCGCCCTGACTTGAAACGAAACGGCTGCGATTTAGGTCTATCCGGCAGACACATGTTTACAGGAGATTATCATGTACAAGCTTTATTATTCACCCGGCGCATGCTCGATGGCCGTCCATGCCGTCCTGAACGAGGTCAAAGCCGATTTCGAACTGATTAAACTCAGTTTGCAGGCCGGCGAAGGACAGAAGCCCGAATTCCTCAAGCTCAACCCGCGCGGCCAGGTGCCGCTGCTGATCGAGGAAGACGGCACGCCCATCAAGGAAGGCGCCGCCATCCTGATCCATCTTTGCGAAAAACATAAGTCTCCTCTTCTGCCGTCGTCGGGAATGGAACGGACCAAGGCGCTGGAATGGCTGTGCTGGTGCAACGCGACGCTGCATTCCGCCTATGGCCGCGCGCTGTGGATCAACCGCAATATAACCGATGAAAAAGCGAAGACCGACGCCCTGAAAAACACCTGCGAGCAGATCCAGAAACTGTGGGACGAAGCCGATGCGCGGCTTGCGGAGACGCCGTTCCTGGCGGGGAAAGACTGTACAGTGGCCGAT
Organism: Alphaproteobacteria bacterium; assembly: GCA_044221445.1. Classification (GTDB taxonomy): domain Bacteria; phylum Pseudomonadota; class Alphaproteobacteria; order Micavibrionales; family Micavibrionaceae; genus JBDHTS01. The sequence goes on from JBGAPF010000036.1 coordinate 5,009, forward strand.
ATCCTGATGAGCGTCATCGCCAACTGGGGTTTCGTGCCGCAGCCGATGAAGCTAGGCAATAATGTTCAGCGCGTCATCAAGGCGGTCTCAAACCGCCCCGCATTCCAGAAAACGCTTCAGGCGGAACAGGTCGAATATAAGGCCGCGGCCTGATTTCAAAGACGCCCCCTTCCGGAAGAAGGGGGCGCTTCTCCAAGACCGTTAAGCGGCGGCTTTCTTCATCGATTTCGTGCGCGCGGGCAGGAACGGCATGGAAGCAGGCTCTGCAGCGATATTCCTGCCGCGGACATTGACCATAAGTGCCTCGCCTTCCTTTATCGCCCCGCGCGGCACATACCCCATGCCGACCGACTGCTTAAGCGTGGGAGAAAACCCTCCGCTCGACAGCGAACCGATGAGTTCGTCTCGGCTGTCACGGATTTCGGCGCCTTCCCGGGCCACGCCCTTATCGGTCAGGCGGATGCCGATACGCTGGCGCGGGGCACCGTCCTTCAGGTGTTTGAGAACGGTATCCGCGCCGATAAATCCCCGGTTGTCCTTTGCGATCACCCAGGCAAGCCCGGCCTCGACCGGAGACGTCGTATCGTCGATATCGTGGCCGTATAGCGGGTATCCCATTTCCAGCCTCAAAGAATCCCGCGCGGCCAGGCCCACCGGCTTCACGGCCGGGTGCGCGGCCAGCTTTTCCCATACAGCCGCAGCCTTGTCCGCAGGCACGCTCAACTCAAAGCCATCTTCGCCCGTATACCCCAGGCGGCTTACGAAAATCGGCGTGCCGCAGGGCATGGCAGCCTGCTCGAACCACATATAAGGCTGCCCCGCCGCGCCGATTGCCAGCACATCGCGCAGCGCCGTTTCCGCCTGCGCACCCTGCAGGGCGATCAGCGCGCGGTCGTCCAGGCGGGTCAGGGTCACGTCTTCCGGCAGATGCTTGCGCATCCAGGCGATGTCCTTTTCCTTGCAGCCCGCATTGATGACGACGAAAAATTTCGTGGGGGACAGGCGGGTGACGATCAGATCGTCGACGATGCCGCCCTGCTCGTTCGTCAGCACGGTGTATTTCGCCCGTCCATCCGGCGCGTTTGCGAAATCCGACGGCGTGATGCGCGACACGAAGGCCATCGCGCCCGGCCCTTCAAGGAACAGCTGTCCCATATGCGATACGTCGAAAATCCCGGCGGACCGGCGCGTCCATTCGTGTTCGGCCATGACGCCCTCGCCATAGTAAAGGGGCATGTCATATCCGGCGAATTCGCCCATTTTGGCGCCCGAGGCGGTATGCAGAGAATGAAGCGGCGTTGTTTTCATGATCGTTCTCCCGAAACCTTCCCGACTTTATGGGCTCAAAGCCGCCAGAACAAGCCCCCGAAAGCTCCTCCGTATGAAATTTTTCTTTCTAGTTCCAGAGGATGTGCATAGTATGCGCCTCATGCGTTTTTATAAAAAATCATGCCTGTAAGCGCCCTCAAGCCCTCCGAACAGGAACGCTTTCTGCGCCTGGTCCTCGATTCGACCACGGAAGGCTTTTATTCCATCGATACGGAAGGGCATACCACGCTGTGCAACGCCGCTTTCCTGCGGATGCTGGGTTATGGCTCGGCGTCGGAGGTCATCGGGCGCAAGCTGCATGGCGAGATCCACCATATGCATCCCGATGGCTCGGCCTATCCTGTCAGCGACTGCCCCATTTATAACGCCGCCGCAAACGGGAAAAGCGCCCGGGTCACGGACGAGCTGTTTTTCCGCAGGGACGGGACGTCCTTCCCCGTCGACTATCGTGCCGAGCCGATCTGGCGCGACGGCACACTGGTCGGCGCGGTCTGTACCTTTACGGACATCAGCGAGCGCCTGGCGCAGGAAAAGGCGTTCGCGGAAACCAGCCTGATCGCCCGGGAAGCTTTGGAGCGCATCGATCTGGCCCTGAATTCCGGCGCGGTCCTGGCAACCTGGGTGTGGGACGTCGCCCATGACAAGGTCGTCGGCGACGAACGGTTTGCGCGCACTTTTTCGGTGCCGTCTGACCAGGCGGCGCAGGGGCTGCCGCTTGCCACCGTGGTGCAGGCCATCCATCCCGACGATATCGAAAGGGTCCTGACGGCTATCAACGGCGCACTTGAAGACAAAGGATCTTTCCGATCGGAATACAGGTTAACTCAGCCCGACGGCAGCTGGCGCTGGGTGGAGGCAAACGGCCGCGCGGAAAAAGGCGAAGACGGCAAAGTCGCCCGTTTTCCGGGTGTCATCATCGATATCGACGACCGCAAGCATAGCGAACTGGCGCTGCTCAAGAGCAACCAGCAGCTCCAGATGGCGCAGGAAGCGGGCGGAATCGGCATTTTCTCGCTCGATATCGCGGACGACATGATGACGGTCACGCCCGCCTTTTGCCGCATATTCGGTCTGGAGGAGAAAGCGCATTTCGCCGCGAAATTCGTGGAATCGATCCTCGTCCCGGACGATGGCGCCATTGCGACGAACATGGAAACGCGTGCCAAAGGGTCGGCGACGCTGGATGTCGAATACCGCATCCGCCGCCCCGATACCGGCGAGATCCGCTGGATCGGACGGAAAGCGGCGTTTATCAGCGGCAGCGATGGAAAACCTGCCCAGCTTGTGGGCGTGGTGCAGGATATCACGGGCCGCAAACAGGGCGAGGCCGCGCTGAAAGAAAGCGAGGCGCAGTTCCGCCTGCTGGCCCAGGCGATGCCGAACCAGGTGTGGTCCGCGCAGCCGGACGGCGGGCTCGACTGGTTCAACGAGACGGTCTATGACTACAGCGGCCTCAGCTATGACGCCCTGGCGGGCGTGAACTGGGCCCAGATCGTGCATCCTGACGACCTTGCCGATGTCGCGGCGGCCTGGCAGAAATCGCTAGAGGCCGGAGAGCCTTATGAGACCCAATTCCGCATTCGACGCCATGACGGCGTTTACCGCTGGCATATCGTGCGCGCCGTCCCGTTCAGGAACGACGGCACGATCCTCCGCTGGATCGGCACCAATACGGATATCGAGGACCAGGTCAGCGCCGCCCAGTCTGTGAACGACGCTCACGCGCATTTAAGCCTGATGGTCGAAAGCGCGGCGGATTATGCGATCATCTCGATCGATAAAGACGGCCTGATTTCGAGCTGGAGCAGCGGGGCGGAACGCATATTCGGCTATTCCCCCGACGAGACCATCGGCCAGCCTATCGCCATGATCTTTACGGAGGAAGACAGGGCTGCCGGCGTGCCCGCCTATGAACTGACCGTCGCCGCAAAAGCGGGACGAGCCAACGACGAACGCTGGCACCTGCGCAAAAACGAAGAGCGCTTTTACGTCAGCGGCATCATGGCGGCGATGTACGACGACCAGAAACATATCCGCGGCTTCATCAAGATCGCTCGCGACATGACCGAACAGCGGCGCACGCAGGAAGCCCTGATCGAGGCCCGCAACGCCGCCGAGGCCGCCAACATCGCCAAGACCGAATTCTTGGCCAATATGAGTCATGAGATCCGCACGCCCATGAACGCGGTGATCGGCCTGTCCAATATTCTGGCCACCAGCCAGCCGCTGACGCAAAAACAGAAGGAATTCATCCATACGCTGCAGATGAGCGCGGATTCCCTTCTCGCCCTCATCAACGACCTGCTCGACATCGCCAAGATCGAGGCCCGTACGGTCGACCTGGAACATGTGCCGTTCAGCCTGACCCAGGTCATGCAGGAAGTGATCAGCATGATGGGTGTGCGGGTCCGTGAAAAAGGCCTGGCCTTCACCGGCGACGGCGAATGCGTCGAACGCCGCATGTTCATGGGCGACCCGACGCGCCTGCGCCAGATTATCCTCAACCTGTGCAGCAACGCGGTGAAATTCACCCATCAGGGCGGCGTACATATCAGTATCAATTGCTATCCGGCGGACACCGCAAATACGGAAAACGTCTACCTGTCCGTCAAAGACACCGGTATCGGCATCGCCCCTGAAAAACTGGAGTCCATCTTCCAGAAATTCGTCCAGGCGGATTCGTCCATCAGCCGCAAATATGGCGGCACCGGTCTTGGCCTCGCCATCACCAAGACGCTGGCCGAACTGATGGGCGGGACATTGTCGGTCGAGAGCACGCCCGGCAAAGGATCGGTCTTCACCGTCTGCGTCCCGCTGGAAATCGCCAGTAACGCGGAGGTGCAGGAATCGGATTATTCCCTGCCCGAACTGTTCGAGCCTGTCCTCGCGGGCCAGAAGAGCCCGCGCGTCCTTCTGGTCGAGGATTATGCGCCGAACGTCCTGGTGGCGACGACCTTCCTGGAAAGTTTCGGCTATGCCTGGGATGTGGCGACCAACGGCATGGAAGCGATCGAACGGATACGGGACAACTCTTATGTGGTCGCTCTCATGGACGTGCAGATGCACGGCATGAACGGGCTGGAAGCGACGACGCTGATCCGCGAGGCCGAAAAGAAAAACGGCAGCCCGCGCCTGCCGATCATCGGCATGACCGCCCACGCCCTGACGGGGGACCGCGAACGATGCCTGGCCGCCGGCATGGACGATTACATCGCCAAGCCCTTCAACCCGGAAGAACTGAAAGAGAAGCTGGCGCAATACCGGACATAATCTATAAAACTCCTGAAAACAACAGGGCAAGAACGGCGCCTCCGGCGACGATGCGGTACCAGCCGAACGGCACGAAGCCATGCCGCCCGACGAAATCGATCAGCCAATTGACCACAAGAAGGGCCGCCACGAACGCCGTCACGGTCCCGGTCAGGAACAAAGGCAGGTCGTCCCGGGATAAAAGATCAATGTTTTTATAAAGGTCATACGCCGCCGCCCCGAAAATCGTCGGGATCGCGAGAAAAAACGAGAATTCCGTGGCGGTGCGCCGCTCTACCCCCAACATGCGCGCCCCCACGATCGACGCGCCGGCGCGCGAAATACCGGGGATCAGCGCCAGCATCTGGCACAGGCCTATGCCAAGCGCCGTTTTCAGGGGCATCGATTCCATGCTGGGCGTTTTTTCCGCAGGCGCGATGCGTTCGGCGAACAACATGAAAACTCCGCCCCCTATCAGGCTTGCCCCCACGACCCAGGGTGAAAAAAGCACCGCTTTGATGAATCCATGCAGCACCATGCCCAGCAGCGCCGCCGGCAGGAATGCGACGACGATCTTCAGCGCCATCCCCTGTTCCTGCCGGTCGGACGGAAGGCCCGCCAGCATCCGGACGATACGGGCACGCCGGACCCACAGCACGGCCATGACAGCCCCGACCTGGATAAAGACATCGAAGACGCTCGCGGCCGCATCGGGCCTGCGCAATATCGTCTCGGCAAGGATAAGGTGGCCGGTCGAGGAAACAGGGATGAATTCCGTCAGGCCTTCGATAACGCCGAGGATGCCCGCGTCAAACAGATCTTTCATCGACGACCTCTATGATATCCGCTGCGACAGCGCAACCCACACTCCTGTTGTATCACGTCAGCCCGGCCAAGCCAGCCATCAGATAACATCATGCCCTGCAGGCTAAGACGGTTTTTAAGAATATGCTATACACTTCATAACCATAGTCGTTCGCGTCAAAAAAATTATATGTATGCTTCCTCATACCTCAGGATGATGTTACTGCCATGAAGATAATCCCGCGCTTTTTTTCAATGGTCCTCGCCCTGCTGGCGGCCGCGTGCGGGCAGGTCAACCTTGCCGTCGTCAATCTGCCGACCCGGTTCGACGGTGTCAGCGTGACGCATGACGTTGCCTTCGGGCCGGAAGGCTGGCAGAGGCTCGACATCTACGCGCCTCCGGGCGCCTCGAAGGGCAAGCCTCTGCCGGTCATCGTCTTCTATTACGGCGGGCGGTGGGAAGAAGGGTCGAAAGACGATTACAGGTTCGTCGGCTCCGCGCTGGCGCGCCAAGGGTATATTACCGTCATTCCCGACTACCGCAAATATCCCGCCGTGAAATTCCCCGTCTTTGTCGAGGACGCGGCACGGTCCCTGGCGTGGGTTTCGGATCATATCGCCGCCTATGGCGGCAGGCCGGACAGCATTCACATCGCCGGGCATTCCGCGGGTGCCCACATCGCCGCCCTGCTCGCCACGGACGCGCGGTATTTGAAGGCCCTGGGCAAAGACCGTTCCGCCGTCATCCAGGATTTCACGGGACTCGCCGGGCCTTATGCGTTCGAACCGGACGAACCCGACCTGCAGGCCATGTTCGGCCCGCCCGACCGTTATCCGCAGATGCAGGCGACTACCTTCATCGACGGCAGACAGCCGCCGATGCTCTTGCTCTGGGGAGAAAAAGACACGGCCGTCGGGCGTATGAACATGGACAGGCTGGCCGCCGCCATCCACGCCCGGGGCGGCTGCGTCGAGACCAGAATCTATCCAGGCGTCGACCATATCTGGATACTGGCCGGCCTGTCCTGGCTGGGCGGCGGAAACAACGTATTGCAGGACTGGATAGATTTTATAGAAAACAATACATGCGCCGGTAAAGGCTGACGGAAAGGTATCATAAAGTGGCAGGGGCGGAGGGGCTCGAACCCACGGCCTGCGGTTTTGGAGACCGCCGCTCTACCAGCTGAGCTACACCCCTAGAGGCCATGCCGCCTTTATTATCGCAGATTGGCCGGGAAGGCCAGAGAAATCCTATGCGGCGTGTGTTTTGAAAAGTGCGGATCCCCTTCCTAGAGATCTGACTGCTCCAGGAAAAAGCAAAGGACACTCCTCCCTTGTTACAGGCCTGAATATTTCAGGCCGGAGGTTTGAACGCATCCAACTTGCTACTTGGGGATCGCCCCCAATAGCTTGCCGCATATGGTCTATACCGGGTGCAGCCTTCGAGCGCAAATTGACCGTCAAAAGATCACTAAATGTGTGTAGCAAGCGCTCTTCGACATACTGCAACGCCTCCTTGCGGCCATGCTTGATTTCCGGTTCGACTTGCAGGATAGGATAGCGATACCCCGTCAGCGTTACAGCTTCGCCTCTGTCGATACCAAACTCAACCAAAGTATCGGGCGCATCTTTTAAACGACACCATAGACGGGTACGTACCGTCATCAGCATTAAAAGGCCGTACATATCATTTGGGTCAAGATTAGCTTGAAGAAACTCCGCAACGTCTTTGTTGCCGTCCAAGAGCTTGCAATCGAAAGACGGGAGGGGACACTCCAGATTTCCAGGAAATTCAAGCCTGTCAAGCGTATGACTGTCAGATGTCCCTTCACGCCCAATCTTAATAACCTGCTGATAAGGCTTCTTTTTTGCTGCCGCGGTAACTTTTGGATGTTCTATTCGGAGTTCCACGCCCAGATCGGCTGCTTCCAGATAAGGCGTATCAAAGTATACCCTGTATCGGCGGGGCGTATTGGCTGTTGCGTATGGATCCTTGTAAGTACCCAAAAGTTTTGGATCAATGACAATACCAGCAGGAATATCGAGATTTTCAGGATCATTTACGAGCGTATAGGCAGGATCGCGCAGGATATACGAGATGACTTGGTTCAGGGTTTTTCTGTTCCGTGCGTCAAATTTGCGCTCCGGCTCATGATACATCAACAGATCAGGACGTTGTAACAACGTCGCAATATCGACCGCGCGTTCATGAACAATTTTCAAATCGCCTTTTCTTTTTCCCATCACAGATCCTCCAGCAACAAAAAAGCCTCCTGAAAAGGAGGCTTCAACGAATCAATATTTAAACGGATTGCCAATCGCCTGGCCCGTCGCGCGGCGAAGCTTTCGCTTGTATCGATAGGCTTTAACCGTCATTGCGACTTCCGCGACTCAGCAATCATCATCCTGACAGATTTTTGCCATTTTTTGACGATGCAGCGCAACAAAAATCGTGCGGTTATATCTTATAGATAGGTTCGCCTTTATAATCTGATGCCCTTCCCGCCTCTTGAGCCAGCTGACGTCCCGTTTCATTGAGGGCCTGCGTCATATAATCTTCCGCAGGGGATTGCGACAATAACGCGCGGCCCCCACGCAGCGTAAGGCTTGAGATACCTTCGATAATCTGATGCC
>JBGAPF010000010.1:0-68456 GCA_044221445.1 Alphaproteobacteria bacterium
CATCCACGGACGGTCCGACGCGACGCTGAACCCCGGCGGCGTACGGATCGGGACGGCGGAAATATACCGCCAGGTCGAACTGATCCCCGAGGTGGCGGAAAGCATCGCCATCGGCCAGGACTGGCAGGGCGACGCGCGGGTCGTTCTGTTCGTCCGTTTGAAAGAGGGCGCGGAACTGACCGGCGACTTGAAAGACCGCATCAGAAAACAGATCCGCGTCGGGGCGTCCCCCCGCCATGTGCCGGCGAAAATTCTCGCGGTTACGGATATTCCCCGCACCAAGTCCGGCAAAATCACCGAACTTGCGGTGCGTGATATCGTTCATGGCCGCGCGATCAAAAACGCCGAGGCGCTGGCCAATCCCGAAGCGCTGGCTTTATACAAAAACCTGCCCGAACTGCAGACCGAATAGATTTTTTTGTGGATATAAATTAATTTATGAGATGCCTTAAAATTCTTTTTATATCAATAACTAATATTAAGTACGTCTTATTTTTCCTCTGACTTATCCAAGGCCGTTCATAAAGCCTTAAGACAGATTACTTGACTTAATACCAAGATTAGAGTTACAAAAAAGAAACAATGAAAAATCACAGGAGTAGGCTAATGGCGTTACCAGAAGTCCAAGCAGCTTTTGCGGTGTCACGTTTGGCTGGGGATGGAGTTAAAGCGATTGCTTTTCAAACTGCAACCTCTCCGGACCATGTAGGTGATTTTGCCTTACATTCCATGTCCTCAGCTAGAAATACACGTCCCTTAGACCTGCCTCATCCATCCGTTTAGTAAGATAAGTTTTCAAAAAACCGCCTGTTGCCGCAAAAAAGCTTGCGCAAGGCGGTTTTTTCGTAGTTAGATGGTTCCTATGATACTGATTGAAAACAGCATCGACCTGATGTCCGGACGGGCCTTCGCCCGCTCCGCCGCTGTTTTCGCCGCTGCCGCAGCCGCAGCGGGCGCCGCATGTGCGGCGGGCTGACGCCCCGCACATGATCCCGGCATAGCGCAGAGAGCGCGAACAGACCTCCCCCAAGAACCAGATAAGAAATCAGGCACGACGCCATGAAACCGCTCTTTAAAAGCCAGCCTTTGTTCGGAAAAGGCACGAACGACTCCCTTCTCAATTTGCGCCCGTGCGTGGAAAACCTGCCGCCCAATCCGGGCGCGGAGATCATCCGTTACGGCCGCGGCAAACCCAATATCCTGTTCCTGGGCCAGGGCCAGGGCGAAATGCCGACCCCGGACTTTATCTGCAACGGGGCGACAAAGGCGATGGCGGAGGGAAAAACATTTTACGATTCGGTTATCGGCGTCGACGATCTGCGTCAGGAAATCGCCACTTATTATTCCCGCACCTACAAGCTTTCCATCCCCACCAGCCGCATCTTCGCCACCAGTTCCGGCACCACGGCCATGCATATCGCCCTTGCGTCCCTGCTGAACGAGGGGGATGAGGCTCTGGCCGTCACGCCGATCTGGAAAAACCTTCTGAGCATCGTCGAACTGGCGCAGGGCCATGTGCGCGAAGTCGCGCTGACCAATAAGGACGGACGATGGAGTCTCGATCTCGACCATCTGTTCGCCAACGTCACGCCGCGCACGCGCGTGATCCTGATCGCCTCACCATCGAATCCGACCGGGTGGGTGATGACGGCGGAGGAGATCAAGGCCGTGATGGATTTCGCACGGGAACGGGACATCTGGGTCATTTCGGACGAGGTCTATTCGCGCATCGTCTATGACCGCGCCCACGCGCCCAGCTTCCTGGAACACGCCGAACCGGGCGACAAGCTGTTCGTGGTCAACAGCTTCTCAAAAGCCTGGGCGATGACGGGCTGGCGGCTCGGCTGGTTGGTCGGCCCGGCGGAAGCCGAATGCCATGTACGCGATATCGCGCTTTACAACACGATGGGCCCGCCGACCTTTACGCAATATGGCGGGATCGAGGCTCTGCGTCATGGCGAGGATTTCCTCCGCACGCAACTTGACCTGTGGGAAGGCAACCGGGCCTATGTGATGGAGCGGTTCAATGCCCATAACCGTATAGTCTGCGACACGCCTGAGGCTGCGTTCTACGCCTTTTTCCGGGTAGACGGCCAGGAGGACTGCCTGACTTTCGCAAAAAAACTGATCGACGAGACCGGCTTGTCCCTCGCGCCCGGCTGCGCCTTCGGCAAGGCGGGGCGTGGTTATATGCGACTGTGTTTCGCCGTCGGCCGGAAAAAACTGGACGACGCGCTTGAACGCCTTGAGCAGGTCGTCGGCAACGGCTGACCGCACTTAGTCATTGAACATCTCCAGGAATTGCCTGTATAGAACAGGCAATTCAACGCATTGATTATCCAGGGAACATTTATGCGCGGCTATTTCGGCATCGGCGTGGAAGGCATCAGCAAGGAGCAAAACGCGGGCAACCTCGTCCGCTCCGCGCATGCCTTCGGAGCCAGCTTCTTTTTTGCCATCACACCGTCGCTCGATATGCATGCCCTGCGCCAGTCGGACACCTCAGGCGCGTTCGATCATCTGCCCTATTACCAGTATCCTTCCGTCGCCGACCTGGCCTTTCCCGAGGATTGTCAGCTCGTCGGGATCGAACTGACGGATGAATCCATCGACCTGCCTTCCTTCCGCCATCCCTTGCGCGCGGCCTATGTTCTGGGCCCGGAAATGGGAAGCCTGTCGCCGGAATTGCAGGCGCGATGCGACTATCTGGTCAAAATTCCGATGAAATTCTGCGTCAATGTCGGCGTCGCGGGGGCGCTGGCCATGTACGACCGGATGATGTGCCTGGGGCGGTTTGCGGAACGGCCTGTAAAGCCCGGCGGCCCGGCCAGTCCCTATGAAAAGCAGAAGCAGGTTTTCCGGCGCATCGTCAGGAAGAAGAAAGCTTAAGCGTTTTTCCGTCTGAAAAACCGCAGGATATCGCCCAGAGGCGAAGGACGTTCCCTTTCCTCGCTCACCGTAAAATAAAGGCAACCGAGACGTTCGTCGGCTCTGCGGCGAACCGGCAGGCCCGGCGCGCTGATCACCAGGCGGCCCTGGCGATAAACCGTCCGGCCATCCGAATAGGCGCCTTCGATGATCAGCGCCAGCTCCATTCCTTCGCAGCGCTGGCGCGGGGTGGTGCGCCCGGGCCGCAGACTGGTGACCACGGCACGGCGCGGCGCGGACGGCAGAGCGATTTCGACAATTTTGATGCCGGGACGCGCCGTCCGCCAGGCTGCTTCTCCACTTATATAGGGCTGGAGGATGCCGGGCAGGCTTGGCGTCTGACTGCACGGCTTATTCCCACAGGGCGACACATCGTCGCATAACCGTCCCAACACATGATCCAGGCTGCCCTCATTCATTCTGACAGGTTCGCAGACATGATCCATCAGCGCGCCGCCGCAGGCCTCGAACCGCGCCACGGCACGCCGCGCGGGCGGAGACAAGGTCAGCCAGGTCGCGATCAGCAGCGAAGACGCCTCGTCCAGCGCGCCGCAGGCATATTCGAACAGCAGGGCTTCCTGCAGGCCGTCATCGTCTATCGTCATAAAGCCTCCTTCAGGCCGAGGCGCATCTTGTCAAGCGCGAGCCTTATACGCGATTTAACCGTCCCAAGAGGCAAGCGCGTTTCGGCAGCGATATCGCTATGGCTTTTTTCTTCAAAAAACGCTTTCTGGATCATTTCCGCCTGGTCCGGAGACAAGGTTTTCATAGCTTCGGCCAAAGCAGCCGCTTCCTGGACATGGCCGAGAGAGGTTTCGGGGCTGTCCGAGTCGTCGGCGACAAACATGGGGTCGTCGCCTTCGGGTTCCGGCCGGCGCGCCTTCCGCATAGAATCGATGCGCTTGTTGCGGGCGATGGTATAGATCCAGGTCGAGGCTGCGGCTTTGGCGGGGTTGTAGCCGGATGCCTTGTCCCAGACGGCCAGCAGGGTTTCCTGCGCCAGTTCGTCGGCAAGATCGGGGTTGAACCCGCCACGCATCAGGAAGGATTTGACGCGCGGGGCGAAATGTTCGAACAGACGGATAAAGGCGTCGCGATCACGCTTTTTGCCAACCGAAACCAGAAGGTCTTCGAAGGTGACCGGCGCCTCTTCTGCCCTGCCGGTTTGCTTAAGCGGTTGCGATGCCATGACGCATTAGACCAATTTTCAGAGTTTTCGGCAAAGAAAGAATGCATGGAAACCGTTTTGCGATTCAACCGGGATGCGCTAGTCTCCTTGCCGCAAACGGAGGTGACACCATGAAGCGCATCGCTTTACTCTCGGCCCTTGCCGCCCTGCCCCTGATCGCGGGCCCTGTCCAGATGGCCCAGGCCGCCGATCCCCGCCTGATCGCGCAACATGACAAATGGGGCGCCTATGTCATCGGCGAGAAAGCCAACAAAGTATGTTACATGGCCAGCAAACCCGATGCCCAGGACGGCGACCTAAAGGGTAAAAACCGCGGAGACGTCTATGCGCTTGTCACCCATCGTCCGTCCGACGGCACGAAGGATGTATTCAGCTATGTCGCGGGATATGCCTATAAAGAAGGCAGCGAGGCGCAGCTTCAGATCGACGATAAGAAATTCGACCTCTTCACCCGCGATGACTCGGCATGGGCCAAAAACGCCGAAACAGACAAAGCCATCGCCGCCGCCCTTCGCAAGGGCAGCAGAATGACCGTCAAGGGGGTGTCCAGCCGCGGGACGGAAACCAGCGATACTTTAAGCCTCAAAGGAACGGGCGGTGCCTACAACGACATTTCACGCGAATGCGCGTCGAAATAAGGATCTTCTTTGGAAAGCTTCTTGCCTTAATTAAGGCGTACGTTTGACAGATTTTCGCCAACTGTTTGTTATGAATAGAAAAAAATGCCAAGTCCGATTTTAGCTTGGCATTAACCATTCAAAGTGCTATCAAGATTTTTGTGACGATGTTGGAACTGAATTCGACGGTAAGTGTTTTGAGCGACTGCTCCATGAAACGTAAAGAGTCCCAGGCTGTTTCCCGGACCTCCCTTAAAAATGGTTTGCAGATGTTGGGCAGCAATGTCCGGATCCGGCAGCGCTATCTTTATACACGGTCTGGCCGGCTGCGCCTACGCTGCATCGCCCCGCCTCTGGCCGTCGCGTTGATGGGGCTTTCTGCCCTGGCAGGCTGGACGCAAAGCAGCCGCACGCCCGAGACGGCCGATTACGCATTCCTTCCCGCCGCGGAAGCCGTCGCGCCTTATGAAGACCGCGCCAGTTCCCTTTATGCTTTTTACCGCAAGCGCATGCAGCGTTACGAAGAGCCCGGACAGACGGTCGTGGCTGCCATGCAGCCCCTCGCGCAACAGCCTGTAGCCCAAGTCCAGCCCGCCCTACCCGAACACCCTTCGGACAAGATTATTGAGATCGGCAAGGGCGATACTTTGACCGGGTTACTGCAGGATGCCGGGGTGGCCGCCGAAGAGGCCTATGCCATGGTCGAGGCGCTGGAAGGATCGTTCAATCCCCGCAACCTGCGTCCGGGCCAAAAGCTTTCCGTCCATTTTACCCCCGCAGAGGAAGCCGGCACCTATAACCCGTCGCGCATCGACATGCCGATCGACAATCTGAAGACCGTCGCGCTCGAAAAAACGAAGGACGGTTACAAGACATCCGTCGTCGAAAAACCCGTTGAAACAAAAATATATGCCCACCGGGCTAAAATCGAGACGTCGCTTTATGGCAGCGCCGCCAAGGCGGGCATCCCTTCCAGCGTTATCGCGGACATGATCAAGATCTACTCCTACGATATCGACTTCCAGCGCGATTTGCGCAAGGGCGATATCGTCGAAGCCATGTATGAACAGGTCGAGACGAAAGACGGCGATCCGGTCAGAACCGGCGACCTCCTGTTCGCGCGCCTGATCATCGATGGCCGAAACGTGCCGATCTACCGGTATGAAGCCAATGGCATAGCTGATTATTATACGGCGGACGGAAAAAGCATCCGTAAAAGCCTGATGCGTACACCTGTTGACGGCGCCCGCATCTCTTCGGGGTTCGGCCTTCGCATGCATCCTGTGCTGGGATATACGAAAATGCATAAAGGCATGGATTTCGCGGCGCCGACAGGAACGCCTATCTATGCCGCCGGTAACGGCGTGGTCGAAAAATGCGGCCCGTTCAGCAGCTATGGCAATTATGTACGCATACGCCATAACGCCAGCATGAAAACAGCTTACGCGCATATGAGCCGCTTTGCCCCCGGTATCCGGTCAGGCCAGAAAGTCCGTCAGGGTCAGGTGATTGGCTATGTCGGCCGCACCGGACGTGTTACAGGCGCCCATCTTCATTACGAAGTCCTGGTCAATAATGTTCAGGTCAACCCGTCCAAGATGACAATGGCCCAGGCGGATGGCCTGACCGGAAAAAGACTGGCGTCGTTCAAAGCCTTCGTTGGCAAGATCAACCAGCAATATGGAACACTTAGCGGCAGCATGAAATACGCCGAACGGGACGATGGCAGCGACAAGCCACAGGTTACCCTGCGTTAATCTTGCCAATATGCCTTTCTTTTGCCGGAAAGCTTCTTTATGAATAGCGGCATGAAAACACTCCTTCTTCTTCTCGCATTCGCGCTGTTTCCCGCCCATGCTTTTGCACAGGCCGACACACGTCCCCCCGAAGTCGTCAGAGCGGAGAAATATCTCCAGAACCTGACCACCGCGAAAGCGCGTTTCCTTCAGACATCACCGGATGGCAAACAGCTGATCGGGACGTTTTATTTGTCGCGGCCAGGCAAGCTGCGGTTCGAGTATGACGGTGTCCAGGATTTCGTCGTTGCCGACGGCTTTTTCATTTATTTTTACGATTCTCAGGTCAAGCAGCAAAGCAATGCGCCGATCGGCCAGACCCTGGCTGATTTCCTCCTCAGGAAAAACCTGCATCTTAAAGGCGACTTGACAGTTAAGGAAGTCGCGCGCCGCGGGGGCCTTATGCTGATCACACTGGTGCAGACCACGGATCCCGCCGCTGGGTCTTTGACCCTTGCCTTTCAGGACAATCCTTTCCAGCTTAAAAAATGGCGTGTGGTCGACGGGACGGGGGCAATCACCGAGGTTGAACTATTTCAATTGAAGACAGGTGTCAAAGTGGATAACAGCCTGTTCGCTTATCGCGACCCGTTGCACGGCAAGCGCGAACATTACAACCAGTGACATGCGTCTGACATGAAGGAAACCGGCGCGCTCGACCAGTTGATCAGAGCCCTTGCGGCCCTGCCTGGCCTTGGTCCTCGTTCAGGACGGCGCATCGCCCTTCACTTGCTGAGCAACCGCGACAAGGGCCTTGATCCTCTTGTGCGGGCCTTGCAGGAAGCTGGTAAGGCCGTCAAGACATGCAACGCCTGCGGAAATTTCGATATTCACGATCCCTGCAGCATCTGCCGTTCTGAAAGCCGTAACCGCGCCGTGCTCTGCGTAGTGTCGCAGGTGTCGGATCTATGGGCGATCGAACGGACAGGTGCTTATAAAGGCCTGTATCATTGCTTGGGAGGCATCCTGTCCGCCCTGAACGGCGTCACCCCGGGACAACTACGGATACAGACATTGCTGGACCGGGCAAAAGACGAGCGGGTGAGTGAGATTATACTGGCCTTAAGCGCTACGGTCGACGGCCAGACCACGGCCCATTATCTGACCGACCGTTTGCAGCAGGCCTCGCAGACCGTCAGAATCAGTCGGCTTGCCCATGGCGTCCCGGTCGGCGGCGAACTTGACCATTTGGATGACGGCACCATTGCCACAGCGCTTAAATCACGCTCGTCGCTTTAATTATTCTTTTTCTGACAGATAGACTGTGCAGTCGGCCTGTACCGCACGCACAGAAACGTATCTGTACTGCACTGAACGTCCGCCACCTATAGAAAAATCATAATATATTCCAGAGGGATAATAATGATCCGTACTGGCCGCAGAGACTGCGTTGTCGCCGAAACGAACATACACAGGCGCAGTGGCGTACAAAGAAACGATTTTTGTATCGGCGGCAAAGCCTGTTGTATTACGGGCGGAGGCTCCTGTTGTCGCGTTTATTGTCTGTGCGCCGTCTGCCTTTAGGCGCAAGGCCTGAATAGTTTGGCTGTTTTCGTCAATAGGAAGAAAAGTCGTCATATGAAAGGTTCCTTTTTGCAATGAAAGGAAGCCATGCGTCCTGCTGTTCTTACCATAACATTTCATCCGCTTCAAGCGGGTCGGATTAGTCATCCTAAAAGTTTTTGGAAAGAGATCAGAGCGAACGCAATACGGCTCCTGATCCATTGAAAGTGGCGCTAGTGCCTGTCTCTGTCAAGCAGTTCGGTGCCTGCATACTGCCGGATGACTTAAGGAGTGGCGCCGGCTTTGGCATTCTGTTTGGAATAAGCAAGAATGTGTTCGATAATCTTCGAACCGACAGGAAGGTCGACCAGGCGGATATAAGCCTTCACCTCAGAAAGTTCACTTGCGCAGATATCGTCCATCTTGCTGAGCGCCTCGGCAAAGCGGTTGGCGGCATCGACCGGTTCCGTTTCATACATCGGACGCTGCAACATCAGGCAGTATTCACTTTTGCCCGTCTGGGCGATGATATCCGACTGACGGCGCAGGCGCACCAGATACTGGGACAGTTTGGCGGCCGAATAATCGGCGGCATAAGGGCCGTCCATCTCCAGGATTTCCTTGTAGTTTTCAATCCCGATAAAAACCAGGAACGTGCGCTCTCCATACCGGTCGGCACGGTCGATGCCGGAGAGGAACAGCTGGTTGAAGGCCGATTTGGAGATCACGCCGCCGGCAGAAGGAAAATCTTCGGATTCGTCGCCGATCCGGCGGATCAGCCTGGTCAGCCGTCCGGCGTTTTCAATCATGTGCTCCAGCCGGGCCCCGTCAAGGGGTTTGGCAAGCATATCGTTGGCGCCTGATTTCAAGGCTTCTTCGCGGCTGAGGTCCTGGGACATAAGGATGATATAAGGATAATTTTTAACCGAACGGCGAATGCCCAGCACGACCGGCCTGGCGTTATTCAGGGGCGCGGGGTCGAAAAAGACAGCGTCGAATTCCTCCCTGCCGAGGCGCTCCAGCGCGCTGTTCTTAACGGCTTCCTCGACAACGGTATGGCCCATTGCCTCAAGCTTTGAGCGGATCAGCTGGGTTGTCAGCGTATCGCGGTCGATCACGAGGATTTTCATGGCAGGAGAAGTCCTTGAGAAGAGTCAATTACCGTTCGCAGCCCAAGCATAGGCCGAAGGTCTTTAAAAGAGGGTTAAAAAAGCGGGAAAAGGCCTTTTTTCCGCAAAACAGTGTTATTATAGGTACTGACTCAGTTTCAGTTAAAACTTGAATGCTCAAGCATCAAGAGCCTATACTACCCCCATGGACGATATGAACACATGGGCCAAATCCATTATGGACAAGATTTCCGACAAGACCAAGAACCCTCATGCCGTCGCTATGGGAAAACTAGGCGGACCGAAAGGCGGGAAAGCCAGGGCCGAAAAGCTGAGTGCGGAAGAACGCTCCGATATCGCTAAAAAGGGCGCCGCGGCGCGCTGGAAAAAGAAAAAACTCAAATAAATTTTGCCTTAAACCCGCCAATCCATTACATACTGTCATAACCGGGGCGTGATAACCCTTTGTTCTGTGCGGCTTGTATGACCGCATCATACTCCTCGACCCTATGGTCGGGGAGGCGCTGATGTATGTACAAGGCCTTCGGGCCTAAAGATCAGCGCGACCCTTCACAGAACGGGTTTATCAACTCCCCGATCACCAGGTTCGAGGGAGTTTGGAATGAAATTTATTTATTTGAATATTTTGATCACGGTGGCTGTCGTTGGTTATTTCTGGACCCAACGCTATGAACCGCTAGAACGTTTGGGCGCAGGATCTCCGCTGTATGGCGTATGGGACCACTGGCAGCAAAAATACTGTTACAGCCTTGTGAAAGATTCCAAAGGTGTAAGTTGCTCATATGCCGGGATACGCGAGCAAATTGAGAGCCGATCTGATCCTGAATTTTCCGAGATGCTTCCTGAACTTACTAAAGAAGACGACGAAGCGTTCGCTAAAATTGTCAACGATTACAAAGCGTCGCAAAAAATTCCATGACACCGTGTAATAGACTGTAATTATTTAAAAAATTGTTTTTCAGACTCAACTTTTTGGGTGAAATAACGTATAAAAGAAAAAGCTGGAGGTATGAACTCCAGCTTTTAAATCCGTAAACGTAGCAACCGTTTCCGGACCAAGATTTCTATTGCTTTGAATTTATCCTGTTCGAAGCTTTTGGTCAAGAAGCGGTTGCTCAAAACAGAAGCAGGAGCAACCTGACATGACTCGCAGAAACAAACTCTCAAAAAACCAAAAACTCGACCTTCTCTCTTCCGGAATCCGCCTTCTGGCGGCAATTCTGTATCTTATAAAACATTGAAATACATAAAATAATACCATAATACTTGAACGCTTAAGTATTATGGATTATTCTTATGTCCATGAACAGATTGTCCGTTCAGAAACGCGCGCAGATCGTCCAGCTTCTGGTCGAAGGCGTCTCCATGCGCGCGGCATCCCGCATCACCGGCTGTTCGATCAACACCGTGATCAAGCTGTTGTGCGACGTGGGTGAAGCCTGTCTGGACTATCAGGACCGCATGTTCGTCGACCTGCCCTGCACACGCGTCCAGGTCGACGAACTCTGCAGCTATGTCGGCTGCCGGCGGAAGAACGAAGGAAAGACGATCAAGGACCATCCCGGCGAAGTCTGGGTATGGACCGCGATCTGCGCGGATACCAAGCTCATTCCGGTCGTCACGGTCGGGGACCGGTCGCTGGTCATGGCCAAAATTTTCATGAAGGATCTCGCCGTCCGTCTGAAAAACCGGGTGCAACTGACCAGCGACGGTTTCAGCGCCTACGAGATGGCGACAGACGAAGCTTTCGGCATCGATGTCGATTTCGGTATGCTGATCAAACAATACGACCACGAAGGAAGCGCGCGCCAACGTTACAAAGGTGCCCTGCGACACCCGAAAATCGGCAATCCCGATCCCAGGCACATTTCGACCAGCTATATCGAACGGTCGAACCTGACGCTGCGCATGGGCTGCAAGCGGTTCACGCGGCAAACGAATGCCTTTTCCAAGCTTTTAAGAAATCACATCCTTGCTTTGGCTTTGCACCACATGCATTACAATTTCGGCAGGATTCACAGTTCCTTGCGGGTTTCCCCCGCCATGGCGGCAGGTATAAGCCCAGTCTTGTGGTCTTTCGAGGATATCGTCAGAATGTCCGATGGCTACTGGATGTCAGCGAAATGAAACTGAGTCAGTACCTTATTATAAACCTGTTTGACATTGCTGTCACTCTGGGTTAGAACGTCCCCCTGTCGTTAAGCCCAGATGGCGGAATTGGTAGACGCACTAGCTTCAGGTGCTAGCGGTCGTAAGATCGTGGAGGTTCGAGTCCTCTTCTGGGCACCATCTTTGCCTGGCCGTTTCGGCCCGGCGGCTGGTCTGGATTTCTACCAAATCCCCTGATGTTATAAAAATCACGTTCGTTCAGGACGGTTCGACGCTTGGCAGGACTTCGCAATCCAGATACGTTAGCTGAATTGCAAGATAAAGGCGCACAATCCATGACCATTACGCTACATCGGGGCGATCTTCCGGCAGATATCACTTTTGGCGCCAGCGTCGCCATCGATACGGAGGCTATGGGCCTTAACAACCACCGCGACCGGCTATGCCTGGTGCAATTATCGGCGGGGGATGGGACGGCGCATCTGGTGCAGTTTCCGGACAGGAATTATGCCGCCCCCAACTTGAAAAAACTGCTCGGCGATCCGAAGATCGAAAAGATCTTTCATTTTGCGCGATTCGACTATGCCATTCTCCGCCATTATCTAAATGCCGAATGTACGCCGTTATATTGCACGCGGATCGCCTCGATGTTGACCCGCACTTTTTCCGATAAGCACGGCCTGCGCGAGTTGTGCCGGGAAATGCTGAGCCTGGAAGTAAACAAGCAGCAACAATCTTCCGACTGGGGGTCGGACACGCTGACGCAGGAGCAGATGGCGTACGCGGCAAACGATGTCTTCCATCTTCACGCGCTGCGTAAAAAGCTGGACGTGATGCTGGAACGCGAAGGGCGGGCGAGCTTGGCAAAAAGCTGCTTCGACTTTATCCCCACGCGCGCGGCGCTCGACCTGGCAGGCTGGGACAATGTCGATATCTTCGCCCATTGAAAACAAGGCAGGATCCATGACGTCACACGGCACGGATGTCGAAAACGGACTGCGGGTCCTGAAAACCGAGATTGAAGGGCTGACGGCGCTGGCCGACGGCCTCGACAGCCGCTTCGGCGACGCTGTCCAGGCCATTCATGCCTTGAAAAACCGTCCGGCGAAACGCGGACGGCTGATCGTGGCAGGCATCGGCAAAAGCGGCCACGTCGCCAGGAAGATCGCGGCCACGCTGTCCTCCACAGGCACGCCGTCGCATTTCGTCCATCCGGGCGAGGCAAGCCATGGCGACCTCGGCATGGTGACGGAAGACGACGTCGTCCTGATGCTGTCCAATTCCGGCGAAAACGCCGAACTGTCCGACCTGATCCATTACACCCGCCGCTATGGCATATGCCTGATCGCCATGACGGGCAACGTTTCCAGCACACTGGCGAAACATGCCGATACGGTGCTGCTGCTGCCGAAAGTGCCCGAAGCCTGCCCCAACGGCCTTGCGCCGACGACCTCCACGACCATGATGATGGCTCTGGGCGATGCGCTGGCGGTCGCCCTTCTGGAAAAAATGGGCCTGACCAAAGAGCAGTATAAAGTGTTCCATCCCGGCGGCAAGCTGGGCCAGCGCCTGATGACCGTCGCCGAGATCATGCATGGCGGCGACAGCCTCCCCCTGGTGGGCGATACGGCCCGGATGGACGAGGCGCTTCTGGCCCTGACAGGGAAAAATCTTGGCTGCGTCCTGGTGACGGATGCCGGCGGCGTCCTGCAGGGCATCATCACCGATGGAGACCTGAAACGGCATATGTCCCCTGACCTGCTTCAGAAGACGGTCACGACTGTTATGACGCGCTCCCCGCGCACCATTCCCGCCGATTCCCTTGCCGTCGAGGCCGTGAACGTCATGACGCGAACGCCTGGCCATTACCTGACCAGCCTGGTGGTGACCGATGCAACAGGCCGGCTGGCCGGGCTGATACGCCTGCAGGATTGTCTGCAGCTTGGCATCGTCTGATGGCGGACAGGCCAAGTGAACGCCTGACCAGACTCGCGACCGCCCGCGCGCCTGTCGCCGCCAGCCATAATTACAGCAAGGTTGTCGGTATTCTCCGGCTGGTTCTGCCGCTTCTGGCGCTCACCATCGTCGTCGTCGTGATGGCCTGGCCGAAAATGGACCGCATACCCGAGCGCATGGCCGAAGATAACGCGTCGCGGAAGGCGGGTGGCAACGAACTGGTCAATCCGCGCTTTGAAAGCCAGGACAAGGAAGGCCAGCCTTATGTCGTCACTGCCGCGCGGGCCGAACAGAGCAACGCCGACAAGGATGTCGTGCTGCTCGACAAACCGCACGGCCATGCGATCCTGAAAAATGCCGATGTCATCGACCTGACCTCCGACGAAGGAGCGTACCGCCAAAAGGCGCAGCGTCTGATGCTTAAAGGTACGGTAACCCTGAACCATGTCGACGGGTATGTCGTTTATACCGACCGACTGATGGTCGACATGGCCGCTGAAAAAGCCTGGACGGATACGGATGTAAGGGGCAGCGGTCCCGCGGGTACGCTGCAGGCGAAGGGAATGCAGGCGGATATCGCTTCAGGAGTACTTATTTTTACCGGTCCCGCAACATTGATTATCAACCGTTCCGTCAAAGGTCTTTGAAAATGAAAACCCTGATTGCCTTTCTCGTCTTTTGCTTTCTTACCGGTCCGGCTTCGGCACAGGAGGCGATGATTCCGCAATCGTCTACCCAGCCCCTGGAGATCACCGCTCAGAAAACACTCGAATGGCGGCGCAACGACAAACAATATGTCGCCCGGGGCCAGGCCGTTGCAAAGCAGGGGGACGTCTCGATCGCGGGCGAGACCCTGACCGCGGATTACCGTGAAAGTAAAAAGTCGAACACCGAGATTTTCCGCCTGACCGCCGAAGGGAGCGTACGCATTGTATCTCAGGGAAGCACGGCTGAAGGCGACAAAGCCGTGTATGAAGTTGACAAAGGCCTGGCAACGATGACTGGCAGCGCCCTGCGCCTGTCTTCGCCAGAACAGACGGTGACGGCGAAAGACCGGTTCGAATACTGGGTGCCGCAAGGCAGGTTGAACGCTATAGGCAGGGCCCATGCCGTACGCGGGGAGGACGTTATCGATTCCGATACCATGTCGGCGATCTTCCGTGAAAACACCATGACGAAAAAGAGGGAACTCTCAAAGCTGGAGGCTGCCGGCCATGTCGTCATCACCACGCCGACTGAAATTTTGCGCGGAGACCGGGGCGATTACGACGCGACAACGAATGTCGCGACACTGGACGGCAATGTCAGTATCAAGCGCGGCCCCAATATACTGGAAGGGGAAAGCGCCGACGTCAACCTGACCACAAATATCAGCCGTATGCATGGAGGCACAGGAGAGGGGGGTCGCGTACGCGGCGTATTTTATCCTAACAGCGACAAGAGCTTAAGCAAACAGCCCTAGTCTTGAGACGCTGTAAACTTGCAAAAAAGCCAGGAAAACCCTAAAGTGGCCGGGTGATGAAAAGCAACCCGCCCCACCTGAAGCCTGTTCCCAAAGGCCTGACTGTCCGGCATCTGTCGAAAACCTATCGCAAGCGTCCGGTGCTGCGGGACGTCAGCATCAATGTCAATCGCGGCGAGGCCGTGGCGCTGCTTGGCCCCAACGGCGCCGGCAAGACAACATGCTTTTATATTGTGACCGGGCTGATCCCTGCGGATTCGGGCACTATCCAGCTGGACGGGCAGGACGTGACCGCATTGCCCATGTACCGCCGCGCCCGTCTCGGCATTGGGTACCTGCCCCAGGAATCCTCTATTTTCAGGGGCCTGAGCGTTGAGGACAATATCCGCTCCGTGCTCCAGGGCCAGGGACTGACACGCGACGAGCAGGAAAACCTGCTCGAAGAGCTTCTGCATGAATTTTCAATCGCCCATCTGCGCCGTGCCGCCGCCCTCGCCCTGTCGGGCGGCGAACGCCGCCGTGTCGAGATCGCGCGGGCCTTGGCGTCGCGCCCGCATTTCATTCTGCTCGATGAACCGCTGGCAGGGATCGACCCGATTGCGGTCGGTGAAATCCGCAGCCTGATCGGCTATCTGAAGACCAAGGGTATCGGCGTCCTCATCACCGACCATAATGTCCGCGACACGCTCGATATCGTTGATCGCGCCTATATCCTGCACAGCGGCAAGGTGCTGATGGAAGGCACGCCCGCCGACATCGTGGCGCACCAGGATGTCCGCCGCGTTTACCTCGGCGAAGGCTTCTCGCTGTAAAATTTCCATGGTTTCTTTTGGCGATCGCTTGCCCCGTCAACTGGCAGGCCGGACCTGCGCGTGATATATAAAAAGATCACGATGTAGGGAGATCGATCCGACATGACCCCGCCGCTTTCCAGTGTCCTGTATGCCGATGAATCCCAGACTGTCGAGGCGTTGCTGGCGGCGCTGCCCTGGGACAGCGCGCGCGAGAAGCGGACTCAAGACTCAGCGCGCAGCCTGGTCGAGCGCGTCAGGGGCGCCAAGCGCAAATCCGGCGAACTTGAAGGATTTCTTCAGCAATACGGGCTGAATTCGGAAGAAGGGTTGGCCCTGATGACGCTGGCGGAGGCGCTCTTGCGCATTCCGGACGCACAGACCGCCTCTCTTTTGATTCGCGACAAAATGGCGGCGGCGGACTGGCTTGCGAAACAGGGAGATTCGAAAGATTTTCTGGTGAAAGTGGCCGGCTTCGGTCTTTCGCTCACACGCAAGGCGCTGGATTCGTCGCTTTCAAAACTGGGCGAACCCGTCATCCGCAAGGCAATGGTGGAGGCGTTGCGCCTGATGGGGCGGCAGTTCGTCCTGGGACGCACCATCGAGGAGGCCATGAAAAACGGCCGCGAGTATGAAAAGAAAGGGTACCGCCTTTCCTACGACATGCTTGGCGAAGGCGCGCGCAGTTTCGCGGCGGCGGACGCTTATTTCGACGCCTATGCCGCCGCCATTCGCGCCATAGGAACCGACCAGAACGCGGGACATCGTCCCGGCATATCCGTCAAACTATCCGCGCTGCATCCCCGCTATGAATACAAAAAAGCCGAATCCTGTGTGCCAGCCATGGCGCGCCGGCTCTCCGAACTCGCCCGACTGGCAGCGGAGCATCATATCGCGCTGACCGTCGATGCCGAGGAAGCGGATAGGCTGGAAACATCCCTGAAAATCATCGGGGCGGTTGCGGCAGACCCTGGCCTGAAAAACTGGGACGGTTTCGGACTTGCGATCCAGGCCTATCAGAAGCGCTGCCTTCCTCTGGTCGATCATCTGGCGGACATGGCGAAAAGCGCCGGGCGGCGGCTGCAGGTACGTCTGGTCAAGGGCGCCTACTGGGATGCGGAAATAAAACGCGCTCAGGTTATGGGTCTGCCGGACTACCCCGTCTTCACGCGCAAGGCGAACACCGACCTGTCCTATCTTGCCTGCGCGGATAAAATGCTGCGTCAGCGCGATATTTTCTATCCGATGTTCGCCACGCATAACGCCTATAGCGTCGCAGGGATCATGGAACTGGCCGGCGGAGAGCGCGGCGGGTTCGAATTCCAGCGCCTGCATGGCATGGGCGAGACGCTGCATGATATCGTACTGGCCGACAGGCTTGCAGAAGTGAGCGTCTATGCGCCGTGCGGAAGCCATGAGGACCTGCTTCCCTATCTCGTGCGCCGCCTGCTGGAGAACGGGGCAAGCACATCGTTCGTGCATAAGATCCTCGACAGGAAGACGCTCCTTGACGACCTCATCGTCGATCCAGTGGAGGATGCGAGAAATCATCCGTCGAAACGCCATGCCCGCATCGTCCTGCCGCGTGACATTTACGGCGCGGGCCGCCTGAACGCGGCGGGCATCGATCTGACCGAGCCGTCAATGACCGAACCTTTGCTTTCGGGCATGAAAGCGCTGGATGGGAAAGTGCTGGAAGCCGCGCCGCTGGTGGGCGGTATATCTAGAAAGCCCGGACAGCCTCTGCCTGTCTCCAGTCCTGCCAACCGTGCGCAAACCGTCGGCCAGGTCTGGTACGCCGATTCGGCAATGATTGACGCCGCATTCGAAAGCGCGAAAGACGGTTTTTCCCGCTGGTCTTCAATACCGGCGGCAGAGCGCGCCGCCTGCCTGCGCCGTCTGGCCGACTTAATGGAAGCGGACCGCGACACGCTGATGGGATTGTGCGTTCGCGAGGCCGGCAAAACCATAGACGATGCGCTGGCCGAACTGCGCGAGGCGGTCGATTTCTGCCGCTATTACGCGCAGCAGGGAGAAAAGGATTTTAACGAAACAGGTCAGAAACTGCCCGGACCGACGGGAGAGTCCAATACGTTTTTCCTTCAGGGTCGCGGCGTGTTCGTCTGCATCAGCCCGTGGAACTTTCCGCTTGCCATATTCATGGGACAGGTCAGCGCGGCGCTGATGGCGGGGAACGCCGTCATCGCCAAGCCTGCCGAACAGACGCCGCTGGTAGCCGCCTTCGCGGCGCGCCTGATCCATCTGGCGGGCGTACCAGCTGACGCGTTCCACCTTCTGCCCGGTGACGGCGAGACGGGCGCGATGCTGGTCAGGTACAAGGATGTGGCGGGCGTCGCGTTTACGGGGTCGGCCGACGCCGCCCGTTCCATCAACCGCGCGCTCGCAGCAAAGGACGGCCCGATCGTGCCTCTGATCGCCGAAACCGGCGGCCAGAACGCGATGATCGTCGACTCGTCCGCTTTGCCGGAGCAGATCATTGACGATGTGCTGGTCAGCGCTTTCGGATCCACGGGACAGCGTTGCAGCGCCCTGCGGGTTCTATACGTGCAGGAAGATATCGCGGACAGCGTCATCGCGCTGCTGCAGGGCGCGATGGCAGCGCGCAGCGTCGGCGATCCCATAAAATTATCGACCGATACCGGGCCTGTCATCGACGCGGATGCGCTTGAAACGTTGACAGCCCATAAACAAAAGCTCGAACGGACCGCACGTAAAATAGCCGAAATCCCTCTGCCTCCGGAAGCTACAGGCGGTACGTTTTTTGCGCCCGTCGCCTATGAAATAAAATCC
Source organism: Alphaproteobacteria bacterium (assembly GCA_044221445.1). GTDB lineage: Bacteria > Pseudomonadota > Alphaproteobacteria > Micavibrionales > Micavibrionaceae > JBDHTS01. The sequence goes on from JBGAPF010000010.1 coordinate 18,293, forward strand.
ATCCGTGAAATCGACCGCGAAGTGTTCGGCCCCGTGCTGCATGTCATCCGTTACAGGGCCAGTGACATCGACGGGATCGTCGCGGATATAAACGCCACGGGATATGGCCTGACCATGGGACTGCACAGCCGCATCGGATCGACGATCACGCGTATCGCGCACGCCGTCCGGGCCGGCAATATCTACGTCAACCGCACGATGATCGGCGCGGTGGTCGGGGTTCAGCCCTTCGGCGGCATGGGCCTGTCCGGCACCGGCCCGAAAGCCGGCGGCCCGCACTACCTTCACCGTTTCGCCGCCGAAAAGGTCGTCTCGATCGACACGACGCGGCAGGGCGGCAATGCAAGTCTGGTGACGTTGGAGGAATGACTTATGGACGATTGGAAATTATTGAGATCAAACGGCATAATCGTCTATATCTTGAAAAAGCTAACATTATTAGGAGAATGGCCATGACAAAAAAATCAAGTGCTATTGAGCCCGGTTGGTTGAGCATTAAAGCCATCGCAGATCTTTTCGGGTTAGGCACACCATCAGCCGAATCGACTGTTGTAACAAACACAGCGAAGGTATGCCCACCTCCTAAATTAACTAAAGATTCTTGATGAATATCTTTCTCATCGGATCCGGCGGGCGCGAACATGCGCTGGCGTGGAAGATCGCCCAGTCGCCGCTATGCGGCAAATTGTGGTGCGCGCCGGGGAATGCGGGGATCGCGGAGCATGCGGAATGCATCGATATCCCTGTCGACGATATCGACGCGCTGGTCGCCTTCGCCAAAGATAACGCCATCGATTTCGTCGTGATCGGGCCGGAAACGCCTCTGGTGCTGGGCCTGGCCGATCTGCTGCGGGCGGAAAACATTCTCGCCTTCGGGCCATCGCGCGCGGCGGCCCAGCTTGAAGGCTCCAAGGCTTTCATGAAGGATTTGTGCGCGAAATACGGTATTCCCACAGCGGCCTATGGCGTCTTCAACGATATCGAACAGGCGCGCGCTTTTATCCGCAAGACCGGGACGCCCATCGTCGTCAAGGCGGACGGCCTGGCGGCGGGCAAAGGCGTCATCATCGCGCAGAGCGAGGAAGAAGCGCTGAGCGCCGTCGGCGACATGCTGTCCGGCAACGCTTTCGGCAAGGCGGGGCACCAGGTGGTGATCGAGCAGTTTCTCGAAGGCGAGGAAATCAGTTTCTTCGCGCTGTCGGACGGCTCGACCTGCCTGCCCCTCATTTCGGCGCAGGATCACAAGCGCGTGGGCGAAGGCGACACCGGCCCCAACACAGGCGGCATGGGCGCCTATTGCCCGGCGAATACCAGGATCATGACCGCCGGCATGACCGACCGCATCATGGCCGACATTATCCGCCCCACGGTCGCCGCGATGGAAAAAGAAGGCTGCCCGTTCCAGGGCATACTGTTCGCCGGCCTGATGATTCATGACGGCGTACCGAAGCTGATCGAATACAACGCCCGGTTCGGCGACCCCGAATGCCAGACGATCATGATGCTGTTGGACGGGGACATTCTGCATATCCTGAAAGCCTGCGCCGAAGGATCGCTGGAGCAGGCGCAGGATGAGATCGGCTGGCATTTCGCTGTCACTTTATGCGTCGTTTTAGCGGCGCAGGGCTATCCCGGAGCCTATGTCAAAAACGCATCGATCAAGAATCTGGACAGGGCCGCCAAAACGGATGGCGTCAGGATTTTCCATGCAGGGACAGCGAAAGACGATAAGGGACATATCTTGAGCACGGGCGGCCGCGTCCTTGGCGTGACCGCGATGGGGAAGACGGTGGCGGAGGCGCAAAAACTGGCCTATGAAGCCGTCGACCAGATCGACTGGCCGGAAGGGTTCTGCCGCAGGGATATCGGATGGCGCGCGATTTGAGCACGGGGTTGCAGTTTAAGCCAGCTGTCTGCCTCGTACCTTCGCATACCTGTTTTCGCGGCTATCTTTTTCCTTTAAAAAAATCTTTCAGGATCTGACCGCACTCCTCCACAGGCGTCTCCGTCACCTCGGGCCTGTGGTGGCATGTCGGCTGGTCGTAAAAACGTCCTCCATGCCAGATCCCTCCGCCTTTCGGGTCGCGCGCGCCGATGATCACGCGGCGGAAACGGGCGAAGCTGATGGCCGCCGCGCACATGGCGCAGGGTTCCAGCGTGACATAAAGGTCGTAACCGGGAACGCGCTGCGCGCCCGCCTTCGCGCAGGCCTCGCGCAGGACCAGCATTTCGGCATGGGCGGAAGGGTCGCGCCATTCCAGCGTCCGGTTGCCGTTGCGCGCCGCGACCGTGCCGTCCGGCCCCACGGCAACGGCCCCGATCGGCACTTCGCCGCGCGCCGCGGCGGCACGCGCTTCCTCCATCGCCATCTGCATGAATTCGTTCATAAAAACGTTTTAACGCGAAGAAGCGCGGAAGCGAAGAAAATAAACCTTCGGTTCTTGAGGGGTTCAGGCTAAAAACTCTTATGGATCAGACAAAAGAACGGATTGCCAAAGTCATGGCCCGCGCGGGGCTTTGTTCCCGCCGCGATGCGGAGCGCTGGATCGCCGAGGGACGCGTGACCGTCAACGGTGAGACCCTAGAATCGCCCGCCTTTACCGTGTCGGCGGACGACTCCATCGTCGTCGACGGCAAACCGGTCGGCAAGGCGGAAAAAACGCGGCTGTATATGTTCCACAAACCTGCCGGCCTCGTCACCACCGCCAAGGATGAAAAAGGGCGGCCTACGGTCTTCGAGGGACTCCCGCGCGAACTGGGGCGGCTGGTCAGCGTCGGGCGGCTGGACATGAACACCGAAGGGCTTCTGCTCCTCACCAATGACGGGGAGCTGGCGCGGCACCTTGAGCTGCCCGCGCTGGGCTGGAAACGCCGCTACCGCGTCCGCGCGCATGGAAAACTCCCCTCCGCCGCCGTCGAAAAACTGGCGGCGGGCATGACGGTCGAAGGCGTCAAATACGGGTCCATCGAAGCCGAGATCGATAAGGACGAAGGCACCAATACTTGGCTCACCCTGACCTTGACCGAAGGCAAAAATAGAGAAATCCGCAAGGTCATGGAGGCGCTGAACATGCAGGTCAACCGGCTGATCCGCCTGTCTTACGGTCCGTTCCAGCTTGGCAAGCTGCCGCGCGGCGGCCTAGAAGAGGTAAGCCCGCGCGTGATGCGGGAACAACTGACGGGCTTTTTCAAAGACAGGCCAAAATGAGAATCACGAGCGGGCTCTATCGCGGCCGCACGCTCGCCGCGCCGAAAGGAATGGATGTCAGACCCACCGCCGACAAGGTGCGGCAAGCGATTTTTAACATCCTGCTCGGCATGGGCTATCCCGAAAGCGCGGATGTGCTAGACGGTTTTTGCGGCACCGGGGCGTTAGGGCTGGAAGCGCTGTCGCGCGGAGCGCGGTCCTGCGTCTTCATGGACCGATCGACGGCGTCCCTGCAATGCTGTAAAGACAATATCGCGGCATTGAATGCGGGCGACCGCAGCACAGTCATTAAAGCGGATGTTACGCAGCCAGGACCGGCGCCGAAATCTGTAAGCCTGTTTTTTCTGGATCCGCCGTATAGACAACATCTGACGACCCCGTCCCTTGAAGCTCTTGCGGCAAATGGGTGGGTAGCCACGGGGGCATTGGGTGTGATTGAAGTCGAAAAACAGGCGACACACGCCATCCCGCAGGCCTGTCGCCTTTTGCAGCACCGGAGCTACGGTGGGACGGATGTCCTGTTTGTGCGCTATGCCGGGCTTCATGACTGAAGGCAGCCCCCGGCGCGCCATGAAAATGGTCGAGCAGTTCCGCAAATTCCCGGTGCAGCGTGACATCGACCCTGTACCTTGACTGCACGATTGCATCCTCGATGGCGGCCAGACCGTATTTATAATCCGGGGAAGCATATAGTTTTGCGACCTCTACCACGTCATCCGACAAAGTCGCGCCGTATCGGGCCCAGGCGAACGACATGCCTTCCGGCGTGCAGCCCGCGTCCTTGTCGCTGTCGCCGACCATCACGGACTCTTCCGGCAATGCGCCGAAATCGCGAAGAATGTAATGTATGTGCGGAACGCTGGGCTTGCGCTGCTGGTCCTGCCAGACCGTCATACGTTTCTTCATCGCGCACGAGAAATCATAGGGGACGTCGCGAAGGATGCGCTGGTCGCATTCGATGCTGGGCATGGCGTAAAAATGGTCGACCTGGTCCATGATCGTCATCGCGTTGTTTAAGTCGCGTCCGGCAGCGTTGTATGCCATAAGCCAGAAGCGGCGGATCAGGGAACTGGCTTCGGTATCCGTATAAAAAGCGATAGCCGCGCCGCCTTGTTTAAACTTCCGGAATGTTTCCGGCACGCCGTTATAAAAACATGCCCTTTGCCTCTGTTGTTCAAACCAGGCCTGACGGGCGTAATTTTTGACGATCTCGCGCTCGTAAGCATGTAGCGGATTTTCCGCGCGTCCCAGGTGGCCGTTCTTCTCCAGCCAGTCCACCAGCGCGCCGAAATCGCAAAAACGATATTGCCCGGGCGCGCTGAGGACAGCCTTCGCCAGATCGGCGGAGACAAGATCAAGACCCTGGGCCAGTTCCCTTATGCATTTTCCGGTCGCCTTGCCCCAGAAATCCATCGTGTCGAGCAAGGTATTATCGACGTCGCAGACGAGCAGCTTTATAGGATTCGTCATTCCGTTCATGCCGCGCACATTAGGGGAAAGCGCGCCGGAAATGCAAGAAATCCAGTGTGGGAACGGCTGACAAAAACCGTGTGGCGTTTTATGATAGGGGGCGGGAGACAGAAATGATCTATGGCATCGGATTGATAGGATTTCTGGCCGGTTTCGTTCTGGGCCAGATGATCCTTATGATGATCTTGAAGGAAAAAAACCGCGACGAACTGTTGGAAAACAAGGCGCTGCATTGGAAATACGGCACATTGAACTGGCTGATCGCCCTGCTGTCGATGGCATCGGCGCTGTTCGTCTATGTGCGATGGGTCGAATAAGCCGCTAGTGTTTTTGCTTGGGCTTTTTCGAACCGGATTCGGCCTCGGGGGCCTTTCCTTCCGGTACGTCCGGGTTGCTTTCCGGCTTACCTGTCCCGGCGTTGCCTTCGGGCACCGCCGCGGTGGCATCCTTGGCCGCGTCCGGCTTCACGGCGCCCTCGGCCGCAGCACCCGTTTCGGCTGCGTTGCCGGTCGCAGGAGGCGTTTCAGTGGCCGGGGGCGCGAGTTCGGCCTTTTCAGCCGCAATGTCCGCTTCGGTCGGCGGTGCGGCCGGACTGTCCGACAAGGTGCGCAGCCAGGCGATGACGGCAACGCGGTCTTCCGGCTTCTTCAGGCCGATAAAAGTCATTTTTGTGCCGTCGACAAACGATTTCGGCTTCCACAGGAAATGATTGAGGTCTTCATACGTCCAGTTGCCGCCCTTGGCCTTCATGCCCGCGGAATAATCGAACCCTTTATGGCTGCCTTTTGCGCGACCGACAATGCCGTACAGGTTGGGCCCCAGGCCGTTAGGCCCGCCTTTTTCAAAATTATGGCAGCTGGCGCAGATTTTGGCGACCTGCTGACCCTTTGCCGTGTCGCCCGTCGCGATCAGTTCCAGAATGGGTTCCGGTTTGGCTTCGGCTGCCGGTGCGCCGCCCGCTTCCGCGACGCCTTCGATCTTGAACGCGTTCTGCTCCAGCTTGTGCGGATGGGACAGCTTCGACGCCACAAAGCCCGACAGGCTGGCCACAATGCCGGCCACCAGGACGCCGGCGAAAATCTTGGTCTGTTCATTGTTCATGGAAGGCGTCCGGAAACTCTTGTAAAGCTTAAAACTTGCTCTTGATTTCAATCGCATATACACAGGTTTCAGTCAACCGGCAAGCCCGGACGGAAGTAAGGGAATACACAAAAGATGGCCAAAATCGCTTTTCAGGGCTTCCACGGCGCTTATTCCGACATCGCCTGCCGGGAAGTCTATCCGGGCATGCAGACCCTGCCCTGCGCTGCGTTCGAGGACGCGTTCCGGGCAGTTTCCGATGGCGAGGCCGACCTGGCGATGATCGCGGTGGACAACACGCTGGCCGGACGGGTGGCCGACGTCCATCACCTAATTCCACGCGGCGGACTTTATATCATCGGCGAAACATTCCTGCCGATCCGCCATGCGCTGCTGGCGGTGAAGGGCGCGACCATCGCAGACCTGAAGCATGTCCACAGCCATATCCACGCCATCCCCCAATGCCGGGAAACCATCAAACGGCTGGGGCTAAAAGCTCATGTCCATGCCGATACGGCCGGCGCCGCGGCGGAAGTGGCGGAACGCAACGACAAGGCCCATGCCGCCATCGCCTCGACCCTGGCGGCGGAGATCTACGGGCTTGACGTCCTGATCAACGATATCCAGGACGCCGACCATAACACCACGCGCTTTCTGGTGCTGTCGCGCCAGCCCGCCGTCCCTGCCTACAGACCAGGCGACCGGGTGCTGACCAGCTTCGTGTTCCGGGTGCGCAACATCCCGGCTGCCCTGTATAAGGCGCTGGGCGGGTTCGCCACAAACGGCGTCAACATGGTGAAACTGGAATCCTATGTGGGCGAACATTTCCAGGCCGCCCGGTTTTACTGCGACGTCGAAGGGCACCCCGACAGTCCCGCCCTGAAGCTGGCGCTCGAAGAACTGGCGTTTTTCGCCCATGAGGTAAAAGTGCTGGGCACTTATCCCGCCCATCCGTTCCGCAGCAAGACCACCTGAAAGGACCTGTACCAATGACGACACATGCCGAACTCGGGGCCCGCCTTTTGCGTGACGCCGCCCATTTTTTCCGCACCATCGGCAGCCAGAACGAGCCGCTGAAGGAACAGATGACCGAAAATGCCGATGTGTTCGAACAGGTTGCCGCGCTGCTGGAGACCGACCCTGCGGGCGTAATCGGCGAATAGGGTTTCAGGCGACCAGGCAATACACACCGAAGACCGCCGCGCCGCAGGCCGCAGCCAAGGCCAGGACCGCGACCGGACCTATCCGCAGACGCAGGCCGCTTTCATAGGTTTTGAAGATCGTGTCGACATGGCGGTTGATGCGGCGGTCGAAATATTTCCGTTTCACCTCGATCCGCTGGTACTTGCCGCTTTTATACAGGCTGCGCGCCAATACGACCGCCTGTTCCTCGATAGTGAGCGTCTCATGCCTGTGCCAGCGGCGCATGGCTTTTTTATCGGCGCTTTCAAAGCTGTAGACCGTATATTCCTGGCCGGGAAAGGGAAGCTTTTCAGCGGCGCTTGATTTCATGGGGCAGCCTTCATGATAGATCGTCCCGTAAAAATTACAGCCTCGATGCTTAAGAAAGTCTTAACCGTCCCGCCCTCATGCTTGTCAGAATTGGGGCGCGCCAGTACAATGGCGTTTCTGACATCCGCCTTCCCGCGTCCCCGCCCTTTTACAAAAGCATCGCCAAGCCATGAGCCGGTATTCAAAAGTCGTCCGTAAAAAGAAACAGCAGCAGAAAGGCATGCTGCCCGAGGCGGTGAAGATTTTTATCGCGCGTCGCATCATCGATTCGGCGGCGCTCGGATTTCTTGCGCTTGGCCTGTTCCTGCTGCTGTCTGTCGCCAGTTACGGCCATGACGATCCATCGCTGAACACGGCGGGCACGGGACGGGTGGGTAACTGGCTCGGCCTGCCGGGCGCCTATACCGCCGACCTCCTGATGCAGACACTTGGCCTCGGCAGCCTTGTCTTCGCACTGTCTTCTCTGGCCTGGTCGGCGCGCATTTTCCGGCGTGACGCCGTGCGGCCCTTCTGGCTGCGCCTTTCCGGGCTGATCGCGGCGGCTTTATGCGCCAGCATGGCGTTTGCGCGCCTGCCCGCGGGGTCGTGGCTGTCGCACGCCTGGCTCGGCGGTGGCGGCGGAACCATCATGCTGAACGCGGCGGCCGGCATGATCGCCCCTCTGACTGGATCGGCGGCGCATAGCGTCGCGGCCTTCATCGCCTGTATCCTCGCTCTTGGCTTCATGGCCGTGGCCTGCGCGGTCAGCCGCGAGGAAGTGACCGCCATGTGCGGCTGGATCGTGCAAAGTGCAGCCAGCGCCTCCTCCGTTGCGTGGACGTCCCTGACAGCGTCATACGAATGGCTGCGCCATTATGGCCATGCGGAAGCGGAAAAACCCGTAAAAAAAACGCCGAAGATCCGCAAGGCGCCTGCGCTTGAATCCAGGGAGGACGAAGACGAAGAAGTCGAAGCAGAGGCGGAAGAGGAAGATGACGCAGCCGACGCCGGTGACAACGACATGCCCGGCTTCCTGAAAACCCCCATCGCCGACGCCATCGCGCCGATCCGCGTTATCAGCCCTGGCAAGGCACAGAAAAACAAGCCCGCGACCGGCGAGGCGAGGCAGACCAGTTTCGCCCTGCCCGGCGACGGCGAGGAATGGGAATTTCCGCCGCTCGACCTGCTGCAGGAGGTGCCGGAAGCCACCGTCGCCGAACAGCCGGACGAGGCGGCGCTGCAGAAAAACGCGCGGATGCTGCAGCAGGTGCTGGGCGATTTCAACGTTACGGGCGATATCGTCAGCATCCATCCCGGGCCTGTCGTCACGCTTTACGAACTCGAACCCGCGCCGGGCACAAAGACGAGCCGCGTGATCTCTTTAAGCGACGACATCGCGCGGTCGATGGCCGCTGTCTCCGTACGTTCCGCCGTCGTGCCGGGCCGCAATGTCATCGGCATCGAACTGCCGAACAAAAGACGCCAGACGGTCTATATGCGCGACCTGCTGGAAACGAATGAAAGCCAGAACAGCCGTGCCGCCCTGCCCCTTGTCCTCGGGAAAGACATCAGCGGCGCGCCCGTGATCGCCGACCTCGCCCGCATGCCGCATTTGCTGGTCGCGGGCACCACCGGATCGGGCAAATCGGTCGCGGTCAATACCATGATCCTGTCGCTGCTGTACCGCCTGCCTCCCGAGAAATGCCGATTCATTATGATCGACCCGAAAATGCTGGAACTGTCGGTCTATCAGGATATCCCGCACCTCCTCTCCCCCGTCGTCACCGAGCCGGGCAAAGCGATCGTCTCGCTGAAATGGGCCGTCGCTGAAATGGAAAACCGTTACCGCGCGATGTCGCGGCTTGGCGTCCGTAATATCGACGGCTACAACGCCCGCCTCGCCGAAGCCCGCAAGAAGGGCGAGACGATGATGCGCAAAGTCCAGACCGGCTTCGACCCCGAGACCGGCAAGCCGGTCTATGAAGAGCAGCCTATGGATATGAGCGAACTGCCTTATATCGTCATCGTCGTCGACGAATTCGCCGACCTGATGCTGGTCGCCGGCAAGGACGTGGAAAACGCGATCCAGCGCCTGGCCCAGATGGCGCGGGCAGCAGGACTGCATCTGATCATGGCAACGCAGCGTCCCAGCGTCGACGTCATCACCGGCGTCATCAAGGCGAACTTCCCGACGCGGATCTCGTTCCAGGTCACGTCCAAGATCGACAGCCGCACCATCCTCGGCGAGGGCGGTGCCGAACAGCTGCTCGGCATGGGCGACATGCTGTATATGGCGCCCGGCGGCCAGATCCGGCGCGTTCACGGCCCGTTCGTGTCCGACGAAGATGTCGAGCAGGTCGTGAGCCACCTGAAAGCGCAGGGCGAACCTGCCTACCTGGAAGAAATCACCGAGGGCGGCGATTTCGGCGATTCGGAAGTGATGGGCGCCTTGTTCGGCGAAGGCGGCGACGGATCGGGCGTGGACGAAATGTACGACCAGGCCGTCGCAATTGTCGCGCGCGAACGCAAGGCCTCCACCAGCTTCATCCAGCGCCACCTCCAGATCGGCTACAACCGCGCCGCCCGCATCATCGAGGAGATGGAGCGCCAGGGCGTGGTGACGAAGGCCAGCCCGACAGGAAAGCGGGAAGTGCTGGTGGGCGATTATTCGGACGCGTGATTTTATCGCCCGTTACGGTTGGGCTTGCTAATGTAAGTCGGCAGAGAGCAGCATCATGACGCAAGCCGATAAGATCTACCCCTACGAGATACCAAAAGGCCGCACCGCGGCTGCCCTGATTTTCTGCGGTTTTCTGGGTATTTTTTCTCTTTATCAGGCCCTGACGAATACCAAGGGGCTTTTGATCAACCACCTCATCCCGCTGAACCCGGGGCAAGCCTCGGTCTTATATGGAATCATAGGATTGCTTATGATTTCGACTCTTCTGTGGTCCGTCTACGCGATGGCGGTTTCCTCGGGCGGGCCAAAAGAAATACACCTGACCGCGATGTCGCTCGATATGCCCATGAAGGGTAAGACACTGTCCATTCCTTATGGCCGGATTAACGGTATGGCCATGGAAACGATCGGACGTTCCAAGCGTTTGATGATCCGCCATCCCGGTGGCAAAGCTGCCATTTCATCCATTTTATTTTCAAATCCGAAGGATTTCGAAGACTGCGTTTTGGAAATCCGCAGCCGCACGCCCCAGAGGTATAACGCCTGATTTTTTTTATAAAAATTTGGGCCGAAAAAGTAGCGCTCTAGGCAGTTTTATCGTATAGCCATACAGCGGTTTCGTTCAGGGTGCGGGCGCGATGCCCCTAACTGGAATTAAACCGGCGCGATGCAACGTCACATAATCGTTAAAACCGGAAGGCTTATAATGGAAAGCATAGGCTATATCGCAGCCTCTGAAATTTTCCGCGTCTTCCGGCTCATCCAGATACAGGTAAATACGCCCCCTTTCCTCAAAAGCATAATAAGGCTTTTGGAAGAGCGCTCCGACGCCGGCCTGAAACAGATCAGAAAGCCGGTGTTTTATATCCTGCAGAGCATCGGGGTCCCGATAATCCGTGACAAAGTTAGGCTGATAAGAAGGTCGACTCCCGCCTCCAGAAAAGTCCTCATCGCTCATTTCGTTTGGCAGAAAGAATTAGCGGCCAGTATTGCTATCGGTCAAAGGCATTTTTGCTTCCTTCACTTACGGAGGCAAGAACGGTATACGAATCCGGACTGGCATGCAATAAATTACCATAATATTTATATCCTGAATTGATGCTTCGCATTTTTCCTTTTATGATCCCTTCCCATGAGCTTCATCGCCAAACATATCGCCAATGAAAACGAGCGGCTGATTTATATCGCGCGCATGCACTGGATCAATATCGTGCGGGGCGGTTTCTGGTTCCTGGCGTTCGCCGTTATCGGGCTGGCCGTAGAGTGGGAACTGCCGATGTACTTGTATGTCGGCGACGTCGAGGTACTGGGGCGGAATTACGGATCGCCGGTCATTTGGTTCCGCTTGTTCATGGTCGGCGCGGGGGCGCTGATTTTCCTGGTGCATGTGATCGGGTTTTTCTGGACCGAGATCGCGCTGACCAGCCGCAGGATCGTCTTCAAAAAAGGCATGATCTCCACGGAGGTGGAAGAGATCGACCTGGCCGAGATCCGGGCCGAGCGGATTAGCCACGGCATCCTTGGCCGCGTGCTCGGCTATGGCAGGCTGCATCTCGATTCACGGTTCGTGCAGGACATCAACCTGCCGATCGTCCGCAAGCCCTATAAATTCCTGCAGGCGATGCAGCGCACGCGGGCCCAGCTGCATCCGGCGGTGGGGGTATAACGATTTCAGCCGCCATGGACAAAGGGCAGCGGCATTCTATCTGATCTTCCAATCCAGTTTCCAACAGAAGGTATTTCTCGCCATGATTCCCGCCAGATCCTATGCCGCCTCGTCCGCGCACACTCCGCTCGCCCCATGGTCGTTCGAACGGCGGGAGGTGGGCGATACCGATGTGCTGATCGACATCAAGTTCTGCGGCGTCTGCCATTCGGACATCCATCAGGCGCGCGACGAATGGGGCGGCTCGGTATTTCCCATGGTGCCGGGACATGAGATCGTCGGACATGTTGTCAAGGTGGGGTCGAAAGTCCGGCGGTTCGAGGCCGGCGACGTGGTCGGCGTCGGCTGCATGGTGGATTCCTGCCGTGAGTGCGCGCCGTGCAAGCGTCATCTGGAGCAGTTCTGCGAGCGCGGCATGTCGGCGACCTATAACAGCACGGAACAGGATAAGACGACGCCGACCTATGGCGGCTATTCCGACAAGGTGGTCGTCGACCAGGATTTCGTGCTGCACGTGCCGGAAAAGCTGAACCTCGCCGGCGTCGCGCCTTTGCTCTGCGCTGGCATCACCACCTATTCCCCCCTGCGCCACTGGAAAGTCGGCAAGGGGCAGAAAGCCGGAATTATCGGCCTCGGCGGCCTCGGCCATATGGGGGTGAAGTTCGCGAGCGCGTTCGGCGCGGAGACGTATGTCATCACCACCTCGCCGGAAAAGGCGGCGGACGCGAAACGCCTCGGCGCGCACGGCACGATCGTCTCGAAGGACGCGGCGGATATGAAGAGTCATGCCGGCAGCTTCGATTTCATTCTCAACACTGTCGCCGCGCCGCATGACATCAACGCCTATCTGTCCCTGTTGAAGATCGAGGGCACGATGGTTATGGTCGGCGTGCCGGACAAGCCGCTGGGCCTTGCGACTTTTTCCCTGATCGGCGGGCGTAAAAACCTGGCCGGATCGCTGATCGGCGGCATCAAGGAAACGCAGGAAATGCTGGACTACTGCGGCAAGCACAACATCGTCTCCGATGTCGAAGTGATCCCGATCCAGAAGATCAACGAGGCCTATGAGCGGATGATCAAAGGCGACGTGCGTTACCGCTTCTCCATCGACATGGCGTCGCTGGCGGCATAAAATCGCCGCATGGCCGACGATCTTTTTTCCCAGCCTGCGCCGCGCACCAACGTGCCGGAACTGAGCGTTTCCGAACTGGCGCTTTCATTGAAGAAGACGCTGGAGGACACCTATGGCCGCGTCCGCGTTCGCGGGGAACTGTCACAGGTGAAATTTCCGGCCTCCGGCCATATGTACGCCGATCTGAAGGACAGGGACGCCTGCCTGGCCGTCATCTGTTGGAAAGGGACCGTCCCCCGCCTGTCCATGCGGCCGGAAGACGGGCTGGAGGTCATCTGCACGGGACGGATCACCACCTATCCCGCCCGGTCCAATTACCAGCTGATCGTCGAATCGATGGAGCTGGCGGGCGAAGGCGCCCTGTTGAAAATGCTGGAGGACCGCCGGAAGCGCCTGGCGGCGGAAGGTCTGTTCGACCGGGAACGAAAGAAAGTGCTGCCGTTCCTGCCGGAAGTGATCGGCGTCGTGACGTCGCCGACCGGCGCCGTGATCCGGGATATCCTGCACAGGCTCGAAGACCGGTTTCCGCGCCATGTGCTGGTGTGGCCCGTGCTGGTCCAGGGGGCGGGCGCGGCGGACCAGGTGGCGGCCGCCATACGCGGGTTCGACGCCATCGCACCGGGTGGTCGCATCCCAAGGCCCGATCTTATGATCGTCGCGCGCGGCGGCGGCAGTCTCGAAGACCTGATGGCGTTCAACGAGGAACAGGTCGTGCGGACGATCGCCGGATGCCGCATTCCCGTCATTTCCGCCATCGGCCACGAAACCGATACCACGCTGGCCGATTACGCCGCCGATATGCGCGCGCCTACACCAACAGCGGCGGCGGAGATGGCCGTGCCAGTACGACGCAACCTGTATGCACAAATACTGGATGATGAAGAACGCCTGGTTTCAGGAATAGATAGGGTTTTCCTCCAGCGCCGGGAACGCATGTATGCAGCCAGCGTACGTTTGGGCGACCCGATGCGTATGCTGGAGTCGAGGATGCAGCGCCTCGATCATGCCGCGCATAAACTCTCCGGCTATTTCGACAGGTCTTTGCGGAACAGGGAGACGATGCTGCTGCGCGCGGGCGGGCGGCTTTTGCATCCGCAGGCGTCCCTACATCGTAAACAGGCCGAATTCGAGAGGAATGGCGATCGTTTGAAAAACGTCTACGCAAGGCTTATCGACGCACGACAACGCCAGCTTCTCCACAAAGCCGGAAAACTTCGCTCCCCGGTCAGGCTTGTCAGCGAGAAAGCCAGCCGTCTGTCGTTATGGACGGAGCGTCTATCAGCCTTCCCCACTTCCAAAGCTTTTGTTTTCGGTAAGGGCGGCAGGCTGGAGCAGGCTCGGCGGATGCTAGACAGCCTGTCTTATGCAAGCGTCCTTCAACGCGGTTTCGTTGTCGTGCGCAATGCCGCCGGCCAGCCCGTTACGGAAGCCGCGCGTACCGGTCACGGCCAGGCCTTGAGGCTGGAATTTCGTGATGGCATCGTCGAGGCCGTGGTGGACGGCAAGACATAAGAGTGCTTTTTCTTTTGCGTTGGGCGCGGTAAGCGGCTATTGCGTGCTATAGTAGCCTCAAAACAAGCGGATATTGCCATGCGCGTAACGATCAACGAATTGATGGACAAGCTGGGCGTGGGGTTTACCCCCGGTCCCAACGACAATGTGCCGTGGGTTCATACGGACACCAATCTGGCCCTGACGTTCAGCGCCGAAATCCGCATGGGCATGGAAAGCGAGGAAGTCGAGGGCGAAATCCAGATTCTTTACGACCGCCCGCCCCCGGGCAAGGGATCGATGGAGCACATATGCTTTCTGCGCGCGGCGCCCATCCACGAAGGCATGTGGACGATGACCGATTTCCGTTTCCGCGGCGCGCCCTATGGCAGGGAAATCTACGACTGGGAAGAAAAAGCCTGTCTGTTTTTTCAGACGATGATCCGGGAAATCCAGGCAGGGGTCAGCCCCAATGTAGACCAACTGCTGGACGACGCCTTTCATAAGCGCGAACGCTTCGCCGATCAGCGCGGCAGCGGCGGGGGCAAAGCGCCGAAAATCAAGCCAGGCAAGCTGCTGAGTCCTAAGGGTGGCGGCAAGGGATTCTGATACCTTATCCGGTTGACTGGACTTCGCGCACTATGATGCCGTATTGGGTCGCCAGGGCGCTCAGGCCGTGTTTCATGCCGACGCCCAGCGTTTCGAAAATCCACTTCGCCCCCTCCCGCTTCAGCATAGCGACCTGAATGGCGTTGGTGTTCTCGTATTCTCCCTCGGGCAGGTTGAACCGGCATATTTCCGTACTGTCCTCGCGGTTGACCAGCCGGAAGTGCATATTGCGGATCAGCCCGAAATGGTCGCCCTTCGCCGTTTCGTCGTAGATCGAGAGCACGAAAACGATCTTGAAAATATCGAACGAAATGCCGTTCAGGTCCATGAAAACGCTTTCGTCGTCGCCTTCGCCGGCGCCCGTCCGGTTGTCGCCTTCATGCTTGACGGCCCCATCGCACGCGATCAGCTGGTTGTAAAAGACGAAATGCTCGTCCTGTTGCGTCATGTCCTTGCGGTCCAGCAGAAAAACGCTCAGGTCGATATCGATCGCTTCGGATTCCTGCGATTTCTGGTCCCAGCCAACGCCCGCATGAAGAATGCGCAAGGAAGGCACACGGGACAGCAGGTCAATCTGTTCACCCTTGCCGATAGCGCTTTTGGCGACGTCGGGGACGAGCGCGACCATATGTTCGGGGATGCTTGTATCACGCTGGCGCACACGTTCCCGCCGCGCCGCCTCTTCTTTCCGTTCCCGCTCCTGCTGGGCAACGATCGGGTCTACGTTCAGGGCGGACAGATCTTTCTTTGCGGGAAGGCTATGATCGATAGGTTTTATTTTTTCTTCCTCCGAAAAACGGGAAAGATCGTCATCTTCGGCCATGCCTCATTGTCCTTGAAAATATCGATTAACGGCTCTCGTTATAACAATAGCCCAATACAATAAAAAAAAACAGGATTACGATTTTGTGCCGTCTGTCCAGACGATGCCGAAACCATAGGCGCGATCCATTTCATCGTGGCCGGCAAAATATTCGGTCCGACGGGTAAGCCTGATCCCATTACGCACGTTTTCCAGGGTTGCCACCGCGCAGACAGCCATTTTCGAATCTTGGACTGCCGGTATTATGGCGAGAGGCTGTTCGCCAGGCACGCGCACATGAACGGTTGGCTGTACGACCGACCAGTCAGGCGTACCGCCATATATATAAACATAAAGAAGGATTTTTTTGATTTCCGGCCATTTCTGTCCGTTTATAACGAGGTACTCGTCGTCCCCGGGCGCATCGCCTGTACGTTCATCACCGGACAGCGTTATGAACGGCGCCTCGTCGAAATTCCCGAAACGGTCACCAAACGCCTGAATCGCGCCGCGTTCTCCGCTTTGCAGTTCGTACATACAGCCAAGATCGAGGTCGACTCCCGAATGGGCCAGTGACACGGCTTTCACGGCCATTTTTTCGACTGCATTACGTTTTTTGCCGTTTTTGGTTTTATTGTCCCACGCCATGCCGATTTTAATCGGCCGGAACCCATGCTCCTGGGGGTTGACGACCGCCATGTCGCCCGGTTCCGCAAGGGGCAATCCTTCGACACTGGTTTCTGCGGTGTCGACAAGGCCGGCGGTTCCCATCGAATCGCCATGCCCTGAAAACTTGGCCCTGTTACGGGTAGCCTCGACCAGCGAATCAAGCGATCCTTTAACCCGTGACATGTCATCTTCTCCTTATAGCGAACCGGACTACAAAAGCGTTATTATTGTAATCAGTTCCGTTTGATGAGAAATGAAAATATTGCTATGGTGCCGACCGCACCCGAACAAAGAAAGATTTGAACGCCCATGGCTTCCTATGAGTACGTCTATGTGATGAACGGCCTCAACAAGGCCTATCCCGGCGGCAAGAAAGTCCTTGAAAACATTACCTTAAGCTTTTTTCCCGGCGCCAAGATCGGCGTCCTGGGGCCCAACGGTTCGGGAAAATCGACCCTGCTGCGCGTTATGGCGGGCACGGACAAGGACTATACAGGTGAGGCCTGGTCGGCCAAAGGGGCGCGCGTCGGATATCTCGAACAGGAACCGAAGCTGCCGCACAAGACCGTGCATGAAAACGTCGTCGAGGGCCTGAAAGACATCAAGACGATGGTCGACCGCTTCAACGAGATCGGCCTCGCCATGGGTGAACCGGACGCCGATTTCGACAAGCTGATGACGGAAATGGGCGAATTGCAGGAAAAAATAGACGCCGTCAACGGCTGGGAGATCGACCGGACGGTCGAGATCGCCATGGACGCCCTGCGCTGCCCGCCCGGCGACGCAGACGTCTCCAAACTCTCGGGCGGCGAACGCCGCCGCGTGGCGCTGTGCCGCCTGCTGCTGGAACGCCCCGACCTGCTGCTGCTCGACGAACCGACCAACCACCTGGATGCCGAAAGCGTCGCATGGCTGCAGCGTTTTCTCGGCGACTATACCGGCACGGTCGTCATGGTGACGCACGACCGGTATTTCCTCGATAACGTCACGGGCTGGATCCTCGAACTCGATCGCGGGCGCGGCATTCCTTACGAGGGAAATTACACGGCCTATCTGAAAGCCAAGCAGAAGCGCATGGAGCTGGAAAGCAAGCAGGAGGCGGAACGGCAGAAGACGCTCGACCGCGAACTGGAATGGATCAGCGGATCGCCCGAAGGCCGCCGCAAGAAATCGAAAGCCCGCGTGTCCGCCTATGAGGATTTGCTGGCCCAGTCGCAGAAAAACACGACCCGCACGACCCAGATCGTCATCCCGCCGCCGCCGCGCCTGGGCGGCAATGTCGTGGAGGCCCAGAACATCCGCAAGGGTTATGGCGACCATCTGCTGATCGAAAACTTTTCTTTCAAGCTGCCGCCCGGCGGCATCGTGGGCGTGATCGGCCCGAACGGCGCGGGGAAAACCACGCTGTTCCGCATGATCACAGGCACGGAAACGCCAGACGAAGGCACGTTCAAGGTCGGCGAAACGGTCAAGCTCGGCTATGTCGATCAGAGCCGCGACGCGCTCGACCCCAATAAAACCGTGTGGGAGGAGATTTCGGACAGCGAGGATATCCTGAAACTCGGCAAAATCGAGATGCCGTCCCGTGCCTATGTTTCCGCCTTTAACTTCCGGGGGCCGGACCAGCAGCAGAAGGTGGGGACGCTTTCGGGCGGCCAGCGCAACCGGGTGCATCTCGCCAAGATGCTGAAGACGGAGGCCAACGTCCTCCTGCTCGACGAACCGACCAACGACCTGGACACGGAGACGCTGTCGGCGCTGGAAGAGGCGCTGGAGCAGTATCCCGGCTGCGCCGTCATCATCTCGCACGATCGTGCCTTCCTCGACCGGCTCGCCACCCACATCATCGCTTTCGAGGGCGACAGCCAGGTGGTGTTTTTTGAGGGCAATTACGAGGATTACGAACGCGACCGCAAACGCCGCCTGGGCCAGGACGCCGACCAGCCTCACCGGATCCGGTACAAACCCTTGAGAAAGGCCGGTTAAAGGTTAACAAACGATCTTTTTCTTGCCGTTTTGGGACAGATCGCATAAAATTTATGACAATCTTGGAATGGGAAAAGGTTTTCGCGATGGTGACGCAGCCCCAGATTGATGATTTGAAAACGGAGTATCAAGACCGCAACACGCTCTGGAACGGTATAATCGGCAATATCGACCTGGCCCTGACAACCCATCGCAATGAAAGAGACCGGCTGTCACCCCTGTTGACAAAAGCGAGGGCCATGAAGAAGGCCGGAAATTCTCTCGCAAGCGGTTTTTCCAGCGTGTTTTCATCGATCGGTTTCGATCCTGCGGACAGGGCGGCGAAAATTGCCGAACTCGATATTTTCCTCAGCAATCCGACACGGTCGCTTCCTGGCGTCAGTCTGGGATCGTTCCGCAGCCTGCTGGTTACGCCCCTGCCACAAAAAAAGCTTGTCCAGTTTGAAAGGGCCTTGAAAAGCGGAGATTACGATAAGGCCAGACAAATCATGCAACAGATGCAGCCGACCGGCATCCGTGCCTTTCTTATGGGCAGAGCCGGCCGCGCGGCCCTGCAAAGGACAATTGCCGATGGCATCGCCATGGTCGATGCCTATAAAAATGCAAAAACTGAAATGCCGCGCCTCGAACGATCGCTGAGAAGCGCCGAAGGGAAAATGGCGCGCCAGATCAAAGCCTTTCTTAAGCGGCCCGAATCGGCGGATTACATTGCCGCCCTCAGGTCGTCTGGAACCCCGCACGCCGCTGCCATCGCCGATATTCTGGACGAATGCCGCACAGCCGCCAGTACAGCGGGCCTGCTGACATTTAAAAACACGGCTATAAGACGAGTCCTTAAAAGGGAGCGGGGCAATATTCGTTCAAGCGAGTGGAATGCTGTTTTTTCAGACTTTTCAAGGCATTTTTCAAGCCGGCACGCCACACTCTCCACCGAAATATCAAAGGTCGGCGCAAGAATAAGCGCCTGCGAAAGATTGCATAAAACTGCCACGCGGAAGCAGTATCTTGAGATGCATATGCCGTTCGGCAAAGCCGGTCGCCAATCGGTCTATGCTTTGCTGGATCAGATTGGCGCAGGCGGAACCCTGCATGTCATGAACGAACGTGTTTTTGCGCGCGCAGGTCAAAAGGCATCTGCCTTTATCAACCTTTCGGATCTTCAGCATGATGTGGGGGAAATCGCCAACCTTCATTTCGATCCCTCCACGTTACGCTGGAAAGGGCCGGGTCTTTCCGCCGCCGCCGCCGCAGGCCTGAACACGACCGCCAGCAGAACGCAGGCAACGGCAGCAGACATGGCCAGTACGCTTCGGGGCCTGTTTTCGGCCGTCGTCCATTCACCGGTCGGGCGCGCCGTCGGTCACCAGGCGAACGATATGTGGATCGGCATGCAGATGGCCACAGACGATCTGCATCGCCATGTACAAAACGTCGCCCGTATCCTGAACGCCTCCCTGCGGGACGCGGCCCTTACCCTGGTGCAAACGATGAAAAGATACAGCCCGATTTAAAGCTGTTTTTGCGTCTTCAGGATAAAACGCAGCCAATATATAACGATCATGATCCCCGCCATCGCAAACCAGAATATGGCGTATTGCAGATGGTTGTTATCCGGTCGCCAGTCCTGTTGGAGTCCTAGGGGATATACATCCGGCGCGCCTTGTTCGGCATCGGCATACAAGATGTACGGCGCAACGTCTTTCACGCCCGTATGACTTCGTACCTGGGCCAGGTTGATCGCATACCATGTATTGGAGTCCGGGCTGTTGGGCGGCGTAAAAAAGCTGGCGCGGTCAGGATAATGCGCCAGGCCTTTAAGCGTTATTACATTATGAGAGATGGTCGCATCTGCGGTTTTCAGGCCTTCCCATGCCTGAGGCACCCAGCCGCGGTTGACCAGGACGGTACCGCCTGAGTCCAACTGAAAAGGTACGTACATATGATAGCCGGTTTTTCCGTCATGTGTACGCGGGCCGACTGGGATTTGCCATTGGGAAAGAAAGCGGCCGGTCACCCGGCCATGCAGGAAAAGTTTATGCGCCCTGTAGGCCGCCATGAAATCGTCATAAGTCAGCGTTGCCACGTCATCGTTACGATAGGCCTGATCCAGAGCCGTCAGGATGCCCGTCTTCCAGTGAAGCCTTTGTATTTGCCAGACGCCAAGCGCGATCAGGAGGGAAACAGCCGCCAGCATGGCGACGGTCGGCAGAACCGGAAAACGATGCGGCGCAGCCATGCCTTATTCTTTCCAGTCGCCAGGACGGTATTTGTATTGCAGGGCGATTACATAGGATTTCAGCGGACGAAGACTGCCGATGGTCAGCGCCAGGGCGACCACCGTCCAGAGGATCGCATGGGCCCACAGCGGCGGATGCGCCAGTTTTTCAACCAGCAAGGCAAGCGGCACCAGAAGCGCCCCGAGGACAAAGATCAGGAACACTGCCGGGCCATCGGCGCTGTCGTTACGGGCAAGTTTCATCCCGCAGACGGGGCATGCCTCCTGTATATCAAGGAACGTGCCGGGTTTATACAGGGCGCCCTGGCCGCAGCGCGGACATCGGCAGGCAAGCGCTCCCCGCAGCACCGATAAAAAATCCTCTGGCATCAGCCTTCCTTTTCCAGTTGCGGCGGCAGCGGGATGCCAAGCCGGGCGGCCTGGTCGCGTAACGCGTTACATATGCCCGTGCCGAGCGGGATGCCGTCGCGCATGCGTCTGGCGGTTTCATGATGCGAGCGGTCGCCCGGCAGCCGTATGGCGGGCGCGCCCTCGCGCATCGGCGTTTCGCGCACGAAGGCGAGAAGCTTCCACGCTTCCTGCCGCATATGCGCAAGGCCGTTGAAGCGTTCCGGATCCCAGAGGACGCACAGGACGTTGTTGCAGTAAGGCGCCCCTTCCCGCGCCGGCGGGCAGTGCCCGCCCGATAGGCCGGCAACGAGGCAATCGATCATCAGCGCAAGGCCGAATCCTTTATAGCCATCGGCGCCGCCCATCGGCAGCAGCGTGCCTCTGGGCTCGCCGAACAGAACGGAAGGATCGATTGAAGGCAGCCCGTTGGCGTCCTGAATCCAGCCGGGCGGACACGGCTCGCCGGACATATGGGCGATGCGTAGCTTGCCGAAGGCGACGGCGCTGGTCGACATATCCAGGATAAACGGTTCGCCCTCCAGAGGAATGCCAAAAGCCATAGGATTGGTGCTGGTGCGGGCGGCCTTGCCGCCGGGCGGCGCGGTGGACAGGAAGACGCCATTGTCGTTCGTAGCCACCATGGCGGCCAACCCGCGTTCCGCGCCCCACTCCGCCCATTCGCCCAGGCGTCCGGCATGCCCGCAGTTTTTCAGTGTGCCGGTGGCCAGACCATTGGCGCGCACCTTCTCCTCAAGCCTTTCGAGCAATGCCGGCATCTGTACCTGGCCAAGGCCGAAACCGGCATCGGCGGCGATCAGGGACTCAGTTTCGCTAATGACTTTCAGCGCGACATCGCTTGCGATGCGGTTCCGGGCGCGGTCGGCGATATATTCGGCACAGCGGACGACACCGTGGGAATCATGACCGCGCAGACTTGACTGGATCAGGCTGTCTGCCGTACGCGCGGATTCTTCTGCGGTGAATCCGCCATGGCGGAAAAGCGTATCGATAAAAACCTGCAGCGTTTCGGCGGGAACGGTCACCGTTGCCCGCGCTTGATGCAGGCTGCTCATCTGAGCGCCGGAGGAACCACCACGCCGTACGTGTTGCCCCACCAGTAAATAGCGACGAACAGGAAGAGCCATACCACGTCGACGAAATGCCAGTACCAAGCCGCCGCCTCGAAGCCGAAATGGCGGTCGGGGCTGAAATGGCCTTTTTTCGCCCGCAGCCAGCAGACGATCAGGAACAGGGTGCCCACCAGCACATGGAAGCCGTGAAAGCCCGTGGCCATGAAAAAGGTCGAACTGTAAACACCTTGCGTGAATCCGAATTCGGCATGGTGATATTCGTAAGCTTGAAGCATCAGGAAAAACAGGCCCAGCAAGGCCGTGACGCCCAAGGCCTTGATCGATTCCTGTTTTTTACCCTCCAGGATGGCGTGGTGCGCCCAGGTTACGGATGTGCCGGACAGCAACAGGATCATGGTCATCAGGAAGGGCAGGCCGAACGGCGCGACCGCTTCGATGCCCGGGGGCGGCCATATGCCGTGCGTGTACTCAAGACGCAGGGGCAGGTTTTTCTGGTCGGCATAGATGCTGGCATCGAAAAACGCCCAGAAAAATGCGACGAAGAACATCACTTCCGACGCGATGAAGAACAGCATGCCGAAACGCAGGCCGATCTGGGCGATGGGCGAATGCGCCCGCTCCTTCACGGCCTCGAATATGACATCCTTCCACCAGAAGAACATCACCGCCATCACGCAGGCCAGGCCCAGGAACACGCCCGTCAGGCCGAATTTGAATCCGTGGAATTCGACGCCATGCATGTACAGCAGCGCCCCCACGGCCAGCGTTCCGCCGGCCAGCGCCCCCATGAACGGCCAGATGCTGGGCCGGACCATGTGGTAGGGATGCGGACGACCGGTGGTCGAATAATGGATGGTATCGGACATGTAATAAAATCCCTGGAAGAAAACCCTTAACGCGACGGCTGATTGTAGAAGCGTTCCATCGCCTGTTCAAGGGCCGGTGTTTCGGCCTTGAAAAACGTATAGGACAGCGTAATCGTCGTCACGTCCTGCATATCTATATCCGTGGCAAAGGCCGGGTCAATAAAGAATACGACCGGCATATCGACTTCCTGGCGCGGGTTCAGGGTCTGCTGTCCGAAACAGAAGCACTGGATCTTGTGAAAATACTTGCCGACCTTGGGCGGCGTCACGTTATAAACCGCGGACCCGGTCAGGGGCACGGCGGAAAGGTTACGGGCGCGGAACGACGCCAGTCCCTTCTGCCCCGCGAGAATTTCCATCTGGTGCCGGTCGGGCTTGAACGACCAGTCGAGTTCAGGCGAGATGTCGGCGTTGAATTTGACTGTGACCCGCCTGTCCGTTACGATTCCAGGCAGGGAATCCGCCCGGCTCGGTGTCCCGTCATACCCCGTTTTCTGGCAGAACATGCGATAGAGCGGCACGGACGCGAAGGCCAGGGCCGTCATGGAAAGGATGACGGCGACGACCGCACCGGCCACGCGCCGATTGCTGCGGCGCAGGTCATTTGGGGGCTTATTCTGCAAGGCCGCCTGTCGCGGACACGGTATCGGGCGGCGCGTCGCTCAGATTGGCATTGGAATCAGGCGAAGGCTGTGCAGGCGCCGGTGCGCTCTCAGCCGCGTTCGGGGCCGACGCCGCCGTTGAATCCATAATGTAAGAGCCGGAGGCGTCAGAACGAGACGGGTTAGATGCGCTGCCCTGCCACCAGCGCTCGGGATTTCCTTCCATGGCGGCGCGGTGGGCGGCCCGCTGCTCATCCATCGCCGGCTCGGCCTGCTGGCGGGCTTCGAAATAGGACCGGCGGCGTTCGTCCCAGGGACCGTCGCCGTCAGCGGCGTGCGCATGAATCGATGCGAGGGTCAGCGGCACGGCAAGGCAGAGGCATAACAGGGACGGGCGCATGTCAGCTTCCTTTCATCCGGATGACGGCGACGGCAAAAATCAGGATACACCACCCGGCGATCAGGGCCAGGACGGCCAGATTCTTTGCGCGTTTTCTTTTATGCAGATCGCTATGAGGCATCGAGCATCAGCACTAGAAAAATGGCGAACAGGTAAAATACGGAATAGCCGAACATCAGCCGCGCCGATTTCAGGGTCGTATCACGCAGGACACGCAGAGCGGCAAAGACGAAAAACCCGCTGAGCACAAAAGACGCCACGCCGTAAAACAAACCCGTATAACCTGCCGCCCACGGGAAAACAGCGACAGGCAGCAGCAGCAGCGTATAGACCAGCATCTGCCGCTTGGCCGCGGCCTCGCCCGCGACGACGGGCAGCATGGGGATGTTGGCGCGGCGGTAATCCTCGTTGGCGAACAGCGATAGCGCCCAGAAATGCGGCGGTGTCCACAGGAAAATAAGAAGAAAAAGCGCGACGGGCAGCGCAGAAAGGTCACCCGTGACGGCGGCCCAGCCGATCATCGGCGGAAAAGCGCCCGCCGCGCCGCCGATCACGATATTCTGGGGCGTGCGGCGTTTTAGCCAGACCGTATAGACGAACACGTAAAACAGATTGGCCGCCGCCAGCAATCCGGCGGCGAGCCAGTTGACAGCCAGGCCCATGGTCATCACCGAAAAGGCCGACAATACGAGGGCAAAAGCCAGCGCGTCGTCGGGGCGGATCCGCCCCATCGGCAGAGGCCGCCCGCACGTGCGCTTCATCACAGCGTCGATGTCGCGCTCGTACCACATATTGATGGCGCCCGCCGCGCCCGCGCCCAACGCAAGGCAGAGCATGGCGACGCCGGCCAGGAAAGGGTTCATGCGCTCGAATCCGGGGGCGACCCACATGCCAGCGAAACCGGAAAAGACCACGAGGCTCATCACCCGGGGCTTCAGCAACGCAAAAAAATCGCCGATACGGCTTTCGGTGGCAGCGGCAGGTAAAATGGCGGCGGTCGCATCGTTCATAGGGTCATGTTCTTAAAGCAAACCGCATTGGCCTGCCAAGCGGGAAATGAAAGGGATTAACGCGGTGCCGGGGCCGCGAGCGCGGGGTCTGCCGAAACAGGCCTGGCATGCATGTCCGGACGGTCCAGTTTCTTCAGTTCGGAATCGCATACGCCGATCAGTGACGCCACGCCGGGGGTCGCCCTGAAAGGCTCCAGAGCGGCTTTCGAAAGGGTCAGAAAAGATCTTTTAGCGTTTACGGAGAGATTGGAGTCCCTGATGGCAAGAAGCAGCAGGCACAGATCTTCTTCCTTTTTATGACCGTCATTTGCGTGTTCCCGACGTTCCATGGCCGGCGATACATACCCATGGCGTTTCAGCTCATCGAGCGCGGTGAAGTTAAGGCCGGGCCTTAGAATCGCCCGCAGATAGCCGTCAAGAAAATCCACGGCGCCCGGAACTTCGGTGACACCGTTATTGAGAAGAAACGACAAATCCTGGTTATGTCCGGCAATAGACGCTTCTGACGGCGACATGACGGACGAGGCCCGATGGATATCGGGCGCGATAAAACCGGAACGTGCCTCTACGACTGTAACCATGAAGCGATCATAACAGGAGAAACGGTTTTTTGCAAATCAACGCCTCCTCCTTGCAACCCTGCGCTTTCGAGCGCCTTAATCCACCCTTGGCTGGATCTCGAACTGGTGGAAGGGCGGCGGCGAAGGCAGCGTCCATTCCAGAGTCATCGTCTGCGGCTGTACGTTCCAGTAGTTGCCGGACGCGCGGCGACCGAAAAACAGCGTATAGAATACGATGAATACGAACAGCACCGTCGCGCCGGCAGATATGTAGGAGCCGATGGAAGAGATGTTGTTCCAGGCCGCATAAGCATCAGGGTAGTCGGGATAACGACGCGGCATGCCGCCCAGGCCCAGGAAATGCTGCGGGAAGAAGGTCAGGTTGACACCGATGAACGTCAGGAAGAAATGCAGCTTGCCCAGCGCCTCGGGGTATTGACGCCCGCTCATCTTGCCGATCCAGTAATAGAATCCAGCGAACAGCGCAAACACGGCGCCGAGCGACAGCACGTAATGGAAGTGCGCCACGACATAGTACGTGTCGTGCAGGGTGATGTCGAGTCCGGCATTGGCCAGAACCACACCCGTCACGCCGCCGACCGTGAACAGGAAGATAAAACCGATGGCCCAGAGCATGGGGGTCTTGAATTCGATGGAGCCGCCCCACATGGTGGCGATCCAGGAAAAGATCTTGATGCCGGTCGGCACCGCGATGATCAGCGTCGCGGCGGTAAAGTACGCCCGCGTATTGACGTCCATACCCACGGTGAACATATGGTGCGCCCAGACCATGAAGCCGACGACGCCGATAGCCACCATGGCGTACGCCATGCCCAGATAGCCGAAGATCGGCTTTTTGGAGAAGGTGGAGACGATCTGGCTGATGATACCGAAAGCCGGCAGGATCATGATATAGACTTCCGGATGGCCGAAGAACCAGAACAGATGCTGGAACAGTTCGGGGTCGCCGCCTTTTTCGGGAACGAAGAAGCCAGTGCCGAAATTGCGGTCGGTCAGCAGCATGGTGATGGCGCCGCCGAGCACAGGTACGGCAAGTACAAGCAGGAACGCCGTCACGAGCATCGACCAGACGAACAGCGGCATTTTATGCAGAGTCATGCCGGGCGCGCGCATGTTGAAAATGGTAGTGATGAAGTTGGCGGCGCCGAGGATCGAACTGGCGCCCGCTAGGTGAAGC
Source organism: Alphaproteobacteria bacterium (assembly GCA_044221445.1). Taxonomy (GTDB): domain Bacteria; phylum Pseudomonadota; class Alphaproteobacteria; order Micavibrionales; family Micavibrionaceae; genus JBDHTS01. The sequence goes on from JBGAPF010000010.1 coordinate 44,930, forward strand.
GCGAAAATGCCCATGTCGACCGACATACCGGGATGGCCTACATGCGAGGAAAGCGGCGGATAGATCGTCCAGCCCGTACCCGCACCGGAGCCTATAAAAGCGGAAGCGATCAAAAGCAGGAACGCCGGGACTAGAAGCCAGAAGGAAATATTGTTGAGGCGCGGAAACGCCATGTCGGGCGCGCCGATCATGATCGGCACGAACCAGTTGCCGAATCCACCGATCAGGCCGGGCATGACGACGAAGAACACCATGATCAGGCCGTGCGCCGTGATCCATACGTTCCACATCTGGCCGTTTTCGACCAGCTGCAGGCCCGGCTGCTGAAGCTCCATGCGCATGAGTATGGAGAACGTCAGGCCGATCAGTCCCGCGAAGATCGAGAACAGGATATAGAGTGTGCCGATATCCTTATGATTGGTCGAACAAAACCAGCGGGCGAAAAAGCCGGGCTTATGGTCATGGTGACCGTCATGCGCGTGATCGTGTGCATGGTTGTGGTCGGATGGGGTAGTATAGGCGTCACTCATAACGCAGTCCTTTCAGGCATTACGGGGCGGCAGGCGGGGCGCTGGCGGAGCGTCCGGCCTTGAAATCGTCGAAAGAGATATAGGCCGTTTTTGCGGCCTCGGCCCAGACGGCGAAGTCTTCTTTCGGCACGGCGCGGACCTCGATCGGCATAAAAGCATGATTCTGACCGCAAAGTTCGGAACACTGGCCGTAATACGTGCCTGGCCGTTCGATCCGGACCCAGCTTTCATTGAGGCGTCCCGGAACGGCGTCGGTCTTTACACCGAAAGACGGCACGGCAAAGCTGTGGATCACGTCCTGGGCCGTGACGATGAACTGTATGTTGGTGTCGACCGGCAGGACGACCGGGTTATCGACCGACAGCAGTCGGACCTGATTCTTGGATTTGTCGATGTCTTTATCGGGAATCATGTTCGAAAGGTAGGCCAAGCCTTCATGGTCTGGGTATTCATAACCCCAGTACCACTGATACCCTGTCACTTTCAGCGTCATGTCCGGCTTCGCGGTGCGGTCGCCGTAATAAAGAAGGCTGATCGACGGGATGGCGATGACGATCAGGATGACGACCGGCAGCACCGTCCAGACGATTTCCAGCGGCACGTTGTGCGTGCGTGTGGACGGCACCGGGTTGGCCCGGGCGTTGAACCGCACGGAGACGATCACCAGGAGAGCGAGGACGAATACGCTGATGCCGGTGATGATCCATAGCAGGATGTTGTGAAAATGATGCATCCGTTCGGCGACGGGCGAAGCTGCCTCCTGAAACCCAAGCTCCCAGGGGCGCGCCATGCCGACAGAGTCGGCAAGCGCTGGCAGCGCGAACAGCGCGAGAGCGAGCGTCAGAAGTCCGGGAACGAGCCGTCTGCAGAATTGCGTCATGGTTTCAAAGACCGTCATACGGAATGCTTGAGAAGCGCCCCAACAGGAAGCGCCGTACCGGGTTCTTGATACACTTAAAAACATATGCGATGCAAGGGGGTTGGCGCAAATGTGCACCGCCCCCGCTTATCCGGCCCTGTAATGGCCTATCGCGGCCAGCGCCGAACAGGCGGCGGTCTCGCTGCGCAGGATAAGCGGACCGAGACTCACGGGCGTGACAAACGGCAGTTTTTGAAGCCGGGCCGCCTCTTCCGCGGTAAATCCGCCCTCGGGGCCGACCAGCACGGCGACATGCGAAAGACCAGTGAGCGCGGCCATGAGCGGTTGCGCCGCAGATCTTTCAAGACAGGCCAGAACGGGGAGGCGGCCCGGCCATTGGCGCCATTTTTCTTCAAGAAGCGCGGCGGGCGATAGCTCGGGAATATCCAGCCGCTCGCATTGTTCCGCTGCCTCCGTACACTGCGCCTTCAGGCGGCCGTCGTTCAGCTGTCGGTTTTCCGCGTTCTGCGTGATCAGAGGATGCAGATGCGTCGCCCCCAGCTCCACCGCCTTTTCGACCAGGAAATCCAGGCGGGCCTTTTTTATCGGCGCGAACAGCAGATGGGTTTCTAGACCTCGCTCCGGCTGTTTACGGATCAGCACATCGCAGAGAACCGTGACTGCTTTTTTATCGGCGGACTGAAGGATCCCCGTCCATTCACCATCGCGCCCGTTAAACAGGCGGACGGACTCGCCCGCGTTTTTGCGCAGAACGTTCCTTAAATAATGCGCCTGGTCATCGGACACGGTAAACGTCCCGCCTTGGCCCAGATCGTGCGCAGTATAAAGGCGCGGATGTTTTTTATAAGAGGACATATCCATAGCTATACCTACCTCCTGTCGACACCTCTGTTCAACCGGAAGGTTCGCTTTTATGGCGGATAGCGGTATGATCCGCGACCATGATGGACACCGTTCCCCATACGGATATCAGGCAGGAAGGATGGATCGTCCGAATCCTGCCCCCGGCGGCCAGGCCTTATGCCCTGCTGATGCGGCTTGATCGTCCGGTCGGGACGTGGCTGCTGCTGCTGCCCGGCCTGTGGGCAATCGCACTGGCGGGCGGACTGCGCGACTGGAAGCTGATGCTGCTGTTCGGGGCGGGAGCGGTCGTCATGCGCGGGGCCGGATGCGTGATCAACGATTTATGGGACCGCGACCTCGACCGCCAGGTGGCGCGCACGGCCAGCCGCCCGCTCGCCTCCGGCGCGGTGACGCCACGACAGGCTTTTATGCTGCTGGCCGCCCTGATGGCGCTCGGCCTGACAATCCTTCTGCAGTTGCCGAAAGATGCCGTCATCCTCGGCGTTTTAAGCATCCCTCTGATCGCCGCCTATCCTTTGATGAAGCGCATCACCTGGTGGCCGCAGGCCTTTCTGGGCCTCACCTTCAATTTCGGCGCGCTGGTGGGATGGGCCGCCGCGACCGGCACGCTGGCCCCGCCTGCCCTCGCCCTTTACGCCGCCGGATTTTTCTGGACTCTCGGCTATGATACGATTTACGCCCACCAGGATATCGGAGACGACGCCAGCGCCGGAATCAAATCCAGCGCGCGGTATCTGGGAAATCGCAGCAAGCGGGCGGTTTCCCTTTTTTATGCCTTGTCCTGGAGTTTGCTGGTGCTTGCGTTCTGGCTGGCTGGGGCCGGCATGATGGCTCTTTTTATCCTGGGGCTTTCCCTGCCGCATATGGTCTGGCAGGTCAAAACATGGCGTCAGGAAGATCCGGCCAGCGCCCTGGCGGTCTTCAAAAGCAACCGGGATTTCGGGATCATAGTTTTAAGCGCGGCGTTATTTTTTATATAAATATTCGAGGCCCGCCATTTTGAAAAATGACGGGCCTTTGATTCTTATTCCGTCAGCCGGTTCCACCAGCCTTTTTTCTTCGATACGGGCACTTCGTTGATGCGTTCGTAATCGCGCGGGGCGGCCGGAGCGTCGTTGGACGCCTGGGCGGCCTCGCGATAGACGGGGGCCGGGGGCTGGGGCGACGCCTCGTAAACCGGGGCGGGTGGCGCCTCGTTCCATTGCGGCTGCGAAGCCGGCGGCGCGTTTCCAACGCCGTCCATCGCTGCCTGTTCCTGATCTTCCCCGCGTGGCGGGCGGTCGCCGGGGCCACGACGATAACGGCCCCGTCCGCCACGGCTGCGGGTGCGGGTGGGGCGGTCGCCTTCCGGACGCTCGCCGCCTTCGCCGATATCCGGCTGCGGCATGTCGGCATTCATAAACGGCTGAGGGCCGTCGCTATCGACAGGTACAAAAGGCTGCGCCTCGCCGGGGGCGAACTCACGGGGGCGGCTCTGGAAGTCGCGTCCGCCACGGCGGCGGCCTCCGCGGCGTCCGCGTCTCGGGCGGCGTTCAAGGCCGTCCTCTCCACGGACAGGCTGGCGATGGCCATCGGCCTGGGGCTGCGTGTCGTTATTTTCTTCGGCGTTTTCCGCGTCATCCGCGTCGGTGTCGTCATCTTCAGCCGAATCGTCCGCCGTATCGTAATCGACATTGTTTTCCCGGACCGGTTTGGGAAGCGGGCCTTCGCCCTTGACGGTCTCGATCCGGTAGCTGCCGGTATCGACCGTCTCGTCGGCCTGGACCAGGATGCGGAAACCGTAGCGGCGCTCCAGGTCGTTCAGCATCTCGCGCTTGTTGTTGAAGATGTAAAAGGCGACGTCGCTGCGCACGTTGAGGATGACTTCCGCCGCGCGGTTGCGCGCGCCTTCTTCCTCGATGGCGCGCAAAGCGAAGATCGCTGCCGAGTCGACGGTGCGGATGTTGCCCATGCCGCGGCAGTGCGGGCATTTCTCGAACTGCGCCTCGGTCAGGCTGGGATTCAGGCGCTGGCGCGAGAGTTCCAGCAGGCCGAAAGACGAAATGCGCCCGATCTGGATGCGGGCACGGTCGGTGGACAGCGCCTGTTTCAGGCGTTCCTCGACCCGGCGGTTGTTGCGCCTGTCTTCCATGTCAATAAAGTCGATAACGACGAGGCCGCCCAGATCGCGCAACCGCAGCTGGCGCGCCACTTCCTCGGCGGCTTCGAGATTGGTTTTGAGCGCCGTCTCCTCAATGTGCCGTTCCTTGGTGGCGCGGCCCGAGTTGACGTCGATCGAGACAAGAGCCTCGGTCGGATTGATGACGAGATATCCGCCGGAACGCAATGTCACCGCCGGTTCGCCCATTTCCTTGATCTGGGCCTCGATCTGGTAACGGTTGAACAGGGGGACCTGGTCGTCTTTATACTGCTTCACGCGCTTGGCGTGTGACGGGATCATCATCTTCATGAAATCCCGGGCGAATTTGTAGCCGTCGTCGCCGGAGACAAGCACGTCTTCGATCTCGCTGGTATAGATGTCGCGGATCGAACGGCGGACCAGGTTGCCTTCCTCGTGGATGGCGGCAGGTGCGGTCGATTTCAGGGTGTTGTCGCGGATTTCGTCCCACAGGCGCATCAAGTAATCGAGGTCGCGCTTGATTTCCGGCTTGGTGCGGGAAATGCCCGCCGTGCGCATGATCACCGACATGCCTTCCGGCACCTGAAGTTCGGCGAGGAGTTCGCGCATCCGGCGGCGTTCGGAGAAGTCGGCGATCTTGCGGCTGACGCCGCCGCCCCGCGGAGAATTCGGCATCAGGACGCAGTAGCGGCCCGGCAGGGACAGGTAGCTCGTGACCGCGGCGCCCTTGTTGCCCCGTTCTTCCTTAGAAACCTGGATCAGCATGATCTGGCCGCGCTTGACGACTTCCTGGATTTTGTAATGGCGGCGGCTCAAGGGCCGGGCGTGGTGGTCGCTTTCGATCCCGTCCCCGCCGACCAGTTCGACGCGCTGGGCATTGGCGGCCATTGACCGCCCGCCGCGTTCGCGGCCCCGTCCGCGCCCCCTGCCACGGTCGCGCCCGCGTCCGCGGTTGCGGCCATTGGACCGCTCGCCTTCATTGCCGCCTTCTGCAGCCGGCTGGGCATCGTCGCCTTCTTCCGGCGCCATGCCGTCGGCGGTATTGTCGGCGTCGGCTCCTTCATTAAAATCATGCTCTTCGTGGGAATCTGCGTCTTCCGGGGATGTTTCTTCATGCTGGTGGCCGTGAAAGGCTGCCGCCTGTTCAGGCTGGATATCATTCGATTCGCTGGCCGGTTCCGGCTCTTCGGCAGGCTGAGCCCGTCCGCTTTCGAAGCCGGCGCCGCCGATTTCCTCGATCTCGCCACCTTCATCATGGTCGTGATCGTGGTCATGGGACTCGTCGCCGGAGGAGGTCGCGCCGCCATGCTCGGCTGCACGGTCTTCTTCTTCCTCCGCGCGGCGGCGGGCCTCCATTTCGGCCTGCTGCTCGGCGATCAGCGCCTCGCGATCGGCGATGGGAATGCGATAGTAATCTGGATGAATCTCGGAAAACGGCAGGAAGCCGTGGCGGTTGCCGCCGAAATTGACGAAAGCGGCCTGCAGCGAGGGTTCGACCCGCGTTACCTTGGCAAGGAAGATGCTGCCTTTCAGCTGTTTCCTTACTTTGCTTTCATAGTCGAATTCGATCAGGCGGTTTCCATCGACGACTGCGACCCGCGTTTCTTCGGCGTGGGTTGCATCGATCAACATTCTTTTGGTCATGTCATAACTCCCGACGTGCCGCAGCCTGCCCCTTCCGGCCTGCGACAAGGCTGGAAAACGGCGCAAGACACGTCATCTCTTGCGGTTAATACTGATGTGAGGTCCCGGCCCGGTGGGTCTGTCAAAGACACCGATCGATTTGTCCGCCCGGCGCAATGTCAGCACGGGAAACAGGACCTTTCATCTTCCGGCGGGCTAGCGAAACCTGATACATATTAGAGCAACCGAAATGCTAAAGCCCGTCGGGTCGCATTTCAGACAATACAGTCTGCGACATCGGATAACAACTAAAAAATCCACCAGTGCGTTTCAGGCATATGACAACAAAATCCGTTACGCTGCCTTGCGCAGGCGCGCTATGTAGAACCCGTCCATGCCACCCAGAGCCGCCATATGGAAAGGAAAGACGCGCACATCGCCGTCAGGGGTGATCAGCGAATCCATGCCGCCGATTTCCCCGGCCAGGATCGGCATACGGGATACCGGAGCCCCGGTCGACAGAAGGTTTTCGATCTGGCGCTCGCCTTCATCCTTCTGCAGCGAACAGGTGCAATAGATCAGGATGCCGCCGGGCGCCAACATCCGCACCGCCTGGGCAAGAAGGCGGGCCTGCACTTCCATCAACCCCTGCATGTCCTGCGGTGTTTTCAGATGCAGGACATCCGGGTTGCGGCGGATGGTGCCGGTCGCCGTGCAGGGGGCATCGAGCAGGATGAAGGGTGCCGGCTCTTTCGGCATCCAGGACGCGGCATCGGCCGTCTCGACGATCACATTGTCCTGAAAACGGAGCCTGGCCATATTGGCTTCGAGACGCCGGAGCCTTTTACCCGACCGGTCGATCGCCGTTACCTGCGCACCCATCGCCGCCAGCTGCGCTGTCTTTCCGCCGGGGGCCGCACAGAGATCGAGGACAGGCCGCTCACGCACATTTCCGAACAGGGTGGATGGTAAAGCCGCCGCCGCATCCTGCACCCACCACATGCCGTCTTCGAAACCGGGGAGATCCTGGATCATGCCCCCGGACTGCCGCCGCAATGTGCCTGACGGAAGGATGGACGCTTGAAGCGTTTCGGCCCAGAAAGATTGGTCCGGACTGTTTCGTATCGCAATGTCCAATGGCGCTTCTGCTAGGCTTGCGACAGAGATCGCTTCTGAGGCCTCTAATCCGTAATCGTTCGCCCATTGCCCGCGAAGCCATGCCGGAACATTCAGAGACGCGGCGTCCTGGACATTCATCCATGCCCGGCCCTCACGGGTCGCATGGCGCAAAACCGCATTGATAAATCCGCCCTGACGGGCAAGAGAAACGGACTCGCCGAGGCGCACAGACGTATCGACGGCGGCATAGTCGGGAACGTCCATAAACAGAATCTGGGCGATGCCGATGCGAAGAAGATGATGCAGCAGGACAGGAGTTGGCGCATCCATACGTCCGCTTGCGCGGTACAATATGTCATCTATCTGGCCGAGACGACGGAGCGTCGTCGTGGCGAGCATCCGGGCAAAGGCGCGGTCCCGGGCTGGCAGAGACGCCATAGTCTGAAGCGCCTGGTCCCAGGCCAGATCAAAATTATGGCGGCGCGTCAGGACACTGTCCACCACCATCAGGGCGGCGTGACGGGCAGCGAGCATATCGGATAAGGCCTGGGTGGCGGGTGCCGGGCCGGTCACGGGGCGGCACCTTTCCGGTTCCGGCGGGCGAGGCCGTCCATGATGCTTTGTTCAAGGCCGCAGCTATAGGCGATCAGCTCTTTGTAGATACGCCGCACCGTTTCGGGATCGATCCCTTTTGCCTTGGCCCGTTCCGCCGCGCGTTCCCGCACGGCATCGACCCTGTCCTGAAGCACGGCGGGAATACCTTCATGATATTTGACGTCCGCCACTTCACGAATGACGGCGGCGCGTTCGACAAGCAGATCGACGATCCGGTCGTCGATCGCGTCGATACGGCTGCGGTACGGTTTCATAATTTCGGGGATGTCGCCCATGCCCGGGAAACTACCATTGCAGGGCTTGCGAATAAACAAAAAACAGGCCGTCGCCCTTTAGTGCCTTTCTTCAGGCGGCGTGATCAGTTCATAGCTTGCCTGGACCTCCGCCCCCAGAAGGCTGGCCAGCCGTTGCAGAGTCGCCGCCCCGTTTTCGTCGATCCCAAGCCCTTGCTCGCGGCATAGAAAAAGGACAGCCTGGATGTGACTTACATAATTGCGGCACCGCTCCAGAGCCAGTTTGCTGCATACAATGGCACTATCCTTCATCGTGTCTCCCCCTTTTAATCTGTACAAAAATTCAATTATGTCGTAATTATAGTCAACACCGCATACGTCTGCAAACTAAATTTTACTAAAATTCAATTTTCTTTGAATTTTATTCAAAAACAGGAGTCGCATGATCACACGAGAACAATGCAGGGCCGCCCGCGGCCTTCTGGGCTGGACGCAGCAGGACCTGGCCGATAATGCCGGAATGTCCAAAACCGCCGTAAACAATTACGAGCGAGGGATGCATGACATCCGCGCCGACTCGCTGACGGCGATCCGCGATGCCTTTGAGCGGTTCGATATTGAGTTCGTCGGCGATTACGGCGTCCAGCAGCGCCGCGACACAGTGAAAATCCTGCGCGGCGAAGACGCCCTACCCCTGCTCTGGGACGACATCTTCGAGAGCCTAAAAGGTAAGGGCGGGGAAGTACTGATCGCCAATCTCGACGAAAGGCGGTCGGAAGGCGACCATCCCGATCAGCTGGCCCAGCATCTAAAGCGCCTTAAGGCGCACGGCATAACGGAACGGCTGCTGGTCTGCGAGGGGGACACTTATTTCCTGCAGCCTGCATCTTGCTACCGCTGGTTGCCAAAAGAAGTATATGAAGCCAGCATGACCTCTTTTATATACAGCGATAAAATGGCGCTTCAGCTATGGCGCGAATCCATGATTATCCTTGTCCAGAGCCCTGCGGCCCATAATGCTGAAAAACAAAGGTTCGAGTTTCTGTGGCGATCATCACGCCCTGCGGTTGTATGATTTCATCTAATTTTTGTTGTGCATACAACTTAAAGTCGCATATCCTTTTCTTTGTAAAGGATTATGCTTTTGGACAACGGGTATCTCTATGAAACATTCAATACGCTGCTGCGCAAGCCAGGCGTGGCACGTGACGATACATACCTGAACGCTCCGCTCTACTATATGCTGACCGGGCGCGGGAACGTGCGGATCCATGAGGGTTATGGCGCGGTGATGGCGGTCTGCCCCCATCCGCATCTGCGCGACCGCCTGCTTGTTTTTCCCGAAATCGGACCGGGGCGCGGACGGCTGGCGGCCAGTGTCCTGTCCGAGCTGAACGTTCCGGAGGGAGGTGTGCAGCTGGCGCGATTTGGCGATACGGACTTGGCAGCGCTGAAGGACGCCCTGTCGATGCGCAACAGCAACCGCATCGATACCGTGGCGAGGATCGAAGAATCCCACCTCGACTGGCGCTATCCCGTCCATCTGCTCGATACGGCGCTGGTTTCAGCCATGGACGGCAGCGCCTTTCTTAAAATCCGCAATAAGTGCCGCAAGGTCGAGAGCGACGTCGATATCCAGGACCTAAGCGCGCCGGGTGCCATGAAGGCGATGCGCGCCGCGCAGAAATACTGGGAAGGCAGCATGATGATGCGCGGTCACGACGCGGAAGATATTTCGGGTTATTACGCCACGCTGTTCGCGATAGTGTCCGAGTGGCCGCACTTGTTTGGAGGTCTTGTGTTTCTGCAGGGCAGGCGTCCGGTCGGCTTCACTCTGTACGACACGCCGTTCAACGGCACGGCCAACTTGCTGGCCAATTTAAGTGACGCTTCGGTCGCGGGCCTGGCCGACCACCAGGTCGTGTCCACCTGCCGCGCGCTTGCCGCCCGTGGAGTCGGCTCCCTGAATTTCGGCGGTTCGGAGACGGAATCGCTCGACCTGTTCAAACGCAAGTTCATGCCGCACAAGACCGTGACCATCTTCTCCGCCGAACCCCGCTACGCCGCCCAGCGCGACATGCATGTCCGGTCGGGCATGCTCCAAGCAAGCTTCGCGCCCGCCTGAAATCGACCGCCGCCGCTTGCACCTCCTATGTGGCGGCGTTATCTTCGCCGTCATACAGCGTTGCGGCGTCTTCGGCGAACGGGACCACGGTCGGGACCGGCGCCTGGAGCGCCGCGCGCTGCCGGTCGCGATAGCGGTCGAGCAGATCTATATCGGCGACGGCAATGCCGCGGATCACGCACCAAGCGGCAACCGCCGCCAGGACGTGCCAGATGAAGTGCGTACCCGTCTTTATACCCGCTTCGCAGGCAGGCAGATCCAGGCTCAGGACCAGGAACCCGCCAGCCAGCCAGAACGCCGAAATCATCAGGTACAGCCCGGCATTGCTGCGCCTTGCGACCGCGGACCAGAGACCGGATCCGAGAAGAAGCGCCATCAGGGGAAGAAGCGGCAGGGCGTCGGGCGCGATCCACATCGAATCGAGGCGCATGACGGCGCAGAGGAGCAGCAGGACCGGAACCGCGGGCAGGCACATCCAGAGCGGCCAGTAGAAAACGAAGCGCAGGACAAGGAAGACGAGCGTCGCGACGAGGGCCGCCGAGACGGCGATGTCCGCCTCCAGTATCAGGGCGTTCATGTCCGAATGCCACAGGACGCCGCAGGTGGCGATCAGGAACAGCAGGAAAGTGAGAATCCACCCGGCGCCGCGCGGCAGGTCGCGGCGCTGGCCGAACACCAGCCCGGCGACGAAGATCATCGCGACATGGCTGTAGACGTTCAGCGGCTGGTCCGGATGGTGCCAGAAGACATATTCGCAATAGTGCGGAAAGGCGGGGGCGATCAGCCCGGCCGGCAGCATCATGGCGGGAACTCCAGATCGACCAGAACGGGGACGTGGTCGCTGGGGCTGTCCCAGTCCCGGGTCTCGGCGAAAATGCGGTGGCTTTTCAGGTGGGGCATAAGGGGACGGGTTATCCAGATATGGTCGAGGCGGCGGCCGCGGTTGGACTTTTTCCAGTCGCGGTTACGATAGGACCACCAAGTATAACACTTTTCTTGGGCCGGAACGAAGTGCCGAATTGCATCCTGCCAGTCCAGCGATTTCTGCATCCGTGACAGTTTCTCCACCTCGACGGGCGTGTGGGATACCACGGTCAGGAGCTGCTTGTGCGACCAGACGTCGTGTTCCAGTGGCGCGATGTTGAAATCGCCGAGGACGACCAGCGGATGGTCCGGACTATATGTCTTTGCGAACCATTCCGTCATCTCGTCGACGAAGGCTAGTTTGTGCGCGAACTTGTCGTTGACGGCGGGGTCCGGTTCGTCGCCGCCCGCTGGGATATAAAGGCAGTGGATCTCGATAGGCCGGGCAAGGCCGGGCCGTTCCACGCAGACCGCGACATGGCGGCAATCCTCGCGCCCCGCGCGATGGTGGATGTCGGTCGAGACGAACGGGAAGCGCGACAGGATGGCGACGCCGTTATAGCCTTTCATGCCGTGCATATGGATATGGTCATAGCCTGCTTCGCGGAACGTTTGCGCGGGGAAGAATTCGTCTGGGGTCTTGGTTTCCTGCAGGCAGATGACGTCGGGCGCCGTTTCCAGGATCACACGCTGCACCAGGGGGGCGCGAAGGCGGACGGAGTTGATGTTCCAGGTGAGGAGGCGCATGACAAAAACACTAAAGAACGGAGCGAATCAAACCCGAAATCCTTAGCATAAAAAACGCCGCCAGGGAAAACCGCTTCGCTTGGGAAGCTTAATATGGAAGGTTCGCCCTACATCGGCAGCTTGAAATCGGCGGGCAGGCCCATCTCCTGCATCATCTTGCGGGTTTCCTCGGCCATGGTCTCGTCGGCGCGGGCCTTTGCGGCGTTGATGGCCGCGACGACCAGGTCTTCCAGCGTCTCGCGGTCGGCGGGATTGATGAGGCCGGGGTCTATCTTGATGCCGCGCATTTCGCCCTTGCAGGTTATGGTCGCCACGACCATGCCGCCGCCGGACTGGCCGGTGACTTCGATGCCGCCCAGTTTCGCCTGCATCTCCTGCATGCGCTGCTGCATCTGCTGCGCCTGCTTCATCATGTTTTGGATGTTCATCATGGGGTTCAGTCCTTCTTTAAGATTTTTACGCGCGCGCCGGGAAATGTGGCGACGACCTTTTGGACCAGCGGGTGCGATTCCGCTTTGGCCAGCAGAACGCGGCCCTGCTCCGCCGCCTGTTCGGCGAGGGTCGGCGTTCCGGGGGCGCCGGACACGCTGACGAACCATTGACGCCCGGTGCGGGCGATCAGGAATTTGCGCAGGTCCTGGGGCAGCGTCGGCTGCGCGTCGGGTTCCAGCCGGATCTCAAGCCGCCCCGGCTCCATTTTCACCAGATGGACGGCGCAATAGACCTGGCCCGCCAGCAGCATCTCGCGCGAATCGTGCAGGAGCGCGACCACGTCCTGAAGCCCCTGCAGCCGTTCGGCGGGATAGCCGTCCTGCTCCGCCGAAACGACGGGTCCGCCATTGGCGGCCAAGCGCATGGCCGGTTCCGGCTGGCGGGCGGTCGGCATCGAGGGCAGCGCGGCGGCAAGGCCCGTGGCCGGAACGCCCTGGCCGCTTTTGAGTTTTTTCAGCAGATCGGCGGGATCGGGCAGGTCGGCGGCATAGGCGAGGCGGATCAGTATCATTTCCGCCGCCCCTTGCGGGTTCGGCGCGTCGCGCAGCTCGGACAGGCCTTTCAGCAGCAGCTGCCACGCCCGGCCCAGGGCCGGCATCGAAAGCGCGGCGGCCAGCGCCCCGGCGCGCAGGATCATGTCCTGGGCCGCGACGGCGTGAAGCCCTCCGGCGTTGGGCGCGGCCTTCAGCCGGGTCATCAGATGGACGAGGTCCAGCATGTCCTCGATCAGCAGCGACGGGTCGGCGCCCTTGCGGTACAGATCGCCCGCGATTTCCAGCGCCCGGGGGCATTCGCCCTTCATGGCGTGGTCGAGCATGTCGAGCACGAGGCCGCGGTCGGCCATGCCCAGCATGTCCTGCACCTGGGGCAGAGTCACCGCGCCCTCCGCCAGGGCGATCGCCTGGTCGAGCAGGCTAAGCCCGTCGCGCACGGAGCCGTCGGCGGCGCGGCCGATCAGGGCCAGCGCCTCGTCCTCCGCCTGCACGGATTCCCGTTCGCAGATGGTTTTATAATAGTCAGCGAGCGTCGCGGCGTCGACGCGGCGCAGGTCGAAACGCTGGCACCGCGACAGCACCGTGACCGGCACCTTGCGGATTTCCGTGGTCGCGAAGATGAAGATGACGTGCGGCGGCGGCTCTTCCAGCGTTTTCAGCAGCGCGTTGAACGCGTTCTTGGAGAGCATGTGCACTTCGTCGATGATATAGATCTTGTAGCGCGCCGAGCCGGGCGCGTAGCGCACGCCGTCGAGGATCTCGCGGATGTCGTCGACGCCGGTGCGGGATGCCGCGTCCATTTCCATCACGTCGGGATGGCGGTCTTCCGCGATGGCACGGCAGATCTCGCAGTCGTCGGTCGGGCCGGTGGTCGGACCCGCCTTACCGTCCGGCCCCGTATAGTTCAGCGCGCGGGCGATGATCCGCGCCGTCGTCGTCTTGCCCACGCCGCGCACGCCGGTCAGCATATAGGCATGGTGGATCCGGCCCGAGGCGATGGCGTTGGTCAGCGTCCGCACCAAGGCCTCCTGCCCGATCAGCTCGCCGAAATGGCGGGGGCGGTATTTGCGCGCGAGGACGCGGTACGGGGCGGCGGATGACGGTTCGGACATATCCCATTTCTTAACGGGATTCGCATCGAAGGGCAAATGTGAATCGCCCGCTTTACGGACGCGGCTGTGCGGAGGCCGGGAAGATTAAGGCGCCATCAGGGACAGCTGGTGCGCCGCCCGTTCAAGAAACGTCAGCGGACGGGCCTGATGCATCACGGAGCCGGAGACGATGGCGCCCGCCCTCGAAAACGCCCGCTGCAGGGCGGAGGCGATGCGGTCCGCGTCGAACACGATCCCCGTGTCCATCGTGTTGGTCAGGTACCAGCGCCCCTCGGTGTCGTTCATGAATTCCAGGCCGCATTGCCGGGTCAGGCCTTCGGCATACCGCAGGTTCAGCGTGTCGCCGCGGCGGGCGAAGGCGATGGCGGCCTGCACGGTCCTCAGTCGCCCGTCTTCCATATGCTCGCGGAACCCCACCTCCCAGACATGGCCGGGTTTGACGGGTACGGGTACGTGAAAATGGGCGCGCAGGTCGTCGAGATCGCGGAAGACCGGTTTCTGTCCCAGCCGGGGGGCGAAATACTGGATCAGGAAGCGGTTGCTCAGGTTAAACATGCATAAAAAAATCAATACAAAACAAAGCGGAAGACTGGACACGACCCGACGCGAAATCGTTGCGGCTGCTGCCTTTCGGCCCTGACCGGGTTGGCGAATGCATCGCCCGCGCCAGCCTTCCGCCTGTTGATATAGCGCCGCGCGGGCGCGATAGCAAGTTTTTGATTGAAACCGCCGCGCAATCGCGATACCTATAACCCGTTTTCAGGCCCTATTAAGCCGCTGTAGCTCAGGGGTAGAGCAGGTCATTCGTAATGACAAGGTCGGGAGTTCAAATCTCTTCAGCGGCACCATATTTCCATTAATAATCTACATCCCCGTTTTCTCGCATAGCGACAAACACAGAATGAACATGATGAAAAATAATTTTATTATTATACGTGTGAGTCGATGCTGATTTTAAAATGAAAGGGTAACGACTGTTTTTGTTTCAGCAAATCAGCGAACATTTCTTTCCCCGGAATTGTCATTAGTTTTTCTTCCGCACTAGGCCAGAATGTTTCGAGTAAAGGGCGTTTTTCTGGATATTGCTGCGCATACTCCAAAGCTTGAACCAGACATTCCAATTGATCTGCATCGTTGCAAAGCTGTGCGCGTAAAGTTTCTTTGCCTTCATATTCAAGAAAAACATCCAAAAATTCTTTATTGCCGCTAAGCTCTGCTAATTCTTGCGCGGCTTTTAACTCAAGAGCAGCTTTCTCTTCTTTTGATACACCACATGTTGGCGTCAGGTCGCCGGCGCGTGCTTCCGGCAAATCGTGGATCATTATCATATATGCACATGCCACAGGATCGACGCCGAGCTTTTTGGCCAGATCATAAGCAATAAATTGAGAACGATACATGTGCTCTGCAACTGTTTCAGGATTAGGAATACCACGCTTCACCCAGCCGGTGCGCGGCAGATTTTTCAGCTTTCCAATTTCCTTATAAAACTCAATATTCATATGTTTTTCTATAATACTAATGCTGGATTTTAGGCAAGATAATTTTAGCTAAGACGCGCTTGTCTGCTACGACGTCTTCCAGCGCTGCCTTTCAATAGAAAAGAATATGCTGTTTCTTTAGAAACTCTATAAAAATTAAGTTCTATAAAATCTTCCTACGTTTAAATAAAGATGCCTTTTCCCATTGAGGCTCTTCTACATCCGATGATAGCAATCTCTTCCATGCTTGAAATAATTTTTTGAGCGAAGTTTTATTCAATTAGCCTGCCGTAAATAGGAGCATAAAGAAGATTGCTTCAAGGGCGAGCAGGTTCCGGTGTTTTCGTTTCCCCCTTCGCTTTCGTAAACTCCGCCTCGATGATAAATTCCACGTCATCGCCCACGCCCATGGTCGATCCGGCCGGGGGGATGCCATAGGCGATTCCGAAAGCGGAGCGTTTCAGCGTGCCATGGCCGGAAAAGCCGATGCGGGCGCCGGCCGGGTCCATCGGGTTCGCGGCATAGCCGCCATTGAACGTGGCGTCGATGGTCACCGGCTGCGTCAGGCCGTGCAGCGCCAGCGTGCCGTGGATGCGCGCGGCGTTCGGGCCGATGGGTTCTATGGAAGCGGACGTAAAGGTGATCTGCGGGAATTTTCCGGCGTCGAGCCATTTATCGCCCTGCAGCTCCGCGTCGAAATCGGGTTCCGGGTTGGGATAATCGGTCTCCAGCGAACGCGGGTCGACGGTGGCGGTCACGCGGGAGGCGACGGGGTTGGCCGGATCGAAATGCAGTTGCGCGTCCAGCCCCGTGAAGCGCGCGGTATAATGCGACATGCCAAGATGGTTAACGCGGAAGATCAGACTGGCATGCGCCTTGTCGAGGATGTAGTCGCCCGCGGGCGCTTCGGTCTTTACGGAGGCTGCGGGCGCCGTCTCCGCCGCGCGGGCGTGCGGCGCGAAGGCGAGCACGGCGCAGACGCCGAGAATAAGAAAAGAGGCCGTCCGGCCTTTGGTGCGGTCTGTCATGGCGCGTTTCCTTCCACTCTATCGACGGGCGCTTATTGTTCAGCGAGGGCTTTGAGATTGGCGAGGCCTTTTTCGAACTGCCCGCCGACCATGTTTTCACAGTTGATGAACACGTTCATGATTTTGCCGATAAAGGGCACGGGCCCGTACATCGCCCAGGTGACCTCCGTCGAGTCGCCCCGCGGCGTCATGATGAATTCGGCGGTGTTGGTCGCCTTGAACGGGCGGAAGAATTCGAGCCGCGAGACGATTTTCGAGGGCGGTACCGATTCGACGATCTCCATGCGGCCCGCGCCCGCGTTTTTGTCGCCGTCCCATTCATAGACGGAGCCTGTGCCGGTCTCCGCGCCGCTGAACGTCTTTTTCATGGCGGGGTCGGCCTGTTCGAACGGCGACCACAGCACGCCCTTGCGCGGGTCGTTGAGGATGGCGAAGATTTTTTCCGGCGGCGCCTTGATCGTGGCCTTGCGTTCGTACCGGAACGCGTTCGGTTTGGTGGCGGCATAGCCGAGGACGGCCACGACCCCGAGGACGAGCACGATCAGGACGAGTTTAAGCATGGCGGGTCTCCCTTGACGGTCTTTCGGTTACTTGACATCGCCGCCGGATGTTCGTCAAGCCAGGATATGGGGCGCGCATAAAAACGGAAATAAACGTGTTTCCTCGGTTTTCGCCCCTATATGATTATTGTCAGGAGATTGTCATGACCCGGGACCAGGTACTGCTCTATAAGCCGCTAATCGTCGCCTGCGGGATCGCCGTCGTCATGGCCGCCGCGCTGGACGCGGGCGGGGCCGTGCCGTTCATGCGCGGGATAATGGGGGCGCTCCTGCTGCAGCTGGCGACGCTGCAGGTGATGAACCTGTCGGGCTTCGCGACGCTGTTCGCGAAATACGACCCGCTGGCGAAGGCCTTCCCGGTTTACGGATATCTTTATCCCGCCATCGGGGCGTTGCTGGGCGCGCTGTATCTTTCGGGGCTGGCGCCGGTGGCCGCCGGTATCGGGACGCTGGCCGTCTTCGGAATCAACACCGCCGGAGTCGTGCGCGTGCTGCGCGGCGGCGAGTCCGTGCAATGCGGCTGCGCAGGATCGGCGTTCACCCTGCCGGTCGGGCGCGTGACGCTGGCGGAAAACGCGGCGATGATCGCGATGGCGGCCGCGATGATGGCAGGATGGTAATCAGGAGCCCGCAAGGTCTTTCAGATATTTGCGGATTTCGTCGTTATCCCAGTCGACGCTGCCCGCCAGCTTGTCAGCCATCTGCCGTTTCGCGTTAATGAAAACGGTCTCCGGCACGCTCATCGTCCCGAACCGGTCGAGGGAGATCGCCTTGTCCTTGTCCCAGACGACATAAAGGGACGGGTTGTCGAATCCCGTATTGTCCTGACTTTTGAGTCGGTCGAGAAAACCGGTCATCGCCGCGCGGTCGTCGTCGACGGACACAAGGACGAGGGCGACCGCGCCCTTCATCTTGTTCGCCTCCTTCATGAGGGACGGCAGTTCGACGACGCAGGGCCCGCACCACGACGCCCAGAAATGCACGATCAGCAGTTTTTCCGGCAGGGTGTTGAGCGTGTACGCCTTGCCGTCTACCGTCGTAAAAGAAAGTTCGGGCGCCGGAGTCATGACGCGGGGATCGGCTGTCCTGGCGGGCGCCACAGCGGGCGGCGTCCGGACCGTGTCATAGAAAACCGCCGCGCCGCACAGGGCAAGAAACGCGCCGAGCGCCAGAAGCTTCGTCTTCATGTCGTTTTTTCCCGTTGTTTCAAAATGAACAGGCAGCCGCCCGCATACACAAGCTCGGCGGCGATGAAAGCCCCAAGGTTGGACGCGATGTCGGCGGTGAAGCCATAAGAATGCAGGCCGACATTCAGCAGGTTGACGCCGAACCATGACAACGCGACGATCACGACGGTGAGCGCGGCGCAGACCGTAAAGGACAAGGGCTTTAACACGCCAGAAAACCGTCCATGCAGCAGCCACAGCAGCCAGAGCACCACCAGCAGCGCGCCGTTTTCCTTCGGGTCCCAGCCCCAGAACCGCCCCCAGGACTGGTCGGCCCAGATGCCGCCGAGGATGGTGCCGGTCGCCGCGAAGAACAAGGCGGCAAGGCTGCAGGCCGCGAGCGTACGGGCGGTGGAGTCCTGCCGGCGGCCGTCGGGCGCGAAGACGCGCTGCGCCAGGTCGATATGCGCCAGCAGGCCCAGGATAAGACAGCATCCGTACCCCGACGTCACCATCACCACATGCGTGGCCAGCCAGAAATTGGTGTTGAGGACGGCGGTCAGCGTGCCCATCGACCGCCCGTCCGCCGCGTACGCCATGCCGATCATGTGAAGTACGATCCCGGCCAGCAGACCGGATGCGAGAAGCGTCTCGCGTCCGCCCTTTCGCGCCGCCACGGTCGCGGCGAGGACCGCGACCAGCCCGGCGAACACGATGGATTCATACAGCGTCGCGACGGGCGGGCGCTGCAGGATGAACATGCGGACGCCGATCCCGGCGGCATGGATGGCGGCGCCCGAAACCATTAAAGGATACACGGCCCGTTTTAGAGGAGACGGTTTTTTGTACGACAGGACCATCGCGCCCAGGGCGGCCAGGTACAGGGCCAGGCTGTAGCGGAACGGATCGATCCGGTTGTACCGGTATTCCGCCTCGACCGCGGCGGGGCGCATATGCCCGGTCGCCATCACCAAAGTCTGCCGGCTTACCGTGGCCGTTTCCCTCTGCCAGGCCGCTTTGTCGCCCGCCCTGTAGGCCTCCGCCAGCCTGCCCCAGGATTCCAGCAAAATCGTCCCCTGCGGCGATCCCTGCCCTTCCTGCAGCACGCCCCAGGGCGACAGCCATGTCTCGCCGCCTGTCTTCCAGACCGGCGGCATGATGCGCAGCACGCTGGTTTTTTTGTCTACATCCATCTGCTGCAGCAGCACGCCGACCTGCAGAAGTTCTGCATTGCGCGCACTATGGCTTTTTTCTTTTTCCATCTGCGGCAGCAGGGGCTGGACAAGTTTCAGGTAAGCGCCCCGCCGCGCATCCATGGCGAGGTAATCGAAAGGCGCGCCCGGCTTCACGCCGATCGACTTCGCCGAAGCCGGATCGTCGACCACGAAAAGTTTCAGGACCATCGAGAACGACCGGGTTATATCGAAATAGAGCAGCATGGTATTGTAAAGCGCCACCGTCTGCGCCTGCGCGGGATCGAGGTCGGACCGGGCCAGCAAGGCGTCGACCATCGGTTTGTTGCGGGCGATGGCGGCGGAAATTTCAGGGAATGTATAATAACGCTTTTCACGGTCCGGCAGGCCGAGCACCTGGCGGACCGACGCGCTGGCGACGAAAAAACTCCGGCGCTCATAAGCGGCCTCCGGATCGAACAGGAGTTCCGCCAGCCACGCGGACGCCGTCATGCCGTCGATATGGAACCGGCCCGACACGGTCGCCAGCGTGGCGCGGGCGAAGCTGTCCATCGGCTCTACGCGCCCGAGATCCTGAACGGGCAGGCGCGCGAAACCGGACATATCGAAATCTTTGCTTGTCCCGTCCGCCTGCGCCTGAAAGATCAGAAGCATAACGGCGAGGAACAACAGGCAAAAGACGGGCCGCTTCATGTCGTGCCCTTCCTGAAATAACGCTGGGCCATCTGCAAAAGGATGCCGAGGCAGATCAGGCCGCCGGAAATATAGGGAAAGGTGCGCCCGATATTTTTGACCACCGCCAGCACGCTCACCGTCTCCGTGCTGCCTTCAAGGAAGGACGACTGGTAGAACGTGTAGCCCTTATAGCGCAAAGGCTCGTTCATGCGGATCAGGGCCGGCCAGCGAACGGCGCCGTCGTTTACGGTGACGGCTGACTGGTAGGCCTTCGCGTCGCCGGTGCCGGGATAAAGCCGGCGTTCGAAATCGTCAAGGGTCACCGAGAACGGCAGGTCGGTACGGACACGGCGCATGGCGATCAGCGTCGTCTTGCCGCCGGTCGTGACGGTCTGGAGGATCGGCATGTCCTCGAACACCGTATAGAGCCCGTCCGCCGAGTCCGTGCCATGAATGGTAAAGGTGATCCCGGCGCGATTTTTTTCGTCGACCGGGTCGCGCGGTATGGATTTCAGGTCGAAATTGATCGCCACGCCGTGGGGGTTTCCTTCCTCGCGCGCACGGGGCAGGCGCTGCAACGCGCAGTTCCGGCAATAGGACAGGATTTCGAGGGTAAAGGGCATGTCAGGACCGGCCAGTATGGCGCCCGGGCGCAGCCGGTCCTGCGCGAACACGGTCTCGCCGCCTTCCGCCCGCGGCAGCGCCAGTTCGACATGGCGGGCGTCTTCCATATAGTGCCGCGTCGCGCCTTCCGGGATGATCATGGTGCCTTCGATGCTGAATTGGGCCGTCAGGAACCCGCCGAACAGCAGGAACATGGCCCCCAGATGGGTGACGATGATCCCGGCGTTCCGCCATTCCCATGTGTCGAGCGCCAGGCGGCACGCAAGGCCCATGAAGATGAAGATAATGACGGTCAGCATGCCGGGCAGCGGCGCCAAATCCCACAGCCACAGAAAAAAGGAGGAAAAATAAGTTTCCTGGGCTTGATACAGGCCGACCTCTTTCTGGCTGACTGTGCCCGCGACCAGCAGGACCATCAGCCATAAAAGCGCAAATGAAAACAAATCGGCGCGGGCCAGGAAGCGGGCGCACCTTATCATCCTCTGCCTGAACGGGAATAAAGCCATGGCGATACCGGTTGTCCCCTGCCCTGCTGATATGCAGAACGCAGGATGCGTTAGCAAGTTAAAAATGGCCGCTTGCGCTGCGGCAAGGGCTAAAGATGCTTTGGTGTCTGAAAAGCTGTAGAATAAGAGAAGGAACACCGTCTTTGTTTCTTTGAACGGAGCGCCACCACTATGCAGGCAAGCCCTATCGATACCTATTACACGCGTACGCTTGTAGATCCTCCAGAATACAAAGCTTTAACAGGAATAGATCATGCGGATGTATGTGTCATTGGCGGAGGTCTGGCCGGCCTCAACACAGCTCTTGGCCTTTTGGAGCGTGGGCGTAATGCCGTTGTTCTGGAGGCGGGTCGGGTTGGATCCGGCGCGTCGGGACGGAATGGCGGCTTTGTCGCTAAAGGCTACTCCGCAGGAGAGGCGCGTCTCGCTGAAAAATTGGGGGAAGGTCATGCGCGTTCATTGATCGCCTTGAGCCGTAGCGGACGGGCGCTGATACGCCAGCGTATCGAAAACTATGCGATAGAGTGCGGGCCTGTCATCGACGGGGTGCTGACCGTCTCATGGAAGGACAAGCCGTGCGCATTACAGGAAAAGGCGAAGCTGCTGAACGGTCGTTTCGCCCTTGACCTTGAATTCTGGCCGCGCGAGCGCGTGAGGGAACACTGCCGAACCGACCGGTATTATGATGGGCTGTTCTCACCGGGGGATTTCCAGTTTCATCCGCTCAATTACGTCCATGGCCTTTCCCGCGCGATTGAAGCAAAAGGCGGACAGATTCATGAGAACAGCAGGGCGCTGCGCATTGAGAAAACTGCTGGCGGCTATATCGTTCACACGGCAGGAGGACATGTCCGGGCAAAACAGGTCGTCTTATGCTGTTCCATAGACGTGGACGATCTCGACCGGCGTCTGGCGCGCGCGGCGTTTTCGATTCTGACGTTTATCATGGTGACAGATCCCGTCGATCCAGCCCTTCTGGCGCAGTCGATCAATACGCGGCACGCGATTTACGACATGCGCTTTTCCAGCGACTATTACCGGGTCCTGCCCGATAACCGTATTCTCTGGGGCGGCCGGGTCGCGCTGCGCGACCAGCCCGATGCCATTGCCGGTCTTTTGCTCGGGGATCTTCTGAAAGTCTATCCACAGCTCGAAGGCCGTGTGAGAGCGGATATGGCCTGGTCAGGACGTTTATGTTACGCCCCGCATAAAATGCCCCAGATCGGACAGCTGGAAGAAGGATATTGGTACTGTACCTGTTTCGGCGGCCACGGGCTGGTGCCAACGACGGTGGGCGGCGAGGCCATAGCGGCAGCCATCGCCGAAGGGAGCGACCCGTATAAACTGTTCGCCCCTTTCGGCCTCGATTATGCGGGAGGGCGGCTGGGTCCGTACATCGCGCAGTCCGTTTATTACTGGTGGCGGTTGCGGGATGTTCTCGGCCTTTAAAAATCAGCGCTCCCGCATGGAGGATTTGATCGTTTTAATGAATGGCTTGAGGAGGTATTCCATGACCGTTTTCTTGCCGGTCATGATATCGGCGGTTGCCACCATGCCGGGAATGATTTCCAGTATCTGGCCCTTGCGCGTCAGATGCGTTTCAGAAGTACGGACACGGACGCGATAAAAGCTTTCGCCTTTTTCATTCGTAATCGAATCGGCGGAAATATTGACCACTTCGCCTTTCAGGCCGCCGTAGATCGAATAATCATAAGCAGTCAGCTTCACAATGGCCGGCTGGCCGGGATAGATAAAGGCAATATCGGCAGGGCGTACATTCGCTTCGATAAGCAGCTGGTCGTCTTTCGGTACGATCTCGATGATCGGCTGGCCCGGCTGGACGACCCCGCCGACCGTCGTGGCTTTGATGTCTTTGATCGTTCCGTTGACGGGCGACCGCAGTTCCGTACGCGTCTTGCGGTCCTCAAGAGCGTTCAGGGTCGGGGCGATAGCGTTCATTTCAGCATTGGTAGCTGCCAGTTCTGTCTGGGCCTGGGCCTTGGACGAACTTTTCAGTTCGTTAATGCGCGCGTTGGCCTCGTTCACGGCAGATTCCGTACGCGGCAGGGAGGACAGCACGCTGTTCAGTTCCGTCTCCCGTTCCTTGAGGTCACGGTCAAGCTGCAGCAATTCCATTCTCGGCGCCGAGCCGCGTTCGACCATGGGCGACGTCATGTCGCGCTGTTGCTGGGCAAGGCCGATCACCTGGCGCAGATCCGAGATTCGGCTGCGGGCCTCGTTCACTTCCGACCGCCGCTGCGACATCTGCTGTTCCAGGACCTGGATCTGGGATGTGACGTTGAGACGGTTGGCGCGGAAAGCCTGAAGTTCTTCCTTGACGCTTGACGGTGCGCCGTTGATTACATCGTCGGTGAAAACTGGATTATCCTTCCCTTCCGCTTCGGCCTGCAGGCGCTGCAGTTTGGCTTTGAGGCTGAGGAATTTCTCGCGATTCGATCCCAGGTCCGAGGCGGCCT
>JBGAPF010000037.1:0-11131 GCA_044221445.1 Alphaproteobacteria bacterium
AACGTCACTGCGGCGGTTCCCTGGAATGACGCCGCGCTTTTTCCAGCCCTGAACCGTCGTTACCGGCACCAGCATCTTGCTGGCCATCGGCCGGATGCCGCCAAAACGTTCGATAATTTGTTCAGCTTGATCGAGGGAGGTCTGTTCGCTTGCTTCAGTCATCGTGTAAACCCTTGAAATCC
The DNA here is from genome assembly GCA_044221445.1 of Alphaproteobacteria bacterium. Classification (GTDB taxonomy): domain Bacteria; phylum Pseudomonadota; class Alphaproteobacteria; order Micavibrionales; family Micavibrionaceae; genus JBDHTS01. The sequence goes on from JBGAPF010000037.1 coordinate 183, forward strand.
TTACGCTTTAAAGTTATCGATCAGTTCGAGCATGGCATCGTGGCAGGGGCGTACCGCCTGCCGTACGTCCTGCCACGGCAAATGTCTGAGAGACTGTACCACCGGCGCGCTCAAACACAAGGCCTTTATTGTGCGAAAACAATCCATACGGTCATAATATTCAACCAGTCCCGCAAACACCGCAGCGGTGCGCGGAGAGTAAAACAGCACGGTCGATACTATGTGCCGGTCTAACAGGTCCAGTAACCCGTCACTGAATTTTTTGGCAGCCGTCGCCTTATAAACCGTCAGGTTAGTAATTGATATATCTGGAAGATTATTCATTGCAGCTTTATCCCGCCCACAGGGATGCAAAAGATTCATCCCCTGCCCTTCGGATAATAAAAGCGATTCAAGTTCGGAAACACCGCCATCTGCGCATCTTACATTTTGAAAGCCATAACTACGGGCGACGAATTCAGTATGCTTTCCAACGGCAAAAACCGGCAGGCTTTCCAAACGCCAAGAGGCCGGAACCGCCTCAAGAGCATGCGCGCTTGTTACGATAATTCCATTGAAATCAGAAGGTTTCGGCCATTCGGCACGAACCGTATCGATAATGAGCATGGGCTCGATAAATGTCTCGAACCCTCGCTGATGAAGATCGGCGGCACAGCGTTCCGAATCGGGACGCGGACGCGTCAGAAGCGTGAGTAAAGTCATAGAAGAAGGCCAGGCGGCACGTGAGCCTTGAGATCCTTCCCTACCGCTTCGCCCAGGATTTGCGCGTCATGGGAAGTTTCGACACGACCTGACAGTGCCGCTTCATAGAATTGCTTGCCGTCTGTCGATGCCACAGCCGCCTGTAGTGTCAGATGGTTTCCATCCAGAACGGCATAGGATCCTATCGGTGTGTGGCATGAGCCGTTAAGAATCTGGAGAGCGGCACGCTCCGCCGTTACACACAAGCCGGTTGCTTTGCAATGCACGACATCAAGCGCTTCATGTATCCACTTATTATCTTTACGGACTTCTATACCTATGGCTCCTTGCCCGGCCGAAGGAAGCATTTCCTCAGGCTCAAGAACGCAGGCCACCTCATGTTCCAGCCCCAGTCTCCTGAGCCCCGCCAGCGCCAGAAATGTCGCATCGACCTGTCCGGCCCGCAGCTTTTCAATCCGCGTCGGAACGTTTCCACGCAGCGGTAAAATCCTGAGATCAGGGCGCCTTGCAAGTATGAACGCCTGGCGACGCAACGACGATGTGCCCAGGCTGGCCCCTTGCTCAAGACCGGCCAGCGTTGAACATTCATTTGCCAGGAAAGCATCCCGCGCGTCTTCGCGCGGCAGCATATGGTCGATCACCAGTTCATCGGGAAGAAAGGACGGCATGTCCTTCATCGAATGCACGCCGCAATCGATCTCGCCTTTCAGCAACGCGAGTTCTATTTCACGCGCGAACTGCCCCTTGCCGCCAGCCGCTTCGGACAGACGGGTCTCGCCCTGTGCAGGCTTCCAGTCGCCGGACGTCACGATGCGGACAACTTCGACATTGAGCGCTGGATGCGCCATGCGCAAGGCATCGGCGACCAGCCCTGTCTGCACCAGCGCCAGCCGCGAACCCCGCGTTCCTATCCTGATCGTCCTTTTCATGACCGGCTTTTTATCACCGCAGGCGATGCGATGAAAGAAAAGAGTACGGTAAACCCTTGAAATTTCGTGAAGGCGTTAAATGGCGCCTTTCCTTGTGCGTTTAAGCGGCCTGTGGTTAAACAACCGGATGAACATTCTCGGCATTGAGACCAGTTGCGACGAAACCGCCGCCGCCGTCGTCAACGACAAATGCGAAATCCTGTCCAGCCTGCTGCTGAGCCAGTTGCGCGAGCACAGCGTCTTCGGCGGCGTGGTGCCGGAAATCGCCGCGCGGACCCATGTCCAGCATATCGACCGTCTTATCGGCGCGGCGGTTGCCGATTCTGGCCTGCGCTTCAACGATCTGGACGGGGTCGCGGCGACCTGCGGTCCCGGACTGATCGGCGGTGTGATGGTCGGGATGACGGCGGGCAAAGCCATTGCCGCCGCTTTGAACAAACCGTTTATCGCCGTGAACCATCTGGAAGCGCATGCCCTGACGCCCCGCCTGACCGGAGAGGTCTCGTTTCCTTATATGCTGCTGCTGGTGTCCGGCGGGCATACCCAGATCTTGGCAGTCGAGGGGGTCGGACGCTATAAACTGATGGCCACCACAATCGACGACGCGCTGGGTGAATGTTTCGACAAGGCGGCGAAGCTGATGGGCCTGCCTTATCCAGGCGGCCCTAATTTGGAAAAAGCCGCCGCGCGTTGCGCCGACGGCGCCGCCGCCATCGCCCACTTCCCGCTGCCGCGCCCGATGACGGGAAGAGCCGAGCTTGCCTTTTCTTTTTCCGGCCTGAAAACGGCCGTGCGCATCCATGTCGAGCGGCTGCAGGGCGACATGCTGGCGATGCAGGATGTCGCAGACCTTGCCCATGCTTTTCAAAACGCAGCGGCGGAGATCGTCGCGGAACGGTGCGGCCGGGCGATAAAACTGTTTATCGAAACCTATGGCAGGCAGGTTCTGGTAGTATCCGGCGGCGTGGCGGCCAATCGCGCAATCCGCAGGGCGCTCGAAGACCTGGCCGCGAAGAACGGCATGGCGTTTGCCGCGCCGCCGCCCGCGCTCTGCTCGGATAACGGAGCAATGGTCGCATGGACAGGCGTGGAGAGGCTGCGCCTCGGCCTGAACGACCCGCTCGACATCGCCGCGCGACCGCGCTGGCCGCTGGAAGACATCAGGAATTCGCAAGCCGGCTGAGCCGCCAAGGGAAAAATACTTTCGCCGGATAACCAAGGGCCGGTTTGACCTCTCCCACAGGGAAAGGTAAGAAGAATGTCTTGCGTAACATAAGGATCGGATCTCATGACCACTATCGCGATAATCGGCGCAGGCGCATGGGGAACGGCTCTGGCCCAGACCATGGCGGACGGGGAGCGAAGGATCGTGATCTGGGCGCGGGAACCGGAGGTCGTCGAATCGATCAACGCGAAGCATGAAAATATCCCTTTCCTGCCCGGCATTCCTCTTCACCGTTCGATTACCGCGACCGGCAGCCTGTCCGGCACGGGCGATGCCGATCTGTATCTGATCGTCACCCCGGCCCAGCATGTGCGCGCGACGCTTGCCAGCCTGAAAAGCCAGCTGGCAGGGGGCAAGCCCGCCGTCATATGTGCCAAAGGCATCGAGATGAAATCCGGCCTGCTTTTAAGTCAGGTGGCGCAGGAGGAAGCGCCCGGCGCGACGATCGCCGTGCTGACAGGCCCGACCTTCGCCTCCGAAATCGCGCATGGCCTGCCGAGCGCCGTCACGGTCGCCTGCACCGATAAAGAGGCGGCCGAACGTATCCGCGACTCGGTCGCCAGCCGGCTGATCCGCCCCTATGCCACCGATGATATTCTGGGAGCTGAGATCGGCGGCGCCGTGAAAAACGTCATCGCCATCGCCGCCGGGATCGTAATGGGACGCAAGTTGGGGGAAAGCGCCCGCGCAGCCCTTATCACACGCGGCCTGGCCGAAATGGCGCGCCTGGCCGCCGCCATGGGCGCGAAGCGGGAGACCCTGATGGGCATGTGCGGCGTGGGCGACCTGATGCTCACCTGTTCCTCGATGCAGTCGCGCAACTATTCCCTGGGGATGCAACTGGGCGAAGGACGGTCTCTGGAAGACATACTGGGTGAACGAAAATCGGTAACGGAAGGCGTCTTTACAGCGCAGGCCCTGTCGGTCATGGCCAAGAAACAGGCCGTCGACATGCCTATCTGCGAGGCCGTGAACAAATGCCTGAACGAAGGCGCAAGCCTAGATTCTGTGATCGAAGGAATGATGGATCGGCCGTTAAAACGGGCAGAAACGACCTAAAAGTTCAGATGTTTACCAAGAGGGACGGGTAACAAGTCCGCCATATATCCCACCTCTTTTTAAGGACTGTTGTGTCCCTCTTGTAGAGCCGCCCAGCAAATTGTTTGCGATGCCTTGAGCTTTGCAATCCCAATCATAATCCTGAATAGCCCCGCTGCTTAAAGCATCGCTTGCAGCTATTGTAGTAGCAGCGCCCCCTACACCTCCAATAACGGCCCAAAGCCAGTTTCCAGTAAGCAACCCTGCGCCCGCGGCTCCGACAGCCCCTCCTGCTGTGGCGTTCCTGCCAGAATGAGGTGTTTGCTGCACAGCCTGTGCATACAGCCCGCACGCATCATAATTAATTGTCGGAATTTTATGATTTTCAACCTCAGCCGTGGTCCAATCAAGATAGCCACTAAGATCGTTCTTGGCCTGAAACTCCTCTCTAGGCGTACTTACTTCAGGGGCATGAGTACAAGCTGCCAATACACCAAGTGCCGTGCCGCCTACCAAAGACCTGAAATACTTGGAATACGACATTTTTTATTCTCCTCAAGCTGCACGCTTACAAATTATTATTCAATGATATAAGCTTTAAACCATCAAAAGTCAAAAAATGTGAAAAAAATGTCTTACTGGCTCATCAAATCCGAACCCGCTAGCTGGTCCTGGGATCAGCAGGTAAAGAAGGGTGTCGAATCCTGGAACGGCGTGAGGAATCACCAGGCGGCGAACAATTTGAAAGCCATGAAAAAAGGCGACAAGGCGTTCTTTTATCATTCAAATGAAGGGAAGGAGATCGTCGGTATTGCCGAAATCGTCCGCGAGGCTTATCCCGACCCTACCGATGAAAAAGGCCGGTTCGTAATGGTCGATGTGAAAGCAGTCGAACCCCTGAAAAAACCCGTTGCGCTGGCCGAGATCAAAACCCACCCGGCCCTGTCCGATATGGTGCTCGTTCATAATTCGCGCCTGTCCGTCCAGCCGGTGACTGCGGCGGAGTGGAAAACCGTTATATCGTTGAGCAAAGCATGAGCGCCATCAAGCTGGAAAAAGACTGGCTCGACCTTCTCGAACCGGAATTCGAACGGCCTTATATGAAGGCGCTGAAAACGTTTCTGCAGGCGGAGCAGACGGCCGGCAAAATTGTCTTCCCCCCGGGGCGCGAGATTTTCAGCGCGTTCAACGCCACGCGGTTCGACGATATCAAAGTCGTCATCATCGGCCAGGATCCCTATCACGGCCCCGGCCAGGCGCATGGCCTGGCCTTTTCCGTGCGCAAGGGCGTGCGGATACCGCCGAGCTTGGTCAATATCTACAAGGAAATCGAAAACGAATATGGCGCCCCCATGCCTGCCACCGGAGACCTGACCGGGTGGGCGCGACAGGGCGTCCTGCTGCTCAACGCGACCCTGACCGTCCGGCAGGCGGAGGCCGGATCGCATCAGCGCAAGGGATGGGAAGACTTCACCGACGCCGTCATCCATGCCGTCAACGACCGTCTGGAGCATGTGGTGTTCATGCTGTGGGGTTCGTACGCCCAGAAAAAAGGCGGATTCATCGACCGCAAACGGCACCTGGTTCTGGAGACGGTGCATCCCTCGCCGCTCTCCGCCCATCGCGGTTTCCTTGGCTGCGGGCATTTCAAAAAGGCGAACGAGTATCTGGCGGCGCACGGGCGCGGAACGATTGAATGGCACAGCCTTTAAAAAGGCTTTAACGCAAAAGGCATACGCGCATGTCTGAACAAACCACATATGCCGTCAGCAGCGACGCCCTGATCGACGCCGCCCGCTATGAAGCTTTATATGAACAGTCCGTCAACACGCCCGATATTTTCTGGAAGGACAGAGCGGAGCGACTCGACTGGATTGAGAAACCCTCCGTCATCATGAATGCCAGTTTTGAAAAACCGGTGTCCATCAAATGGTACGAGGACGGCGTCCTGAATGCCTGTCACAACTGCGTCGACCGTCATTTGCCGCGGCGCGGCGGCCAGGCCGCGCTGATCTGGGAAGGCGACGATCCCGCCGAGACGAAAACCGTCACCTATCGCGACCTTCATGACCAGGTCTGCCGCCTGGCCAACGCCCTGAAAAGCAAGAACGTCCAAAAAGGCGACCGCGTCACCATTTACATGCCCATGGTTCCCGAAGCCGTCACGGCGATGCTCGCCTGCGCCCGCATCGGCGCGGTGCATTCGGTGGTGTTCGGGGGGTTTTCGCCGGAATCGCTGCGCGACCGCATCGAGGATTGCGCGTCGACCGTGCTGATCACCGCCGACGAAGGCGTGCGCGGCGGGAAGCGCGTGCCCTTGAAAACCAATGCCGACGAAGCCCTGAAAAGCTGCCCGGACGTTGAAACGGTCATCGTCCTTAAACGCACGGGCGGCGCCATTGCGTGGACCGAAGGCCGCGACGTCTGGTGGCACGATCTGGTCGGCGCTCAAGAAAACGAATGCCCATGCGAACCGATGAATGCCGAAGACCCGCTGTTTATCCTTTATACGTCCGGCTCCACCGGCAAGCCGAAAGGCGTGCTGCACACGACCGGCGGCTATCTGGTCTATGCCAGCCTGACCCATGAATGGGTGTTCGATTACCGCGACGGCGAGGTTTATTGGTGCACCGCCGATATCGGCTGGGTGACAGGGCATTCCTATATCGTCTATGGCCCGCTCGCCAACGGCGCGACGTCGCTCATTTTCGAGGGCGTGCCGAACTATCCCGACCCCGGACGATTCTGGCAGGTGGTGGACAGGCATAAGGTCAATATTTTTTACACCGCCCCCACCGCCATCCGCGCCCTGCTGCGGGAAGGCGAAGGGCACGTCAAAAAAACAAGCCGCAAATCCCTGCGCGTTCTTGGTTCGGTCGGCGAGCCCATCAACAGCGAGGCCTGGCTCTGGTATTACCATGTCGTCGGCGACGGGCGATGCCCCATTGTTGATACGTGGTGGCAGACGGAAACGGGCGGCCATATGATCACCCCCCTGCCCGGCGCGATCCCCGCCAGGCCCGGTTCCGCGACCAAGCCGTTTTTCGGCGTCCTGCCCGTAATCGTCGATACGGACAGCAAACCGCTGGACGGGGCCTGCGAAGGCAATCTCTGCATCGCGCAGCCCTGGCCGGGCATGATGCGCACCGTCTACAAAGACCACAAACGGTTCGAGGACACCTATTTCAGCGCGTATCCAGGCCTGTATTTCACCGGCGACGGATGCCGCAGGGACGAAGACGGATATTACTGGATCACCGGCCGGGTGGACGATGTTATCAACGTCTCCGGCCATCGCCTGGGAACGGCGGAGATCGAAAGCGCCATCAATGCCCATCCCGGCGTCGCCGAATCCGCGGTCGTCGGGTTCCCGCACGACCTCAAAGGCCAGGGGATTTACGCCTATATCATCCTGAAAGACGGCGCGACGGCGGATGAGAACACGAAAAAAGCGATCGTCGAGACTGTCCGCCGCATCATCGGGCCTATCGCCACGCCGGACGCGATCCATTGGGCCGGCGGCCTGCCCAAAACCCGTTCAGGCAAAATCATGCGGCGGATCCTTAGAAAAATCGCGGCAAACGAGACGGAAACCCTGGGGGACACGTCAACCCTGGCCGATCCGGGGATTGTCCAAGACCTGTTAAAAAACCGGACAAAATATTTTGCAAACATATGATAATTATGTTAATAATTACTCGTTCATGAAAAAATACGCCAGCATAGGTGACAGGAATGCCTCCATTTATTGATAATACCCGGACATGGTGGAATGGCCAGAGCAAAAACGCCAAAGTAGGTCTAGGGATATTGGCCGGGTCACTGGCTGTAGGCGCCGGACTGATTTATGCTTATGCAGCAGCCGTGGGAACGGCTCTTGGAATTCTCGGTACCGGCGCGATCGGTGCGGCTATGGGCGCCCAGGGAGGCGCAAGAGCTGACAGAAAAACCATAAGCGGCATTGCTGGCGGCTCGCTGGGGTTTTTGGGCGGCTATTTTGCAGGCCCCCTGACGCTTATGGCAGGCCTGGCCAGCTATCTCGGCGCACGTGACGCCCTTCGTTTGACGCCTCGTCAGTCAGCTGGCGCGGCGGGGCTTGGCGCCGGTACGGTGATAGTCTGGCCCTATCTTTCCACTCTTTCCCTGGCCCAGATTCCGACTTATGCGGTGGACGGGCTTACCTCACTTTCCACAACAATGACGACACCAACAGCTATCGTTATGGGCCTGACCAGCGCCGCCAGCGGGTATGCCATATCGAGCAGTCTCGGTCTGAAAGGTCCTCAAAGGCTTCTTAGCACGCTCCTGTCCGGTTCGGCGACGGCCATTGCAGGGGCATCATTTGCGCCCGAACTTCAAACAGCCGTGCCCGCATTGCTGGGCCCGGCCAACGCGATGGCCGTCTCCCTGACGACGGCGGGCGTTGCCATGACCGGCTTGGCCGCCACCAAAGGCGTCCAAGGTCTGGGCAGGAAGGCTTTCCAGTCTAAAGGCAAAATGGCGCAGATCGCAGGTGCAGCCGCAATAATTGCTGTGGGCATCGGAGCCTTTCAGGAGTTTGCGGAAAGCAGCGATCCGGAAAGGGATTACAATCTTCAGAACGCCTTTGCCAACGCTGCCAATGTAGCAATGTCTCCCGTGCGCTTCGTGGCAGGAGCGTTACAACCTCTCACCAGCGATCCCCGGCCCTACGTCGCGCCCGTGGCGAATACCGCCGTTGGGCTGATAACGGGAACTCACGAGTTTTTTGATAAGGCCAGTCTTAACGTGCTTGAAGTCGCGAACGGCCTGTATGTACCTCCCGCGGAATCGGTACCGAATGAACCTGTCGTTACAGGAGATGCCGGGGCGCAACAGGATCAACCGGCACCACCGGAACCTCAGCCTAGTCCGAAGGCTACTGAAGAACCCGCTCCCTCCGCGCAGCCCGATGCCCCTGCCACGCATACAACTTTAGCCTCTCTTCCGATCAACGAGGCCTTTTTACAGGGCGTCAATCCAGAGGCTTCCATGATCGTATGCGTTACAAAAGGAATTCCCCAAACAGAAGTAAGCGCTGTCTATAAAGAGATAAATACCGCCATTGCCGAGGCGGCTCAGACAGAAGCTTTCTGGAACAATGTTCCTGTTGGAGAGAGAAAAGAAGACACATCTTACCGGGTCAGCATGCGCCTTTCCAAAGATGGTCCTCAATGGGAGGCAGGGAATATAAAACTTGGTGCAGGCGATACATGCCCCGGACAAAAGCTTGGAAATGTCAGCCTGAAAGGTTCAACCGTGCAGAGCGTACTCGGAACGGCCTTCGATGTTTCTGGCACGGCTGTTTCTCCGCGGCCCGCACCCGTTGAGCGACTGGATAACCAGGCACCAGTGACTCCCCCCTCTGTTCCGAATTTTGTCAGGACCTGAGCGAAAAGTTAACAAGCTACATTGAATACCGTGCCGAAGCCTGCAGGAAGACAGTCGCTATGCATGTCTTCCTGCGCGTGACGCTCTGACGCCACCTGCCACGGCCACGCCGCAGTTCGATCAGCCGCGTCTCGAATGCACCAAGACAACTTTCAAGCCTGTCCACGGCGATTGCGGTCATCGCATCGCTAGCGCCGTTCTCGCGCAGCAGGCGGGCGCACTGGGCCCGGGCGTTCAAGTATTCCCTGTGGAGTTCGGCAAGCAGTGGGTCGCGCGCAAGCCCTGCTTCGATGTCTTCCGCCAGCCGCGCTTCGATATCCTGTTCCCTGTCGGCTTCCAGCCGCTGGGCCATGGCGTCCATGACCCGGCGCAACGATGACTGGTCCATTGCGTCTTCTCCCCTGTCGTCTTTTTTGAAACAGGAGGATGTTACGGCAAAAGCATTAAATCCACGTTAAAGCAGCTCAAAGCCTTTGCTGCAGCCGCTCTTGAACGCTTTCAATACTCGAAAAATTGCATCCGGAAGCGAAAAATGAGAGAATAAATTCAAGGGAGAAAGAATGCAGAAAGACGAAACCTATCAGCAAAAAAGACTGAGGCTGAAGAAAGAAATCGTCAGCCGTGCCATCAGCCAGGGACGCGGCGCCCAGGCCATCCACAAAATCAACACGCTCTACCGCAACATTCAGGCGACCAGGAAAGGCAGCGACGACGATATCGTCGCCACTTGGAGCGCGGAACTGACAGACGGGCGTCTGCATGTCACGATCAAGGACCTGGAGAGCGCCGGTATCGACGCCTGCAGCCGTTCCCTGCGGGCTTTCAACATCATAGAGGCGTTGTCCGGTTCTGCTTTCCGGCTGCGCGAGGCCTGTATCGTCCCGGGCACCACGACCCTTCACTAAACCGTTTACTGGCCAATAGAAAGGTTATATTCCCGGGCTTTCTGCCGCGCGTATTCCATCATCCGGTCATGCCCTTCCCGATCGCCGGCATCCAGGCGCGCCTTGGCATCGGCCAGCAGAAAATCAAGGTCGGGGCGGCCCTTGGGCCGGGGCCAGGCGAGTCCTTCTTCCAGAATTTTCAGCGCTTCACCGTTGCGGCCCTCGACCTGATAGATGAGCGCAAGGCCCTGCCGGGCATCCACATCAAGCGGATTGAATCTGACAGCCTGTTCCAGCAAAGCCCGGGCCTTCCCGGCTCCGTCCTTAAAAATCGTATCGCGCCCCAGGTAATAAAACTGCGCCTCCAGGCTCATAAAAATTGTAAAGACCGGGTTGCACTGTCTTGCCTGACGCACATATTCCAGGCCTCGCTTCAAATGCATCAAACGCTCGTCCGGGTGCCGGCCGGCCTGCTGCATTTCAAGGCGGGCCAGCATTTCAGAGACGGCAAAATTGCAGGATGGCCCGATCCATCCGGCCGTCTTGATGACATGCGCCGCCTGGTCCAGCTTTTCCGCACGGGCGAGATCGTTCGCTTTTTGCATCGCCCACGAGGCGATGCCAGCCCGTAAAGGCCAGAGCGAAAACAGGGACAATAAAATGATCAGCGCCAGCCCGGCCATTGCGGGTTTCATGCCGTCGCCCTTCATATCGATGACAAGACGCCCCTCCATCCCTTCCACCCTTTCGGTGGCCAGATAC
>JBGAPF010000011.1:0-64535 GCA_044221445.1 Alphaproteobacteria bacterium
AGCACAGGCTCGACGAGGAGCCTGATCCCGCGAAACGGCGCGCCATCTTTCTGAAAGAAGCGGAACGCCAGTTTCCTTTGCCCGCCGGATTCTCCAAAACTGCAAAAGCCAGGCATATCCTGAGCGCCATTCTCCTGGAACAGCCGGAATTCGCGGAACTTGGCCGGCAACTGTTCGGCCCGCTGACCGGCACTCTGCTGCAGGCGGCACAGGATGAACTGGCGCAGGGTTTTAACCATCCGAATGCCAACAGCGATTATCTGATCGATCTGTTCTTTGCCGGCATAGACCGGCGCGTACACGAAGAGAGGGGCCTTCCCGGCAATATGGCATTTATCGTGCTGACGCTCCGCACCGCTTTTCCCTCCTTTAACAGCGCCATGAGGCGAGAGGTAGAACGGTCCTTGCGCGGCGTTATGCCTGTCGCTCAAAGCCAGCCGACGGACATTCTGGATGAAGGGAAAGGCATCAAGCCGCGCTTTAATGCGAGCCTGAGGGATGTTTTGCGGGAAGACCGCCAAAGAGGAAAAGGGCCACCCAGCACAAGACCGAGCAATGTGGTCCAGCCGCCATCCGAAGGGATCGCCCCTCCATTTAAAAAAGAGCCCTGAAACGCGGCTTCTATTTCAGCATCAGCCTGCCGTTTTCCCCGGACATCGGCTCTGCCCATACGGTCTGGTGATGGCTGCCGATTTCCTCTTCGCGCCGTCCGGCGAAGGCGCGGGCCACTTCTTCCGCCAGATCCCTGGCTTCGACGCATCTGACCCCGTTCGTATCCTGCCGGATCACGCACCAGCCGCCGCCTTTTGCTTTGCTTTCCGGTTCGTTCATATTTATATAATACTGCGAAGCACAAAAGGAAAACAGCCCATGCAGACCGCCGAGAAAGCCGCCCCCGCAACCGCCTCCGTGCCCGACATGAAGGACATCGTCGCCCTGTGCAAGCGGCGCGGTTTCGTGTTTCCGGCCTCGGATATCTATGGCGGCATCAACGGCTTCTGGGATTACGGCCCTCTCGGCGTCGAACTGAAGAACAATCTGCGCGATTTGTGGTGGAAGCATATGGTCACCACCCCGCCCATCGGCCCGGACGGCATGCCGGTGGAGATCGTCGGCCTCGACTCCTCTATCATCCAGAACCCGAAAGCCTGGGTGGCGTCGGGCCATGTCGGCGGGTTTTCCGACCCGATGGTGGATTGCCGGGAGACGAAGCTACGGTATCGCGCGGATCACCTGATCGTGTACGTCCCCAAAAATGGTGAAGGCCCTTCTTACGCCATCGTCGAGAATACCGAAGAAGATGTCATCGCCAAGCGCATCAAAAACCTGTCCGGCGGCAAAAGCCTCGGCAATTTCGAGAAGGTCGAACTGACGAAACTGCCGAAGGAGGCGCTGGCAAACATCGTCGGCCCCGATACCAAAACGCCCGGCACGCTGACCGAGCCGAAGCAGTTCAACCTTATGTTCCACACTTTCGTCGGCGCGACGGCGGGGGATGATAACAAGGCTTATCTTCGCCCCGAAACGGCGCAGGGCATCTTCCTGAACTTCAAGAACGTGCTGGATTCCTCCCGCGTCCGCGTGCCGTTCGGCATTGCGCAAATCGGCAAGGCGTTCCGGAACGAGGTGACGCCGCGCAATTTCATCTTCCGCAGCCGCGAGTTCGAGCAGATGGAGATGGAATGGTTCTGCCATCCCGATGAAGCGAAGAAATGGCGCGATTTCTGGTTCGAGCAGAGGAAGCAGTTCTGGATCGGCCTCGGCCTGACGTCCGATAACCTGCTCATGCGCCAGCACGACCAGGACGAGTTATCGCATTACGCCAAGGAAGGCCTCGGCACGGCGGATATCGAATACCGCTTCCCGTTTACCGCGCCCGGGTTCGGCGAACTGGAAGGCATCGCCCACCGTTGCGACTTCGACCTTAAGGCGCATCAGGAGCATTCGGGCGTAAAGCTGGAATACATGGACCCGGTAACGAACGAGAAGTTCACCCCGCATGTGATCGAGCCCGCGGCAGGACTGACGCGCGGCGTACTCGCCCTGCTCTGCGAGGCCTATAAGGTGGATCCGGGCCGCCCCGCGGGCATGTTCATGAATTTCCATCCGTCCATCGCGCCGAAGAAAGCCGCCATCCTGCCCCTGACCGCGAAGGAAGACCATGTACCGCTGGCGACGCAGCTTTACATGGATATCCGCGAGCATTTCAACGTCGACCTCGACATCAAGCAGAACATCGGCAAACGTTACGCCCGCCAGGACGAGATCGGCACCCCCTTCTGCTTCACCATCGACGACCAGTCGAACACGGACAAAACCGTTACGGTCCGCCACCGCAACACGATGAAACAGGACCGGATCAGCATGGACAGCGTGGTGGAGTATATGCGCAAGAACATGCTGACGGCGACGGGACGTTAAACATCGGTGACAGCGCAAAATTTCACGCTGCCATCTATTTACTAACAGTCATATTAGAAAATTATTTACATTACGAAAAATACTCCTTAGTATTCGACTATGTATAAGGGCTTAAAAAGACCATCGCCTACATTCCGTGAAATCGCGTCCAGAGGGTATGGCGATTGCATGGGACTTTTTACTCTTGGCTGGTTTGGCCACAGTGCCTATGTTTTAGCAATTCAAGGCGAAGAAGTATTTCGCAACACGAGTTCAGAGATCGGATTTAATTATCTATTTTCAGGATTAGCCTTGGGAACCATTTACACCGCTGGCGCAACAGTATTGCATAAAGCTGTCAAACCAGTCGCCAAAAGTATCCTGCGCTTATAATGGCTTAATTATCATAATTGACCTATTTTCATATTTTTGTTAGAGTGCCGCAGTTATTCATTGAGGAGATAAATATGCTGCCTTTTAATCAAAACGCCTGCCGCGAAAAACTGGCGGCTATAGATCCGAATTTGGTAAACAAGGTCCTTCAGGATCCTGCATTTAAAGCCATATTTACCAACTTCCACATTCCGGTCGATCCCAAAAGAACAGACAAAACAGATATCCATGAACTGGTTCAGTCTGCTGCGGAGAGAGAAAAACTGGCACGTCTTGCGATTTTTATGGCCCAGGAAAAACCGGAAAACGAAGAATTCCAGATTTTGACCGATTATGACGGTACGCAAACGTCGTTTGTGAATGATCCCGCAGAGAGCGCTATCGATCCTGATTGCTATAACGGCCTTACGAGGATTAAGGCGAAAGGCATGATGGTCGCCTACGTCACGGGGCGCACACCGGAAGAAATGGCGCCAATGGCCACCCCGCAACAGGAGGTCAGGTTTGACGACAGGGGCAATCTCGTATCCAAAAAGCCTATTGGCGATATCGTATCCGCCACCGGCGACGTCGTATTGCCCGCCGGTAATCAACGCCTGCTCGTCCCGATCATGGCTTCCCACGGCACCATTCTTCAGATGCCGGACAATGCCGATGGTACACGGCCAACTCCCCGTAAAATGGAACTGACGGAAGCCGAAGTCGAGTTTATCAGGCTGAGCCATGAACTTGGAAGGAAACTCGAAGCACAATTTCCTGGAATAGGTATTCAGTATAAAGAAACAAACGGCATCAATGCCGACGCTGGAAAGCTGCCGCCTGGACAGCAGGCTGCGGCTATCAAGGAATCACGTCGTTTGCTGAAACAGCTGATCGACGATCCCTCCAAGAATCCGGTCATAGGCGGCAAACCTGCTTTCGAAATGGCCGATGAAAGTGGTTTTGAGACCTGCGCACGCAACACACGCTTTACCAAAGCCTACGCCATAACCGAACATGGTCTGGTCGATACAAACAGGCCCACCATTTTCATGTGTGACAGCCTGGGCGAGCAAGGCACGGATGGAAGCGCCGCCATCCGTATCAACAGAGACTTCCCGCTTGGCTTCGTTCTGCACGTCAGAAACGATCGGAAAGAATGCCTGCCTATTCCCGGCTCGGGACAGGAACCTTTCGCGTCTTTCGCCAGTCCCAATCAGCTTGGGCGGTTTCTTCAGCTGGCAGCCACGCTAAAGGAAACACGCTTTATGTGCCTGGATTCCACGCCTAAACATGCGCCCGAAGCCGCTACGCCTAAACGTCCCGGACACGATGCGCATCCTGTCTAAGAAACTATAACCCGAACCGTCCCCGGACGGCGCGATCTTCCAGCGTGGCGGCGATATCGTCCGCCACGCTGGCGTTTGCCAGCAGCGACAGTGGAAAGGGCAGTTTCTTTTCCGGAGCGATGTCCACCAGTTTCACCCTGTGGCCGAATTTTTCGCGCATCATGCTGCGCGCGTCGCCAATACCGTCGATCAGGCCGTGCTCCACGGCGACCTTCCCCGTCCAGAAACGCCCGTCGAACAGTTCCCGCTCGAAACCGGAAAGGCGCTCGCCGCGCCTCGCCTTCACCCAGGCGATGAAACTGTTGTGCATGTCGTTCTGCACGGCTTTCAGGCGCTCGACGTCTTCCGGCTTTTCCGGCCGGAATGGGTCGAGGAAGGATTTCTGGCCACCGCTGGTATGCAGGCGGCGGTGGACGCCGTGCCGCTCGATGAAATCCTCCAGCCCGAATCCGGCGGAGATCACGCCGATGGAACCGACGATAGACGTTTCCTGGGCATAGATATGATCCGCCGCGCAGGCCAGCCAGTATCCGCCCGAAGCCGCCGCGTCCTCGACGAACGCATAAACAGGCAGGTCCTTTTCCTCCGCCAGTTGGCGCACCAGCCCCCCAATCAGCGACGACTGGGCGGGCGACCCGCCGGGGGAATTGATGGCCAGAGCCACGGCGACCGCACCGCGCGTGGCGAACGCCTTTTCAATCGGCCTGAGCAGTTTCGGATAGCTGATCGCCGCGCGGCGCGTCATGTCCGAAATGATGCCAGACATGCGGACGACCGGCACCTTCGGGCTGTCGTCGAATGCTTTGCCAATAACAGGGATTTTGGCCGTCTTTTCGCGGACAGAACCCCAGAATTCTTTATCTTCCTCGTCGCTCATAGGCCCAATATAGAGCGATTGAGCCACAGTTTAAAGTCCTCGTGATATATAGCAGTCAGCCTCAAACAGGCCTGCAGTCCCGCAAAATGGCGTCGGCCGATGCCGTATAGGAGCCGTCCGATTCATGCAGGACGATCCCGGGATGTATCACGCAGGGCGTCTGCCGGTCCTTGATGGCGCGGACGATTACGCGTTTAGCCGGCTCACCGGCCCGGGGCCATAAGGGGATGATTTCGACAGCGCCGAAGCGTTTCCCTAAACCTGCGATGATTTTATCGACCGTATCCGCGCGATGGATGACGGTCAGCGTGCCGTTAGATTTCAAAAGGCGAAAAGCGCAATCGATCCAGTCCTTGAGATTAGCGTTTTCGTCATGCCCCAAAGCCACGGCCCTCCCCTCATCCGCCGCCCTGCTATGCGTTCCCGCTTCAAGATAAGGCGGATTGCAGATGACATGATCGAACCGGTCGTCTTCATACCGGAGGACATCCGCGCAGATGAAACGCGCCTTTCCCTCTTCCTGGTTCAGGAGAATATTCCGTTCCGCCAGCGCATGGTAATCGGCCTGTATTTCAACGCCCGTAACCCGGCACTCCGGCATCCTCGCCAGCAGACAGAAAGACGCCCCACCCACGCCGCTTCCCATATCCAGCACATGGTCGCCGGGTCCGGCCTTGCAGGCGGCGGCCAGCATGACGCTGTCGAGGGACGTGCGAAAGCCGCCGGGGGGCTGCAGAAGCCGGACACGGCGGTTGAGAACAAAAATCTCCTCCGGTGCGTTCATAACGGCACTATGCACAAAGCCCGGCTTGAAAAGCCAGAGTTTCTGTGCGAATCATGAACCCCGTTTGAAAAAGTGAGTTATTATGCCCGATCATCGCAGGCCTGTCCGTAAAGCCGTTTTTCCCGTCGCGGGACTCGGTACGCGCTTTCTGCCCGCGACCAAAGTCATGCCAAAGGAAATGCTGACCGTCGGCGACCGCCCTCTGATCCAGCACGCGATAGAGGAAGCCAGCGCCGCAGGGATCGACGAGTTTATTTTCGTCACGGGCCGCTTCAAGGAGATGCTGATCGAGCATTTCGATTACCAGCCGGAACTGGCACAGACCCTTGAAGCTCGCGGCAAGACTGATCTTGCCGATAAAGTGCATAGCTGCGAATTGCCCGAAGGGCGTCTGTTCACCACCCGGCAGCCCAAACCGCTCGGTCTCGGGCACGCGATCTGGTGCGCGAAGAAGCTTGTCGGCGACGAACCCTTTGCCATCCTTCTGCCTGACGACATCATCAAGCATGAACACGGCTGCATGAAACAGATGATGGGCCTGTACGAAGAAAAAGGCGGCAACGTTATCGCCGTCAAAAACGTGCCGAAGGAAGATACAAGCAAATACGGTATCCTTGATATCGGCAGTGAAAAAGGCCCGGTCGTCGAGGTGAAGGGACTTGTCGAAAAGCCGGATCCGGCCAAGGCACCTTCGACCCTGTCCGTTATCGGACGTTATATACTGCAGCCTGAAGTGTTCGACTATCTGGCCGCGTTCGAGCGTGGCGCGGGCAACGAGATCCAGTTGACCGACTCGATGGCGAAGCTGATCGGCAGACAACCCTTTCACGGCTTCCGATTCGAAGGCGAGCATTTCGACTGCGGCAGCCGCCTCGGCTTCCTCAAGGCGAACCTTGCCTTCGGCCTGAGCGATCCAGAAATCGGCGATGAAATACGGCAGACCATAAAAGATTATGCCTCAAGATAACCAACAGGACCTGGAGTTTCAGCCGCATCGCTTCGATCCAGAAATCCTTCGCGAATACGATATTCGTGGCGAAGTGGGAAAAAACCTGTCGTCCGACGATGCGCTGGCGGTGGGGCTTTCCTTCGGTACGTATATAAGGCGCAAGGGCGGCAGCCGCGTTTGCGTCGGATATGACGGGCGCGATACATCACCGGAATTTGCGGATGCCGTTGCACGCGGCCTTGCGTCGACGGGCCTTGACGTCGAAATGGCTGGCCGGGGCCCCACGCCCATGCTTTACTTCGCCGTAAAGGACCGCATGGCCGATGGCGGAGTCATGGTGACCGGCTCCCATAATCCCGCCGGATATAACGGCTTCAAAATGACTTTGCAGGCAGGGCCTGTCTTTGGCGAGACGGTTCAGAAAATCGGCAGGATCGCCGCCGCCGCAGACTATGAGGGCGGGACAGGCACCATCCAAGCGATCGACGTGGCGGACAACTATGTCAGCCGTCTCCTGCGCGATTATGAACCCGGCATCCGTCCGCTGAACGTCGTATGGGATTGCGGCAACGGGGCGTCCGGTGATGTCGTGCGCAGGCTGACGGCCCGTCTGCCTGGAAAGCACATCCTTCTTTATGATGAGATCGACGGGCGGTTTCCCAACCATCATCCAGACCCGACCGTCGACGCAAATCTGGCGGATCTGATCCGCGTGGTGAAGGACAACGCCTTCGATCTGGGCGTCGCTTTCGACGGCGATGCCGACCGGATCGGCGCGGTCGACGAACAGGGGAATATCCTGCGCTGCGACACGCTGATCGCGATCTATGCACGCGATATCCTGCAACGGCACAAAGGCGCGCCCATCATTGGCGATGTCAAATGCAGCCAGGTCATGTATGACGAGATCGGTCGCCTGGGCGGCCAACCGGTGATGTGGAAGACCGGCCATTCCCTGATCAAGGCGAAAATGGCCGAAATGAAAGCGCCCCTCGCCGGGGAACTGTCGGGTCATATTTTTTTCGGCGATAAGTGGTATGGCTTCGATGATGGCGTTTACTGCGCGATCCGACTGATGAACGAGGCAGCTAAGACGGACGGCCCAGTCTCGTCATTGACCGCCGCCCTGCCCCGTCTTTTCAATACGCCCGAGATCCGTTTCGAAGTAGAGGAGACGCAAAAATTCGACCTGGTCAAAAAGGTCGCTGCGTCTATGCGCGTCGCGTTTCCAGACGCCAAAGTCATCGATATCGACGGCCTGCGCGTCGTAACGCCCCATGGGTGGTGGCTGCTGCGCGCGTCCAACACCCAGAACATGCTGGTGGCGCGCGCCGAGGCCGATAGCCCGGATTATCTAGAAACTCTTAAAGATCTGATTCGTAAAGAGGTTGAAAAAATCGGATATGTCGTTACCCTTGCGTAACGACAAGGAGTCCTTCATGCCCCATTCTCAGGCCGCCGCCCTCGAATTGCTCGCTTCGCGTATCTGCCACGACCTGATCTCGCCGGTCGGCGCGATCAATAACGGCGTCGAATTTCTGCAGGAAAGCGGCGGCGCGGACGACGGCGACGCCATCGATCTGATCGCCTACAGCGCCAGCCAGGCTGCCGCGAAGCTTCAGGTATTTCGCCTTGCTTACGGCGCGGGAGGCCGCGATCCCAGCATCAAGCTGGAAACCGTGCATACGATTTTCGGTGACTTCCTCGGTCAAGATGGGCGGATCAAACAGGAGTGGGATCCTTTCAAGCCGCTGGGGTACGAAGAAATTCCGCTGGGCCTGTGCAAAATTCTTATGGGCGCCCTGATGCTCGCCTGTGAGACCCTGCCTCGCGGCGGCACGATTAAAGTGGAAGCAGGGGAAACCGACCAGACGCTGGTTATCGCCGAAGGCCAGGACGCCGCGCCGCGCCCGAACATGACCGAGGCTCTGGGCAGGACGCTGCCTGTAAGCGAGCTCGATCCGCGCCTGATCCATGCCTATGTATTGTCGATGATAGCCGAACAATACGGATTTACGGTTGCGATGGAAACATATCAGGAAGGCTCGGTGCGCGTACGGATCGGCGCCGCACCGACTTCGGGTTCATTGTGACAAGAGGCAGGTTTTGCTGCGGCGATGTTCAGCAATGCTTCTAAAAAATCAGGCGATAAAATACTGCCGGCTTTTTTAGAGTCTGTCGTTTCCTTTGGCGCGCTTTCGTTCAGGTCGTACCATTTTTGAAACCATGGAAAAGCTTTAGGGCTCATATATACGATGGGACGCCCATTCGGCGGGTATAACATCAGGATGGCTTCTTTTCTGGAGTAGCCCCCTTTAAAAAAGGGAAAGCTCTGCAGTATCTGCAAAGTAACACACGGCGGGTTTTCCGTTTGGCGCATAGCGAGCCAGGGGCTGGCTAGTTCCAGCGGCACGAAATATCCGGATACTGTATTATTCAACGCGCCTGCGAGAGGACCCGTCTGAATTTCTCTTTCATTGGTGCAAGCCGATAAATCTTCCCATTTAAGATCAGACACGTTTTACCCTCCTTTTTGATTTATTTGTTATCGGAACGAACTGCTGGTCATGAAGGTTCGTTTTTATTGGTAGGATCTGGCGGATTCACCGGTCCGATTTGCGTATCGACCGGTCTGGCAGGATCTTGCATTTCCAGCAAAAGCTGGTTTAAAAAAGCCGTACCTCCGAATGCCTTCGGGAAAGGTGCACTGATATCCATGACCTCTCCATCCACTGCTCTTCTGAATCGTTGCCCAAGAGCGGACTGCAACCAGCTATTGAAATAACCAAAAGCCGTAGGGTTCATGTACAGGATAGTGGTATATCCAGCTTCAGGCGGTGATGTGATCTCCAGTATGATTTCCCTGCTGGTCCTGCCAGCTTTCGGACTTGTGACTTTTTTGAAATAAGGCATATTTACCAATGCGTCCAGAGAAAGATACGCAGGCTGAATCGACCGCATTCTAAGCCATGGCGCCGCCAGCCGAACAGGGACGAAAGACCCCCTGCCCTCCTCTTGGGTCAAACCGACATGCATGATCCGATTCTGCTCGTTGCAAGGCACCACATGGGCCCATGTCCATTCTTCTTTTTCTTCCATATACTGCTCCGTTTAATTATACTCACGCCCGGGAACTGCGCCGTTTGCTTTACCATTTGGCTGAGCATGATTTATTGGTTTAGAGGAACGATCTGCCCCCGAAGTCGCAGCTTCCCAAATCTTTTGAAGGACGGACATTTCCATGATGGCCAGTTGTTTCCCTCCTATCACGGGGCAGGCTATTATGCCTTGCTCGACCAGCCCGCTAAGATAGCCTTCCATGCCAGCAGGCGTATCAAACTTTTCTGATATGGATGTATCAAGAGTATCGTGGGATTGTCTTATGGCTGACGCATCTACGAACTGCTGGTTAAAGTCAGGCTTCGATGCAGCTTCCAGCCCCACTTCGTCGCGGAATTTTGCGAAAAGGCGCGCGGACATAAACAGATATCTGCCGTCTTCTGTGATCGGGAAGTCGTAACATTTGAGCGACTGGGGAAATTTACGATCGGCCAGGCATGCCATCGTTTTTGCGTCTGGAATCGAAAGCTTTGTAATCCTGGTGTTTTGTTTTAGCCATAAAGTATAAGCATCTGATTCAGGCACACAGTATCCGCCTATTCCTCCGACACCGATTACCGTCTTTTTCATTTCGACAGGGATAATCCTCCCTTCATGGTAGTTATTTATCCATTCGCCTCTTCTGATTTGGAAAAATTCGGAATATTTTATTGAGGCCGTTACATTTATAGCAGTTTGACCGCTTTCCGCGACTTGTTGCGCGACAGATACCAAGACAAGCGTCTCGGCAGGCTCTGAAACATCTTCGATAGCGCCGGGCGCGCCTAAAACAATATTTTGAACTTCTTCTGCATGGGCAGACTGTTCATTATGCACATCGGTCTGGGGAGCATTAAAAATTTCTGCCCCTGATAGGCAGGAAAATTTTTCAAAAATAGCCAGGGGAAAAACGACCAGATTGTGAAAATTAAGGATGCGAACGTGATTTACGGCGCAAATATTTTCAAAGTCATGAGCGTTCTTCAATCGGCTTAATAAAACAGGTTTTGCATTAAGGTCGTTTTCTCGAAGCCATTTCCGACACTGATCTTCGGGCACCAGAAAAAGTGCAGGACCTTCAGGATCATTGGCTGTCATTTTTACAGGAAGAATTTCACCACCGTTCATTTGCGCCCGAAGTGCGTCGACTGTAGCCCTCTTTAAAAACATATCGAATGTGATTGATGGAAGGATATGCTGCCGGAACAGTCCCGCGCCGGAATCCTGCTTTATTTCTTGCTCCTCATCTTCTTTTGGGGCGTCCTGATTCGCTGGCGCGGCATCAGACGCAGAATTTGAAGTTTCAATTTCGTCAGGAATATCAGCCGCGCTTCCGAACGTTTCTGTTATGTCGCTGACAGTCATATCTGCTTTTATCTGACGTCTGCAGCTTTCAAAGGCTGCAGACGATATAAGAACATAATCGACGCCCCTGGCAGGCTTTATTTTATAACAATTCTGTGACTGAGGAAAAGAATCATCGGAAAGGCAGGCGAGTGCCCTGGTTTCATCACGGTCCATCATTATTGCAGCTTGTGCGTCCGGCCATTCCGTCAAAGATGGCAGCGGAACAAAATATCCTGCGAGAGGGCGCCCGGCCCTTCCTTTTTGTTTAATTCCTATAGGAATGATTTGGTTATTTGCGAACGCTTCCTGCCAATCTTGTGCTTTGTAGTGTAAATACGTTTGATAGGTTATACGGGGTGCCATAGTAAGCTGCCCTTGAGGCTGCACTATTGAAATTGTCGTTTTTTTAGTTGTAGCGATTGGCCGTGCGACATTCGAAATGCTGCCGGGGCTTCTTTTATTATCTCCTTGTGCGCTCTTCTGTGCTGATTTTCTGGGACCGTTTACCAGTACAGAGAATCCAGCGCGCCTGAACGCTTTTTGAGGAGCTTTTATAGCAGAAGACGTGGAAGGCGATACGCCGGCTTTCAGCCATGGATGGTTTTCTTCTGGAGCCTGCCTTATAAATTTCACTCCTGAAAATTCTTCGAACATGGGCTGGGGAAGAATAAATAATTGAGTTTCTCCCGGCTTAACAGGCTGCAAAAACGGCACGAACCCGCGCGTCTCGGCCGATGGCAGAACCTCCGGGTTCAATTTCAAACTGCTCAGCAAGACAGATTCGGATCGATGGCCGTTTAATCGTACCCATTCGCCCGCGACCGCTGCCGGGACCAGAAAACGGGTCGTGTGTTCTGGTTCAACGCCGGACATTACGACCGGAAGGATAAATCTTTGGCGTACCTGTTGCTGCAAAAGTTCCCAGCTTGCGTGTGCCTGGAAAATTTCAAAAGAAAGAACGGGATGGATTTTCAGGGATCGGGAAGACGATGTCATCGTCGCGCCTTTCAAAATTAACGGTGGATGTGTTGGTTCATGAGAAGAAAGTGAAGGCGATTCCACGCGCGTTACAGCCAGGACGCTTGGCTTCGCCTGTGTTGCCTGGAAATAGAATTTAAGGCGTTTCATGATTGCAGGATCCGGGGAAGAGGCTGCCGCAGGACGCACGCCCTTATGCCATTCCTTAATCCAGTCCCTGAGGCGACTAATGCGTGACTTGACCGTGCCCTCAGCGATGCCTTGTTTTGCAGCTATTTCTCGTAGCTCATGCCATCGAGCATATCGAGCAGAACGTTAGCCTGATCCGGAAAGCGGGCTATCTCCCGCAGGGTCTCGGCAAGGTCGATTTTTGTGAAACCTGTCCTGGTATCGCCGCTTTCAAGCCAGCCTAGCAGGGTCGTATTTTTACCGCCTTCGAGTTCGGCATCCAAAGAGACATTCCCAAACTCTTTCATATTGAGAATACTGTACATTCGATTTCTTAAAATCGTAAACAACCAGGCCTTGAGGTTTGTCCCTGGCTCGAACTGGTGTTCCGCCTGAATTGCTTTGACGATCGTATCCTGCATGATATCGTCGGCCAAATGTACATTTCCGGAAGTTACAGAACGCGCAAAAGCCCTGAGTTGGGGCATAAGCTTGACGATACCGTCTGAAAATTCGCTCAAGTCAAAAACGTCCCTGAATTTCTATAATTTTGAAAACTGATAGGGTATTTGGCTGGTTCGCGCAAGTTTAATTGCCGCGTGAGAAACGGCGGCCACAGCCGGAAAACGACTCTTGCACCTACATGGCGCATGCTCTAAACCATCTCCTCATGACCGACATGACCATCCGCAGGGCGCTGATTTCCCTTTCTGACAAACAGGGCGCGGAGGCTTTTGCCCGCGCACTGGAAAAACACGGCGTGGAAATCCTTTCGACCGGCGGCACGGCGAAAGCGCTTCATAAAGCCGGGATTGCAGTGAAAGATGTGTCTTCTCATACGGGTTTCCCGGAAATGATGGACGGCCGCGTCAAGACGCTGCACCCCAAAATCCATGGCGGCCTGCTGGCCCGGCGGGATGAAGACAGCCATGTAGCGGCGATGAAGGACCACGATATCGGCGGAATCGACCTGCTTGCCGTCAACCTGTATCCGTTCCGCGAGACGGTGGCGCGGGGCGCCGGCTTTGAGGAATGCGTCGAGAACATCGATATCGGCGGCCCCGCTATGGTGCGATCCGCCGCCAAGAACCATGATTTCGTGACCGTGATTACGGATCCCGCCGATTACGACCGCGTCCTTGCCGAGATGGCCGCCAACGGCGGCGCGACCACCCTGCCCCTGCGCCGCGAACTGGCGGCGAAGGCGTTCGCGATGACGGCGTCCTACGATTCCGCCATCGCCGCATGGTTCGGGCAGCAGGCGCCAAAGGCTTCGTCCGGCGAAAAATCCTGGCCGCCCTCGATCCGGTTTGGCGGTACGCTGAAACAATCGCTCCGCTACGGCGAGAACCCGCACCAGGACGCCGCGCTTTATGCCGACGGCAGCGGCCGCCCAGGCGTCGCCACGGCGAAGCAACTACAGGGCAAAGAGCTATCTTACAACAATTTGAACGATACGGACGCCGCCTTCGAGCTGGCCGCCGAATTCGATTCGCCCGCCGTCGCCATCATCAAGCACGCCAACCCCTGCGGCGTCGCCACGGCGGCCACGGCGCTGGAAGCTTACCAGCTGGCATTGCGTTGCGACCCGGTCAGTGCGTTCGGCGGCATTATCGCGCTCAACCGGCCGCTCGACGCCGAAACGGCGGCCGCGATCGTCAAGGTGTTTTCGGAAGTCATTATCGCCCCGTCTGTCGAACCTGAAGCGCTGGCCGTACTGGCGAAAAAAACCAATCTGCGCGTGCTTGAGACGGGGCGGATGCCCGATCCGCTTGCCCCGCGCCAGTGGGTCAAGACCATCGCCGGGGGTTTGCTGGTCCAGGACGCCGACACGGGCCGGGTTGCAAAAGAATCCCTTAAAACCGTGACGAAGCGCGCGCCGACGCCGCAGGAACTCGAAGACCTCCTTTTCGCCTTCCGCATCGCGAAACACGTCAAATCCAACGCTATCGTCTACGCCAGCGGCGGCGCGACCCTGGGCATCGGCGCGGGACAGATGAGCCGGATCGACTCTACGAAGATCGCGGCGTCGAAAATGAACGAAATACCGCCCCAGGCGCGCGGCCCGGTGCGGGCGACCGTCTGCGCCTCCGACGCCTTTTTCCCCTTTCCCGACGGGCTGATCGCCGCCGCCGAGGCAGGCGCCACCGCCATCATCCAGCCCGGAGGATCGATCAAGGATGCCGACGTCATCGCAGCCGCGGACGAGCGCGGCCTGGCGATGGTTTTCACCGGCATGCGCCATTTCCGCCATTGACGCCCGGTTTTTGTCACCTAAATCATTCATAGGAAAGGCAAAAGCAAAACTTAACAATTCCTTGCTTTTCTCGTACCAAACACGGTAAAATGAAGGCAATCAGGGAAATAACGCGTATAAAGGTGTTTGATGGCAGGGTCAGTCTCTCAGTTCAACGACATCTATAGTCTTCTCCCGGCGACTGTTATAGACGGCATGCCCGGCGACATCGCGCAGCTTGTCCAGGCAAAGAACAAAATCCTTGCAGCAGAGAGTCAAAAAGCTTCCGTCAGGCAGGGGCAGATCCCCGGCGATCTGGCGGCCGATGCCATGGCTGGCATGAAAATCGAGCAGGCAGAAGAAGCTTTTTCCAGGCTTTACGATTCCGTTGCCGCCACTGGGGCGGCCCGTATGGACGGGATACAATCCTATCTGGCTAGAATTGCCCCGGCGCCGTCCGAAGGTTACGCAATCCCGTCCTCCGCCTATGCGCGCGGTGAAATTTATAATGCCCTGCCGCAATCGACAGATGAGCTGAAAGCCGGTGTCACGCAGGAAACGGATCCCGAAGGCTATCGCCTTACGGCGCTTAAGCAGGCTGTTTTGGAAGCACGGCGCCAAAGCCAGTCGGTTATCGCCAGCGGAAATGTCAGCGGCGTTCTGGACACGGTTGCGCTGGCAGCCGCTTCGAAAGCGGAAATTGAAGCCGCCGGGCGTTTTGATGCGGCGTTTCATGACGTGGAGGCTGCCGGAAAAATCGATGCCGTCAAAGGTTTTATCGACCGTCAGGTCGATAAAGGCGCGGTAAAAACCTTGCGGGAAACAGGCGTTGTTCTGGAAGGCGTTAACGGTATGCTTGAACAGACCGTTGCTGGCGTGGCCGCGCTTCCCGGGCTTGTGATGGATGGCGGAAACTGGCTTTCGGGCAAGGCGACAGGCCGTCAATATCCCGGTTCTATGGCCGGCGCCACTTATGAATTTGTCATGGACGGCATGGCCAGGGGAAGGACGCCGCTGGTTTCCGATAAGAGCCCCCGCGAAGAAACGCAGGTTGACAACGTAAGCACAGGTTTGCTGGTCGGCTCCACCATCGCCACCTTGCCTTTGGCTATCGAAGCCCTTCCGGCTCTGGTTGCCCGCGGCGGCGCACTGACCGCAAATACAGGAAAAACCA
This sequence comes from Alphaproteobacteria bacterium, assembly GCA_044221445.1. GTDB lineage: Bacteria > Pseudomonadota > Alphaproteobacteria > Micavibrionales > Micavibrionaceae > JBDHTS01. Next base: position 15,734 of record JBGAPF010000011.1, read on the forward strand.
TTGGCGGCCTAGGCCGGACGAGCGAAGGCGCTGCCGCCGAAGCCGCTTCCGAAGGCGCCCTGGCCAACCCGTCTATCATTGTCCGCAGGCCAGGCATGCCCGGCGCCGCGCAGTCCGGAAGCTTACCGGATGCAGCGGATGTCCTGATAAGGGACGTCGTTCCAAAGCGTTCCGGCTTTTCGGGCGCGCCTGCCGAAGGGGCGCCGGGATATGCCGATGTGGAAAGCGTCCTGTTGAGAAGACCCGGCGCGGCTGGTTCCGGGGCGTCAGATTCCGCCGATCCGCTTTCTGGCTTTGCCCCTAAAAGACCCGGTCAGGCTCCCAGTGCTGCTGCTCCAAGAACGGAGCCTTCTGCTGCGGCACCAGCCAGGCCGCCGTCCGCATCTACAGAAAATACGGTTGCTCAAGGGCAACCTCCATCAGTCTCTGGTGATTCCGCCGCAAGGGCAGAAAATATGGGATCTGCCATGGGTAGATCCTCGGCGACACCGGAGCAGCTTGCAGCCAGTGCGCGGGAGGCCGCATCTGGCCGTTCTGGGGCTGCAAATGCAGCGCAGGATGGCGCTTCGTCTGTTGAAAAACTTACTTGGAGACAGGCAAGGAATATAGCGCGGTCGGAATATACTCTATCACGCAAACTCGAATTGCTTTCGGAAAAAGCCGGTGGCGAAAAAGCTATCAGAAAACTCCTGCTAGATGCGAGACAAAACGGCATTACTGCCGAAGCAGTCGAACTAGTGGCCAAAAGCAATAAAATCCCGACTGCCGTTCAGATGCAGGTTGAGCAGATATTTGCAAAACAAACTGCTAAAGGTATTTCTGGATGGGCTGGTCGTAAATTCGATGCTGCAGGCGCATTGATCGAGCAGGCAAGACTTTATCCCATAACCGGATCGGCTAAAGTTGCTTGGGCGCCTGTTCAGCTTGCAACTACTCCATTGCGTTACGGATGGAGTGCTGCCACATACAATGGGTTTACTAAGTTCGCTACTGTGGCTACCACCACTACTGGCCTTGGTATCGCGCATAAAGCCACGGATGGAGAAAGCAGCAAGCAGCTTATGGCTTATGCTGGAACCGCCGCCAGCAAGGGGGTTGATATTGCCTCTGCTGCAGGATCTTATGGCCTTACCGCAGGAGAGTATGCGTTATCCGCTCTTACTCCTGAGAATAGAAAAGCCGTTGAGACTTTTGTAGTGAGCAACGTTGTTCCTGCAGCCCAAACTGTTCTGGATGGTGCCCGTTATTCCACAGCGGCGCTTGCAACAATGGGTGCTCAGGGCCTTGGATATGATGATGTTGTTTTTATGCCTACCGATGATGCTGCCCATAGCCTTATTCCTCCTTCATTGTTACCTTTCGGTATGGCAAGGCTGGCTGCGTTTACTGTTAATCACGAAGAACAAGCGGCGCTTGATTCTCTACGCCCCCTGGCCTTCAAGCCTGATGACCAGACGAGCGGAGCCACCGCGACACCCGGCATGGATCTTTCCGGGGTTGTGGTGGCGCCGGATCCGACGCCTGGGATGGATCTGAGCGGCGTGACGGCGGAAGCCGCCAATGCATCGGGAACATCTCCGTCGGGTACGGGCGCCGTTACCGCCGAAACCAAAAGAAAAGCGGAAAATCTGGATGTGCGCCTTGCCGCTGCGGGTGGCAAGATCCCCCCTGCCGCGCCCGGCCTTTCGCCGGAAGCCGACACACTCACAGCGGGAGTCCTAAGCCAATATGCGGGGAAATCCTCCGACAAGATCAAGGCCCATGCGGATGCCTTGCTGGCCGATAGTGAGGCCGATGACGGAACGGACGAAGAAACCAAGGCGCGCGCGCTCGGCAACAAGCTTGTCCAGGTGGCGACAGACCACGGCCCTGAACATGGCTTCGCCATGATCGGCGCCCTGGCCGGGGCTGCCCTGGGCAAGGGTGCGATGAACCGGGTTGTCCTGGGCGGCATATGGGGCGGTCTGGGCGCTGTCGCGGATGAATTGTTCCCCAACCTGATGCCGAGCGCCATCGACGCCAGCAAACAATGGCTTGGGGATAATATGAACCCCGAGGCCCGCGCGGCGTTTAAAAATAAAATGAAAAACATGACGGCGCAGGACTGGATGGACAAGGCCAAAGAAAATCCCTTGATCGTCGGCGCCCTGGCCCTTGGCCTGCTTGGCACCGGCAGGGCCGGGCTGGGTGAAAAAGCTCTTGTTACGGCCTGCCTGGTGGGCGTTGCATATTTCATCCAAAACTATTTCCTGGGCAAAGAAAAAACGCACGAGCTTTTCGGCGGCGCCATGGCTTCGGCTGAAAGAGGCATCCAGTCAGCGTCTCAATGGGCAAGCGAGACGTTCCAGGGTGAAACCTCCACGACGCGCGAACGGAGAGGCCGCAGCGGGCCGGGCCTTCCCTATGACTTTGCCGACGAAAGCCCTGTCCCGAAAATCGACGTCAGGGCAATCGACGATCCCACGATCAAGGTTGCGCCGGAACGTACGCCTGCACCGGGCTGGCAGGTCAATCCCGATACCGGTCGCCTGATGCCTGCGCCTACCCCGATTTAGCCGAAAAATATCGGCTTTTTCCTGCCCTGCCCTTGAACTCGCAGGGGGTTGCGCTTAGTATGGCAGTTGATTCGTGTGAAAATCTGCCAGAAAAATCTCATTATGCCCGAACTGCCGTCCGATCAGGAATTCAACAAAGGTCATGCGCCCGATGACCGGGACATGAAGGTGGAGCTTGCCGTCAACGACCGTGCGGAAGCTATTATATTTCATAATAAACCCTTCACCAAGGATCTCAGCTGGCTGGAATTCGATCTGGATTCCAGCCGCCTGACATTCATTATGAATAACGGCGAAATTCGCGATTTCGGCATCCCGATCCGCCCCGAACTGGGACGGTACATGCAGAACACGTTTCAGGTTTTGATGGTGCTGATGGATGAAAAAGCCGGGGAGCCCGTCGAAGGCGGCTATATCCCTCTCATGATCCATCGCGCCTAACTAACTAGGCTTAATTAAGTATTAATCAAGACGTACCCGTATAAATATAAAGTTTGCATTTTACATTTTACACAATATATAATCTATTAGTAGACGAATCCAGAAGGAGGCCCGGAATGAATGCATTGAGCCGTAGCGATATCGGAAATATTATTGGCGCCACCGAGTCAGTTCATATGAACACTGACTTCGAATATCAGGGCAGGACTTCACCGACATCGATGGCAACGAATTTTGGCTATAGAGCGCCAGAACTTTCAGGCTCCTCTTTGGTGGCAAAAGCGCCGAGTTTCGATAACGCATAAATGCTGAATATGAACGGTTAAAAAAGGCGGCCCGATGGCCGCCTTTTTGTTTTTTGAACTTACCAGCACGAAATGGCCGTGACGATGCCGCCATCGTCGACCTGCACGTTGATCCGCGCCGCCGAATAGTCTTCCGTTGCGGGCGTATTGGGCTTGAGGATGCGGTACGGGCGTCCCGTGGCCTTCACCGCCGCTTCGTCGACAGGTTTGCCGACCCAGCCGCCGAAATCACAGGCGACAGGCGTCACGTTCGGCGGCGCCTGTTCGCTGCCGTCCGGCATGGCGACGGCAGACCCCACGGGCATAGACCCTTCCACCGCGCCGCTGTAACCGGACGATGCATCCTCCTGCGCCCTGCCCGCGCCCATGGTCAGCACGAAGGTCAGGAGCGCGCCGATCAGCAACACGACGATCAGGGTAGGCATAATCACGATCATGCGGATCTTTTTCTTCTTCGTCATGGTCCGTTTCTTTCGTTAGCTGCAGGAGACACGCAATACGGTGCCCCCTTTTTCATCGGTATAGACATTGATGCGGCCCGGCTGGAAATCCCGCGTCGCGGGCGCGTCGGGCTTCAGGATGCGGTAGTCGCGGCCCGTGGCTTTCAACGCCACCTGGTCCACCGGCTTGCCGACCCATCCGGAAAAATCGCAGGCCGGTTCTTCCGTCCCTGCCCCATCTTCGATACGGTCGGCGGAGACGACCGGGTCGCTATGCACGACTTCGTCCGGTCCCCCGCCATGATTGACGCCGACGACATCGTTGGGCAGCGGACCGTTATCGACTTCGGTCGCGCTGTTGAACACGGAGGGCCGGCCATCCTGGGCACGTCCCTGCCCCGCAACCGCGAGCGAAAACAGGGCGACCGACGCCACCATGACTATTGCGCGCAGAGCTTCCCTGTTAGCCACAGGTCACGCTCATAACGGTTTTACCCTCTTCATCACTATGAAGGTTGATGCGTTCCGCGGAATATTCCTGCGTCACGATGGCGCCGGGTTTCAGGATACGGTACGGACGCCCCGTGGCTTTGGCCGCCGCGTCGGCTTCATCTATCGGCTTGCCGACCCATTGCTGGAAATCGCAGGCCGGCGCGACGTCGTCGGACGGCGGGGTGTAATCGTCCTCGGCACCGCCAGGCCCCGGATCGCCCGCGACCGCCTGGGGCATGCCGGCTGGGGCGGAGGCTTCGTGCGCCCTGACAGGCGAAACGGCCAGGATAAGCGCGATGGCCGCGAACGCGAAAAACAAGGCCTTCATAACGGCCATTGAACGCGGATTTTGAACTTTTTTCATGTTGTTTCTCCTTGATGGAGGCTATTTATATCCTTAAATCCGTCCCCGCTCAACTTATGTTGCATTTCGGGGCTGTTCCCCCTATTTTCCCGGCATGACAAAGCCGATGAACCTGATCCGCAACTTCGCCATTATCGCCCATATCGACCATGGCAAATCCACCCTGGCCGACCGCCTGATCCAGACCTGCGGCGGGCTGGAGGCGCGGGAGATGACCGAACAGGTGCTCGACAACATGGACATCGAGCGCGAACGCGGCATCACCATCAAGGCCCAGACCGTGCGCCTGGCGTATACGGCAAGGGACGGGGTCGAATATCAGCTGAACCTGATGGACACGCCCGGCCACGTGGACTTCGCCTACGAAGTCTCCCGCTCGCTCGCGTCATGCGAGGGGTCGCTGCTGGTGGTCGACGCGTCCCAGGGCGTGGAGGCCCAAACGCTGGCCAACGTCTACCAGGCCATCGACAACAACCACGAGATCATCACGGTCATCAACAAGATCGACCTGCCCGCCGCCGAGCCGGAAAAGGCCCGCGCCCAGATCGAGGACGTGATCGGCATCGACGCGTCGGAAGCCTGCCTCGTTTCCGGCAAATCGGGCATCGGCATTCCCGACCTGCTGGAAGCCATCGTCACCCGCCTGCCCGCGCCTAAGGGCGACCCGGAGGCGCCGACGAAGGCCCTGCTGGTCGACAGCTGGTACGACGCCTATCTCGGCGTCGTCATCCTGGTGCGCGTTATCGACGGCTACCTGCGCAAGGGACAGAAGATCCGGTTCATGGCGACGGGCGCCACGCGCGACATCGACCGCGTCGGGATGTTCACGCCGAAGAAAGTCATGCTGGACGCGCTCGGCCCTGGCGAGATGGGATTCATCACCGCGGCCATCAAGGATATTTCCGACACCCTGGTCGGCGACACCATCACGGACGAACGCAAGCCTGCCGCCGCCGCGCTGGCTGGGTTCAAGCCCTCGGTCCCCATGGTGTTCTGCTCGCTGTTCCCCGTCGACTCCTCGGAATTCGAGAAGCTGCGCGAATCCATCGGCAAGCTGAAGCTGAACGACGCCAGCCTGCATTACGAGGCGGAATCGTCCCAGGCCCTCGGCATGGGGTTCCGCTGCGGCTTCCTTGGCCTGCTGCACATGGAGATCATCCAGGAACGACTGGAGCGCGAATTCGACCTCGATATGATCCCGACCGCGCCGAGCGTGGTCTATGAGATCGATCTGACCAACGGCGACCACCTGACGCTTTATAACCCTGTCGATATGCCGGACGTCTCCCGCATCAAGGAGATCCGCGAGCCGTGGATCCGCGCCACCATCATGACGCCCGACGAATATGTCGGCGGCCTGCTGCAGCTGTGCCAGGAACGGCGCGGCGTCCAGGTGGAGCTTACCTATGTCGGCAGCCGCGCCATGCTGGTCTACCGCCTGCCACTCAACGAGGTGGTGTTCGATTTCTACGACCGGCTGAAAAGCATCAGCCGCGGCTATGCCAGCTTCGACTATGCGCTCGACGGCTACGACGCGGGCGACCTCGTCAAGCTGGACGTCATGGTCAACCAGGAACCGATAGACGCGCTCAGCATGATCGTCCACCGCAGCCAGGCCGAACGGCGCGGCCGCCATCTGTGCGAGCGCCTGAAAGAACTGATCCCGCGCCAGATGTTCAAGATCGCCGTCCAGGCCACCATCGGCGCCAAGATCATCGCCCGTGAGGACATTAGCGCCCTGCGCAAGGACGTCACCGCCAAATGCTACGGCGGCGACGCGACCCGGAAACGCAAACTGCTGGAGAAGCAGAAAAAGGGTAAGTTGAAAATGCGGCAGTACGGGAATGTAGAAATCCCGCAAAGCGCATTTATTGCGGCGCTGAAGATGGGGGATGAGAAGTGACAGGTTGCCTGAGGAGCGTAAAGCTCATTAGCCAAACTATCACATTCGACCGCTAACAGCCTGCAATTAGCCGATGGTCTTCTAAAGGTGTTTTTAAAAACATTAATTTTTCCTTAGTCTTGAAAAATCTATTTTTTTAGACTAATTTTGTTTTTAAGTCTTTAAAGCCTGTTTAAATGGCCCTTAAATATGAACTTAAATAGAACAACCTCATCGGGACGCTATGTCCAATGTGCACATAAAAACGGCGATTACGCTTATTTTGTGCCCTATCCTCTGCCACCTAACCTCAAATACGATAATGATCTTATGTATTTAGGTATGGAAGCCCAGCGGTATCTATCTGAGTTAGGTGTAAAGTGTAACCAGTTGCCACATCCTGGCTTGTTTATTCACACCTATATGAAAAAGGAAGCCCAATTTTCATGCCAGATTGAAGGCACTAAAGCATCTATACGAGACGTTTTAGAAGACCAAGCGGGTGTCGCCCGAGATAATGCACCAAAAGATACTGATGATATTGTTAATTATCTTAAGGCATTAGAAAAGGGCATTTCCATTCTCGACAGCACAGACATCAGCCTTTGGTTTATTCGCTCTATTCATGAACAATTGGTTGCACATCAACCAGATAAAGAACCGGGAAAATTCAGAGAAACGCAAAATCAAATTGGCGGTGTATCATACAATCCAGCTTCAGCGGAGTTTGTTCCTCCCAATAAGTTAGAAATGGATCAAGCACTAATTCAGCTTGAAGAGTTCATAAAAGCAAAAGATACGAAATTACCACCTCTGTTGAAAATAGCACTGATTCACGCTCAATTTGAAACGATTCATCCTTTTCATGATGGGAACGGGCGCGTCGGTCGCATTTTGATTACACTACAGCTTTTCAAAGAAAAAATTATTGATCAACCTGTTCTCTATTTATCTTTCTTTTTTAAGAAGCATAAAGCTGATTACGATGCGCATTTACAATCTTTGCATGACAAAGGAACATGGGAAGATTGGCTAAAATTTTTCCTGACGGGAGTGATTGATACCTGTAAAGATGGCATAGAGTTGACGCATAAAATTGACGATCTGGCCCAAAAGTGCATTGACAAAATTGCTGCGCGATTCTCTGAGAATAAATTTCAAACCCCTAGTAATTTTTTGTATTATCTATTTCAGAAGCCCGTGGTATCTGCAAAAGATGTACAAGAAAAATTAAACAAAAGTAAGCAATATACTTATGATATTTTAGCACAATTTGTTAACATGGGAATTTTACAAGAAATTACAAATCAATCTCGTAATAAAAAATATGTTTTCATTGATTACATGAAAATTCTCGATCTATAAACTAGGTTATTAATTAGGAAAACTTACTAATTTTATAGGACTAGGATTTCAATGACTGAAAATGTCGTACATCAATTGAATGAAGCGAGAACTGTTCGGGAAGTTCTTCATATTCCTCTACCCGTTTCCATTCATCATATTGGCAATGTCCGAACTTTTAAAAAATTCTCCTGCACATTCGGGGAGCAAAGACTTTTAAAATCCGATGGTGATATTTTAGCCTATCAACCAACGATCCGTTGCGAATTCCTGGATGCTGCGACGGCCTATGAAGGCGACGGTTTGCGCGAAGGGCAGGCCACTTCACTTGTCCTCCTTTTCAGAAAAGGGCGGAATAGAAAAGATACTTCCCCTCATACCGATCTGGCTCAGCGGCCTGACTCCAGAATTTACTTGTGCAGTAATGTGGCGCCTACACTGGTCCTTCCGCATGATCGTCAATTGGCAATTTTTGAAGAAAAAGGCCTCGGGAACTGGCTTGATAGTCCCTTTGATGAAGAAGGCTGGAATGCGAAAATACTTCACGATGTTTTTGGCGCAAAAGAATTGGAAGACATTTTTGCAGCGCATGCCAGCCCATACCCCGCAAACCAAATCACGCTCATTTCAGGCATAACATACCATCGTGCACAAAATGAGTCGCCGTCATCAAGAGTTTTGGGAAGAGTGACGGCAACTTTTATTCGGCCTGAAGTTTAGCCTCGACACATCAAGCTTGCTTTAAACATCTTAATCAAATATCGCGTTTTGGAACATTCTTCATATCCAAGCGTAAGCCTTCCTGTGACCAAAGGATGCGCTGTCATGGAGCAAAAAATTGCGGATGCTCCGAAAACGAAACAAGAGTATGAACGGCAGAAAGGCCCGATACCCACGGTCGCCGTCTTGCTAGTCCTGGGCCTGATCGCGGCGGCGCTTCTATTTTTCGTGCCGGCAATAACAAGCAGCTCTCAACAATAAACGACGCGTGAGCGCTTTATCACATCCCCAGAGATCCGAGATCGAGACTAACCCCTGACCCGCCCGAATGCGTGGCGGCGGGGCTGGATGTCCTGATCCAATAGGTGCCGGGGCCTTTCAGGCGGGTAAAATAACGGCCTTCCCCGCCGAACCAGCGCGCGGCGGCATTGTTGATTTTTGCGACGCCGATATCCATGTCGCCGGAAGCCGCCAGCAGAGAGTCGTAATGCACATTGCGTTCTTCGCCTGCCTCCAGCCTGCGTTCCATAATTGCGCCGGGGCTTTTGAGAAAAACGTGATGATCGCGACCGTCATCTGTATCCGGAATCGTCAGGACTTCCATCCATGTATCCTGATTGCCCATCAGTAACGGCGCGACCTTACGAAAGTCGAAGATCAGATCATTGGTAGCCGCCAGGAAAGAGCCTTTACTGCAGACGATCGAACCATGTTCCCTGGCGTCGATCCAGGCCACAACTCCACCTTCGGGAGGATGAAGTACCACGTCGCGGGCGACAGCGGCCTTATTCGTGAATTGCGCCGTAACGCCCTGGCCGACGAACCACTTCCTGCACCAGGCCCCGAGAATACTTCTTTTTCCTTCCCTATCGATCCTGCTTAAAAATTTTATCGTCATCTCGACATCGGGCGACATCTCAACAACGGCGCCGGGATGCGCAATGACCGTCTGTTCAGGCTGAAGAACGAAATTAACGGCCGGCGTAATGCCGTAATTGCTTTTCAAAAATTCCGGGGCGAGCTGCTGCATTATAATATCTCCTATTGCCCGTTTTTATAAATATGAAAACTAATTTTGTCAAATTTGTAGTAATTTCAATAGATAGCACCATAATTTGCATAATTTTATTCATTCATCTATATAAACGGGATGAACAAACCGACCATACGTCCCGACTATGAAGGCCAGTTGCGTAAAGCAGGCGTCATGTTTTATGACAGCCGGATGGATGCGCTGGAAGATCTTGGCGTCGCCCGGCTCGATCCCTCCCTGGCGCAGGGCATTCGCTTGAGGCCGGGCCATGCGCTCTGGTCGCCGCATCACATTCCGCTTCTGGGGCATGCTTTCAGGACCGTCGCGGCGCCCTTGCCCTTTATCGCCATGGTCGATCACCGGGACGGGTTTTTTATCGATATTCGCACCGCCAGGCATCAATTGAGAGCCAATCTATCCCAGCAGCAGTTTCCCGACAGGCCGCGCTTTCTGGTCGGCAATTTCATGATCGGCACGTATGCCCATCGTCTGAATGCTCATTTTACGGTGGTGTCGGCCCGTGGCGAAAAGGGTTCGGCCTGCCGCGAAACAATGCGTAATATTCTGACCACGGAGGATATCGTAAACGATCCTTTCGCTCCGCCGGCCATTGACAGCATGATCCTCTCGCTGAAAGCCGCCATCCGTCAAGACTGCAAGGTTGCCTGACCGGTTAAAACCGCAGATGCTGCGCCGGCGCCGGAGACGCTTCCGTTTCCTTCATAACGGTTTCTATCTCGCCGATCTGTTCTGTCGAAAGCATCCGGATGGCGACGTCATGGATAACCAGATTTGCCGTGCTGTCGGGCAATACTTTAATGACAGGGCGCATTCCGGTTACACGTTCAAACGCCTGACAATAACGCCTGGCCTCTACGCTCAATCCGCATATCGGGATGATATGCGCGCGCGCCGTGCCCAAAGGCGTTGCGACTTCCTGAAAAGGAAGCACGGTTAAATCTCCGCCCTTGGGCCCCCGGAATCCGAGATCCGTAAGGGATTGTCTCAACGCATTATCGGTCTTTATGGGTCCGGTCATGTTTTACTCCCTGAATTTTATTTATAAAAAAGCTAACCCTGCCCCGCCTTCCCTGTCCATAGAATTTTACCGCTGCCCTGTACGGAACGGTGAATTGCGCTAGTATCCTTCGAAATCGAAAGGCCTGTCATGAAACCGTCGCTATCCCAGATCGTCTTTCTCCTGCTTTGGATCGTTGCCTTCGAGGCGGTGTCCTTCGCCATCGGCATGGCGACGCAAGGCAGCGTCGACGGCTGGTACGCCGGGCTGGCACGGCCGCCGCTGACGCCGCCGAATATCGTGTTTCCGATTATGTGGAGTATCCTCTACGCCCTGATCGCGAGCGCCGGGTACACGATCTGGCGGATGCCGGGCGGGCCGGAACGGCGGCGTCTGCTGGCAATGTTCGCCGCGTATATGGCATTGAACTGGTCCTGGACGTTCGTTTTCTTCAGCCTCCACATGATGGGGCTCGGGCTGGCCTGGATCCTGGCGCTTAACGCCCTGGCCATCGCAGTGATACTCCGGGCGGCCAAGGCGCGCAGTCCCGCCGCCCTGCTCATGATTCCCCCCACGCTGTGGACATGTTTCGCGGCGTATCTCAATGGGGGGTACTGGTTTTTGAATTAGAAAAACTGAATTTTCCCTTGCGTTGAATTTTCTTTCCATAGTATTGAATATTTATGATTTCAATATTTTCCAATGCCGCTTATGCGCATAGCTTTGATGCGAGGGATATGATCACGTTCGAGACCAGCGATGCCCTATGGGACGCGCTTGGAGTCAACGCCCTCGATCCGGCTCTTGCCCAGAAATCCGTTCTTCATCCCAACAGAATGACATGGTCTCCGAACACCCTGTCGGCATTGCAAAGAACCTTTGTGAGAGCAGTTGCGGCGCCCCCGTTTTATGCCGTGCTGGGCAACCGGGATTTCAGCGAGCTCTCTGTCGATATCCGAACCGACAGGCATCTTTTATCCGCCTATGGGCATTTACAGGAAAACAACCCGAAAAGACGCGGCGGCATCGCGGGATTTGTCATCGGAAGTTTCGCGAATGCAAAAGACGCAGAATTTATCCGGATCGAGGCCGGCTGGACTGGAAGTCAACTCCTGCGGGAATGTCTTGTTGTAATGCAATCGTTGCTTCAAAAAACCGATATCGGCGACGCGGGCGCTCCCTCTGTCATCGATACGGCTACGCTCTCCCTCAAATCCGCCATAAGGCCTCAATTATCCAATCCCTGCAGGCTTCTGGCATAAAACCAAAAAAATTGGGTCATGTCGGAACCTTTTGAAACGCCGATTGTTTGCTGATACGGACAGCGTGATTGAATAGCTGGGCTCTCCCAATGAGGGCTATCTGCTCTCCGCGCTGTCCACACGAAGCCCCTTCCGTTCCCGTAACGGCAGGGGCTTCTTTTTATTAAGTTTTTAATGTCATTTAGATTTTTTAAGGTACATAGGAACATATTTACCGCTTCGCCTGTTTGTAATGCGATGTTCATCAACTTACAGGAGAATGACCATGGATAACGATCGTATCGCAGGCGCGGCCCGTCAGGCTAAAGGCGCTGTCAAGGAAGCGGCTGGCAAACTGACCGGCGACGCCAAACTGAAATCAGAAGGCAAAGCCGATCGCGCTGCCGGTAAAGTCCAGAATGCCGTAGGCGGCGTCAAAGACGCCGTCAGGGGCGAATAATCTTTTTATTTTTACAAAACCCGGGCTTTGGCCCGGGTTTTTTGTTTTAAGTATGGAAAAAAAATCACATCGTTTAACAGTCTGTTTTTACACAGCAATAGAACCATAATGCCAATTCGCGCGTTCTTTTATTATGTCAGCGGAAGAAAAACTTCAGGAAGCGATTGAACACGCGAAAAACGTAGGCCTGCGTTATGTGTACGACAAAGATCCGGGAATTACGCGCAAGCGATGCGGCAAGGGCTTTGCCTATTACGATTCAGAAGGAACCCCCATTCGAAAAAAGGAAGTTATTGCACGTTGTAAACAGCTCGCCGTGCCTCCTGCCTGGGAAAACGTCTGGATCTGTACGCGCGACAACGGTCATATCCAGGCGACGGGGCTCGACCAGCGAGGCCGTAAGCAATATCGCTATCATGAAGAATGGCGCGCGACGCGCGACCAGAACAAATTCGCCAGCATGCTGACCTTCGGTCAGGCGCTTCCGGGGATAAGGCGGCGAGTCCTTACCGCGCTTAACCTGGAAGGTCTGCCGAAAGACAAGGTTGTGGCGGCGGTTGTGCGAATGCTTGACCGCACCGGGCTACGCGTTGGAAATGACGCGTACACAGCGGAAAACGATACGTTCGGCATAACGACTATCCGCAAAAAACATCTCGACCTTCATGGACGCGAGATCGAACTGGACTTTCCGGCCAAGGGCGGCAAAGTCTGGCAGGGAAAAATCACCGATGCGAAACTGGCCAAAGTCGTGGCGGAATGCGGCGACCTGCCGGGCGTACGGCTCTTCAAATACGTCAATGACAATGGCGAACATCATGCCGTCGGTTCTGCGGACGTGAATCAGTGGCTGCAAGATACAAGCGGCGAAACGATCACCGCCAAGGATTTCCGAACCTGGACGGCATGTACGCTTTTTCTTGAAGAAGCGATGGCCCAGGCCGATTGCGAGGAAGGCGTCAGACTTCATCTGAAACCAGTCTTGAAAGCCGTTTCCACGGCATTGGGCAACACCCCGGCCATCCTTCAGAAAAGCTATGTGCATCCCGATCTGGTGGATTTATATCGCACAGGCTGTTTTCTGGACAAAAAATGGCAAAACGAGTCTCTGGATATTCCGGCGGGGCTAAGGCGCAGTGAAGCCATGCTGCTGCGCTGGCTTAAAAGCCGCTATGAATGAGAGTTGTGGATTGCTTCATCAAAAAATTGTTTTCGTTCTTTATTTGTTATAATATCCGCCTCGTTTCGGAGGCATAATGTTTTTACGCATTAAACGGTTTGTTCTGGCAGGCAGTCTGGCTATGACAGCTTTGGCTGGATCGTATCCTGTGCATGCAGGCGAAAAAATGACGCCTCTTCCCCCCGCCGGAAAGCTAGCCCCGTCGTTGTCCTGCACGGTACAATATTCCCGTGCAGCCGATGCCTATTGGCCGGTGATCGGCGACATTATCCGCTTCAACGCGATGTTTGAAAATTATGCGGCCTTATGCTCGAAAGCCGACCCGATCCAGTATCTTGCCGTCCGCCCTCTGGCAAAAAAACTTCAGACCCTGGCGGAGCAGGACGTCACCTCCTCTTACGAGGTGATTGAGCGCATCATCCGCAAGCGTCTGCCTCCTCTGGTCGCGAAAGACTGCCGCACCGATCAGAATGCCCAGAACGAAGCCGTGCGTGGCTTCCACAATGCCATGGACGATCAGGCTATGCGGGCCGAAAAACGTCTTGCGCGCAGCGTGAAGATGGAAAAGGACAGCAGCGCCCGTATCTGCCACAATCTGACCGGACTGCGTAAAGATCTTGAAAAACGCCTGAAAGGGCGGACGATCGAAAACCCGCTATTCGAGATCGCCTCCCTGCGCCGCGCCGCCGCCGGGCCTATGAGCGTCGGCCCTGCCAACGCCTATAAAGTCTATCGCGAGACGCTGGTCGAAATGCGTAAGGCGCGGGCAGCGGCAGAGGCCAGGAAAAAGAAAGGCTAAGACTTCAGCCGCCCAGCACGAACCGCAGCGTTATCCGTTTCGCGTTTTTGGGTGGATCTGGATACACTACGGAAAAAGTCGTCTCCCCTTGCCCTTTCAGTTCTTCTCCGCCTGGGTCGACGATGCGGCGCGCGATGGGTTTGTTATTGTCGTCGACTGCCGTGGCCTGGATAGCCGGAATGACGGCGGGCGTGCTTTTCAGGTTGATAATGCGGCCTTCGATTTTGATAATGCCTTCCGCATGCACATCCTCCGCCGTGAGCTGGTCGAAAATAAGGCCTTCGCCTTTGACCGGCACGTCCTGGCCGATGGCCATGTAAAGTCCTGCGGCAGGCGGCCAGATTTGAACGATCTCGTTTTTTAGGGGATAAAGAGATCCTGCTATGCCCAGGACGATTACTGCAGCCGCGGCATAAGCTTTTATCCTGCCGCTGACAGGCCTCCGCTGCTTTTTCGGGATCGGCTGCAAAACCGGTTTTTCTTCCTGGACCGGCATGACCGATTCGGGGATGGGTTCGACCGCATCGAGGATCGAGCGGAAATCCACAGGGTCTTCGTCTTGTGGCTCTTCATTGATTTGATGCCATTCATGGCCGCAGGATGTACAGCGGACGCGCCGTCCTGCCTCGCCCAGCACATGCGGTGCGACGAGATAGCGGGCTTGGCAGTTTTCGCACGTCAGGATCATGGGCCGTCCGGCATGGGTTTTATCCTTGCCTGAATTCTGGCAGGATAATCGCGAACTGACAACGGTATGGACTCATGTGGAAACCGGTTATCCTGCTTCTGGCCCTGCTCATATCCCCAAAGGCCGCGCTGGCAGCCGATCCGCCAGCCTGTGCAGGCACCGACAGGGGCTGCCTGCTCAAGACGCTTGAGGGCGTGACCGACACCATAGGCGAATCACAATGGCGAGACCAGACCTATCGTGAACTGGCCAAGCTCCTGACCCATGACCGAAAAACCGATCAGGCCATTGCGCTCATCGGGAAAATACAGGACCCGGACACCAAGGCCATGACCATCAGGGGTATCGGTATGGCGGCGGCGGCGATGAAGCTGGGCCAGCCGGCTTATGACGCTCT
The DNA here is from genome assembly GCA_044221445.1 of Alphaproteobacteria bacterium. Classification (GTDB taxonomy): domain Bacteria; phylum Pseudomonadota; class Alphaproteobacteria; order Micavibrionales; family Micavibrionaceae; genus JBDHTS01. The sequence goes on from JBGAPF010000011.1 coordinate 31,093, forward strand.
GTTTACCCGCCTGGAGGCCGAAGCGAAAAAGATCGATCATCCACCCTCCCGCTCCATCGCGTTCACTTATATAGCGATGTCTCAGGCCTTTGCAGGCGACGATGCGGGCGCCATGAAGACGGCTCAGGCTATGGAAAACAGCGCATTGCGGAACAAGGCGCATAACGAAGCCGCCAAAATCCAGGCTGACCGGAACGAATTTGACGCGGCGCTCGCCAGCATCGCCGCAATCGACGACCCTGCCTTTCGCGACAAGGCGCATTTCACGATCTCCAGAATTTTCGCCGACAGCCAAAGATACAGTCAGGCTTTGACGGCATCTGACAAAATCGTCAACACATACCAGCGCGCGCAGGCTATCTTGTATCTTCTCGCCAAACAGATCACACCGGACGAAGTGACGGTTGGAACGGTGGGCGGCCAGTAAATTCAGTGTATGTTGTGTGATGCGATAACAGGTTAATAATACTATGATCCGTTTTGAACATATCGGGATGCGTTATGGCATAGGGCCGGAGGTCCTGAGCGATATCAGCTTTACGCTGGAGCCCGGCTCATTTCATTTTCTGTGCGGGCCGAGCGGCGCCGGCAAAACATCACTGATGAGCCTGATGTATCTCGGGCGCAGGCCGACACGCGGGCTGATCACCATGTTCGGGCAGAACGTCAACGGCATGACGCGGGCGCAGTTGTCGCCGATCCGCCAGCGCATCGGTGTGGTGTTCCAGGATTTCCGGCTGATGCCGCATCTGTCCACCTTTGACAACGTCGCGCTGCCGTTGCGCGTCCAGGGCATGCCGGAAAAGGAAATCCGCACCAACGTCAACGAGCTGCTGGAATGGGTCGGCCTCGGCAGCCACAAAAACCATCTGCCGCATACCATGTCTGGCGGACAGCAGCAGCGTGTCGCCATCGCCCGCGCCGTCATCCCCCGCCCGCGCCTTCTGATGGCGGACGAACCGACCGGAAACCTTGACGACGAGATCGGCTTCCGGCTGATGAGCCTGTTCGAGCAACTGAACAAGATGGGCACGACCATCGTGATCGCAACGCACAACCAGCAGATCCTGAACCGTTTTCCGCAGCCTCGTCTCGTGCTCGAAAAAGGCGGGCTGCACACGCAACAGCCGTCGGCGCCTAAAAAGAAAGCCCAGAGCACCGCCCCATGAAATTCCCGAATTTGAAATTTACGGAACGTACCGTAGGAAAGGCTGACGCCAGGCGCTATGACCTCCCGCTGAATCGCGGGCCAGGATCCGGGTTTCTGACCTTATTGATCGGGCTTATGGCGTTTCTGGCCACGCTGACCCTCGCCGCCTCCTTCGCATTGTCGGGGATGACGGCACGCTGGTCGAGTGGGCTTGAAAACAAGGCAACGGTGGAAGTTCCCGCGCAGGGGCCGGAGGGAAAATTACTGGAGCCTATGGCGGTTGAAGGTTTGGCTGCGGATATCGACATCGCCCTGAAGGCGCAGCCCGCGGTGTTAAGCAGCCACAGGCTGTCTCAGGAGGAAATCCGCGATCTGGTCAGGCCATGGCTGGGCGACAGCGCCCTTCCCGACAAGGTGCCCCTGCCCGGCCTGATCAGCCTGGAACTGGTCAATTCGGAGCCGGAAACGATCGGTGAGCTGACCCGCGTCGTCACGGACAAGGCGCCAGGCGCGAAGATCGATACGCATGAAAGCTGGCTGCACGATCTTTTACGGTTTACCGGCGGCCTGAAAACAGCCGCGTTTCTGCTGAGCCTGGCGATTGGCTGCACGGCGGCGACCGCCGTTGCGGGCGCGGTGCAGGCGCGTATGGCGATCCACAGCACGGATGTGGAACTCCTGCATCTTATCGGCGCGTCGGACTCCTACATCGCCGGCCAGTTCCAGCGCCATTTCCTGATCCTTGCGCTGAAAGGAGCGGCTGCGGGGACGCTGGCAGGCGGACTCGTGTTGCTTGTCACGGGCTTGGCCATGGGGCGTGCGGATGCCGGCCTATTGCCCGACCTGACTCTGGGCCCTGTACAGATTGCGGCAATTGCGTTTCTGCCGTTGGCCGCCGCGCTGCTGGCGACCGTTGCGGCGCGGCAGACCGCCTTAAGGACTCTGAGCCGGATTTTATGACGTTTCTTCGCCATGCGACACTGTTCTGCCTCGCGCTCTGCCTGGTCTGGCTGGGCGGCTATTTCGTGTTCGCGGCCTGGGTTGCCAATATGAAGCCGGGCGATATCCGCAGGCCGACCGACGCGGTGATCGTACTGACGGGCGGTGCTCGACGGGTCAGCACCGGCCTTGAATTGCTGGCTGGCGGCCATGCGCCGCAACTGTATATTTCCGGCGTCAACAATGCCGTGTCGCTCGACGATATCCTGGGCCAGTGGCAATCGGCGCCCGAGGAGAAGCGCGCCGCCTCCTGCTGCATCATCCTCGACCATAAGGCGCGGAACACGGCGCAGAACGCAAGCGAGACGCAAGCCTGGGCGAAGAAGGAAAACATCCATTCCCTGCGGCTCGTCACTTCCAGTTATCACATGCCGCGCGCATGGCTCGAATTCCGCAGCGTGCTGCCCGGCATCGAAATCGTGCCGCACCCTGTCGTCTCCATCAAGACCGATCTTGAGACGGGGAGGTTCTGGTCGATCACGTTCATCGAATACCACAAGACACTGCTGACCCTCCTCCGCACCCATTTCAAACCGTTGTTCGGCACATGATCTTTTTACGCTCGACCGTTTTTAATATTTTGTTCTTTCTGCTGAACGCAACGCTCAGCATCGCATGCATCCCGTTCCTGTTCATGAACCGCGAGGCCGCGTTCTGGCAGATCCACATGTATGTTAGTTGCATATACTGGCTGGAACGCCATGTCCTCGGCCTCGATTACGAAGTACGAGGGCTTGAATACCTGCCCGCCTCCGGGCCCTATATCGTCGCGGCGAAGCATCAGTCGGCCTATGAGACGTTCAAGCTGCATCTGCTATGGAAGGATCCTGCGGTCATCCTGAAACGCGAATTGATCCGCATCCCGCTGTGGGGCCGTTATCTCGCGCGCAGCGAACCCATCGCCATAAACCGCAAAAGCATTCGCGAGGCGCTGCGCCAGATCGTCGATGGGGCCAAAGACGTACGCGACAAAGGCCGCGTCCTCGTGATTTTTCCTCAAGGCACGCGGGTCTGGCCAGACGAGACGACCGCCGAAAAACCCTATCGCGTCGGCATCGCGCAAATCCGGGACGCGACGGGCCTCCCCGTCATTCCGCTGGCGCTGAACAGCGGCGCATTCTGGCCGCGGCGGGGATGGATCAAGAAATCGGGAACCGTCGTTTTCCAGTTCCTGGAGCCTGTCGCCGCTGGCCTGAGCGGAAAGGATATGATGCACGACCTCGAAACGCGCATAGAAGCCGCGTCGAAAACATTGACGTCAAACGCCTTTGTGTCTTCTTCAGGGGCCTGAAGGAGCCGATGGCGCCGGCTTGTTTTGCGGAGCACCTGCAGTCTCAGCATACGTAGCGAGGCTTTCAGGGACGGGAAACAGGACTTTACCACCTTCGGAAAGATAGGGGCGTCCATGGCTTCCCTCTACTTCTGTCAATTTAAAAATCTGCACAATACCGCTTTGGTCTTCTGCGATCGTAATGTCATGGCATACAGGCTTTCGATCGTTGGGCAACGGGAACGCCAGGACCTGACCGAAATTATGAGAGCCTTCTATTCTTGGAGCGTCAGGTTTTGTTCCATATCCCCATTTATGCAGAGTCATCAAGGGCAGCCCATCTTCGGTCAATGAGTCGTAAAGAGCTGTTGGCGTTTCTTCGTCGTAAAAGATGACGACAACAGGATGGCCAGGATTTAGCAGGGCCACAGGAACTGCGACCTTAAGGGCCCGTTCGTTTTGCGATTCAAGTGCGGCCCTCTCCTCGGCGGAAGCGCCTTTTTTATCCATGATGCCATTCATGCTGATGTCCGAATTAACGGCAATGACGAAGGCGTCACCGGGGCTGGCAGCATAGTCGCTCACAAACTTGAAACCAGACAGTACTGTCGGCACGATCACCTCGGGGGGTGCACTGAAAACGCCGTTTGTAAAATGCAGATTGTCATACGCTCTCAGCACAGAATTATCGAGACCGTCATCAATAATCAAAAGGTTATCGGGCAACTGTTGGTAGGGCATGTATATCTCCACAATTTTTAACAAAATGGACTTTCATTGAATAGCGCACGTTCGGCTCAAAAGCAAATAATATTACGTAAATAAATTATTCCGCCTTTTTAGGCTTCGCGTAATCCGCCTGCCCGGCCTGAATGACCTGGCGTCTGACATCCCGGGTGCGGGCGAACATGGATTCGAGTTGCTGGCCGTCGCCCCACCGGATCGCGCGTTGCAGGGCGGTCAGGTCCTCGTTGAACCTCTGCACGATCTCCAGCACCGCCTCGCGATTGTTCAGGAAGATGTCGCGCCACATGACGGGATCCGACGAGGCTATGCGGGTAAAGTCACGAAAGCCGGAGGCTGAAAACTTAATGACGTCGGCCTTGGTATGTTCCTCAAGGTCGGTCGCCGTGCCCACGATAGTGTAGGCGATCAAATGCGGCAGGTGGGACGTTATGGCCAGGACAAGGTCATGCCGCTTCGGGTCCATAATCTCGATACGGGAGTCGCAGGCTTCCCAAAGCTTCGTCACTTTTTCGACGGCCTTGATATCCGTATCGGGCAACGGCGTGATAATCGCCCACCTTCCCCGGAACAATTCCGGGAAACCGGCATCCGGGCCGGAATGTTCGGTGCCGGCCACGGGATGGGACGGCACGAAATGCACATGGCCGGGCAGCCAGGGCAGAACGGCGTCGATCACGGCCTGCTTGACCGAACCGACATCCGTCAGAACCGCGCCGTCCTGAAGCGCGGGCCCTATGGTTTTGACGACGTCGCTGTATGCACCTACCGGCACGCACAGCACGACCAGGTCGCATCCGGAAACGGCTTCCTGGAGATCGGTGGTGGCATGGTCGGCGATGCCCAGTTCCATCACGCGCCGGCAGACGTCCGGGCTGACATCTCCGCAGACCACGGATTCGGCAAGGCCACCCCGGATAACGCGGGCCAGCGATGAGCCGATCAGCCCGAAACCGATAATGCAGACGCGCTTGAACATAATGCTTTCCGCCTTGGGATACGGCAGACAATCTATATGGTCTGCGCCGCGGCGCGCAAGAGGGATACGGCAGGTTCAGGCGGCCTGTGACCGTGAAATAACATCCCGTAAATGCCTGGCCAGGACCCGGACGTCGATAGGTTTGGGCAGGACAGCGCGGATGGAGGGATTTTTCTCCATGACGGCCATCAGATGTTCGTGGCTGTAGCCGGTGACGAGGATAATAGGCAGATCCGGAAAATCCTCGCGGATCTGGGCCGCCATGTCGGACCCGTTCATGCGCGGCATAGACTGGTCCGATATCACCAGATCGTACCGTCCGGGGTTTTCTCGCAGATGGTCTATAGCAAGGTCGCCCGCGTTGCAACTGACCGGGTCGTATCCCAGGCGTTTCAGCATGATTTCCATCATCGCCTGCACATGGGGCTGGTCTTCCACCAGCAGGATGCGCCCGGCCCCTGTATGCGCCGCCATGGGATGGTCATGACGCGGCGCGGCCATGGCGTCCTCAGTCAGCGGAAAATACATCTGAAAAGCCGTGCCTTCCCCTTCCCGGCTGCGCACGACGAGCGCGCCCTGGTGGCTGGCGACGATTCCATGAACGGCGGAAAGCCCCAGGCCGGTGCCGAGATCCATCGGCTTGGTAGTAAAAAAAGGCTCGAACATATGCTCCATGACGGTGCGGCTGATCCCGCAGCCATTATCGGCGATGGTGAGGGAGGCATAAGCACGTCCATGCATCAGGCTGCCAAGAGTCAGGACCGTTGCGCTATTCGCCTCACTGATGATTCTTATGTCCGGCGCGGCGTTGATTTCAGGCAGGGCATTCGTCAGTTTACCGGGGAAATTTCCTTCATCCGCGATGCCATGGACCAGCGAGATAGACAGTTCGCCTCTATCTTCTGGCATCGCATCGCGCGCATTGACGCAGAGGTTCATTAAGGCCTGTCCGATCTGCACCGGGTTGGCGCGGACGAGGATCGCCGAGTCCGGCAGCATGCTCTTCAATTCGATCAAGGCAGGCAGAGTCGACCGGAGCATGCTGATCGTGTCCCGCACGGCGGCGTTCAGATCCATCGTTTCCCGCACATCCTCCCGCCTGCGCGAAAACGTCAGGATCTGCTCGACCAGGTTGCGCGCCTGCTGGCATCCCTGCATGATCTGCATGGCGAAGCCTTTGGCTTCCGTATTTTTTGGCAGGTCCTCAATCAAAAACCCGGCATAGCCCATGACGGATGCCAGGATATTGTTGAAATCATGAGCGATGCCGCCTGCCAGCCGTCCGACGGCCTCCATTTTCTGAGCCTGGAAAAATTGTTTTTCAAGGCTTTCGCGTTCCGCCTGTGCGGTGCGGCGGTCGGTAATGTCGCGTGCCGTGCCGACCATGCCGCCGTCGGGCAGTAATGTCAGCGACATTTCGGCATGCGTGACCGTGCCGTCCTTGCGAACGATGGGCGCTTCGCCTTTCCAGTGCCCTTCTATCCGTACTGCCGGCATGATTTTATTCAGGACGTCGTCCCGGCCCTTGTCGGTATAGAGATTGCCCCAGCTTTGCCCGATATAATCCGAAAGGTCGGTTACGCCGAGTCCATGCAGACGCATCAGCGCGCCGTTCATATAGGTCAGGCGCCCTTCCGCATCGACAATCCCTATCCCGTCTCCGGCCGCTTCCATCGCCGCAAGGCGCCTTGCCGAAAGGTCCGCGGCCTTTTTTGCTTCGGTGAAATCACGGATGATGAAAATGCGTCCGCCGTCCCGCAGGCTCGTGACCGACATGTCCTGGACGAATGCCGACCCGTCCGCGCGTTGGCCTACTGTATACCCCGACCAATGCCCGTCCTGTTCCAGAAGCGGAAACACTTCATGTTCCAGCCAGTCGACCTGCGACTCGTTATAAAAAACAGTCCAGGGTTTTCCTGAAAGTTCCGCTTTGGCATAGCCGTAAAAGCCGGCCAGTTTCTTGTTCGCATAAATGATGGCGCCGGACGCGTCGACGATGGCGATGCCATCCATCGCTGCCTCCATCGCCACCATGCGCGGTTCAAGCTGACGGATCGCCAGCGCCTTCTGGTCAAGCGCGCGTTCCAGCATCGTTTGGCTGACCAAAAGAAGACCGATCAAGCCCAGCCCTGCAATTCCCATGCTAACCAGAGACATGATCAGATACCGCGTTTCCAGATGCTGGTCGTGATGAAGAATGGCCAGCCCTGCCTGCAAAGCGGAGAGGCAAAAAATTCCGACGATCAGGGCTGTAAAAAGCATGCCCGGAAGCGATGTGACGATCTGTGACGGGCGCGCTATCCTGACAGGATCAGGCCTGGTGTGCCGTTTCGGTGACAAGACCGGCCTCCCTGGCTTTCAGCGCGGCCTGCGTTCGGTTTTGAACGCCCATCTTGCGGCAGATGCCGCGCACATGCAGCTTGACCGTCACGATCTGCAAGTCGAGCGCGCGGGCAATTTCCTTGTTCGAGATGCCGCGTGCAAGATATTGCAGCACTTCCTGTTCCCGCGGTGTCAGCTTGAAGTTGTTACCCGCATCGCCGGTCTTCATGGTCGTCTGCCTGCCTTCCGGCGCGTCGCCGTAATAAGACGGCATGAAACTGTTGGTGTTATGGTCCATGGCAACGAAACTGTCGCCTTCGAGGATGCGTTTGACCCCCGCGATCATCACCTGCCCAGACAATGTTTTAGGAAAATAACCGCGTACCCCGAGTGTCATGGCTTCCTTGACATCCTTGTCTTCGGCGAAACCCGACATCAGCGCCACAGGCAAATCAGGGCTGTGCTCCCGTATTTTTTTCAGGCCGGTAAAATTCTCCATCCCCGGCATCTTAAGGTCCAGGAGCACAATATCGATATCGCGATTTGTTTCAATTATTTCCATAGCGCCGTGAATATCTTTTGCAACCAGAACATCCGTCGCGGGCTCGGCCCGGGCGATATATTGGGCGACCGCGTCCCGGAACAGCGTGTGGTCGTCGGCAAGAAGAAGTTTCATAGAACGATTCCCTGAAGACCTTGGAAAAAATGAATAATTTCAGCTGAGTAGAGAAATTCAGCCTTTATTTTATATCCTAAAGTATAAGAAAGTACGAACAAACCCGCAATTCATGATTGCCTATATAATTCATAATCCCGGATCGGCTGCAAGAAACGGCGACGCATCGACGGTGCTGCCTACATCAAGCGTACGCTCTCCCGCCTGCAAACCTGCGGCATTGCCCCACCAGTTATTCTCTGCTTTAAGCTGACCGCCATCGAGATCGACATGCAGGTCGGTGCCTGTATCGCCGTATATCCGGTTGCTGCCCGTGCTGCCCAGCGTGCCGCCCCCCAGATCGGCGTTAAAAGCAGCCGTCGTATCATCGTCGATAAAAACGCCATGGACTGTATTGCCCGTAGCCGTTACGTGGCTGAGCGCGGCGGATATAATGCCGCTGGACGCCGCCTGGACCAGAACGCCGTTCTGGGCATTACCGGTCGCAACGATATCCGACAGCGTGGCGGTCGTCTGCCCGCTGCTTTGGGCCAGAACGATGACGCCCTGATCTGCATTTCCCGTAGCGGTGACATTCTGAAGAGTGAAGCTGGTCGCACCGGCGTTTTGCGCATAAATCTGCACGCCGCGCCTGCCGTTATTTTCCGCCAGGACACCTTTTATGCTTCCGGCAATGGACGTGCCGCCATTATTGGTCTCTACGCGCAGTCCCTCGGTTGTATTGCCGGTCGCTGTAATGTCCTGGATAATGGCCTGGTCTATACGGCTGTTGGCATTGTTTGCCTGAAGATAGACGCCGAAATCGGTGTTATTGATGGCGTCAAGATTGTCCAGCGTGACAGTGCCGATCCTCGCCGTGGTGTTCGCCGTTACCACGAGCCCACGGGCGATATTATCAGACGCGGATCCGTCCGACATAACGGCTTCCGCCAGCACGCTGTTCGCGCCCGTCGCCTCGAATTTAACGCCCGCCTGGGTATTGCTATCCGTTCTGAAATCCGAAAGCGCGGCATAGTTGATGGTTCCGCCGCCCTGCGCCGTCACGATAATGCCATTGATGGGATTGCTGTCGGATTCCGCATCGCTTATGACGGCGCTGCCGATCCGGCCGGACGTTCTCGTTATAACCACGATGCCGCTGCTGGATCCCCCCGCGTTCGATGTCCGCAGCCCGCTCATATCCAGCGATCCGATATAACTCCCGGCCATTGCCTCCGCTCTAACGGAACTTCCGGTATTTGAACGGCTTTCGACCTCTGAAATGGACACATCGCCTATTGTGCTGCCGTTAGTGGCGAGGACGGCGACGCCGATTTTACCATTCAGGAAAGTTTTGACGTTCTCGATGCGTACGTCATCGATTGCATCGCCCGCACCATCGGCGAATACTTTGATGCCATCCCCTGTCGAGCCCTGGACCGTCAGCCCCGATACATAGGCGCCATCCGACCTGATCATAACCCCGTTACCGGTATAATTATCGACATAGGTCTCTGTATTGGCAATGACCGGGGCGGCAGTGGATTCGATTAAAACCGTTTGCGAGCCTGCTGCCGAAACGGCCCCCGTGATCTGAGTGCCCTCAAGCACAAGATCGACGCCTGAACCGATCAGCCTTACGCCGGGCTTGTCGATAACGATTCCTTCATTTTGCCGTGCCGCAGTGCCGTCGCCACGACGAATATAAACGACGTCATAAGGCTGCATTGCAGCCTCGGCGGCCTTCAAAGTGTTGTAAGGATTTTCTTTCGTCCCGTCGCCTTCATGTACATTCGTATTATCGACATAAAGGATTCTTTCGGGTGTTCCGGTTTCTTCGTTGAGCACAGGTTTGGCGAGGCCTGTATCCGTAACCTTTGACGAAGTCACGATATCGATATCGCGCTCCGGCGATTCATCGAGTCGGGACCTCACCCCTTCTTTCCTGAAGCTTGATTTTCCCGGCAGGCGCAAAGTTGCTTCAAGAAAAGCTTGCGATCCACGTTCCTTGTCGTACTGGTAGCGGGTCCCGATCTGCAACCACGGAGTCACATCGGCGGCGACCCTGATCCTCCCGCCTTGCACAGTGTCGGTATCGGCGGCGGCAAAGCGGTAAATACCCGCATATGCCCTCATGCTGTCGATATGATCCTCGAAAACAGGAAGCCTGTGGCCCAATTCTATATCGAATCCTCCCTGCGGCTTTTCCACAAGAGCGCCGCTCGTATCGTAGAAAAGGCCTGAGCCGGCAAGATAAGGATCTGCCCTTCCAGAGTTTTGCGTTACATATGTCCGTTCGTCGGACAGGGGAAAATAGGCATTGACCCGCATGTCCGTGTTATAACCCAGAGCCTCGACGCCAAAAGTCATCTGGTTAAAAATACCACCGCGTTCGGTGCTTCTCCTGTCTAACCAGCCATGCGCCCCAAGAATTAAATCCGCGCCTGCCATCTGGCGATAGCCAATACCGAAATTGCCCTCGTTATTATCCTGATCGTCGGCATTCAGGCGGGCATCGCCATAGAGGACCCGATCACGGCCCTGGCTTACAGGAACCCATATTTCCGTCATCCCGATACTTCGTTCTGTCCCTGCTCTTGCCCCGGCTTCGATTCGCGGACGCAGAGTCGTTTCAGCGACTGCAGTATCGGCATAAACAGGCGAAGCCATAAAAATAAAGGCCAATGCAGATATAAGGATTCCGTACATTGCACTCCAGCTTATTGCGGGGTATTAAAATTAATCTTCGTTTCAAAAACAGTTTTATATGCCTTAATTCAACATCCCGACATGGATCGGGGCGTTAAAGCTTTCCTGCACATTATGAAGTTTGATGCGGTAAATATAGACCGCTTCAAGTACCCGTTGCACATAATTGCGCGTTTCGGAAACAGGGATCTGTTCGATCCAATCAAGGATATCGACATCGCCTGTCCGCGGATCGCCGAACTCCTGAACCCATTTGTCGACCCGCCCCGGACCACCATTATAGGCGGCCAGCGCCAAGGGATAGGATCCGTCATAACGGTCGATCAGACGTTTCAGATAGGCAGAGCCCAGACGTATGTTCTGATCGGGATCGCTCAGGGAATCGACGCTGAAATAATTCATGCCGATCTTACCGGCCGTTTCACGGGCCGTCCCCGGCATCAGCTGCATAAGCCCGCGCGCGCCGGCGGGGCTGAGCGCGTTGCGGTCAAAAGCGCTTTCCTGACGGATCAGCGCATGGACAAGCGCCCATTCGACCGGCACGTTTTTCATGCGCTGAAGAATGGTCGGAAACGCTTCATCCATCAGGACGATATCTTTCTGAAGCCCGTTTTTAGCGATTTTTACGGCATTGTGGATATGGTCGAGATCGCGGGACAGTTCGGCCAGATACAAATATTCTTCCGGCGACGTGACCGTGTCGGACAGGGCGTTCAGGAAATCCGTCGTCTCTGAATTAAATCCCGCCTGGTTGAGCAGGCGCGCCGCCTGGACCATGTCGGTTTTGTTGAAACGGTTCTGCCCCTCCAGGGTCCGCGCTGGCGGCTGGTTTTTCGGCGGGCGATAGGCGGCGTCCAGCTTCGCGATCGCCAGTTGGCCATAGAAGGTCGTCTGGTATTTTCCCGCCACCTGATACCAGCTGCGTCCGATCTCGGGATGGCCGAGCGCATCGCTGGCGCGGCCTGCCCAGTAAGCGCCGCGCGAACGGCTTAGCGGCGTCACAGTGTTCTTGTAGACGTTTTCGAAATGGCTGAAAGCAGCACCCGGCTTTTTCAGCCGTTCAAGGGCCAGCCATCCGGCGAGGAATTCGGCTTGCGCAAAAGTCTGCCCCTCCTCAAGCTTGTGGCCGGACACAAGGAGATAGGCACTGCTGTACTGGCCCTTTTCCATCAGGCGGCGTGCCAGGATCTGGCGTTCCGCCCCCCAGTCTTCGAGATTGGGAATACTGGCGACAGGCGGCATGTTGTGAAGGATTTCCATCGCGCCCACGTCATAATCCTTCTTCCGGCGCCAGCGCAGGCGCTCGAACATCAGCCCCGGGTCGCGGCGCAGTTGCGGCGGCACGCTGTCCACCACCTGATTAACGTTCGGCGAATCCTCGGCCAGTGCGATCCGTGCCTCGACCAGGGCCGGATAACCGCGACCGACCATCCGGGCGATCGTGCGAGCGTTTGTGTAAGCGCCTTTCATCAGTTGCGAATTGATCCGCGCCAGGTGGTCCCGTTCGGAGATATAGCGGCGGTAGTTGGTAAACAGGCGTTTCTGCTGGTCGGGGGTAATGACTGTGCTGCGCCACCATTCGCCGGTGACCCGACGCAACTCTTCTGTCATCCGCTGGTCCTGAAGCGCGGCCAGATAGCGTTCCAGGCCACTGAACGTCTTTGGCGGGTAATCCTTGTACCAGGCGATTATCGCTTCGTCTGACAGGTTCGCCGGCATGGCCTTTTCGGCGGCCAGGCGCATCGTTCCCTGCTTCGGCCACCCTGGGCAGTGGCGGATCAGGGTCGTGATGTTGTGAAACTGCACCGGTCCTGCGCCCTTGGTATAATACAGCCAGTAGAAAATACGGGAGGCGAGCGGGTTTTTAGTCATGCCGATGACCTTCATACCCTCGTTCCAGCGACCGTTTCGCGCGGCGGACAAGGCCTGGCGGGTCAGCGCTTGGTCGCCAGGCGACAGGGCAATGCCGGCGGTCGAGTCGACATCGGCGAATTCGGCGGCCCGCAAGGGCACGGCCATCAGCATCAGCAGAGCCAAAAACACCGCAACCTTGCGCAAACTGCCCGCGCCCGCTAGACTGACCGCCGGTTTTGCAGGATTTCGCAGGAGTTTTTTATGACCCGCCTTCACGGCTCCATTACGGCCATCGTCACGCCTTTCCGGAACGGCGAGATCGACTGGAAGACATTCGACGATTTTATCGAATGGCAGATCGCGTCCGGCAGCAACGGACTCGTGGCATGCGGGACGACGGGTGAATCGCCGACGTTGTCTCATGATGAACATAAACGCATTCTTGAACGTGCCGCCGCCGTGGTCAAGGCAAGAGTGCCGCTTATTGCCGGAACAGGGTCGAATAGCACGCGCGAAGCGGTGGATTTCACCGAATATGCCGAACGCGCGGGAGCGAATGCCGTTCTGGTCGTCACGCCGTATTACAACAAGCCTACCCAGGAAGGCCTTTACCAGCATTACAAAACTGTGGCGAAGTCGACCGCCCTTCCTCTTGTTATTTATAATATTCCCCCGCGTTGCGTCATCGACATGCTGCCCGAAACGATGGCGCGCGTGGCAAAGGAATGCCCCAACGTCATCGGCGTCAAGGACGCGACATGCGATCTGACCCGCGTGAAGCGGACGTTCGAGGTATGCGGCAAGGATTTTACCCAGTTGTCCGGAGAAGACGGCACGGCTGCGGCTTTCCTGCGCGAAGGCGGACACGGCTGCATCTCCGTCACCGCCAACATCGCCCCTGCCGATTGCGCGGCGTTCCAGCATGCGTGGAAAAAACAGGATATTGCGGCGTTTGAGGCGCTCGATAAGAAGCTGGCCCCGCTGCATAAAGCCCTGTTTTTCGAGACATCGCCCGCGCCGGTCAAATATGCCTGCAGCCGCCTTGGGTTCGGAACGGACGAAGTCCGCCTGCCTATGGTTCCGGCCAGTAGAGAGGCGCGCCAAGCTGTCGACGCGGCGATGCAGGGGGCCGGACTTCTAGCCGGGGCGGAAAAACTTCACGCCCATGGCTAAGAAAAACAAAAGCAAATCCGGGCTGCTGTCCGTGGATGTGACGGTGGCCGACAACCGCCGCGCTCACTTCGATTATTTCCTCGAAGAGCGTTTCGTCGCCGGGATCGAACTGACCGGAACGGAGGTGAAATCCCTGCGCCATGGACAATGCAGCATCATCGAGGCTTATGTCGGCCCTTATGAGGGAGGCATCGCCATCTTCAATATGCAGATTCCCGAATACGCGCCCGCCGGCGCCCATCTACAGCATACGCCGAAGCGTATCCGCCGCCTGTTGCTGAAACGCAAGGAGATCGACAGGCTGAACGGCGCGGTGACCCGTGAGGGCTATACGATTATCGCCACAAAGATCTATTTCAACGGGCGCGGCCTCGCCAAGCTGGAAGTCGCCCTTGCCAAGGGCAAGAAAAACCACGACAAGCGCGATACGCTCAAAGAACGCGACTGGGGTCGGGAAAAACAACGCCTCATGCGGGATAAGGGATAGCTGAAACTTCTTGGATTACGCCTATATCAATCAGGATGTGGACGAGAACCCCGCCTAAACTTTCACCGGAGCAGATTCCGGAAGCCGTAGCCCTGCAAAACGAACTGCGCCATCGGGTAAGGTTGCAGGACGATTTCGGCCCGGTGGCTTTTATTGCAGGCATCGATTGCAGCTACGACCTTGAACGTAATTTAAGCCGCGCCGTCATCGTGTTGATGGACTATTCGACGATGGAGACGGTGTTTTCCGTCCAGGCTTTTGCCGAAACTGTCTTCCCTTATGTTCCCGGGTTTCTTTCCTTCCGGGAAGTCCCCGTGATCGAGAAAGCCCTGTCCTGCCTGCCGCGCCAGCCCGATCTGCTCATGGTTGACGGCCAGGGGGTGGCGCATCCCCGCCGTCTCGGCATCGCGGCCCATCTCGGCGTTCTCACCGGTCTGCCCGCCATCGGCGTGGCGAAATCCCTTTTGACCGGGCGATATGAGGAACCCGCCCCGACCAAAGGCGCGACAAGCATGCTAACCGATAAAGGCGAACGCATCGGGAGCGTCCTGCGCAGCAAGGAAAAGTGCAAGCCGCTGTTCGTTTCGCCGGGGCACAGGGTAAGCCATGAAACGGCCGTTAATATGACGATCCGCTGCCTTAGCAAATACCGCTTGCCCGAACCGACGCGAGTGGCCGATATGATGTCCAAATGGAAAGAGGCGAAAGAGACAACTGAAAAGCTTGGCGACACATACCAGTTGTTTGCATAGATCAAAAAAATCCCCGCCTGCGCGGGGATTTTTCTGCAATGGACATTGAAGCGGCCTAACCGGCGGCGCGCTTCGATTTTTTTCCTGGTGACGCAGTGTCGTCATTGGAAATATCGGGACCTTCCGAGGCTTCCGCCGCTTCTTCCGGGCTATCGGGGCCTACCAGCAGTGCATTGGCGACCACGCCGCTTTGCGCGCGGATCTGGTTTTCCAGTTTTTTGGCGATTTCGGGATTGTCGCGCATGAACTGCTTGGCGTTCTCACGCCCTTGGCCGATACGCTGGCCGTCATAGGCGAACCAGGCGCCGGATTTTTCGACGACGTTGCCGGCGACGCCAAGATCGATCAGTTCGCCGACTTTGGAAATGCCTTCCCCATACATAATATCGAATTCGACCTGGCGGAACGGAGGCGCCATTTTGTTTTTGACCACTTTCACGCGGGTCTGGTTGCCGACCACCGTCTCCCGGTCCTTAATCGAGCCGATCCGGCGGATATCGAGACGGACGGAGGCATAGAATTTCAGGGCGTTGCCGCCGGTCGTGGTCTCGGGCGAGCCGAACATAACGCCGATCTTCATCCTGATCTGGTTGATGAAGATGACAATGGTGCGGGAACGCGAGATTGATCCCGTCAGCTTGCGCAACGCCTGGGACATCAGGCGGGCCTGCAGACCGACATGGGAGTCCCCCATCTCCCCTTCCAGTTCGGCGCGCGGCACGAGCGCCGCCACAGAGTCGACCACCAATACGTCGAGCGCGCCGGAACGGACCAGCGTGTCGGCGATTTCAAGCGCCTGCTCGCCCGCGTCTGGTTGGGAAATCAGAAGATTGTCGATATCGACGCCCAGTTTTTTGGCGTAGCTGGGGTCGAGGGCGTGTTCCGCGTCGATGATCGCGCAGGTACCTCCCGCCTTCTGGGCTTCGGCGATCGCATGCAGCGCCAGCGTCGTTTTGCCCGAGCTTTCCGGCCCGTAAATCTCGACGATACGGCCGCGCGGCAGGCCGCCGATGCCAAGGCCGATATCGAGACCGAGCGATCCGGTCGAAATCGATTCTACCTGCATCGGGTTTTCCGCGCCGTTCAGTTTCATGATCGAACCTTTGCCGAAGGCCCGCTCGATCTGTGCCAGCGCCGCGTCCAGCGCCTTGGTTTTATCGCCCGTGTTCATGGTGTTTTCGCCCGTTGTTCTCAATGCAGTGACTGACATGGTATTCCCCTTTGTTCGCATAGTTTCCGTAGTGGCGCAATGGCTGGCCGCGAGATATCCTCCCCTTCATTTGTACACTATTTGTTCTTGTTTACAAGCAAAATTTTAGAACATTTAAGGAACGTCTGGGCCCTGCGGTTTTTCGGCACGGTCAAGCTTCAAAAGCCGCGCCACCGGGCCGATTGTCCAGCCCTGACACATCAACGACAGAATCACGACGACGAAAATGACACTGAACAGGGTAATGGAATTGTCGATCCCCAGCAGAACAGGCACCGTCGCCAGATAGATCGGCACTGCACCGCGCAGGCCAACCCAGGCAACGAACGCTATCTCCCTCCAGTTGTACCGGAACGGGGCCAGGCAGACGATAACAGCCAGCGGACGCGCGACGAACATCAGCATCATGGCGATCACAAAAGCGGGCCAGAGATGCGGCATCATCGCACTGGGCGAAGCCAGCAGGCCGAGAAGAAGGAACATAACGATCTGACTGGTCCATGCCATGCCGTTGGTGAAATTGTTAATCTGCCGCCGCGCGCGGTGATGGGTGGCGCCCAGGACGATGCCCATGACATAGGCCGCGATGAACCCGCTGGCCCCGGCTGCCTCGGTCAGGCCGAACACGAACAGGACGCCGGAAACGGCCATCACCGGATACAGACCCGCCGAAAGATGGGTTCGCCGGATCATCAGAAGAAGCAATCCGCCGAAACCCGCACCGGCCGCCGCGCCCGCCAGCAGTTCGAAAGCCATGCGAACCGCGTCGAACACGCTGAATTGATCGTTCCCATGCATGATCATTTCGGCGCAGAGCGTGACCAGTAGGACCGCCGCCGGGTCGTTCATGCCCGATTCGATCTCAAGCGTCGCTTTCAGGCGCGGATGAAGTCCGATCTTTTTTTGCCGCAACAGGAAAAACACCGCCGCCGCGTCCGTCGATGCGACGATAGCGCCGAGCAGCAGGGCGAGTTCGATCTTGATGTCCAGAAAGAAGTAAGCGCCCGCCGCCATAAGCCCCGCCGTCAGGACGACACCAAGCGTCGCCAGAAGGGCGGCAGGCCCCAGCGACAGCTTCAGCGCCTCGCGCGACGTATGCAGCCCGCCGTCGAACAGGATCACCGCCAGCGCCATGCTGCCGATGATATAGGTAAGCGGAAAATTATTATATTCGATATGCCCCGGCCCGTCCGTCCCGGCGAGCATCCCAATTGCCAGAAAGACCAGCAGGATGGGAATGCCGAAGCGCTGGGAAAGGAAGATCGACAGGATACTTAAAAGGACCAGCCCCAAGGCCAGCATGATACACCAGTTTGCAAAATCCATGCTCAGCCTTTGAAAGGTTGGGCCAACGTTCTCAAACGTACAAGATCAGAAAAAGTTCACCCTGTTTTTTTGTGAATGCGGTCATTCAGTTTTCCTTTCTATCAGCGGATACTGGTGAATTTAAGTTTCCAGCGCCTCTTTCACCTTCGCCGCCAGCTGTTTCAAAGTAAACGGTTTTGGCAGGAACCATATGTTTTCCCCCATATGGTCTTTCAGTTTTTCTTCGGTGTAACCGGAAATGAAAATGATTTTTAAATTCGGACTTTGCTGGCGCAGACTCTTGGCAAGGGTCGGGCCGTCCATGTTCGGCATGATGACGTCGGTAATCAGCAGATCTATTTTTCCGCCCGCCTTTTCGGCCAACACCTGGATTGCCGCCTCGCCGCTTTCGGCGTCGAGCACTTCATAACCCTTGTTAGAGAGGGCCCGAGAACTGAAGGACCTGACGGCATCCTCGTCCTCCACCAGCAGGATGCGAGCGGTGCCGGTCAGGTCGCGCGCGGAATCATCCTCCGCCGGCTCTACTTTTGTTTCCTCCACCGCTTCGGCTTCAGACAGCCGTGGAAGATAGAGTGAAAACACGGTGCCCTGGCCGATTTTGCTGTCGACATGCAGATAACCGCCCGTCTGGCGGACGATACCGTAGACTGTGGCAAGGCCAAGGCCAGTGCCCTGCCCGACTTCCTTGGTGGTAAAAAACGGCTCGAAGATGCGGTTCAGGTTTTCCAGCGGGATGCCGCAGCCCGTGTCCTCCACCTCTACCAGGACCCACTGCCCAGCCGGCATCAGGTCGGCGCCGCGTTCCAGCGGCTCGGTGTTTTCAAAATGCGAGGTGCGGATGGAAAGATTGCCCCCGCCGTCCATGGCGTCGCGGGCGTTCACCGCCAGGTTGATCAGCACCTGTTCCATCTGGCCCACATCCACCTTGACCAGGCCGAGGTCCTGGCCATGCGAAACGTCGAGGTCGATGTTCGCGCCGATCAGGCGGCGCAGAAGGTGGGAGATTTCGGTCAGGATATCCGTGATGTCCTGCACCCTGGGCCGCAGCGTCTGCTGGCGCGAGAACGCCAGAAGCTGACGCACCAGATTGGCGGCGCGGTTGGCGTTCTGCTTCACCTGCATGATGTCGGAGAATGACGGGTCGCCGGGCTTGTGCCGGAGCAGCAGTAGATCGCAAAACCCGATCATCGCCGTCAGCAAGTTGTTGAAATCGTGCGCGACGCCGCCCGCCAGCTGGCCGATGGCCTGCATCTTCTGCGACTGCACGAACTGCTGTTCCAGCGCCTTCTGTTGCGACAGGTCGATGAAATGCAGGACGATGTTGCTGCCGCTTTCCATGCGGCGCGCATACATCTGGACGACAATGCTCTGCTCCTTGCCATACAGCGTGATCTCCATCGGCGCGGCGGGTTTGCCCTGGCCGATATTGTCGAGCGCGCCCAGCACGTTGTTACGGTCGTCTTCCGCGATCAGCGCCTCGAAGAAACGGCCCTCAAGTTCGTTGACCTGATAGCCGAGGATCTGGGCCAGCGAAGCGTTGCAGTCGTCGAGCATGCCTTCGGCATTGAGAAGCGCGATGCCGAGCGGCGCCTCTTCGAAAAAGCGCTGGAAGCGATCTTCCGAGGCTTTCAGCGCCTGGCGCATGGCCCGTTCGGCGGTCAGGTCATGGACAACACCGCGCGTCCGCACCATGCTCCCCGCTTCGTTCACCACGGCCTGGTTGATCGAGGCCATGAAGGTGCGGCCCGCCGGCCCTTTCATCACCATCTCCGCCATCTGCTTCGCTCCGCCGCTGGGAACGATATCATAGGGCTGCGAACCGACAGGGATCTCCTGCATATATGTGTGCAGGCGGCCTTCGCTTAAAAGCGTCTGTATATCCTCGCCCAGCCAGCGGGCGAAGGTGGCGTTGACGAACAGGAACCGCCCCTGCTCGTCCACCGAAAAAAACCCGACCGGCGCATTATCGGTAAAGTCGATCAGTTTTTCCCGCTCTTCGCGAATGGCGCGGTCGATCTCGCGCTGCTGTGTGACATCGTCGATGCGCCAGTGGATATAGCCCGCCGATCCCGCTATAGGCTGCGCGGTGACCTGCAGCCAGCGCTCGCGCCCCCCGCGCCAGGAGCATAATTCGATGGAATCGGTCAGGCCCCGCTGCGCTTGGTCGGCCAGTTGGCGAAAATGGGCGACGGTTTCCTCGTCCTGCTCGAAAAGGGCATAGAGTGTTTTCAGGGAAGGTTGCTCCGCCGTGCCGAACAGGTCGGCGAACTTGCGGTTTGCATAAACTAGATTGTCGGCACTGTCGGTGATAAGACGCGCGCCCCGGCTGCCCTCCAGCACCTCGCGCAGAAGTTCGCGCTCCTTATCCCTCGTCGTGTGGGCATGGAGAATTCTCAGGAAAGTGTAGGCGGCCACCACCGCGACTCCGAAGGCCGCCCCGGCGGCGATCACCGTCTCCCGGCGGATGTCCAGCGCAACGGCCAGCGCGCCGCAGATGCCGAAATACAGGAGTGCCAGCAAGGCCAGCGAAAACAATCTCCGCCGGTCAAGGAGGGCATGATCGGCGGGCGGAGAAAGGATCTGGCCGTTGCGGCTTAAAAATTCTGAATGGTCGGTGGTCATGGTTTTGCCGTCGGGGATTCGGAATCACTAACGAAAATATACAGCCAAACCAAGCTTCATGCTAATCGGCTGTTTCGGGAAGGAAGCGGTCGAACCACTGACGGGTCCGTCCCAGCAGGTCGAAGACGGTCTCCCCTTTGCTGAACGTATGGTCTGCGCCTTTGACCATATAAAAATCTCCGGGCGATATGCCCGTCGCGGGTCGCGACCTGAAAATCTGTTTCCTGATCCATTATGAATTCAGCTTCCCTTTCAGCTTGAACACGAACGATATGATTTC
Organism: Alphaproteobacteria bacterium; assembly: GCA_044221445.1. Classification (GTDB taxonomy): domain Bacteria; phylum Pseudomonadota; class Alphaproteobacteria; order Micavibrionales; family Micavibrionaceae; genus JBDHTS01. Next base: position 51,625 of record JBGAPF010000011.1, read on the forward strand.
AGCGACGGCCTTGTAATGCTCCGGCGGCACCATATCGTCGATTTCGACCGTGTCGTAGAGGATCCGGGCCAGCGGCCTGTTTTCGTAAAGCGTGACATTGTTCGCCTTCGCCACTTCGCGGATTTTCAAGGCGACATCGTCCATGCCCTTTGCCACGCATTGCGGCGCTTCCATTTTATCCGGGTCGTATTTCAGGGCGACGGCGAAGTGGGTCGGGTTGGTGATGACGACCGTGGCGGTGGGCACAGCCTGCATCATGCGCTGGCGCGCTTTTTCCGAGCGCAGCTGGCGCAGTTTCGCTTTGATGTGCGGGTCGCCTTCCGACTGTTTGTATTCGTCGCGGAGCTCCTGGCGGGTCATACGCATTTTTTTGTAATGGTCGTTGCGCTGATACAGGACGTCGATAGCGGCCAGGACGGCAAGCACGACCAGGACGCCGATCATAAGGCGCACGAACAGGGTCAGCATCTCCCGCATCATATCGGGCAACGGCAGGCCGACGAAATGGTCCACGGAATCATAATAGGGACGCAGCGCCATATAGCCGGCAATACCGACGACGCAGATCTTGAACATGGGTGAAAGCTTGCTCAGTTCAGGGTGAATGACTTCCGGCGCGAAGAGCGGCCCGATCTGCATGAACGGTCCCAGAAATGCCGCCAGCATCAAGGCGATCAGCGGAATCGCCAGCATCCCCATCACATGCCAGAACGTCTGACCGAGGATAATGGAAAACCCGCCCGGCACCTGTGGCATCAGATGCGGCTGTTCCAGGAAGATTTTCAGATAATCGGCCAGCTTCAGCATGAAAGACGACGACATCGTTGCCACGACCATGGTCCCGGCCAGAAGCATGACCCAGTTGTTCAGTTCGCGCGACATCGCGACCTGTCCCTTTTTGCGCGCTTCTTCGAGCCGCTTGGGGGTCGGGTCTTCGGTCTTCTGGGAATCGTCCTGTTCGCCTTCGGCCATGTTTCAGATTATCACATCGTATGAATTTTAAGAGCTGTCTATTACTTTAAGAGTGGAACCGTTCATCATGTTAAACGTTATTGCCATATCCGTATAAAAGATTTAAATGTTCGCTTGCCTGCCAAGAATCATTAGGTTTGTTATTTTTCATACTGCACGCACATGAGAAAATTCAACGTATCTGACCGCTAACAGTAATAAGGAAAACATACATGCCCTCACTTATTAAAGCAGCCTGGTGGGACGACCTTGCCACGCAGTTCGGATTTTCGCGCGGCGCGGGGGATAAAATCGATTCTACGCAGATGATCGATGATCGCCACACTGAACCAGAACGTGGCAGGTCATATCAACGACCTGATTTCGCAATCTTTCATGACCCTTCATGGCAATGTCTTCACGCCTGTAGCAGAAGAAGCGGATCGCTCCAATAGCCTGATTCCGCTTGGTTCGCTTGACGACCTGACTATCGGTTACGGCGGATCGGATTTCTTGTCCGGTCGCGGCGGCGCCGACATCCTGTTCGGCGGCGCGGACCGTGATTTCTTCAAGCCCGGCGCAGGCCGTGACCTGGTTATCGGCGGGGATGGCGCTTTCGATGGCGGCGATACGGCAATTTATCTTTCCGCCAATGCCGGCATGGTCGCGGATGGCCTTCAGGGACCCGCCGATCCGCTGCCTCCGCCGCCCCAGCATATTTACAGCTATACATGGGAAGACTGGATCGACCCGGTTGCGCCGACCATAACCGGTTTCAAGACAGGGGATGGTGGCGACCGCATCGATATTTCCGCCCTGCTCGACCATATAGGCCGTAGCGGTGCCGATGCCATCGCGCAAGGCTATATTCGTCTGCGCGACGACGCGGGCGATCTGAAAATCCAGTTCGATCAGGACGGTTTCGGCGGCGCAAGCGCCTCTTCTCTGGTCAGGCTGGCGGGGGTCAGTTCTGCCTCCTTTTCACCCTATAACCTTTCCAGTGTCCACTTGGAACCGGAACCTCCGGCGGCGCTTCCGCCTGGCCACTTCACACTTGTCTCAAAAGACGGGCAAGGCAGCTACGATGTTCTGTACGGCGTGGAAAACATCGTCGGTTCTGATTTTGCCGATATAATCCATGGCCAGGGCGACGACAATATCCTGGTCGGCGGCCTCGGCGACGATAAGCTCTATGGCGAATACGGCAACGATACGCTCGTCGGTGGCGCAGGCACGGACAAGCTGTTTGGCGGCGCCGGAAACGATCTGCTAATCGTCGGCGGCGGCGATACGGCGGATGGTGGCACAGGAAACGATATTTTCAAGCTCGAAGCGATCCCCAACGGCGTCAAACTCGTCATTAATGGCTTTCAGACGGGCGACAAGCTGGACGTCAGCGAAGTCCTTAGCCACGCCGGTTACGGTGGGCACGACGCCGTCGGCGACGGCGTCGTCAGAATGACGCAGACAGGCAAGGACCTGTCTTTCAGCCTCAACCTCGATGGCGATACGACAACGCTTGCGACCCTGAAAAACGTCAATGCCTCGGCCTTTTCATTGTCCGATAATTTGGTGACGGAGGCGCCGTCGGTTCTGATGACGCAGCTTCTCGGCCAGTCGAATATGAGCGGCCTGAAAGTTTTGGCCGGTGATAACGAATCCGGCCTGACCATGCTCCAGAACGGCCTTGAAAACCATAATGGCGGGCTGGTGCAGACGGTCGAACGGGACGACGGGGGCGATTACATCCTGCTGGCCGTCGGAGGCACGAGCGTCGACGGTAACGACGATTCACACGATCTGAGCACCGTGTGGTGGTATCCGGATCAGGGAACGCCTGGCGATATTCTGATCCGTGCGGTCGGCTATCTTGCCGTCCAGATCGCCGAACTGCGCGCTCAGGGCGACCTGACGCCTACAATTGTCTGGGGCCAGGGCGAGGCCGACGCAAATATTATCGGTTTCAACACAACTGAGGAAGGCCGCGTGGCGGCGGCTGAGCGTTATATGAACGCTACGCGCTCTGTTTTCGATTACATCAAAGACAGGCTGGGCGACGACATTCAGTTTTATATCGCCGAGACCGGCCGCTATGACGGCACGGCCGCGCGCCTGGACGGCATCTCCCAGGGCCGCGTCGACGCGACGCAGCTGGGGCTCCGCTATATCAACGCGGCCCAGGAAAAACTGGCACTCGATTATCATGATGTGCATGTGGCGGTGAACTACCGCGACCTGCCGCTCTTGTCCGAAGTCAGCCAGACACAGGATCCGCTGAACTATCTGCCTGAATGGTCGAAAGACGCATGGCACTTGCACTATGAAAGCCGTGAAGTTGTTGGCTCCCGCATCGCCGATTTCATATCGCTGGATCTCGGCCATAATAATGTTCTGGAAGACCCAGGCGCCTACCCCCGCCATTTGCTTTCGGATCTTGACCTGAAAGCATCGGCGGGTGTCGTTGCCAGTGGCGGCGTCCACGACGATATCGTCGTCGGCACGCTGGGCAGCGACGATCTGCACGGTCAGGACGGCAACGACGTCCTGATGGGCGGCGCAGGCCAGGATACACTCTATGGCGATGGCGGCAGCGACGTCTTCTATTACGATCCGGGCGTGTTTAGGGAAGTCCAGGCTGCGCAATCAAACCCTGCGCTTGAAATCCGTGACACTATCGAAGGTTTTGAAACTGGCCCGGGCGGTGACGTCCTTGACCTTACAGCCCTGCTGAAATCCGCAGGCTATGCCGGGACGGACGCCTTGGCCGATGGCTATGTGTCCCTCGGTCAGGACGGCGCCAATACTCTGGTCTCCTTTGATATGGACGGCAGCACAGGCGTTGCGCACAGCGTGGTTATTGCGCAACTGAACGGCATTGATTCCGGTACGGTCAGTGTGCTTGACAATCTCTTGCTGTCGCTTCCGCCGTCCCTCGCCTAGACACTTTAAAACGCCATCCCCCGCTCTATATTAGAATATAGACATAAACAACGGAGCGAGGGATGGATGAAGCGTTCGGCGCGCGACGATTTCGAAAGCCAGCGGAAAGAAATTTATTTTATGGCGTGGCGTTTAAGCGCCAGGTTTGGTTCCGCGATGGCCTCGGCTGAAAAAGAGCCGCTTCGTTCTATTATGAGCGCTTTTTTTGCCGGAAAAACTTACAGCCCCGGCGCTGTTTCCGCCGTGAAAAATATGGCCAGGAATCTTGCGACATCTCAACATATGCCCACGTCCATCTGACATATTTTTCGCACAAAACTTTATAAAAGATTAATGACATCTTTGTATATTAACGGAATTTGTCGAAAAAGCAGTGGTTCTGTCTATAATAATATGTGCAGTTTTTTCTAATATGACATATGATGAACTATGGACGCATAAAAACGCTTCCAGCTTTCAGGGTATACTGAATAAATAGAGAGAGGGGCTACCATGCTTAGATCTTCCTCGCACAAAGGAACCGAAAAAGAGCGTAGAGCTATCTACTGGGCCGCGTGGCGCATTATGGCGCATCACAGTTCGAAAATGTCTCAGGAAGACAAGCACTCTGTTTTGGATGTTTTCAGGTCATATTTCCGCGACGTCGCTTTTGACCCTCTGGCTGTGACACATGTCGAGCGCATGACCGAAATGATGGCAAAGCCGCATTATATTTAATGCCTTTCTAAAATCCTTATAAAATCTTGCTTTTCTCAATCGAATGAGCGACGACTGGCCTTATGGCTGGTTCTTATAAACTCATCCGCCCGCTGTTGATGCGGATAGACCCGGAAAAGGCTCATGGCCTGACTCTTAAGATCATGAAGGCTGGCTTGGCCCCACGCCGTAAACAGGCCTTGTATCCAGCTTTAGCGGTGACCTTATGGAACCGCAAATTTCCCAATCCTATAGGCCTCGCCGCCGGATTCGACAAGAATGCGGAAGCCGTCGGTGCCGCTTTCCGCATGGGATTCGGGTTTGTCGAAGCCGGAACGGTGACGCCGAAGGCCCAAACGGGTAACCCGAGGCCACGCGTTTTTCGGGACACGCATAACGAGGCGGTCATCAACCGCATGGGGTTTCCCAACCAAGGCATGGAAGTCTTTAAAGCCAATTTGGGACATTTCATGGACATGCGCCCCAGGCCCGCCGGCGTTCTCGGGCTTAATATTGGCATGAACAAGGATCAGACCGACCCGGCGCAGGATTACTGCATGCTGGTACAGGAACTGGCGCCGATGGCCGATTACCTGACCATCAATATTTCATCTCCCAACACACCGGGCCTGCGGGACCTCCAGAAAAAAGACGTCTTTCTTGAACTGATCGGCAAAATCAAGGCCGAACGGGACAACGCCTGCGGCGGTCATCCTACCCCGATCCTGGTCAAGCTGGCGCCCGACCTGACGGAAACGCAGCGTGAAGAAATGGCGGAAGCCGCCCTGCTCTCCGGGATAGACGGGCTGATCCTTTCCAACACCACGCTTGACCGGCCCGATATCCTTGACGGCAATTTCGCCGCAGAGCGTGGCGGCCTCAGCGGCAGGCCGCTTAAAGATAAGGCCACAGACACCATACGCACGTTTTACCGTCTGACCGGCGGCAAATTGCCAATCATAGGCCTTGGCGGTATTTCGTCCGCATGGGACGCTTATGAAAAAATCAGGGCCGGAGCCAGCCTTGTGCAGATATATACTGCCCTGATTTATCAGGGTCCGGATCTGATCCGCACCATTCAGGGGGGGCTGGCCGGTCTGCTGGAACGGGACGGTTTCCGCCATATCAGTGAAGCGACAGGCGTAGACGCGGCAAAAGATTCTTGATGAATAACGCTCTATAGCGCATTGACGCCGCGCGAAAATTCCGCATTATAAAAGCGGATCATATCATGGCTTTGACACTGTTCAGAAAAGCGCCGCGCGGGGGGCAGGATTACCCTTCCGCCGACAATGGGCGCATGAAAATTCACCGCCCCGCTCAACGCAAGAGCCTGGTGGGCGAAGTGGTGGCCGCGGCTTTGGGCCTGATCCTGGCGCTGGCTCTCGGAGCGGTCATGGTCCTGACTCAGGTTTCTTCCGATTACGGCTTCGTCGTCATTGCCCTTGCTGGCCTGTGCGGCCTGATCATTTGCGACACCTTTAGCCGCCGCGGGTGGGAGCGTAAGATCACCGAACAGATCCGTGACAATATGGACAGCCACAACCGCCTTGTCCGCGAGGTGGAAAGGAACCGTAACGACATTGCCGAACTGAAGGACGGCCTCGGCGAAACCGCCAGCGCCCTCGACGCCCAGTCGAAACGCTGGCCTGCCGCCGCTGCCGGGATTGAATCCCGTATCCTGAAAGTCATTGCCGACCGTCTCGGTTCTCTCGGCACGAAACCGCGCGGTAAAATGCAGATCGTGCCGGCCGGCGAAATCCTCGAACTGGAACTGGCCCCGCCGCCGCGCAGACCGCCGCCGGAAAACCGGTCCGAACAGGCCATGCGCGCCCGCACGAACTACACCGACGAGACCATTTCCAACCTTGTTCAGGCGGCTGTGCAGCAGGATAAGATGGCCATGTTCATCCAGCCCGTCGTCACCCTGCCCCAGCGCAAGGTGAAAATGGTCGAGGCCCTGGCGCGCATCCGCACCAAATCCGGTAACTGGCTCCATGCGGAACGTTACATGAAGGCGGCGGCGAACGATTCCCTGTTGCCGGTGATCGACGACCTTCTGCTCCTCCAGTGTCTCAACGCCCTCGACGATCCGCGCGGCGGCATACCGGCGGACGTTCCCTGTATCCTGAATATCGACGGATCTACCCTCCGCAATACCGGTTTCATGACCGATCTGACCGCATGCATCGCCCGCAATCGCCCCATCGCGTCGCGTCTGGTGCTCGAATTGCCGCAGGCGGCGCTGGACAGCCTGCCGCCCGGCGTCATGCCCGTGCTGGAAGGCCTGTCGAAGCTGGGGTGCCGTTTTTCGATGGACAGCGTCCGCAAGCGGCGGATCGACGTGACGCGGCTCAAAGACCTGAAAATCCGTTTCATCAAACTGGACGCCGCCTGGCTGATACGCGAAGCGGCACTCGAAGGCGGCGAGGCGCGCGTCGGGCGCCTGAAAAAACAGCTTGATGCAGCCGGGATCGACCTGATCGTGGAACGTATCGAGACGGAATCGGAATTGCGCGAACTTCTGGACTATGGGATCAATCTCGGCCAGGGCTATCTGTTCGCGAAGCCTGAACTCTATACGCTGTGGCGCGAAAAACAGGCAAAGCAAAAGCCGGGACGCGCCGCCTGATAGATGAATTTCAATGATACGAGGTAAGCCTGTTATGATCCGCCTGTTCTTGGTCGCCCTCCTCCTGCTCATCGCCCCGGCAAAGGCCGAAGAGCCCGTCCACGGCATCGCCATGCATGGCGACCTGAAATACGGGCCGGACTTCAGGAATTTCGACTACGTGAACCCGGACGCACCGAAGGGCGGACGCCTGCGTCTCGGCGCCCTGGAAACGTTCGACAGTTTCAATCCTTATATCACCAAGGGCGTTCCGGCAGACGGTATAGGCCTGATCTATGCAAGCCTGACCGAGCAAAGCGCCGACGAGCCGTTTTCCGAATATGCGGGCCTTGCCGCCTCTATCGAAATGCCGAAGGACCGGAGCTGGATCGTTTTCAATCTCAGGCCGGAGGCAAAATGGCAGGACGGCGTGCCGGTCACGGCGGATGATGTGAAATGGTCGTTCGATGCACTGATGAAGGACGGCCAGCCTTTTTATAAAGGCTATTACGCAGACGTGACGAAAATCGACGTTGAAAACGACCATCGCGTCAAATTCACATTCAAGGGCACGGACAATCTTGAACTGCCCCTGATCGTCGGACAGATGCCTGTGCTGCCCAAACATTACTGGACGGCGAAAGGCCGTAATTTCGCCGAAACCACCCTGACGCCGCCGCCTGGAAATGGACCTTATAAGATTACATCGTTTACCCCGGGACGTTCGGTCACTTACGAACGTGTGAAAAACTGGTGGGGCGAAAACCTGCCTGTCTACAAGGGTCGGAACAATTTCGACACCATTACCTATGATTATTATCGCGATCGCGATGTGCAGCTGGAAGCGTTCTTCGGCGGAGGTTACGATTTCCATCAGGAATATACTGCGAAATCATGGGCCACGTCTTACGATGCGCCCGCTGTAAAAGACGGTCGGATCGTCAAAAAAGAAATTGGGAACGGCTTGCCACAAGGCATGCAGGCTTTCATTTATAATATCCGCCGCCCGGTCTTTCAGGACCAGAACGTCCGGAAAGCGCTGGACTATGCTTTTGATTTTGACTGGGCCAATAAGCAGTTCGCATACGGCTCATATAAGCGCACCGATAGCTTTTTCGCAAATTCTGACATGGCCGCGCCGAATACGCCTCCAGCAGGAAAAGTGAAGGAGATCCTCGAACTGTTCAAAGATCAGTTGCCGCCATCTGTGTTTACTGAACGTTACCGGCCACCGCAAACCGATGCTTCCGGCAACAACCGCGCCAATCTGCGCACGGCCATGAAAATCCTCGACGACGCAGGGTATAAAATCGGGCCGGACGGCATTCGCACCGATCCTAAAACCGGCAAGAAGCTGCAGTTCGAATTTCTGACCAATGGTGGCAACGCCGCGATGGAGCGATGGATTTCACCGTTTATCGGCAACTTGAAAAAAATCGGCGTTCTGGCGAATTTCCGTGTCGTTGACGCTTCACAATATGTAAATCGAGTCATGAAATTTGATTACGACATGACGGTGTCGAGCTTTCCCCAATCCCTTTCCCCCGGCAACGAACAGCGTGAATTCTGGACCACCGGCCGCGCTGACATGCCCGGCTCGCGCAATATGATCGGTTTGAAAAACCCGGTGGTGGACAAGCTGGTCGATATGATCATCAACGCCCCGACCCGTGAAGACCTCGTCGCCCGCTGCCAGGCGCTCGATTACGTCCTGCTCTTGGGAAACTATGTCATTCCGAACTGGCATATCCCCGCCTGGCGCGTTGCCTACTGGAACAAGTTCGGCATTCCGGAGCGCCAGGCGCCTTACGCGCTGGGCGTGGCGGATACGTGGTGGGCGAAATAACGGTGTTGCGTTTATTTCCATGAAAACCGCTATCGTCATCCCTGCCCGTTACGGCTCCACGCGTTTTCCCGGGAAGCCGCTGGTCCGGATCGCGGGCCGGTCGATGCTGGCCCGCGTGGTGGATGTGGGACGCGCTGCGGCGCAGGGGCGGGACGATGTCCGGCTGCTGGTCGCGACCGAGGACAGGCGCATCGCCGACCATGCGGCGGACATCGGCGTGGACTGCGTGATGACGTCGGATGCCTGCGCCACAGGGTCGGACCGTGTGCTGGAAGCGGCGGACAAATCAGGCACGTTCGATTTTCTGATCAGCCTGCAGGGCGACGCGCCATTTACGCCGCCTGATGCCGTGCGCCGCATGGTCGATGCGGCCCGCGCCGACCATGGTATCGACGTCGTGACTCCGGTAGTGCGGCTGCGCTGGGCGGAACTCGACGCCCTGCGCGCGGCGAAAAAGACGACGCCGTTCAGCGGAACGACCGCCGTCGTCGCACCGGACGGTCGCGCTTTGTGGTTTTCAAAAAACATCCTGCCCGCCATGCGCAGGGAAGACAGGGCCGGAGTGTTTTCACCGGTGTTCCAGCATCTCGGTCTTTACGGCTACCGCACGGATATCCTGCGCCGTTTCGTCAGCCTGCCGCAGGGATATTACGAACAGCTTGAAGGGCTGGAACAGCTGCGGTTCCTGGAGAACGGCATCACCGTCAGCACCATTACACTGGACGTAGATGCCGGCCTGGCGCAGGCGGGCATCGACTCGCCCGAAGACGTGACGCGGGCTGAAAGCATCATGAGGCAATTCGGCCTGACATGATCGCGCCGACCCTCCTCATAACGCTGGCCTTCGGTATCGGCCTGTTTTTCCAGGGGGCGCAAAGTTACATATATGCCCCGGCGCTGATTTGCCTGATAACGGGACTGGTCCTGCTTGCACTGCCTGGTGCATGTCGGAAAACGACATTGCCGAAAGCCTCGCCTGCGCTGTTCCTGCTCGCCTTGTGGGTCTACGTTACGATCAGCCTGCTCTGGAGTATGACGCCGTTCCCGAGCCTCATCACCTATCTGGTGTTTTCCTGTCTGCCGCTGACGTTCTTCGCGTTGCTGGCCAGCCCCAGGCGCGAGGCCTGTGTCGTCGCGGCGGGCGCGGGCCTGCAGGCCGCGCTCACAGGTCTCGCGGCATGGGCGGTCATACAGGTTTCATTTTTTGCCGACCGTTTCGGCGACCGGGCCGCGTACCCCCTGCTCAACGCCAACAACCTCGCCGCCCTGATGACGATGGGCCTGATGCCAGCCCTAGCTCTCGCCCTGACGGCGGACGGCAAAGCGAAGCGGATTGTCGCCGCTCTGTCGGCCCTTCTTTTATTCGCCGGCCTGGTCGCCACAGAAAGCCGCGGCGGACTTCTGTCATGCGCCGCCGTGACGCCTTTTCTGCTGTTCACGCTCCGGCGATCCCTGAATTTTAAAAATATCGCCCTCATGCTGGTCGTGATCGCTGCGGTCATGGGCGCGCAAAGCCTGCACAGCAAACACGGCGGCGCTGCGGCGCGGCTGTCTGCCCTTGCCTCCATAAAACAGGACGCGGACGCCATGAACCGGCCCATCCTGTGGAAGGCGACGCTGGGGATGATCGCCGCGAATCCGTTGACGGGCACGGGTTTTGGCAGCTTCTACCTCGTCTATCCTTCCCACCGGCCCGTCCAGGATACGCGCTCCGCGGGCCAGTGGGCGCATAACGACCCGCTGCAGTTCGCGGCGGAAATGGGGATTGCCGCGCCGCTGCTGCTTTATGCGTTTCTTGCCAGCCTGATCTTCCGGCAGTGGGAGGCCGTCCGAACCCCGGGCACTGACGACAGCCGGAAAGCCTTGTTAGCAGGGCCGTTATTCGGTTTTATGGCGATGATCCTGCACACCCATATCGAATTTCACCTGTATCTGATGCCCGTGCTGATCGTATCGGGCGTCTGGCTCGCGGGTTGGTATGTGCAAAGCGCGATGCTGCTTCCGGCGGAAGCGTCCTGGCAGCCCCTGAGCCCGCACGGCTGGCAAAAGCCGGGATACGCCGCTATCGTCCTAGTGATGGCCTCCCTGTTCGCGATCCCCGCCCTGCGCGGCGGCGGTGCGACCTATTACCTGATGCAGGCTATTTCTGAAATGCGCAAAGGGCATCCGAAAACCTTCGCCGCCCTCCTCGATAAGTCAGACGCCTGGGGCCCGGGCAGCTTTATCGACGCGAAAGTCCAGCATGCCGGCCTTTACATTGATCTCCTGAACACGCCGGACGGATTTTTTACACCCGGCGAGCAGCAGACCATGGCGCGCGATGTCCTCGATATTCTTGACGGCGCGGAACGGACTGCGCCGTTCTGGGGTGAGGTCAACGGCAAACGGGCCGCTCTCTATGTCGCCATGAAACGAAAGCTGTCCGGGGACTGGGAAGCGAAAGCCGAGGGGGAACTGCAGACGGCCCTGCGCAAAAACCCGCTCGACCTGAAAGCGCGGGCACGGCTGATCGAAATGCTGATGGCGCGCGGCCAGGCGGAACCGGCGCTGACCTTGCTGAACGAAGGCCTTGAACGTCCCCATCCCGCCGTGGATAACTCTGATATGCTGGGGCTGAAGGGTAGACTTGAAAAAATGGTCGCCTTGAAGAAAGACTATGAAAGCCGAACGCCATGAAGCCGACCACCACTCTTATCATCGCCCGCCATGGGAATACGTTCGAAGACGGCGAACTGCCCCGCCGCGTCGGCGCGCGCACCGACCTGCCGTTGACCGATAAAGGCCGCATGCAGGCCCGCGCCCTTGGCCTGTGGCTGAAGGACAACAGGCTCATGCCCGACGTCGTTTATAGCTCGACGCTGCGGCGGACGATCGAAACCGCGAAACTCGCCATACGGGAGACAGGCGTGGCCCAGCCGGTTTATCAGCTCGCCATTTTCGACGAAATCGACTACGGCCCCGATGAAAACAGGACGGAAGACGAGGTCGCGGCAAGGCTGGGCGTCCAGGTGCTCAATGACTGGGACAAACACGCCACCGTGCCCGACGGGTGGAACGCCGATCCGGCCCAGATTGTCCGGAACTGGCAGGGTTTTGCTGAACGGATCCGAGAGCATGAGGACGGTGAAGTCGTGGTCGTCGTGACATCGAACGGCGTTGCCCGCTTCGCGCCGCATCTGACAGGCGATTTCGAAAGCTTTATTGGCGCCCACAAGCCGAAACTCGCTACTGGCGCCATTGGCGTCATGCAGTTCGACGGCGGGCGCTGGACCGTGAAAAACTGGAATTTAACGCCGCCGATCACCCGAACTGCTTGAAAAGCTAACCGCTAAAGTTTCAAAGGAAGCGCCATTCTAACCGCTTCTTCGCAATGAATTTTTGCGGTATCGAAAAGCGGGACCGCGCTGTCTTCGGGTTTGACGATCATTGAAATTTCCGTGCACCCCAGGATGACAGCCTCGCACCCTTGGTCGACGAGGTCTCTGATGATTTGTATGAATTTCTGATGAGAAGGCTCGTTAATTTGCCCTTGGCACAATTCTTCAAAAATCATCCGGTTGATTTCGTTCCGGTCGGATTCCGGCGGCACAATGACATCCAACCCTTTCGATGCAAGGCGGTCGTGATAAAAACCAGGTTTCTCCATCGTGTAGGATGTGCCGAGCAGACCGACCTTATTGAATTTCGCCGTCAGGATACGGTCGGCGGTGGCGTCGCAGATATGCAGAAACGGAACTTTCAGCGCGGCTTCGTATTGGCCGACCATTTTATGCATCGTATTACTGGTAAGTATGATGAAATCCGCGCCTGCGGCTTCAAGCGTCTTCATTTCAGCGGCGAGGGCTTCACCCATTTTCTGCCATTTAC
>JBGAPF010000012.1:0-64068 GCA_044221445.1 Alphaproteobacteria bacterium
CCGCCATCCGGACGCGATATCGTTGTCGTTTTACACGGCCTGGGCGCGAGCAAGGAATATATGCAAGGGGCAGCCCGCGAACTCAAAGCTGCCGGTTTCGACCCGCTTCTCGTAAGCTACAGATCGCGTGGCCCGAAGGCTTATGGCATAGATGTTATCGCCGCTTATATCCATCGCGTCCTGCGCAGAAACGGTATATGGGAACGCCCTGGGAAAGTGCACTTCCTGACCCATTCGATGGGCGGCGTCGTCGCCGATACGCTGCTCATGACGAAACGCGGCCAGATTCCGGCGGAGAAGATCGGGCGCGTGGTAATGCTCGCACCGCCGAACCGGGGCAGCGAGATCGCGGATTTCCTGCAGGATTTCATGCCCTATCGCCGCCTGTTCGGACAGGCCGGGCAGGATCTGACGACTCAGGCAAGGATCAGGCAGTTCGATCCCCCTTATTATGAGCTTGGCGTCATCGCCGGGACAAAAGGATATCCCTATTTTATAGCGAACATGGTCATGCCCGGCGGCGGACGCGCCCATGATGGCCGCGTCAGTATCGAAAGCACCAAAATCCCTGGTATGAAAGCGCATTTCGAAATATCGGTCGGGCATACCGCCATCGCCTGGAACCGTGAAGCCTTAGGCCAGGCAATAATCTTTCTGAAAACCGGCGATTTCAAACGGACAGAAGAGCCTCGGCTCCAATGGCAAAAAACAGGGAAGCACCCATGAAACCGAACCAGTTCCTTCTCCTCAAATCCCGCAGGTTCTTGCCGCTGTTCGTGACGCAGTTCCTCGGCGCGTTCCATGACAACCTGTTCAAGAACGCGCTGGTCGTCCTGCTGCTCTACGGCGCCGCAACGGCGGAGGGCGGGACCGACCCTAAAATCTATACGACGCTCGCCGCCGGCCTGTTCATCCTGCCGTTCGTGTTGTTTTCGGCGATGGGCGGGCAGCTGGCGGACCGGTTTCCAAAGGATAAGGTCATCCGCGTCATCAAGGTCGCGGAAATCGGCATCGCCGCGCTCGGCTCCGCCTCCCTGCTCACCGGTTCTCTGCCCTTATGCTTCACGACGCTGTTCGCGCTCGGCACGCATTCGGCATTTTTCGGCCCCAGCAAATATTCCATCCTGCCCCAGCATCTGGCGGAGGATGAACTGATCGGCGGCAACGCGCTGCTCAACACCGGCACTTTCCTTGCCATTCTCCTCGGCACCATTGCGGGCACCACGCTCATCACGGTGCCTTACGGGCACGGGATCGTCAGCGCGGGCTTGTTCCTCTGCGCCATTCTCGGCTGGCTGACCAGCCGCAGGATCCCGCCCGCGAAAGCCACGGCCCGCGACACGAAGATCGATTTCAACCCGTTCACCGAAACCGCCGCCATCCTGCGCTATACCTTCAGCCGGACGCACGAGACGGTGATGGCCCTGCTCGGCATCTCGTGGTTTTATTTCATGGGCGGCATGTTCATGGCTCAGATGCCGAATTTCGTGAACGAGACTTTGAACGCGAACGAGCATGTCCTGGCTTTCTTTCTGGTCGTCTTCTCGGTCGGCGTGGCCATGGGCGGGCTGTTCAACAACCGCCTGCTGCGCGGCCGGATCGAGGCGGTCTACGTGCCGTTGGCCGTGCTGGGCATTACTGCCTTTTCCGTCGACCTGGCGCTTGCGGGCGGGCGCTTCGTCCATATCGGCGATCCGCTGACACTTGGCTCTTTCCTGTCCGAAGCCGGAAACTGGCGCATCGTATTCGACATCGCGATGATCGCCATCTGCGGCGGCCTGTTCGTAGTGCCGCTCAACGCGTTGATCCAGCACAACACGCCCGAGGACCATCGCGCCCGCGTCATGGCCGGGAATGCCATCGTCAATTCGGTGTTCGTCGCCGTATCCTCCGGCCTATCGGCGGCGCTGATCGCCGCTGGTTTCGGCGTCGACGATTTGTTCCTCACCTTTGGCATCGTCAACGCCTTCGTCGCCGTCTATGTTTGCGGCCTGCTGCCGGATTACCTGTTCAAAAGCGCGATGCAGGCGCTCTTTAAAATCCTCTACAAGGTGGAAATTCGCGGGCTGGAGAATATCGACAAGGCGGGGCCGCGCGCCGTCATCGTCGGCAACCATGTCTCGCTGCTCGATCCGCCGCTGCTGGCCGCGTTTCTTCCGGGCCGCCCTATGTTCGCCGTCAACAGCTTCGTCGCCAACTGGTGGTGGGTGAAGCCGTTCCTGCGCCTGGTGGACGCCTTCCCGCTCGACCCCACCAACCCGTTCTCGATGAAAGCCCTGATCCGCAAGGTAGAGGAAAACCGCCATGTGGTCATCTTTCCTGAGGGACGCCTGACCGAAACCGGCGCGCTGATGAAAATCTATGACGGACCCGGCCTTATCGCCGACAAGGCCCAGGCCGTCATCCTGCCTATCCGCCTGGACGGCGTCCAGCACACGCCGTTCGCGCGGCTGAAGGGTAAGGTCCCGCTGAAAAGCTTTCCCAAAATCACCATCACCATTCTGGAGCCGCGCGTCTTTCGCATCGATCCGCACCTGAAAGGCCGCGCCCGCCGCGCCGCCGCCGGGCGTCAGCTGTACGACCTGATGGAAGAAATGATGTTCCTCACCGGCGACCGCGACCTGACGCTTTATCAGGCGCTTCTCAAAGCCGGCACCGTTAACGGTCCGGAGTCGGTCATCGCCGAGGATGTCGCCCGCAAGCCCATGAAGTTCAAGACCCTGGTCCGGTCCTCGCTCGGCCTTGGCCGCGCGCTCGCGGTTATCACGCGTAAAGGCGAAAATGTTGGGCTGATGCTGCCGAACTCTCTTGGCGCACTGGTCGCATTCTTCGCGCTTCAGGCTTTCGGGCGCGTGCCCGCCATGCTGAATTTTTCCACCGGCGTCAGTTCCCTGCTGTCTGCCTGCCGCACGGCCCAGGTCAAAACTGTTGTGACCTCGCGCCGCTTCGTCGAACTGGGGCGCCTGGACAGCGTCGTGGAACAGATCGCGCAGAACGCCCGCATCGTCTATCTGGAAGACCTGAAACAGAAGATCGGCGTCATCGGCAAAATCCGCCTGGCTCTTTCGAATCCGCACCGCGTCCATGCGCGGCAGCGCGTAGACTCCGCCGCGCCGGCTGTCGTCCTGTTCACCTCCGGCTCGGAAGGCGAACCGAAAGGCGTGGTGCTGAGCCATGCCAACCTGATGGCGAACATCGTGCAGCTATCTTCCCGCGTCGATTTCAACCGCCAGGACATCGTGTTCAACTGCCTGCCGATGTTCCATTCCTTCGGCCTGACCGGCGGCACGCTGCTGCCCGTCCTGTCCGGCATCCGCACCTTTTTTTATCCCAGCCCGCTGCATTACCGCATCGTGCCGGAGATGGTGTATTCCACCAACGCCACCATCATGTTCGGCACCGACACGTTCCTGCAGGGTTATGCCCGAATGGCCGACCCGTACGATTTCTACCGCATGCGTTACATTTTCGCGGGCGCGGAGCGGGTGAAGGACGAAACCCGCCGGATTTATCTCGACAGATTTGGCGTGCATATCCTGGAAGGCTACGGCGCCACCGAGACCGCGCCCGTCATCGCCGTCAACGCGGTGATGCACCGGCGCGAGGGCACGGTCGGTAAATTCCTCCCGGGCATCGAATACCGCCTCGAACCCGTCCCCGGCGTGCCGGAAGGCGGCAGGCTTTATGTCCGCGGACCGAACGTGATGCTCGGCTATTATCTGGCCGGAAATCCCGGCGTTCTGCAGCCGCCTGAACAGGGCTGGCACGACACCGGCGATATCGTCTGGGTGGATCGCGAAGGCTACGTCACAATCCTCGGGCGCGCCAAGCGCTTCGCCAAGATCGCGGGCGAAATGGTATCGCTGACCCTGTCCGAAGCGCTAGCCGGTTCCGTCTGGCCGCAGGCGGCGCATGCCGTGATCGCCATGCCCGATCCGCGTAAGGGCGAACAGCTTGTCCTGCTGACCACGCAGCCAAACGCCGCGCGCGAGGCGCTGTCGTCCTTCGCCACCGGAAACGGCATGTCGCCCCTGACCGTCCCCGGCACTATTATCGTCGTCGACAGACTCCCGCTGCTCGCCACCGGTAAAACCGACTATCAGACCGTCAAGGCCTTCGTGGCGGACCATATGGTGCGCGCCGCGTGAACGCTCGAAAGGAAAAGACCATGAAAAAATATATGTTCGTGCCTGTTCTTCTTCTGCTTGCCGCCTGCTTGGCCCCGGTCGTGCAGGCCCCGTCTCCCGCCGCAGGATGGCAGGGCCGGTGGACAGGCCCCGAAGGCACGCTGCTCGATATTGCCGGGCGGGATGACGCTTACAACGTCACCATCCAGTCCCTCGACGGCCCGGCGGCGTATCAGGCCACTCCGACTCCCGAAGGCCTGTCATTCACGCGCGATGGCCGTCCCGAAGCCATCCATGCAGGGAATGGCCGGGATACGGGCATGAAATGGCTGATGGATAAAAAGAACTGCCTGGTGATCAAACCCGGCGAAGGGTTCTGCAGGGATTGAGCAGGTTAGCCTGGCGTTTCCGGCAGAATCCATGCGCGCCCGGCGTCAGATAGCCAGCTTCTGATAGAAGTCCCTCCGGCGGCATGCTAACTATAATCCATGTCCCTTCCATCCCCCGATAGCGCAACCGCCCCGATCGCCCTGCCCGGCATTCCCGCGCTTGCGGTGACGGCAGCGCAGGCGGCGGTCCTGAGCGCCGACGGGGAACTCAGCCTGCTGCCGCACGCGCAGGCGCAGGTGCTGTTCCATAAAAAGCCTGTCCTGCTCTGCCACGCGCCCTATGTCGCCGCGCGCCTCGGCGTCGATACTCTGATGGCGTTCGACGTGCTGGAACTGTTCGCCTTCGTCCATCCTGCGACGTTCTGCGTGCCGACTCCGGCGGGGCTGGCGAAGGCTCTCGGCCTGACGCCGCCGCAAGGTCTCGAAGACATGCCGCTGTCGCTGGTAGACTCCGCGCAGGCCCTGCTGGCCGATGTGCGGAAGGAAAAACGTCACGACAAACGCTGCGACCCGCTTGAGATCGCCCGCGTCATGGGCTTGCAGGGCCGCGGCTGGGTATGGACGCCTTTTGTCTGCGCGGCGCTGGGCGCGCCGTACGATCCGGCGCTTCCCGTGATCGCGAAAGCGGCGCTGAACGTCTGGAAACATATGCCTGAATGGTCGGAGGGCGCGCCCCCGCCTCCGCCGGCGCATCATGCGGTGACGGGCGAGGAAAGCCGCCAGCGCCTGAAAGCCATGCTGGGCGGCGGCCATGCCGAGGCGCGGCCGCAGCAGGTCGAATACGCGACCCAGATCACGACGGCGTTCGCGCCTGTGTCGCCAGGTCTTCTCGGGGAAACGGAGCCGAACGTCGTCCTAGCCGAGGCCGGAACGGGCGTAGGCAAGACGCTCGGCTATCTTGCCCCGGCCAGCGTATGGGCGGAAAAAAACGCCGGGCCTGTCTGGGTCTCCACCTATACTCGCAACCTGCAGCGCCAGATCGACCGCGAACTCGACCGGCTTCATCCCGATCCCGAAACGAAGGCGCGAAAAGTGGCCGTGCGCAAAGGCCGGGAAAATTACCTGTGCCTGCTGAATTTCGAGGACGAGGTGATGGGCGCGGCGCTGGCCGTGCATCCGGACCAGGCCATCGCCGCCGGGATCATGGCGCGCTGGGCGGGCGCCAGCCGGGACGGCGACCTGACCGGCGGCGATTTCCCCGGCTGGCTGTCGAGCCTTCTCGGCGCACAGCACACGCTGGGCCTTGCCGACCGGCGCGGCGAATGCATCTTTTCCGCCTGCGACCATTATCACCGCTGCTTTGTCGAGCGCGCCACGCGCAAGGCCCGTTACGCCGATATCGTTGTCGCCAACCATGCCCTTGTGATGATCCAGACCGCGCTGTCCGGCGCGGGCGACGAGTTGCCGCGCCGCTACGTCTTCGACGAGGGCCATCATTTGTTCGAGGCGGCGGACGGCGCGTTCGCCGGGCATCTGACAGCGCGGGAAGCCGCCGATCTGCGCCGCTGGCTGCGCGGGCCCGAAGGCGGACGCCGAACCCGTGCGCGCGGATTGAAACGCCGGGTCGAGGATCTGATCGAAAACGACGCGGCGGCGATGGACGACCTCGACGCCATCCTGAACGAAGCCGCCGTTCTGCCCGCTTTCGGCTGGGCGAAACGGCTGAAGGACAGCGAGCCGAAAGGCGAGACCGAAAAATTCCTCGGCTTCGTGTACAGTCAAGTCTTTTCGCGCTCCGAAGGCCGCGACGGCCCTTATTCTCTGGAAACCGACACGCGTCCCGTCATCGACGGTATGGAGGAAGCGGCGCAAGACCTGAGACGTCGGCTCGAATCCCTGCGCCGGGCGATGAAGGACCTTTCGGTCAAGCTGCGCAAAAAACTGGCCGACCAGGCCGACACGCTCGACGCCGATACCCGCAAACGGCTGGAATCGGTCGGCGCGGCGCTGGAACGGCGCGGCGAGATGACCGTCGGCGCCTGGATCGCCATGCTGGAGACGCTGCAGCGTCCCGAAAGCGGCGAAGTCCGCCATGTGGACTGGATGGAGATCGAGCGCAGCGACGGAAAGTCCATGGATGTCGGGCTTTACCGCCACTGGATCGACCCGATGCATCCTTTTTCCGCCGCGCTGAAGCCCCATGCGCACGGCGTTGCCATCACTTCGGCCACCCTGCGCGACGCGGGCGGGGCGGAGGGCGAGGACTGGATGGCGGCGCGGGAACGCACCGGGGCGGATTATCTCTCCGGCGCGCCCAAGACCTTCGGCGTCGCATCACCCTTCGATTACGTGGCGCAGACGAAAGTGTTCATCGTCAACGACGTCCGCCGCGACGACATGGACCAGGTCGCCGCCGCCTATCGCGTTCTGTTCGAGGCGGCGGGCGGCGGGTCGCTCGGCCTGTTCACGTCGATCCAGCGTCTGCGCGGCGTGCATGACCGTATCGCAGCCAGGCTGGAGACGGCGGGCATACCGCTTTACGCCCAGCATGTGGACGGCATGGATACCGGGACGCTGGTCGATATTTTCCGTGACGACCTTCATGCCTGCCTGCTGGGCACCGATGCCGTGCGCGACGGCGTCGACGTCCCGGGCGAATCCCTGCGGCTGCTGGTCTATGACCGCGTCCCGTGGCCGCGCCCCACCATCCTGCACCGCGCGCGGCGCCAGCAGTTTGGCGGCAAGTCCTATGACGAGCGCCTGACTCGCCTAAAACTGCGCCAGGCCTATGGCCGCCTGGTCCGCCGCGCCGACGATACCGGCGTTTTCGTGATGATGGACCCGATGATGCCAAGCCGCCTGCATAACGCGTTTCCGCCCGGCGTCGAAATCGTGAAGGCGGGATTAGCAGAAGTCGCGGAGAAAGCCCGCCGCTTCCTGATAAGGCCATAAAAAACCGCGTCTTGCTTGGGAGAGGCCTAACCGTTCTCCGGTGCGGCTGAAACAAGGAGCTTTTTGTAGGCGCCGGGCCGCCGAAAAACCTTGCAAAACCCGGCAAATCGCTTCATAAGGGGCGCGTCGAAAGGGAGCAGATTCTTATGCCGGACAAGACGTTATACGTCTATACCCTTCCCGAAAAAGACCCGCTGCCTTGGGCGGCTGCCTTATGCCCCCTGCCCTATACCCTGTTCTTCGACAGCGCGGACCGCACCCATACCCTTGGCCGGTACAGCTTCATCGCTTTCGCGCCGTTCGAGACGGTCGAAAGCAAGAACGGACGCATCACCGTCACCAACAGCGAAAACCAGCTTTCCTTTGTCGGCGATCCGTTCCGCGTCCTGCAGCAGCGCCTGAACGCGTGGGATAAGGGCCGCACGCCGCCGCAGGACCTGCCGCCATTCACCGGCGGCGCCGCCGGATGTTTTGGATACGACCTGGCCCGTCATATCGAACGCCTGCCCGGCAGCGCTGTCGACGATAAAGACATGCCGGATATGATGGTCGGGCTGTACGACCAGGTTCTGGCTTTCGACCATAAACGCGACAAAGCCTGGTTCCTGACCCGCGCGTCCGGCGAGGACCAGGCGAAAGTGCGTTTCAACCACGCGCGCATGCTGCTGTCGAAAGCGCCCCCCGTGGCGGAAGCGGAATTCTTCGCCGACTTTACGCCCGATCTGCCGCGCAAAGACTATCAGCGCCGCATTGCGAAAGTGATCGAATATATTCGTGCCGGCGACATTTTTCAGGCCAACCTGTCCCAGCGTTTCAGCACAACGCTTGAAAGCGGCTTCGACAGTTTCGCGCATTACCTTCATCTGCGGGCCGTCAATCCCGCTCCTTTCGCCGGCTATATGAATTTCGGCAACGTGCGCCTCTCAAGCGCCTCGCCCGAACGCTTTCTGAGTGTCCGGGCCCGCCAGGTCGAAACGCGGCCCATCAAGGGAACCCGCGCCCGCCATGCCGACGTGGACTGCGACGCGCTCACCGTCAAGGCGCTGAGCCACAGCGCCAAAGACCGCGCGGAAAACGCGATGATCGTCGACCTTCTGCGAAACGATTTGTCGCGCGTTTGCGAGGACCATTCTATTGACGTGCCGGTGCTATGCGGCGTCGAAAGCTTCGCCCGCATCCATCATCTGGTCTCCGTGATCAAGGGGACGCTGAGCGCAGACCGCGCGCCGCTCGATCTGTTGCGCGCCTGTTTCCCCGGCGGGTCCGTCACCGGCGCCCCCAAAGTCCGTGCGATGGAAATCATCGAGGAAATGGAAGATTCGCGGCGCGGCCCCTATTGCGGCGCGCTGGGCTATATCGGCTTTGACGGGGCGATGGATACCAGCATCGCCATCCGCACCCTTGTGTACGAAGGCGATGCGGCGACCTTCAATGTGGGCGGCGGCATCGTCGCCGAGTCCGATCCGGCAATGGAATATGAAGAAACGCTTATAAAGGCTGAAGGCCTGCTGAAAAGCTTCGAAATGCGCGTTGCCCGGTACGAGCCGGAAACCCGCAAACGCGCAACGGGGGACTCGAAACTGACATGATCCTCCTCATCGATAACTACGACTCCTTCGTCTACAACCTGGCCCGTTACGTTGGCATGCTGGGTCATGAACGCCGCGTCGTCCGCAATGACGCGATCACGCTCGACGAGATTGCCGCCGATCCGCCGGATGCGATCATCATCTCCCCCGGCCCCTGCACGCCCGCCGAGGCGGGCATCAGCACGCCCGTCATCCGGCATTTTACCGGGCGCATCCCCATACTTGGCATCTGTCTCGGTCATCAGTGCATCGCCGAGGCCTTCGGCGGACGCACCATCCGCGCGGCGGAACCGTGCCACGGCAAGACCAGCCTGATCGCCCACACGGCGGACGACCTGTTCATGGGCCTGCCCAACCCCCTGCGCGCCGCGCGCTATCATTCCCTGATCGTCGAACTGAACGCCGACAGCCCTCTGGAAATCACCGCGCACACGGAAGACGATGACATCATCATGGGCATTCGCCACCGCGAGCATCCGGTGTACGGCCTGCAGTTTCATCCCGAATCCGTGCTGACCGAATACGGTCTCGACCTGATCCGGAACTTCATGATGATCGCGGCCCAGAACGCGGCCCTAAGGATCGCGGCGTGACAAGCGTCCTGTCCGTTTCAAACTTAAGCAAAACCTACGGCCTGAAAACAGCCGTGGACAGCATTTCTTTTTCCGTCAATACCGGTGAAATCGTCGGCCTGCTTGGCCCCAACGGCGCCGGAAAGACCACGACCATCAACATGATCCTCGGCGTTCTAGGCCCCAGCGCCGGCAGCATTCATATCGATGGCATCGGTCTTTCCAGCCACCGCACACAGGCCATCGCGCGCACCAATTTCGCGGCCGTTTATGCGCCTCTTCCCGGCAATCTGACGGTCTGTCAGAATTTGCGCGTGTTCGGCATGATTTATAACGTGCCGGAACTGGCCGCGCACGTCGAGGAACTGCTGACCCGGTTCGACCTGCAAAAATTCCGCGATACCAAATGCGGCCTTTTGTCTTCCGGAGAACAGACGCGCGCTTGCCTTGCCAAGGCGATGCTGAACCGGCCGCGCCTTCTTCTGCTCGACGAACCGACGGCTTCTCTAGACCCGTCTACGGCGCGCGATATACGGACCCATATCAAATCTTTCGCGACGACAGGAGAAAGCGGAATTCTCTGGACCTCGCATAATATGCAGGAAGTGGAAGATGTCTGCGACCGCATCCTCTTTCTGTCGCAAGGAAAAATCTTGCTGGAGGGCGATCCGAAAACACTGGCCGCCGAGCATGGCCAGGACAATCTCGAAGATCTGTTCGTCGCCATCGCCCGCGAACCGTTGTCCGTCAACAGGAGCGCAGCATGAAGGTACAGCCCGTTTTCGGCATCGTCCTGCGCCAGTATTATCTTCTGCGCGGCAGCATGCCGCGTTTCCTGCAACAGTTTATCTGGGTCGGCGTGGACATGATCGTCTGGGGGTTCATGACGCGCTATCTGAACCATATTGCTTCCCCGGGGTTCAGCTTCGTACCTGTACTGCTCGGCGCCGTCCTGCTCTGGGATCTGTTTATCCGCATCATGCAGGGTACGACCATGGCCTATATGGAGGACAGCTGGACGCGCAACCTGTTCAACATGTTCGCCTCGCCCTTGTCCACTGTCGAATATCTGGGCGGGTTGGTGATCGCAGGTATCCTCAGCAGCTTTATAGGGCTCGTCGCCATGATGGTGCTGGCCACGGGCGTCTTCGGGCTGTCGTTTTTTTCCTATGGTGTGGCGCTACTTCCCTTCCTTGGTATCATTTTCTTGTTCGGCATTGCGCTCGGTATCATCGGCTGCGCCCTGATGCTGCGGCTTGGACCTTCCGCCGAATGGTTCATCTGGCCCATACCCGCGATGATTTCGCCTTTCGCCGCCGTGTTTTACCCTCTTTCCACCATGCCTGGATGGATGCAGTCTGTCGGCCATATCGTGCCGCCCTCCTACGTTTTCGAGAACATCAGGGTCATCATGAAAGGTGGCGAGGCGTCCATGACTTCCCTGGCGACGGGGCTCGTTCTCTCTTTGGTTTATATTGTCCTTGCCTGCCTTCTGTTCCTGCATATTCACCGCCGCGCCATCATGAGCGGCGCGATTGCGCGCTATAGCGCGGAGAGCTTTTAGGCATTCTTCTCTCTTTAAGCAAGAATGATATAATGCAGTCATGACAGGAACTCTCTATTATAACGGCGCGCTTATGGCCACAGACACCGTGCGCATCGATCCCGCCGACCGTGGCTTTACCCTCGGCGACGGTGTGTTCGATACGTTACTGGCCATTGACGGCGCACCGCGATATGCCGAGGAGCATTTCGACCGCTTGCGCCGCCACGCCGAGGCCATCCGTATCCCGCTTAAAACCTTCGACGTCTATGCCGTCTTTCGCGACTTGTTGGCCGCCAACGGTTTCACCGCCGGACGTCACGCCATACGCACCACGCTGACGCGGGGACCGGGCGAACGCGGCCTCGCTTTGCCCGAAAACCCTGTGCCGACCCTGATCATCCGCGCCGCGCCGGTTGCCGTGACTGCCGCCCCCGTCACAGCTGTCATCGCCCGCACAGTCCGCCGCAACGAAGGCTCTCCGCTGTCCCGTATCAAATCCCTGAATTACGGCGATAATATCCTTGCGCTGGCGGAAGCGAGACAGCGCGGCGCCGATGACGCGGTCCTGCTGAACAACCGCGATGCCGCCTGCTGCGGCTCGGTGTCCAATCTTTTTGTCCTTCTGGACGGCCTCTGGCTTACGCCGCCTTTGCAGGACGGCGTCCTTGACGGCATTACGCGCGGCCGCATTCTGAATGCGGGGCTGGGGCAGGAAAAATCCCTGACACTGGATATGCTGAAAAACGCGCAGGCCACCTGCTTTTCAAACAGCCTGGCGGGTTTGAAGCCTGTATCCTCGCTGGACGGACGCTTTCTCGATGTTCAGGCGGTGCAGAGTCTGGCGTCGGCGCTGGGATCACCCCTGTAGCGGCCGGCCTCGAAACATTCGAGCATCATCGCGCGGCGCGAAGGCTCGGTCAGCAGCGCGCAATTGTCACGGGCGTCGGTAAGCCCGGACAGCCCGGACAATATAACGTCCACCGTATCCGCGTCGACGTCGTTTTCCAGCCCGATGATGTAGACAGCCGCGTCATGCGGATCGAATGTCACGCCCCGCGTCAGCGCCAGCGGCACCTGGGCCTCGATACGGTCCCAGTTGCGGCTCACGTCGCCCGGCAGTTTGCCGTCCGCCGCCCTGAACGTGATGCAGGTGACAAATCCCATCGTTAAACTCCCTGGTATCCCTTCAGTATAGATATAAAGCGCTTAAGGTCAGGTTAGCGCTTCCTTACCGAAGGATTACCGAAGGATTCAATTTTAGAAAATTAAACGGAAATATGTCCGGACACGGCCTGCAGCTTGGCGCGGGCGAGAGTCAGGCGGCGGCTGACGCGCGCACGCTCCAGATCGTCTTTCGCCAGTCCCATGTCTTCCTGCAGATTGCGCACCATCTGCTCCAGATCCGCCTGATTCAGGTCGGAAACGCTGATGGCCTCTTCGGCCAGAACGGTGCAGCTGGTAGCGTTCACGTCCGCGAAACCGCCCGCGATAAAGATGCGGCGCGGCGCAGAATCGTTCGCCGCGATCACCTCGACGACGCCGGGCCGGATCGAGGCGATCAGCGGCATATGCCCCGCCAGTACGCCGAAATCCCCCTCTTCGCCAGGAATGGTCACCATCCGCACGACCTCAGAAACCAGCCGGCGCTCAGGCGAAACGAGTTCGAAGTTGAAGGTTTGAGCGGAATGAAGTTCAGCCATTATCAAGCCGCCTCAGCCAGTTTGCGTGCCTTGGCTTCCGCTTCCTCGATCGTACCCACCATGTAGAAGGCCGCTTCGGGCAGGTGGTCGTATTTGCCGTCGACGATGGCGCGGAAGCCCTTGATCGTGTCTTCCAGCTGCACGAACTTGCCGGGCGAACCCGTGAAGACTTCGGCCACGTGGAACGGCTGGGACAGGAAGCGCTGGATTTTCCGGGCGCGGGCCACGACCAGCTTGTCTTCCTCCGACAGTTCGTCCATGCCGAGGATGGCGATGATGTCCTGCAGAGACTTGTAGGTTTGCAGCGTTTTCTGAACGTCCGCCGCGCATTTGTAATGCTCGTCGCCCACCACGCGCGGGTCGAGAATGCGCGAGGTCGAGTCGAGCGGATCGACGGCCGGATAAATCCCGAGTTCCGAAATCTGCCGCGACAGAACCGTCGTCGCATCCAGGTGCGCGAAGGTCGTAGCCGGGGCCGGATCGGTCAGGTCGTCGGCGGGCACATAAACGGCCTGTACCGAGGTGATCGAGCCTTTGTTGGTGGAGGTGATGCGTTCCTGCAGCGCGCCCATGTCGGTCGCCAGCGTCGGCTGGTAACCCACGGCGGACGGGATGCGGCCCAGCGTCGCCGAGACTTCGGCGCCCGCCTGGGTGAAGCGGAACACGTTATCCATGAAGAACAGAACGTCCTGCCCCTCCACGTCGCGGAAATATTCCGCCATGGTCAGGCCGGACAGCGCCACGCGCGCACGCGCGCCGGGCGGTTCGTTCATCTGGCCGAACACCAGGGCCACTTTCGATTCGCCTTCCAGGTTGATGACGCCGGAATCGATCATTTCATGATACAGATCGTTCCCTTCGCGGGTCCGCTCGCCTACGCCCGCAAAGACGGACACGCCGCCATGAGCTTTTGCGATGTTGTTGATCAGTTCCTGGATGGTCACGGTCTTGCCGACGCCCGCGCCGCCGAACAGGCCGATCTTGCCGCCCTTCGCATAGGGGCAAAGCAGATCGATAACTTTAATGCCGGTGACCAGCTGTTCCTTCTCCGACGACTGGTCGACGAAGGCCGGGGCCGCGCGGTGGATCGCCCAGTTTTCTTTAGATTCAACGGCGCCGCGCTCGTCGATCGGGTTGCCGATCACGTCGAGAATGCGGCCCAGCGTGCCCGACCCCACCGGCACCGAAATCGGCGCGCCGGTATCCGTTACGGGCGTCCCGCGCGTCATGCCGTCCGTCGTATCCATGGCGATGCAGCGCACGGTGTTTTCGCCCAGGTGCTGCGCCACTTCCAGAACGATCACCTTGCCTTCGTTTTCGGCGTGAAGCGCGTTCAGAATGGCGGGAACGTTCCCTTCGGTGAACTGCACGTCGATGACCGCGCCCAGGATCTGGGTAACGGTGCCGGTGGACTGGGTTTTTGTTTTTGCTGTTTTCGCCATTTTCTTTTCTTTCTGAATCTGTCTCAAGACAACGATTTTACTGGGATTTCACGATTATTGTTGCGTCTTTCTGGTGCATTACACAGCCTCCGCGCCGGAAATGATCTCGATCAGTTCCTTAGTGATATGCGCCTGGCGCGCGCGGTTGTATTGCAGGGTCAGGCGCTTGATCAGGTCGCCGGCGTTCCGCGTGGCGTTGTCCATCGCCGTCATCCGCGCCGCCTGTTCGCCCGCCGCGCTGTCGAGCAGCGCGCGGTAGATCTGGATGCCGATATTGCGCGGCAGCAGCGCGCCGAGGATCAAATCTTCCTCCGGCTCGAAATTATACGGGATCTTGTTCGCCGGCTCGGCCTTCGCATTATCGTTGGACGATTTTTCCGGCAGGCTGAACGGCACCAGCTGCTGCACTTCCGGCTTCTGGACCAGCACCGATTTGAATGCGTTGTAGATCAGCGTGCAGACGTCGAACTGACCCGCCTCGAACAGGTCGAGCACAAGGCGCGACACCTGGTCGGCCTCCGCGAAACCAAGCCGCGTCTTGCCGCCCAGGCCGATAAAGCTTTCGACCAGCGCGTCCTTGTACTCGCGGCGCAGTGCGTCCCGCACTTTCCGGCCGACGCAGATGATCTTGACCGTCTTGCCTTCGGATTGCAGGCGTTTGATCTCGATCCGCGCGCGGCGGATAACGTTCGCATTAAAGCCGCCCGCCAGGCCCCGGTCCGAGGTGACGATCACCAGCAGATGGACCTGGTCCCTGCCGGTACCGATCAGCAGGCGCGGACTGCTCGGCCCAACCACCACGCCAGCCGCCACGCGCTCCATCATGCCCGCCATGGCGGAGGCATAAGGCTGGCTGGCCTCCGCCTGCTCCTGCGCCCGCTTCAGCTTCGACGCAGCCACCATCTTCATGGCCGACGTAATCTTCCTCGTCGACTTAACGGAAGCGATGCGGTTGCGATACTCTTTTAAACTGGGCATTAATAATTAAGCCTTTTTCAATCCAGGCAACGAATTTCCACGCGCAGAAGCATGGATCGGTTCTGCAAGAGATGTCGATTGATCCCTAGGCAATAAATCTCTGACCACTTCTCCAAGCGTTCTGTTATTTAACGCTATGTTGTGAACAAAAATTTTTCCAGGCGTCCGAACGGCTTCGACAACCACTTGGTTAACACCATCCCAATACTTATGCTGAAATCGGCTGAAAGGGTGCCCTGCTTGCGCGGCGCGCCTTTCAACCTGCTCAACCTCTGTCAAGGGTCCCGGACTAGCGCCGAACAACCTATTGAGGTTTACGCCAGGCACCGATGAAGAGAGGAATTTTCCTTTCAAGCTCATTGCAGCCTCCTCTATTACGCCGCTTTCTTCGCCGAACCCGCGAACCCTTTGCCGAACTGCTCCAGGAAGGCGTTGATCTGGCCTTCCAGAGCGTCGTCGAGGGCTTTCTTCTCGCGCAGGGTTTTCAGTATGTCCTTGCCGCCGGTGCGCAGTTCTTCGAGCAAGCGCGCTTCGTAGGTCGATACATCATTGACAGCCACGGCATCGAGGAAACCGCGCGTGCCCGCATAGATCACGATCACCTGCTCCTCCACTGCCAGCGGCGAGTATTGGGGCTGGGTCAGAAGGCGCGTCAGGCGCGCGCCGCGGGCCAGCAGGCGCTGGGTCGAGGCGTCGAGGTCGGAGGCGAACTGCGCGAATGCTTCCATCTCGCGGTACTGGGCGAGTTCCAGCTTGATCTTGCCCGCCACCTGTTTCATCGCCTTGATCTGCGCGGCGGAACCGACGCGGGAGACGGACAGGCCGACGTTGATGGCCGGGCGTATGCCCTTGAAGAACAATCCGGTTTCAAGGAAGATCTGGCCGTCCGTGATCGAAATCACGTTGGTCGGGATATAGGCCGACACGTCACCAGCCTGGGTTTCGATGATCGGCAGGGCGGTCAGGGATCCGGCGCCCAGTTCGTCGTTCATCTTCGCCGCGCGTTCCAGCAGGCGCGAATGGATATAGAATACGTCGCCTGGATAGGCTTCGCGGCCCGGCGGGCGGCGCAGCAGCAGCGACATCTGGCGATAGGCGACGGCCTGTTTCGACAGATCGTCATAGACCGCCAGCGCATGCAGCCCGTTGTCGCGGAACCACTCGCCGATGGCGCAGCCCGTATAGGGCGCCAGGAACTGCATGGGCGCGGGTTCGGAGGCCGTGGCGGCGACGACGACGGAATATTCCATCGCGCCCTGTTCTTCCAATTCCTTGACCAGCTGCGCGACGGTCGAACGTTTCTGACCGATGGCGACGTAGATGCAGTACAGATGCTCTTTTTCGTTCTTCGAACCGTTGAAATTCTTCTGGTTGATGATTGCGTCGATGGCGACGGCGGTCTTGCCGGTCTGGCGGTCGCCGATGATCAACTCCCGCTGGCCGCGCCCGACGGGCACCAGCGCGTCAAGCGCCTTGATGCCGGTCTGCATCGGCTCGTGCACCGATTTACGCGGAATGATGCCCGGCGCCTTGACTTCGACCCGGCGGAATTCGGGGGACTGAATCGGGCCCTTGCCGTCGATCGGGTTGCCCAGCGCGTCCACCACGCGCCCCAGCATGCCACGACCTGTAGGCACCTGTACGATCTCGCCTGTCCGCTTGACGATATCGCCTTCCTTGATGTCGCGGTCGTCGCCGAAAATAACCACGCCGACATTGTCGGCTTCCAAGTTAAGGGCCATGCCCTTGATGCCGCCGGGAAACTCCACCATCTCGCCGGCGCGAACCTGATCCAGGCCATAAATGCGCGCCACGCCGTCGCCGACCGAAAGGACCTGCCCGATTTCGGACACATCGGCCTGCGCGCCGAACTCGGCGATCTGTTTTTTCAGGATTTCGGAAATTTCTGCCGCACGGATTTCCATACTCAATTCCTCTTATGTTGCTTTTCTTTATAAAACCTAAGCCGCTTTTCCGGCGCCCATGGCGCGCCTGAGGCGGTCGAGCTTGTTTCTCACCGAACTGTCGATCTGTTTCGATCCGACCGTGACGACCATGCCGCCCAGCAGATCTTTGTTCACTTCAACGTCCAGCGTGACATGCGATCCCATCGCCTTGCCCAGCTGCGCCTGCAAAGCCTCGGTCTGTTGGGAGGTCAGGGCATACGCCGTCTGAACCTTTGCGGTGCGTTCGCCCCGGCGGCGCGCGGCCTCGGTCCTGAACGCCCTAATGACGCCGTCAAGCAAGGCCAGGCGGCGGTTGGAAGCCAGCACGCCCAGGAAGTTAACGGTCAGTCTTTGAAATCCGGCTTTTTCGGCCAGCACCGCGACGGCGTTTTTCTGGGCTTCGCGATCGAACAGCGGGTTTGCGGTCAGCGCCCTCAGATCGGCAGAAGACGCCATCATCGCGGCCAGGTCTTCCATGTCTTTTTCGATCTTGGCGTCAACGCCGTCCTTTTGCGCCATATCCAGAAGGGCCGCGGCATAGCGGGAGGCTGCAAGGCCTGACTGGGTGGATACAGCCGTCACGTCTTCTCCATAAGGGTCGCTGCGCGTTTCATGTGGCGTCGGTGTACCATAGGAATACGGGGAAACGCAAGGCCTCTGTATGGCTTTTGCGCCCGTTTGCTTATGAAATTATATCTGCATCCATATCAGACGAAAGGGCGGAAAACGCTCTGGATCAATATAGGAAGCCAAAGTCTGAAACACCAGAATATGGATGACATAAATCTCCAGTGTCCAGCGACCACAGAACTGCAGCGCACCCTTGAGGGGAGCAAGAATTCCGGCATCAAACACTGGAAAAGCAGCAGGACGGAAAAACATCAGCATAAACAGAATCGGGATAATCAGGAGCGACAGCACCACCATTTCCCCCTGATTGAAACCAAAACTTACCGTTTCCCAGAATATGTAATTAATGGCGGCGCAGAGCCCTTGCGCGTAAGCCTTATCCTGCGTTGCCAGGGGATTGCCGCTTTGATGCTGCCTGATGATCCACCCCAGCATGGCGATGGACATCCCCTCAGTCCCGTAATCGACCACCAGAAGACTTGGAAGGGCAAAAAGCAAAAGCCCCAGATTGACCGCCCAGAATATAGCTGGCTTTGCGATTACATGCCCCATCAGTTTATCGATGGTAAAACGGATCAGTAGGAAAGAGATCAGGATATTGACAGGAAAAATAGGAAGGCCAGCCGTAAAATGCCCAGCTTCCAGAATGAAAAAGCCGATCCATAGCCGCGTCTGCAGTTCACGCGTCCGCGCATAGCCTATCAGGAAAAACAGGATGAACGCACATCCTCTGCCCACGATGCGATAGGCGTTTTCCTCTCCGTAAAAATAATAGCCCACGTGGTCAATGATCATAAAAATGACTGCCAGCGTTTTCAGCAGATCATAGCTTGTGACATCACGGGGCAGGCGGCGTGTAAGGGGCATAAATAAACACTTTTAATTTAATCCAATCTTTTTATATCATTATCCTGCACACTGGTCATAATAAAAACTGTTGATGCCGCTTAAGCACTGCCGTGCCTTGGTCTCGACAGGATGTTGTGGCTTGCTGCCACCCTGTTCCATGGATACAATCAAGCATTCAACAAGCGATGTATGCATGAACAAAATTTTTCTTCTTTTCGTCGTTATCGTTATAGAAGGCTATGTCGTCCTTGCGACTGAAATTCTGGCTATCCGCCAGATCATTCCCTATGTTGGCAGCGGCACCGACATCGTCTCTATCATTATTGCCGCCGTACTGATGCCTCTTGCTGTCGGCTATTATGCAGGCGGTCTTTACAAGCCGGGAAAACGTAATGGACGCCTCATTACCGTGCGTCGCAAGCTTGTCGCCAATATTCTCATCGCCTCGACGATACTCCTCCCTGGCCTGTCATATTTTACGATGCAGGTGTTTTTCATGACTCTGATACAGGAGGGGTTTGGCAACCGGCTCCTTATGACAGCCCTTTACGCACTGGTTTTCATTGTCACGCCTGTTTTTCTTCTTGGTCAGACGGTCCCGTTGGTAAGCAATTTCTTCTCTCGTCAAAAATTGTCACAGATTACCGGAAAAATGCTTTTCTGCTCCACAATCGGATCGTTCCTGGGAGCCATCGTTTCCTCGCTCGTTCTGATGGCGTGGGTTGGAGTTAACAATACCGTCGTCGTCGTTTTTATCCTGCTTTTATTACTAGTCCTCATGCTTAGCAAAAGGCGGCTTTGCGACCAGACGATCTTCATGTCCGGCCTGGTTGCCGTAGCCTTGTTTTTAAACTCCGCCTTCGTGCTGCGCCCCCTTCATATCGTTGAAAACAATGCTTACAACACAACTGGCATTATGGAGGACATGAAGGGCCGCCATATGATCCAGAACAACAACGACTCCTCTCTGATCGGGCCGGAAGGTGAAAGCCATCCTTATGTCGAATACGTTGAGCAGCATTACATCGACCCCACATTGATGGATGACACGCCTCCAAAATCGATCCTGGTAGTCGGGGCGGCGGGCTTTACGTTCGGTCTTTACGATACGAAAAATAACTATGTTTATGTCGATATTGATAAAGACATCAAAGAAACAGCAGAAAACTATTTTCTGAAACAGAAACTAAGCCCCAATAAAAAATTCGCGGGCGAAGACATCCGTTCCTATCTTGCGCGTGAACAAAAAAAATATGACTTGATCTTTCTTGACGCTTTTCTTGGAAACCTTACCCTCCCCGAACAGCTGGCGACGCGGGAGTTTTTTTTACAGATTCGGAACTCCCTGAAAGACGATGGCATCATGATTGCGAATTTTATCGCCTCGCCGAACTTCGCCGGTCCTTTCAGCCAAAACATCGACAATACTTTACACGCCGTTTTCCCGCATCTTAGCCGGCAGATCATTTCACGCGATTTCAATGGCTGGGACAGAAACGACGTTGCGGCCAGCAACCTGATCTATTTTTATCGTAATGATCCAAAGGCCAGTAATACAGTCTATTCAGATAATAAAAACCGTGTCTCATTCGATAAACCACAACAGAACCCCATGGCCTATTTCATAGAAAGGGCAAAAGCATTGGGAAAACAAAACCATTAACAGACGCCTGGAAAAACATTCCTGACTTCCTTGCCAGTTATTGAAAGACAGCCTGTGCCCCTACCCGCTCTTCTCCTGCTGATCGTTTTTCTGGAAGGGTATGTCGTCCTCTCGGTCGAACTTCTGGCGATCCGGTCCCTGATACCGTTTATCGGCGCGGGCACGGATACGGTTTCGATCATTATCGCTGCCGTGCTCATGCCGCTCGCCCTCGGTTATTATACGGGCGGGCGTTACGCCCTGGGTCGCATCCGGCAGAAATTGCTTGTCAACTGGTGTATAGCGGCGGCGATACTGGGCCCGGCGCTTTCCTACCCTTTCATGACCTGGTTTTTCAAAAGCCCCTATATGCTCCTGGGCTGGGACAACCGGATTATCCTGGCCGCTCTTTACACCGGTCTCTTTATCGCCGGGCCGGTCTATCTTCTTGGCCAGACCGTTCCGCTCTTGAGCAATTATTTTCCCCGCGCGCGCATCGCAAGCCTGACGGGCCGCATCCTGTTCGTGTCCACGCTGGGCTCGTTCATGGGCGCTGTGTTCTGCACCCTTGTCCTGATGACGTATTTTGGCGTGCATTATGCGGTCAGCATCAGCATAGCCTGCCTGGTCTGCATGGTTTTTCTGCTGGCCCGCAGGCTGATTTCCGTCTGGTCCCTGGCAGCTGCGGCCTGTTTGATCCTCACGCTTGCCATGAACAGTTCCGCCCTGCTCGCGCAATACGACATCGTCGCCAACAACCGCTACAACGTTGTCCAGGTCAGCGATTTCGGCGCCAGCCTCAGCTTTAGGGTAAACAGCAGCCTGTCCTCCATGATCTTCCACGACGGGCGGGAAGACAGCAGCTATATCAATTATATGCAACAGATCTTCATCAATGCCCCCTCGCTTGCGGACAAGAACGTCCTCGTCATCGGCGCGGGCGGCTTTACCATCGGCGAACATGACGCGGAAAACACCTATACGTTCGTCGATCTCGATCCCGGCCTTAAAGGCCTGGCTGAAAAATATTTTCTCAAACATCCTTTGTCCCCGAACAAGACCTATAAGCCTGTCGAGGCCCGCTCTTTTCTCAGCACCACTCATGAAAAATACGATGTAGTCATTCTGGACGCCTTTAACGGTCTTTCGCTCGCCCCGGAGCATCTGGTGACGAGAGAGTTTTACGGGCAGGTGAAATCCGTCCTGAAGCCCGGCGGCGTGTTTGCCGCGAACTACATCGTCTCGCCTGTCTTTTCCGACTTGTTCTCCCGCCGCCTCGACAATACGCTGCGAACGGTCTTTCCCAACCTCAACCGCCAGGTCCTGTCCCGCAACAATGTGTGGAACAACCCGTATGCCAATGTGATTTACAGCTATTTTTACTATCCTGGCGCCGACAGGGATGACACCATCTATACGGATGACAGAAACACGTCCCTGTTCGACAAGCCCGTGAAGCTGCCGTGACGCCTCACAAAAACCCCTGCGGGTCTATATCGATATAGACCCTTACGGTCGACGGTATTTTTATCGCGCCCGTCCATTCTTCAAGCGCCTTCTGGATGTTCAATTCCTTGTCCGCCCTCACCAGCAAGCGCCGGCGGTACAGGCCCCGCAGCCGGTACAGCGGCGCCTCCGCCGGGCCGAATGTCTGGATTCCCTGCCCCTGCGGCGCATGCCTGCCGAACGTGCTGGCCACGTCCGTCACCTGCTTTTCGTCTTTTCCGGCGACGATGATCGCCGCCAGGCGGCTGTACGGAGGCATGTGCGCTACTTCCCGTTCATGGGCTTCAGCGTCGAGAAAGGCATCGCGCTCATGTCCTGCCATGGCCTGCATCACCTTATTGCCGGGATAGAATGTCTGCAGATAAACCCTGCCCTTGAGCTGCTCCCGCCCTGCCCTTCCCGCCACCTGGTGCAGCAGCTGGTAGGTCCGCTCCGCCGCGCGCAGGTCGCCGCCCTTCAACCCGATATCGGCGTCGATCACCCCTACCAGCGTCAGCTTCGGAAAATGGTGCCCTTTCGCGATGATCTGCGTGCCGATGACGATATCGTATTTATGGTCGCGGATATCCTGCAAAATGGCGCGCAATTCTTCCTGGCTCTCCGCCGTGTCGCTGGCCAGCACGATGGTGCGGGCTTCGGGGAACGATTCTTTCACTTCTTCCAGCATGCGTTCCACGCCCGGCCCGCAGGCTGCCAGATTGCCGTCGCCGCATGACGGGCAGGTTTTCGGCATCGGCACGCCATAACCGCAATGATGGCATTGCAGCCGTCTGGATTTCTTATGCTCCACCAGCCACGATGTGCAGCGGGGGCAATCCATCCGGTGCCCGCAGGTCCGGCACAGCGTCAGCGGCGCATAACCGCGCCGGTTCAGGAACAACAGGCTCTGCTGCCCCGCCGCCATCGTCTCCTCCAGCGCTTTGTGCAGGGTCGGCGCGATGAAATGCTGACGCTCCGGCTTGTCCGCCTTCATGTCGATAATATGGATGTCGGGCAAGGTCGCGCCGCCATGGCGGTCGGGCAGGTGCAGGTGCGCGTACCGCCCCGCCCACGCATTCGCGATCGTTTCCAGCGACGGCGTCGCCGAGACAAGCAGGATAGGGATTTTGCCAAGATGCGCCCGCACCACCGCCATGTCGCGGGCGTTATAAATGACGTTGTCTTCCTGCTTGTAGGCCGGATCGTGCTCCTCGTCGACGACGATGAAGCCGAGATCGGCAAAGGGCAGGAACAGCGCCGACCGCGCGCCCACGATCACTTTCGTCCGCCCCTCCGCCACGCCTCGCCACGTTTTGCGACGCTGCGCGGGCGTCAGTGCCGAATGCCACAGCGCGGGCCGGCATCCGAACCGCTGCTCGAACCGTTCCATGAATGCATTGGACAGCGCGATCTCAGGCAGCAGCAGCAGTGCCTGCCTTCCCTGCCTCAACGCCTCCGCCATGGCCTCGAAATAAACTTCCGTCTTTCCCGCTCCCGTGACGCCGTCCAGCAGCGCGGCGTGATAGCCGCCCGCGCGCACCGCCGCCCGCAAATGAGCCGCCGCCGCGTCCTGCGCGGACGAAAGAGACGGCCCTGAACGGGCGAAATCCGGCGAAGAACAGGGCGCGCCTTCCCGCACGGAAACCGTATCGATCAGGCCGCTCGACGCCATTTTCCTGATAACAGCGGCGCTGCCGCCGGAAAGATTGGCCAGGTCCTGTATCCTGCGCGGCCTGCCGTCCTCCAGGATCTCAAGCACCTTCCGCCGCGACGGCGAAAGACGGGCAGCGCCTTGCCCGTTCCCCTTTGTGCGAGAGGAAGAAAGGACGTATGCCTTGACCGCATCCCCTTCTTCCAGCGCCCCCGGCACGCTCAGGGCCATTTTCAGGACGAACCCCCGGGGGGACATCGTATACTGCGCCACCCAGTCGATAAACCGGCGCTGTACATCCGGCATGGGCGGAATGTTGCAAAGGGAAGCGACCGCCTTCAGCTTTCTGCCTTTTGTGTCTTCTCCTTCATCGTTCCAGACTACGCCCGGCATGCTGCGGCTGCCGAGCGGCACCATGACGATATCGCCTGGCATCGCTATCATGCCCGGCGCGAGGCTGTAGCTATAAGCGCGATCCACGGGCGCGGCGACGAGCACGCTTACGGTTCCTGCCGGCGCGGCGTTTTCCGCCTGTTCGAACAGTTGGGATTGGGTCATACCGGAACCTAGCACAGGCGCCGCCTGGCGTGCAGTCCTGTTGCACATTGCCCGGCATCGGGGTAAAACAACGCGATATCATTAGAGGGAGCCCGCATTATGAAG
Organism: Alphaproteobacteria bacterium; assembly: GCA_044221445.1. Lineage (GTDB taxonomy): Bacteria > Pseudomonadota > Alphaproteobacteria > Micavibrionales > Micavibrionaceae > JBDHTS01. The sequence goes on from JBGAPF010000012.1 coordinate 24,102, forward strand.
TTCTTCGTCGACACTGGCGACATCGCCGAAATCCGCGACCTGGCCTCGACAGGCCTGCTCGACGGGGTAACGACCAACCCCTCCCTGATCGCCAAGGCGGGCAAGCCTTTCATCCCTTTGATCGAGGAAATCTGCAGCGTGGTTTCCGGCCCCGTCAGCGCCGAAGTCGCCGCCACGGATTACGAGACTATGCTGAAAGAAGGCCAGAAACTGGCGAAAATCGCCAAGAACGTCGCGGTCAAGGTGCCGCTGACCCCGGCCGGACTTAAGGCCTGCAAAGTCCTGTCCGACAACGGCACCATGGTGAATGTCACTCTGTGCTTTTCCGCCGCCCAGGCGATCCTTGCCGCCAAGGCTGGCGCGGCCTTTATCTCTCCTTTCGTGGGCCGCCTTGACGACCTGGCCCAGGACGGGATGCAGCTGATCGCCGATATCGTCGACATCTATGGCAACTATCCCGACTGGACCACTGAAGTGCTGGTCGCCTCGGTCCGGCATCCCGTCCATATCGTCGAATCGGCGAAGATGGGCGCGCATGTCATGACCTGCCCGCCCGCCGTCATCCGCCAGCTGTACAATCATCCCCTGACCGATAAAGGGCTGGCGACCTTCGTCGAGGACTGGAAGAAAACCGGTCAGAGCATCCTGTAAATTTGTTGCATTGGCTTATTTTTCAGTGCTAAAGCCTGTCGCCATGAGCATTATCGCTACAGCCATGGAAATATTCAAAAACGCTGCCCGCGCGGCGGATGCACACGCTTTTGTGCCGCCAAGCAAGGCCGCCATGCAAAATCTCAAGGAAGCCGGCTGGACGGTTGAATATCTTATGCCCCCGGGACGTCCTATTCCACCCATCGCCATCATTACGACTCCGGAAGGCCATCGCGTCATTAATCGTCATCAAACGCCCCAGGATTATGCGCGCTACCTTCGGGCCCGCCATGACGCTGTCCATGGCAACGGCAAAGCTGACAAGATCCCCGCTTTAGGCTAGAATCATCGGAGTTCCTTTCAACCGGAGTTTCCGATGCCGGACGCCATGACCCAGAAAAAAACGCCGTCCTTCTCACCTGAAGACATTACCGCCTGGTTGAAAAACCATCCTGATTTCTTTCAGAAGTATCCTGAGGTTCTGGACGCGATGGCTCCGCCGAAACAGAAAGCGGGCAAGGGCGTCGCCGATTTCCAGTTTTACATGGTCCAGCGCCTGAAGGCCGACCGTGACGAAGTCCTGGAATCGACCCGCGAGATCGTCGAGAACAGCCGCGCCAACATGAACAGCCAGGCCCGGGTGCATCGCGCCGTCCTGCTGCTGCTCGAAGCCCGCACCTTCGAGGATTTCATCCGCACCATCACGATGGATTTCGCAGCACTGCTCGACGTCGATATCATCAGTCTTGCGGTCGAGACTTCGGGCGCGGTTATACCGCAGATTACCTTTTCCGGCGTTCGCGCCCTGCCCCCCGGCCGGGTGGCGCAGCTGACCGACGGCCAGGCCATCCTGCTGGAGGCCGGCATTTCGGGTCTTGAGGAAATATACGGCGGCGGCGCGCGCCTGGTGAAATCCCAGGCGCTGGTGCGGCTCGACCTTGCCGCCGACGCCCCTGCGGCCCTCCTCGCCTTCGGCAGCCGGGATCCCAGCCTGTTCCACCCTGGCCAGGCGACCGAACTTGTCTCCTTTCTCTGCCAGGCCGTCGCGCGGATGATGCATATATGGCTGGATATCGGCAGCCACGAGGAATGAAATCGTCTTTTTACGGCCAGTGCGCTCCCGACCTGGCCGATGCCCTTGTCAACTGGACCCGTTGGCTCAAAGTCGAAAAAAACGTCTCGCCTCATACGCTGCGCGCTTATTCGGGCGACGTCGCCCGCTTCGTCTCTTTTCTCTGCGATCATCACGCCCGCCCGCCCGCGCTGAAGGACCTCGCCGATACCAATTTACGCGATTTCCGCGCCTGGATGTCGCGCCAGGCCATTGACGGGGCCAGCGCCGCCAGCCGCGCCCGCGCGCTGTCCGGCATCAAAAATCTCTATCAGTGGATGGACCGCGAAGGCCTGCTGCACAACGCCGCCCTGAAAACCGTCCGCACGCCCAAAAAGCCGCGCAAGCTGCCAAGGCCGCTGTTCGAAAAGCAGGCTTTTGCCGTGCTGGATGCGAGCGCCGTCGGCGAAGCCTGGACGAAAAAACGCGACCGCGCTTTGCTGACCATGCTGTATGGATGCGGCCTGCGCATCGACGAGGCGTTGTCGCTCAATGTGCGCGACGCGCCGCGCGACGGGTTCCTGCGCGTCCTCGGCAAGGGCCGCAAGGAACGCCAGGTGCCGGTCCTGAGCGTCGTCGTCGATACGCTCGACGCCTACCGGCGCGCCTGCCCCTATCCCGAAGACCCCGCGCGCGCAATGTTTCTCGGCGCGCAGGGCAAGCGCCTGCGCCAGCAGCTGGCCCAGAAATCGATGCGCGCCATGCGCGCCGAACTCGGCCTGCCGGAAACCGCGACGCCCCACGCCCTTCGCCACAGCTTCGCCACCCATCTGCTTCAGAACGGCGCGAATTTACGCGAGATCCAGGAACTGCTCGGCCATGCCTCGCTGTCGACGACCCAGCGTTACACCGACGTCAATGCCAGCGAGCTGCTCGACATCTATCATCAGGCACATCCGCGGGCACGCGGCACCGATTAACTTTTTGACAGAATGCCGCCGCGTTTGATAACGATGGACGATGGCAGGAAAAACACCGTTCATCCGGATGATCGAAGACGTCTTCGACGGCTTCAGGGCCCAGAACGACCGCTACATGCTCGGTTTTCTCAACCGGTCGGCCACACATGCCACCTATTACGGGGTCGGTCCCGCCGAAGACCCCTGGACCGTGCATGACGATTGCCGCAGCATGCAGGGGCAGGATGCGTCCTGGCTTTTCCTGGCTCTCGACCTGCGTAAAGAATTCAACCGTCAGATGCCGGCCTCTTTTCATGCCGTAACCAGCTGGACGTCTTTCGTGGCGCGGCCCCAGATCCATATCGAACCGCGCCCCGGCGGGTTCGCCATGCCAAGGCGCGGCGTCCACCTCACGCTGGTCCATTCCATCTGAATAAATTGAAGCTTTCAGACGATTGTCACATATGCACGGGCCGCCCGTGCACGGCCAGCGCCGCTTCCTTGACTGCTTCTTCCAGCGTCGGGTGGGCGTGGCAGGTGCGGGCAATGTCTTCTGAAGACGCGCCGAATTCCATGGCCAGCACGGCCTCGGCGATCAGCGTCCCCGCCTCCGGCCCGACGATGTGCACGCCCAGCACGCGATCCGTGTGCGCGTCGGCCAGGATCTTCACGAATCCGTCCGTCATGCCCATCGCGCGGGCGCGGCCGTTGGCGGTGAAGGGGAACTTGCCCGCCTTATACTGCACGCCTGAGTCTTTCAGCTGTTCTTCCGTCTTGCCCACCGCGGCGACTTCAGGCGACGTATAGACCACGCCCGGAATGTAATCGTAATCGATATGGCCCGATTGCCCGGCCAGCATCTCGGCCAGGATCATACCCTCGTCCTCGGCCTTGTGCGCCAGCATCGGCCCGGCGATCACGTCGCCGATGGCATAGACGCCCTTCACGTTCGTCTGGAAATGATGATCCACCTTGACGCGCCCGCGCTCGTCCGTCGCCACGCCCGCCTTGTCGAGGCCGAGACTGCCCGTATAGGCCTTGCGCCCCACGGCCACCAGCACGATATCGGCGTCAAGCATTTCGTCGGCGCCGCCCGCCGCAGGCTGCAGCTTCAGCTGTACGCCGGATTTTCCGGCCTTCGCTTCCGAGACCTTGGTGCCGAGCTTGAACTCCATGCCCTGTTTTTTCAGGATTTTCAACATCGACGCGGAGAGTTCCAGATCCATGCCCGGCAGGATGCGGTCGAGATATTCCACCACCGTCACCTTCGCGCCGAGGCGGCCCCACACCGCGCCCATTTCCAGGCCGATTACCCCGCCGCCGATGACGACCAGGTTTTTCGGCACCGACTCCAGCGTCAGCGCGCCGGTCGAGGACACGATGCGTTTCTCGTCGATGGCGATCCCCGGCAGGCCGGCCACATCCGACCCCGTGGCGATGACGATATGCTTGGCCGCATAATCCTGCCCGCCGACATTGACCTTTCCGGCGGCGGGAATGGAGGCCTCGCCTTTCAGCCAGTCGATCTTGTTTTTCTTGAACAGGAACTCAATGCCCTTGGTGTTCGCCTCGACCACCGAATCCTTGAACTTCATCATGGTCTTCAGGTCCAGCTTCGGCGTGCCGACGTTGATTCCCATCGACGCGAACTGGTGACCCGCCTGCTCGAACTTCTCCGAGGCGCTCAGCAGCGCCTTCGATGGGATGCAGCCGACGTTCAGGCACGTCCCACCCAGCGTCCCGCGTTTTTCCACGCAGGCGGTCTTCAGCCCCAGCTGCGCGCAACGTATGGCGCACACATACCCGCCGGGGCCGGCGCCGATCACGATGACGTCATAGGATTGTTCAGGCATGGCTCGTCACTTTCTGTAACAGGGGGAACGCCCAGCGCATTCCTGTACGAAAGCTAGAAGAAAGCGCCGGATTCGACAAGGCCGATTATGCGGCCTTGCATCCTATTTAATCGCATGGACCTGAACGAAGACGGCGTTTTCATGCAATTCGGGCAATGTAGGCGCACCGACATACGTGCAGGTCGAACGCAACGCCCCCATGACACCCTGCATTGTCGTTTCAACGGGTCCCTTGTAGGGGCGCCGTGTAACGTTGCCCTCGCTGGCCTTATACGACGCCATGCCGCCGGCGTGCTGCTCCATCGCCCTCTGGCTGCTCATACCGTAAAATTCAACATATCTTTGTCCGGTCGCAGGGTCAGTCTGGATTTCGGTTTCTCCTTCGTCATGCCCCGCAAACATCGTCCCAAGCATGACGAAACCGGCACCCGCCGCAAAGGCCTTGGCAATATCGCCCGTCGTCTTGCAGCCGCCGTCGGCACAGATGATTCCGCCTTCTCGAGTCGCCGCCTCGGCGCAATCGACCACGGCGGCGAATTGCGGCCTGCCGATACCGGTGACATTTCGCGTTTCGCACCCGGCGCCGGGGCCAATGCCGATTTTAGCAATATCCGCCCCGACACGGATAAGAGTTCTGGTCAATTCCGGCGTGGCGACATTGCCAGCCATGATGACAGCCTTTGGCAGCTTTTCTCTTACCTGCGCGACGCAATCGGCGAAAGTCTGCAGCCCGCCATGGGGAACGTCCATGCATATACGCAGAGGGCTGCGGTTGTTCCTCAACCTGACGAAAGCCTCGAACTTTTCGACGTCATCGGGCCTGATGCCCATCGTATACCAGGCCGAACCGGCAGCAGGCGTTTTGAAAAAACGGGTCAGTTCGCCGAGAGCATAATGCTTGCGAAGCGCGACCGTCGCACCGTGGCCTGCTTTATGAAAAGCGTTGGCCATATCCATGGTTCCGACACCGTCCATATTGGCGACGATGATAGGAAACCCATGATATTTTCCACCCCATTTGAACGTATGCGGGAAATTCAGGTCGACATCGGCACGGCTGCTTAACGGAGTCAGCCTATCTGCAGGCTTGATCAATACATCGTCGTAGCCCAGTTCCGTTTGTTCTTCTATCCGCATGGTTTCAATCTTGAAATAATGAGAGCAAACATTGGTTTAAATTATTTTACGATATGCTTTCAAGCTTTTTCGTAATAATTTATAGTATTGGCAAAGCGTTATATGATAAGAAAATCTTGTTACAGGAACAAGAACAGCCAGATGCCCTTCTCCCCGTTTGAAGCCATGCAAAAAGCCGTGGAGGCCGCTCAGGGCAGCGACCATCCCGTCAATAAAATCGGAGCGGCGCTGGCTGGCCACGATATCCAGGGCCAGCCCTATCTGATCGCCCGCGCCAATCATACACCTGCACCGATCAGCGCCGCGCTGGGGCCATCCGTCCGTATCGGCGATACCAGCAATACGGTTCATGCCGAAACCGCCGTCATCCTTGCTGCGCCGATCACCAGCGGCGCCGACCTTTATGTCACCGATCCGCTCTGCCCTAACTGCGCCATGCTGGCGGCCGAAAGCGGCGTTACCAGCGTTTCGATCGACAGCGATGGTTTTCAGGGCGAATGGGCCAGCCGGCGCAGGGAAGATTTCAATAACCTGTCGCTTCCGGTTTTCCGCCAGGCAGGCATCAGGGTCTACAGCATCGATAGGCTTCAGGGCTCGTTGACTCCTGTCATTGAAGGGGCCCTCCGCCCGCAGGCGCTCGAAGATTTCCCTGTCGCCATCGAACCGCTCGGGACGCGCACCGACCATGAGGCGTTGCATATGCTGGTGGCACGAACCAGCGGAAAGAAATCGTCTTTTGCGGTGGCTATCGCCCATGACGCCTCGGGCGAACGCTTCGGCATGGTCGCCACGGCCCAGCCGTCGATGGCCTATGTCTTTAACAGCGCGACGGGGATCGTCACGCCTTCACAGAGCCGGTATTCCCTAACCCTCAACCCGCTCGACCGTTTGCTGATGAACGCGGGACGATACGGGCTCACGATCAGGGACGGACTCCTTTATACGTCGCAGATCCCCACTGCGCGGGAACAGGTTCATATCCTCGGCGCGGGACTGCAGACTCTGGCCATCGGCCAGACGCATACCGTCGCTGACGCGGGACGCCTGGATGCCTGGCGCCTTCTCACGTCCGCCGGAATTCTACAGACTTGTGCGCCGGACGGCGGAAAGCTTTTGCCGTCCTTCGCCAGATGACCGTTTGGCCCGGCCCGGCTTTCATGTTTATATAAAGCGGTTTTAATCTGTCGATTGGAAAGCCTCGATGACAGGCAGCCTTTCCCCCTTTGCCCTGATGCAGCAGGCCGTCGATATTGTGAACGGCAGCCCCCATCCCGTGAACAAGATCGCGGCGGCTCTGTCAGGCACAGGCCCTGACGGCCTGCCCTACAGCGTCGCCATGACGAATTACTGGCCGGACCGGATCCATACCTGTTTCGGGGCGGAAACCAGGATCGGCAACGCCAGCGGCACCATTCACGCCGAAACAGCCTGCATCCTGACCGCGCCGAAGACCGACGGCGCGTCCCTGTTCGTGACCGACCCCTTCTGCCCCAACTGCGCGAAGAACATGGCCGAGGCCGGGATCAGGACGATCACTATCGACCATAAAGGCTTCGCCAAGGATTTCGCGACAAGAAGAAATAACGAATTCCTGTCGATGTCCCTGCGCATCGCGGCGAAGGCAGGCATCGCCGTCTATGAGATCAACCGGAAGGAGGAGACGCTGTCCCCGATCCAGATCGTCCCCGAAGGCTACGCGCCGCGCGAGGAACGGCCCGTGAAAGTGGAAACGATAGAGACCGGCCTCGAAGGGCCGAGTCTCGCCGAGATCGTCCGGCGTCAATCCCATTCCAAAAGACGCTTTGCCGCCGCCATCGCCCGCGCGGAAAACGGCTCCGCCTTCGGCCTTACCGCTTTTTCCCATCCCGCTATCGGTTTTTCCTACGAAGCGGACAAAGAAGAACTGGGCCAGGCCAGGGGCAAATATTCTTTCATGCTGGAACCCGTCAACCGCCTGCTCATGAACGCGGCGCGGCGGGGTTTGAAACTGTTGGACGGCCTGGTCTACAGCAGCCAGGTCCCGACCGCGCGCGAGATGGTGAATCTGGTCGGGGCCGGCATGACGACGTTCCATCTGGGCGACGCCGAAAAAGCCCGGGATCCGGGATCTATAGACGCCCTGAAAATGCTGTCGGATTCAAAAGTGCTGACGTATTCGCCTCTCCCGGAAAGAAAACCGACGTGATGGAAAGATCGAAGCGCTGACATTGTCCCGAAGCAGAACATTAAAAATAAAATTACTTGCCAAATATTTTTACATAACATAAATAAACTTTATCGGATTTTATACAAGGGACACCGCTATGCTGACCGCAGAATATCGCTCGGTTCTAATGGACTATGTAATACCCGATTTCCCGGCGCTGGCCGGTGCCGTCGCGTTCCGTACATTCGATCCCCCATTTGTGGATTGGAATAACTCTTCGGATTATAAAATCATCCACGAATATGGCGATCGGGTTGAAAAGGACTGTCGAGAGCAGCTTGATCTCACCGACGGAACGCGAAGTTATCATCTGGATAATCTCTTTCACAGCGGCCTGATTTTCTCAGGAGCTGTCGCCAAGCTGACGTTTTTGCAGGGCGCTCTAAGCTTTTCGCCTTCAGCCTGTGTTATTTTTTCCCCCAGCGCCGATGGCGGCATGGGATTGTTCGAACCGGCACCCATGATTGCCTCTGACGCCTTTTATATCACGCAATGGTATTCCGGCACGCCTGCGGATAAAAAGCTGGGCTGTTTAAACGGCCGGTCCACTACCATCGAAGAAACGGCGACGAGTCATGCCATTCTTGATTACGTTGCAGGCGCGCATGAACTGGCCCATATCCTTTTGAACCGGGAAGGTAACAAGGGAAAACATAGCGAAACGGTTTGCGACATCTTCAGTTTTGCCGCGGCAGAAGCTGAATTCGGACAGGCGTCGGAGAGGATACTGGTATCGATCGCCGAGCAAAGAGCTTTAAACGCTAAAGTAGACCCCGAGCATTTAACGGCACACGGCCTTTACGCCTATTTGAATGACGATACCCGGCGGAACGCGACCTCTGGCGAAGCGCTATGGCTTGCAAAAGAAATAGCCTGCGCCATGCCCTGAGATCAGATATCCAGCAGCAGTCTCTGCGGGTCCTCGATCGCTTCCTTCACGCGCACCACGAAGCCGACCGCCTCGCGCCCGTCGATGATGCGGTGGTCGTAGGACATGGCGATGTACATCATCGGCCGCGCCTCGATCTTGCCGTCCTTCATCACCATCGGGCGCTGCTGGATCTTGTGCATGCCGAGGATGCCGGATTGCGGGGTGTTGAGGATCGGGGTGGACATCAGCGAGCCGAACACGCCGCCATTGGTGATGGTGAACGTGCCGCCCTGCAAATCCTGCAGGCCAAGCTTGCCGTCGCGGGCCTTCCCGCCCAGCTCCATGATCTCCTTCTCGATCGCCGCCATCGATTTGTTCTCGCAGTCGCGCACCACGGGCACGATCAGGCCTTGGGGCGTGGAGACGGCGACACCGATATCGTAGAAATTCTTGTAGATGATCTCGTCGCCCGCGATCTCGGCGTTCACCGCCGGGAATTCTTTCAGCGCCTGGACGGCGGCGCGGACGAAGAACGACATGAAGCCCAGCTTCACGCCGTGCTTCTTCTCGAAATTGTCCTTATACGCGTTGCGCAGCTCCATCACCGCGCCCATATCCACCTCGTTGAAGGTGGTAAGCATGGCGGCAGTGTTCTGCGCCTCTTTGAGGCGCCGGGCAATGCTCTGGCGCAGGCGGGTCATCTTCACCCGTTCTTCGCGCGGTCCGGTCTCGCGCGGTGCGCTTTTCACCGGCGGCACGGCTTCATGCGCGGGCGTTTCCGCCGCCTTGCCGCCCTGGTTATCGAGGAAATTGACCACGTCTTCCTTGGTCAGCCGCCCGCCCTTGCCGCTGGCAGCGATGGCGTCGGGTTTCAGGTTATGGTCGTCCACCATCTTGCGCACGGCGGGGGCCAGCTTCTGGTCGTCCGGAGGCGCGACTTTCGCGGCCCCGCTGGCGATAGCGGCCTTCGGCGGCTCTTTTTTGGCTTCCTGCGGCGCGGGCTGGGATTTGGTGTCGTTCGAGGCCTTGCCCTCGCCGATCTCGCCGAGGATCGCCCCGACGCTGACCGTGCCGCCCGAAGGGATCGTAATACGGGAAATGACGCCCGCGGACGGCGCGTTGACTTCCAGCGTCACCTTGTCAGTCTCCAGCTCGACCACCGGCTCGTCGGCCTTCACCGAATCGCCTTCTTTTTTCAGCCATTTGGCGACGGTCGCCTCGGTAACGGATTCGCCAAGCGCGGGGACTTTGATCTGGGCCATAATGGAACGTCCTGATAGGGGTGCAAAAACCTGCCTTAATATGGCCCACCCCTGAAAGCGTGTAAAGGCCGCAGGTCTTTCATTTTATTCTTATGACTCCTCAAATTTGCGGCAAAACATGGATATATGTATTATGCCAAAAAGAGGAGATAAAATTATGACTGATTACGCGCAATATTTTCGTACGGCGGCAAGAGAAAAGCCTAAGTCCGTTGCGGGCGAAATGGAAAAATATTTAACAGCTTTTTGTGAAAGCGATCCGGATGTTACCGTCCGAAGGTTGTCCAATGATGAAAGCCGGGGCGCCCCCTCATGGGACGTGACTGTTTGGAAAGATGAAATGCCTATGGGTATTTTGCGCTTTGCCCTCAACGATCATGACGGTGACGGCAAAACGGATTTAGGCTTTATTGTCTTTGATGACGAATTATCATCTCCATGGTCCGCGCTTACGCCCCGTACCATCGGCGCCAAGGTTGCGGCAGTGGGCGAGGAATTTTTACAGGGATGGCAGAAGATTCCCAAAAAACCAGGAGGATTCTTCGTATCCGATGTTGCCTCTTTTGAAGAAGCGCACCCTGAAAAATTAGCCGGATTTCTGGTGCAGCTTGCCCAAATTTTACGTGTAACTCCGCCTGAAAGGCATTTTTTTACTCCTCACCGTCGGCCTGAAAACTCGCCACCTGCTCCACGCTAAGTGAAGCAGCTGACTTGGGTTAAATAGTTTAAAAAGCCCAGCCGATTCCGGCCGTGACCTTGTACGCCGTGTCGGCATGGCCGTCGTTCATGTTGCTGACGACCGGCACGCCCACGGAGACGTAGGTTGACCAGGTTTCACCGGGCGCGTACCGGATTCCGGGCGACAGGAATATCTCATGCCCGCCGCTGTCCTCGTCCTTTTCGCCGTCTTCCCGGTCATGGCCGCGCCATTCGCCGTTCAGTTCCAGAACCAGGTCGACGCCGCCATGCGTATGCGGCACGGATTCGTCCTGGTGTTCATGCGCCGCGCCGCCCAGGCGGTGCGAGACTGCCACGCCGTATTTCAGCGTATCGCCCAGCTCCGTCTCCCGGCTGCCTTTGGTCACGAATGTATAGACGGCGCTGGCATCGACCGAAACAGGCCCGACCTTACGGCCCGCCGCGAATCCCAGCGACGGGTCCCAGGAGCCGGAGCCCGGCTGATGCTCGACTTCCAGTTTTTCCCCGTCATGGCGCACATCCTCCTGCCCCGTCGGCATTTTCAGCCCGAACAGCAGCACGCCGTTAAGTCCCGCCGAGTCCTCTTTCAAAACGCTGTACGCGCCCAGCGCCGAGATATCGCCCAACCCGTCGGAATCGCCGAAGCGTTCCGCCGTATTGCTGACCGTGCCGCCATGGTGGCTGTGGTTGCCCGCCCGGATATCCTCGCGGTGGATGAACGGCAGGCTCAGGCCGAGGCTCAGATCGTCGGTAACGCCATAGGCCAGGCCGGCCTTGGTGGTCAGCACGTAATCGGCGTCATGGGCGTGCACGTGATGCGCGGCCTTGTCGATCAGGTCGTCGTCGGAAAATCCTTCCGATTTGACGAAGCTGCTTGATATCCCAAGCGCGACCTTTCCCTTCGGCAGCGTCGCCGCCTGGACGGTTTCGATCGGCCCGGCGACGCCCGGCCCGAACCCGCCCGCGACGTGGTCCGCTTTCACGGGGGAAACGGTGGTGAGAGAAAACACCGCGCAGAATGCAACGGCGACGCCCCGGCGCAAACCGGCGGCATGGATGGAAATGGACATGGAATATCTCCTCTAAGTCCTGTTTGAAAAATAACGATGGTTTTTTCAGGCAGGACGCGCGGGCGGCGCGCGGGAGCGATAGGAAGCCGTAATACGGCGCGGTTCGTCCGCTGTGACCGGCGGTTCCGGCCATGCAAAGACAACGGCGATGCGCACTGGCAATGCAGGCGAGGACGGCACGATCCCCAGCGCCAGAAACTTCCGCACCTGGCACAGGGCGCAGTGGCCGGAAGACGCTTTATGATCCCGATGGTCTTTTTCGGCGGGCGGCGCGAAATCGCCTTCCACCGCCACGCGCATCAGGCCGAACGCCGTGCAGATCTCGATCCCGCGCGCCTGGGTCGTGCCGGACAGCACCGGCGCGACCGCCGGCCCGAACGCCAGCATCAGCAGCGCGAGCAACACCAGCCAGCGGGACAGGAAAGGCAAGGACGTCAAAAAATCTCTCCGCTTCGTACCATGGCTATAAAAGCGGAAGCGGCCAGCGTCAAGCATCAAAGGGGATCAGGCGGGAGCGTGTTCCTTCACGTCACGCGCGATACGGCGTTCATGACGTTTTACAGCTTCCGCATGAATTTCAGCTATATCGGCATGGATAAACTGATTGGGATCCCGGACGCTTATGGTCAGGAAATGAACGATGTCTTTTCCGTCCTGTTTTGTCTCCAACCGCGGATAGCCCAGGACAAAATACGAACCACCCTTGTGAAAGCTGTCCGTGACACCGGTATCGTCCCTTTTGTCACGATAGATGCGGGGCACGATGAAATGCGCTTTATTGTCTTCGTCCCGCCAGCCGTAGAAACGCCGTGATGTAACGGCTTCGGCTTTGCCGAAGCGCTCCTGCCTCAAGGCGCCGCGTTGCAGCTGCATTTCCATGAGACAGTACGGTTTTTTTCCTTCCTGGAGACGGTGTACTAAACCGATATGCCGCTGATGGTTTCTCCCTCTGCTGCAACGGATCATGAATTTGTCCCATTCGACAATCTGGCCCATATGAATCGCTATGGATTTTTTTACGCGCGTTTTATCGGCCTTTTCAATGAAATCGACGACGTCTTTGGCCGAACGGATGGGAACACGCTCCATCCTCTGGATGGATGGGTCCTTGGCCTCGATATGCCCGTCCCTGTTCCATTGATAGAAACCGCTTCGAACATTGAATTCTTCCGAATACAAAGTCATATTCAGATGCAGCCGATATCCAAGGCTGGTATCGAATTCGTCGCTCTCGTGCTCTGCCTCACGTGCGATATTCCATCCGCATTCATCCGCATGAATTTGCCTGGGGTTGGTGGCGAAATGGGGATCAGGCCCCTTTAATTCGCCCCCGATCATGGGACTGCCCGGTTTATAATGAACGGCGACAGAGCAGAATTTGCACGTCAGTGTGCCGCTGCGATGCGATCCTGGGGAATAAAGCGGAAAAGCCGCGCCTCCATGCCTGGCCGACGCCCGAATTATTTCTTTCTTGTTATCGGGCCCCGTGTAAAGAGCCTCGGGCATAGTGACTTTAGACATAGGCAGGCTCCTGAAAGTTGCTCCCGGTTATCACATCGACATCTTTTGTACATGTTCCAAGGCTTCATGATATCCATCGAACACGTAATGCATGTCCGTGTCCTTCCACGGATGCTGTTTGTAAGCATGGCTCTTAGAGGAAAAGGCAATCATGGCGGGGGTAAACCCTGGATCCCGTTCCAGTTCCCGTCGCCCTGGAAAATCCGTCTCCTGATCGCCGATCAGCCAGACGATGGCGGAACGGCCATGCCTGTCTTTATAGGCTGCGGCGATTTCTTTATAAATATCGATTTTATGCCGCCCAAGTCCCGCCCTGGTTGAGTTCATGCTGAAGAAATAACCTGCCGCGTCATTTACGGCCATAATGTCTCGCATATAAGATGGGGGACTGGCCGTAACCAGATGGCATTCAATACCCGCCGCCTTGCATGCCGTCAAAAACGCAGCGGCTTCAGGATACAGGCGGGAACTTTTCCAGTTTTCCTGAGCGGCATTCCCAAAAGCTTCATCAATGTTAATCCCTCTAAGACTACGATGCTTGTCCCATGCATCGCTGGAAAGACTGCTTAGGATTGAATTTACATCATGCAGTCGTTCCAGCAGTTCCAGCAGGTGTTGCTGTAACTTGGATTTGATCGCTTTGGATGCGCCTTCGAACGCCTTATTGAAAGCGGCAGTAACGAGTGGGCCGTGGTCAAGGATGGTATCATCCATATCCAAAATGATGATATCCGGCTTCTGTGCAGGCAATGCCATGACCATACTCCATTATGGGCTGCAGAAATATTCCCATAAGAAGTAGTTTTTATCAATGTATTTAAGAGTCTTAGACTCTCAACGCCTCGTCGACCAGCCGCGCCTGTTCCTCCTGGTGACGTTTCAGCAGGCCTGTCGCAGGCGACGCTGCCTCGGGCCTTCCCACGTAATGCGGGCGCTGGGCCTTGTTTTTCAGGCCCATTAGCACGGCCTCGATACGTTCGTTGACAAAGGTCCAGGCGCCCATGTTGCGCGGTTCTTCCTGGCACCAGACGATATCGGCGTTCTTGCACGGGCCAAGCTCCTCGGCCAGCGCTTTTTGCGGGAATGGGTACAATTGCTCGACCCGCAGGATCACCACGTCTTTAATGCCGCGCTTGCGCCGTTCCTCCAGCAGGTCGTAATAGACCTTGCCGGTGCACAGAACGATGCGCTTCATTTTCTCGGGTTTCACCAGATCTGCACGGTCGTCGTCCCACAGGATGCGGTGGAACGTGCTGTCGTTCAGGAAGTCTGCCTTCGGCGACACGGCCAGCTTGTGCCGCAGCAGCGATTTCGGCGTCATGATGACAAGCGGCTTGCGGAAGTCGCGCACCATCTGCCGGCGCAGCGCGTGGAAATAGTTGGCGGGCGTGGTGAGGTTGCAGACCTGCCAGTTGTCCTCGCCGCACATTTGCAGGAATCGCTCGAACCGTGCCGACGAATGCTCCGGCCCCTGCCCCTCGTACCCGTGCGGCAGCAGCATGACGAGACCGCACATGCGCAGCCATTTTGACTCGCCCGAACTGATGAACTGATCGAACAGCATCTGCGCGCCATTCGCGAAATCGCCGAACTGCGCTTCCCACAGCACAAGCGTCTTCGGATCGGCCAGGGAATAACCGTATTCAAACCCGACGACTGCCTCTTCGGAAAGTGGGCTGTCGATGATCTCCACTTTGCCCTGGCCTTCGCCGATATGCTGCAGCGGGATGTATTTCTGTTCGGTCTCCTGGTCGTACAGCGCGGCATGGCGCTGCGAAAAGGTGCCGCGCCCGACATCCTGTCCGGACAGGCGGATCCCGAAATCCTGCATGGCGAGCGACCCGAACGCAGCCGCTTCCGCCGTCGCCCAGTCGAACCCTTCCTTTCCTGCGAACATCGCCTTTTTCGCCTCGAACTGGCGGGCGATCTTCGAATTAAGGTTGAAGCCGTCGGGCACGCGGGTCAGCGCCTGGCCCAGCGTGTTGAACAGCGTGTCTTTCAGCGCGGTAACGCCGCGCCTGTCGTCGCCATAGGCGACTTTCAGGCCCGTCCACGCGCCTTCCAGGAAATCCGCCTTGTTGGGTTTATAGGATTTGGTGGCCTCGAACGCCTGCTCCAGGTAATCGGTGAAATCCTTCACCATCCCGTCGGCTTCGTCCTGGCTCAGCGTGCCCTCCGCCACCAGCTGCCGCGCGTATTGCTCGCGCGTCGTTTCCTGGCTGCGGATCTTTTTGTACATCAGTGGCTGGGTGAAGGACGGTTCGTCGCTTTCGTTATGCCCGTAGGCGATAGCAGAACATGTCGATCACGACATCTTTCTTGAACTGCTGGCGGAATTCGGTCGCGATGCGCGCCACGTGCACCGTCGCTTCCGGGTCGTCGCCGTTGACGTGGAAGATCGGGGCCGACAGCATCTTCGCGATGTCCGTCGTGTAAGGGCCGGAGCGGCTGTATTTCGGGATCGTCGTGAATCCGATCTGGTTGTTGATCACGATATGCACCGTGCCGCCGACGCGATAGCCGGGCAGTTCTGACAGCATCAGCGTTTCCGCCACAAGGCCCTGCCCCGCGAAGGCCGCGTCGCCGTGCAGCAGGATGGGCATGACGCTGGTGCGCTCCATGTCCCCGCGCTGCATCTGCTTCGCGCGCACCTTGCCGACGACGACGGGATCGACCGCCTCCAGATGCGACGGGTTCGCCACCAGCGAAAGGTGGATCGTATTCCCGTCGTCGAACGTGCGGTCGCTCGATGTCCCTAGGTGGTATTTCACGTCGCCGGATCCCTGGACGTCGTCCGGGTTGGAGGAGTTGCCCTGGAATTCCGAGAACAGAGCCGTAAACGGCTTGCCCAGCACGTTGGTCAGCATGTTCAGACGTCCGCGGTGCGCCATGCCGAAAATCGCTTCCTTCACGCCCAGCTGCCCGCCTCGTTTCAGAACCTGTTCCACCGCCGGGATCAGCGACTCGCCGCCGTCGAGGCCGAAACGTTTCGTGCCCTGGTATTTGGTGTTGAGGAACCGTTCAAACGTCTCCGCCGCCGTCAGGCGCTGCAGGATGGCGCGTTTGCCCTCGGTACTGAATTCGGTCTGGTTGCGCGGTCCCTCGATCCGCTCCTGGATCCAGGCCTTTTCATCCGGATCGGACAGGTGCAGGAACTCCACGCCGATATGTCCGCAATACGTCTGGCGCAGGGCGTCGACGATTTCGCGCAAGGTCGCGCTTTCCATGCCCAGCACGCCGTTGATGAAGATCGGCCGGTCCATGTCGCCGTCCGAAAACCCGTAATGCGATGGATCGAGTTCGGGATGATATTCTGTTTCTTTCAGCCCCAGCGGGTCCAGCGTGGCGATCAGGTGCCCGCGCGCCCGGTAGGCGCGGATCAGCATCAGCGCGTTGATGGAATCGAGCGTCGCCTTGCGGACGTCCACCTCGCCGGCCGCGCCCGGCTTGCCTTTCACCGCTTTTGCGGGCGCGGGCATCTCGACGGACGGCATGCCATCCACCTCCGCCATGCCGTAGCTGGTGAAGGCCGAGCGCCCCCCCTTGCCGGGCGTCCAGCTGGCGCCATGCAGTTCTTTCAGCAACGACGCCTCGTTGTCGTTCAGCGCCTCGAAAAACCCGCGCCAGCTTTCGTCGACTTTCAGCGGGTTCGTCAGGAACTGCCCGTACAGCCGGCTGATATATTCGGCATTGGCGCTGTTAAGGAAGGTCAGGCTGGGCTGGATGGTTTGTTCGGCGGCCATGATGTGCGAAAGATCCCTGAAAGGTTGCAGTCCTTCGGGACTATAGCGCCTTTGCAAGCCATTTTCATCGGAATATTTAGTTTAGAACCGTATTAAGAGTGGGCGGTTTCCGCCCCGACGCTTAACGCTTCCGCCAGACGGGACAGCGCCTTGTCTTCCGTCTTTGAAATATTCACGATGGCCAGCGGGTCGTACGGTTCCTGACGCAGGGCGCTGCCCAGACGGCCCAGCCAGAGCTTGCCCTTTACCATTGATTGCGCCACGATGCCCTCGCCTTTCGGAGACTCGCGGAACGCCTTGGCCACTTCGGTCGCGATCGTCATCACGGTCGCGCGATAGGC
Source organism: Alphaproteobacteria bacterium (assembly GCA_044221445.1). Taxonomy (GTDB): domain Bacteria; phylum Pseudomonadota; class Alphaproteobacteria; order Micavibrionales; family Micavibrionaceae; genus JBDHTS01. The sequence continues at coordinate 41,466 of JBGAPF010000012.1, forward strand.
GTCGAGGTCGCGACGGGTGAGTTTGACGGACATCACGTGCGCTGCCTTCATGCATTCGTCCGGAACGCTGGCAAGGCCGCCAGCCCAGTCTTCCCACGCCAGGCGGCGGCTCCACAGCTCGGACATCACTTCATGGACGAAGGCTGAATGGAACATGCCGCGCGCTTCCCGCGCGATGATGCCTTCGAGCGCCTGGCGCTCTTCCGCCGACGCGCCCGGGTTGCCGGTGCTGTCCGCCTGGCTGAGCCACAGGCCCGCGCGATAGGGGATGGACACCAGCAGGTCCCGTTCTTCGTCCGAAAACGTCTCAAGGAAAGCCATGCTCAGTACCCCAGTTTCAGGACGTCATAGAGTCGGTTCAGCGAATCCTGTTCCGCCGGGCTGACATTTTGCGGCGCGCCCTTCTGCGTATCGCTGCGCATGCGGTGTATGCATTTGTCGAAAAAATTGCCGATGGCGCCGTTGTCTTCCGCCTGGTCGTCGAGAAGGCCGAATTCGCCATAGGCAAGCGCCACCGATTCAGCCAGGTCGTACAGCATGCGGCTATATGCTTTAGCTTCTTCCGGCCCTGCATGGTCGCGGATGATTTTTACGACCGGAACCGGGTCAGGCATGATGAACGTATCCGCCGCGTGCCACCCTTTCCATTTTGCCTGGTGCGCCAGAGCCTGAGCGGCGATTTCACGTACGACCGGCGTCCGGTTTTTGTCGCGCCCTATGCTTTTCAGCGCCGCCAAAAGCGCGCCGCGCTCCCGGTTGTCGTCGATCCCGCCCTGTTCGTCTTCGGCTGCGGCCACCCATACGCCGATTTTCAGCGTCATGCTGATGATTTTCTCGGCGTCCTTCGGTTCGAAATTCGTCAGAGCCGGCATAGTCCCTCCTGGTTCAGGCCGCCATGGCCCGCTTGACCGCTTCGCCCAGCGCCGCCGGGCTGTCGGAAACGATGAAGCCGGCGGATTTCATGGCTTCCACTTTCGCCTCCGCCGTGTCGTTGCCACCGGAGATGATCGCCCCCGCATGACCCATCCGCTTGCCCTTCGGCGCGGTCACGCCCGCGATGAAGCCCGCGATCGGTTTTTTCTTTTTCTGCGCCTTGTAGAATTCTGCGGCCTCCGCTTCAGCCGACCCGCCGATTTCGCCGATCATCAGGATCGCCTCCGTCTCGCCGTCCGCCAGGAACATTTCCAGGCAGTCGATGAAATTCGTGCCGTTGACAGGGTCGCCGCCGATGCCGATGCAGGTCGACTGGCCCAGCCCCGCGCCCGCCGTCTGGGCAACCGCCTCATAGGTCAACGTTCCGGAGCGGGAAACAATTCCCACTTTTCCGCGCTGGTGGATATGGCCCGGCATGATGCCGATCTTGCATTCGCCCGGCGTGATGACGCCGGGGCAGTTGGGGCCGATCAGGCGGCTTCCGGAGTTCGAGAGGCCGCGTTTAACCCGCACCATGTCCAGGACAGGAATGCCCTCGGTGATGCACACGATCAGCGGGATTTCCGCGTCGACCGCTTCCAGGATCGCGTCCGCCGCGAACGGAGGCGGGACATAGATCACCGTCGCGTCGCAACCGGTCTTTTCCCGCGCCTGGGCCACCGTGTCGAAGACGGGAAGGTCGAGATGCTTCGTCCCGCCCTTGCCCGGCGTCACGCCGCCAACCATCTTCGTGCCGTATTTGATGGCCTGTTCGGTATGGAAGGTGCCTTGCGCGCCGGTGATGCCCTGGCAGATCACCTTGGTATTTTTATTGACGAGGACTGACATCGGATCTCCTGGCTGTCGAGAGTGTCTGTAAAAAACTATTGGGGTTTGGAGGACGGCAGGCTTGCCGGGGGCTTCTTCGCCGCCGCGGCCTGCTGTTTCGCCTGCAGGCGCGTCATCACGGCCTTCATGACCGATTGCTGCACGAAGGGCATGACTTCGGCCATGTAGGCGGGCATTTTCTTCATGACGGAAATGCCGGTCGGCGATGTATAGAATTTGCCGAGATCCACCAGTTCCTGTTCGGTGAAATGCTTGGCCATCGATTCGACCATCACCTTGTTCATCTGGTCGTAGTCGATGGAGGCCTTCATGGCCGCGACGTCCTCGGGCGTGACGTTCATCTGCGGGTTTTTCGACATTTCCGCCATCATGTCTTCCACGACCTTGCGGCTGTCCATGGTGCTGGCGTAAGTCTTTGCCGCCGCCAGGCGCTTGGCGTAGTCTGCGTCGCCCTCGGCCCGTGCGGTGCCGGCGGCCATGCACGCGACCATCAGCGCTATGGCGACTATCTTCGTGAAACAGGACATTAGGCGGCCTCCCGGCTTTTCTTGGTTGCGTCGACGATTTTTTTCGCGGCGTCCGCCAGATTGTCGGCGGGGATGATGGCGAGGCCGGATTTCGCGAGGATTTCCTTGCCTTCCTTCACGTTGGTGCCCTCAAGCCGGACGACCAGCGGCACGGTCAGCGACAGTTCCTTCGCCGCGGCGATGATGCCTTCGGCGATGATGTCGCACTTCATGATGCCGCCGAAGATGTTGACCAGCACGCCCTTCACGTTCGGGTCGGCGAGGATGATCTTGAACGCCGCCGTCACGCGCTCCCTATCCGCGCCGCCGCCGACGTCGAGGAAGTTCGCCGGTTCGCCGCCATACAGCTTGATGATGTCCATCGTCGCCATGGCCAGGCCTGCGCCGTTGACCATGCAGCCGATATTGCCGTCGAGCGCGACGTAGGACAGGTCGTGGTCCTTCGCCAGGCGCTCCTTCGGGTCTTCCTCGTCGAGGTCGCGCAGGGCGACGACGTTGTCGTGCCGGTACAGTGCGTTGTCGTCGAAATTCATCTTGGCGTCGAGCGCGATCACCTGCCCCGCCTTGGTCACCACCATCGGGTTGATCTCGACCATCGACGCGTCCAGGTCGACGAACGCCTTGTAGATCGCCTGGATGAACTTGACGCCCGACTTCATGGCGTCGCCGGTCAGCCCCAGGCCGAACGCCACGCGGCGCGCGTGGAACGGCTGGATGCCCGTGGCCGGGTCGACCGCCACGCGGATGATCTTCTCCGGCGTCTTGTGCGCCACCTCCTCGATGTCCATGCCGCCCTCGGTCGAGGCCATGAAGGTCACGCGGCTCGTCGCCCGGTCCAGCAGCACGGAAAGATACAGTTCGCGGGCGATGTCCGCGCCCTCTTCGATATAAAGCCTTTTGACCTTCTGGCCCTGGGGGCCGGTCTGGTGGGTGATCAGCTGCATGCCGAGCATCCGCTCGGCCTCGGTTTTCACCTGCTCGACGGATTTGACCACCTTGACGCCGCCGCCCTTGCCGCGCCCGCCCGCGTGGATCTGGGCTTTCACCACCCAGACGGATGTTTCCAGCTTTTCCGCCGCCTCGACGGCTTCCTGCACCGACTGGGCCGGAAATCCCGACGGAACCGCCACCCCGTACTGCCGCAGAAGCGCCTTGGCCTGGTATTCGTGAATATTCATAATACGTGAAACTCCATAAGAGAACCGGCGAAAAACCTTTTCTGTTTAACACGCCCCAAGGCCTTTGCAAACACCCCGGAAGGGAACATTGCACAGGCGAGGGGCGTTTGTATTAAAATTGGTTAACGAAATCTTGCTATTTCTTTGACTCTGACGGCCTGCTTTAGGTAGAATAGTGTTAATCGGATAGGAACCGTGCCTCTAACGCTTTGAAAAGGCGGTATAATAATGGCAATCAATCCTTTGGAAGCCGCACAGATGGCTCGCGACAAACTTCGCGAAGAAGCTGATAGAGCCAAACAAAAAGCCGAAACGGCAGCATCAGCCCTGAAATCAAAAGCCGAAGACGGACTGCAGTCGAGTCTCCTGATACAGGCCTTGACCTGGATCGCCACCAATCTTTTCGGCATGGAAGAAGACAAGGCTAAAGGCCTTGCAAGAATGTTTGCGGGTCTTTTCAGCGATGAGGAAGAAGAGGCCGCCGGTCAGGATGGCCCTGCGTCGAACGAAAGAACGGCCCGTTCCGGCGCAATACCTTCCGCCCAGGACATGGCCAACGCGCCGCGGACTCTTCTCGATCTGATCGCTGGCGCCGAGGGCGTCAAGCACGGATACGACACGGCTTTTGGCAATAAAGAAGTCCCGCTCACCACGATGACCGTGCGCAATGTTATCAAGTGGCAGGAAAAGTCCCTGGATAATGGCGCGATGGCGTCGCCGGTCGGACGCTACATGATCAAGCAGTCGACGCTCGCCGGGCTCGCAGAGCAAATGGGCGTTCTGGATGAAAAATTCACGCCTGAACTGCAGGATAAGATGGCCGTTGCGCTGATGAAAGGGCGGGGCCTCGATGCGTTCAGGGAAGGCGGGATTACGGCCGCTGAGTTCGCCAATAATATGGCCATGGAATGGTCCACCCTTCCGCTGGAAAACGGCGAAAGCTATTATAAAGGCGATAACGTACATGATCAGGCCAAGGTCGACCGCAATATCGTTCTGGCGACTCTTGAAAATGACCGCACCGCCTATCTCGGCGCGAACGATCCTGAAGCTGTCGCCATAAACGGGGTTCCTGTTATCTCACGCTACAGCAGAGATCTTCCTTACGGTGTCGCGGCGACCGAAGGCAAACGGGGCTTCGATTCTATCGTCATGCATGTGTCGGGCAAGCCGACTGTCGAAGAATCGATCGCCTATTCGCAAACGCAGGATCCAAACCGCGGTGGCTATTTCGGCTATCATTACCTGATCGGTCAGGACGGCACGGTTGTTCAGACGGCACCGCTTTCGGCACGGACCAACCATATCCTGCCCGACAAAGATCTATCCTTCGCCAATAGTCATTCTCTCGGCATCGCTTTGGTGGGTGCCGCCGGTGGCGCTACGGAACAGCAGAAACAGGCCGCGGCCACGCTTGTCGCATCTCTGCAACAGCAATTCGGCATCGCCAATAATCGCGTCGTCGGCCACGGCCAAGTGCAGACAAACCGTGCGCACGATCTGGGGCCTGAAGACTTTCACGGTGTCGAGGGAGCCGACGTTGTTGCTTTTATAAGGCAGAATCAGAATGTGCAGGTCGCTTCGGCTGAGCAGGCCGCCGCTTCCTCAACCGCACATCAGGACCAGCCTCAGACTGGTATCGCCGGCCTTGCTCAAAGAACCGAGCGGCTTGCGGAGCGGCTAGGTCAAACCCCTGACCGGAACCGTGAACTCCGGGATGAATTGTTAGCCGGCGTGGCAGGTATCGCTGGCCTTAAAATCGTCAATCCAAATGAAGCTGCCACGGAAATGCATGATACGCCTGCAACACCCGAACTTCCTTCGCTGGCTGCTACGCTTGTTGACAGGGCGAGACGCATGCCTACTCCTGCTCCCGGATAGACTTTTTGGCAAACAGACTATTAAAGCGGACCGAAAGGTCCGCTTTTTTATTTAAACAACGAAGTGAAAGATTTGATTTAAATCAAATCTTTCAATGCGTTATAATGACTTATGCGGCCTTGCTTTTGCCCAGGCTGTCGACCATCTCGCGCACAGCGGCGACCGATTTGTCGAACATGGCCTGTTCGTCGGCGTTCAGCTTGATCTCGACGATCTTCTCGACGCCCTTCGCGCCGATCACGACCGGCACGCCGATATACAGGCCTTTCACGCCGTATTCGCCGTTCAGCTTGGCGGCGCAGGGCAGGACGCGGCGTTTGTCGCGCAGATAGCTTTCGGCCATGGCGATGGCGCTGGACGCAGGCGCGTAAAAAGCAGAGCCTGTTTTCAGCAGGTTGACGATCTCCGCCCCGCCGTCGCGCGTGCGCTGGACGATCTTGTCGATCTTCTCCTGCGTGCTCCAGCCCATCTTGATCAGGTCGGGCAGCGGAATGCCGGCGACGGCCGAATACCGGACCAGCGGCACCATCGTGTCGCCGTGCCCGCCGAGTACGAACGCATTCACATCCTCGACCGAGACTTTGAACTCGTCGGCCAGGAAGTGCCGGAATCGCGCGCTGTCCAGCACGCCCGCCATGCCGACCACCATCGTGGCGGGCAGGCCCGACGCGCGCTGCATCACTTCCACCATCACGTCCAGCGGGTTGGTGATGACGATGACGAACGCCTTCGGCGCGAATTTCTTGATGTTTTCGCCAACCGTGTTGATGATTCCGGTGTTGATGCCGATCAGATCGTCCCGGCTCATGCCCGGCTTGCGCGGCACGCCTGCCGTCACGATCACGACGTCGGCGTCCTTGATCGCTTCATATCCGTTGGAGCCTTCGATCCGGGCGTCAAATCCTTCGACCGGCGCGGCCTCGGCGATGTCGAGACCTTTGCCCTGCGGCACGCCCTCGGCCACGTCGACCAGCGCGATGTCGCCCAGTTCTTTCAGCCCGGCCAGCAGCGCCAGCGTGCCGCCGATCTGTCCCGCGCCGATCAGTGCGATTTTATTCCGTGCCATGTGCGATATCTCCGTAAATCTTGAAACAGGTGGGTAAACTGTACCGCCTTTGCCAGGGACGGGCAAGGCAGCGAAACCGGGAGATACTAGCCTTCAATTTTTAAAAGAGCGTTAATTAGGGACGGACCGGAAAAGGCGCGCGGCTTCCCGTCATCTCGTTGCCGCCCGTGCCGCGCAGGTCGGCGCCGCGTGAAGGCTGACGCGCGGCCTCTCCGGCAACGCTGCGCGGTTCCAGGGACATACCTTCCCGTTCAAAAAAGATAGCCGGGCCGAAATGTCTTCTGAGGTCCAGAACATGGTGCTGTCGTGTTGGCACGGCCATGGTGCCCATCGGAAAGGTCCGTAAAGCTGGAAAAGCGACAACGGTATCTCTGGATTGCATCGGACGTTCCCGCTGAGTTGCGAAACGAGTGACCAGGGCGATCTTTTCGCCGGTTGCTTCGGGGAAACGCGAAACCATTAAATACGCCTGCCTTTATCTGAAAACCCGGGTGAAGGCCTAGCAGGTAAAGGGAGGAAGCGTCCATGTAAATTTTTAGGCTTTAATCCCTAAGAAATCCAGCTGCCATTCCATCTCTTTCCGGGTCAGCGGATAATCCGTCCCGTCTTTGGGATAGATCAGGTCCTGAGGCTGCAAATGGCCGAGATCCTGTTGCATCTGCAGGGCGAAACGCATGGACAGGCCTGCCTTCCAGCACAGGGCGACAATGGATTTCGGCGCCTTCAGGTCAAAGGGTTTCCGCACCGTCGGCACGTCGGTCTTGAGCCGCAGCGCGAGCGCGGCATAGACGAAATCGTAATCGCGCATGGCCAGGGCGTCGGATATCCTGTCCTCGTCCAGTTCGCCTTCCTTCGCTTCGCGCTTGACGCGCTTGCCGGGCGCCTCGCCCGCATGCGTGTCCTGTTCCGCGGCGAAGTCTAGGCGGCGGCGGAACACCTCCGAGATCTCGTCCAGCGTTTCCTTGTCGAAATCGTCGCGGGCCAGCAGCACGTCGCGCACCGACGCGTCGGCGAATTCGGCCAGAGCCTTGACCATCGCGACGGGCAGTTTCTTGTGGCTCGCCACCGGCAGTTGCCATTCCGGATGCGCCCGGGCGCGCTCGACGATTATCTGCAGTGCGTCCTCCGCGATCTCCGCGCCCGCATTGGCCAGCAATATGGTGCCCGCGGGCAGGTCGGACGTATCCAGGACCGCGCGGGAGACGAGCGCCGCCAGTTTCGAGCGGCCGGCAATCGCCGCGATGGCCCAGTCCGACGGATGCCCTTTCAGGATGTCGATCAGGTCTTCGTCCGCCAGAGCGGCGCAGAACCTCAGGATCGGCTCCGAAACCTGCCGCTCCAGGTCGCGCGCCAGCTGCCCGACAACCTTGGGCGGGGCATGCGCGTGATCGCGCAGCGTGCTGGACAAGGCCAGGCGGATCTTCAGGACCTCGTCGAGCGCAAGCATGCCCAGCGCCTGCACGGCATAGGCGTAAAGCTGGCTTTGCTGGTCCCGCGACAGTTCAGGCAGAAGCTTTATCAGCCGGCGCGCCATCGCAGTCCGCACGTCGACGCTCGGGTCCTGCGCCAGCACCGCGCTGGCATGAAGCGGGGTGTTCCTGTTCTTGACGACCGCCAGCCGCACTTTCGGGTCGGGATCGTGTTCGGCAAGATAATACAGGATTTCCTGGTTGGTGCTTTTGTCCCTGGCCAGCTTTCGCCGCTCATGGACGCTTCCGGTCCGCGCGGCCTCCTTTGCCTCGGCATAACTGCCCTGGCCCTTGCCGCTGAAAATGTTCCTGACCAGACCGAGCATGAAATATTCCGTATAGAGGGCTTCGCCGCTTAAAAACCAAGCCGCTTATATGAATGTAGGCCAATACGAGTGTGAAGGCGAGACTATTGCTTGCCAGGCATGGGCGCTGCGTTCGCGCCGACGGTTTTTGGCTCCTGGCGCGGATCATGCTGGCAGTAATCGAACGTGCCGGCAATGCCGTGCTTTATGAGAAAATCGAGCGGCGGATTTTCCGCCGTGTCAATCTCAAGATTTTTGAAATGAAGCCGCAGATTTTCGACATCGATCATGTTGAAGCCGATTTCGAAATTATCCCATTCGGTTTCTTTGCGTACGTACATGATCGTGATGCAGCGCGGATTGACCGGTTCCGCAAGAGGCTTTTTGTTTTCACGGACAGGATAGACGTATCCCAGGTCTTTTGTCCGGCATCCCTGCAGATTGAAATGAAGCGTATCCTGTTCTTTCGCCGCCACCGCATGATACAGGATCACGCAATTGGGATTCCAGTCAGGGTCGTTCATGTCCGTCAGGGCGGCAAGGGCGGCAACCTGTTTCGGGTCTTGGATTATGATCTTGTTGTAATAAGGATGGTCCGAGCCGCTGTTCAGGCCTCTTTCGAACGGATCCGGAAAATAGTAACGCTGTTCCCATGCGTCCGCCTGATGGGACCCCATCAGCGGGACGGCGGTAAAGGCCACCTTTGCCAGACGCGCAAGATTCATATTCGATCTTTCTAATTTACGTCTGCATTATTGAAAAACCTGGAGCGCCTGTCAATAAAAGAATGCCTGGGGAAGATTCGATTTATAATGTGCTGCCAGATACTTATAGCGTCCCGGGTTTAAGGTAGGCTTCGCCCTGCATCTCGATCATCCGGCTGACCGTGCGCTGAAACTCGAACGCATGGTCGTGGCCGAGATAAAGCTGGTCGGGCGGCGCGTCCGCCGTCACTACCAGCCGCGTATGGCTGTCATACAGGACGTCGATCAGGTTCATCAGGCGGCGCGCCTCGTTACGGCGGTCGTAATTCAGCTTCGGCACGCCTTCGAGGAACACGGTGTGGTATCTCGCCGCCACGGCCAGATAATCCTCCGTGCCGACAGGCCGCTCGCACATTTGCGCGAAAGTCAGCCGCGCAACGCCCGTGACGGCGTTCTGCACCGCAAGGGCGCGGCCCTTGACGTCGATCGTTTCCGGATGCGGCAGCTCCATGCCCGCCAGTTTTTCGAACAGCGCGTCGGCCCTGATCCGCGCGGACTCTCCAAGGGGCCAGAAATACACGCCGGTATCGGTCATCGCCTTCAGCCTGTAATCCGAACCGCCCGTCATCGCCACCACCTCCATCCGCGCCTTCACCAGTTGGATGAAAGGCAGGAACCGGTCGCGCTGCAGCCCACCTTCATACAGGCGGTCGGGCGGCCAGTTGGATGTCGCGACGACCGTCACGCCCTGGTCGAACAGCGCCGTGAACAGGCGGCTCAGGATCATCGCGTCGGCCACGTCGGTGACATGGAATTCGTCGAAGCACAGCAAGTGCGCCTGCCGTGCTTCCTGTTTCGCGAAATCGCCCAGCGCACGGTCGGCGGTATCGTTCAGGCGTGCGCGGTTCATGGCCGCGTGCACGTCGAGCATGAAGGCATGGAAATGGACGCGCCGTTTCGGAAAATCCTGCGGCAGGCAATGATAGAACATGTCCATCACCATCGATTTGCCGCGGCCGACGCCGCCGTAGATGTAAATGCCGCGCGGTGCGGCTGCTTTCTGCCAGAACCCAAGGAAATTTTTCCGTGGCTGGATCAGCAATTCGCGATACAGCCGGTCAAGCGCCAGGACGGCCGCGCGCTGCTGGGCGTCGGCTTCAAACACGCCGGCGGCCGTCCTGGCGTCGTAGAATTCAAGCGGCCCGGTCGGCGGCATGTTTTTCAGTGAGGCGGACGGAGAGGATGGAGAGTTCATAAAGCGCAAGCAGGGGGACAGCGAGGGAAAACTGGCTCAGGACGTCGGGCGGGGTCAGCACCGCCGCGACCGTAAAGATGATCACGATAGCATATTTACGCTTCGACGATAATGTCTGCGACGTGATCAGCCCCGCCCGGGCCAGCAGGGTCAGCAGCACGGGCAGCTGGTAGCACAGGCCGAAGGCGAAGATCATCATCATCACGAGATCGAGATATTCACCCATCTTGGCTTCCAGCTGAATCGGCAGAACGGTTTCCGCGCCGTTGCTCTGGAACCCCAGGAAAAATTTGCAGGCCATGGGCATGACCAGATAATAGACGGTCGCCGCCCCCGCCAGAAACAGCACGGGCGTCGCGACCAGGAAAGGCAGGAACGCTTTCTTCTCCTTGACATACAGGCCCGGCGCCACGAACCGCCAGAGCTGCATCGCGATGATGGGAAAGGTCAGGAACCCGCCCGCGAACAGCGCCACTTTCATGTAGGTGAAAAACGCTTCCGTCAGTCCCGTATAGATCAGCCGCTGGGTGCTGCCCGGCCCCATGGCGTGCGCCAGCGGCTCTACCAGGAAGCCGTAAATCGCCTGGACGTGAAAATAACAGAACACCGTGCCGGCGATCAGCGCCAGGAACGACCACATCAGCCGCTTCCGCAGTTCGATCAGATGATCTAGCAGCGGCCGGCGCGTATGCTCGAACGGATCACCCGTCATCCAGCCCCTCTTTGCTTTCCCGCTTTTTGTCCTGGGGAATTTCAGGCATTGCGATCATTTCGTCCGCCTCCGCCTCGTCATAGGCGACAGTCTGTTTCGGCAGGGTTCGGAGATCGTTCAGGTCGTGCTCGCGCATGAACTCGTCGAACTGGCGGGACATCGCGAATTTAAGGTATTGGGCGCGGCGCACCATCTGGCCGAGGCCGCGCATCACCTGCGGCAGTTCCTTCGGCCCGATCACAACGACGGCCACGGTTCCAATGACCAGCAGTTCGGACCAGCCGATGTCAAACATGGTCAGTTGACGTGCGTATCGTCTTTTTTCGGCAGGGATTTTTGGTCGTCTTCATCCTTCAGCCCGTTCTTGAAGCTTTTGATGCCCTTGGCCAGGTCCTCCATCACGCGCGGAAAGCGGTTCGCGCCGAACAGCACGAACACCAGAAGGACGACCACCAGTATATGAAAGAAGCTTATCCCCATGCCGCGACATCCTTTTCGTCATCTGCCGTGTTTTCATCCGCCACGCTGTCATACGCCTCTTCATCCGAGGACGCAATCTCTTCGGGCTCGAACAGGTCGCCCGTGCCGGGAATGGCCTCGATGGCGGGCCGCCGGTCGAGCAGGCCCGACACCTTCATCTCGTCAAGGCCCGGCAGGTCGGTCAGCGCCTCCAGCCCGAACTGGTCGAGGAACGCCGTGGTGGTCACCCAGGTCAGCGGGCGACCCGGCGCTTCGCGCCGGCGGCCCGGCTTGATCCAGCCGCATTCCAGCAGCACGTCGAGCGTGCCTTTGCTGGTCGCGACGCCGCGGATATTTTCGATCTCCGCCCGCGTCACCGGCTGGTGGTAGGCTACGATGCTTAAGGTCTCCATCGCCGCGCGCGACAGTTTCCGCTGCACGTCCTTTTCGACCTGCAGCGCCCCGGCCAGGTCCGGCGCGGTGCGGAACGCCCAGCTGCCGTCCAGTTCCGCCAGCACCACGCCGCGCAGCGCGTATTCTGCCTGCAGCGTCATCAGCAGCCCGCCGACATCCGCGTCCTGCGGCATGCGCTCGCGGATCGCGTTGGTGGTGAGCGGCTCGGACGTCGCGAACAAAATGGCTTCGAGCAGTCTCAGATCGGGATGGCGGTCTTGCTGGTCCATGGCGGTCTATGCACTTTCTTCAAAACGGTCGGTCGTCGCGCGCAGGTAGATCGGACGGAACAGGCCGTCCTGCCGGATCTCGATCTTGCCCTGCTTGGCCAGTTCCAGCCCGGCGGTCAGCATCGACGCCAGCGAGGACCGGCCATAAAGCTTGTCCCTGATCCGTTCCGGCAGGAAGCTGTGCAGCGTCGTCCACACGCTGAACGGCCCCTTGCGCGGCAGCTTGCCGAGCATCTGGGTCAGGCGCTGCATGGCGGAATCAAGGCTCATCAGGTTGAAACTGGGCAGTTCGTAATGGCTGTCCTCTTTCCGCCGCTCGATGTCGCCATAGGCGCGCAGAAGGTCGATCAGGGACGTCTCGAACACGGTGCGCGTGCGGACGCTCAGCCCCTCCGGCATGCCGCGCGGGAAAATCCCCTGCCCCAGCTGCGGCAGGCTGAACAGATCCTCGGCGGCGCGCTGCATCGCTTCGAGGCGGCGCAATTGAAACTGAAGGGCGTCCGCGGCCGTCTGGGCGTCCGGCCCCTCCTCATCCGGCTGGCGGGGCAGCAGCAGGCGGGATTTCAGATAGGCCAGCCACGCAGCCATCACCAGGTATTCCGCCGCCAGGTCGAGATGCATCGCCAGCGCCCGGTCGATGAAGTCGAGATATTGCCGCGCCAGCTGCAGGATCGAAATCCGCGTCAGGTCGACCTTCTGGTCGCGCGCCATGGCCAGCAGCACGTCGATCGGCCCTTCATAGCCGTCGATGTTCAGCAGCAGCGCGTCGACGTCATGCGTGTCGTTCGCCATGCGCGGCGGGTCTTCCTGGAACGCTGGAGCGGCGGCGCTGTCGGCCATCCTGTCTGCCTTTAAACCGATAAATTAAGAATGGAACGGTTATAGCGCGTGACGGCCTGCTTTGTCATCTTTTCAACACGGGCGGCGGCCAGCGTCATTTCATCCATTTTTCCGTTGCAGTGCAGGCCGATATCGCAGCCGGCACGGACCACGAGGGCCAGGCGCTCCCCTGCGTCGCCGAACTTCGACAAGGCGCCCATGCCGGTGTCGTCGCTCAGCACAAGCCCCTGAAATCCAACGTCTTTCCTGACGATATCGCCGATGACGGCAGGCGAGCAGGAGGCGGGAAACTCTTTATCCACATCTTCGTACACGATATGGGAAACCATGCCCCAGATACGGCCTGCGTCCGGTCGTGCCGCTATAGCGCGGAACGGCGCGAAATCGGTCGCCCGCATGTCATCAAGCGACGCCCTGACGACCGGCAGGTCGTAATGGCTGTCCGACGCCGCCCGCCCCTGGCCCGGCAGGTGCTTGAGCACGGGGACGATCCCGTTGTTCAGGAAGGTGTCGCAGACCAGGCCGCCCAGGGTGGCAACCGTGTCCGCGCGGTCGCTGTAGGCGCGGGTGCCGATGGCCTCATGCGTCTCGGGATAAAGGATGTCCAGCACGGGCGCGCAGTCGACCTGGATGCCGAGACCGGCCAGTTCCTTCGCCATGCCCTCCATTGCGGCGATCAGCGCGTGACGGCCCCGGGCCGCATCTTGCGCATACAGATCGCCAAGTTCTTTCGCCGCCGGGACGTCCGCCCAGTGCGGCGGCCTCAGGCGGCGGACGCGCCCGCCTTCCTGGTCGATCAGCACGGGCGCGTCGCGCCCGACGCAGTCTTTGAGGGATTGCACGAGCGCGCGCAACTGGTCCGGGTCGCGGCAGTTACGACCGAACAGGATAAAGCCGAGCGGGTTGGCCGCCCGGAAAAAATCCGCTTCCGATTCTGAAAGGGTTTCCCCCGCCGTGCCGAAAATCACGGCCAGCGGCGGGCTGGACTCGTCAACGGGTGACAACAATGCAGGCCCCCGGCTTTTTCGCGCCGATCGCCTTACAGACGGAGCGCGCCTCGCCTTCGGCCAGCGGCCCGGCCTGGACGCGGTAGAAGGTCGCGCCCTTTACGCTGGCTTCCTGGACCCGGTACTCAAGCGCGGACAGCTGGGACGGGAATTGTTTCTGCAGCCCTTTCCACGAGGCGGCGGCGGCGCCACGGTCCTTGATGCTGGCCAGCTGCACATAATGCGATCCGCCCGCGGACGGCTTCACGGCCTTCTCGGTGGCGGCGTTCCCGCCCGAGGCCGGCTCGACCGAAACGGGTTCCGGCGGCGCGGCGGCCACGACCGGGGCTGCGGCTTTCTCGGATGTCTCCATCGCTTCGGCTGTCTGGTTCGGCGTCGCGGGTTCAGGCGCGGCCTCGTCGGACCGGGACACGGTATTGGCGGTGGCGTCTTCCGCAGACGTGTCGGCCTGGGCCAGCGGCGGCGGCGCTTCGGCGGCGGGCGCTTCGGACACGGGCGCGGGCGTTTCGACCGGCGCGGCTTCGGCCACCGGGGCAGGCGCCGCCGGTTCGGCCGTGGATTCGGTGATGTCGGCGGCGGCTTCCGTCTGCTGGTCCTCGACGCCGTTTTTCAGCCCCGCGAACACGTCGGCGCGGTTCACCGGCTGCTCGGCGGGGGGCAGCAGGTTTTCGACCTTGCGGTCCCCATCGTCTTGGCCGCGCATGGAATCGAACACGGTGCTTTCGCGATAGGGAATGTCCATCCCGCCCTGCTGGTCGGGCTCGGCCTTCACCGGTCCGGCGTCGGCCTGGATGACCGGCACCTCCTCCACCGCGTCGTCTCCGCCGCGCGGATAGCTGACCCACAGGATCCCGGCCAGAAGGAGGACCAGACCGCCCACGATGGCGGCGGCCAGAAACGGTTTGCGCGGCCTGACATCCCCGCGCCGGTCGAATGCACTCATCATCCTGGTAAAAGCGCCTTGTTCGCTGGTGTCGTCGAATTCGTCATATCGAGGCATAGAGCCATCCTATGAAAAGGAAAAAGGTAATCTCAAGCCCAAAGGCGGGTTTTATGCACATTGCCTCATTCCTCCCCCCTGCGGGAAGAGGGAAAGTAAGAGCCTTAAAACTCCCTGCTGATATCGAACAGCCGCTCATGCTCCTTCACCGCGTATCGGTCCGTCATCCCGGCGATATAATCCGCGACGGTCCGCGCCAGCGCGCGCTCGTCGATCGACCCGCCTGCGGCTTCCGCCAGGCGCTGCCAGTTTTCGGGCAGCAGCAGATACTGCCCCGTGAACGCGTCGTAGAGATCCTTCACGATCCGGCTGACCTTGTTGCGCATGCGCATCACCTTGTGGTGCCGGTACATCCGGTTCCACAGGAAGGCGCGCAGATCCTCGACGTTCCTGTGCATCTCCGGCGAGAACGCGACCACCGCCTGCCCCGCGTGGCGCACGTCCTCCGGGCTTTGCAGGTTCAGCGCGCCGAGCCGCCGCCGCGATTCCGCCAGCACGTCCTCGACCATCGCGCCGATCATCTCCCGGACGATCTCGCAGATGAACAGATGCTCGGTGATGTTCGGCCAGCGCGCCCGCACGTCGGCCATGATCGCGGCCATCAGCGGCACTTCGCTCTCCAGCGCGTCGAGTGTGAACAGCCCGGCGCGCAGGCCGTCCTCCACGTCGTGGTTGTTATAGGCGATGTCGTCGGACAAAGCCGCCGTCTGCGCCTCGACCGAGGCATAGGTGTCGAGCCGCAGATCTGTCTGCGCCTGCACGGCGCACAGCGTGACCGGCAGGTCCTCCTTAGTGACCGGGCCGTTATGCTTGACGATGCCTTCGAGCGTCTCCCAGCTCATGTTCAGTCCCTGCCAGCCCGGATATTTCCGTTCCAGGAAAGTGACGACGCGCAAAGACTGGTCGTTATGATCGAACCCGCCGACATGCTCCATGCATTCGACCAGCACATCCTCCCCCACATGCGCGAAGGGTGTGTGGCCCAGGTCGTGCGCCAGCGCCACCGTCTCCGCCAGGTCCTCGTTGACCATCAGCGCCCGCGCGACAGTCCGCGCGATCTGCGCCACCTCCAGCGTATGCGACAGCCGCGTGCGGAAATGGTCCCCCTCGTGATAGACGAACACTTGAGTCTTGTATTTCAGGCGCCGGAACGCACTGGAATGGATGATCCGGTCCCGGTCCCGCTGAAACGGCGTCCGGTACCGGCTCTCCGGCTCGTCATACATCCGCCCCCGCGACTGGTCGGGCCGGCAGGCATAGGCGGCCAGCGGCAGGGCGCAATAGTTGTAGGCGGGAGGAGGTACGGCAGCTTTAAGATTATCTTTTTTCATAGAAAAGCTTTAGCGCGACTGTAAAATAGGCGCAACTCAAGAAATTTTTGGAGTGAAATCGTTAAGTAAAAAATTCTGCTAAGGACTTGGTTCCTTAGTGATTAAAGTCGGTTTTGTTTCTACAGTTTGACCGGTAGTTTGCTGGGCAAGAAGGTTTTCTACAGTTTCGCTTAACACACTCGGCATTCCTACTTGAAAAGAGGAAACGAGCCGGATGCCCGGGTCATCCATTTTTACCCCTTCCAAAGAATCAAAATTAGTCACAACCAAGACCGGCTTGCCAAGCTCTCTCGCAAGCTGCGTCATTTCACAAGCCTGACGGTGCCGAATTGTATCGCGCATATTTTCGTCGATAATAACTACCAGCGACTTATCTGTACCTGTTTTTAGCGCATCAATCGCAAAATTGATGTCTTGCATACATACTGCGTCATCGAACCCTGCAAATTCTTTTAAATCCAAAGCTAAAAAGCGAGCTTGATTGTCACCACCGCCAGCAACTACTGCTCTTTTAAATTCTGGCTTCATAATTAGCACCTAACAGTTAAAAGATTTGAGTTTTTTCATAAATGCTATTTTATACATAATTTCCCTAAAAGGCAAACACTCTACCATCAGCAACAACTTGACCAGATAATCGCGCAGCGCCGTCGTCGTCCATTGTCGGAACTGCGTCCCCCGCTCCGACCGGACGCGGTAGCCGATGGCGAGGATCATGTCGAGGTTGTATAAAGCCAGATCACGCTGGACTTGGCGCTTTCCTTCGGTTTGAACTGTCAAATGATATTTGACAGTTGCTTCCTGCATCAATTCTTTGTCTTCAAAAACACTTTGAATGTGATGGCTTACATTCTGCTTGGATGTCTGAAAAAGTTCTGCGATTTCAATCTGCGTCAGCCAGACCGTGCCGTCCCTTTCCTTCAGCGAAACCTGGGTCGCGCCATCCGGCGTTTTATATAAAATCAAATGACCTTCGGACATGCCAGAGCCTTTTCATAAGAGCGATAATAGTCTTATTGTTCCCTTAATGTTCTCATTTTTCAACCGGACATCTTCAATTGTCCACGGGCGCAAACTGCCCATCCTCCCCCATCGTCTCCAGCACCCCCGTATGAATCGCGAACCACGCGCCGTGGAGGCTTAGCCGCCCGTCCGCCACGCGTTCCGCGATCCAGGGAAATGTCATCAGGTTGGCGAGGGATATCTTAATCACTTCATGCTCGCAGCATTGCTGGCGGTCTTGCGGCGGGTGCTTCATCGTCTCGCGGCGGGCGGGCTCGGCCATCGCCATCCATGGGGCGACGAAATCGCGCGCATTGTCCGGCGCGCCGTTCAGCAAAGCCTGCACGCCGCCGCACATGCCGTGGCCGAGGACGATCAAATGCGGCACCTCCAGCACACGGATGCCGAATTCCAGCGCGGCGCTGGTGCCGTGATAGGCGCTGTCCGGCGCATAGGGCGGCACCAGGTTGGCGACGTTGCGGACGATCAGCAGTTCCCCCGGCGCCGCGTCGAAAATCCCCGCGGGGTCGACCCGGCTGTCGATGCAGGCGACGATCATCGCCCTCGGCTTCTGACCCTTTTCCGCCAGCCCCTCGAACATTTTCCGCCGTTCGGGCCATCCATTGGCGCGGAAGCGCCTGTATCCTTCGATCAACTGTTCCATACCCTCTCAGTACCAGCCAAACTGGACGGGCGCAACCGGATGCGCCATATTAGGGGGATGAGCGAACAGACCGTCATCCTGACCGACGCCCTCGCCCGCCGCGTGCGGGAACTGCAGGCGGAAAAGGGCAACCCCGGCCTGATGCTGCGCGTCGGCGTCAATGGCGGCGGGTGCCAGGGGTTCGAATACAGTTTCGGCTTCGCGGAGTCGCGGAACCCCGACGACCGTGTCTTTGAAAAGGACGGGATCGGGGTGGTGATCGACGAGACCTCCCTGCCCCTGCTCGACGGCTCCACCATCGATTTCGTCGACGAACTGGCCGGCGCGGCGTTTAAAATCATTAATCCCAACGCCGAATCCACCTGCGGCTGCGGCACGTCGTTTTCGGTTTAGGCTTCTTTTCAACTGTCATCCCTCTGCGCCGCGGCTGGATGACAGGAAAATTTTTCGTGCTATATCTACCCCATGAAAATCGCGACATGGAACGTCAATTCGATCAAGGCGCGGCTCGATATCGCGCTGGACTGGCTGGATACGGCTCAGCCGGACGTGCTCTTGCTGCAGGAACTGAAAGGGCTTGAATTTCCGCTCGCCCCGTTCGCGGAGCGCGGCTATGCGGGGGAGATCGTGGGGCAGAAGGCGTATAACGGCGTCGCCATCCTCTCCCGCCTGCCGGTGACGCCCATCCTGAAAGCCCTGCCCGGCGACGACGCCGACAGCCACGCGCGTTATCTGGAGGCCGATGTCGCGGGCGTGCGCGTCATCAACATCTACGCGCCGAACGGCAACCCGGTCGGGACGGAAAAATTCGCCTACAAGCTCGCCTGGCTGGAGCGGCTGTGCCGCCATATGAAGGCTCTGCGCGACGAGACGGTGCCGTTCATCGTCGGCGGCGATTTCAACATCATCCCGGAGGAGATCGACTGCCACAATCCGAAAACCTGGCTGAACGACGCTTTGTTCCAGCCGGAGAGCCGCGCCTTGTACCGCCGCTTCCTCAACCTCGGCCTGACCGACGCGCTGCGCGTGTTTCATCCGGGACCGGGGGTCTATACATTCTGGGATTATTTCGCGGGGAACTGGGACAACGACCGCGGAATCCGCATCGACCATTTCCTCGCCGCCCCCGCCATCGCCGACCGGCTGCAGGACTGCGCGGTCGACCGCGCCCCGCGCGGCCGGGAAAAACCCTCCGACCACACGCCGGTCGTTGTCACGCTAAGACCTGTATAGCTTTCAGCTTCGCTAGTGATTTGGCGCGCGGAACGTGATAAAAAGGGAATCGGTTAAAGAATCAACGCCTTCTTTCTCATCACCCCCTTAGCGCCGGATACAGCCATGCCCAGATCGCCCCTGACCAAAGCCCTCTCCCTTGGACTTATGACGCTGGGGGCTGTGTCGCTGTCCGCCTGCGGGACGGTGTCCAAGCTGGCGCCGACGGGGCGGATGGAAACGGCCAAGCGGATCGCGGGCCCAGCCCACATGATGGAAACGCACATCCCGGTCGGCGAATTCACGCTGCTGTCTTTCGAAAAAGTCCATGCCAAAGGCAAGCCCGCCACGGTCTATATCGAGGGCGACGGCAATCTGGGTTGGGACGACCTGACGCTGATCGGCATCGACCCGACGCCCGTCGTTCCGTCCGCGCTGCTGATGGCCGCCGATGACGGCGGGCCGAACGTGGTCTGGCTGGCGCGGCCCTGCCAGTATGCCGGCGCGATGGGCAGCCGCGACTGCACGAAGGCCCTGTTCACCACGCACCGTTATTCGCCCCAGGCCATCGACTCGGTCAATGCCGCGCTGGACAACCTGAAACGCCGCTACGCGATCCCGTCCTTCAGCCTGGTCGGCCATGGCGGCGGCGCGGCGATCGCCGTCGAACTGGCGGCGGTGCGGAACGACGTCACCTTCATCCGCACGGTCGCGGGCGTGCTCGACACGCGGATCGCGGCGCCGGGCGAAAGGATGCGCGCGGGCATGGATCCGTTCGCCGGCTCCCTGAACCCCATCGACGCCGCGCCCAAAGTGGCCCACATCCCGCAGATGCATTCGGTGGGATCGTGGGACAAGGCGCAGACCCTGGCGATGATCAACAGCTTCATGGCCGCCGAGGGCAACCCGTCCACGGCCGTGCAGGGGCCCGATACCGGCATGGACAGCGCCGCCGCCATGCCGACGCCCGATATGCCCGCGGACTGCCTCTCCCCGGACGCTCCGGCGGCGATGGAGCCGATGCAGCTGAATAACTGAACCTGTGCGGCGGGCGCTTCCGCTGCTGGCCGGTATGCTTGCGCTGGCGGGCTGTGCTTCCCTTTCAGGCAACCCGGAAACGCGCGCCGCTTTGGCGCGGGAGATTGCCGGTTCGGCCCGGATGGAAGCCGAAATCATCCCCGCGCCGCCTTTCGCCCTGACCGCCTATCGCCGCGTCGGCCAGCCTGGCGAACGAGCCACCGTCTATATTGAAGGCGACGGCCTGGCCTGGCTCGGGCGGCACAGCCCCTCCCCCGACCCGACCCCGACAGACCCCGTCGCATTGCGTCTGGCTGCCGTCGATCCCGCCGCCAACGTCATCTGGCTGGCCCGGCCATGCCAGTACAGCAAGATGACCGCGCCCGGCGCGTGCCCGCAAAAATACTGGATGGGCGCCCGCCTGGCGCCGGAAGTGGTGGCGTCCCTCGACGCGGCGCTGGACAGGCTTAAGAGCGCTTACCGGCTGACCGGCTTCGATCTGGTCGGCTTCTCCGGCGGCGGCGGGGCGGCGGCCCTGCTCGCGGCGCGGCGACACGATGTCACCAGCCTCCGCACCGTCGCGGGCAACCTCGACCACGCTCTGTTCGCGCAAATCCACGGTATCAGCCCGCTGACAGAGTCCCTTGACCCTCGCGATGTGGCGCAGGCCGTGGCGACCATTCCGCAGATTCATTTCGTGGGAAGAAATGACAAGGTAGTTCCGACAATCATCTCGCAAAGCTTTAGAGCAGCAGCGGGTCAATCCCGCTGCATCGAAATCCAGCTGGAAAACGCATCGCATGAAGGAGACTGGCCTTTTTTATGGCCTCGGTTAAAAAGTCTTCCGATGATGATATGCAGATAAAAAGATAGAATGCTTATTTAAAGCATGGCTCGATTATAGCCAGAATTATGTCCTATTCCCGACGATTCGGCTGAAATTTTAGAAAGGACCCCCGCAACAGTACCTTTAAAATTCAGCACCGCAGGAAGTAACTCTGCATAAGCGTTTGCAATATCACCGGCATGTCGGCAGGCCAAAGCCTGACGCTCCGATGGACTCATGACCCCTAGTGCCGCAGAAAGCTTGTCTAATATTTCTTCCCGCGAAGATTCAGGAGCGCCGATCTGAATCATAAAAACATCCAGCCCGCGAAGCAGCGCCGTATTCACGTCTGCATCTGCAGCAATTAAGAAGACTTGGTTTACTTTAAGGTCAGGCATAGTTTTTCCCGTTTTATTCTGGAAAAAGAAGCTACTTTGTTATAACGCAGCTTGCAAGCTTTTATTAGGAACCAAAACTAGGATAAAACGGGATCAGCATAAAACATAGTTTTTTTTGCACCTGCTCATAAAATATCACATTTCAGCCACTTTACAGCAAAAAGCCCCCTTTCGGGGGCTTTCGCAATTCCGGTTGGTTTCCTGGGCGCTTAGAACTTGTAAGCCGCGCGCAGGAGGC
The DNA here is from genome assembly GCA_044221445.1 of Alphaproteobacteria bacterium. Lineage (GTDB taxonomy): Bacteria > Pseudomonadota > Alphaproteobacteria > Micavibrionales > Micavibrionaceae > JBDHTS01. The sequence goes on from JBGAPF010000012.1 coordinate 63,001, forward strand.
CCGAATGGGCGTCGTAGTCCGACTTGACTTCGTAGTTGTACTGAGCGGTGAAGTCCCAGTTGTTCGTCGTCAGGTACTGGAGGCTGGCGCCGATGTCGAACTGGCTGCGGCCTGGTTCCAGACCGTTGGTTTCGAAGGCCGAACCACCGCCCGTGAAGGACGAGGTGGTCTGGATATCGTCGCCGATCAGGTCGTAACGGTAGCCAGCGTTCAGGCCGGGCTTCAGGAAGGAGCCATCGGCGTTCTGCATGGTCCACTGCGCTTCGATGCCCAGTCCGACGTCAAGCTTGTTGACGCTGTCCTGTTCGACATTGAGGTTGGCAGTGCCGGCGCCTTCTTCGGTGAAGTCTTCGGCATTGTAGTAGGTGTAGCCGGCCATCGCGGTGGGGGTCAGGACAAGCCCGCCCTGCATCGCATACGGACGTCCGATTTCAGCCTTGGCCGAAAACTGATGGGCGTCGAAGTCGCCATCGGCATCCAGACCGTCGATACCGCCAACGTCATGACGTTTGGTATCGTTGGAGTTCCAGGCATAGGCGGCCATACCGCTGACATACATGTCGTTGGCGATGTCCGTGTCGCCGTAAACCGTCAGCTGGTAGCTGTCGATGTCGGTTTCGGTGCTGTTGGCGTTGTCGGAGTCGACGTTGGTCCGGGCGTAGCTGAGAGCCGCACCCAGGTGACCGGCGCCGCCCATGGCTTCGGCATCCGCACCGACGGCCAGGCCGTAGGTATCGGAGTCGTAGCCGTCGACACCGTCGCGCCTATCCTGCGTGGCGGACTGGCCGAACACCTGGCTCCAGAAGTGGGAGCCGACCGGCATGCTGCCGGCAGCCATGCCGGTTTCGCCGCCGCGGCCACTTAAGGAGGCCAGGCGGGTGGAGGTCACGCCGAACACCTGCGTGCTGACATCCATCGAAGCGACGACGTTGCCGCCATCGACCGTCGGACCGGCCGCTTCGGCGATCTCCTGGGCTTCTTCGCCCGTGGACGCCGTCAGCAGGTTTTCACGGATCTCCTGCAGCTCGTCCGTCGCGTCGTCGAAGGCCAGGAGGGTTTCAGCCGCAT
>JBGAPF010000038.1:0-9646 GCA_044221445.1 Alphaproteobacteria bacterium
GCCGACGGATCGGATAAACCCGACCGCCGGGGGAAGGACAGCAAACGCGGCGCGAAAGTCGACAGGGTCTTCCGCCGCAGCGGCAATTATAACCAGGCGATCCTGAACGACGAGATAGAGATCCTGCCCGACCGGCGCCTGCCGCATCTGGACCAGGGGCCGGTCATGGCCTATGGCGCGCGCAGCAAGAACGATGCGGAAGGAACGCCCTATTTCGCGCTGGTGTGCGAACTGAACCTTGTGCCGCGCTTACGGCAGGCCCCGCTGGTGGCGGGCATTACCAGCCCATGCCTTTCCCGGCTGATCGCCTCCGGGGTCTGTTACTGGCCTCCGGGCGCCAATGAACGGTATGTGTTCGTTTACGAAAACAATCTCGGGCAGCCTGTCCTGAAACCGGGCCAGTCCGGGCTGGGCTGGCGTTCGGACCATGTGCTCCAGGCCGTCATCCGGCCCGGCATCGGCGTTCTGATGGACATGCGCGACGCCGACGTCTATCACGGCAGCATCCGCCCGTCGAACATGTTCGACGGCGACGCCAAGGTGATCGAGCGGGTGATTTTTGGCGACTGCCTGTCGACCCCGCCGTCCTACACCCAGCCCATCATCTACGAACCCATTGAGCGGGCCATGGCCGACCCGCTGTCGCGCGGGCGCGGGACATACGAAGACGACCTTTATTCCTTCGGGGTCAGCCTGGCGGTCTTCCTGCGCCACAAGGATCCGATGGAGGGGCTGAGCGACGAAGAGATCATCAAGTATAAAATCGAGCAGGGCAGCTATACGGCCCTGACCGGGAACGAACGGTTCACGGGCGCCATTCTTGAACTGCTGCGCGGCCTGTTGTACGACGAGCCCGGCCAGCGCTGGACGCTGGCGGAAGTCGTGAGCTGGCTGGACGGCCAGCGCCTGAGCCCCAAGCAGTCGGCCAAGAAGATCAAGGCGGCGCGGCCCCTGCCGTTCAACAACGACAAATATTTCCGCCCCGCGATCCTGGCGATGGACCTGAATAAAAACCAGGCCGAAGCCGTGCAGATGATCGAAAGCGACACGCTGAACCAGTGGATCGAACGGTCGCTGGAAGACAAAATGGTCAGCCGCCGCCTGGAGCAGGCGCTGGAATCGGCGCAGGAGACCGGCCGCGGTCCCGGTTATTGGGACCGCATGCTGGCACGCGTATCCGTGGCGCTCGATACGGGCGCGCCGCTGCGGTATAAAGGCCTCGTCCTGAACCCGGACGGCATTCCGGTGGCGATGGCCGACGCCATGATCAGGAAAAAGGACGTCCAGCCTTATATCGACATCATCAACCAGCAGCTTGTGACCTACTGGGTCACGATCCAGAACGATTCCCAGGTCGATATCGGCGCGCTGATCTCCCGTTTCGACAGCAGCCGCGCATTCATGAAACAGCAGACGATGGGATACGGCATCGAGCGCTGCCTTTATTTCCTGTGCCAGGAAGCGCCGTGTATCAGCGATATTCTGAAGGGGTATTACGTCAGCAGCCCGGAAGACCTGCTATACGTGCTGGAGGAGATTTCGCGCAAACCCAACCGGCCCCACCTGTTCATCGACCGGCATATCGCCGCTTTCCTGTCCGTCAAGGACAAGCGCGTCATCGATCCGTTCCTCATCGACCTGAACGCGGCGGAATTTTACCGGCGCATCATGGGTAACCTTAAAATACTGGCGCTGCTGCAGAAAAGGTCCAAGATCGAAAACCTGCCGGGCGTCGCCGCCTGGGCCGCTGAAATCCTCAGGCCTGTCTATGACCGCCTGCACGACAGGGCCCTGAGGGAAAAGCTGAAAGCGAAGGTTGAAAAAACCGCCGCCGCCGGCGATCTCAACCGCATGGCGGCGGTGATGGACGACCCGCAGATGCGCCAGCAGGATACGCTCGGCTTCAAACAGGCCATGCGCGATTACAGCAGCCTGCGCGACGAGCTTGAGCAGCTTGACGGCGACCTTGCCAAGCCCCAGACATTCGGGCGCGACGAAGGACATGAATATGCCGCGATTGCGGCCGCGATCATTGCCTGCCTGATCATCATAACTGTGGCCTTCATGCATTTTGCGAAAGGCGGCGTGTGATGGCGAAAAAAAGACGCGCGGGGATGGGCTGGCGGGGCAGGGTGATCGGGATCGGGTTCCTGGTCATGGCGATCGTATTCGTGCCGACGGCCATCCTGATGGGGATCGGCATGCTGCCCGCCTTCGTCGCGATCCTGATCGACCGTTCGAAAAGGGCGGCGAAGGGCATCACCGTCGGCGCGATGAACCTGGCGGGATGCTCCCCCTTCGTTATCCAGCTCTGGACCCGCGGCAACAAAGTGGACACCGCGCTGTCGATCATTTCCGAACCGCAGACCATCATCGTGATCTACAGCGCGGCGGCGTCGGGATACATGATCGACTGGGCCCTGACCGGCATCGTCGCCACGCTGATGATCCAGAGGGGACAGGCGCGCAAGAAGGACATCGCCCGCACCCAGGCGCAGCTGGTCGAGCGATGGGGCCCAGAAGTCACAGGGGAAATCCCCCTCGACGAGTTTGGGTTTCCGCTGGAATCCGGGCTGGATTCCAAGGAAAAGAACAAATAAGCATAAAATTTTCTGTAAAATAAACAGCGCCTTAGCAATTCGGGCGCATACTGGACGATGGCCGCATGTATGGGCATGGCGGTGCATGGGGATGTATGCGCAGGAATTCGATGCAGAGACGGGGATGGAGGGCCTGCCGGGCGGGATCGACGGCGGTCGAGTTCAGCATCCTGGCGGTGCCGTTCACGATGTTCCTGATCGCGATCATAGAATTGTCGATGTATTTCGCCGCCAGCTCCATGATGGAAGGGGCGGTCCAGGACGCTGCCCGCCGCATCAGGACAGGCGAGGTCCAGGCTTCGAGCGAGGACCCTGAAACGGCTTTCAAAACGGCGTTATGCAGCCAGCATCTTTATATCCTGGATTGCAGCAGGTTTCAGTATGACGTCGAGGTTCTGGACGATTTCAGCGATTACGAGACCATCACCGCGCCCCAGTTCGACGAAGAGGGCAAGCTGATCGTTCCGCCGTTCGAAGCGGGCGGGGCCAGCGATGTCGTCATGATTCGCGTGTTTTACCTGTACCCCATGCTGACGCCGCTGGTCGGGCAGTTTTTCGCGAACGGGCCGAATTACACGCGTCAGCTGATGTCGACGGTCATCATCCAGGTGGAGCCTTACCAGGCATGAAAACGATGCTGAATATACTAATCGCGCAGGGAAGGCGGTGGGGGCGTCATGAAGGCGGCGTCGCCTATATCGAGTTTTCCATGATCTTTCCTGTGATGATGGTCATGCTGATCGGAATTTTCGACGTCGGCAACGCCATCCTGGTCAACCAGAAGGCCGTCTCGGCGGCGCAAATGGTGGCGGACCTGATTACGCGCCAGGAAGACGTCAGCACGACCGAGCTTGACCAGGCACTGATGGGCGGCCAACTGGCGCTGATGCCGTTTTCCACGCAGCCCTACGGTATCGACGTCATAAGCTACAGATACGACCAGAACGACGACCCGCAGCAACTGTGGCGCGAGACGCGGAACATGACCCCGCTCCAGGATCCGGACAAAACCGTCAAGGACCTGGGCGTGAGCGGCGACGGCGTCGTGATGGTGACGGTGACATATGAGTACAGTCCCACTTTCTGGAAGAACGTGTTTGGCAATATCAGCATGTCCGAAACGGCATTCGCCCGCGGCAGGCTGTCGGCGACGGTAACGAGGGGATCATGAAAAACATCGGTTCGGCAAGAGTTGCTTCAATACATTGGGCAGGCTCCCTGCGCGGCAGCATCCTCGTGACGTTCGCCGTCATGATGCCGGTGCTGATGACCGCCATCGGGTTTTCGGTCGACCTGGGCGAAGCGTATCTGGTGCGCCAGCGCCTGCACGGCGCGCTTGACGCCGCCGCCCTGGCCGGCGCTGCCTCGACCGGCGACAGCACGGATATCGAGCAGAAGATCACCGATTTCTTCAAGGTCAATTATCCTGATATTAAAATCGGCGAAGCCAAAGGCCTGAAAATCCAGGTCTCCGACACGGTCGTGACGGTCAGCGCCCAGGCCACGTTTCAAACCAATTTTATGTGGATCATCGGCAAGGATAACTTCACCGTTTCCGCCGAGACCGAAGTCAGCAAGGAAGCGACAGGGCTTGAGATCGTCATGGTGCTGGACAACACCGGTTCGATGGACGAAAAGGACAGCAAGGGAAACAAAAAGATCGACTCGCTGAAACTGGCGGCGAAAACATTGATCGGTTCCGTTCTGCCCAAAGGCGGCGAGGCGGGGGTCAGGGTCGGGCTGGTGCCGTTCAGCAACTCGGTCAGGGTGGGGCGTTACGGCCTGGGACTGACGCCGTCGGGCGCGACTTACGATAATGGCCAGACTTTCGTGAAACTGCCGTCAGGCACTACCTATACGACAAGTCACGATACGACGACGACGACCAAATGGTACGGCTGTATCATCGAACATAACCCGCACGGATGGAAATTCAGCACGACGGGCGCCACCACCGGCGTCGCTGCGGCAAACCTGGTCACCAATAACGATCCTTATACGGACGACGTCGACGACGATTATACCGGTCCGTGGGATTTCTATAATTATTGCACGCGCAAGCAGACCGACAGCCCGACCCAGGTGCCCGTTTACCGCAGCGAGCAGCAATGCACGACGACGGGCAGCGGTAAAAACAAAAAGACGACCTGTACGACGGTCCAGGTGATCGACCATTACGATACCATCCATAACTACACTTACAGCATAGCGACCAGCAGTACCGTCAACCAGGGATGCCCTTACGCCAATGTCATGCCCTTGACCAACGACAAGACGGCCTTGAACAGCACGGTCGACAGCATGACGCCGGAAGGCAATACGCTTGGCAATATCGGCATGGTCTGGGGGTACCGCCTGATCTCGCCGGAAGCGCCCTTCAAGGAAGGCGTCGCCTGGGACAATAAAGCGTGGAAAAAGGCGGTCGTGATGATGACGGACGGCTACAACACAAAGGACAGCAATTATTCCGCGCTGTGGCTCAGCCAATCGCAGAAGCTGACGACGACGGATTACGGCAACCGTTTTCTGGAAGTCTGCCAAGCGCTGAAAGACAAGGACGTTCTGGTGTATACGATCATCTTCGACACCGGCAGCATCAGCAGCCCGGACGAGAGTACGATCCAGTTGTACAAGGACTGCGCGACGTCCGAAGACCAGTATTATTACGCGCCGAACAAGGACAAGCTTGTAACGATTTTCAAAGCCATCGGCGGAGAACTGAGCACGCTGCATATTTCGAAGTAGTGCATCGTTCCTGAACAATGCTCCGGTCAATCCGCCCTTGTCCCTTGCGGCAGGGCGGATTTTTAATGGAAAGAATGATTTTCGTAATATAGATTAGAAATACATAATGTTATGATTGCGGATTGATAGAATAAGTTATGAAAAAATTATCCACAGCTTGTGGATTAAGTGAATTCCTCTTGTATTTATATATACAAAGCAATCTTTTTTTAACTGGCCTTTAAAATGATTGGGTGTATGATAATAGATGTGGGTTCGGCATCCCCATTCGGGGCTGCGAGAATTAGACCAAACAACTTGCTGGAACTTAAGAAGGAGAAATGGGTATGATTAAGCTCATTGCGAAAATTCAAGCGTATGTCTACAACAAAGAAGGCGCCACCGCCATTGAATACGGCCTGATCGCCGGGGGTATTTCCCTTGCCATCGTCGCTGCCGTGTTCGCTTTCGGCGACGACCTGCGCGGCGTGTTCAACAAAATCGGCAGTGCGATGTCGAGCGTTTCGAGCAACCTCGATACCTCCAACCAGTAATTTCTGCCATTTTATACAATTGAAAAATAAGCCCACCCCGCCCGGGTGGGCTTATTTCCTGAAAAGGGCCGCTCATGATTTTTCTGGTGCTTTATCTTATTTTCATCCTGGCCATGCTGGTCCTGGGCGCGCTGGCCGCCTGGAGCGATATACGCCGCATGAATATTTCCAACAATTACGCCCTGGCCATTGCCGGGCTCTTTTTCCCCGCCTGGATCATGGCGCACCTGTCGGGCGCCGATGTCATGGGAAGCCTGGGGTCCCACGTCATGACGGGGTTTATCATGCTGGTCGTGACGGTGATCATGTTCTTCATGCGCCTGATGGGTGGCGCGGATTCAAAGCTGGCGGCCGCTTACGGCCTGTGGATCGGCGGGCAGGGAATTTCTTACTTCCTGTTTTCCATGGCCTTCGCCGGGGCGGGATTGAGCATCGCGGCGCTGCTGATGCGGCGTTTCAAACCGTTTAAGGCCGGCGCCCCGGGCAGCTGGGTCGCACGCGTCCAAGGCGGCGAGGCGGTCGTTCCTTATGCCGTGGCGCTTTTTACAGGCATCCTGGTCGCGGTTTTGAAGCTGGGCCTGTTGTCGCCCGTTCATCTTCGCACATTCATCGGCGGTTAACGGGTTTTTAAAAATCAAGGACCAGAGTGTGTTAGCATATCGGTTGAAATATCTCGAAGTTCCGGGGGCGGGCCATGAATAAAAATGTCGTAATCGTTCTGGCGGGCGGTCTTGTCGTCGCCGTCCTGGTGGCGCTGCTGGTCCAGGCGACGCTCAGCGGTTCCCAGAAAAAACAGGCCAAAGCCGAAAAGGCGCCGACGGTGATGATCGCCGTTGCCTCGAAACCGATAAAAATGGGGGAAACGGTCACCGCCACAAACGCCAAATGGCAGACCTGGCCGCAAAACGCCGTCTTCGAGTCCGCTATCGTCAGGGAGGGCGGCAAATCCGTCGCTGATTCCGCATCGGGCAAAGTCCTGCGCAATGTCGCGGCAGGGGAGCCGATCCTGAAACAGGTGCTGGTGCCGAAAGACAGCCCCAATTTCCTGGCTGCTTCCTTAAGTCCCGGAACCAAGGCGGTCGCCATAGCGGTCACCGCCACGTCGATGGCTGGCGGGTTCATTACGCCTGGCGATCATGTGGATGTTATTCTGACCTATACGGGACGTATCGAAAATCCAGACGGCGACCCGCTTATCGATCGGGTTCTAAAGGAAAATTTCAATCATTTTGCGACTGAAACCATTCTTCAGGACATTAAAGTCCTTGCGGTGGATCAGCGGATCGGCAACAGCGAGGACGGCAAAATCAAGGTCGGCAAGACCGTGACCGTCCAGGTCGACCAGCGAGGGGCGGAAAAACTGGTCCTCGCTAAAAAGCTGGGCGACTTAAGTCTCGCCCTTCGCCCTCTGGGGGACGAAAGCAAAACCAGCCTGACTCCGATGACTACGGATGAGCGCCTGACCTCGATCCGCGACGATGTGCAGGCCGAGGTCAACCGCGAGCGTAAAAACGGCTCTGGTCAAACGGGTAATAATGTGCGAATCTATTCAGGTAATGCGGTCCAGCAGGTTCGCGTTACAGAATAGGTCGCTCTGGCCTCTCTTTGATACTTTTTCTTCTAATTCTTTCTCAATCCATTGAGTCTGCTCATATGTCGGTCTTGTCCACAGCTTTATCCCCGTTTAAACGGGGGATCATGATTCTGGCGCTGCTGACGTCTGTCATCTGCTATACGGGCGTGCAGGCCCGCGCCGACAAATCCAACCCTGAAATGATCGCCTCTTTCCGTGGGCCTGAATCCGGGCTCAGCCTGACTCTCGGTAAGGCTGAAATGATCGACGTGGCCGGAATGGTGTCCGACGTCATGGTGGCCAATCCATCCGTCATAGACGTGCAGGCCGTCCAGGCCAACAAGCTTTATATCGTCGGCACCGCCCTCGGCGATACCAATATCATGGCGCTGGACGAGGGGGGCAACGTCCTGAAACGGATCAATGTCCACGTCCATATCGACGAACTGACCCTGCAAAACAGCCTTGACCAGTTGTTCCCCGACGAGACGGTGCGGGCGAAGACCGTCAACAACCAGGTGATCCTGACCGGCGAAGTCTCGACACCGGGCAACGCCAGCAGGATCCAGGACTTGGCGACGCGTTTCACCGGCGATTCCGCCGGGATCATCAACATGATGAATGTCGGCGGAGAACAGCAGGTGATGCTGCGCGTCCGGATCATGGAGGCCTCGCGCAACCTGTTCAAGGAACTGGGCGTCGAGACGGAAGTGACGGATATCGGCGACGTGCTTGGCAACCGTCTTGAAGGCGGGCTGACGTTGCGCGACTCCGCTGGACTGACCCGCGACGCCTTCGGCATCGGCACGGCGACGATTTCAAAAGGCGCCTTCGGGCCGATCAATATCGTCATCCGCGCCCTGGAAGAGGACGGCCTGGTCAATGTTCTGGCCGAGCCGAACCTGACGTCTATTTCCGGCGAGACGGCTTCATTCCTGGCCGGTGGCGAAATCCCCGTGCCGACAGGGAGAGACTCTCAAGGCAACATTCAAGTGCAGTATCGCGCCTTCGGCGTGCGGCTCAGCTTCAAGCCGGTGGTGTTGTCAGACGGACGTATCAGCCTGCAGCTGAATTCGGAAGTATCGTCCCTGAACAACGCCAATGCCGTGGCCGGCATTCCTGGCCTCGATACCCGCAATGTCCAGACCACGGTAGAACTGCCGAGCGGCGGCAGCCTGATGATCGCCGGCCTGCTGCAGTCGCAGACCGCCAAGGGCATGACCGGACTGCCCGGAATCGCCAGCGTGCCGGTGCTGGGGGAGCTGTTCAAATCGCGTAACTTCCAGCGCGCCGAAACGGAACTGGTGGTCATGATCACGCCTTATCTGGTCAAATCGGTGGCGGATACGGAACAGGCTACCGCCATCCCCGCGGCCGCCGACACACCGTTGGCCCATGCTTTTGCCGCCAATCTGCGCCGGGTTTATAAGGGCAACAGGCTGCCCGCGGATCTGCTCACCCCTGATCAGCCTTACGGCTATATCATCAACTGAAGGATCGTCGCGATATGAAGGGCGGCCATTATACATTGCTCTGCTGCACAGCGTTTCTGCTGACGTCATGCCTTTACCGCGAAACGGCGCTGACCCCGAACCGTATCGAACTGGTGCATACGAAGGCGGATACGGAGTATCTGACGGCGCAGATGGACGAAACCACGATCCGGGGCATTGCCGACCGTTATGAGCACCACGGATCTGGCCCGGTCGAAGTAACGGTGTCTTACGATCCTCAGTCTTCCGTCAATACCGCCATGCATGCCTCGAATGAAGCGGCCAGGCTTGCAAAGGCCTTTGCCCTGCATAAGGTCGCGGCGGACGTCAGTACCCTGCCTGTCAATCTGCAGGGGGACGTTTCGCATACCTATGTTTATTATGAATCCGTCGACGCGCGGCCGCCGCCTGATTGCGGCACGTTGTTCGACGGCGTCCGCAATACCGGGGACACGCCTGAAAACTACGGCTTCGGCTGCACGATAGAAAGCGCCGTATCGCGCCAGGTGGCGCGTCCGGCCGATCTGGCCGGACGCACTGCCATGGACCCGGGCGACGCGCGCCGTCAGGATGTCATCGTGGACACGTATCGCAGCGGTACGCCCAATACGACGCTGCCCACCGCCAGCAGCAATTAATATGCGGAACTTTTAATGTCTTCCGATAGTTGGACTGGTCACAACGGCTAGGCTTGCTTGCAAA
>JBGAPF010000013.1:0-57410 GCA_044221445.1 Alphaproteobacteria bacterium
TATCCGCATGTATCCTGAGGACATTACGCAGGTCTATCCCGCCGTGGCCGTGGGCACGCCCGTTACGGTCGTAAACCAGCCGGTCAAGGCGGCCTGGATCGGCAATACGCTTTATGTCGAGGCCCACCCTCCGCTCGATCAGGCAATGATGATCGAGGAACAGGGCGGACGTCCGTTTTATGACATGACCGACGAGGATATGAAACAGATCCTGCGCGTCGCCGCCGACCGCGAAGATCTCCTCGACTGGGCGAAAATCAGGGCGGTGATCCGTACCCGCCAGGGGTATCCGGTCGCCGTTGCCGAAGATACGGGCACCATTGCAGAAGCGCCTGTGACCGAAGCGCCCCCTTCTCGCGTCGCGGAGGAAAAAACCGCTTTCGGTCCTTACCAGGAGAAGCACGCCGAAAAGACGCCAGTGCCCGTTCCGCCTGGCGAAAACAATATTCCCCAATCGGTCAAAGACAAAGCGGTTCCCCCCGGGCCTGAAACCGAGCCGGACCCTTACAATGTCAACGGATGATTCGCCTTACGGCGCTGGTGGCCCAAGCCTGCTGAAATAAGTCAGGACTCCTACGCTCCAGACAAGGGGGGTCAGAAGCGGCGCGAGCAGCAGAAGGATTTTCTTATGACCCTGGGTTAAGAAAAATCCTGTCCCGGCTAGTATCCCCCCCAGGAATGCCAGGAAAGATCCCATGAAATACCAGGACCGGAAGGCTGGAAGCGCCTCTGCGGGAACGGCCGGATAGACATGAAAATAAACAGCCAAATAAGGTACGATGAGGATAGAAAGATATCCTGCGGCGCTGACAGTCAGGAAAAGGGCAATTTTTAAAACGCTGTGCATCGGACGGTTCCTGAAAAGGCTTGTCCGGATTTAACCATGAAAACGACGGGCAGGGGAGTAAAATCCTTCTTAAAACCTCAAGGTTCCGGAAAACAAAAAATTGGCATGAGGGGATAGGATTAAAGCCGGCTCTGGAGTAAAGTCGTTGATCATGAGGACATTATTCCATCTGTGGCTTCACCCGTTCTCACGCAAAGTGCGGATCGCGCTGGCGGAGAAAAAGCTCGATTTCGATCTTAAGATCGAAAAAGTCTGGGAACGCCGCACGGAATTCCTGGCCCTGAACCCGGCGGGCGATGTGCCGGTGCTGCAGGAGCCGGACGGCACCACCCTCGCTAACAGCCAGGTCATTTGTGAATATCTTGAGGAAGTGTACCCTGAAACCAATCTTCTGGGATCAGACCCGGTGCAAAGGGCGGAATCACGTCGGCTGGTCAGCTGGTTCGATGTCAAATTCAACCGGGAGGTGACGGATAACCTGGTCGGGGAAAAGCTGATGAAACGGTTCCTGAAACTGGGCGAACCGCACGGCCCGTCAATTCGCGCCGGTCATGCCAATATCCATTATCATCTCGACTACATCGGTTTCCTGACGGAAAAGCGCACCTGGCTCGCGGGCAACGCCTTCTCTCTCGCCGATATCGCCGCCGCCGCCCATCTGTCGGCTATCGACTATATCGGCGACGTGCCATGGGAAGAACACCAGGCCGCCCGCGAATGGTATGGCAAGGTCAAGTCGCGGCAGAGTTTCCAGCCTCTGCTCGAAGACCGCATTCCGGGCTTCACCCCCGCTGGACACTACGAAAACGTCGATTTCTGATTATATTGTTATGATGGGATCAGATAAGAATCTGTTTTGTTTCGGCTACGGCTACAGCTGCGATCACCTGCGCCGCCGCCTCCAGGGCTGGCGTATTGCCGGAACCACCCGCGATCCTGAAAAAAGGGCCCTAATGAACCGAAACGGCGTCAGGGCCTATATTTTCAATCAGGACAGCCCGCTCGACGATGCCCGCCTGTTCCTGCGCGACACAACCCATCTCCTTATTTCGACACCCCCCGACGATCGGGGCGATCCGGCCTTTCTGGTTCATGGCGATGACATTCGCGACCTGCCCTCCCTTAAATGGATCGGTTATCTGTCGTCGACGGCCGTCTACGGCGACCGCACTGGCGAATGGGTCGACGAAACCTCCGATATCCGGCCTAACTCCAAGCGCGGGACTCGCCGCGCCATCGCCGAAAATCAGTGGCTTTCCCTGTACCGCGATGCTGGGCTGCCGGTCCATATCTTCCGTCTTGCCGGTATTTACGGGCCATCCCGGAGCGCCCTTGATTCCGTGCGTGCGGGCGTTGCGCGGCGTATTAACAAACCGGGACACGCTTTCAGCCGGATCCATATCGACGATATTGTCCAGACTCTCGCCGCCTCTATGAACAACCCCAGGCCGGGGGCGGTCTATAATCTGGCCGATGACCGCGCGGCGCCCAGTCATGAACTGATCAAATACGCCTGCGACCTTCTGGATATAGAGGCTCCCCCTTTGTTGCCGTATGACGAAGCCGACATGGCACCGATCACGCGCAGTTTTTATGCCGACAACAAACGTGTCCGGAACGACCTGATCAAGCGCGAACTGAATATCCGCCTTATCCATCCCGATTTCATGTCGGGGCTGAAGGCCTGCCTCGAACAGGAAAAACATGCGGCGCCTGACGATATTATAAGCGGGTCGCCCGACCAGATTCCTTGTGCCTGACAATGCAAAACCCGGTTGCAGGTTTATTGTATTTACAAAACAGCAATGACCGGTTCCTGTTTTTAATACTTAAAAAGGCAATTTTAACGATTTTACGATAAGGATAAGGCCTTGCCGGGCCTCTTTCAATAATGATGCACAAGCCCGGGATCCCGTGCTATAATGATTAAAATTTACTAAAATTTTATGCGTCTCGCGCCGGTGTGAAAGCGCAATGAGGAAAAAGGCCATTGCAGACGGATGGCCGGGTGTTGGAAGGCAGAGTGTCAGCGATTCAACGCATTAAACCAGTAGCGGTGCTCCGTTACGCCTTTCTTCCCGGGATCGTTCCCAGGATAAAGGATTTTGCGCGGTCCGGCTTTGGCTGGCTGGCGTACCTGATGGCATATCTTTACGCCTGCGTCCGCTTGTTGCCGGGCGACCATCCTTATCTGCTTCCCTCCAATAAAGGCCGCTACGGCATTCGAAGCGTCATCGCGGAAGCGGCCAACCGTCTGGTCATCAAACGTGGAAATATCGACCAGATCGTTATCTTTTTCATCATTTTGCTCGGTTTTGTCCTCCTCGTGCTGCAATTCGGCATCTTGCTGGGCGGTTTCATGCTTCATCCGGCTTTTGCGGCCGATATCTTTACGACACCCAATCCCAATACTGATATCGCTTTCGAACTGCTGGACAAGGTGTTCGCCATTCCGGACCTATTCAATTCCCAGTACGACCCCGCGGCGATCGGCATGCCGCCTTTCAACGACGCCCTGCATCAGTTGATCGAATTTTACAATTTTGCCATTCTGCTCGTGGCTGTCGTCATTTTTCTTTATTATATGGTGCTTGTCGTCGCCGAAACCGCTAATTCCGGCAGTCCATTCGGTCGCCGGTTCAGCCAGATTTACGCCCCCTTGCGGCTGATCATGGCGGTCGGTCTCCTGGTACCACTGAATTACGGCCTGAACGGCGCGCAGTATATCACCCTGTTCGCAGCCAAGATGGGATCCAGCGTCGCCACCAATGCCTGGATTCTTTTCAACCAGACTTTGACTGATTCGATGGGGGGCGGCAATGCCAACCCCTTGGGGGGCCCTCACCAGTCTCTCGTGGCCAGGCCGCAGCTGCCCGACGTCGCCCAGGTCGTCCAGTTTATGTCCGTCGTGGATGCATGCACATATGCCTACGAAACAAAATATGAGAACCCGCCTTATACGACGGCCAATGCCGCCGAAAGAACGAATATAGAGCCTTATCTTGTGTGGGGGTCCGCTGACAGCGCCCCCATGGCAGGAACGGATTATGCGACGGCTATCGGCGCGACCATGTTCAACGGGCGGGACATCGTTGTCCGTTTTGGCCATAAAAGCGCGGCGATGTACGGTAAATATACCGGCAACGTATACCCGTTCTGCGGCGAAATGACGATCCATGTCGACGACATGACGCAAATTGGCTCCCAGCTTATACAGGAAGGGTATTACAACCTGGTTCGGGACCTTTTTGGCGCGCCGGCCCTGACGCAGTTTGCGCGACGCGCCGCGGCCATATACCTCACAAACCAGCCGGCGCCCGAGACCATAAATGTAGCTGATGACGCCAACCCCAATGCCGAAATGCCGGTCGAGGCGTTCCGGCAGGCCCGTGTGAATGAGGTTAACGAGCGGATTCGGACGGCTGTGTTCGATGCCCGCGACCAGATGATCGCTGCGACCGACTTCGCCATACCGCCCGAATTGATGGATCGCGGCTGGGCGGGCGCGTCGATCTGGTACAACCGTATCGCTATGTGGAATGGCGCCCTGTTCGGCTCCGTCTTCAATGTCCCGACACCCAGCGTCATGCCCTCGGCCATGGAAAAAGTCGAACGGCAACGGCGGATGCAGGATGAGAATGTCGACGCCAGCAATCGTTATGAACCGTTGCTTCAGCAGGGCCAGCCTGTTGATCTTGCGCCTGGCGAGGACCAGATAGCCCGGATGCTGAACGCCGTATATAAATACTGGCGGCTCGACAATCCGACCGCGCCGACCGACAGCCGCGGCACGGGCAACGTCATCATGGATCTGATGAACGCCCTCTTCCCGATCAATAGTCTGTTCCAGTTGCGCTATAATGACGACGTTCACCCTCTCGCCCAGCTGGTGGGGATGGGTAAAAGCATCGTCGATACGGCGGTCCGCAACCTGATGATCGGCCTTGCCTTCGGCGCCGTCGGCGGCATGACGGAAATGCTTCAGGCCGGGATGGGGGCGCCGCTGAGCTTTTTCTCGAATATGTTCATCGGCCTTACGACCCTGGGACTGGCTATCGGGTTCATCCTTTACTATGTTCTGCCGTTCCTGCCGTTCATCTATTTCTTTTTTGCCGTCGGCAGCTGGGTGAAGACGATTTTCGAAGCCATGGTCGGCGTGCCCCTGTGGGCGCTCGCGCATCTGCGCATCGACGGCAACGGATTGCCGGGCGACGCGGCGATGAACGGATATTTCCTGATTTTCGAGATTTTCCTGCGGCCGTTTCTGATCCTCTCGGGATTGATTGGCGGCATGATCGTTTTTTCCGCCATGACCCGCGTGGTCCACGATATTTTCCCGTTGCTGATCGTCAACACGGGCGGATATGACTCGGCGAATCTTTTCGCCGCCGTCCCCGATCCGAACGTCTCGTTCAAAGGCGGCGTCCTGGATGAATTTTTCTATTCTGTGATCTACACGATCATCATCTATTCGATGGCGACCGCGTCGTTCAAGCTGATCGACCAGATCCCGGACCATGCGATGCAATGGCTCGGCGCCAGCATCAGGCCGTTCTCCGACGACCCCAACCGCGACGTCGTCGGCAACCTCACTCGTTACGCCGCGATCGGCGGCATGGAAGTGACCCGCCGCGGCGTGGGTGCCCTCCAGCAGGGCGCCGTCCTGACCGGCAACGTCGGCGGGGCCGCCCTCCAGTCTCTTCAGGGGCGTACGCAGATGCGTATGGCCACTCAGTCAGTAAGACCGCCAACTCCTCCAGGTAAGCCATGAGAACGCCCGGTCTTAAAAAAATTCTGGCCTTTACGCTGCTGCCGCAGATTATGCCGCGCTTCCGCGACCTGTTTTCAGGCTTCACCTTCGTGGCGTTTTTCATTGCCCAGGTCTATCGCAGCGCCGGGCTTTTGCCTGCCGGCCATCCCTATCTTCTGTCGTCGAATATGGGCCGTTTCGGAATCAGCCATGTCATGGCCGAGGCCGGACTGTTGCTGAAAAAGAACCGGGCTTCCATCGACCAGGTCGCGATCTACTGGCTTTTGATGACCGGTCTCGTCATTCTTGCCGCCCAGGTCGGCATGCTGGCGCTCGGGCTGTTCGTCCAGGCCGCGCATGCCGCCCCCCCGGTCTTCGATCCCGGGACCAACTTCTTTATCACGCTCGATCCAGACCAGGACCTGGCGTTTATCCTTCTTGATTATGTGTTTGGCATACCGGATTTCTTCAATTCCTGCGTCGCCACCGGCGGCAACTGTCTGGGCTCCGCCCTTAACTCCGGCCAGTACTGGACCAATACGGCCCGTACGGCTACGGCCGATGTCGCCTTCCCTTATCCTTCCCATCTCGCCATGCGCAGCATGTTCCAGCTATACAGCACGGCCCTGCTTGTGATCGGTGTCCTGATCCTTTTGTATTTCGTGTTCGCCGTCCTCGCGGAGACCGCTGAAACCGGAACGCCGTTCGGGCGCCGTTTTAACAAAGTCTGGGCTCCGCTGCGCCTGGTCGTGGCCCTTGGCCTGCTGATCCCTATCGCCAATGGCCTGAATGCCGCGCAATATGTGGCTTTATACGCCGCCAAGTTCGGATCTGGTTTTGCCACGAATGGTTGGACCCTGTTTGCCGATGCCGCTGTTCAGGGTGGGACGACCATGCTGGGGACGCCCGAAGCGCTCATCGCCGTCTCCAACCCGCCCCCTATTAACACGCTGATGACGTTTTCAGCGTTACTGTCGACGTGCAAGCTGGGGTACGAGCGCATGAGCGACTATCGCGGCGATAATCCACCCATCCGCATCCATGCGTTTCTGGTCAACCCCCGGAACCAGGCGGAGCCGCGGCGTATCATCGACGATAATTTTGTCTATGCCGAAGCGCTCGATTATTACAAGCACGGCAATATTGTCGTCCGGTTCGGCGAATATCGGGAAATGGATGGCAAGCCGGTTTATACCAATGCCATCAGCAACGTCGAACCGCTGTGCGGCGAAGTCACGATGATGAGTTCGAACGCCGACCAGAATGACACGCCCGGCGCCTACCACGCGCTGGAGCAGTACTACGAATCCACGCTCGGCCAGCTTTGGGCCAATGCGACCGCCCCGCCCAGCACGCTTTACCAGACCGGTGACGGCGAAACCTTGAGAAACATGTCGTCGATCGCGGGCCCCAACCCTAACGCCCCTTTGCCGACCACGGCGGAGATGGTCGAGGAAAGAGATAATTTTGCGGCGGGATTGCTTGCCATCCTCAACGACGCGACGGAGATACAGGCGGGAAGCCCTGTCCTGACGGATAATATGACCCAGTATGGATGGGCCGGCGCCGGAATCTGGTATAACCGGCTGGCCCAGGTCAACGGATCCCTTATCTCTGCGATCTATAATTTGCCGAGCGTCACGAAGATGCCGGAGATCATGGAAGAGATTCAGAAAAAGCGCCTCGCGAACGACCACGACGTCACCGGGCCGGAACGTTTCATGCCTTATGATTCCGACGATCATGAG
This sequence comes from Alphaproteobacteria bacterium, assembly GCA_044221445.1. Lineage (GTDB taxonomy): Bacteria > Pseudomonadota > Alphaproteobacteria > Micavibrionales > Micavibrionaceae > JBDHTS01. The sequence goes on from JBGAPF010000013.1 coordinate 7,346, forward strand.
ATGAAAGGAAACGACAACGCGGAGAACCAGATTGGCAAGGCCCTTTATCAGGCCTATAAACTGTGGTCCGACAATTTCACCGAACAGAGCGTGACCGGCAATATTTTTGTCGACGGGATCAACTCCATTTTCGGGACGTCCGGGCTGTTCAATATCCGCCAGAACGCCGACAGGGGCGTCCATCCCCTGGCCCAGCTGGTCGCTATTGGGCGCGGCATCCTGGAAAGCGCCGTCCGCAACCTTGGCTGGGCGGCGGTTGCAGGTCTTGGCGGCGGTATCATCAATATGATGAGCGCGCACCTGGTCGGAACTGTGGCGATGGCGGCCAGCGGCTTTTTGATGAGCGTCGCCCTGATCGCGCTCAGCATCGGCTTCGTCCTGTACTACGTCCTGCCCTTCATGCCTTTCCTGTTTTTCTTCTTCGCTGTCGGCGGATGGGTGAAAGCCATTTTCGAAGCCATGGTCGGTGTGCCGCTCTGGGCGCTTGCGCATCTGCGCATCGACGGCAACGGCTTGCCTGGCGACGCGGCGATCGGCGGTTATTTCATGGTCCTTGAAATTTTCCTGCGCCCGATCCTGATCATATTCGGCATGCTGGGCGGGACCGCGATTTTTTCGGCGCAGGCGGCAATCCTGAACGAGATCTGGCAACTGGTGGCATCGAACGTCGTCGGGTTCGACCGCGTCAATGTGGGCGCTGGCGATGAAACGGGTGCGATCCGTTATGTCCGCGACGCCGTGGATACGCTGTTCTTCACGGTTATTTACGCGATCGTCGTCTACATGCTCGGCATGTCGAGCTTCAAGATGGTCGACATGGTGCCGAACTATATCATGCGCTGGATCGGCACCAGCGTGGACAGCTTCAGCAATGAAAGGGGCGACTCGCCCGAAGGCATCATGACGACCAGCGCCGTCGGCGCCGACCAGTTCACCGACAGCATCAGGGGCATCGTCAGCCAGGGCGGAAGAGATCTCGGCGGGGCGACCAAAGCGCTGAGCGACCGCATAACGAAGAAAGCGTAGATGGTGATGCGCGGCGCGACCTGGAAGGTAGCCAAGTTCACTCTCCTTCCCGGCATCCTGCCGCGGGTCAGGAAGCTTTGTTTTTCAGGCTTCGACCATATCCCATTTCTCGCGGCGCGCGCCTATGCGTCTTTGCGCCTCCTCCCCCCCGGCCACCCTTATCTCAACCCCCAGAATTTCGGCAAATACGGGCTGCGTCACGTGATGCTGGAGGCGCGCCGCCGCCTGGTTGTCGATCGGTATCATCTTGACCAGGTCGTCCTTTATTACACGCTGATGGCCGGATTTCTGATCCTCGTCATGCAGTTCGGGATGATGCTCGCGGCTGTTGCGGTCAAAGGGGCGATGGCGGGCGAAGCCATCAACGTGACACTCACGCGGTATTTCGTGACGCCGGACAACGCGACCGATATTGCCTACAACATGCTCGACCTGATCTTTGCGTTTCCGGGGATTTTCGATTCCGATTCTCTTGTCAGGGCCAATGACTTTCATACCGCGCTTCACATCCTGTTCAATTTTTACAATGTCGGGATCATGATCGTCGGGATCATCGTTTTCCTGTATCTGGTGGTGACGGTCATTGCAGAAACGGCTGAATCCGGCACGCCTTTCGGCCGCCGCTTCAACGGCGCGTGGGCGCCGTTCCGGATGATCTGGGCGATTGGCCTGCTTTGTCCCCTGACCTTTGGTATGAACGGGGGCCAGCTGGTCACGATGCATGTCGCTAAATGGGGGTCAAGCCTCGCCACGAACGGCTGGACTCTTTTTATAAACAACCTGGCGGGCGATACGCCGCTCGGTCCGCGCAACTCGCTCGTCGCGTTGCCGCAAGCGCCGGCTGTAAGCAACCTAGTCGAATTCATGAACGTGGCGCGGACATGCAGCCATTATGAATTTCTGACGAATGGCCGGGAAATCAACGGCTATATTGTCAGTGGCGATGATTCCCGGGTATTTTTGCCTTATAACGGGCCTAATCCCCTGATGACGTTCGACGATGCCCGCGCGTTCACGGCCAACAATAATATTGTCATCCGTTTCGGCGAAAAAAACGCCGCCTATACCGACAAGGGGAACGTCCGGCCTATATGCGGGGAGATGACGTACAAGATTGTCGATGTCACCCAGCCAAGCGCGCTAACAATCCAGAACGGATATTTCACCCTGCTGGGCAGGATATGGTTGGAGCCGCTCGACAGCCAGACGGCGTATAATCAGGCGCTCCGGCATGTTCCTAACGACCAGCGCAATCCCCGCGCGCCCGTGCCGTCCGACGGTACTCCTCAAAACGAATATGTGGGCGAGGCCTTTTATTATTTTTCGGCCTGGCCCGTCTTTTATATTAACGAAGCCCGCCTGGCCCAGATCGACAGGGGCAACTGGGACGAAGAATTCCAGCAACTTGGATGGGCAGGGGCCGCGATCTGGTACAGCAAGCTGACCGAAATGAACGGCGCCTTTATTTCCGCGATCAACAACCTGCCGCGCGCGGAAAAATATCCTGAAGTGATGGAATATGTTTTCGCCCAGAAGCGCCAGACCGACCAGCAGATCGATCCTATGGATCGCTTCAGGCCTTATAAGGCCAGCGGCGAGGTCGTCGATTTTGCCAACCCGGACGATAAATACGCCGCCATCACCTATTACGAAGCCCAGCAATTCTGGCGGACGGCCTATGTGCCTTCGACCAATAACTCGTTCCTCGATACCATAAAGGCCATTTTCGGGGTCCAGAGCCTGTTCTCGATGCGGGATAATATTGCGGCCGGTGTCCATCCGCTGGTTCAGCTGATTTCGGTCGGACGGGGTCTGATCGACAGTTCGATCCAGAATCTGGGATTTTCATTCGGGGCCGGCATCGCCGGCGGCCTGGCGGGCGTCATCGGGAACGTTCCCATGGCCACGATCGGCAAGGGTGCCGCCAGCCTAGCGAACAAGGTCGCCATGATGGCGTTCGGCATCGGGTTTATTCTTTTTTACGCCGTGCCGTTCATGCCGTTCATTTATTTCCTGTTTTCGGCGGGAACCTGGATCAAATCGATTTTCCAGGCTCTGGTGGGTATACCCCTGTGGGCGCTGGCCCATATCCGGATCGATGGCGAAGGCCTGCCGGGCCCTTCGGCCATGAACGGCTATTATCTGATGTTCGAAGTGTTCCTCAGGCCAGTCCTGATCCTGATCGGTCTGATCGGGGGTCTGATGATTTTCGCGGCGGAGGCTTATATCCTCAATGAAATCTGGGATCTGGTCACGTCCAACCTGACAGGGTTCGATAACAACGCCGTACCGGCCGCGGGTCCCGCCGTGGGGACGACAACCGGGGCGGCGATGGGCGCCTTCAACAGTCTTCGGGGATTGCTCGACAGGTTTATGTTTACGGTCCTCTACGCTATCGTGATTTACATGATGGCCCTGTCGAGCTTCAAGATGGCCGATATTCTGCCGGATAATATCATGCGCTGGCTGGGGGCCCGCCTGACCAGCTTCGGTGCTTTCGACCAGAATCCCGCCGAGGGCGTGCTGGGCCGCATTGCCTACGGCGCCCGTCTGCTCAGTACCGACAGCGGCCCTCTGGGCGGCCTGCTGGGACGAAACGGCCGATAAATAAAAAAACCCCCTGTTTTTTATCTTTTCCGGACCATTGTTTTTGAATGTCATGTTATGATAAAACAAGGACTTACCCTGATTTCCAGGTATCGCTCCGATGACCGGATTTTTCAAAAATATGAACCCTTTATCCGAAGACAGCCTGCCGGAGGGCACCCCAGGCGACGACGGCGAAACGCAGCGCCAGTCGGGCCTGTTGCTGAAACCCCGCCCCAAGGCTAAAAAACCTGCTTTATATAAAGTGCTGCTCCTGAACGACGATTATACCCCCATGGAATTCGTCGTTCATGTTCTGGAAAGGTTTTTCAGCAAGAATAGACAGGAGGCTACGGATATCATGATGCACGTCCACCGCCGCGGTGTCGGCATCTGCGGGGTCTTCACCTTTGAAATTGCGGAAACCAAGGTGCAGCAGGTCATGGATTTCGCCCGCGCCAGCGAACAGCCTCTGCAATGCACGATGGAAAAGGAATAGCGAGTTGCTAGCCACGAAAAAAATACCATTTCATTTAGTAATGGACGACTTATCCTTTACGACTGGCGAACGACATGCTGTCACGTAACCTCGAACAGACTCTCCACCGCGCTCTGGCCATCGCCAATGAGCGTCATCACGAATATGCGACGCTTGAGCATCTGCTGCTGGCGCTGACGGACGATCAGGACGCTATGGCGGTTCTGCGGTCGTGCGGGATTTCCCTGTCTTCGCTGCGTGAACAGCTGCAGCATTATCTGGACAGCGAACTGACCTATCTGATCGACCGCAATGCGGAGGAATCGAAGCCGACCACGGCGTTCCAGCGCGTCCTGCAGCGCGCGGCGATTCATGTGCAGTCGTCCGGCCGCGAGGAAGTGACTGGCGCGAACGTACTGGTCGCCATGTTTTCCGAACGCGAAAGCCATGCCGTCTATTTTCTCCAGGAACGCGACATGACGCGCTTCGACGCCGTCAATTACATTTCCCACGGCATCGCCAAGGTGCCGGGCCAGTCCGAAACCCGCACGCCCGAAGGTGCGGAAGCTGGCGAGCCGCAGGAAAAGACCGTCAAATCGGGACGCGAGGCGCTCGATGCCTATTGCGTCAATCTCAACGATAAAGCCAGAAAGGGCAAGATCGACCCGCTGGTGGGGCGTGAGAAGGAAGTGGATCGCACCGTCCAGATTCTGTGCCGCCGTTCGAAAAACAATCCACTTTATGTCGGCGACCCCGGCGTGGGCAAAACGGCCATCGCCGAAGGGCTGGCGAAGCGCATCGTCGACCGCCAGGTTCCCGAAGTCCTGTTCAACGCCACCATTTTCGCGCTCGACATGGGGGCGTTGCTGGCCGGGACTCGCTACCGTGGCGATTTCGAGGAACGTCTGAAAGCTGTGATCGGCGAAATCGAAAAGATTGACGGCTCTGTCCTGTTTATCGATGAAATCCACACGGTGATCGGCGCGGGCGCGACTTCGGGCGGCGCGATGGATGCGTCCAACCTTCTGAAACCCGCTTTATCGTCCGGCGCGATCCGCTGCATCGGCTCGACCACCTATAAGGAATACCGCAACCACTTTGAAAAGGACCGTGCCCTCGTCCGTCGGTTCCAGAAGATCGACGTGCGCGAGCCGACAGTCGACGAAACCGTGCAGATCCTGAAAGGCCTCAAGCCTTACTACGAAAAGCATCATGCCGTCGAATATACGCCGGAAGCCTTGCGCGCCGCCGCCGAACTGTCCGCCAAGTATATCGGCGACCGCAAGCTGCCCGACAAGGCCATCGATATTATCGACGAGGTGGGCGCGGCCCAGATGCTGGTCTCCGCCGACAGGCGCAAAAAAATCATCACCGAACACGATATCGAGGAAGTGGTGGCCGCGATCACCCGTATCCCGACCAAGAGCATCACCAAGGATGATCGCGAGTCCCTGCGGACGCTTGAACGCGATCTGAAGACAATGGTATTCGACCAGGACGACGCGATTCGCATCCTCGCCGATTCCATCAAGCTGTCCCGCGCCGGTCTGCGCGACCATGAAAAGCCGATAGGCAGTTATCTGTTCTCCGGCCCCACCGGCGTCGGTAAGACAGAAGTGGCGCGACAGCTGGCGAAGACGCTCGGCATCGAACTGAAAAGGTTCGACATGTCGGAATATATGGAACGTCACGCGGTCAGCCGCCTGATCGGCACGCCCCCCGGCTATGTCGGGTTCGAACAGGGCGGTCTGCTGACCGACGCCATCGACAGCAACCCGCACAGCGTTCTGCTTCTGGATGAAATCGAAAAGGCTCATGCCGATATTTACAATATACTGCTGCAGGTTATGGATTACGGCAAGCTTACCGACAATAACGGCAAGACGGTCGATTTCCGCAACGTCATCCTGATCATGACCACGAATGCCGGTGCCGCCGAACTGGCCAAGGCTCCTCTCGGCTTTGAGCGCGGCGCGCGCATGGAGGACGATCAGGAGGAAATCAAGCGGATGTTCACGCCTGAATTCCGCAACCGTCTCGACGCCATCGTGCCGTTCCGGGCTCTTCAGCCGGAAACGGTCATCCGCGTCGTCGACAAGTTCATTATCCAGCTTGAGGCCCAGCTGGCCGACCGCAACGTGGTGATTTCGCTGAGCGGCGACGCACGACAGTATCTGGCCCGCATCGGCTATGACCCCGCCATGGGCGCGCGTCCCCTGGCCCGCGTCATCCAGGACAAGGTCAAGAAACCGCTGGCCGAGGAATTGCTGTTCGGCCGTCTCAAGGACGGAGGGACGGTCAGCATAGGCTACGATGGCGAGATGCTGACATTCGATTTCCAGGACGGGTCCGCCCGCGCGAAGGTGGCGCAGGACTCCGAAATCGCCTGACGCCCTGGCTACCGGGCGATCAATACACGATAAAAATAATAGTCGCCTGAGGTCGGCAGCCCGTTCGACTTGAAACATCCTGCCATCTTGCCTCGAAGTCCGGCGCTGCCTGCCTCGTCGCCGATATCCCCGGTGCCTGTGCTGGCATAAGCGCCCGTGAAGGGTGTCGGATCGTATCCGTTGTCGTCCGGCGGGACGCCGCCCGGGTTCGTGATGCCCAGCTGGCCGTTGACGGCCAGGCAGACATCCATCTTGACGTGGGGCAGAACCATTTTCAGGTCGGCGCATCCGGCGCCCGCGCAACTCGTGCCCACGCCGTCCACTCCGTTCGCGCCCGTAAACAGCCAGGGAGACCCGTCGTTCAGCGTGTTTCCCGGGTTTTCCCAGACCACGGCGCCACCTTCTGCGTCGAACACCTGGTTCGCCACATCGCTGCACGCGTCGAATACGTAAGTGCCCGTCCCCCATCCCGGGGCGTCGAAGCAGACGGAGTCTTCGCCGGTCCCGGAAATCTGCATGGCCCGCACGGCGTTGCGCACGGCGTCGGCATATTGCAGCATTTCGGTGCCGCCGAGTTTTTTGGTGTCGCCGCGCCCGACCGCGTCGCCTCCCTGCATCATCCGGGCGACCGCCATGCTCAGGGCCGCGAACAGGGCGATGCAGATAAAGATGTAGAACAGGGCGCTTCCGGACTGGGAACGGGGCATGACTTTGGCCTTGAAAAAGTTCGATCCTATTTTACCTGTGAACGGCCACCCTGAACATCACCAATATTCGTGGTTAACTTTTACGGGGGATTGTTCTAGATTTTGCCGGAAAGGACGTGCCGCATGGCCCATACCAATAATCTGACCATCCTGATCGCGGACAGCAACGAAGTCAGCCGGCGGCATATGGCCAGCCTGCTCGGCCTTCACGGCTACCGCGTTCTGCAGGCGGTGGACGGGGGGTCGGCCATCAAGGTGGTCGATGAGCAGCAGGTGGATGCCGCCATCATCGAACATCGCATGACGCCGCGTACGGGCCTCGATTTCGCCAAGCATGTCCTGATCAAGGGATATGATATCGGTGTAATCATCATTACGGACGATCCGTCCACGGACCTTTTGCTGGAAGCCGGGCGTCACGAGATCAAACAGGTGATGCGCAAGCCCGTGGATCCTGACCGCCTGAGCGAGACGGTTCGCCGTGTCCTGCGCGCCCACGGCAAAAACCCGGACGCGCTCGGCGAGGTGGCGGAGCCGAGCCGGACCTCCGCCGAACTGATGCGGCTCGCCATCGTGCTGGCGCAGCAGAACGCCGTTTCCCGCATGGGCGGACCGTTTGCCGCTGTGGTGGCGGATGCACAGGGTCATTTGATCGGTGAAGGCGTCAACAGCGTCACCACGCGCTGCGACCCTACGGCCCACGCCGAAGTCATGGCAATTCGCCGCGCCACCGAACGCACGAACAGCACGCGCCTTGACGGCTGTGCCATTTATTGCAGTTCCGAGCCGACCATGCTGGGCCAGGCGCTGATTATAAGCGTCGGTATAAAAAAGGTTTATTATGCCTTGTCTCATGCCGAAGCCGGGGCTGTAAGAGTCAGCGAAGACGGCATCCTCGGTGAAATTGCCAAGCCTCTGGCCAGCCGTTCCGTCCCTTATGAGCAGATCCAGCATGACGAAGCGCTGAAGATGTTCCGGTCTTGGCAGGGTCAGGCGCGCAAAATCGCCGACTGAAATCGGAACGGCCCGTGCAATGCACTTGATTTTGCAGTGCAATTGCGTCATGCATATCAGGTTGATTTGATCGGATGTCCTCATGGGATTGCTTAGCCTTCTTGGCGTTTTATCGCCCGCCCATATCGGGCTGACCCGCATATTGTCCGGCGCGAAATTCGTCGGTTCGGATTCGGACGGCAACCGGTATTATGCGGCGAAACCGCGCCCAGGATACAGGCGCGACCGCCGCTGGGTCATGTATAACGGCGCGCCGGAAGCGTCGAAGCTGCCGCCGGAATGGCACGGCTGGATGCACCATCAGACCGATGTGGTTCCGGACGCCGCCGCCGTCTCTTACCGCAAATCCTGGCAGAAGCCGCACCAACCGAACCTGACCGGCACGACCGGCGCCTACCGCCCGCCGGGACATGTTCTCTCCGGCGGCGTCCGCGCGCCGGCGACGGGAGATTACGAAGCCTGGACTCCGCCGGAATAGGCGGGACGTTTTAAAGAATTGCAGGAAGGAACCGCAAAGGCCATGAAGCGCAGCGTCATCGAAACAGTCCTGGGGGCGGTCGTCCTGTTTTTGGCAGGGTTTTTCCTTGTGTTCAGCTACCGCACCGCCGACATCAAAAAAGTCAGCGGTTATGAGATCACGGCTTCGTTTTCCGGCATTGGCGGTCTCGGCATTGGCGACGATGTGAGGATCAGCGGCGTCAAGGTCGGTTCGGTCGCCGACGTGTCCCTCGACCAGAAAAACTACCTGGCCGTGGTGACCATGAGCATAGAACCGTCAATCAAGCTGCCTGACGACACGGCGGCGGTCATTGCCAGCGAAAGCCTGCTCGGCGGCCGTTATATGGAACTCCAGCCGGGCGCGTCGGAAACGATGCTCGAAAAAGGCGGCCAGATCCAATATACCCAGTCACCCCAGAACCTGGAGCAGCTGCTCGGCAAATTCATTTTCAGCATGCAGTCCGAAAAAAAGGACGGCAATAAGCAAGAAGGCGCTTCCGGCGAATCTTCCCTGGCTGCGCCGGAAGCCGCCGTGCCTGCTGCGCCTGTCGAAGAGCAAAAGCCTGCCGCCCCTCAAGCAGTGGAAGCACCTGAGACAGCGCCTGCCGTCGAAAATGCGCCGGCGGATGCTGTGGCTGCGCCTGAAACCGCACCATCGGCTGAACAGCCTGCGGCTCCGGCTGAAGAGGCGCATCCCTGATGCTTGGGCGGCGGGCATGGCGCCTGCTCGGCGCTCTGTCCGTGTGCCTCGGGTTTGCGGTGCCGCCCGCTGGCGCGGCGATGGATTCTTATCCCATAGCCCGGCTGCGCATGCTCGACAAGGTAACGGCCCGCACCTCCACCTTCGATGTCAAGGTCGATACCACCGTGCGGTTCGGCCAGCTCTATATTAAACCGCGCGCCTGCCGGAAAGCCCCTCCCATCGACGCGCCCGAATCCGCGTCGTTCCTCCAGATCTGGGAAGTGAACGCGAAGGACCAGCCGGAATGGATTTTCAGCGGCTGGATGTTCGCGTCCTCGCCGGCGCTGTCATCGATGGACCATCCCATTTATGATGTCTGGGTGCTGGATTGCCTCGGTGGCGCGCCTCAGGCCGAGGCTGTGCCCCAGCCTGTTGCGCCGTCCACGTCCGGCACGCAACAACAGGATGTGCCCTCCGTCCCCGCCGCTGCTTCCGAAGAACAGCAGGGCCAGCCGGTTTCCGCCGAAACAGCATCGCCTTCCTCTGCCGACGCGTCGCCCCCGGATTCATCCGCCGACGCTCCACTTACGGAATCCCCTGGCGAAGAGATGCCGCCGGAAGAAGTGCCGCCGCCTTCGACCGATGACCAGCCGGAAGACCCATCGGATCCGGGTATCGAGGTGGCGCCGCCGGTTGAACCCGTGCCCGCGAATGAGGCGCCGTCCACTGAAGTGTCTCCCTCCGTCATTCAAGACCCTGTTTATTAAAAACGCATGTTTCCTGATTAAATCCGCAGGAAATTCATGATCCGGGCCGTTTCGTTTTCGTGTGGTGATTGGCTCAGGAGAAAGTCTGCGGGCTTGTCACAGAAAAACTTCAGGTTTTCGACATAATCATGCCCGTCCATCTCGTACGCCCCAAACTGCGACAAATGAGGGTTTCGATACTGGGCGTCCAGAAGCTTGAACCCTCCCTCCTGCAGTCGGGCGCAAAGGTGCAGAAGGGCGATCTTGCTGGCGTCCCGCGCGATAGAAAACATGCTTTCCCCGCAAAAAACCTGCCCGAAAGCGACTCCGTAAAGTCCGCCGCACAGCGTGCCCTCCCGCCAGCATTCGACGCTGTGCGCATGGCCCGCCGCATGCAGGCGTAAAAGCAAACGGCGTAGGCCGTCATTGATCCAGGTTTCGGACGTGCCAGCGCGCGGCGCGGCGCATCCGGCGAGGACACCCGCGAAATCCCGGTCGATGCGGATGTCGAACGGCATGCGCAGGGCAAGCCGCCTCAGGCGTTTCGGGACATGGATCGTATCGATGGGAAGAAGGGACCGCACAGGCGCCCAGTACCAGCCGTAATCGGGCGCATCGCGCGACAGCGCCATCGGAAACAGACCCTGCCGGTATCCGTCGAGCGCCTCGGCAATGTCGATATCCTCATTGGCCATGAGGACAGCGTTACCGCGCCGCCAGCTTTTTTTCCAGCCAGTGGATGTCGTATATGCCGGAGAGGAACTCTTCCTGTTCCAGGATCCATTGATGCAGGGGCAGGGTGGTCTTGATGCCGGCCACGACCGTCTCGCCGATCGCGCGGCGCAGGCGGCGGATCGCCTCCTCGCGCGTCCGTCCGTGGACGATCAGCTTGCCCACCATGGAATCGTAATAGGGCGGGATCGCATATCCCGCATAGATCGCGCTGTCGAACCGCACGCCGAGACCGCCGGGAGCATGGAACTGGGTAATCGTGCCGGGCGAGGGCGTAAAAGTGTCGGGATCTTCCGCGTTGATCCGCACCTCGATGGCGTGGCCGCGCAGGCGGATATGATCCTTGTTCACGCTTAACGGTTCGCCCGCCGCCACGCGGATCTGCTCGGCGATCAAATCGATGCCGGTGATCATCTCCGTCACCGGATGCTCCACCTGGATGCGCGTGTTCATCTCCATAAAGAAGAACTGGCCTTTTTCATACAGGAACTCGATGGTGCCCGCACCGCGATACCCCATTTCCCGCACCACGTCGGCGGCCAGGGACCCGATGGCCGCCCGTTCGTCGTTGGTCAGCGCGGGCGAGGGGGCCTCCTCGACCAGCTTCTGGTGCCGCCGCTGGGTTGAACAGTCGCGTTCGCCCAGATGGATGGCGTTGCCGTGCTCGTCGCCGAAAATCTGGATCTCGATATGGCGCGGCGTTTCCAGGTATTTTTCAAGATAGACCGTGTCGTCGCCGAAATTGGCCTTGGCTTCGGCGCGCGCCGTGGAAAACGCTTCCTTGAACTCGTCTTCGGACCGCACGACTTTCATGCCCTTGCCGCCGCCGCCGGACGCCGCCTTGATCAGGACGGGATACCCCGCGCTTTTCGCGAACTTCACCCCGTCTGCCACGGACGTGATGGCGCCGTCCGATCCCGGCACGACCGGCAGGCCCAGCGCCTTGACCGTCTGTTTGGCCCGCACCTTGTCGCCCATCATTTCGATATGCTCGGGCTTCGGCCCGATAAAGACGAAGCCGTGCTCCTCCACCATCCGCGCGAACTGCTCGTTCTCGGACAGGAAGCCGTAGCCGGGATGGATCGCGTCCGCGCCGGTCACCGCGGCCGCGCTCAAAATCGACTGGATGTTCAGATAGGAATTCTTCGCCTGGGCCGGCCCGATGCACACGCTCTCGTCGGCCAGCCGCACCGCCATGGCGTTGGCGTCGGCGGTCGAATGCACGACCACGGTTTCGATCCCCATCTCCCGGCAGGCGCGGATGATGCGAAGGGCGATTTCACCACGGTTGGCGATAAGGATTTTTTTGAACATCTTTTATCCTTTAAGGTCGATTTGCATCAACGAGTCACCCTCGGCCTGAATGCTTCTCGGATCGCGAACCCTGCCGATTGTCCGCCATCCCAACTGTCCGTAAAAATCCTGTGCATCCGGTGTATAAAGGTACAGTGTTTCGAACGTGAATATTTTCAGCGCGGCACCCATGACAGTAAGGCACAAAGCTCGCCCCAACCCCTGGTGTCTGTACAGGGGATGGACAAACAATGATCCCATCCATGGATTCAGGTCAGAACGATCCGGATGATCGTCATATCTTAAACGCACCATTCCGGCGGGCCGACCTTTACAAGTGCCAACCCATGTGGCGGGCAAATCCGTGCCTGCTCGTTCCGTCCTGTAATCCTTCAATGTCGTATCCAGCGTTATTCCGTTTTCCATGCATCCCCATTCAGAAAAATCCCATGCCGCACAGGTTTCGGCGAATTCTGGGTGTTGGCTTAAGGGGACGATTTCAAAGGTCTGGGGCTTATGCATCTCTTTAAATCTTAAAGCGTCATAGGCACAGCCGACCCGGATAACTTTAATCCGTGCGGCTCTATGTTTGTCAGCGGTAAAAACCTCATTCGATAACAAGAAGCACGTCGCCGTATTCGACCGGCTTTCCGCTCTCGACCAGCACTTGCGTGACCGTGCCGCCGCGATGGGCCTTGATCGGGTTCATCACTTTCATGGCTTCGATGATCAGCAGGGTGTCGCCTTCCTGCACGGTCGAGCCCTTGGACACGAACGGCGGCGCCCCTGGTTCCGGCGCGATATAGGCCGTGCCGACCATCGGTGAAATCACCGCGCCCGGGTGGTCGGCCGCCGTAGTGGACGGGGCGGCCATGTTGGCGCGTTGGGGCGTGGTGGGGTCGGACTCCATCATGGGCCGGTGGGCATGGGCCGACGCCACGACCGTGCTGCCGCGGGAAACGCGCAGGGACTGGCCGTTATCGGTGACCTCGATTTCAGTAAGGCCCGTTTCGTCCAGCAGATCCGCCAGCTTGCGGATGGCGTTTTCGTCGATTTTCATGGCTGCCATAGGTCAACTGCCTGTCAGTGAAAGAGGAGTGGACGGTACTGAAAAGAAGGGAAAAAGTCAAAACCGCTGATTATCTAGTTATTTCAGTCGTGTAGACAGCCAGACGATGGCTTCCACATAGCCGTCCGCGCCCTGGCCCGCGAAAACGGCTCCGGCGACCGGCTCGACGAAGGAGACGTGGCGGAAGGACTCCCTGGTCTTAGGGTCGGACAGATGCACTTCCGCGACCGGGACAGTCAGCATTTTCAAGGCGTCATGAATGGCGATCGATGTGTGCGTATAGCCGGCCGCGTTGATGATCATGCCGACCGCGGATTTCTCGAACGCCTCCTGGATCCATGTCACCAGTTCGCCTTCGTGGTTCGACTGGCGGAAGTCGATTTCGAGGCTGAGCGATTTTGCGCTTTTCTCACACATCGCCTTGATGTCGTGCAGCGTCTGCGTGCCATAGATTTCCGGTTCGCGCCTCCCCAGCATGTTCAGGTTGGGACCGTTCAGGATAAAGATAGACGGCATGCAGCCTCCCGCTTATTTCTTTTTATACTGGCGGTAAAGGGCTTCGAAGCCGTCGATATCCGGCACGCCCCCGTTCGGCACATACACGACGCCGTTGAAAATGAAGGACGGGGTGCGGTCGATGCCGAGCGTTTTCGCGCCGTCGAGCGTATCGAGCATGTGGTGTCCCACGTCGCCGGCTTTCATATCGATGGCCAGCTTGGCGGGATCGAGGCCCAGCTGTTTCGCGATCCCCGGAATTTCATCGTCTTCGACGGCGTTTTCACGGGACGCCAGGTATTCATGCATTGCCAGGAACTTCCCCTGCTTCGCTGCCGCCAGGGCCATGCTGGCTTCCTTGACCGAAGGCGCAACGTAAATCGGCAGATGCCGGATCACCAGCCTGACATCAGGGTTACGCTTCACGAACTCCGCCATTTCGGCGTTGATCGTGCGGCAATAGGCGCAGCGATAATCCATGAACTCGACGACAGTGTTCGGGGCGTCCGCGGGGCCGATAACCGCGCCCATCGGTTCGGTCATGCGGGTCAGTGCGTTATGGACGGACAGTGTCCGCCATCCGGCGGCCAGCGCGATCAGCACGGCGACGGCGATCAGAACCGACCGTTTTCTTACGCGCGGCAAACGCATCAGTTCTTACCTTCACGCGCCTTGTCGACCAGGCTTTTCAGGGCGTCCGCATCGATATAACCCGGGATCAGCGTGTCGCCGACGATAAAGGCCGGCGTGCCCTGGATGGACAGGCTGCGCGCCACCTGCGTGTTTTTTTCGATGATGGCGCGGATTTCCTTGGAATTGGCGTCCTTTTCCATTGTGGGGTAATCAAGGTTCAGCTCCTTGGCGATCGCTTCAAACGTGGTCTGGTTTTTAGAGGCGCCGGACTTCATCAGCTTCTGGTGGAAATCCCAGTATTTTCCCTGTTTTCCCGCAGCCAGCGCAAACCGCGCGGCATCGCCCGAACTTTCGCTCAGGATCGGATAGTCCTTGAACACGATCCTGACGTTCTTGTCCTCGCCGATCAGCTTCTGGACATCGTCGACCGCGTGCTTGCAATAGCCGCAGTTGTAATCGAAGAATTCGACCACCGTGACGTCCCCTTTGGGATTGCCGGCGGAAGGCGACGACGCGTCGGTCAGGAACTCCCTGTATTCGCCGACTTTCTCTTTAAAAGCCTTGGCGTCCTGTTCGCCCTGCTGGCTCTGATAGGACTGAAGGGCCTCGACCAGCACGTGCGGGTTTTTAAGGATGTAGTCATGGATGACGGTCTCGACCTGGCTTTTCTGCGCGGCGCTCAGATCGTCGGCGGCGTCCGCCCTGTGCGTCGCGGCCAGATACAGCGAGCCTGCCGTCATAAGGGCGAGGGCGCAAACGGTCAGTCTCAGCTTATTCATAACGGCAGTCTCTCTTTCTGTTGCCTGTCTGTATCCATTCTAAGCCAGCCTAAGGTCAAAGGCCAAAAGGATTATTCGTCCGCGCCGTCTTTTTCGCTTTTCAGCGCCGAAAGCAGGTCCCGGGCCTTCAGCCATTCGGGCGACCCCGTTTTTAAATCGGGCAGCGCCGCGTTGGCCATGTCGCGCGCCGTTTTCCGGTCGCCTTTCAGCGCCGCTTCCTCCGCCAGATAGACTTTGGCCACGGCTTCCTGTCCCATGCGTCCATAAGCCGTCGCCAGAAGACGATAGATCAGCGGCGCGCGCGGCTCGTCCCTTTGAGCGCGCCTCAACTGCTCCGCCGCCTGCTGCAGCCGGGCGCGGTCGTTCCCCGCCGTTTCCAGCATCCCGTTGGCATAGGCGATGCGGATCAGGCCTGCATCCGGAGCCTTGTCCAGCGCTTTGCGGTAATAAGGCAGGGCTTCGGCGACGCGTCCGTAATCCTTGAGCATCTGTCCTTTCAGTTCCAGGAAATAGGGGTTTTGCGGCTCGGCCTGCAGCAATCCGTCCATCATCCTGAGGGAATCCTGGACCTGGTTCTGGCGATAGGCGGCGATGGCGCGGGCGTAACGCGCGGCCATGGACGTGTCATGGTCGTCGTATGTCCAGGCTACCTGGGCCGGGGTGATGAAGGCCAGGAGCTTGGCCTTCAGGCGGGCGTGCTGCTCCGTCCAGCCCGCGGGCAAAGGCGTGTTTTTATAGGCGGATTTGTCCGCGCCGTTGCGCACGGCGGCGATCCGGTCGCGCGTCATGGGGTGGGTGCGGATATATTTCGATTGCTGCGAGGCGGGCAGCAATTCCTGCGACTCCATTTTCTGCAGAAAGGTCACAAGGCCTTCCGGGTTGATATGCGCTTTTTCCATGCCGGACAGGGCCGCCTGGTCGGCGCTCGATTCCTGCACCCGGCTGAAGGACAGGTAATTATTCTGCGCCATCGACGACATGCCGGCGCTGACGGCGGCCCCGGCGCCGCCTTCGCCGGTCAGGATCGCCGCGCCGATTCCGGCCAGGCCGCCCAGCAGGCTCTGGAACGACGCGTTCTTCATCTCGTCCCTGCCGCGGATCAGGTGCCCCCCGGCGATGTGGCCCAATTCGTGCGACAGGACGCCGACGATCTCGCCCGCATTCTCGGATTTCAGCAGCAGGCCGGTATAGATGAAGATGTTGGGGCCGCCTGACACGAAGGCGTTGATGTCCGGGCTCTGCACCAGGATGATCTTGACGGAATCGGGGTCCAGCCCGTCGGCGAGAATGACCGGGCGCACCCAGTCTTTCAGGACGGTCTCGATCTCGTCGTCGCGGATCAGGCTTTCGGCCCGCGCGGGCGCGCCTGCCGCCACGGCCAGCATAAGCCCGAGGACGCAGGACAGCACAACCCTGTTCAGGCCACGTGAAACCGGATAAGGATAGGCCATGCGCGCTCCTGAACGAAAGGGCCGGGAAGGTTCGAGGATCAAGATAGTATGTCGCCCCTGATCTATCAATGGATCGACCTGGCCTGGCTGCCCGTGGCCCTTGTTGCAGTCCACAGGGGCCATCGCATCCTCGCGGCGGCATTCGTCCTGATCTGCGTCTTTACCTTGCGGCTCCAGCTCGAACTCATGGACTCCATCGGCTACGGGCACGGCATCATGGGTTTGATGAAAGCCAGCCTCTACAGCCGCGGACTCGTCTGCTACGGCATGGTGATCGGCCTTCTGCTGATCCTGGCCCGCTTTTCGCCCGGCAGCATGAAAGTGGTCTTTCTGGGGGCGTCCCTGACCGTTTACCTGTTTGCCGCCATGCTCACGATGATCGTCATGCTGCTGTAAATGTGTGCCTCCCGGCCGTCCGGTCTGCTATAGCTACGGAAGTGAGGACGAACATATGACCAAAGACAAGATACCCGGGAAACAGGGCAGCGGCAGCGGGCGTCGCACGGCCCGCGACGCCTCCGTGCGCGTCAGATCCGCCAAGGGCCGCAAGACGTCCTCGACCCTGTGGCTGAAGCGCCAGCTGAACGATCCCTACGTGCGCGAGGCCGAACGTCTCGGCTACCGCTCCCGCGCAGCCTTCAAGATGCGCGACATCGATGACAAGCTCTCGCTTGTGAAACCCGGCATGGCCGTGATCGATCTCGGCGCCGCCCCCGGCGGATGGAGCCAGATCGCGGCGGAACGCGGGGCGCGGAAAGTGATCGGGATCGACCTCCTGCCCATCGACCCGATGCCGGGCGTCACCTTCCTGCAGATGGATTTCACCGAAGAAACCGCGCCCGCCGCGCTGATGCAGGCGCTTGGCGAAAAGGCCGATATCGTCCTGTCCGATATGTCGCCCAACACCACCGGCCATCGCCCTACCGACCATATCCGCATCATGATGCTGGTCGAACTGGCCTATGATTTCGCGGTCCAGGTGTTAAAGCCCGGCGGCACTTTCGTCGCCAAGGTCTTCAAGGGCGGCACCGAAAACGAATTGCTGGCGATGATGAAAAAGGATTTCGAAAAGGTGCGCCACGTCAAGCCCCCGTCCAGCCGCCAAGAATCAGCGGAACAATATGTGGTGGCGACGGGGTTTCGCTCCCATTCGTTGCCAAGGCCTATGCAGGCAGAGGAATAATCTGTTGATAGGCGCCGCTTCCGTCGCAAAGCGGCATAACTGTTAGGATGGAGGGTTCTTTTGGCTTTGCGTTTTTCTGTAACTGCTCAAACGCGGCCTTTATCCCGTTAAGCGCCGCAGGTACAAGGCACAGGTTTGAAATTGCATTCGTCCCGCCGAGGGAAATCGGTCTGATATGGTCGACACTGTATTCCCTCATTGTTCGTCTTGCAGAAGGATGGCCTGTCAACCCGCTTATTTCGAGTGTGGAGAGATCGTCATCATTAAATCCGAATAACGCGGCCAATGCGGATTTTTGTGTAACTGCGATTGATTTAAAAAAAGAATTTTTTGCTTCTCTTTCAAAATCGAGACGAATTCTTCTGTTCTCATGCGCGGAAACTAAGATTCTAGGCACGGCGACAATTTGCACCGAATCTTTGTAACGCTTAAGTTCTGCAGCGATGTGCCTGAATTTTTTCTTATCCGCTCGGTCTAAGGCCATAATGAACAAAACCATTTTTTGTGACTATGGAAATATATCAAGCCTTTTAGAAAAGCGCAAAAATATAATGACGAAAGTTTGAATAATTATAAGACCTTAATTTACGCCTTCAGTTTCTCCATCAGGCTGGCAACGGCCCCGTTTGTTTTCGGGGAATTATGGTCGGTGAGTTCGACCATGTAATCGCCGGTGAAGCAGGCGTCGCAGAATTGTGGCGTGGCCGTGTCGCGCCCCGGCTCTTTCATCGCGCGATATAGCCCGTCGATGGAGACATAGGCGAGGGAGTCCGCGCCGATATAGGCGCTGATCTCTTCCACGCTCATGCGGTGCGCAAGCAGCTCCTCCGTCGATGGCGTGTCGATGCCGTAAAAACAGGAATGCGCCGTGGGCGGCGAAGATATGCGCATGTGCACTTCCTTCGCGCCTGCCTGCCGCACCATTTCGACGATCTTGCGCGACGTCGTGCCGCGCACCAGGCTGTCGTCCACCAGGACCACTTTCTTGCCCTCGATGAACGCCTTGTTGGCGTTATGCTTCATCTTGACGCCGAGATGTCGGATATGGGCCGACGGCTCGATAAACGTGCGCCCGACATAATGGTTGCGGATAATGCCGAGCTCGAACGGGATGCCGCTCGCCTCGGCGAAGCCGATGGCGGCGGGCACGCCAGAATCCGGCACCGGGACGATCAGGTCGGCGCCGGGGCAGGGGGCTTCCTGCGCCAGTTCCGCGCCGATCCGCTTGCGCATTTCATAGACAGACCGGTTTTCCATGAAACTGTCCGGCCGCGCGAAATACACATATTCGAAAATGCAGAATCGCGACGATGCGGTCTGCAGAGGAAACGAACTGATGATCCCCTGGCCGTTGATCACGACCATTTCCCCTGGTTTTATATCGCGCACGAATGTCGCGCCGATGATATCGAGCGCGCAGGTTTCCGAGGCCAGGATATGCGTGTCGTTCAGCCGCCCCAGCACGAGCGGCCGGATGCCGTGCGGGTCGCGCACGCCGATGATCCTGTCGTCGCAGCAGGCGACCAGGGAATACGCGCCCTTCACCTGGCGCAGGGCGTCGACCAGCCGTTCGATCACGCCCTTCTGGCGCGACACCGCCATCAGATGGACGATCACTTCCGTGTCCGACGTCGACTGGAACAGAGCCCCGTTCTGGACCAGGTCCTTTTTGAGGGTCTGGGCATTGGTAAGGTTGCCGTTATGGGCGATGGCGAACCCGCCGAAGGCGAGGTCGGCGTAGAGCGGCTGGATGTTGCGCACATTCCCGCCGCCGCAGGTGGCGTAACGGTTATGCCCGATGGCGGCGCGGCCCTGAAGTTCGGCCATCACGTCCGGGCTGCCGAACGCCTGGTCCACGAGACCGAGCGCGCGGTGCGCATGGAACTGCGTGCCGTCAAAGGTGACGATGCCGCTCGCTTCCTGGCCGCGATGCTGCAGGGCGTGAAGTCCGAGGGCGGTCAGGGCGGCCGCGTCCTTGTGCCCGAACACGCCAAACACCCCGCATTCCTCATGCGGCTTGTCGTCGTCGTCGAAGGTGGCGGCGGAGGGGTTATTCATGGGGCAGGGGCTCTTCCTGCCGCCGGATCAAATTGTCCAGCTGCTCGCGCGGCCCTTCTTCGTATCCGGGCTGCTTCGGATCCGACGATTTGAACAGCGTCTGGCCGTCCTTCTTCTCGTCCTTCGTGCCGAGGACGTCAAGGTCCTGCAACCGCTGGCGCGTCGCATCGGCCATCGAGGCGGAAGCCTTGTCCGCCGCGGCGTTGAAATCCTCCGACACCGATTCCGGCAGGAAGCTCCCGATCCAGTTGGCGGTCGCCTCGACATAGACGCGGGTATGGCTGTCGCCCACCCAGCGGTTCATGGTCTCCTTGTCGGCAATCGCCGATATGGCGTAATAGGGCAGGGCGAGCAGGACCAGCGCCCGGGCGATCCCGAAGAACACGCCCAGCGTCCGGTCGACCGCGCCGAGGCCGATCTTGCGCGCGAAGCCGGACATAAGATGGCTGACGATGGACAGCAGGATCACGACGATGATGAACACGGAGCCATAGGCGATCAGGTCCGCCGCCATGTCGTAAGGCAGGATGCCGAACAGCTTTTCCTCGGGCGCGCCTTCCGCCACTTTTTCAGGATTTTCCTTTTTGCTGTCCAGCCAGCCCTTGATCACGGGGGCCAGGCGCGGCCCCACGGTCACGGCCGCGAACGCGCCGCCGATGACGCCGAGGATGGTCAGCACCTCGCGGATAAAGCCGCGCAGAAAGGCGATCAGGCAGGAGATGACGAGGGCCGCGAGGACGACGAGGTCGAAGATCATGGCGTCTGGTATAGCCTTTATAAGAAACCCTGCTTATTTCTAGGGAAACCCCGGCCCAAATGCAAGAACGGCGTGACCTGTCCTTCAGGCCAGGATCTGCCCGTTATCGTACATATCCTGGACGTTCAGGGCATGGTTGGCGTCCAGAACCGCCATTTTCTCGAACACGGCCCCGGCATCCGCGCCGTTGCGGTCGATATAGAGCGCCGAGATGTCGCCATTGGTCGTAATCTTGACGAATTTGGTTATGGCGTCGGTCAGCGGGTCGAACCCCGTCAGCAGCCCCGCAACGTCGAGGCGGTCGCCGTCGTCCAGGCTGAAATCCCTGATCCGGTCGATCGACCCTGCGGCGGCGGTATCGAACGCGAACGTATCCGCCCCGCCGTCGCCGTACAGCGTATCGGCGCCCGCGCCGCCGTTCAGCGTATCGCCGCCCAGACCGCCATGCATCGTGTCGTTGCCGGCCTCGCCGTATAAAATATCGTTGCCGCTGTCCGCGTCCGTGACGCCGTCATCCCCAGCCATTGTATCGTTGCCCGATCCGCCGTACAGCGTGTCGCCGCCGCCGCCGCCGCGCAGATCGTCGATGCCGCTATTGCCGTACAACAGGTCCGCGTCGAGCCCGCCCTGCGCGAAATCGTTGCCGTCGCCGCCATACAGCACGTCGTTCTCTCCGTCGCCGTACAGCCGGTCGTTGCCGTCATTGC
The DNA here is from genome assembly GCA_044221445.1 of Alphaproteobacteria bacterium. Lineage (GTDB taxonomy): Bacteria > Pseudomonadota > Alphaproteobacteria > Micavibrionales > Micavibrionaceae > JBDHTS01. The sequence goes on from JBGAPF010000013.1 coordinate 28,630, forward strand.
CGTATATCGTGTCGTCCTGCGCGCCGCCATGCAGCTCGTCCGCGCCGCCGCCGCCGCCCATGAAGTCGATGCCGTCGCCACCCGCCAGCGTGTCGTCGCCGTCATCGCCGTACAGCTTGTCGTCGCCCGCCCCGCCGTCGATGCTGTCGTTGTGTTCGTTGCCGTGGATCGTGTCGTTCCCGGCGTCTCCGTACAGCGTATCGTTTTCGGCGCCGCCGTTGATCACGTCGTTGCCGTCGCCGCCATGGATCGTATCAAGGCCCGCGCCGCCCTCTATTTTATCGCTGAACGTCCCGCCGTCGATCCTGTCGCTGCCGCCGAGCCCGAAAATTTTGTCTTGGGCGGCCGTGCCGTGAAGCCTGTCGTTGCCTTCCGTCCCCATGACGATCCCGTCATTGCCGAGGATGACGGCGTAGACATCCTGGGCATTGTTGGTGTCGTCGGGGCCGAGCGCGCCGGAATCGCTGACGAACACGATCCGGCTCCAGTCAGGCGTCATCACGGGAAGGCCGGATACGCCCGTCCCGTCCAGCACCTTGACGGTGGCGCCCGACACGATCTCGCGGATGAAATAATCGATGCTGTTGTCGGTGTCGCCCGCGACAAGGTTGTTTTCGGCGCTGCCGAAAAAGATCTTGCCGCTTTCGGGTGAAAAGCACGGCGCGATGGTGATCGATGTCGCGACGCGCGTCAGTGCGCCGCTGGCCAGGTCCTTCAGATAGAAATCGGAAACGGAATCGTCGTCGCCGCTGGCGAATTCCGCCGCGCCGCTGGTGAACAGAAGGATTGTCCCGTCGGGCGACAGTATCGGGTTCAGGCTCGCGGCGCCGCCCTGCTGGCCCGCGGCGTCGACTGACAGGCGCGTGATGACCCCTGTCGACAGGTTTTGCGCGAAGATGTCCTGTACGTTATTGGTGTCGCCCGCCACGAGCGCGCCCGAAGAGCTGACGAAAACGATCTGGCTGCCGTCGCTGGAAAACTGCGGGCGGATCGGCAGGTCGCCATTGCCCAGCATCGTCACGGTTCCCGTCGCAAGGTCCTGGTAGAACAGGTCGGGTTTGCCGTCATTGTCGCCGGAAACCAGCGTGTCGTCGCGGCTTGTGAAAAGAAGGTGGCTGCCGTCAGGCGAAAACACCGGGTCGAACGACAGGTCGCCGCCCGGGAGGCGGGCAATCGCGCCGGTCGCCAGGTCTTTGAGGAAATATTCCGCGACATCGCCGTTCAGGTCGTGCGGACCGGCCGCCAAACTATTGGCGAAACTTGAAAACAGCACCCTGCCGCCGTCCGGCGACAGCACGGCGTTTGAACTGTCGCCGTCGCCCTGGACGCCTGTACCGTCCGTCGAAACCCTGACGATTTCGCCTGTCGCGGTATTTTTAAGAAAGATATCGCGGTATCCCCCCGTATCGCCGGCGGTGAGATTGTCGGCATAGCTGGAAAACAGCGCGAGGCGTCCGTCTCTGGAAAAGGAAAACTGGTCGCTGTTGCCGTTGCCGCTGTCGCCCGTGGCGCTGGCCGACACTTCGACCGTTGCGCCGGTCGCGGTATCGGCGGCGAACACGTGGGTGACGCCGTCGCTGCCCAGAAAACCGAGCGCACTGCCATCGCCTGAAAATTGTGGCAGGAAACCGTTATGCGCCCCCCATCCGGCCCGGAACAGGGCGCCGGTCGCAAGGTTGCGGAAAAACAGGTCGTTGACGCCGTTGGTGTCGTCCGGGCCCATATTGGTGGCGGCTGTGGCGAAGGCCACGACCGAACCGCCGGGTGCGACTTTCGGGTCGCCGCTCGGCCCGTCGGTTTCCTGGCCGGAATCGGGAACCGACAGGCGCTGGATGGACGAAACGAAAACAGTCATGGCCGCTTCCTTTCAGGGTGACAGAGGAAACAAACCCTCTGCGGTTTTCCGTCAGGCGATCAGCTGGGCATGGTCGAACAGGCTCTGCACGTTCAGACCGTGAGTCGACTCCAGCACGGCGATCTTCTGGAACCCGTAGGCGGTGTCCGCGCCGTCGCGGTCCACATACAGGAACGACGACGTCCCGCTGGCGGTGATCTTGACGAACTTGGTGATCGCATCGGTCAGCGGGTCGAAATCGGTGAGCAGACCCGAGACGTCGAGCCTGTCGCCCTGGCTCAGCTTGAAGTCTTTCACATTGTCGACCGATCCCGCCGTCGAGGCGTCGAACGCGAAGGTATCCGCGCCGCCCTCGCCATAGAGCGTATCCGTGCCCGCGCCGCCGTTCAGACGATCGTTGCCCAGGCCGCCGCGCAGCGTATCGTTTCCTTTTTCCCCATAGAGCGTGTCGTTGCCGCTACCGGGCGTGTTTGATCCCGAGTCCCCGAGCATAAAGTCGTTGCCGTCGCCGCCATACAGCGTGTCGTGGCCTTCGTTGCCCCGGAGGTCGTCGGCGCCGCCATAGCCATAGATCGTGTCGTTGCCCGTGCCGCCGCGGATGGCATCGCTGCTGCTGCCCCCGCCGCCCAGGAGGAGATCGTCGCCTGAATCGCCATAGATCAGGTCGCTGCCCGTGCCGCCGTCGATTCTGTCGTTGCCCTTGCCGCCGTAAAGGGCGTCGGCATCGGATTCGCCATACATCGTGTCGTTGCCGTCCCCGCCGCGCAGGATGTCGAGGCCGCTTCCGCCATAGATTTTGTCGTCGCCCGCGTCGCCGTTCAGCGTATCGATGCCGGAACCGCCCTTCAGCGTATCGTTGCCGTCGCCGCCATAAACCCTGTCGTTACCGTCGCCTCCGGAAAGGGTGTCGTCGCCTTCCGCGCCGATAATCTTGTCGTTGCCCGTGCCGCCGTCGACCGTCCCGGCCATGGACGCACCCGATGCGCCGCCGCGCACTGTAATGGTGTCGTTGCCTGCGTCGCCGAACAGCAGGCCGTTGGCGAACAGCGTGTCGTTGCCCGCGCCCCCATGCATCTCGGCATAGTTGACGTGCCGCTCTGTATCGCCAAAGGCGCTGGGAGGTAAAACCGCGTCGTTGTTGATCAGGACGTCGTCGCCGCCCAGGCCGTAGTAGATTTTGCCGGTACCCGAACTCTCCAGGCGGTCGTTGCCTTCGGTGCCGGTCAGGATATTGCTTTCCTCGTCGTCCTCGCCCAGGGTCACGACGAATACGTCCTGCACCCCGTTCGTGTCGCCGTCGACCAAATCGCCCGCGTCGCTCACGAACACGATCCGGCTCCAGTCCGCCGCCATGGCGGGGAATCCCGACACATGGTCGCCGTCGATCACCTTAAGCGTCTCGCCGGTGACGAGGTCGCGGATGAAATAATCGACGGCGCCGTCGGCGTCGCCCGCCACCAGGTTGTCCTCGGCGCTGCCGAAGAACAGTTTCGAGCCGTCCGGTGAAAACACCAGCGCCGCGCTCGACGCGATGGCGATGCGCGTCAGCACGCCGGTCGTCAGATCCTTGACATAGAAATCAGCGACCGCGTCCGCGTCGCCCGTCGCGAATTCCGGGGCCAGGCTGGTGAACGCCACCTTGGTCTCGTCGGCGGAAAACACCGGCTTCTGGCTGGCGCCGCTGCCTTGGGCGTCGCCCGAATCCGTCGACAGGCGGGTGATCGCGCCCGTATCGATATTCTGGATGAACACGTCCGTGGCGTTGTTGGTGTCGCCCGGGACCAGGGTGGCCGCGGGGGTCGAGAAGATGACATAGCCGCCGAGCGGCGAAAATTGCGGCGGCTGCAGAAAGCCTTCGCCGCCGCCCAGCAAGGTAATGTGGCCCGACGCGATATCCTGCACGAAATAATCCTGGCGCCCGTCCGTGTCGCCGTCCACAAGATTGTCCGTCCTGGTGGTGAACAGGATTTTGCCGCCGTCCGGCGAGAACACCGGCGCTTCCGGCAGCGCCCCGCCGGGGACCAGCGTGACCGCGCCGGTCGCCAGGTCCTTGATGAAATATTCCGTTATCGAGCCGTCGGTGTCATACGGGCTGTCGGCCAAATTGGTGGCGGCGCTGGCGAACAGAACCTTGCCGCCGTCGGGCGAGAACACCGCGCCGGAACTGTCGCCGTCGGCCTGCTGACCGGCGGCGCTGGTGGAAACGAGCGTAACCGACCCGGTGGCGAGATCCTTGATGAAAATATCGCCATGGCCGTTGGCGTCGCCGGAGACCAGGTTGTCGGCGTTGCTCTGGAACACGACGCGCGCGCCGTCGGCGGAAAAGGCGAACCCGCCGCTGGTCGCGTTGGCGGCCTCGCCCGACGCGCTGGCCGAAATCTCGGTGATCGCGCCCGTGGCCGTATTGGCGGCCAGGATATGGTTAACCCCGCCGTCGATGCTCATGAAGCCGAGCGTGCCGCCGCCTTGCGAGAATTGCGGGCCATAGCCGCGCTGGCCGTTCCAGCTGGCAAGCGTCAGTGTATCGGTGTCGAGGTTGCGGAAAAACAGGTCGATGGTGCCGTTGGTGTCGCCGGGCGTCAGGGTGGTGGCGTTGCTGAAGAACGCGACGACATGGCCGTCGGAGGACAGGCGGGCATCGCCGCTGGCCTGATCGCCCTCTGCGCCTGTGGCCGATACGGATACGCGTTTAACGGACGATACGATGAGGCTCATAATAAAACAGTCTCCCCCTGCAAAATGTGGCCGATGTGCCTCATTCTTAAAACAAGAAAAGTTAACTGTCGAGTCAAATCGCAACTCGTCGGAGCGGAATAGACCGTGAGTCTTTGAAATACATGGTCTTTCTAATGATTTTACAAAGACCTTATAATTTTACAGAAAAATTACACGACGATCTGCCCGTTTGCATAAAGGGTCTGTACGTTCAAATCGTGGATCGCATCCAGCACCGCCATCTTCTCGAACCCGATCCCGCCGTCTGTGCCGTTGCGGTCTATATAGAGTGCCGAGATGACCCCGTTGGTCGTGATCTTCACGAACTGGCCGATGGCGTCGCTCAGCGGATCGAACCCGGTCAGGACGCCGGACAGGTCAAGCCTGTCGCCCTGCGCCATGCTGAAATCCTTGATCCGGTCGATAAAGCCGATGGTCGCCGCGTCGAACGCGAATGTATCCGCGCCGCCTTCGCCGAACAGATTGTCCGCGCCCGACCCGCCGACCAGAAGGTCGTTGCCGAGCCCGCCATGCATCGCGTCGTTGCCAAGCTCGCCGTAAAGCCTGTCGTTGCCGCTGTTGGCGTCCGCCGCGCCGAAATCGCCGGCGATATAATCGTTGCCGGAGCCGCCATAAATAATGTCGTTGCCTTCGCCGCCGCGCGCATCATCGGTGCCGCTGTTGCCATAGAGTGTGTCGTCGCCCAGTTCCCCGCGCATCAGATCGTCGCCGTTGCCGCCGGACAGGTAATCGTTGCCTCCATCGCCTTCCAGCCGGTCGTTGCCGTCGTTGCCGTAGACGGAATCGTCCCCTTCGCCGCCGCGCACGTCGTCATTGCCCGTGCCGCCGCCGACCAGGTCGACGCCGTCCCCGCCGCGCACGGTATCGTCGCCGCCCTCGCCATAAACCTTGTCGTCGCCGACCCCCCCGGTCACGCTGTCATTACCTTCGCCTCCGGACACGAAATCGTTGCCGTTGTCGCCGAACACGGAATCGTCCTGATTGTTGCCGGACAGCGTGTCGTCCCCGTCGCCGCCATAGATCGTGTCGTTGCCGTCGCCGCCGGTGACGACATCCTTGCCCGCCATGCCGAGGATCGAGTCGTTGTTAGCCCCGCCATCCAGCGTGTCGTTGCCGGTATTGGCCCAGATGACGTCGTTCCCCTCGCGACCGTACACGGTCATGTTGCCGATCGCATACTGGTTGGTGGTCAGGTTGACGATATCGTTCCCGGCGCCTGCGTCAATAATCTCGATGTTGATGATCTTATGCAGTGCTGAGGTGTTGACATTGACGCCGAACGTATCGGTCAGGATCGCGTCGTTGGTTGCGCCGAAGACCAGCGTGTCGATGGCGTTGCCGCCGTCGAACAGCGCGTCGTATTTCCTGAATCCTGCCAGATCCGCGAAATCCGATGACAGGCGGCTGAACGTGACGGAACCTGATCCCCATGTCGCCGGGCTGCCGTCCATATATAGTGTATCATTGTCGTCGCCGCCGAAACTCTGCGTGCCGTTCTGCAGGATCTGGATCGAGTCATTTCCTGCTTCGCCATAGGCACGTAGGCTGTAAATAATATGGTCGTCGCCCGTGCCGCCATGCGCTTCCGTGCTGCCGTAAATTTCATCGTTGCCATTATCGCCATAGGCGAAATTTCCATGCACCTCGTCATTGCCTTCGCCGCCATAGGCCGAGCCGCCGTAGACGGTGTCATTGCCTTTGTCGCCATACGCGTTATGGCTTCCGGCGTTTACTGTGTCATCGTCGTCGCCGCCATGCAGGATGGCGTCACCATTTAGTGTGTCGTTACCTGCATCGCCAAAACCCTCCGATTGAACGGGTGTCACAGAATAGGGGTCTTCAGTGCTGGCATAAACGTTAAGAGTATCGTCGCCTATGCCGCCATAGACTTTTCCTTGGCCGCTGAGATTGTCATTTCCCTCATCACCGAAAATTTTGTTGTCGCCATACCCAAGAGCGATAGTGTCATTCCCCATGCCGCCATGCGCTTCGGTGGCCTGGTATGTGATAGGAAGATCGAATTGCGGCTCCAGCACAGCCATGTCTCCGCCGTCATGGTGAGGATCGGAATGGTTCACATAAACATAAGAGAGAGTGAAACTATATTCATCGTAGATATCGATGATCTGATCGTCACCCGCGCCCCCTGAAACATAGGCGGCGCTGCCTTTGATAATGTCACTGCCATCATCGCCATAAACGATATTGGCGCCACGGCCCAATGTGATGATGTCGTTGCCAGTCCCACCATGCGCTTCCATCGCGACATAAATAGGCGGGCCATCATAGTAATATTCGATTGAAACATCATAATGCCCAAAATCAATATCGCCATCTTCGGGCTGGTTTTCATCGGGTATCCAAGTGTAAACCTCATGATAGACGTGTGCCTGGGTATACTCTTCCAGAACATCCGTAATCACATCGTTTCCGGTTCCGCCATCGGCATAGGACGCGCCCTTCGCCTCGATGCGGTCGTCGCCGTCGTCGCCATAGAGCTGGCCCGCGCCGTGCAGCGTATCGTTGTTCGCGCCGCCATGCATTTCCGAGAGAATATTGATGCGCCGGTCCTGTCCGCCTTCGTTCCAGCCGCGATAGCCGTTGATCAGGAAGTCGTTGCCGATGCCGCCGTCCATGAGATCGTGGCCGCCGTTGCTGGTCAGGCGGTCCGTGCCGTTGCCGCCGCTCAGGGAATCGTCGTCGCCCGGCTGGCCCACGACGTCGCCATCGGTCAGGATGTCGTTGCCCGTGCCGCCGTCGATCAGGTCCGCGCCGTCGCCGCCGTCGACCGTATCGTTGCCGCTCAGGCCGTTGATGATGTCCGCGCTGGGCGTGCCGGTAATGATGTTGTCGCCGCTGGTGCCGTTGATGATCGCCATGATAAAACTGCTCCCGTGAATTAAAAAAATTCAACCATCAGGGGTATGGGCTTTATGCGGAAGAGTCAACGGCCCTTGAGCACCTTAAAGACATAAGTAAAAAATTATCCATACCGCGCCTTGCCCTGTTTCTCGTTGAACATGTCGACCAGGTCCTGCAGCGTGGCGATCTCGGTGAGTTTCAGGATGTCGTTCGCCTTGCGGTCGTCCTTCGGCTTTTTGCGGCGGGGCAGGACGGCCTTTTCAAACCCCAGCTTGCCGGATTCTTTCAGGCGCACGTCCGGCTGCGGCACCTGGCGGATTTCGCCCGCGAGGCCGATCTCGCCGAAATAGACGGCGTCGGCGGGGGCGGGCGTTCCCGTCAGGGAGCTGATCAGCGCCGCCGCGACGGCCAGGTCCGCCGCCGGTTCGGTGATGCGGATGCCGCCCGCGATGTTCAGATAGATCTCCGCGCCGGAAAACTGCAGCCCGCACCGTGCCTCAAGCACCGCCAGCACCATGGACAGCCGCCCGGAATCCCAGCCGATGACGGCGCGGCGCGGCGTCGCCATCTGGCTCGGCGCGACCAAAGCCTGCACCTCCACCAATACGGGCCGCGTGCCTTCGAGGCCCGCCAGCACGGCGGAGCCGGGCACGTTCTGCTGCCGCTGCGCGAGGAACAGGGCGGACGGGTTTTCCACCTGGACCAGCCCCTCGCTCGCCATCTCGAACACGCCGATCTCGTCGGTCGGACCGAAGCGGTTCTTTACGCAGCGCAGGATGCGGAACTGGTGGCTGCGGTCGCCCTCGAAATACAGCACGGCATCCACCATATGCTCCAGCACGCGCGGCCCCGCGATCTGGCCGTCCTTCGTCACGTGGCCGACGAAGATCACGGCGATGCCGCGCTTCTTCGCCACGCGCACGATCTCGGCGGCGGAAGTGCGCACTTGGGTCACCGTGCCCGGCGCGCTCTCGACATTGTCGACATACATGGTCTGGATCGAATCGACGACGATCAGGTCCATCGGCGTGCCGGGGTCCTCCATCGACGCCACGATGTCGCGCACGTTGGTGGCCGACGCCAGCCGCACCGGCGCCTGCGCGAGGCTGAGGCGGTCGGCGCGCAGCCGCACCTGGTCCACCGCCTCCTCGCCCGAGACATACACGCACGCCACGCCGCGTGCCGCGAGCGTGCACAAGACCTGCAGCAACAGCGTCGATTTGCCGATGCCCGGGTCGCCGCCGATCAGGATCGCCGAGCCCGGCACCAGCCCGCCGCCCGTCACCCGGTCGAACTCGCCCATTCCGGTGGTATGGCGCGGGATCCGGTCGGCCCGCTCCCCTTTCAGATCGACCAGGTCGAGCGCCCGGCCTTTCTTCACGCCCATCCCCTTGGGCAGCGCGGCCTCAAGATTTTCCTCGGCGATGGAATTCCATTCCCCGCACGACTCGCATTTCCCCGACCACCGCGAATGCACCGCGCCGCAGTTCTGGCAGATAAAGGATTTTGTGGATTTAGCCATGCTTAAAACTCTTATTTAACAAGACAATATCAATATTCTTCACTTCGTAGCTTTAATTTTTTTCATGGGACGATTCATCGTTTTTATCGGCGTTCATCCCTATTATTTTCTTAAAACAGGCTAGCACGGTCATAAGAACAAATAAAGAACATTTTCTATGATTATCCTGATGTGCTGGTCTGATAAACGGTTCTGCCAGTCTTATATTGACAGAACGCCATCGCAGGATTACATCGTGCGAAAAGAGGAGATAAAAATGAAAACAGGTTGTCTGAATATTCTGTTCGGGTCTTTGATGGTGACGGGAATTGCTGCAGGCGTTGCGGGGGCCGTCTCGCAGTCTTCCGCAGTAGGAGATCAGGCGCAGGCCGCGGCGGACAGGCTGTCGATCCTCTGGAATAGCGCAGGCCACCCCGCCGATGCTGCCGCCATAGCGGCGCATGACGACACGCATGCCCGGTTTATAGAAGCGGACAAGCGGTTCGCAGGCACGCAGCCGCTGACGATTTTCTCCATGGTCGCGACCGCGACCGGCTTCCTCGGGCTCGGCATCACGAAAATGAAAAACGGCGGCGGACGGCGCCACGATCCGTCATTGGAAGTCTAAGCCGTTTTCTATGACGGGACGTTTGGCGCGGAATGCGAATTTACGCTCTTTTAAACAGCCCCTGTCAGGGGGCGAACCCGCCGGTTTTTTATCACGTCTTCCGCCAGCGCAAAAAAATTGACTGCCGCTGCGTTGCGGCCTCCTGACGACCCGATCAGATTATAGGTCATGGACGGCGGCTTTCCGCGTGGCAGGATGAGCGGTCTGAACACGACGCCTGCCATCGGAATATGGCCGAGGAAGGAGGGCAGGAGCGACACGCCCTGGCCCGCCGCGACCATGCTCATGACCAGCGGCATCTGCAACGCTTCGTAAACGATGCGGGGTTCGCCGCCGATGCTGGCGAAAGCTTTCATGATTCCTTCATAGCGTTGCGTGCCCGCATGGCGGGGCTGCGCGATGAAAGGCTGGTCTTTAAGATCGCGTATATGGATGCGCGCCCTTTCTGCCAGCTTGTGGCTGGCGGGAAGAACGGCCTGTAACGGATCAGTCGCAAGGTCGAGGCGGATAAGATCCGGATCCTGATGCCCGCCGTCCAGCCATATCAGGGCAAGGTCGAGATGCGCGCTTTTGATATCCGCAAGCTGGAGGATATTCGCCTGTTCATGCAGCACAAGTTCAACCCGCACATAGGGATACAGGCTGTGAAAATTCTGGAGCAGCCTTGCGGTACAGGGATGAAACGGCGCCGAGTAATTGACGCCGATCCTCAAATGGCCGGTCAGCCCTGATTCCGCCTGCCGCGTCTGTTCTGCGACGCGGCCCATGTCATGCAGGATTCTGCGCGCTTCCGGCAACAGAAACTGCCCGGCTGGGGTCAGTTCGACATGACGTTGCGTTCGGCGGAACAGCATTACGCCCATATGGTGTTCCAATGCCTTTATCTGCTGGCTCAGTGGCGGTTGGGACATGTTTAAACGGCGCGCAGCGCGGCCGAAATGCAGTTCTTCGGCCACGCAGACGAAATAGCGCAACTGGCGCAGATCGATAGAATTGATATTCATACCATATCAATTAGCACTGATTATTATATTTCACAAATAAATCAGATTTTCTCATTCTCTGTCCATTCACACAGAAAAAGGAGGAAATCATGAATACATCGACAGGAAAGGTTTATATCTCCCGCTACCTCGAAGAGAAGGATAACCACCTGCATAAGGGCGGCCTGGCGCAGCTTTTCGACAGGCTGGCGGGTAGAACCGCCATGATCCGCAACCATCGGGCCGCCCAGGATCGCGTGAAAGCGATTCTGGACATTGCCGGGCTGGCAATGTCGGGCCGCGAAGCGCTGGAATGTTCATCCGGGATGTCTCATGCCGTGGTCCTGAATTCTTCATTTGATCCGGACTATGCGAACAGACGCGGTTCGGTCGTTACCGTATCGCCTCATGCTCCGGATGATTATGCTGCCAATCTTGTTGTGCATGAACTCAAGCACGGCCAGCAGGAAGATTCCGTTGGAAATGCGTTTGGATCTTTGGAGTTTTTTAATGATAACGCCGTTGGATTCGCCGATACAGCATACCCTATGCTGATAGGTGAAGCGGATGCGTTTACGTCTCAGACGATCCACGCTTACGAATTGGACCAGGAAGGAATTCCCGGGCCGTGGGCGATGCAGCGTTTCGCACGTCACTATCGCCCGCTTGCGACGACTCTGGCCGCGCAACTTGATCATAGGCACGGTTTGCATTCCAGTCAGATGCGGCAGGCCCTGTTCAAGGCATGGATGAGAAGCCCGCACCGGCTTTCTTACGAGATTGAATATCTCCACGACATCGTTACGAAGCCGTGGTTCAGGGGAAAGTTGAACCGCCCGGGCCTGACACATTCCAATGAGGATTTGCAGCATATCGCCGATAATGATCAGGGCTATTCCCCGCTGACGGATCTGGATTTGACGGATCGGTCATTCGTGGGTGTTTTGGGCGAAGCCCAATCGTTTTTGGACATCGCCCAATCTCTCAATTCAGCCTGGCGTGCGGTAAACTTGTTCCATGCTTTTGGCGAAGCGGCTGAAACGCTCGATCTTGCGGAAGATCATTTCGAAGGTCATGATCGTTGGAAGGATCTGCCTCCGTTTTACGGCGCTCCTTCGCTGACAGAAGGAGGGAGGCTTGAGCATTTCGGCAAAATTCTTGATGTGATCGCCCAGCTTTCAGATCATCTGCAAAGTGTTCCGGATAGCGCCAAGCGCATTCGTACTCTCTTTCACAGAGTTGAAACTTTGGCCAAGCGTCATCCAATATTCAAGGAAGCAGTCGGCGATGTTATAAAAGAAAAACGGAATATGTTTAAGCGCCTTCCCGCTGCAACGCCCACTTGATCTTCGCCTGGTCCGAATCCATCTTGCCGAGGATGACGAGCTGTTTCGTCTTCCTCGGCCTGCAGCCTTCGCCGAGATAGACGCTGTTGTCCAGGGTCAACGCCCCGCCGGAATGGGCGAAGCGCCAGCCGGAGCCGCCGGGCAGGCGGAGCAGGGCCTCGGTGTCGTCCTGGACCAGCGAGACCTGGACGCGGGGATGCAGATGGAAACGCAGGATCACGTCGACCGATTTGCTCAATCCCACCGAACAGGCAAGGCTGTCCTCGCCGCGCAGGTCGTGTCCCTGTTCCGACAGGTAGAAACGGCGGCGGTGCGTCACGCCATTCAGGGGCACGTATCCGTCATGGCTGGCGTCGAGCAGGGCCGCGCCGTCTTTTTCCTCGCGGTTTGCGGTGACGCTGCGCGGGCGGCGCCCGAAATGCCCGTCGTCCCGCACTTCGCAGATATTGCGATGGTCGAGCGAAAGAGTGTTGTGCGCGGCTGTCCCGCGCAGCATCGCGCGCCATTCGGCGTCGAGCGGATGCGTGCCGCAGGCGGTGAAAATCTTTTCCTTGCCATAGGACAGTTCGAAGGCGAGCGGGGCGGCGTGGGCGTCGCCGTCATATTCATGCGGCGGCGGCGCGCCGGTGTCGACGGTCAGGGCGGTGCGGCCCAGCACCAGTCGCTCATAGCCCGAATGCGGCAGGCCGCGCAACGCCCGGCCTTTCATGTTCGACTGCAGCATCATCGCGTCGAGCAGGGCGTCGTCCCCTTCCTGTGCGCCGTTGAACAGGGCCAGCTTCTTGTCGTTGCCGCGAAAGAAGCGCAGCGCCTGAGCCATGCGGTCGATGGAATGCTCCAGCTGCTCCGGCACCGGGTACTGCCCCGCACGCAGGCCGTTGCGGATGTCGAGGAAAATATGCAGCGCCTCGGCCAGCTGCGCGGGCGACCGGCTGACATGCCCGCCATCGGGCAGGATCTGTTTCGCGGTCTGCTCCTCCAGCGCGTCGAGCGCCTGCTCCAGCCAGTATTCGCGGCCTTCGAGCGCGAGTCCGGCATAGGCGAGCCCGCGCACCGCGCGCAGCATCGGCAGGCCGCATAACGGGCCGGGCAGGGCGCGGGACAGATGCTTGGCCTGGCGCGACAGGCTGCACAGCAGCGTGTCCTGAAAGTCCTGGTCGGCGCTTTCGCCATAAAACGGATACAGCGAGATCCAGTGCGCGATGCGGGTGCCGAGCAGGCCGGATTCCCACGCGTCGGGGTCCCATCCCGGATAATGGCGCAGCCATGACGCCACCATCGACCGCGCCTGCAGCCGCGCCGCGTCGACGCCGAGCGCGCGCAGGTCGCGCAGCCATTCGAAGCCGTGCATATGCTGCAGCCATCCGGGCGAGGCGTCTTTCGGCTCCCAGCACAGCCGCGTCATCGGCAGGGTCTCGCCGCCAAGCGCGAACGCGCCGCCGCACAGCCAGCGGCCCCGGTCCTTCTGTCCCGGCCACACGTCCGGCGGCACGGCCAGCAGGCGGTCGGGCACATGGCCGCCGAGCGACCAGTTATAAATCAGGCTGTTGCAGGCCATCTGGCCGGCCCGGGCGCGCAAATGACGGATCATGCCGGACCGCATCATGGTTTCAGCCCCTCAGCGCTTTGATGGAACGGGCGTAATGGTCGGGGCCGTCCCGGAACACGGCGGTGCCGGCGACCAGCACGTCGGCGCCGGCGGCGACCACCTGCTTCGCCGTCTCGGCGTTGATGCCGCCGTCGACTTCCAGGTCGATGGCGCGTCCCGTCGTATCGATCCGCTGCCGGACGGCGGCGATCTTGTCGAGCGCGGGGATGAAAGACTGGCCGCCGAATCCGGGGTTGACGGTCATGACCAGCACCAGGTCGACAAGATCCATCACATGGTCGAGGATTGCGACGGGCGTGGCGGGGTTCAGGGCGATCCCGGCCTTTTTACCGAGCGCGCGGATCGACTGCAGCGTGCGGTGGACATGCGCGCCCGATTCCGGATGCACGGTGATGATGTCCGCGCCCGCCTCGGCGAAGGCCGCGATGAAAGGGTCGGCGGGGGCGATCATCAGGTGGACGTCGAAGGTCTTTTTGGAACAGGACCGCACGGCTTTCATCACCGGGGGGCCGAAAGTCAGGTTCGGCACGAAATGGCCGTCCATCACATCGATATGGATATAGTCGGCGCCCGCCAGGTCGATCGCGCGCACCTCCTCGCCCAGCTTCGCGAAGTCGGCGGACAGGATGGACGGGGCGATGCGGACAGGCGCGGGCATGATTCGGCACTTGTGCATAAAGTATTGAAACGATTGTAATGATTAGCGTCGGCCTGTGGAAAAAGATGAAGCTGACAAAGCTATTTTTACACGGAAACGGGTCCGGGTTCCAGCGCTTTTGATAAAAAACTTACGCGGGGGGTTTGCAAAGGGCGTTTTTCACGCGCTCGGCGTCCTCGGGGCTGTAAATATCGTACAGCGTGCGCAGGATCGCCTTGGTGGCGCGGTCGTCCATCGAATAATAGATGGTCTGGGCCTTACGCCTGGTGTTGACCAGCCCGTCATGGCGCAGGCGGGCGAGATGCTGGGACAGCGCCGACTGGCTCAGGCCGACGATGTGTTCCAGCTCGCCGACGTTTTTCTCGCCTTGGTAAAGAGCACAGATGATCATGAGGCGGCGCTCGTTCGAAAGCGCTTTCAGGAGGTTGACGGCAACTTCGATGTTACGCTCGATCTCCTTGATATCCATTAAAAAATGTCCTGGTTTTTAATCGTAAATCAGTCTGGCAGTAAAAAAGCTCAATATAATTTTTTTATTTTAATTGCATAGGGACGCTTGTTGCACGCACGCGACTTTCATACTGCCATAGCTGTATTGAAAATCAACCCGTTTTTGGCGGCTTTCCAGGCAGGCCGCGGACAAGCTTTTCGCTAAGACCCGCGGGCAGAAGGCCGATCAGGCCCGCCAGCATGTAAGTCTGCCAGGGAAAGGCGATGCGCGCGCGGTTGCGGGCCAGCCCGGCGGCGATGATGCGCGCGGCCTTATCGACATCCATCATGAACGGCATCGCAAAGCCGTTGTCGTCGGTCATCGGCGTCCTGATAAAGCCGGGGCAGATCACGTTGACGCGCACTCCGTGGCTGCCGAGCGCGCCGCGCAGGCCTTCGCCGTACATACGCACCGCGCCCTTCGACGCGCTGTAGGCCGGGGCGCCGGGCCAGCCGCTGAACGACGCCAGCGAACTCATCAGCGCGATCTGGCCCGCGCCGCGTTTCGCCATGCGCTGTAAAACCGGTTCGACCGTGTTGAGGACGCCGGTCAGGTTGATGTCGAAAATGGAGCGTTCCCCGGCCAGCCAGCCTGTGGTCCGGCCCTTGCCGCTGCCGCCCGAAATGCCGGCATTGGCGACGACGAGGTCGACCGGCGTGGCGGCGTCGACCGCCCCGATCCACCGCGCCATGCCGTCGCGGTCCAGCACGTCGAGCGTCACGGGCTCGGCCCGCGCGCCCCGGCTGCGGCAAAGGGCGGCGATCTGGCCGAGGCGGGCCGTATCCCGTCCCGACAGATGAAGGGTCACGCTTTCGGCGGCGTAATGAAGCGCCAGCGCCGCCCCGATCCCGCTTGACGCGCCGGTGATCAGGATGACGCGCGGGGATGTCACAATTCGCCCGCTTTATACCGTTCGAACTGTTTTTCGAATTCGCGGGTGATGTCGTCCGGCGCCTTGTGGGACGTGTTGATGACCAGGTCGAAATTGGCGGGGTCGCTGATATTGACGCCGTACAGCGTCTTGTAGCGGATCACCTCGCTCTGCTTGCGGCGCTCGACCTCGCGGATGGCGGTGCCGAGGTCGGCGAAGGTTTCGCGCCATTCGGCGGTGTCGCGGAAGATCCGGTCCGCCGCCACTTCCGGGTCGACGGTCAGGCGGATCTTCAGGCAGCCCTGCACGAAATGCCAGCCCATGCGGGAATCCAGCACGATGTCTTCGGCGGTCTCGTTCAGCGAGACCAGGTAGTCGTCGACCTGCCGGTCGATCTCGGCCTGGGTCTCGGCCAGTTCGTTCAGGGCGTTGACGGAAATCCCGCGCTCCGCCGCAAGCCCGCGGAAAATGTTGCCGGTGGTGATCAGGCGATAGCCGAGGCGGGACGCGACCGCGCGCGCAAAGGTGCTTTTGCCGCTGCCCGGGTCGCCTGTGACCGTAATCCGGTGGAATTCATGAATGCTCATGGGCCTTTTTAAAAGGCAGGGAGGCCGCGGTCAAGATGAAAGGAAAAGGGGCCCTTAAGCCAGGCGCGCGATCGCGACGAACTGGGCGGGCGTCAGCTGTTCGGCGCGCAGCGTTTCGTCGATCCCGAGCGCCTGAAGCGCGCCCAGACGGTCCTTCAGGCTCGACCGCAGCATTTTGCGCCGCTGGCCGAACGCCGCCATGGTGACCCGCTCGACCGACTCGAAAGACGGCTGCTCCCCTGGCAAATCGCGCGGCGTGAACTGCACCACGCTCGACGTCACCTTCGGCGCCGGCACGAAGGCCGAGGGCGGAATGTCGAACAGCCGCTTCGTCCCGCACAGCCATTGGCATATGACAGACAGGCGGCCATAGGCCTTGCCGCCGGGCGGCGCGACGATCCTGTCCGCCACCTCGCGCTGGAACATCAGGGTCATCGACCTGTAACAGCCGGGCCGGTCGCGCATCTGGCCCAGCCAGCCGGTCAGCAGCGGCGTCGCGATATTGTACGGCAGATTGGCCACCAGCGCGCGGGGCCCCTCGGGCCGCAGCGTCGACAGGTCGGTCTCCAGCGCGTCGGCCTGCAGCACGGTCAGGCGGCCCGAGGCCGCGTCCGCCAGCTCTTGCAGCGCCAGAACCGCGCGCGGGTCGAACTCGACGGCGGTGACGTGCGCCGCTCTCGCGCGCAGCAGGCTGCGGGTCAGCCCGCCCGGCCCGGGCCCGATCTCGATGACGTGAAGGCCGCGCAGGTCGCCCGCGCCGCGCGCGATCTTGTCGGTGATGTTTCCGTCCAGAAGGAAGTTCTGGCCCAGCTTTTTCTCAGCGCGCAGGCCGTGCCGGGCGATGACGTCGCGCAGGGGCGGCAGGCTGTCGGGCAGGCCGGTCAGACGCGGCGCTCGATAAAGGCGGCGGATTTCAGGTCGAGAAGATAGCGCCGCTGCATCCGCTCCAGCTGCTGCATGCCGATGCGCTGGCGCACGTCGTCGCGCGACGGCATGGTTTCCGCCGTGATCTGCCGTTTGTTGCGCAGCAAAAGGATATGATAGCCGGTCATCGACCGGATCGGCCGGCTCATCTCGCCCTGCTTCATGCCGGCCAGGACGGTCTGCACGCTTTCCGGCAGCTGGTCGGCCTGCACCCATCCCATATCGCCGCCCTTGGACGCGCTGGCGGATTGCGAAAACTGCGCCGCGACGCCGCCGAACGGGGCCTTGCGCGCCAGCAGTTCGCCGGTCAGCCGGTCCGCCAGCTGTTTGACGTCGGCCTCCTGCTTGGCGTTCTCGAACGGCAGGTAGATTTCGGCCACGAGATATTCCGGCGTCCCGATATTGGCCTGGAGTTTTTTCAGGTAGGAATCGACCTGGCCGTCGGTGATCTCGATCTGGGGGCGGATCTTCTTCTGGATCACCTTCGTCCACGCCATCTGGGCGCGGATCTGGTCGTTCAGCGCGTCGGCGGGGATGCCGCCGCGCGCCAGGATCTGGCGGAACTGGTCGGGCGTGAACTTGTTCTGCTGGGCCAGCATGGCAAAACCCTGCTGCACCTCCTCGTCGCTGACCGCCACATGCTGCTTCCCGGCCTCCTGCATCATCAGGCTTTCCTCGACCAGCATGTTGACGATCTGGGGCGCGACCTTACGGCGGACTTCCTCAGTGTCCGGCATGCCGGACGACGTCATGATCAGCTTCATGCGCGCCGCGATGTCGGACGCGGTGACGGCGTCGCCGTTCACGACCGCCGCGATCGTTTCCGACCGGGCCCATGCCGTCTGGGGCGAAGCCACGGGCAGGCAGAGCAAAAGGGCCGCCGCCAGCGTATACCGGATGTTTTTATGGATCATGGATGTGCCTTTCCCTGCGTGCCGAACCGGCCGCCGGCCCTGAATTTATCGAGATACCCCGGCAGGACCTGCGCCATGCCGGTCGCGTTGACGCCCAGATCCTGCAGCGTCAGCGCGCCGGGCGCCGTCACCGTTTCGGTCTTCAGGTTTTCCACCTGGTCGGATGTCAAAGGCGGGCAGGGCAGAAGCCCCAGGAACGCGCCCTGCAGCCTGGCAAGTCCCCAGGGTAGCCGGACCATGGCCCGCCTGCGCCCGGTCAGGTCGAAGATCAGCGTGTAGATCTGGCGGAAATCGACCACGTCCGGACCGCCCAGCTCATAAGTCCGGCCCGCCGTGTCGTCGCGCAGCAGCGCGGCCAGGACCGCGCCTGCAACGTCGCCGACATAGACCGGCTGGAACCGGGTATGGCCGCCGCCGATCAGGGGCAGGGCGGGGAGGAAGCGCGCCATGCCTGCGAATTTATTGAAAAATGCGTCTTCCGGCCCGAACACGACACTGGGGCGCAGGATGGTGACGGCCGGGAAAGCGGCCCGCGCCGCGTCCTCCCCGGCCTTTTTGCTGCGCGCGTAGCGCGACTGGCTTTTGTCCGCGCCGAGGGCCGAGACATGCACGAACCGGGTAACGTTCAGGTCGCGGCACGCGGCGGCGATGGTCGCCGGCAGGGCGGCATGGACGGCGTCGAACGTCGACCGGCGGCGTTCGAACAGGATGCCTGTGCAGTTGACGACGCAGTCCGACCCCGCGATGGCCGCGCGGATGCTGGCCGGGTCGCCGTAATCGCATGCCAGGGGCACGACCTGCCCGACATGGCCGCATGGCCGCAGGTCATAGGCCCGCTCCGGCACCCGCGCAGCGACCTTGACGACGAATCCCTGACGGGCCAGCAGCCGCACGACCTGGCCGCCGATAAAGCCGGTGCCGCCGAATATAGTTGCGGTTTTATAATGAAGGGTCATGCGTTTTTCCGTTTGCGTCGATCTTTCCGCTGCACTATGGCGATTTAAGGGCGCTAAGTCCAGATGGCGCATGCTTGCGCGGATCCGGTGCGCCGACTACTATAAGACATAAAAAAATCAGGGACGTTTCATGGCCACAGTCATTGCTCTTGCGTCGCGGTTTCACGGAGCCGGGTCTTTAAAGGATGAGCATATCCGGTATGGGGCGGAAGACCTGGCTATTTTATTCGACGCGGCCTTTCCCGATATTGCATGCAAAAATCATATCGACGAAAATCCTGCGGGCAAGGAAGCGCGTTTTCGCCTTTTTGCCGAAAGTCTGATCCGTATGCGGCAAGAACATGCGCGACACCTGCCGCGCAACCCTGTAAACAGAAGCACCTTGAAAACCAACTGTATACGGCTCGGCAGAAAGGACCTTGTGGAGGCACAGTTCGCACAGATGCTGGGGCCGGGCGGGATTTACGCTGGTAAGGGCGATGCGGACCGCGCAGACGTCAGGCGTTTTGTGCTGCAGGACACGTCGGATCTGATCCGGCAGGGATTGTCGATGTTGAATACTGTAAAAACCGTGATCGATATCAGATTTATTCTGGGGAAAAACAGCCATTATACCGATTTTCAGGCTTGGATCGGCGCCAACCTCGACCTGCCGGCCGAGGCGGACTTGCTGGCAAGGATCAACAGGTGCCTCACCGCCGCTCGCATGGAACCCTTTCCCCCTTACAGTCAGCCTTTCCCCCTTACAGTCAGCCTTTCGTCCAGCGCAAGACAGGCCTGCCGCCTGGAGGGCTAATTATTTTGCATAAGCATTAACACTATGCTAATGCTTTGAAAACAATAGGAGCCCGATCAATGAACAGAAGAGGATTTGCAGCAGGATCTTTTGCCGTGCTGGCGACATCGTTCCTGCCCGGCCCTGCGAAGGCGCAGTCTTCTCCCGCGTCCGGCCTGCCCCTGCCTGGTCCGGTGATGAAACCGGAGGGCGTGATGCGTTTGCAGGAAGATGTACAAAATATTTTCTCCAATCTTCTCGCGCATGAAGCCATACTTATCGATCGTGCCGATCCCGATGCCAATCGCCTGGCCTGGGGGGTTTATGATTTCGCCACGACGTTCCTCAACGATACGTTCGATGCGGAGTCCCTGACCACGACCTTAGGGGTTACCCGGTTCGCAAACGCCATGGATATGGCGATAGGCCATTTGCGGGACTTCTTTTTATACGCTCCGCCGCAGGAGGATCCCACCGGGATTCATGCAACCATGCAGGAGAAACTGACCCGTATTGCGGAGGAGTGGGACATGGCTAAGCATACGGAAATTCCACCTTTGTACCGCCAGGCCCAGATCGGCGAAAACGATCAGATGGATTACCAGAGACAGAGGAAGTTTCGCCAAGGCCTCGGGGAATTAAGAAAAAAGTTGAACGAAAAACACTCCCCGCCATTCTACGATATCTGATACCGCTTTTTATTGCGCCTCGATCACCGCGTAAAAACTCCAGCTGTCGTTGGTGACGTCCTCGACGCACAGCGACGGCTTGCCGCTGCAGGCGGCGCAGGTGGCGGCGGTGAAGGCGGCATTGGTTCCGCTGTGGTGCGCGTCGTCCACCAGGGCGTTGCGCAGCGGGCCGGTGGAAACCGGGACGGTGCGGCTGCCGGTCAGTTTTTCGTTAATGCGCTCGCAGACCGGCTTCGCGATGGCCCAGGCGGTCAGGATCACGTCCTGACCCGTGCCCGGCGTCCATTCCACCGTGTTGAACCGTCCCAGATACCAGCCGGAGGCCGGGTCGGATGCGCCCGCGATCGGCGCGCCGTCGGGCAGCCGGGCCAGGATCACGCCGCCGCCGTCGGGGTGAAATACTTTGTCCTTGTTGGGCGGCGTGTCATAGGCCGCGTCGCCGGGCAGGACGAAATCGAGGCCGGAGACGCCCGTGCCGCCGAAGATCATGGAATCCACCGCCTGTTTTATCTGCATCGACGTCTCCAGGATCTGGGTCGCGGCAATATCGGCCTGCTGCCCGCTCATGCCCCCCGTCTCCGACGTGTCCGACTGGCGCGACAGGATGAAGGTCAGCGCCGCGAACAGGGCGATCACGACCAGGACGTAAATCATCGCGTTGCCGCGCTGGTCTGTGCAATGTTCGTGTTTTGTTTCTATCATGGAGTATAGTATAGTCCCCGTCATCGGTTTTTTTAAGAGGGGTCCGGGCCATGGGCGTATTTCTCATGTATATCCTTTTTCTGGCGCTGGGCCTGATCCTCGGCGCGGGCGGGACGGCGCTCTATTTCCGTCCGCGTGACGCCGCGCTCGAAGCTGAAAACGCGCAGCAGAAAACCCTTCTTCACGACCTTGCGGGAAAATGCGCCGCCCTCGAGTTGGATGTGCGCGCCGCCAGCGACAGCGCGGCGCGCTCCGGCGCGGAAAGGGACGCGCTGCAGCGTGAGATCGCGCAGCGGAAAGAAGACGAGCAGACGCTGATCGCCCGGTTCGAAAACCTGTCCAACCGGATCTTCGAGGAAAAAAGCGAGAAGTTCCGCCGTCAGTCGCAGGAGGGCCTGAATCTCATGCTGACCCCGCTCAAGGAAAAACTCGGCGAATTCCAGAAAAAGGTCGACGATTCGTTCGGCGACCAGGCGAAGGAGCAGCGTTCTTTAAAAGACCAGATCAAAAACATCGTCGAGGCGAACGCGAAAATGACCCTGCAGGCCGAAACGCTTGCGAGCGCCCTGAAAGGCGAAAGCAAGGTCCAGGGCAACTGGGGCGAATATATTCTCGAAAAAATCCTTGAGGATTCAGGCCTGCGCCAAGGGGAAGACTATATCCTCCAGGGCGAAAGTCTTGACCTCGTCCATCCGGATACGGGCGGGCGGCAACGGCCCGATGTCATTATCAACCTGCCGGAAAACAAGCATATCGTCGTCGATTCAAAACTGTCGCTGACCCATTACGAACGATTCTTTTCCGAAGCCGATGACACGGTCCGCCCCACCCATCTTCAGGCCTTTCTGGCATCCGTGCGCGACCGCGTCAGGGAACTGGAAAAAGCCCGGTATCAGGACACGGACAAGCTCGGCACGCCCGACGTCGTCCTGATGTTCATGCCGATCGAGGGCGCCTATGCGCTGGCGGTGCAGCAGGATCCGGCCCTGCATGAATTCGCCTGGAACAAGCGGGTCGTCATCGTCTGTCCCACGACATTGTTCGCGACCCTGAAGACCGTCGCCTCGCTGTGGCGGCTCGAACGCCAGAACCGCAACGCCCAGGAAATCGCCAAGCGCGGCGGCGCGCTGTATGACAAGATGTCCGGCCTGCTTGACGACATGGCGAAGCTGGGCAACCAGCTGAAAGGCCTGGAAAAAACCTATGACGGCGCGATGAACAAGCTGCTGACCGGGCGGGGGGCCATCGTCGGGAATGTGGAGAAGCTGAAAGAGCTGGGCGCGAAAACCTCCCGCGCTCTGCCAAAACGCTTCTTCGACGGCGAAAACACGGCCGAATCCATCGAAAACGCGGCTGTCGAAGAGGCCGAGGAATACCTTGACCTGGAAACCGGAACATAATACCTCCCTTTCATGGCCTATTCGATCATCACGGTGCCCGACCCGGTCCTGAAAGCCACCGCCAGCGCGGTGGCAAGCGTGGACGATTCTATACGCCGCCAGATGGACGAGATGCTGGAGGTCATGTACGGCGCGGCAGGCATCGGCCTTGCCGCCAACCAGGTCGGCCTGCTGAACCGCGTTCTGGTCATGGACGTGGCCCAGCGCGAGGGCGACACGACCCGCAGGCCTGTCTTCATGGCCAACCCGGAAATTGTCGCCGCTTCCGACGAATACAGCGTCTACGAGGAAGGATGCCTTTCCATCCCGAACCAGTATGCCGAGGTGGAGCGCCCGGTCAGCGTGCGTGTGCGCTATCTCGATTACGACGGCAAAAAACAGGAAATTCTCGCCGAACGCATGCTGGCGCGCTGCGTCCAGCATGAAATCGACCATCTGAACGGCATCCTGTTCATCGACCACCTGTCGAGCCTGAAGCGCAACATGATTTTGCGGAAGATGGAAAAGGCGAAGAAGGAAGACGGTCTTTAATTCCGCATGACGGGAACGGTTATTTTGAAAATCATCTTCATGGGCACGCCGGATTTCGCCGTCCCGGCGCTGGAAGCGCTGGCGGCGGACGGGCATGACATCGCCGCCGTCTATACCCAGCCGCCGCGCCCGAAGGGCCGGGGCCGCCAGGTGCAGCGCTCGCCGGTGCATGACGCCGCGGACCGCCGCGGCCTGATCGTCCATACGCCGGTTTCCTTGAAAAAAGATCCGCGCGCGCAGGAGGAGTTTGCCGCGCTGAAGGCCGACATCGCCGTGGTCGCCGCCTATGGCCTGATCCTGCCTCAGGCCGTTCTCGACGCGCCCGTTCACGGCTGCCTCAACATCCACGCCTCGCTGCTGCCCCGCTGGCGCGGCGCGTCGCCGATCCAGCACGCGATCTGGGCCGGGGACGCGGAAAGCGGCATCACCGTCATGCGGATGGAGGCGGGGCTGGACACCGGCCCCATGCTTTCGAAACAGGCGGTCGCCATCGACGGCGGGACGACGGCCCGGGCCCTGCATGACGCGCTCTCGGCCCTCGGCGGGACGATGATCGCCGAAACGCTCCGGCGTCTTGCCGCGGGCGTGACGCTGGACGGCGAACCCCAGGACCCGGCGCTGGCGACCTATGCCCCCTTGTTGCACAAGGAAGACGGGCGGATCGGCTGGGAAAAGCCCGCGGCGCTCATCGGCCGCCAGCTGCGCGCCTTCAATCCCTGGCCGGGGGTCTGGACCGAAACCGAAGACGGCAGGCGGCTGAAGGTGCTGGACGCCGAAGCGGTTCAAGGATCGTTCACGGGCGAGCCGGGGACGGTCGCGGACAAAGACGGCCATGTCGTCTGTGGCGGCGGCGCGCTGCGCCTTATCCTGGTCCAGCCGGAAAACGCCAAGCCGATGGACATCGCGGCGGCTGTCAATGGCCGGTACATTCTCCCCGGCATGCGGTTCGTCTGACCCATGGCCGTGAAACGCTGGAAACTCACCATCGATTACGACGGCGCCGGTTTTTCGGGCTGGCAGCGCCAGGGTCCGGGCGTCGTCTCCGTCCAGCAATCCATCGAGGACGCGTTCCGGGCGTTCTGCCAGCAGGACATCGCGCTTCATGCCGCGGGCCGCACCGATGCCGGGGTCCATGCGCGCGGCCAGGTGGCGCATTGCGACTTCGATTACGGCGACCGGCCCCTGACCGGCGACCAACTGATCCGCGCCCTGAACGCCCATCTGCGCGGCCGCCCGGTCGCGGTGGTCGACGCGGCAGAGGCGGCGCCCGATTTCCACGCCCGCTTCCACGCGGTCAACAAGCTGTACACCTACCGCATCGTCAGCCGTTCCGCGCCGCCGGTGCTGGATGCGGAGAGGGCCTGGCACGCCCGCCGCGCGCTCGATCCTGACGCCATGCGCGACGCCGCCGCGGTGCTGCGCGGCCGTCACGATTTCTCAACCTTCCGCGACAGCGCCTGTCAGGCGAAATCCCCCGTCAGGACGCTTGACCGTCTGGATGTCGAAACGCGCGCCTATGACCCGTTCGGCGGCATCGAGATCCTGATCCACGCCGAAGGCCGGTCCTTCCTGCATCATCAGGTCCGCAACATGGCGGGCGCCTTGGTCCTGGTGGGCGAGGGCAAATGGACGAAAGACGATGTAAGGGACGCACTGGACGCAAAAGACCGCACCCGCGGCGGCCCCACCGCGCCGCCGGAAGGCCTGTGCCTGATGCGGGTGGATTATGGTTGAGCCAGTTTTAAGACGTCGCCGCCCTGTCTGACCGTCTCCAGGAACTGACGCGCCGCTTCCGGGCCTTTGGTTAGGCTGGTGAAAAACGCCCACCCCGCGTCCCGGTCATGAAGATCGGCAAGATGCGGTTGACGGCGCTTGGCTATCTGTCCGATGACACCCAGCTTTCTTAGAGCCTCTAGGTCGTCAAAGTGAACGATGTGCGGGTAAGGGACGCCATGATGGGTAATCGCTGTCGGTCGCTGTCCGAATGCGCTGCACCAAGGATTTCGCTTAGATTGGCCCTGAGAAACGCTGTGCTGACTGTGGCGCGTGGTTCCTGATAACCAAGAAAATCTGCGGGCATGATAAACGCCTTTCCTGTTGCTTTGTTTTTTTTAATATACGCCGAAGTAATTTTCCAGAATTTTTTTATAGATCTGCGTCAGCTGCAGCAGGTCCTGCACCGTCACATGCTCGTCCACCTTGTGGATCGTCTTATTGGTCAGGCCGAACTCCACCACCGGGCCATAGGCGGAAATGAACCGCGCGTCCGACGTGCCGCCGCCGGTGGTCAGCGCGGGGGTGCGGCCCGTGACGTCTTTCACCGCGCCGGACACCGTTCCCGTGAACACGCCGGGGCGGGTCAGGAAGCTTTCGGCGTTGGAGGTGCAGGCCAGGCCGTAAGCCACGCCGCATTTGTCGAGCCGGGTGCGGATTTCCTGCTCCAGCGCGGCGGCGGTCCAGCGGTCGTTGAACCGCACGTTGAACTTCGCCGCGCCTTTCATGGGAATGACGTTGTCGGCCCGGTTGCCGACGTCTATGGTGGTGATTTCCAGGTTCGTGGCGGGGAAATGCGCCGAACCCGCGTCGAAGATATGCGCCTCAAGCGCGCTCAGAAGCTCCACCAGCCGGGGCAGGGGATTGTCCGCCCGGTCGGGATAGGCGACATGGCCCTGGATTCCGGTGACGGTCAGCGTCCCGGTCAGCGACCCGCGCCGCCCGATCTTGATCTCGTCGCCCAGCGCCTCGGGGTTGCTCGGCTCCCCGACCAGGTAGTCGTCGGCCAGCTGCCCGTTCGCCTTCATCCAGTCCAGCACTTTCACGGTGCCGTCCCGCGCCTCCGCCTCCTCGTCGCCGGTGATCAGAAGGCTGACCGACCCTTTCGGCGCGCCGTGTTCGGCCAGATAGGCGGCCAGCGCGGCGATGAAGGCAGCAATGTTGCCTTTCATATCCGATGCGCCGCGCCCGTACAGGACTCCGTCCTCGACCGTCGCGGAAAACGGCGGATGCCGCCACGCCGCCTCGTCGCCCGGCGGCACCACGTCGGTATGGCCGCAGAAGCATAGATGCGGCCCGCTGTCGCCGATCCGCGCGAACAGGTTCTTGATCGCGCCGAACGGCAGGCTGGCGCAGGCAAGACCCATCGGCTCCAGCACGCCGCGCAGATAGTCCTGCACTCCCGCGTCCTCGGGCGTGACGCTCGGGAACCGGATCATATGCTGGGCGATGGCGACGGGATCGTGCGGCATGGCGGCCAAAATAACAAAGTCAGCCGCTGCACGCCAGCGCTTGTTGCGGAGGCCTGACGGTGCGGCAGGGTTCTCTCGCGGGCTGCTTGGCCCGCGCCACGATCATCGAGACGGGGTTGATGCCATGGGGCAGGGAGAAAGAGTCGTTGATGGCGAACATATCGCCGGTGCCGGCGTTGCGGCAATCTGGGTCGATCAGCCGTTCCGTAAGCCTCACCTGGCGCCTGATCAGGTCGTCGAAAAAATCGAAGATGGCGCTGTACGCGGGAAAAGCTTGGCGGGCGTTTTCGAGCAGGGTGGGATAAAACGTCTTCGTTTCCGTGCAGTAGCTTTTGACGCGCCCGTCTGTAATCTCCGATCCCAGAAGGGTCGCGTTGTTATGGACGCGGTCTTCGCATTTGCCTATGACCGTCGCCGGGTCTTCCCCCAAGACCGCATAATAATCCCCTGTCAGGGTATAAAGCCGTGTCTTGCCATAGGTCTTGGACATCCGCCAGGCTAGGCTGGCGGTCTGGCGGTCTTCGTCGCCCGAGGCCAGCGCAGAATGAGACCGCCATTTCTGCATCAGCCATGTTGCGTATCTGTCGCGGCACCCTTCATTATCCGTAAACGGACCGCACACCCGTTCCCCGAACTCTTCCCCCGTGTCGTGCAGCATGTTGATGCACAGCAGCCGGTGGGTAAGTGGATCCGCAGGGGACAGGAGCCCCCTGTCGATCAGCCCGATCGTATAACAGGCCTGCGAGATTTCATGGAGAATGGACGGCATGCTGTCGCGGCGCACGGAATCGCCTTTGAGCGAGACGATCAGGTCCAGCGACGCCCGGGCGCGCGCAAAGCCATAACGCCGCAGGACGTCGTCGACAAAAGCGACGACATCGTCTTTATGGGCGATGAATTCCGCTTCGGTTTTCATCGCGTTCCGGACAGGGTTGAAAAGATTCAGGCTCACCGCACCACCACGAAAATTTACGTAAGCAATACTCTTGGGGCCTTCGTCTAGCATAAAGCGCCCGCCCGCACAATTTTATTATCGATAATGGTTTACGGGCGCAGCAACTCGTTCAGGGCGGTTTTCTTCCGGGTCTGCTCGTCCACTGTCTTGACGATGACGGCGCAGTAAAGCGACGGTCCCGGGCTGCCGTCCGGCAGGTCGCGGCCCGGCAGAGTGCCCGGCACCACGACGCTGTAGGGCGGGACATACCCCTGTATGATCTCGCCCGTCTCGCGGTTGACGATCTTGGTGGACGCGCCCAGGAACACCCCCATCGACAGCACCGCGCCGCGGCCGACGCGCACGCCTTCGGCCACTTCCGAGCGCGCGCCCAGGAACACGTCGTCCTCGATGATCACGGGCGCGGCCTGGACCGGTTCCAGAACGCCGCCGATCCCCGTTCCGCCGGAGATGTGGCAGTTTTTCCCGATTTGCGCGCATGACCCGATCGTGGCCCAGGTATCGACCATGGTGCCCTCGCCGACATAGGCGCCGACATTGATGAAGGACGGCATCAGCACGGCGTTCTTGGCGATGAACGCGGAATAGCGCACGAAACATCCCGGCACGGCGCGCAGGCCCGCCTCGTGGAATTTCGTGCCGGTCCATTTGTCGAATTTATTGGGGACCTTGTCCCACCACAGGCTCTTGCCCGGCGCGCCGGCGATTTCGTCCATCCGCATCAGGCGGAAATACAGGACGATGGCCTTTTTCAGCCATTCATTGACCCGCCAGCCCTCCTGCATCGGTTCGGCCACGCGCATCTTACCGGACTCCAGAAGTTTCATCGCGTCCAGGATCGCCACCTTGAACGGCCCGTCCGTCCGGGGCGATATGGTTTCGCGCTGGTCCCAGGCCGCGTTGATGGTGCTTTCCAGGTCGGCGGCGGTCATGGCTTCGGTCAGGGCCATCGGAGTCTTTGTCCTTTCAAGGCGGGTCCGATTTTGCCATAGTTATACATGATGATTCTGCGGGGCGTTACGGTTTTTTTGCACCCGTGCAATGTCAGGATTTGCTAATAAACCGTCCGTTCCCCGGACGCCAACCAACGATCGGAAGGCCATGATTTTCCATTCCAGCCGCCGCCTGGCGTTTGCCGCGCTTCTGTCGGCCGCGTTATGCGGCCCTGCCCACGCCGCGCCCGCCGCGAAGACGGTCCAGAACGTCAGGTACGAAGTCTATGCGGGCGGCATCAACGCCGTTACCGCGTCCCTTGCCCTCGGCGAAAGCAAAGACCGGTATTCGGTCGATATCGACGCCCATACGCGCGGCTTCCTGGCCAAGCTGGTGCCTTGGCAGGGCACGTTCGAAACGCGGGGCTGGAAGCAAAAGGACGGGTTCCGGCCCGAGCTGCACCGCTCCGCCGCCGAATCCAGCGACGGGACGGAGGTGAAGAATTATCATTACGGGCGCGACGGGTCGTTCAAAGGATATACCGTCGTCGAGCAGGGCAAGGACACCACGCCCGACGCGCTTGACCCGGCGCTGACGCGCGGCACGACCGACGCGCTGACCGCCGCCCTGT
>JBGAPF010000014.1:0-56963 GCA_044221445.1 Alphaproteobacteria bacterium
CGCAAAGAGAAAAAATTGGATCAGATAAATGAAAAAAAGACAAAATTGATTTAATTAACATAAAATATTAGCTTACCGGTTTAAAGCACGAGAGTGTAATGAGTTGGCCTATCCATCATGGGCAATTCCATGGGCAATTCAGCATTTTTAATCCTTCATTTATGGGGCAGGACCGTCTCTGTGTTCCGTTATATAGGTTTGAACGGCCGCCCGAAAATCCGCGCAGGCATTGTGCCAGTCTATATGAAGGTTTAACGGCTCATTGCGTTCTCTTTCCTTAAAGCGGGTTCTTCTGATGCTCCACACTTCACCCATGATCCAAGACGTCGCCTGTGGATCTCGTGTCTGCAAAGACGATATGATCCGAAAGAGGGGTACAAGATCATCGGGAATCGTCAAGGGCGTTACTGGCTTTTTCTCAGCCATGAGAGGCTCAGGCCTGCGTGTCGACACGGATTTTGCCGTCACCTTTCGCCACGCCGACGCGGGCGGGGCGGAGCAGGCGTCCATGCAGGGTATAGCCCGGTTCGGCGACCTGGATGATCATTCCGCCGGGTTTGCCTGTATCCGGCGCTTCGAAGATGACCTCATGGAAGTGAGGATCGAAGATCTCGTTCAGGGGTGTCAGCTTCTTGATGCCGTGCTTTTCAAAAGCGCGGAGCATCTGCTGCTCCATCGCCACAAGGCCGGCGATCAGGCTTTTGATCCGTTCGTCGCTGCCGTTTTTAAGGTCGTCGGGAACTGCATCGATGGCGCGACGGACATTGTCCGAAAAATCGAGCAGGTCGCGGGCAAAGCCCGTCACGGCGAACTTGCCGGCATCCTCACGCTCTTTCACGGAACGGCGGCGGGTGTTTTCACTGTCCGCCAGCGCGCGCAGAAGCTGGTCGCGGGTTTTGTCGAGTTCGGCCTGCAGGCCCGAGATGAGCGAAGCCTGGTTGTTGTCCGCCGGAAGCGGTTCTGCGGGCATATCCAGTTCAGCTTCGTGCGGCAGGTTTTCTTCTTCCGGCTCAAGGTCGGGTCTGGCAGTCATAACAATCGTTTCTTTCTTATTCGTTGGCGCCGGGCGTATGGGCGACCACCGTCACGGGGCGGTTTACGGTTTCTTCGCCGTCATAGCCTTCCACCTTGGTGGAAAGGTTGATCGTCCCCACGGAAACTCCGTTTTCAATACCCGGCTGGTGTGACAGCGTATTGCTCTGATCGACATAGTAGAAGCTGTATGGATCGGCAAGGGGCGACGTAAAACCTTTCAATACGGTTTCAAGCGGCACCAGCTTCTGTTGTGCCGCAAAATCCGCGACGGCCTTCGCAAGGCTTCCGTCATCGTCGGATCCGTCGACTTTTAGGACGAGCGTGCCGGATGGATAGAACCATAATTTAAGCGCATTTTTCGTATAGTCGCTTTGCAGAGGCCTGATTTTCGACTTTGGCGTCTGCAGCGGACCGGGCACAAGCTGGATAAAACCTTCGCCCTGCTTGATGTCGTAATAATCGAAGCGGCCCGGGCTTTCAAAGCGAACCTGATTGACGCCATCGGCGGCCAGCATCCGGGCGTTGAGCACCATTTCGGCGGAGGGATAACGCGGCACTCTCGGGCATTGGTATTCGGGCGCCTGGGGCAGGTTGCGCAAATCGACGGTATAATCGCCAAGCTTGACGACAACCGTGCCGCCCTGCATTTCCATCGAATAGGAAAGCGGGCTTATTTTCGGACAGCCGCTGACGCCGTATTCCCCCGCAAGCCTCAGGACAAAATCGCCGGGATCGCCTTCGCCCGAAACCGGACGCTGGAGGGAAAGGGTCAGGACGCCGACATTCTGGCGGTAATATTTGCTGCTGTAGGGCGTACCGTCCTGATCCATCGTCTGGGCGGCGGCTGGAAAGGTGCCAAGTGCAAAAACCAGGGCAAGACCCGCAAAAGCCCGTCTATGCCGCCTGAAAGAATTCATCATCTTTATAGCCCTGAATAGAAAAGTTTATACGGCAGTCTAGCCGTAATATGGTCAAGCCGTAAACCTACATTATATCGCGCATATTTGGCCATGTTTTTTGTTTGCGGCGTTACGATTATGCCCTTGGCAGGGAACAAAACCATCGTCCGCTACGTTTGCAGGAAAACCCTTGCAGATGAAAGGTATAAAAGCATGACCCTCACAACCCTGTTAATCGTAGTCCTGTTGCTTATGGTCGTCGGTGCCCTTCCCAGCTGGCCCCATAGCCGCGGCTGGGGATATTACCCGAGCGGCGGCATGGGACTGGTGCTGGTTGTCATTCTGATTCTGCTGCTTACGGGGCGGATTTAATCTGTTAGCTTAATATGCGACCGATGACCTGTGCCGTATAGTCGACAAGGGGAATGATGCGGCTGTAATTCAGGCGCGAAGGGCCGATCACGCCGATAGCGCCGATGATCTGGTTGCTGGAAGACCGATAGGGCGAGATCACCATCGACCAGCCCGAATGCTTGAACATCTCGTTTTCCGTGCCGATATAAATCTGAATGCCGTCGCCCCCCTGTGCCGCGCCCAGCAGGCGGGCGACGGTCTGCTCCTCTTCCAGCATCGAAAGAAGAGACCTGGCGCGTTCCAGATCCTCGATCGCCGTCACATCCTGCAACAGGCGCGACTGTCCCCGGATAATGATATGGCCTTCGCTGTGGCCGGAAGACGGCAGGGCGATGCCGCGCCGGACAAGGTCGGCGGTGATGGAATCCAGCTGGCTCTGGTGCTGGGCGATTTCTGCATGGATGAAAGTGCGCGCCTCATCCAGCGAGCGCCCCGCCAGCCGGTCGTTCAGGTAATTCGCCGCCGCCATCAAAACGCCAGGCGGGAGCACGCTGTCTATTTCCAGAATGCGATTTTCGACCATGTTATCCTGGCTGACCAGCACCGCCAGCAGACGGCGTTCGTCAAGCTGGACGAACTGCATCTGGCGCAGGGGCTTGTCGGCCTTCGGCGCGACTACCAGCCCGGCGGCGGCGGACAGGCCGGACAGCATGGTGCTCGCCTGTTCCAGCACCTGGTTCATCGACCGGCCCACGGAATCGCACTGTGTTTCAATGGCCGTCCGCTCGGTATCGGTCAGATCGCCGATCTGCATCAGGCCGTCGACGTAAAAGCGCAGGCCCTGCTGGGTCGGGAGTCGTCCGGCAGAGGCATGGGGGGCGAACAGCAGGCCTTCCGATTCCAGATCGGCCATGACGTTGCGGATGGAGGCGGCGGACAGATTAAACCCGGGCGTCTTCGACAGGGTCCGCGACCCCACCGGTTCGCCGGTCTCCATATAGAGATCGATAATCTGACGCAAAACGCCCTGGGCGCGCTCGTTGAGTTCAGGGATCATGCGGGTTTATAGCATTTTGGAAGAAGCAGGGCTATTTGGTTCTTTGCCGTGTATTATTCAGTCATCCATAATGCCATATTATTTCAAGGTTGAGAAATTTCCGTAGCCATGCGAATTAACTGCCGATCTTTCGACGCTTTCAAAGCAGCGTGGATTTTCCCCAGCGGTTGAATCTGGTCAGAAATAATCCTTGAATTCCGCATCATTCAAGACAGCGTTCCGGAATGTATCGCTAAATTTCCCCAGGACGTCATTGATAATCGTATCGAAGCTTGAATATGATCTATTGCGACTAACTGTCCGATAACATAGCCGTGTCCTCTTATAAATGTCTCAAGTTCTTTAAAAGTGTTGTCGCCAGAGTTTTTAAGTTCACGGATTTTTTTTGCGATTCAAAGTTAGCAAGTCGTGCCAAGTGCGAATGCCCGCTATGGCAAGGCAGTTTCTGGCTCTTGTAGACAAGCTGCCTGTATCGATAGCTGACTCGAATTCGGTGTAGCTTAAATCCATATTTTTTTTCCCTTCAACAATTCCGTTTGTATTATCTAAAATCTGGAATTCTGCACAATCCCTTATTGCTGTCATTAAGTAAATTTATAATGACAGCAACTAATTGATTGAAGATTCACAGATATACTGATTTTTTACCATTTTAATCCTTAAGCCCGGCTTATCGCCAACTTTATTCTTTCAACCATGTGTCGATCCAGGCCAAGGCAGAATTTGACAATTCTTCATAGACCCTTACAGTGCGCGGCGAACAACTGTTAAGGATACCGTTATGACACGCCCCAGCGGCCGCGCCGCCGATTCCCTGCGCTCCATCGAACTCGTGACCGACGTGGCGAAATATGCCGAAGGATCCTGCCTCGCCAAATTCGGCGATACGCACGTCCTGTGCACCGCCACCATCGAGGAGAAAGTCCCGGGCTGGATGAAAAATATGGGACGCGGCTGGGTGACGGCGGAATACGGGATGCTGCCCCGCTCGACGGCGCAGCGCATGGACCGCGAGGCGGCGAAGGGAAAGCAATCCGGGCGCACGCAGGAAATCCAGCGCCTGGTCGGGCGGGCTCTGCGGTCCGTCGTCGATCTCGAAGCCATGGGCGAACGCCAGATCCGTATCGACTGCGACGTCATCCAGGCCGACGGCGGCACCCGCACGGCGGCGATCACCGGCGGCTATGTCGCCCTGTACCGGGCGTTTCAGCATCTGGTGAAGGTTAAATTGTGCAAGACGATTCCGATAAAATACGGTGTGTCGGCCATATCGTGCGGCATCGTCGCCGGCGTGCCGGTGCTGGACCTTGATTATGCCGAGGATTCGACCGCGGACACGGACGCCAATTTCGTCATGACGACGAATGGCGGAATTGTAGAAATTCAAGGAACGGCGGAAAAAGAACCGTTCACGGACGCGGAGTTCGAGGCGTTGTTCGCGCTGGCCCGGGCGGGATGCAGGGATCTGGAGGCCCTGCAGAAGGCGGCTCTCGGGATCGACTGACATGCCAAGAAAATTCGAAGGCTCGACGCTCCTCATCGCCACGCACAACCCCGGCAAGGTGCCGGAGATCGCGGCGCTGCTGGGCGGGTACGTACGGGAATTCCCAACCGCGGGATCGCTCGGCCTGCCGGAGCCGGAAGAGACAGGCGCGACCTTCGCGGAAAACGCTATCCTGAAAGCCGCCGCCGCCGCCAGTGCCAGTAATCTTCCGTCCCTGGCGGATGACAGCGGGCTGTGCGTCGCCGCTCTGAACGGCGATCCGGGCGTTTATTCGGCCCGCTGGGCCGGGCCGGGGCGGGATTTCACCGTAGCGCTGCGTAAGGTGGAGGACGGGCTGCAAGGCAAGGCCGACCGGTCGGCGGCCTTTGTCTCGGTGCTGGCGCTGGCCTGGCCCGACGGGCATGTTGAAACGTTCGAGGGCCGTATCCCGGGCCGCATGGCCTGGCCCGCGCGCGGCCAGAACGGGTTCGGTTACGACCCTGTTTTCATCCCGGAAGGTCACCATATCACTTTCGCGGAAATGGATCCGACCATGAAACGGCGCATCAGCCACCGGGCGCGAGCGTTCGAAAAACTCGTGCAAGGCTGCTTCGCACCGGATAAAATTCAGTAAAGCGCGGGAGTGTGCGATGGATTTCGACGTTTCAGACCTGATCATTCCCGGCGCTATCTTCGCCGCCCTTCTGGGCCTGTTCCTGCTGTCCGGTGTCTGGAAAAGGAAACTGAAAGAAAAGCATGGCGGGCGTCTGGTCGAGACGCTGTTCCGCCACCTGCATACGCCTGTCGAAATCCTGCTGATCCTGACGGCGTTATATGCCGTGATCGAAAGCCTGCAGTTCCGCTGGACGCAAAACCCGGTGATCGGCCAGGCCTACGCGATTGCCGCCATAGCGGGCGTGGCCTGGCTTGCGGTGCGCGGCGTGCAGCTCGTGTCCGCCCTGATGCTGCGCCGGTTCGATATCACCAGGAAAGACAATTACCGCGCCCGCATGGTTCATACACAGGTGAAGGTCCTGCGCCGCCTCGTCATCGCGATCATCATCCTGCTGGCGCTGGCCAGTATCCTGATGACCTTCGCGGCCATCAAGACGCTGGGGGTCAGCCTCCTGGCCTCGGCGGGTGTCGCCGGTATCGTCATCGGCTTCGCGGCCCAGAAAACCATCGGTAACTTCTTCACCGGATTCCAGATCGCCATCACCCAGCCGATCCGCATCGACGATGTCGTCGTCGTCGAAGGGGAATGGGGGCGGATCGAGGAAATAAACCTGACCTATGTCGTGGTGAAAATATGGGACGAGCGGCGGCTGATCCTGCCCATCACCTATTTCGTCGACAAGCCGTTCCAGAACTGGACGCGCCAGACGGCGGATATCCTCGGCACGGTCATGCTGTATGTCGATTACTCCATGCCGGTCCAGCCCGTGCGGGACGAACTGGACCGCATGCTGGACAATAACCCGCTCTGGGACGGAAAGGTCAAGGTGGTGCAGGTGACGGACGTGACGAAGGACGTCATGGAGATCCGCATCCTGGTCAGCGCGGCGGATTCCGGCACGGCGTTCGACCTGCGCTGCGCGATCCGGGAAGGCATGATCAATTTCTTCCAGAAAAACCATCCGGAACATTTCCCGCGCCTGCGCGCCGAACTGCCCCGGTTTGAAGCCAGGGCGGATGTCCATGCCCCGGACCCGACCGTCGACCCTGTACGCGCGCCCGCGCCGACACTGGGCGCCCCGCCGCAGAGCGTCACATGAGTTTCGGCCTTTACGTCCACTGGCCGTTCTGCGTTTCCAAATGCCCGTATTGCGATTTCAATTCCCATGTGCGGGAACGCGTGGATCACACGGCGTGGCGCGACGCGCTGGTGAAGGAATTGCGTCATTATGCCGCGATGACGCCCGGCCGCACGGTGGAGTCCATATTTTTCGGCGGCGGAACGCCCTCGCTGATGAAGCCGGAAACAGTCGGCGCCGTCATCGACGAAACGGCGCGGCACTGGACGATGGCGGACGATGCGGAGATCACGCTCGAAGCCAACCCGACTTCGGTCGAAACGGAAAAGTTCATGGCGTTTCGCAATGCGGGCGTGAACCGCGTCTCCATCGGCATTCAGTCGTTGTATGACAGAGACCTGAAATTCCTCGGCCGCGCGCACGATGCGGCGCAGGGGCGGGCAGCCATCGACATGGCCTCGTCCGTGTTCGGGCGTTACAGTTTCGATTTGATCTATGCGCGGCCTGACCAGACCCTGCAGGCATGGGAACGGGAATTGCGGGAGGCGCTTGAGCTGGCGGGCGGGCACCTGTCGCTTTATCAACTGACCATCGAACAAGGCACCGCCTTTCATACCATGCATACGCGCGGCGATTTCCAGATCCCGCAGGATGACCTGGCCGCCGATTTTTACGAACTGACGCAAACGATCATGGAGGCGTCGGGCCGCCCCGCTTACGAAGTATCGAACCACGCGCGGTCAGGGGAAGAATCACGGCACAACTTGATTTACTGGCGCTATGGGGATTATGCGGGCATCGGCCCCGGCGCGCACGGACGGCTGACGCTCGACGACGGGCGCAAGATCGCCACGCGCGCGCATCGCGCCCCGGAAGTATGGCTGGAACGAGTCAACGCTGAGGGACACGGCGCGCATCCGCGGGAAGACCTGTCCCGTGAACAGCGCACCATGGAAACCCTGATCATGGGCATGCGGCTGAGACAGGGCGTCAGCCTGGAAAAACTGACGCGGGAAGCGGGACAGCCCTGGGACGCCGTCATAGACAGAAACAGGATATCGGCCTTGATGGAAGAAGGACTGGTGGAAATGGACGATGTTTCCCTTCGCCCCACGTCTTCAGGACTGCAACGCGTCAACAGCATCATCCAGTATGTTTTAACCTGACGTATGGATTATTTAGCCAGCTTGGGCACCATGCGCATCAGGACCTGCATGTCCTGGCCGTTCAGAAGGACCTGGCCGTTGGCGGTGTTTTCCAGGACATAGGTCTTGACCGGCCTGCCGCCGCTGTCCGTGCCGGGCTTTCCTGTCAATTGCATAGCGAGGAACACGCCCATCATATCGCGCAGATACGGTTTCAGCTCGGGTGGCGTCGAGGGGCTGGTAGCTTCCGCGGTGACGGCGCCGATCAGGGTGTCGAGACCGAAGGCGGTCAGCGTGCCCTTGCCGGTGGCGCCGAGCGGCGCCACGGCGTTCGCCGTCTGGATGAAATCGGCGGCAAAGGCATAGGAAGGGTTGGACAGGGCGCCGTTACGCAGGGTTACCATCGTACCCGCGTCGGATAGTGCTTTCAGCAGCGCGTTTTTTTGCCCCGGATCGCTGGCGATGACGGCGTCGACCGGCAAGTTCGTCGCGTCGAGCTTGAAATTCATCTGTTCGGGAATGATGACGGCAAGACGCGGGTCGGCCGGCGTGACTTTCAGACCGGAAAACCCGCCGTCCCCGCTTAAAGAGGCTGTCGCGCCGCTCAGGTTGCGCGCGTTGACGCCGGCCCGGATGCTGTCGACCAGCATCGTCCGCTCGGTTTGTCCCGTCCTGCCGGGCAGGAACAGGCTGACGCCGTTCGCGGATACGGTCAGGCTCGACCCGTACAGGAAATCGTTGAAGGGCGAGAAGGGAACCAGTTTCTGCAACAACGCGCGCAGTTTCACGGTCGAC
This sequence comes from Alphaproteobacteria bacterium, assembly GCA_044221445.1. Classification (GTDB taxonomy): domain Bacteria; phylum Pseudomonadota; class Alphaproteobacteria; order Micavibrionales; family Micavibrionaceae; genus JBDHTS01. The sequence goes on from JBGAPF010000014.1 coordinate 8,523, forward strand.
GCCTTATCGCCGCCGCTGCGCAGGTTGATGCGTGCCAGGCTCAGCGTCGCGCCGGTTTTTTCGAACATCACCCGGGCGCTGGTCGCCGCGACATCCATCATGCCGCCCGGATCCGCCGTCAGCGTGACGTCGGGCAGGTTCGCCTTGATGCCTGCCGGCGCGTAATCGATCTGGATGTTTTTGTATTTGGCGCTGATCGCGGAAAAGGACGAACGGCCCGCCGACCAGGCGCCTGAAAACGCCTGTGTGCCGATCGTGACCGTCATCAGGACCTTGCCGTCCGGGCCCTTCATCACGACCGGGCTTGGCATGGCCAGGGTAACTTTCCAGTCGCCGGCCCGGCTGCCGGGCAGGGCGTTGAGCGCGACCAGGCCGACTTCGAGCGTCCTCCCCAGATCGTCTTTAAAAGAAAGATGCGGCAGGGTGACGGCATAGTAGCTGCCGCTGTCTTCGACCAGGGTCTCGCCAGAAGTTTCCGCCTGCCAGCCGCGATCCCCGGCCCAGCCGGTCAGCGACGCCATGACCTGGCCCGCAAGTTTCTGCAGTTCCGCGCGCCCGTCGGCCCTTGCCGCACCGGGCAGGGTCAGGATCACGAAAAGAAGGGAGAAAAAAGAAAAAACGCGCAAACGGGACATTGTCACTCCAGGCCGGTACCGCCTAGAGATATAGAGCCATTCGCCCGGTTTGGAAAGAGAGGCGGTCTTATGGGCTTTTCCCTGAAAAAGTGCATATTGAAACAGTGATCCTTCAATGAAAGCCGCGCCGTGTCAGACAGACCGTTGTTTACGAACCGGATAACCGCGGTGCTGGGCCCCACCAATACCGGCAAGACTTATGCCGCTATCGGGCGGATGCTGGAATGCCGTACCGGGTGCATCGGTTTTCCGCTGCGCCTGCTGGCGCGGGAAAATTACGACCGCGTGGTGAAGGCGAAGGGCGAGCACGCGGTGGCGCTGGTGACCGGCGAGGAAAAGATCGTGCCGAAAGGCGCGCGTTATTTCCTCTGCACCGTCGAGGCCATGCCGGTGGACCAGTCCTATGAATTCATGGCCGTTGACGAAATCCAGCTGTGCGCCGACCCGGACAGGGGGCATGTTTTCACGGACAGGCTTTTGCGCGCGCGGGGCACGGTCCATACCATGTTCATGGGGGCGGATACGGCGCGGCCTTTGCTGAAAACACTGGTGCCCGGCATCGAGATCGAGGGGCGGGAGCGTCTTTCAAACCTGTCCTATGGCGGGTTTAAAAAACTGACGCGGCTGCCAAAACGGTCCGCCGTCGTCGCGTTTTCCATCGACGACGTTTACTCTTTCGCCGAAATGGTGCGGCGGCAGCGCGGCGGTACGGCGGTCGTCCTGGGCGCTTTAAGTCCCCGCACGCGCAACCGACAGGTGGATATGTATCAGGCGGGCGAGGTGGATTTCCTGGTGGCGACGGATGCCATCGGCATGGGCCTGAACATGGACATCCATCATGTCGCGCTGGCCGCGACGCGCAAGTTCGACGGCCAGAAGATCCGCGCCCTCGACCGTGCCGAGATCGGGCAGATAGCTGGCCGGGCGGGCCGGTACAAGACCGACGGCACGTTCGGCGTCACTGGCCCCGTGCGTGGCCTGGACGACGACGTTGTGGAGGCGGTGGAGCAGCACCATTTCGAGTCGCTGAAAACGTTTTACTGGCGCAATGCCGACCTCGATTTCGCGTCGCCGCACCGGCTGCTGAAATCGCTTGAAACGCCGCCGGACAGTCCGGTCCTGATGCGGGGGCGCCCTTCGGACGATTACCTGACCCTTTCCGCGCTGGCGGGGCGGGACGACATTCTTGCCCGCGCGGTGTCGCCCGCCGCCGTGCGCCTGTTGTGGGAAGTGTGCCAGGTGCCGGATTTCCGGCGGACCATGAGCGAGACCCACCAGGACCTGGCGGCGGGCGTGTTCGAGGATCTGATCGACGGCGGACGCATTCCCGACGACAAGATCCGCGCCCAGATCGAACGGCTGGACCGGCTGGACGGCGATGTCGATACCCTGATGGCGCGGATTGCGCATATCCGCACTTGGACGTATATTACCCACAAATCCGACTGGCTACGGAACGCGGAGGAATGGGCTAAACAGGCCCTGGCGGTCGAAGACCGCCTGTCGGACGCGCTGCATGAAGGTCTCACCCGCCGCTTTGTCGACCGGCGCTCGGCCATACTGCTGAGGGCCATCGAGGCGGGGGGCGATCTGCTGGCGGGGGTCCGCGCCAACGGCGACGTCGTGGTCGAGGGGCAGGAGGTGGGGCGGCTTGACGGCTTCCGCTTCGTGCCCGACGACAAGGCCGGCGGACAGGATTACCGGGCGGTGATGAGCGCCGCCCGCAATGCGCTTAAACCCGAAATAAAAAGGCGACTGGGTCATATGCTGAATGCGGAACCGAAGCAGTTCAGGCTGAACGACGAAGGAACGGTGCTGTACCAGCCCGACGCGACCAACCCTCTGCCGGGCCAGCCGGTCGCGAAGGTGAAAAAAGGCCAGTCCCTGCTGCAGCCCGACGTAGAGATCCAGGACAGCGACCTGCTGGCCGGTCAGGACAGAGACGCCGTGCTGGCGAAGCTGCGCGACTGGCTGGCCGGCCATATCGCCACGGTTCTGGAGCCGCTTAAAGCGCTCGAAGCCCAGGAAGGCGAGGGCGTGGACGGCAACGTGCGCGGCATTTCATTCCAGCTTCATGAATCGCTCGGCATCCGTCAGCGATCGGAACTGGAATCCCTGATCGCGGCGCTGCTGCCCGAAGGACGGAAGGCGCTGCGCCAGAGGCGCGTACGGCTCGGGCCTGTCCTGGTGTTCATCCCTGACCTCAACAAGCCGGCGGCGGTGCGCCTGCGCGCGCTGTTGTGGAATTTGTGGAACGACAGGGCGCTGCCCGCCGCGGTGCCGCCGGACGGCATGACATCCATAAAAGTGGAAGGCGCGGATCCCGACTATTACCGCGCCATCGGCTATCCGGTTTACGGTCCCCGCGCCATCCGGGTCGACATGCTCGACCGCGTTATCAGCGCGATCTATGACAGCGCAAAGGACGGCGCGTTCCAGGCCCAGCATAAAATGGCCGAATGGATGGGGTGCACGGTCGCGGACCTGTACGCGGTTCTGGAGGCGATGGGGCATATAAAGACTCACGATCCGGCGGACGCGCCGAAACCGGAGGCCGCTCCTGCCGAAACGGCGACGGTCGCGGAAGAACCGAACGCGGAAGAGAACCCCGTCAAAGCCGAAGACGCCGCCATTGAGGCCGCCCCGGTGCCGGATGCCGTTGCGGACGCGAAGCCGGTCCAGATCCGGCCCGAGCTTGCGACCTTCCGCCTGCGGCGGGGCCGCGCTTATGGAGATGCCGCCCGCCCGCCGCGCCCCGCGCGCGAGGAAAAAAAGCCGGAGAAAAAAGTATTCACCAAACCCGATAAACCCGCGACGGCGTTTCGCCCCAAAGGGAAAAAAGGCAAGCCGCAGCAGCGCGAGCGCGAAGACCGCGTCCTGTCCGCCGGTCCGAAGCCGAAAATGGAAGACTCGCCTTTCGCCATTCTCAGACAGCTTAAGATGAATGACAAAGAGTAGGGTGTTCCGAGGATCAGGCGCAGTCCGCAGGGGCCTGTTTTGCCTGACGCTCGCACTCGCGCTGTTTGTTTCGACGTCCCCGGCCCATGCCACGCGGTTTTCCGGGGCATATCTCCTTCATGTCTGTGAAATGGACTCCAACGGCAAAGAGGTCGTGAAGGGCGGGCATAATGCCTGCCAGTCCTATATCGCCGGCGTGCTGGATTACCACAACGTCCTGCAATCCCTGAACATTGCCCCGAAAATCGATATCTGCGTGCCGGGCGGAGTTGCGATGGGCGAGCTCCAGGCCATCGTCCTGCGCTATCTTCGTGCCCATGGGGAACATGACGCCTATATTGCCGCGCCCGCGGTGACCATGGCCATCTACCAGATATATCCCTGTAAAAAATAGCTTTTCGAGACAAAAGGCTTTGCAGAATCCATAAAATTTGAGACAAATTTTATGGATTTACATAATATTTACGCCTTTCTGCCATGATGGAGATCGGCTTTGGCATTAAACCTTTGGGATAGCACCGGAAGAAATGGCACTCCTGGATCCGAAATGGCTGGAAAGGGCGAGTCAAATCGACCTGACGAAACTGGACATCAGGCCCGACGATCTCGGCGATGATGAATTGCAGGCCCTCGATTATAACGCCTGGCACAGCCGTCAGGAGGAGAAAAGGCAGCAGAAGATCGCTGTCCAACAGGATAGCCGTTTTCATGATGCCCAAGAGCAGGCCGAACGTAAAAAGCTGGAAGCGGAAGAAGCGGTTGAAGCCGGTATGCGGAGAATGTCCGCCAATGAATGGGATGATGAAATTGTCACTTTTGGCGGTATGCGTGTTTCAAGAGCGCGCGAAATGGCGGCACGCCGTTACATTAATAATCATTCAGAAGAATTTATTAATTCCGGTTTGAGACAGGGCATCTTCAAAACGCGCGAAGACGGAGAAGCGTTTATCAGCCGTAACGACAGGATCTTGGAAATACAGCAATACCTAAGAGAAAACGGAGGGGCCAGGGCAAGCCGTTATAATCAAAAATTGAGCGAAGAGGCAGAAACACTTAAAGCGCAGGAACCGGCGAATATTACAGCTTTGACGAGAGAAGCTTTATCGAAATGTAATAAAAACTATAATTCGACAGACGATATTGGCACGAGCCAATTCTACGGTGGCCCGAATGAAGAGACAGCCAGGGTCAATGCAAAGTCGCCCACTTTGAGAGACTATGATTCATTAAAGGCTGAGTTCCGCCTTGGAAATGCTCTGAATTTAAGCTCTAATTTTCAAATGGCATCGACGACCGCTGGCGATACCAATAGCCGAAAACTTTCTGCACCTAACGTCGATATGGCAGAAAGCATGGTCGTAACCGACACTGGCCTTCAGTCCCTGGGTCTAGGCGCTTAGTTTAAGCTGGGCGAAACGCCTGCTGCCTGAGCTATTTGCGCGCCCTTTACTATAGATTTCCAGTTCTCTGTGAAGCGAACGTCTGAATAGGCGCCCGTGATAACCATTGCTCCGTTGGTCGTTACGCTCCTGTGACCATGATGTTTGTTATCTTTATCACCGGCCAGATCGGCAAACAGGGTAACGATTGTATTATTTAATTGTGCAACGAATACAGGAGGTCTTCCATTCTCTGCAGAATTTTGAGCCCATTCATTATGAGAGCCGCAACGCTCTTTACCTAAAATTGCACATTGTTTATCCACCGACTTGTCACCGCCATCGATAAAAGCCCTTGGATCTGCCGTATTTCCTGGAACCAGAAGTCGTGCCGCCGGAAACTCAGTCTGCAACTTATAGCAGTCAGGTTTTTCGCCGAGTGATTCAGTCGAGCCGGCCATAACGGCTGTTTCTGTTTGAGGGTCAAAGAAAATAAGCCTCGCCTCATCATGCGAAACATATTTGCCTTTCACTTTTTGCTTTTGCTCTACTGCTTCGTCCAGCAACATCACTAAAGTTTGATGTCTGGCTGCCATAGTTTTAATTAATGTCTGGGGAGACAAACAAACCGTATTTTCTGCTTGGGCAGAAGCGGTTCCGGTCAGGCTCGCTGCAGCTGTCGCAAACGCTACTAAAGCGGCTTTGGTCGTTAGACTGGGCATTTGGTAACCCCCTGTTCATTAACATAATTTTAAGGAATTATAATCTTAAGTGTATAAATTGCAACAAAAAACAGTATAGACGTTTTTAACTGAAGTTTTGTTGTGAAATTATAAAGTTTGATTTGTTTTTTACTCTATGAATCTTGTGATTTTCTAAAGATTCTGTTTTATGGTCATAATGCGTGGACATTTTTTATCTTTAAGCATCTTTTTGCGACATAAAGAGTCATTAAGTCTATGAAAATTGTAACAATATGTCTTTTGGATCGCCTTGATCGGTGAATACTGCATCGCATCAATTATAAGATTTTTAGATTGTATTTATTCTATGCCGCCGCTGTTATTTTTTCTACCCACGCGGTAACGTTCTTAAACCACATAGATATTTGCCAACGCAGGAGCTGTGAAGCGTGGCGTCTTGCGAGGGAAATATTTGACAAGCACTTGGAATTGGCTATTGTCGCTTCTCGCCAGAAAATGCACGGGGCATAGCTCAGCTTGGTAGAGCGCTACGTTCGGGACGTAGAGGCCGGAGGTTCGAATCCTCTTGCCCCGACCATTTAACTAAATCATCGCATTGAGGGAACCAGCAGAACGGTTTTTTCAATTCGTAACAAAGGGTTGGGCCTTTTAATTGTAGGTTCGCAAATACGAAGCCCGCCAAACGCCGTTTTTTCTCTACGGTAGAACTTCCAAACAGTTCCCAAGCGTTTGAACTCAACTGTAGCAAGGCTATTAGGGAATCCTTGAATTTGTCGTCACCTTCTTCATGGGCGGCAAGGCGGGTACGGATGGAGGCTTGCTGGTCGCGCAGGGCTTGCCGCTTGCCTTCAAAATCCTGTTTGTCGATCACGCCATCCAAAAGCAAGTCCATAAGGCCGTCCAGCCGGTTTTGAATGGCCGTATAATCCCGTTTCAGGTCGGCGGTCTGGCGGCGGAGGAAATCTCGTTCGGTTTTATCAGTGGCCCGGATATGGCCGGTAATGGCCTCCAGCTTGTCGGGCGGTATGTAAAGGGATTTGAAAACGGCCTCGATCTGTTCCAGAACCTTTTCCTCCCGTACCCAAACCAGTTTTTCCGGGTTTTCGGGATTCCATGCCCGGAGATACGTCCATGAGGCCTTTTCGCCGTTCTTATAGGTTCTTTTCTGTTCAGAGGCGGTAACGACCCGGCCCGTTGTGGCACAAGTGATAAGGCCGCGAAAGACAAATTCCTTGCCCGCGTATTTGAACGGCTTTTTATTCCAGCCCTTCATAACTGCCAGGCATTGATCGAACAGTTCCTTGCTAATCAGCGGCTCATAACGGTGCGTGTAAAGCTTGCCCTTGACCTGCATGACGCCATAGTAAAACGGATTTTTCAAAATGGCGTATATGTGGGAACGCTGGATATAATTATGGCCGCGTATGCGGTTCCTCAAACCCCAATTCTTGGCTTTATCCGTCATTTCGGCAAGCGTGTGCTGGCCGGTCGCATATTCCTGAAAAAGTTTGATAACCAGCGGCGCGCGCTCCGGATCAATAACGATTATGCCACGGTCACGCTCATCCCGCTGGTTCAGATAGCCTATCGGCGCAAGACTTACATATTCGCCAAGGCGGATTTTCTGGTCGAAAGAACGGCGGATATTGTCTTTCATGCTATCGACGTAGGATTGCGCCATGATAACGCCCATAGACCACATAAGCCGTTCTTGGCTCATGCTGTCTTTATGAATGACGTAATTTTCCGTGTTGAAATGCAGTTCGATCTTGCCGCGTTGGACAAGATCATCGAGCAAGGGATATTCGCGGAAGGAGCGTTGTACCCGGTCAACCTTGTCCGCAACAATCGCAATCACTTCTTTTTGCGATCCGGCGAATTTCACCATATCCAGAAATTTATGGCGGTCGCCCTTGGTAGAGGATTCTACAATCTCAAAAATTTTGAGGACGGCAAGTCCACGCCGCGCGCAATAATTTTCAAGCCGGTGTTTCTGCGCGTCGATGGAATATGGGTATGGGCCACGGCGGCGAGCCTAACAGCGAAAAAATGGAAGGTATGCAGGGCATGGAGGGAATGGATCATTCCCAAATGGGCCATGATATGCCGGGCATGGATCACGCCGCTATGGCGGGCATGGATATGTCCGGTATGGAAGGCATGGATCATTCCAAAATGAACCATGATATGCCAATGGGCGATATGGCCGGAATGGATCATGGAAACATGGGACAAGACATGGCCGGAATGTCTATGGAGGATATGCAAAGCGGTTGGGCGCAAGCCGGAACGCCGCCCGGCGATAAGGCTCTAAGCTATGCCGATCTTCGCTATTACGGCATCCAGAAAGACACGCGCCAGCCGGAACGTGAAATCCTTGTCCGTCTTGGCGGCAATATGGAGCGCTTCATATGGACGATTAACGGCAAGAAATTTGAGGATTCCGGGCCGATCAATCTGAAATATGGTGAGCGTGTCCGCCTTAAATTCGTGAATGATACGATGATGGCGCACCCTATGCACCTTCACGGCATGTTTGTGCAGCTTGAAAACGGCCAGCCTGCCGAAAAATTGCCGAACAAGCACACGGTCATTGTTGCACCGGGGCAAACCTATTCAGTATTGCTGACCGCCGACCAACCGGGTGAATGGGCGTTCCATTGCCATCTTCTCTTTCATATGTCCGCGGGCATGATGAATAAGGTGGTTGTGGCAAAACTAAATCCCAATGATATGCCGCCGCCTATGAAGAAAACGCCGGTAAAAACTGCGCCAAAAGCGGATAAACCGGCAAAGGCAAATCCGCACGAGGGGCATTCAATGCCTATGAACCACGATATGCCGGGCATGAATCACGACATGCAAGGAATGGAAGGCATGGAGGGTATGGATATGCCCGGCATGGATCATTCCGCCCCTCAAAATCAAAATTCTTCTCACGGAGGTCATAATGGACACTAAATATATTTTAACTGCGCTTTTGCTTTTTTCAGCATTGCCAGCTTACGCGCAAGACCATAGCGGACATGCGGCCCCGTCTGCGGTAAGCGCGCCAGAGGATAAAATGCCTCAATCTTCCAAACCGGAAGATGCGGCTGTTCATGCAGCGCATGGCGGGGGTATCTTTCACGCCTTTCGTTTAGAAACCGACTACGGCGCAGGCACGGAAGGCCCGGTCGCCAGTTGGGATTTCGAGGGATGGATTGGCGGCGATTACAATAAACTTTGGCTGAAAAGCGAAGGCGAAAATAGCGACGGCAAAACTGAGCAAGCAGAGTTTTGGGCGTTGTATAGCCGCAATGTTTCTACCTTTTGGGATTTGCAGGCCGGTATAAGGCACGATACGCAACCGCACCCGACAACTTATTTTGTATTCGGCACTCAAGGGCTTGCGCCGTTTTTCATTGAAACGGAGGCTCATTTGTTTATCAGCGATGAAGGCGACGTTACTGCCAGGCTGCGCCGGGAACATGACCTTCTTCTCACGCAACGCCTTATTTTGCAGCCCTATGCGGAAATAAACTTGTCCGCGCAAGATGTGCCTGAGCAAGAAATTGGCGCAGGCTTTACCGAAGGCGAGATCGGATTGCAAACCCGGTATGAATTCACCCGCAAATTCGCGCCTTATGTTGATTTCCGCTATGAGCGCAAATTTGGGGAAACTTCATCCATTGCCAAGAATGAAGGTGAAGACAATGACGATTTTATCGCCGCCGTTGGCTTGCGGTTCATGTTTTAAGGAGATCTGACTATGACCATTGAAATTATACCAAACTGGCACCCGATACTGGTGCATTTCACTATCGCGTTATTAAGCGTTTCCGTTGTGCTTTTTCTGGCGGAATCATTCGTCAGAAAATGGTCGCTGCATATTCAGCTTGTCACCGTTGCGCGCTGGAATTTATGGCTTGGGTCGTTGGCGGCTATTGCCACTGTTATAGCGGGATTTGATGCCTTCAATTCCGTAGCCCACGGCAGCGAGGCACAGCATTTGGCTATGCTCGATCACCGCAAATGGGCCTTGAGTACGGCGGGCCTGTTCATCGTTCTGGCTATCTGGTCTTTATCCGCTTCACTCCGCGGCAAAGCGGATTTCAGAAAATCCAAAAATCTTGTTTTCGTTTCGCTTATGGCCGTGGCCGGATTAATGCTGGCAACCACCGGCTATAAGGGCGCGGAGCTTGTTTACCGCCACGGCCTCGGCGTCATCCCCATGCAAGTCGGAATGACAGGCGGACACAATCATAGTCATGGCGGCGCGGAACACGGCGAAGGTCACGACATGAAAATGGATATGAACATGGAGGGCATGGAACATAATGAAGGTTCCGAAAGCGGCCATGAGCATACCGGCGATCACCACGATTAACTTTAACCCCAAAGGAGAAAAACCCATGAAAACTTTTGTACTAGCATTGATTATGACGCTGTTTGCCCTTCCGACTTTCGCCGCCGATCATCAACATGCCGATAGCTGGCTCAAGCCTGTTGAGGCTAAATATGTTTGCATGATGAACAATAAAGCGTTCGACAAACCGCAAATGGCCGTCGAAGTGGAAGGCAAAACCTATTACGGCTGCTGCCCGATGTGTAAGGATATCTTGCAAAAAGACGCTTCCAAACGATCCGCGAAAGACCCCGTTAGCGGCAATGCCGTTGATAAGGCCAGCGCAGTAATCGGCACCGACGCGCACGGCATGGTCTATTATTTCGAGAACGAGGAAAATTTCAACAAATACGCCAGCGGCCCTATGCCTGAAATGAACCATGAGCATATGGAAGGCATGGATATGGAAGGTATGGATATGAAAGGCATGAAAGAGCATGGTCAATAAGCCGCATATCAAAGCGGTGATTGCTGCCGTTATTGCCGGGGTCGGACTTTCCGCCCCGGCAATAGCCAAACCGCTATCCTATCCGGGCGGCACGATGGTCATGCAGGAAAACGACGAAACCGGGCATACCTTGTCGCTGGATTATACGGTTACGCCTAAATATGCCGTAGCCGTCTATGCCAAAAAAGAATCTGGCGGCGACGATTTCACGACCTTTGGGCCTCAACTGAATACGCTTATCAAGCGGTGGAATCTTCCCGATGGTCAGGGAAATATTTTCAACATGACCGGCGTGGGCGTATCGCATGAGGGAAACGAGAATGAGTTTGCCGCATGGACAGGCTTTTTGGCCGACTATGAAACGCGGCGGGTTTTTATTTCCTATGAGCCGCGGGTTATGTGGGCCGGGGATATCGACAAATCATTCTCGCAAAAGGCGCGCGTCGGTGTTGCGCCCTATCTTGCCAATTACGATGACTTGAATACATGGCTGATGGTACAGGTCGATCATCATCCTAAAAAAGACGATACGTTCGTCGTCACGCCGCTTGTGCGGTTTTTCTACAAAACGACGTTGGTGGAAGCTGGTTACAGTAGCAACGACCGCGTCATGTTCAACTGGCAACTTCAATTTTAAAGGAGATCAAAATGAGAAAACTACTTTTAACTTTAGCGGCTCTGATTGCCTTTACCGGCAACGCCTATGCGGACACGATCAAAGCGTCGGTCAATGGTCTGGTTTGCGCTTTCTGTGCGACCGCCATTGAAAAAACCTTTATGAAACAACCCGCCGTCGAAACGGTCAAAGTCGATCTTGAGCATAAGCTTGTGACGGTTACGACTAAAGAAGGGCAAAAGCTGGACGATGAAACAGTCAAGAAATTGATTACGGATGCCGGATACAGCATTACAGATATCACAAGGGAAGATTCCAATGGGCCTGCGAAGTAATGTAATTTCGACCGTCGCCCTTTTCGGTTCTTTCAGCACGCTGATTTGCTGCGCTTTGCCGATCCTTTTTGTTTCGCTTGGCGCAGGCGCCGTCGTGGCAGGCTTGGTTAGCGCGGTGCCTCAGATTGTGTGGTTGTCGGAGCATAAAGTTCCACTATTTATATTTGCGGGTATCATGCTGGTCTTATCCGGCATTTCCCGCTATCTGGCACGGAACGCGCCTTGCCCGGTCGATCCCGCCCAGGCCAAGGCGTGTATGCGTATGCGGCGGTTATCGTTAGGCGTATTTATTTTTTCCGTTGTTCTTTACGCCATTGGCTTTTTTGCTGCGTTTATAGCGTACAAATTTATATAGGAGGAAAACTATGCAAATGCACGGCAACAGCTACAAAAAACTGCTCATCATGGCGGTTTTATCGTTTATATCCATGTATATCCTGATGTACGCAATGGTGGACAAATTCGCCAACGTCATCCCGAACATCAATCAATTTTATATGGCGGGATTAATGGCTGCGCCGATGGTGATTATCGAGATTATTCTTATGCGGGATATGTATAAAAATAAAAATCTCAATCTTATTATTCTGGCCGCAAGCGCCATTGCCTTGATTGCATTTTTTGTTTGTATCCGCCAGCAAGCCGGAGTTTCCGACAGGCAGTTTTTAAAATCAATGATCCCGCACCATGCGGCTGCGATTTTAATGTGCCAAAAGACGGAGATTAAAGACTCTGAAATTCAAGCCTTGTGTAATGAGATTGTTTCCGGCCAGCAGGAGGAAATTGAGCAGATGAAAAATATGATAGAAAAGGGTAAATAAGAATGAACCACCATCATCACGCCGACATGAAGGAAAAAGAGCATTCTTGCTGCGCGCATCATGCCGATAACAAAAGTGATGTGGTGAAAGACCTGGTTTGCGGCATGAATGTTGATCCGGAAACCGCGCAATATAAAACCGAATATAAGAAGCACGATTATTATTTCTGCGCGGAAAATTGCCTGAAGAAATTCAAGGCCGATCCAGAGAAATACCTTGCGCCTAAGCACGAAGAACCGGCTACAGCAGGCGCAATCTATATTTGCCCCATGCATCCGCAAATCCGCCAAGTCGGCCCCGGCACTTGCCCGATATGCGGCATGGCGTTGGAGCCGGAAGTCATGACCGGCGAGGAAGGCCCGAGCGAAGAGTTGCGCGATATGACGCGGCGGCTCTGGATCGGGCTGCTTTTAACATTGCCCGTTCTTGTGCTGGAAATGGGCGCGCATGTGTTCAATCTGCATATTGTCGGCCAGCCGCTTTCAAACTGGCTGCAAATGCTGTTTGCCACGCCGGTTGTGCTTTGGGCCGGTTGGCCGTTTTTTGCGCGCGGAGGGGCTTCTATCAAAACCCGCAACCTGAATATGTTCACGCTGATTGCCATAGGCACCGGCGCGGCGTGGCTTTACAGCATGGTGGCCGTTTTTGCGCCCGGCCTTTTTCCGCCGTCCTTCCGTACAGGCGGCATGGTTGCGGTTTATTTTGAAGCGGCGGCGGTTATTACGGTGCTGGTTCTGTTAGGCCAGGTTCTCGAATTGCGCGCGCGGGAAAAAACAGGAGGCGCAATCCGTGCGCTGCTTGATCTTGCGCCGAAAACTGCACGGCGCGTCAATAATGGAAACGATGAAGATATTCCCCTCGATGATGTCAAGAAAGGCGATTTCCTCCGCGTCCGTCCCGGCGAGAAAATTCCCCTTGATGGAACGGTCATAGAGGGCCGCAGCGCGGTCGATGAATCAATGGTTACGGGGGAATCCATGCCCGTTATGAAAGAAGCCGATGCAAAAGTAATCGGCGGCACCATGAACCAGACCGGCACTTTCATTATGCGGGCCGATAAAATCGGCAAGGAAACCATGCTTTCCCAAATCGTGCAGATGGTCGCGGAAGCGCAGCGCAGCCGCGCGCCGATCCAGCGCATGGCCGATATGGTCGCGGGATGGTTCGTTCCGGCCGTCATTCTGGTTTCACTTATCAGTTTTGGACTATGGGCGGTTTTTGGCCCGGCACCGGCGTTTGCCTATGCGCTCGTCGCAGCCGTATCCGTTTTGATTATCGCTTGCCCTTGTGCGCTCGGTCTTGCCACGCCTATGTCGATCATGGTCGGCGTTGGGCGCGGCGCGCAAGCCGGAGTTCTGATTAAGAACGCCGAGGCTTTAGAGCGCATGGAAAAGATAGATACGCTGGTGATTGACAAAACCGGCACTTTGACGGAAGGGAAACCAAAAGTAACGGCGATTGTGCCTGCGCCGGGCTTTGATGAAAGCGGGCTTTTGGCTTTCGCCGCCGCGCTTGAAAAAGGAAGCGAACACCCTTTGGCTCATGCGATTGTCGAGGCCGCAAAGGAAAAGGGCTTATCCTTGCCGCAAGCAGGCGATTTTGACTCACCCGTTGGCAAGGGCGTTGTCGGCCAGATAAACGGCCAGCCGGTTGCCCTTGGCAATATCCGCCTCATGGAAGACCTGAATATTGACGTAAGCGCGCTAGGAAGCCGGGCCGATGAATTGCGCGGCAATGGCGCGACGGTGATTTTCATGGCCGTAGGCGGCAAGCCCGCCGGGCTTTTGGCGATTGCCGACCCGATCAAGGCGACAACGGCGGAGGCTATCAAAGCCTTGCAAAAATCCGGCCTGCGTATCGTCATGCTGACCGGCGATAACAAAGTCACGGCGCAAGCCGTTGCGCGCCAGCTTGGCATTACGGAGGTAGAGGCGGAAATCTTGCCGGAAGATAAAAGCCGGATCGTCAAAAAACTGCAAGCGGAAGGCCGCAAGGTTGCTATGGCGGGCGACGGCACGAACGATGCCCCCGCGCTTGCCGCCGCCGATGTGGGTATAGCGATGGGAACCGGCACGGACGTAGCAATGGAAAGCGCGGGCGTAACCCTGCTTAAAGGCGATTTAAACGGCATTGTGAAGGCGCGCCGCTTGTCTGTGGCGGTTATGCGGAATATCCGGCAAAACCTGTTCTTTGCCTTCATATACAACATGGCGGGCGTCCCGGTCGCGGCGGGTATCCTTTACCCGGCGTTTGGCATTCTGTTAAGTCCGGTCATGGCGGCGGCGGCAATGGCCTTGAGTTCGGTATCGGTTGTGGGAAATGCGCTAAGGCTTAAAGCTGAAAAACTCTAAAATATGAAAATTCTTGTTAATGAAGGTAAGAATCGGCAATATGGCCTACAATTAACTGTCGGATTTCAGGATCAGTTCGCAAACTGTTTACTAGGGCCGACCAATCTTCTTTCAAGATTTATAAAATTTAAATGGATCGCATAGAGTCGAACGACATTATACGATCCGCTTTTTAATATGAGTTATGTTCGGGTATGAAATTTAGGTATTGAAGGAGATGGGGTAAGACATGCATTCCCATGATAGGCCATCTCAGCGATTAGCGATTGGACTAGCCGTACTGGCCGGTTTCGTGGATGCGCTGGGGTTTTTGAGTCTTGGGGGAGTGTTCGTTTCTTTCATGAGCGGAAATTCAACACGCTTTGGCGTTAATGTGATGGACGCGATCCCTCTACATGCATCGTTGCTGCCGCTTGGTATCATTCTGCTGTTTGTAATCGGTGTGATAGTCGGGAAAATTATCCGGTGCTGGCGACCTCTTTATCCATCGTCATCGGTTCTCTGCTTCATGTCCGCGGTCCTTTTCCTTGCGGCGTTCATGCATGCAATCGGTGTGCACGGGTTGACAATTCCTTTTATGGTCATAGCTATGGGGGCGGCGAACAATGTTTTTGTCCGCGAAGGCGAAGTCTCTATAGGCGTCACGTATATGACCGGCACACTTGTAAAATTAGGCCAGCGTCTCGCAGGGGTGTTTCTTAAAGAGCCGGACAGCATTTGGTTTCCTTATTTATTGCTGTGGGTAGGATTGGTTGTCGGGGCTGTGCTGGGAGCAGCCGGCTTCTTGTATTTGAGCCTCTCAAGCCTTTGGATTGCTTGTCTGTTCTGTCTCATCCTCACTGTGTTTTCCAGGAAGCTGGATAGGCGCGCGTATATTTCCTAAGATGTGGGCTATGAAACATGCGCTGTTTAAAATCTTAAATACTCGAAAATGAGTTGTAATTAATTTCCATGCCCGGAATTGAGTCGCAAATTGTCTGTTAAGGCCGATCATTCACCTCGCTCTTCCGGTACCCCTATGACCATCACGCTCGGCACGATCACAATAGAAGATCCTGTCTTCCTCGCGCCGATGTCGGGGATATCGGATCTGCCGTTTCGCCGCGTCGTCAAAAAATTCGGCGCGGGCCTGGTCTTTTCCGAGATGATCGCCAGCCGTGCGATGATCCAGCACAGCCGCGAATCCCTGAAGATGGGTACAAGCTGCGCGGGCGAGTTTCCGATGGCGGTGCAGCTTGCGGGATGCGAGCCGGATGTCATGGCGGAAGCGGCACGCATGAATGTCGAGCGCGGCGCGGCGATCATCGATATCAATTTCGGATGCCCCGTTAAAAAAATCGTGAACAAGATGGGCGGCTCGGCGTTGATGCGCGATGAACCGCTGGCGGAGCAGATCATGATCGCCATCGTGAAAGCGGTAGATGTTCCTGTGACGATGAAAATGCGTCTGGGCTGGGACGACGATTGCATCAACGCGCCCGAAATGGGACGTAAAGCGGAGCAGGCGGGCGTCAGGATGATCACCGTGCACGGCCGCACGCGCAACCAGATGTATAAGGGCAGCGCCAATTGGGCGGCGGTGCGCGCCGTAAAAGATGCCGTAAAAATCCCTGTCATTATCAATGGCGATATTCTCGGCCCCGAAGATGCCAGGCGCGCCCTGGACCAATCGGGCGCGGACGGCGTGATGATCGGACGCGGATCGCAGGGCAGGCCGTGGGTCCTGCGCGATACGATGGCGTATCTGAAAGGCGCGCGCATTCCCGCGCCCCCGGATACTGACGCTCTTTATGCGATCATTACGGATCATTATAACGCGATGCTGGCATATTACGGCGAGCGGCAGGGTGTGGCGCTCGGGCGCAAGCATCTCGCGTGGTATCTGTGCGGTTTTGACAATGCGGCAGCGCTGCGCGCAGAAATCAATTCATTGCAGGAGAGCGTGGCGGTTAAAGCGTGTTTGAAGTCGTTTTTTGAAACAATGCTCAAAGCGGCATAGTGATTAATATCGTTTCCATAAATTTGATTATTTTTGTCTTTTTGTATATGACTTATATTCAATGATTATTTTTAATGGGTAAGGTCTGAGGCATCATGGATTTGACACGGGAAGAAATCGCAGAAAAGCTTGCAGGAGTACCGGAAGAGCTAAAAGAAGATTTCTTTCCTCTGGTCCTGGATTTAAAAGGGCTATGGGACATCTACAAGAATGCTGAAAGTGCGGCTTTGGTGGCAGGCAAGGCCGTCCAGGATCATCAGCCTGCGAGACAAGCTTTAGCCATTGCAGAGTCCGACCAGGATGACGTTCGTAAACTATTTAACATTGCCGGCGGATCCGATGCAGACTTTGAAACCATGCTCGCCGCGGCCGATGACCTGGCTTTATATCTTCCTTATCTGAAAAACGCTGCCGCCAATTTAAATAAAGAGCCTGATGACGGGCCGGCGCCCTGATCGCATGACTAAGCCAGATTTTCTCTTTGCTCAGGTTAAAACGACCGGCTGATCGTAAACCGCGCCACGTCGTGAAGAAGGGAACGCAGAGGGCTGTCTGGCGCCTCGGCCAGCGCAAGACAGGCCCGTTCCACATAATCCTGCGCCATCGCCATGCCGGTTTTCAGCGTGCCGTGTTTCTCCAGCAGGCCGAACGCGGTTTTCAGGTCGCCGTCCGCCGTTTTGCGGTCGCCGATCGTGCGCTGCCAGAAGGCGCGCTCTTTGTCGTCGGCTTTTGCCAGGGCGAGGATGACCGGCGCCGTCATTTTACCCTCGCGGAAATCGTCGCCGGTGTTTTTGCCCAGCATGGCCTGGTCCGCCGCGTAGTCCAGGACGTCGTCCGCGATCTGGAAGGCGATGCCGAGGTTCATGCCGTATTCGCACATCGCGGCGGCGGCGGTCTTATCGGCGTCCGCGACGATGGGCCCGATCTCGCAGGCGGCGGCGAACAGGGCGGCGGTCTTGGCCCGGATGACGTCGAGATAGTCGTCCATCGTCGTCTCAAGGTTGCCCGCCGTGGTCAATTGTTTGACCTCACCCTGCGCGATGATGGCGGCGGCGTCGGACAGGATGCGCAGCACGTCGAGCGAGCCGTCGCCGACCATCAGCTGGAACGCCCGGCTGAACAGGAAATCGCCGACCAGGACGCTGGCCTGATTGCCGAAGACCAGATTGGCGGCCTTTTGCCCCCGGCGCTCCCCGCTTTCATCGACCACGTCGTCGTGAAGCAGGGTGGCGGTATGGATGAACTCCACCGCCGCCGCCAGGGCGTAGGGGCGGGGGCCTTCGTAGCCGTAAAGCCGGGCGCAGGCCAGGGTGAGCAGGGGCCGGATGCGCTTTCCGCCCGCCGCGATCAAATAACCCGCAAGCTGGGGGATCAGCGGCACGTCGGCCTGCATGTTCTCGATGATCAGGGCGTTGACGGCCAGCATGTCGCCGCCCAGCAGGTCGTTCAGCCGGTCAAGCGGAGCGGTGTCCCGTTCGGTAGCCCTTTGTGTTTCCATGGTTAACGCTTTATCCCAGCCAGTGGCGGGTGGCAATGGGAAACTGGGCCTTACAGGCCTGGAGTCGGCGGGCATTTTTATGTGGCATATAGAAAAACAGGCGTATAAGAATGGCCGGTTGCCATGAACATTCAAAGATACTGATGGAACTGTCCTCTTTAAACATCCGCCGCTGGTTTCTCGTCTTTTTCGCCTTGAGCTGCCTCGGGGTAAATGTGCTCGCCTATGTCTTCTACCTGAAAAACCAGGAAGTGGTGCGGTCATCGCAATGGGTTACGCATACCTATGACGTGATCGCCCGGCTGAACGACGCCTTCAGCAGCCTGCAGGACATGCAAACCGCCCAGCGCGGCTATCTGATGACAGGGAAGGAAACTTTTCTGAGCCCTTATGCCGTCGGCAACGGCATAATCGACAAGGAATTCGCCGAACTGATCAAGCTGACCGACGACAATCCTGAACGCCAGAAACAGCTTTCCGCCATGCGTGCGATTTTCGACCAGCAGCGCGCGCTCATGCAGGAGCAGATCGAAAAGCGGCGAAGCGGAGGCGGCTATTCCATTGCCGACATGGATAAGAACAAGGCCCTGATGGATAAAATCCGCTCCCTGAACGTCCAGGCTCTGGACGGTGAAAGGGCCTTGCTGGCACGGCGCAGCGCCGACGACGAGGCGCGGCAGAAAAACTATGTCATGACGATTTTCCTGAGCGCCGGCTCCGCGATCATCGGACTGCTGCTGGCCAATGGCGTCATCCTGTTCCTGAGTCTGCGGCGCCAGGCGGTCGAGGACGATCTGGTGCGCGCGAACAAGGAAATGGAAGGATTTACGTATATCGCCTCCCACGATCTGCGCTCGCCACTGGTCAACCTCAAGGGCTTTTCGTCGGAAATGCGCTATGGCGTCGATGAACTGAAGTCCATCCTTGACCGGACGATGGCCGACGCGCCACAGGAAGACAGGAAAAAAATCGCCGCCATTCTCGACGACGATATAGGCGACGCGCTGAAATACATCCATGCCTCGGTCGATAAGATGGACAAGCTGACCAATGCGATCCTGGAACTTTCCCGGATCGGGCGGCGTTCGCTTAAGCTTGAGCCGGTAAATCCCAATGCGATCGTCAGGCAATGCCTGAATACTCTGCATCACCAGATCACGACCCGCGGCATTGAGGTGAAAGTTCATGTAATGCCCCCTGTCATCGCCGACCAGCTGTCGATGGAGCAGGTCTTCGGCAACATCCTGGACAATGCCATAAAATACCTCGATCCGTCGCGTCCCGGGCGCATCGAGATCGGCGGCAGCAAAAGCTACCGCGAAACGACATACTGGGTAAAAGACAACGGTCGCGGCATCAGCAACGGGGATATGGGCAAGATTTTCGAGATCTACCGCCGGGGCGGCAATAACGAGCAGATCCCGGGCGAAGGTCTCGGCATGGCGTATGTCCGTTCCGTTCTAAGACGGCTGAGCGGATCGATTCGGTGCGAGTCGACACCGGGGGAGGGCACGACGTTTTATTTCACGATTTCCAACACGCTGAAGAAGGAAAGAAAACATGACAAAAACTGAGAATGTCACGATCGTCATGATCGAGGACGACGAGGGCCACGCCAAGCTGATCGAAAAAAACCTGCGCCGAGCCGGGATCATGAACGAGATCGTCCATATCGACAATGGCCGCAAGGCCGCCGATTACCTTCTGGGCCGCGGCCAGTATACGAACAATAAGCCGTCCACGCCAATGCTGATCCTGCTTGACCTCAATCTGCCGGAGCTGGACGGGTTCCAGATCCTGGAAATGATCAAAAGCGATCCCGACACAAAACTGGTGCCTGTCATCATCCTGACAACGACCGACAACCCGCGCGAAGTGGAGCGCGGCTATGCCCTCGGCTGCAACGTGTATGTCACCAAGCCGGTGGAATACGAGGCGTTCGCGGACTCGATCCGCAAGCTGGGCCTGCTGCTCGCGGTCGTCAAAGTCCCTGGCGCAGTACAATAGATGAACGGCACCCCCGGCAAAACCACCCGCATCCTGTATGTCGAGGACGATGAAGGTCTGGCCCTGCTGATGCAGAAGCGGCTGAGCCGTCTGAACTTTGCCGTCGATATCGCGCGGACGGGGGAAGAGGCGCTGGAAAAATTCGGACAGGAGTCCTATGACGCCATCCTGCTCGATTATACCCTGCCGGGCATGGACGGGATGGAGGTCCTGCGGCAGCTTAAACCCGTGAACGGCGAGCCGCCCGTGATCATGCTGACCGCCGGCGGCAACGAAAGGCTGGCGCTTGAAGCCCTGCAGTCAGGGGCGGAGGATTATATCTTCAAGGATGTCAACCAGACCTATTTCGACATCCTGCCCCATGTCGTCAACGCGGCCTTGCTGAAACTCGACCTGCGCAAACAGACGCGCCAGCAGCAGGGCGAACTCAGCTTTTACGTCGCCGAACTGGAACGCCAGAACGGCGAATTGCGCGAAGCGAAGGACAGGGCCGAAGCCGCCAATATCGCGAAAAGCGAGTTTCTCGCCAATATGAGCCACGAAATCCGCACGCCGATGAATGCCGTCATCGGCCTCGCCAATATCCTGGCGATGAGCGAGCCGTTAAGCGCCAAGCAGAAGGAATTCATTAAGACGCTGCAGCTTTCCGCCGACGCGCTGCTGGCGCTGATCAACGATCTCCTCGATATTTCCCGCATCGAGGCGCGCACCGTGGAACTGGAGCGGATACCTTTCAGCCTGGCGCAGATGATGCATGAAATCGTCAGCATCATGTCGGTGCGGACAAAAGAAAAAGGCTTGAAATTCGATCTTGACGACCTGGCCGTCAGGGGACGCCAGTATCTGGGCGATCCCAACCGCCTGCGCCAGATCATCCTGAATTTGTGCAGCAACGCCGTCAAATTCACGGAGACGGGCGGCGTCGCCATGGCGATATCTGTCGACCCGATCGACGATATAGAGCGCGTGACCATCACGGTGGCGGATACGGGGATCGGCATAGCGCCGGGCAATCTGGAGACGATCTTTGAAAAATTCGTCCAGGCCGATTCATCCATCAACCGTAAATACGGCGGAACGGGACTCGGCCTCGCCATCACGAAGACCCTGGTGGAAATCATGGGCGGTACGATTGCGGTAAAAAGCGAGCCGGGGAAAGGATCGGTTTTTACCGTGATCCTGCCGTTCGTCGTGGCGGGCCGTCATGAGCAAACGAAAGCCCTGGAAGGATCGTCGAATCTGCCGAAAAGGGACAGGCCATGCATCCTGGTCGTCGAGGACTATGCGCCCAACGTTCTGGTCGTCACAAGCTTTCTCGATGATTTCGGCTATGCCAGCGACGTGGCGTCCAACGGCCTTGAAGCGATTGAAAAATTCAAAAACAATCGTTACGCCGCCGTTTTGATGGATGTGCAGATGCACGGCATGAACGGCCTGGACGCGACCCGCCTGATCCGCGAACACGAACGGCAGGCAGGCGCGCAAAGAGTGCCTGTCGTCGGCATGACGGCCCATGTCATGTCCGGCGACCGCGAACGCTGTATCGGCGTTGGTATGGATGATTATATCGCGAAGCCGTTCGATCCCGGCGATCTTCAGGAAAAACTGAAGCGCCTGACAGGTTAATTTTTACGCCTGCCGCCTTCTTCTCCATGGCATTCCCCCTTTTCGTGATGATAGAATCGCGCGGCATGACGTGTTTTCGGCTTTCTTTAAAGGGTGCATCGTTTCAATGCCAATGGCTTCGCACGCACGAAAAGATATATTGCCCGGAAGGCTGGGGGCGTTCCGCGCGCTTTTGGATCTGGATGGGCTGGACGGCTTTCTTGTGCCGCGCGCCGACGAATATCTGGGTGAATACGTCCCGCCTTCCGCCGAGCGACTGTCCTGGCTGACAGGCTTTTCCGGTTCGGCAGGCATGGCCATCGTGCTGAAAGATAAGGCCGTTGTCATTTCGGACAGCCGCTATGCGTTGCAGATGAAACAACAGCTCGATGGCGCGCTTTATGACTCTCTGGTCTGCCCGCCGGGTGTGCCCGCGCAATGGATAAAGCGGCATCTGCCGCAGGGAGGCGTCATCGGCTATGACCCGCATCTGCATACGGCCGAAGGCATTGGCAATCTCACCAGAGACCTAAGCCCGTCGGGAATCGCATTCAAACCGGTCGCCGCGAACCTGGTCGACCGCATATGGGGCGACCGCCCGGCGCCGCCGGCCACCACGGTCGAACCGTTTCCGCAAAACGTCGCGGGACGCAACGCCAGCGCCAAACGCCAGGAAGTCGCGGCAAAGGTCGTTGAGGACGGGGGGTACGCCGTCCTCCTGAACGCGCCGGATTCGATTGCCTGGCTGCTGAACATTCGCGGGCGGGACGTGCCGCATAATCCGTTCGCTCTTTCCACGGCCATCGTTTATGGGGACGGGAAGGCAGACTGGTTTATCGACAGGGGTCGTTTGCCGCTGGCCGTAGCCGCGTCTCTCGGCAACCAGGTTCAGGTCAGACGGCCGGAAGAACTGCCTGATGCGCTGAAGACGCTGACGGCTGAGGCGCTGGCCGCGAAAAAGCCTGTGCTGCTGGACGATTCGTCCACGTCCATCTGGTTTCGGCAGCATATGGAAGGGCATGGCGCCTCCGTGAAGCACCAGACAGATCCCTGCGTCATGCCGCGCGCCTGCAAGACGCCCGAGGAGCAGGCGGCGGTCCGTGACGTCCATATGCGTGACGGGGTGGCCGTGGTGCGGCTTCTGAAATGGCTGGACGAGAACATGCCGAAAGGGCAGCTGACCGAGCAGGGCGTGGTCGACAGACTCGCGGCCTTCCGGGCCATGGACGCCGATTGCCGTGACAGCAGCTTCGACACCATCGCGGGCTGGGCGGGCAACGGCGCGGTGGTGCATTACCGGGTTACGCCGGAAACCGACAGGCGCATCGACCCGCCGGGCATGCTTCTGGTGGATTCCGGCGGCCAGTATGCGACCGGCACGACAGATATCACCCGCACGGTCGCGGCGGGGGACGTGTCCCTGGAAATGCGAGAGAATTTCACCCGCGTCCTGAAAGGGCATGTCGCGATTGCCGCCCTGAAGTTTCCGGCGGGCGTGACAGGCCGCCAGATAGATAGCCTGGCCCGCCGCGCCTTGTGGGATGCCGGGCTGGATTATGCGCACGGCACGGGGCATGGCGTCGGCTGTTATCTTTCGGTGCATGAGCGTGGCATCGGAATATCGCCGCGTTCCGACCAGGAATTCAGGCCGGGCATGCTGGTATCGAACGAGCCGGGCTATTATAAGGAGGGCGCCTACGGCATCCGTATCGAAAACCTGATCCTGGTCCAGGAAGACGGCATTATCAATGACGGGACGGGCCGCAAGCGCTACAGCTTCGAGACGGTGACCCTGGCCCCCATCGACCGGCGCCTGATCGTGGCCGACATGCTGGAGCAGGCTGAAATAGACTGGATGGACGCGTATCACAGGCGCGTTTATGAGATGCTTGGCCCTTATCTCGATGCAGGTGAGAAAGAATGGCTGCGCGGAATGTGCGCAAGCCTGTAAGCGGAAAATCAAATCCCCCGGACGAACCGGGGGATGATTACATGTTTACGTCGAAACGTTCGGAAAATACCCTGAAAGACTAGCCTTCACGGTCGCGCTTCTTGCGTTCCAGCTTGCGCCAGCGGCGGACGGCTTCTGCCCGCTCGCGTTTTTTCTTCTGCGACGGTTTTTCGAAGTCGCGGCGCAGTTTCATCTCGCGGAAGACGCCTTCGCGTTGCATTTTCTTCTTCAGGACCTTGAGGGCCTGATCCACGTTATTGTCGCGGACGTTAACGCTTACCATATAAATCACCTGTCTTTCTTAATGGATTTGCCCATGAGGCAGCGTCAAAACAGGCGATTTCTACAGGGATGTGGTGCCCAAGGCAAGAAAAAACTATCATTAAAAAATATAGGGAAGCGAGAAACACCCAATGTTTATCAATGCCATAGTCTTCGCTGTGCAGATTTTAGCGGCGTTGATGGTCGTGTTTATCGTGCATGAGGGCGGGCACCTTCTGGCCGCCCGCCTGTTCCGGGTGCGCGTAGCCGAGATCAGCTTCGGCTTCGGGCGCAAAATCTGGGGCAAAACCGACCGCCACGGCACGCACTGGGCGGTCCGTCTTTTACCCTTCTCGGGCTTTGTGCAGCTGAGCGACCAGAAAGAGGGGGGAATCGATGAATTCTCCCGTGCGCCTTTATGGCGACGGGTCTGTATCGTGGCGGCAGGGCCCTTATCCAATATCGCTTTCGCCCTTATGCTCCTGACAGTGTTCTACAACCTGTTCGGACTGCCGTCGGCGCCGCCCGTGATTACGGGGATCCAGACGGGAAGCGCGGCCGAAAAAACCGGCTTTATGATCGGCGACCGTATCCTGAGCATCGACGGACTCCCGATTTCCAGATTTGAAGACCTATCGGCTTTTCTCGACGACCGTCCCAACCTTCCGCTTCGCATCGCGCTGGCAAGAAACGGCAATCCTGTGACAATCGACGTCCTGCCCGACTGGATTCCGGACGAAGATAAAAAGAAAAAGGGGCAGTACCGAAACAGGATCGGTATTCTGGGCGTCCATAAACCGCTGGGCCTGTCGATCATTAAAAATGTTAACGGGCAGGCGGTTGGCACTGAGTCCGAAGCAAGGAAACTTTTGATGCCCTTGCGTGGCCAGAAAGCCAAAATAAGTTTTGAAACCTATGGCGATGTCGTTCGGGAATTCACCTTTCAGCTCAATGCCGGCATGAATGCCAACATGGATAATCCGTTCACGATGGACTATCACAGGGTCTACCCTGGCCAAAGCAGCGCCTATATCTATCTGCAGCGCGGGTTCGCGCGCTCTGCGATTGACGCTTTCAAAACGGGCGGCGCGATGATCAAGGGAACGTTTGATGCGTTTGTCCATCCTTTCGCAAAACAAAAAGATAAAATGCGTCTGGATGTCCCGGTGGGGAACGACCAGTTGTCTGCGTTCCCGCGTTTTCACACGTTCATTTATTGCCTGGCGTTCCTTTCGGTACTGATCGGGTTCATGAACGTCCTGATCATACCCGGTTTCGACGGGTATATGCTGCTGCTCTATGCCACCGAAGCCTGGGTCGGAAAGGAAAATCTAGGACTTTTCTATCCGCGGGTATGGTTTGCGTCCCTGTTTGTGCTTTTGGCTGTGGTCGGCATTCTGAACCTGGGGATCGGCAAAGAGTAATCAATCCGCCTTGCGGGCTTTCAGATTAAGGGCGGCGTCCAGCAGGGCTTTCGTATAATCCTGTTTCTGATCGGCGAATATGCCTGCAGCCGGCCCGCTTTCCACGATATGGCCGTCTTTCATCACGATCATGTCATGCGCCATTGCCCGCACCACCCGCAAATCGTGGCTGATGAAAATGTATGACAGCGCATATTTTTCCTGCAGCCCGCGCAGAAGGTCGACGATCTGGGCCTGGACCGAAAGGTCAAGCGCGGAGGTCGGTTCGTCCAGAACGACGAATTCGGGACGCAGGGCCATGGCGCGCGCAATCGCCACACGCTGACGCTGGCCACCCGAAAATTCATGTGGATAGCGATGGCGCATGCCCGGGTCCAGGCCGACATCCTCCAGCGCCGCGATCACACGTTCTTCACGATCCTGCAGGGCCAGGCGCGGTTCATGGACCAGCAGGCCTTCGCCGACGATCTGCGCGATGCTCATGCGCGGGGACAGGCTGCCGAAAGGATCCTGGAACACAATCTGCATGCGCTGGCGAAGAGGACGCATCTGCTGGCGGTTGAAAGCGCCGATGTGCTGGCCGTCGAAAACGATTTCGCCGCCGGTCAGCGCGGTGAGGCGCAGCAGCGCGTAACCGAGCGTCGATTTTCCCGAGCCGCTTTCTCCCACCACGCCCAGAGTCTGTCCCGCCCGGCAAGCGACGGAGACGTCGTCTACGGCTTTGACGAAAGAGGAAGCCTTGCCGAAAAAGTTGCGGCCTTTTGGAAACCACACCTTGATGTTATCGGCTTTAAGGATCACCGCCGCGTTATCATTGATCGCGACGGCCTGTCCCTTGGGTTGCGCCGCCAGCAGCATTTTGGTGTAGCTGTGTTCGGGTGACGCGAACAAAACGCGGCTGTCTTTCTGCTCGACGATCGCGCCGTCCTTCATCACGCAGACGCGGTCGGCCATTTTCTCGACGATGGTCAGATCGTGCGTAATGATTAGCAACGCCATGTTGAGACGTTTTTTGAGCGACTGCAACAGTTCAAGGATTTGCGCCTGCACCGTCACGTCCAGCGCCGTCGTCGGTTCGTCTGCAATCAGCATGTCGGGATCGTTGGCCAGCGCCATCGCGATCATCACCCGCTGGCGCTGACCGCCCGAGAGTTCGTGCGGGTAAGCGTCGAGCCGTTCTTTCATCATCGGCAGGCCGACCAGATCCAGAAGTTCCTTCACCCGCACCCGGGCCTGCGCTACGGTCATGGCCCGATGCAGGCGCAGGGTCTCGCCGATCTGCTTCTCGATGGTATGCAACGGGTTCAGGGCGCTCAAGGGTTCCTGGAATATCATCCCGATGCGGCGGCCCCGGATGCCGCGCATGACGGCGTCTTTCGCGTTGACCAGTTCGGTCCCGTCGAACGTGATCGACGATCCTTCCGGGTGTGCGGCCAGGGGGTAGGGCAAAAGCTGGAGAATAGACAAGGCCGTCACGGATTTTCCCGATCCGCTTTCCCCGACCAGCGCCACGGTCTCACCCTTGCGGACATCGAAGCTGATATTTTTGACGGCGGTAAAGGCGGCATCCTGCGTCTGGAAAGTGACAGACAGGTTTTTTACGCTTAAAAGGGGAAGGTCGTTGCTCATGATCCACATTTAACCATGTTTTGGCCGCTAAGGAAGGGCTTTGCAGATGAAGGCAGAACTACCGCCCTGCGGATTGTATTTTCGCGTGGAAGAAGACCCCGTCATGGACAGGATACTGCCGGCGATGCGCCAGGCGGCGTTCGTCATCAACCGGTCGGACTACGAAAAAAACATGCATGTGATGGAAATCCAACCCGGGCCGGAAGGCACGGCGCGGGAAAATGCGGCGGCCCTGATCCAGCTGGCGAAGATGGAAGGACTGGTCGCCATCCTGAAAGGCGACGCGGCGACGGCGGCGGCGCTCGATGCCGACGGCGTCTTGCTGGACAACGCAGGCGCCGTTGAAAGCGCTCGCGCCTTAATGGGGGATAAAATTCTCGGTCTCGTCTGCGGCGACAGCCGCATGGCGGCCGACCGCGCCCGCGCTGCGGGTGTGGATTACGTCACGTTCGGCGTCGTCGGTTCGGGGACGTTGCCATCGCCCTCCCTGTTTCAATGGTGGTCGACCCTGACGGACATACCGTCGCTTGCCTGCGGATCCGTCACCAATGACGATGCGGCAACCTATGTTACGGCGGGGGCGACTTTTCTAGACTGTTCGGACTATGTCTGGGATCATCCGAAAGGTGTGATGCAGGGCGTGACCAACATGCTTTATGCCATTGAACTGGCATTCGAAACCGTCAGGAAAAACTGAAAATACCAAGTAATCTCATGTTAAGCTTTTGTTAAACATGCAGAAAACGATTTTATTTTCTTCCGGATGGGTATATAATTGACCTATGGCCATAGGATCGGTCTCATCCGGCACAGTAGTGCCTTCAACGAGCATCGTGGGGGAAAATTCCCTCAGCCCCGTTGCGCGTATTCTCAAGGATCAGGAGGCTGCCAAGCCTGCGACCAAGGAATCTTTTACGGATTCCGAGACTTTTATCCGCGCCAAGGTCGCTCAGCTGAAGGCTCAGATCAACACCTATTCGACTCTTCCTGGCCTCGACCCCAGCGGCGGCATTATCGATTCGCTGACCAAGGAAGTGAACGACCTGGTCGCAAAGCAGCAGGCCAAGCTTAAGAAATCCCAGGACGAAGCGGCGGCGAAACAGAAAGAACTGGATGACGCGAACGCGGCTAAAAAACTGGAAGAAAGCATTCCGAACGCCGATCAGCTGATCAAGCGCGCCAAGGACAGGGCTGACGGCAAAACGGTCGACCCTTTTATCGCCAAAAGTGACAAAAAAACCGGAACAGGGTCGGCATCGGGCGATATCATATCTTCCGACGACATGCTCAAACGCGCGAAAGACGCCGCCGCGAAAAGAGGCGGAACGTTCGATACCACGGCTTAAGCCCTAGACGATGTAAAAAAGCGCCGCCAGAGGCGGCGCTTTTGGTTTTTACATGCTGCCGTTGGCATTGACCTTATAGCGTGCCTGCGCGGATGTAAATTCGCTCGAACTGACCATACCGTCATTATTGGTGTCCCAATTCCTGTAATAAGCGGAATCGCCCAGCAGCTTTGCATACTCGCTCTGGCTCAAACGGCCGCCATTGGCGTTGGCAAACGTATTGAAATCGCCGAAGCGCACCTGAAAGGGAGTAGACAGGTAATTACTGTAACCGGTCCACTCATTCCGATCGATAAAACCGTCATGGTTCGCATCGCCGATCGTGTAAGACGATTTATCGAATTCAGACTGGCTGATATTACCGTCGCCATTTGCATCCCATGTACTGAATTCGCCTACGCTGAAATTCGTCCTGTTCGTATTTGTGGCACTTGTTACACCGTTTACATTGGCATTCACGCTGCCAGTCGCGTTTATGCCTGCGGAAGAGCCGTTGGTGCTGACGGCCGCGTTGGGGATCACTCCGGTGCCAAGCGTGTTGTTCAGTGTATTGGTGCCGATCCCAATGCGCGTATCGGTTGCAAGATTGTTATGCGGCGCTCCGACGGAAGACCCGATATTGCCCGATCCTCCTGTCCCCGCCGTACCGTTCGCGGTCACATTGGCGGAAGGTGAACCCACCGATGCTCCGAGGGTGGTCGAGGACCCAATGTTGCCTGCGCCGCCGCCGCCTGCAGTATTAGACGAAATGGATCCTTGTGATGAACCGGCTGAACCGTTTGCGCTGCTGCTTGCAGAAGCGCTCCCGGATGACCCGCCGCTATCGGCGCCATAGGCCACGGCAGGAAGCGCGAGAAGCGCGCCGGTCGCTAAAAGGCGAAAGGTTATGGTGCTGATTTTCATGACTATTCTCCTGTTTTTATTCAATCTCTGTCTAGGCGAACGTCCGAAGAACATGTTTTGTTCATACTTGTCACTAAAAAGCGCCCTGCCAAAAATGGCAGGGCGCTTTTAAAGACAGTAAAAATTAATGAGCTGCTTTAACGCCGAGATGTTCTTCAACCTTGGCGTTGCCTTCTGCCGTTGAGCCAGCAGGAGTGGGGACGGCCGGTTGCTCCAGCGGCGTAACGGCTTTGGCGGCTTTGTCGCCTGCATCCGTTGCTTCGTCACCGGCTTTTTCGCCGTGCGTGTCGACGGCGGGCACACCGCCTTCGGGGACTTCAGGCGTGGCGATCGGCACGACCGGCGGCTTGGGCGCTTCCGTCGCGGTGGTCGTTGTATCGGTCGTCGTCGTCGTCGTGGTTACAGTGGCGCCGCCCTCGGTCGTCGTGGTCGTGCCATCGACGTTGACGCCCGCTTCGGTGCCGGGGACGACGACAGTCGCGCCGGGAACGCTGACGCTTTTAACGTCCTTCGTCACAGAAGTCGTCGTCGATTCGGTCGCACGGGCGTTCGAAGCCGTGAACGCTATGGCCGCAACGGCCATGGTGCCGAGAAAAAGTCTGGTTTTCATGTGCTTACTCCTTATGTTTGTTGTCTTGGTTCTGGAAGCGGATGCCACAGGCGTACCCGTAGGAAAATAGCAGCGGCCTTACTTTGTCAAGGGCATCGTCTCCTCAACGACTTTTGTGAAGTAGCTGACCCCGATAGGCAGGATGTCGTCGTTGAAGTCGTAATAGGGGTTATGCAGGCCTCGGTTGTGCGGGCTGTCTTTATCGTCGACACCCTGGCCGATCAGCAGGAAGGCGCCCGGCCTTTGCGCCAGATAGGCGCCGAAATCCTCGCCGCCCATGCTCGGCGGGCAATCCGTGTCGATGTTCTTTTCGCCCAGGACATGACTCATGGCGCGCGCCGCGATATCCGCGCCGTCTTTGGAATTGATCGTCGCGTCGATGTTGAATTCATAATCGATCGTGCATCGCGCGCCGAACCCTTCGCAGATATGGGTGCAGATGTCTTCGATACGTTTCCTGATGCTCTGGCGCAACGCGTTGTCGAACGTGCGCACCGTGCCGGTCAGGGTCGCTGTATCGGCGATGATATTGAATGCGCCCGTGCCGCCGTTGATGTTGGTGACGCTCAGTACGGCGGTGGCGACGGGGTCGACGTTGCGGCTGACGACGCTCTGCAGCGCCGTAACGATATGCGCGGCGACCACGACCGGATCGATGGTCATATGCGGCATGGCGGCGTGGCCCCCCGTGCCGGTGATGGCGATGGAAAATTCGTCGACCGAGGCGAGCAGGGGGCCGGTCCGGGTCGCCGCCTTGCCCATTGGCAGGCCGGGCCAGTTGTGGACGCCGAACACATAGTCGCAGTCGAAGTCGCGGAACAGGCCTTCCTCGATCATTTTATGCGCGCCGCGCCCGCCTTCCTCGGCAGGTTGAAAGATCAGGTGGACAGTGCCGTCGAAATTACGGGTCTCGGCAAGATATTTGGCCGTGCCCAGGAGGGTAGCCGTATGGCCGTCATGGCCACACGCATGCATTTTCCCTGGGTTTTTCGATACCCAGGGCTGGCCGGACTTTTCGCCGATATCCAGCGCGTCCATATCGGCGCGCAGGCCGATGCTTTTGCCTGACGCATTTTTCTGGCCATGGATGGTGGCGACGATCCCGGTCTTTGCGATGCCTTTTTTGAAAGGAATGCCCCATTCGGTCAGCTTTTGCGCGACCAGCGACGACGCGAACTCCTCTTCATAACAGGTCTGCGGGTTCTGGTGCAGTTCATGCCGCCATTCGGCCATCTCTGTCTGCAGGTCGGCGGCGCGGTTGATGACGGGCATGACTATCGATCCTCCTTTGAACGGGAGAGATCAATATAGATCGGTTTAGGGAAAACGGAAAGACGGGCTGTTTTTTTAAACCGTAATATCGACCAGCGTGCCGCGACCGGCGTTTTGCTGGCGCTGGTTGTTCTGACCTGAATCGGAATGGGCGAGCGCCGTTGATGCTTTGGAAGGCTTCTGGCCGGTAGCCGGAAGCTGGAAAGTGTTCTCCGGTTTCTTCGACTGACCGGAACGGTTGCTGTCGTCCTGGACGCGGTTTTGCTGGTCCTGACGCTGCTGAAACGGATTGACGAGCGCCGTCTGGGATGCCGATGCACCGTTGAGAGAACTGACCATAATCGTGAACCCTTTTGACCCTAAAAACCCATACCTTTTATATCATATCCGCAAAGGTTTAAAAAACCCTTTCGAAAAACTTAACATTTAAGACACCTATACCTTTTAACCTAATCGTAAGGATTAATGCGTATAACTATGGATGTGTGTGGGGAAAAAGCGGGGAAATCCGCCGTTTTTTAGCCTTAATGATTTAACGACGAAGCGAAGCCGGCGGAACCGGGTTATTATGGACTTAAGGTTATTCGAAAAATCGCCTCATGTGGCCTCTCTTCTGGTGCGACTGTATGACAGTCATCGGCTCTATGGCCTTGCGCGCGACAATACGCCGGAAACACGGCTGGAGCTTTCCGGGGTAATGGCAAACCTCCTGGAACATCAGTTGAACGACCGCGAAACCGAACTGGTGGCGGACGTGCTGATCGCCCTTGTCCGCCAGGCCGAACACGATCTGCGCCAGATGCTGGCGCAACGCCTGGCCCGCATGGACAAAGTGCCGCTGCGCCTTATCCTGCATCTTGTGAACGACGAGATCGAGGTGGCCGAGCCCATCCTCGAACACAGCCCGGTTCTGAGCGATCTCGACCTTGTCTATATTATCAAATCGCAAGGCGCTTCTTACTGGCAGGCCATCGCAAAACGCGAAACCTTAAGCGTGCCCGTTATCGATATGCTGGCCGATACGAAAGAGCCGGGGACGGCGCTCGCGCTCACGAAGAACGACCGTATCCGCCTGACGCCTTACGCGATGGATATCCTTTCGAACCTGGTGACGGAAACCGGCGATCTGGCCAAGCCGCTGCTGATGCGCGAGGAAATGCCACCCTCGCTGGCGCGCAAACTTTACGCCCATGTCGGCCAGGATCTGAAAAATTATATCAACGCCTTTTACGGCGCGGCGCCCGGCGATATCGTGAAGGCGGCCGATGAAATCATCCTTGAATTCGTCGAGACGGAAGCGCCCGCCCGAAAGCCGCAACTCATGCAGCTTGGCACGGATTTCATGCCCACCGACGACATGCTGTCGACCGCGCGCCATATGAACGAGCTGGGCCAACTTAACCTGACCGTCATGATGGACACGCTGAAGCGCAATCATGTGCGCAATTTCATTGCTATGTTTTCCGCCTTTACGGGCCTGACAGCCCGGCGCATCCACGATGTTTTGCAGCAGCCCTGCGGCCAGAAGCTGGCGATCCTTTGCCGTGCCTACAGCATGCAGAAGGGCGATTTTTCAACGATCTATCTGTTGACGCATCGCATCCGCTCCGCGGACCGGCTGGTCAACCATCGCGACCTGCTTTCGGCGCTGACCTATTTCGACCGGATCCGCCCCGAATCCGCCCGCCTTGTGCTGGCGCGCGGCGGGCGGGCGAGGGTCATCTAAAAGCTTTCAGGCCGCCTTTTTCGCCGCCGACAAAGCCGCGACGCCGGGCAATTCCTTGCCTTCCATCCATTCCAGGAACGCGCCGCCTGCTGTCGAGACATAGGTGAACCGATCCACGACTCCTGCATGTTCGAGGGCGGAGACCGTATCGCCGCCACCGGCGACGCTGACCAGCTTTCCGGCTTTCGTCAGGTCGGCCACGGCCTTTGCCGCTTCGTTGGTGCCCTTGTCGAACGGTTTGACCTCGAACACGCCGAGCGGGCCGTTCCAGAGGACGGTTTTGCAGCTTTCCAGTTTTTTACGCAACGCCTTCACGGTTTCGGGGCCGATATCGACGGCTTCGCGGTCGGCAGGCATTTTATTCGCGGGGCAGACTTCATTCGGCGCGTTTTCCCCGAATTTGTCGACGATCACACGATCGACAGGCAGCATGATCTCGCAGCCGCTGGCCTTCGCCGTCGCCATGATCTTTTTCGCTTCATCCGCCATGTCTTTTTCGCACAGCGATTTGCCGACTTCGATGCCTTGCGCATGCATAAAGGTATTGGCCATGCCGCCGCCGAGGAACAGCACGTCGACCTTGCGCACCAGGTTGTCGAGCACGCTCAGCTTGGTCGAAATCTTGGCGCCGCCGACAATGGCCATGACCGGCTTTTCGGGCGCGTCCAGCGCGGCGCTCAGGGCGTTCAGTTCGGCTTCCATCAGAAGGCCCGCTGCGGTCGGCAATTTATGGGCGAGGCCTTCTGTTGAGGCATGGGCGCGATGCGCGGCGGAGAAGGCGTCGTTGACGTAGATATCGCCCAGCTTGGCGAGTTCCGCGACGAACGTGGCGTCGTTTGCCTCTTCCCCCTTATGGAAGCGGAGGTTTTCCAGCAGCAGGATCTGGCCGGGCTGCAGCGCTTTCGCTTTGTCCTGCGCCTTCGGCCCGACGCAATCTTCCGCGAAATCGACTTTATGGCCCCAGGCGCTTTCCAGCACGGGACGCAGGAATTTCAGCGAGAACTCATCGCTCGGCCCGCCTTTCGGACGCCCGAAATGGGAGAGCACCAGAACTTTAGCGCCTTTTGAGACCAGGTAATCCACCGTGGGCTTCAGACGGTCGATACGGGTCGAATCCGTCACTTTGCCGTCTTTCGCCGGAACGTTCAGGTCGGCGCGCAGCAGCACGGCTTTGTTCGTCAAAGTAACGTCGCGAATGGTCTTAAAGCTCACGGAATATCTCCTTCTCTGGCTTATTTCGGCTTAATTAATCCCAGCCAAGGGATGCGGTCAAGGAAGAACCTCTAGCCAGGCCGGGTCGGCCAGGCTGATATAGGGGCCGTTATATGTCTCCATCCAGCCGCGTACGCGCAGTTTCTTATGGACCAGATCCATCGGATCGATGCCTTTCGCCGTGAAGGCGCGGCGCACCGCCGGGTCGATGCCGATGGTGAAATCCGTATGCCAGTCCTGCCCGAAATTGAGAAAGATACGGTTGTTGATGACGGCGCTGGACCGAACGGTCCCCTCGACGGCAGCCATGGTATTCACGGCTTCGCCCGCCGTTTCGGGCGTCAATATGCTAAATGATTGTTCAGCCCATAATCCCCTGCGGTTATCGCGGGCTTCGTTTTCCAGCGCGATCATCTGAGCCGCCATCTCCGGGTTGCGGGTATTGGGCAGGACGCGGGCGAGGCCGTTCGCAAGCAGCAGCCCCTGGACCCATATGTTGCCCTCGCTGCGCTCTGCCTGGGCCAGTTCATAGCCCATGCGGTTGACACGGCCTTTACGGGGATCCCTGGTCTGGTAAAGACGCACCGTCTTGTTTTCGAGCAGGGGGCGCAGCAGGATGACGGCCGCGACCGTGATATCGCCAGGCTCGTGCGCATCCATGTCCGGAATGTCTATGCCGGGCAGCTGCACGATGCGCCCGTCCATAAGTTCGAGGCGCAACGGGTCGATCACCCGGCGGACGGCCAGCGTGTTCACCGCGCGCAATTCGGTGAAATCCGCCTTGCCCGGGATGACGACGCCGGCTTCAACCGCAAAAGCGACCGTGCTATAGAGGGTCATCAGAAACATCAGGCAGATGCGTAAGGCCATGAACCAGCTTAGACAGAAATTCATCCCCCTTTGCAAGTCTATCGTTGTGATGGCGGCGCTTTCGGCCTGCGCGGTCAACCCCGCGACGGGCGAGCGGCAGTTTACCGCGCTGATGTCGCCGCAGCAGGAAATCGAGACGGGGGCGCAGGAACACCAGAAGGTGATGAAGACCTACGGCGGCAAATATGACGGCACGCCCCTGCAGGCCTATGTGAACGAGATCGGCCAGCGCGTCGTCAAAAATACCGAACGTCCCGACGTGCAGTACAAGTTTTACGTGCTCGATACGCCCATGGTGAACGCGTTCGCCATTCCCGGCGGTTATATCTATGTCACGCGCGGCCTGCTGGCGCTTGCGAACAGCGAGGCCGAGGTCGCCAGCGTCCTTGCGCATGAGACCGGCCACATCACGGGCCGCCATTCCGCCGAGCGCTATTCCCGCGGCATTTGCCTGGTCGGCGCAGGCGCTGTCGCTGGCGCTTGACAGTCCCGACGCGTCCCAGGCCATCGGTCTCGGCACCGAACTTTACACACGGCAATATTCGCGCGGTCAGGAGGAAGAGGCCGACCGCCTCGGCGTGCGGTATCTGGCCCAGGCGGGCTACGATCCGTCGGCCATGGCGAATTTCCTGAACGACATGGACCGGTTCACATCGCTGGAGGACCGTCTGGCAGGCCGCAACGGCGGCGGGTTCGACTTTTTCTCGACCCATCCTCAGACGGCGGGACGGGTCCAGGCCGCCCAGGCAGAAGCTGCGAAATACCCGTCGCCCGCCGCTGCCGGGCAGGATAACCGTTATATGAACCAGATCGGCGGCCTTCTTTACGGCGATAACCCGGACCAGGGATTCGTGCGCGGACAAAGCTTTTACCATCCCGGGCTGGACGTGACCTTTACCGTGCCGGACGGGTTTTCGTTATCCAACCAGTCCAGCCAGGTGGTGGCGACGGGGCCAAACGGCGCCGTGCTGGTTTTCGACGGCGCGGCCAACCCCAAAAACCTGGATCCTGTCGCATATCTTTCCCAGGAATGGCTCAAGGGCGAACAAACGGCGGCGGTCGAGCCTGTCACCATCGGCGGCCACCCGGCGGCGACCGTCACCTTCGGCTCCCCCCTCAACCGTGCCCCCGCCGATATCCGGATGATCGCCGTGCAATGGGCGCCGGACCGGTTCTATCGTTTCCAGGTCGGCTATCCACGTGACGCGCCGCCCGCTCTCCTTCAGGGGCTGCAGCGGACGACATCCGAGGTTCGGTCGATGACGGCGGCGGAGCGGCAATCCATCAGGCCCTATCGTCTGGAGATTGTCACGGCGCGGGAGGGGGACAGTGTCGCCGTTCTGGCCGCGCGCATGGCGATTAAGGATCATGGCGAAGAACGCTTCCGCGCGTTGAATGGCCTGAACGATCATGATGCGGTCGTTCCGGGGCATCTGTACAAGATTATCGCGGAATAAAACATGAAGAACGTAAAAAGCCTCTTCTGAAAGAAGAGGCTTTTTAATGAATATCGTAGAAAAACTATCCTTCGACGAACAGATGGGCCGGTTCGCGGACATGGCGGCTCAAGGATGTTTTCAGCTTGTCCATGGCGCGTTGTTCCAGCTGACGCACCCGCTCCTTGCTGACCCCTAGATCCTGGCCCAGTTCTTCCAACGTAACGGTTTCATATCCCAGATGGCGGTCGCGGATGATCTTCTGCTCCCGGTCCGTCAGTTCGCCAAGCGCCTCCGCCAGCCATTTAGACCGCGTCTGAGAGTCTTTCATCCCGATTACGATGTCTTCCGGGTTGGCGCGATCGTCGGCCAGGAAGCTCTGCCATTCATCCTCGCCGCTGTCGCTGATAAAGGCGTTCAGCGACTGGTCGTGGCCGGACAGGCGTCCTTCCATATCCCGGACGTCGCTTAGATTGACCTTAAGTTCCGTCGCGATTTTCTGGCGGCCCTCGTCCGTCAGGCCGTGGCTTTCCTGCTGGCCTTCAATTTTGGCGCGCAGGCGGCGAAGGTTGAAAAACAGAGATTTCTGCGCCGCCGTGGTGCCCGTGCGGACGATCGACCAGTTCCTTAGGATATAATCCTGAATCGCCGAGCGGATCCACCATGAGGCATAGGTCGAAAAGCGCACTTCGCGTTCAGGTTCGAACCGCGCGGCCGCCTGCATCAGGCCTATATTGCCTTCCTGGATCAGGTCGCCCATGGGGAGGCCGTAATTACGGAATCGCGACGCCATGGCCACGACCAGGCGGGTATAAGACCGCACCAGTTCATGCAGAGCTTTCTCGTCGCTCTTGTCGCGCCACAGCCGCGCAAGATAGAGTTCATGCTCGCGTTCCAGGAGAGGCTCGCTCATGGAATTGCGGATGTAGCCCATATTGGCTTTCTGCGTATCCATGTCATCGATATGCGCCATTCTGATATCCCCGCTTTGTTTCAGCTTCATTTGTTTCATACGTCTTCATACGTATTAACAGCCGAAGCGGATCAGTTGTTCCGGCCCTGCCTTGCGGCATCCCGGGATAATCAGATTATTTGCGTGAAATGTGGCGGGCGCGTGAACGGATTCAGGCTTCTATAAGGTCAAACAACGCCGCTTTATTGTCAAAACCTGCGCAAACCAGCGGCCCGCCGAAGCCGCAGCCGTCGTCCAGCGTCGCGGTGACACAGTTCAGATGCATGCCGTTATGGTCGGGGTCGAATCCGCGCACGACTTTACGGAAGGGCTGGTATGCGTCGGTAATGCTTTTAAAGTTCTGACCGGCCTGCCAGAAGCTTTCATCCTGGGTTTCCAAGGGACGGGACGGATCAAGGCCGGCATGGACGAACAGCAGCGGGGACTCCCCGTCAGGCGCGGTGAAGGCGGCGCGGCGCAGCTGGCTGGCAAAAAGTTCGTGGCCTGGATGGCGCCTGACGGCTTCGCGTATTTTCGCCGTCCAGCGCACCAGCGCCATGACCCCCTCGCGCCCGGCGTTCAGCCCGTCCTGAGGATTGATGCCGTACCCGGCCAGCGTGTGGCCAAGGCCGCCGTTCAGCATCTGCATCAGAGCCGATACAGGATGGTGGATAAAGGGAAGCTGCAGCAGTTTCTGCCATAAATCTTCCTGCATGCCGCGCAGGTAGACAATGTCCTGGGGGTGGACGCCGGGGATCGCCAGAACCATGCGGCGAAAAGTCAGCAGTTCGTCGACGGTGGCGCATGGCGCAGAGCCGTACCCTGTGTAGTTCCCCAGATAGATGATCCTGTCGCCCGGCTCGATCCGGTGGTAAAGGCCGTCATGCAGGGACTGCAGACGCGCCGCCTCTCCATGGATAGCGGGAACCGCCCAGATCCTTTTAGGCGTGCCGAGGACGGTAAAGCGCTGGTCTGACGAAATGCACACGAACGTGGACACTCTGAGGCGGGTGGTCTGGAATCAATTCCAGAATCATCTTCAGTCTACAGCAGGTTCAAGGGGATACAAATTGTTTTTACAATAGGGGTGTGGATCGTTTCACGGCGGCTTATCCTATATGCGCTGAAAAATAAAAAATCCCCGCTTTCGGCGGGGATTTTTAAAACCTTGTACCGGCACTGTTAAGCGGCCAGTTTGCCCAGAATGCCTTCCAGCTTTTCGGTCGCCTGCATTTCCGTGATGCTTTGAACGGCCGCGACTTCGCGGGCCAGGCGCTGCAGCGCGGACTGGTAGATCTGGCGTTCGCTGTAAGACTGCTCCGAATCGTCGTTGCTGCGTTTCAGGTCGCGCAGGACTTCGGCGATGGAGACAGGGTCGCCTGAATTGATTTTGGTTTCATATTCCTGGGCGCGGCGGCTCCACATCGTGCGGCGCACTTTAGACTTGCCCTGAAGGGTTTTCATGGCGTCTTTCAGACGGTCGCCGGAACACAGCTTGCGCAGGCCCGCCGTATTCGCCTTCACGACCGGGATTTTAAGCCGCATGCGGTCGTGGCTGAACGAAATGGCGTAAAGCCGGATTTCCGTCCCCGCGATCGTCTGCGTTTCGATGCCTTCAACTTTGCCCACGCCGTGCGCGGGATAGACAACGAAATCACCAGTTTTGAAGTCGAAATTGTCGTTATGAGCCATGTGCGAAACCACCTTTACCGATGTGAGACACTACTTTACATACTGCACCATGTGCAGATATACACTTCCGAGAATGAAAGGCTGTTCCGGGGTTGAAAGCGCCGCCCGTCGAAGCTTCATGCTGCAAAGCGATGAGAAGGAATATAGTTAAAGTTTTGTAAATTTTCAAGTTTAAAATAGTAAGTCCGGCAGGGATAATGCCAAAATTATGCCATAAATCAATATATTGACTGATTTTATTGATAAAAAGATTAATTAATCTCCTTCGCCGGGCGCGTCGCTGAACAAGGCAGGGTACTTATCTGGCACGGCTTTGAATTCTTCTGCTTCGGGCAGGGCGGGCTTTCTTTTGGTCAGGTTGGGCCATTTTTCAGAAAAAGTCCGGTTCAGCTCAAGGAATTTCTCGGCCCGCGAATCCATATCCGGGATGATCGCCTCGACCGGGCATTCGGGTTCACAGACGCCGCAGTCGATGCATTCATCCGGATGGATGACCAGCATGTTTTCACCTTCATAGAAGCAGTCGACCGGGCAGACCTCGACGCAGTCCGTGTATTTGCATTTAATGCAGACATCTGTGACGACGAAGGTCATTGAGGCACCCTTTCTGTAAGGCTTATTGATATGCCATAGTCCGCGCGTTTTTCAAAGCGGATCGGCTTCGTCACGCTCGGTCGGCTGGGCGGGGCTGTCAAACGCCGCGGTGGTCGTATGCGCTTTGCCGTATTTCAGGACTTCCCTGAAAATGACGTAAAGCCCGCACAGGATGATGACGCCGCTCCCAATCAGGGTATTCCAGCCGGGAACATTCCCCCAGATCACGATATCGAAAAGCGCCGAAAAAATAATGGCGAGATAGGCGAAAGGGCTGACATAGGCTGCCGGCGCGTTGGCGTAGGAGTAGGTGAGCAGGATTTGTCCGATCCCCCCGAACAGGCCTGTCGCGATCAGGTAGACCAAACTGACGGGAGTGACAATCGGTTTCCAGAAAAACAGCATGCCGATAAATCCCGCGATAATCCCTGCCAGGGTGAAGTAGAACACAATGGTCAGCGCGTGTTCGGTCGCGCCAAGCCGCCGGACGCTGATCATGGCGAACGCCCCGAAGCAGGCGCCGAGCAGGGCGAGGCCGTTGCCGAGATGCGAACCTTCCCCTGTCGGCTGCAGCATGAACAGCACGGCGAACAGGCCCACGATCACGGCGCCGAAGCGATGCGGGCCGACTTTTTCCTTGAGCAGCGGAACCGACAGGGCCGTCAAAATGAGAGGAGAGGCGAAATTGATGGCCGTCGCCTGCGCCATCGGCAACAGAGCGAAGGACGAAAACCCGCAGACCATGCCGCAAAGCCCGACTCCGGCCCTGATAAAATGATCCTTTGGCCGCGCGGTGCGGAATACGGCACGGTCTTTTAAAAGGAGCATAAAGTACAGGATCGGCACCATGGCCAG
The DNA here is from genome assembly GCA_044221445.1 of Alphaproteobacteria bacterium. Taxonomy (GTDB): domain Bacteria; phylum Pseudomonadota; class Alphaproteobacteria; order Micavibrionales; family Micavibrionaceae; genus JBDHTS01. The sequence continues at coordinate 48,999 of JBGAPF010000014.1, forward strand.
CGCGTTCCGGAAAAACATGATCTGGGGCACGGACTGCGTTTCGGACGCCAGCTTCACGAACAGGTTCATGCCCGCGAACACGGCGGTGCTGCCGGCGGCAAGGAGAAATACTTTGAACGGTTTTTCGACAGGCGTTTCGGTCATGGCTTGTAGGCATGGATATCACAAAATCGACGGAAACGGGAAACATCCGAAAAGGCTTTTGCGATTTCGAAATCAGGTTGTAGATAGAATGATGGATGCGCCGCATGATCTTTACCGTCAGTTTTTTTCTTATTCGCGCACGGGCGATTTTTTCCCGCTGAAGGCCACGACGGAAAAACTCTCCCGTCTTGGAGACTGGTCTGAGGCCGAAGCAGGGGTGCTGGCCTGCCGTCTGCAAGTGCCCCTGCCCGCGCAGGACGGCCCGTTCAGCCTGATCCCCTCCCTTTCTCTGCGCGTGGCTGCGCCTTACAGCTTTCGTTTTGCGGCGGATTGCCAGACGGCAAGGGGCCGGAAGATGCTGACGCTGGAGCCGGTCGGGCATAAGGAGATTGGGGATGGGACGGTCAGTGGCTTTACCGGTGTCGCTCAAAATGATCTGCATGCGGATCTAAGTATCGATTTTTTCGACAACATCGTTGCCATACATTCCCTGTTTCTGTTCGTCGGCGGCCTTGCGCTCGAAGATCTGGACGCCATCGATTATTGCGCGGGGATGACCGTTCCCGGTGCCTTCAATACCGTTTCAAAGACTTTCACTGCCCCTGTACTCGATGTTCCGGCGATCAGCCAGATGGAACAGGACGCCGCCATCGCTTCGCGCATCTGTTCGCCGGTCAGCACGACGATGGTCCTGAACGGGTTCGGGGTCGGCGCGCGCGTTGACGAAGTGGCGCCTTTGTCCCTTTCGCTTGTAAGGGATTTTTACGGCGTATGGCCGCACAGCGTCTGGGCGGCCTCGCGCCATGGGGTCCTCGGCGCCGTCACCGCCCTGCGGTCCTGGGAAGAGGTCGGGGGCATCCTGAACAAAGGCATTCCCATCGTGGCAACGCTGGCATATGAAGCCGGAGAACTCGACGGCGCGGCAGTGGTATCGACTCCAGGCCATTTGATGACCATCAAGGGTCTGGACAGTGGCGTCGTCGTCGTCAACGATCCGGGTGCCGGGTCGGCGGCCAAAGTCGAGCGGCGTTACGGCATCGGGCAGTTCGAGCGCGCATGGTTCGGCAGGAAGCAGGGGGTCTGTTATGTCTTTGCCAGGCCGGAACGGTGACGATCAACCTGTCATAGAGTCTTGACGGCTGCGAGCGCGGCCAGCCGCGCTTTTGCATGGTCGACGATGGGCAGCGGATAGGTTTTGTCCAGGATCACGCCGGCCTTATGCAGAATATCCTCCGGCGCCTCCCACGGCGCGTGAATGTCTTTGGCGTCCAGTTCCGCCAGTTCGGGTATCCATTGCCGTACGTAATCGCCCTTCGGGTCGAATTTCCTGCCCTGAGTGACCGGGTTGAAAACACGGAAAAACGGCGCGGCGTCGGCCCCGCATCCCGCCACCCACTGCCAGTTGCCGCTGTTATTGGCGAGATCCGCGTCCACGAGGCAGTCCCAGAACCAGCGTTCGCCCTCCTGCCACGGCAACAGCAGATCCTTGACCAGGAAGGATCCCACGATCATCCGCACGCGGTTATGCATGAAACCCGTCGCCCAGAGCTGGCGCATCCCTGCGTCCACGATCGGATATCCGGTCAGGCCTTTTTGCCAGCGGTGCAGGTGATTCTTGTTATTATTCCAGGGGAATTTCGCGAAGGAAGTCTGTAGCGGCTGATCGGGCAGCCCCGGAAAATGATAGAGCAGGTGATAACAGAATTCGCGCCACAGGATTTCGTTAAGGAATTTCAGCCCGGGGCTTTCCAGGCCTTGGGCCGTCATGGCGATACTGACCGTGTGCCAGATCTGGCGCGGTGAAATCTCGCCCCAATGAAGATGGGGCGACAGGTGCGACACATGGTCCATATCGGGACGGTCACGGCCTTCGGCATAATGTTCCAGGCTGTTTTCGACGAAATGTTCCAGCCGCTCGGCTGCGCCGTCTTCGCCCGGCGTCCAGTCATTCATCATGGGCTTGTCCCATGGAATGGAGGGCAAAAGGTTGAGGTCGTCGGGCGCAAGGCTTTCCGTTTCCGCCCAGTGTCTTGGCGACTCTGGATGGAGCGGCGGATGAATATCCGGGCGCTGCCGGATCGCTTTGGCAAAAGGTGTGAAAACCCGGTAGGGCGTGCCATCGCCCTTAACGGTCTGCCACGGTTCGTATAAAAGAGAGCCGTTTGAAATTTCACAGCGCATGCCGTGCGTTGACAGCGTTTGTTCAACTTTTTTATCATTTGCGATCCGCCAGGGTTCATAACAGCGGTTCCAGTAGACAGTCTCGGCCCCGGATTTTTTCGCAAGGCCGGGAAGCAGGACGCTCGCGTCACCTTTAAGAAAGATGAGATGCTTCTCTAGCGTGATGTTCAGTTTTTCAAGGCTGTGATGCAGCCATACCCGGCCGGCGGCGCCAACGGACCAATCGCCCGCATTTTCATCATCAAGGATAAAAACAGGCAGGACGGACATGCCGCTTTTGCAGGCGGCTGCGAATGCGGGATTATCAGCCAGGCGCAGATCCTGACGAAACCAGACTATGGCGGTTTTGTTCATGCGGCAGATAATAGCGGGGAAGGCGGTTCCTAACAAACAGGAACGTCCCCTATACGCGCATTATCTTTAAGGTTCAGCCGTCTTTGGTGATCCGGTCGATCAAAACTTTTTTTGTCGCTTCGGATTGGTCCAGATCGACCTGGCAGGTGCCGGCCGCTTCATGCCCGCCGCCGCCGAACTCAAGCATAAGCTGACCGACATGGGTTTTACTGGAGCGGTTCAGGATCGATTTTCCGATGGCAAAAACCGTATTGGAGTCGTTCTTGCCGCGCATCACATGCATGGAAATATTGCACCGGGGAAACAGCGCGTAAATAACGAACCGGTTGCCGGCCCATATGGGATCCTGATTGCGCAGGTCCAGCACCACAAGGTTGCGCTGGACGATGGAACAGCGTTCCAGCTGTTCCCGGAATTTCGGCTGGTGGCTCTTATACAGATCCACACGTTCTTTGACATCGGGCAGGGCCAGAATGTCGTCGATCGAATGATGCTCGCGGCAGTAATCGATCAGTTGCATCATCAACTGATAATTGGAAATGGTGAAATCGCGGAAGCGGCCGAGTCCGGTGCGGGCGTCCATGATAAAACTTAGCAGCTCCCATCCTTGCGGATCGAGTATGTCCTCGCGCGTGAACTGGGCGGCGTCTGCCTTGTCGACGGCTTTCATCATTTCGTCGCTGATATCGGCGAGAAGGGGGTTGGCGTACCCGCCGAAATAATCGAACACGACACGCGCCGCGGAAGGGGCGTTATCGTCGATCACATGGTTGGCATTGTTCTGGCCGACCCGCCGGATTTCGCTGGAATGATGGTCGAATGAAAGATAAGCGCTTGGAACATAAGGAAGGTTTGTCGTTATATCCCTTGCCGAGACCTCGATCTTGCCGTCCTGCATATCCTTGGGATGCGCGAAAGTGATTTCATCGATCAGTCCCAGGGCCTTCAAAAGGATGCCGCAGACCAGCCCGTCCATGTCGCTTCGCGTAATGAGGCGGTATTGCTTGTCTGGTTCGGGGAGGATTTTTGCGGTACGCGACATCGGACGCCTCTTGGGAAGGTTCAATAACCACCCAAGGATAGGGCAAAAACCATAACACACGGTTAATGGCGATTTTCGCCCGTTTCCCGGCCTTTAGGCAGAAAAGTACGGCTAATCAGGATGCGCTGGCCTCGACCTCGGCGTCTTCCTTGTCGCCCTTGCTCTTTTTCTTCTTTTTGTCGGTATAGACGAATGTCGGCGGCTTGCCTTCGAGGACCGTCTTGTCGTCCACGATCACTTCCTCGATGTTTTCCATGTCGGGCAGCTCGAACATCGTGTCCATCAGCATGTTTTCCATGATGGACCGCAGGCCGCGCGCGCCGGTATTGCGTTCGATGGCTTTCTTGGAAATGGCTTTCAGGGCCGCTTCGGTGATTTTCAGATGCGCGCCTTCCATTTCGAACAGGCGGCCGTATTGCTTGACCAGCGCGTTCTTCGGTTCGGTCAGGATCTGGATCAGCGCGGCTTCGTCCAGGTCTTCCAGCGTCGCGACGACCGGCAGGCGGCCGACGAATTCAGGGATAAGGCCGAATTTGAGAAGGTCTTCCGTCTCAAGGTTTTTCAGCAGTTCGCCCGCGCGACGGTCGTCCTGGGACTTTACGTCCGCGCCGAAGCCGATGGCCGTGCCGCGGCCGCGCATGCCTATGATCTTCTCGATGCCCGCGAACGCGCCGCCGCAGATGAAGAGGATGTTGGTCGTGTCCACCTGCAGGAATTCCTGCTGCGGATGCTTGCGGCCCCCTTGCGGCGGGACGGAGGCGACGGTGCCTTCCATCAGTTTCAGCAGGGCCTGCTGCACGCCTTCGCCCGACACGTCGCGGGTGATGGACGGGTTGTCGCCCTTGCGGGAAATCTTGTCGATCTCGTCGATATAAACGATGCCGCGCTGCGCCCGCTCGACGTTGTAGTCGGAGGCCTGCAGCAGCTTCAGGACGATGTTCTCGACATCCTCGCCGACATAGCCGGCTTCGGTCAGGGTCGTCGCGTCGGCCATGGTGAACGGCACGTCGAGGATGCGGGCAAGCGTCTGGGCCAGCAGGGTTTTACCCGAGCCGGTTGGGCCGACCAGCAGTATGTTCGATTTCGATATCTCGATCTCGCTGCCGCGCTCCCCGGACTCGATCCGCTTGTAATGGTTATGGACGGCGACGGACAGGACGCGCTTGGCCTTTTCCTGGCCGATGACATATTCGTCCAGAACGGCCTTGATCTCGCCGGGCGTGGGGACGCCTTCGCCGGAACGGACCAGGGAGGACTTGTCCTCTTCCCGGATGATGTCCATGCACAGTTCGACGCATTCGTTGCAGATGAACACGTTCGGGCCTGCGATGAGCTTGCGGACCTCATGCTGGCTCTTACCGCAGAAGGAGCAGTAGAGGGTGTTCTTGCTGTCGCTGGAACCGGCTTTACTCATTTGAGGCGTCCTTGCAGAATCAATCTGCTCCAATCTAGCCAACCGATGGGAAGCCGCGCAAGCCCCCAACGGACATTTACCTGATATTTAAATGCACCCTCATGCGCATGATTGCAAGCCTTCGGGCGCACCGTTATATACAATCAATGCGCCGCTAAAATTAAGGAAGTGTGAATAATGACGGCCAGGACATTGCAGGAACTCGTCGAATCCTTCGCCCTGTTCGACAACTGGGAAGACCGCTATCGCTATATCATCGAACTCGGGCAAAGGCTTGAGCCGATGGAGACGTTGCTGAAAACCGACGGGAACCTGGTGCGCGGCTGCACGTCGCGCGTCTGGCTTGTTGCGGCGCAGCATGACGGGCGCTGGCATTTCATCGTCGACAGCGACGCCCAGATCGTGCGCGGGCTGATCTATATCCTTCTGGTCGCCTATCAGGACAAAACATCCGGGGAAATCGCGGCGGTCGATATCGGCAAGGCGTTCGAAACCCTGGGCCTTGGCGGCCATCTGTCGCCCAGTCGCCGGAACGGGTTTTTCGCCATGGTGGAGCGGGTCAGGGCGTTGGCCAAGGCCGAAGCCGCCGTTTAAAAAAACGTTATTTCTTCTTTTTGTCCGTGTCCGTCTTTTTGTCCGCGGTGTCCTCCGGCTTTTCCGGCGTCACTTCCCGCACCTTTGCGGTTTTCAGGATTTCCGCGAACAGCTGGTCGGCTTCGGCGACATACTGGCCGCGCAGCTGCCCCTCCAGCGTGAACACGGAATGATGCCCGATCCACAGCTGGGCGGTATAGAGCATGTCGTCCTTGCCGTTGTCCGATTTGCCGCTGCCGAGCAGCACGGCCATCTTGGCCTGGCTGTTCTGGGTGAAGCCCGTCTCCGATTTGTCGAGATTGGACGGTTTCGCCATGGACAGCAGGGTGGTGCGCATGACGTTGTCGTCATAACGCCCGAACATGCCGTCGGCCGCCTTGTTGCAGGTGACGTTGAACAGCAGCGTCGCGTCCAGCCCGTAGACTTTCGTAAACGTCGTCACGTTGCTGCAGTTCTTGGTCGGCTCGATGGGGTCGCAGCGTTTGGTGGTGTACGGCTCCTCCGGGAACGTGACCGTGAAGTCGCAGCCTTCCGGCGAAAAGACGGAACCGCTCTCCAGCCATGCGGGTTTTGCGGCGCCGGGCTTTTCTGTCGCAACCTTGTCCTGGGCCAGGGCGCCACCGGTAAGGATCATCACCGTTATCCCGGCGCAGGCGGCGATCAGCCTGAACTTTCCCTCTCGCCTGTACGCGGTTGAGAGGGGACGATGCTGCTTGAAAAGAGAAATCATTCCGGTTTTTCCCATGTTTCCGGCGATGCCTGCGCCTGTTCGCCCGTTGCCATAGTCTTTACCTCATGATTTGCGCCATCCTCGAACGGCGGGAACCAGACATAGGGGATGCCCTTGCGGCTGGCATATTTCATCTGGTCGGGAATTTTCCGGGCGGCGTGGTACATTTCCACGTTGAATCCGCGTTTGCGCAGCGCCTGCGCCGTCTCCGCCGTCAGCGCGCGCCGCTCCTCGGACGGCATGGCGACCAGGATATCGGCGGGGGATTTCCGGCCTGTCGGCAGTTTGCCCTGCAGCCGCATCCGGTCGAACAGCCGCGAGAATCCGATGGAAATTCCGACACCCGGCAAATGTTTGTTGATATAGCTGCCCGCCAGATCGTCGTAGCGCCCGCCGGAGCAGATGGAGCCATAGGCCGGATCGTCAACGAAGCGGGTTTCATAAACGGTGCCCGTGTAATAATCGAGGCCGCGCACGATGGAGAGATCTACAAAAATATTGGCGTTTGATGTTAGCTGTTCGATCGTTGTCATGACAAAGTTCAGCTCTTCCATACCCTGTGCAAGAGTAGGGTTGGGTGAAGGCCATTCAGATTTCAGTTTTTGAAATGCTTTTGACCAGTTTTCTTCCCGTTGGATTTTTTTGAGTTCGTTTGCAATAGACTGTAAATCTGTAGCTACTTTTACGATCTCGTCGGCTTTTTTTAAATCGCCTGCTTTTGCTATGACTTCGCTTTTGACCACCTCAAATGGCGTTTTATCTAGCTTATCAATCGAGCGCATTGTTAGAAGAATATCTTCTGCAGAAGTTATGTTTCTTGCTTCCAGCATTCCACTCAGGATTTTCCGGTTGCTGATCTGCATCTGAATATTCTCGCCCTCCATCCCCGGAAGGCCGGTGAGGATTTCCCACATCACGGCGGGCATTTCCGCGTCGAAATGCAGGGGCAGCGCATCGACGTTGATGACGTCGATATCGCACTGGTAGAATTCGCGGAAGCGGCCGGCCTGGGGGCGTTCGCCGCGCCAGACGCGCTGCATCTGGTACCGCTTGAAGGGAAAGACCAGCTCGTTGAAATTCTGGGCGACGTAGCGGGCGAGCGGCACCGTCTGATCGAAGTGCAAGGCGAGACGCGCTTCCTTGCTGCCTTCGTCCTTATGCAGCCGTTCGATGACGTAGATTTCCTTGTCCACCTCGCCCTTGGCGGTCAGGACGTCCAGTTCCTCTACCGACGGCGTCTCGATCGAGCAGAAACCGTAGGATTCGAACACGCGACGGATGTGGTCGAACCATTGCTGTTCCACCAGGCGCACTTCGGGCAGCCATTCGGGAAAACCGCTGACGGGACGGGGCTTGTACACGGATTTTTTCGTATCGCTCATAAACCCTGTCATAAGACATCGGGCGCGAAATGGGAAGATATAAGCGGTTCAAAACATGAGAATTATATGAATTGCACTTCGTATTTGTCATCCCGAAGTCAGTTCTCCTCGTCGAACAGCTCCT
>JBGAPF010000015.1:0-56250 GCA_044221445.1 Alphaproteobacteria bacterium
GCCTTGATTCGTTTGTATTTAAGTATTCGTATTTTGCTTCAATTTCCCTTTCCTTCGCTAAATATTGTGCTTCGGTGATTTCCCCTTGTTGATATTGAGATGTAAGCAATTCGACCTGACCGCAGACGCCCTGCGCGCGAAAAACATGAGCGTCGATATGGCAGGCTTCGAAGCCGCCATGGCGAAACAGAAACAGACGGCCCGCGCCAGTTGGGCGGGCACGGGCGATGCAACTAACGAAAAACTCTGGTTTGACGTGCTGGACGAAACGGGCCCGACCGAATTCCTGGGCTATTCCACCCAGCGCGCCGAAGGCCAGATCCTCGCCATTATCAAGGACGGTGCGAAAGTCGCGAAAGCCGGCAAAGGCGATACGGTTTCCCTTATCGTCAACCAGTCGCCCTTCTACGCCGAATCCGGCGGCCAGGCGGGCGACACCGGCACAATCGCCGGACCGTCCGGCAAAGGCGATGTCGCGGACACGCTGAAAAAAGCGGGCAAGCTCTGGGTCCATCAGGTGACCGTCACCGAAGGCACGCTGGAAACCGGCACTGGCATAGAACTGAAAGTCGATGCATCGCGCCGCGCCGATATCCAGGCCCATCACTCCGTCACGCACCTGCTTCACGAAGCATTGCGCCGAACCTTGGGCGACCATGTCGCGCAGAAAGGGTCCCTGCAAAACGCCGAGCGCACGCGCTTCGACTTCGCGCAGCCCAACGCCATCACGCAGGATCAGCTGAAAACCATTGAAGCTGACATCAACCGCGAAATCCTCGCCAACACCGAAGTCGCGACACGCGTCATGAGCATCGACGAGGCGATGGAAACCGGCGCCCGCGCCCTGTTCGGTGAAAAATACGGGGATGAGGTGCGCGTCGTGTCCATGGGCACGCGCGAAGACGGCGCGAACAAAGTCTATTCTGTAGAGCTCTGCGGCGGCACCCATGTCGGGCGCACGGGTGAAATCGGCCTGTTCAAGATTATCGGCGACTCCGCCGTATCCGCAGGCGTGCGCCGTGTCGAAGGCCTCGCGGGCAACGCCGCGCTCGCTTACCTGAACGCGCAGGAACAGAAGCTGAAAAGCGCGGCCGACATCCTGAAAACGACACCGTCGGATTTGCCGGAACGGATCAAATCCCTGCAGGACCAGAACCGCAAGCTGGAACAGGAACTTTCCAACCTGCGCCGCCAGATGGCGACGGGCGGCGGTGCGTCGTCCGCTTCCGAGTTCAAGGATATTGGCGGCGTGAAATTCGCGGGTAAAGTGCTGGAAGGCTTTCCGGCCAAGGACCTGAAACCGATGGTGGACGATTTGAAGAAAAAACTCGGCTCCGGTATCGTCACTCTGATCGCGACCGATGACGGCAAGGCCTCCATCGTCGTCGGCGTCACCGACGACTTGACCGGCAAATATTCGGCCGTCGATCTTGTCAAAACCGGCGTCGAAATCCTTGGCGGCAAGGGTGGCGGTGGCCGTCCCGACATGGCCCAGGGCGGTGGCCCGGACGCCACGGCGGCGAACGACGCGGTCAGCGCGATCGAAAAAGCCTTGGCCTCTTGATATTGATTATAAAAGGGAAAATGGTGCCCAGGGCCAGAATTGAACTGGCGACACAGCGATTTTCAGTCGCTTGCTCTACCGACTGAGCTACCTGGGCGCTGGGTTCGGTTTATAGGGAAAAACACCGGGACTGTCCAGACCAAAGTTACAGGTCACTCATCCGCCGCGACCGCGTCATACCGCTCTTTCAAGGGGGGTGTCCGGCGCTGGCGGGTCGCCTCGATCATGCCCAACTTCGTCATGCCGTGAAGCTGGACCGTGCACGGGTCGTCGTTGAATGCGTCCTCCAGGGCCTTGATCAGCTTCTTTTCGTCGTCCTTCCCGTTCATCTTCAGGAAATCGATGATGATGGCCCCGCCGAGATTGCGCAGGCGCAGCTGCCGGGCGATGGCCCTCGCCGCGTCCAGGTTGATTGCCAGCTTGCCGCGCGTGTCGCCCGCCGAGTTGACGTCGACCACGGTCGCCGCCGCCGTCTCCTGGATGATGATGGTCGCCCCTTCGGACAGGATCTCGTAAGGCTGGAACAGCCCCTCGATCTGGCCGATGATGTCGTGGAAATCGAACAGCGCAAACCCCTGCTCCGGCTGGGGCACCTCGACGGGTTTGATCTTGGGGACAAGGTCGGGGGCGAACACGTCGCACCAGTCCTCGGCCAGCTGGAAATGGTCCATGGTGGTCAGCTCGATACGGCTGATCGAACGGGTGGCGTGATCGCCCAGTGTCCGCTGGATCGCGTCCGGCCCCTGCATGATCAGCGACGGCTCGTCGCCAGTGAAATGCTCCTGCACCTGGGCCCACATCGCCTGCAGGATCTTGGCTTCCCGCGACAGCATGTCGGTCTGGATGTTTGCCGATCCCGCGCGCAGGATGCACCCTTCGCAGCCTGCCATCGACGCCAGCATCTTGAGGAGTTGCTGGCGCAGCTTCTTGTCCCTGATACGTTGCGATACCCGCGCTTCCGTTTCCATGGGGGCATAGATCAGGTAGCGTCCCGGCATCACGATGTTCATGCTGAGGCGTGGGTTCTTGTCGTCGGAGCGCGCGGGCTGGTCTTCGGACGTTTTGGGCAGATAGCCGCTCTTCGCCTGCACGGCGATCATTTGGCCCGGCTTTATCAGCTTGCCGATGGCGACGTCGCCGCCCTTTTTCCAGGTGCCGTCCTTCTGTTTCTTGCGGACGTCGGCGTTGTGAAGCAGGCCGATATTGTCGCCATCCAGATTGACGAAGGCGGCGTCCAGCTTGGTATCGATGCGCGCCACGCGCGCCCAGTAGACGGAACCCCAGCGCACTTCCTCGGAGGCCGGGTCGACCTCCAGGCCTTCGAGGCGGCCCTTTTCCATCGCGGCGACCCAGTGGCTGCCGTCCAGTTCTTCAATCAGGATGTCCAGAGGCATGACCTTTCCAAAAGCCTGAACCGTTCAGGATCTGCATCGTATCATAGAGAGACAAGCCCATCACATTCGAATACGACCCGCCGATGAATTTGACGTAAGCGGCAAAATGCCCCTGGATGCCATAGCCGCCCGCCTTGCCTTCCCATTCGCCGCTGGCGATATACGAAGCGATCTCGTCGGGCGTCAGGCGTTTCACCTGAACCGCCGTCTCGCACAGGCGGCTGATGACCCTGCCCTCGGGCGTCCTGATGGCAATGGCGCCATAGACCATATGCCTGCGCCCCGAAAGCAGCGGCAGGCACTGGGCCGCCTGGGCGGCCGTCTCCGCCTTGGGCAGAATGCGCCGTCCGCAGGCGACGACCGTGTCGGCGGCAAGCACGAAGGCCGAGGACTCCGTGATCGCTTCCGCCTTCTGAAGGGCAAGCCGTTGCGCGTGGATACGAGGCAATTCGCCCGGTAAGGGCGTTTCATCGATATTCGTGGGAATCACACGATCCGGGATCAGGCCGATCTGGGCCAATAGCTCCAGCCGCCGTGGCGACGCGGACGCAAGGATAAGCTCACTTTTCACGGAAAATGATGCGGCCCTTGGTCAGGTCGTAAGGGGTCATTTCACAGACCACCGTATCGCCCTGCAGCACGCGGATGCGGTTCTTGCGCATCTTGCCGGCGGTGTGCGCCAGGATCTCGTGATCGTTCTCCAGCTTCACCCGGAACATCGCATTGGGCAGGACCTCGGTCACCACCCCTTTGAATTCGATCAGATCTTCCTTTGCCATTGCCCTTTATACTTTCCAGATACTTCCAGCGGTTTATATAATCCAATCCGGGGGCTATGCCAAGATAATAAAAGACACGTGTGCGGCCCCATGCTATTGGTCTGTTTACATGAAGAACATCACGATCCGCACCTTTTTCAGCCTGCCCGCCGTCAGCCTGTTCGCCGTGCTGGCTTCCGTAACGGCGCTCGGGTTCGCTTTCTTCATGCAATATGCCAAGGGTCTCGACCCCTGCCACCTCTGCCTCTGGCAGCGCTGGCCCTACGGCGTGGCCATTGTTATCGCAAGCGCGGCTTTCCTTGTCTCGCGGCGGGAAAACAGGGCTCTGGCGACAGGCCTTATGGCTTTATGCGGCCTCATCTTCCTGGCCGAAGCGGGTCTTGCGTTTTTTCATGCAGGCGTCGAGCAGCACTGGTGGCCGTCACCGTTCGAGGCCTGCACGTTCACGCTCAAACAGGGCGAGGATATCCTGGAGCAAATTCGTAATAAGCCTGCTGCGCGCTGTGACGAGATTGCCTGGAGTTTTCTGGGATTATCCATGGCAGGCTGGAACGCCGCCATGGCGCTTGTTCTCGCCGATGTCTGCCTTGCAACCGCTGTCCTGGCCCTGCGCCGGAAAAAACCTTAAGGCTGGGGCTTATCGGGCTTGTCGCCCTGATTGACTTCTTCCTTGATCAGGTTGGGATTGATCCGTTCCTTTTTCGGGCGGGGTGGCGCTGGCGGCAAAGGCGGTTTTTTACGCTTGACGATCTCCTCCGCCGGCTTTTTGATCGGCTGTTTTTTAAGGACAGGTACAGGCACAGGTTCCTGGGCAGGTTCGCCTACAGGCCACCACATCGGTTTCGTCGTCAGATACGCCAGAATACCGAGACCAAGGACCGCCGTCAGAAACGACGCGACAAAAGCCAGGAACACAAGCGCCCAGCCATGCCATGACCACATCCTCTTTCTCAGAACCACGTAACCGGCCATGACCGTGCAGTAGAAAGTGCCTAGAATCCTGATGAGAACCCGGCCGGAATGGTTATCCGCAGCCCCGGCATGCGTCATCATTCCGATGACCAGCACGAACAGAAGCAAGATCAAAAAATGAACGAGATAAAAACCGACCGCTTCCTTGCGTGTCCTGGCATATTCATAATCCGTCAATTTGACGAACATGCCCTTGAAAAGATCCTGGAACTTGGACATCGCTGCTTACCTTTCGCCGGACAACGGTACTCTTAATTTCAGCCTTCCAGAAGACTCAAAAAGCCCGAAATCCCCAGAAACAGGGCGACGTAAAACACATAAAAACCGACGGACTCTTTCAAAGTCCTCTTTTTACCGAAATCGAACAGATCGCTGAACATGAAGCACCTTATATGCGCGAAGCCACGGAATATAAGGGTTTTAAGGGATTCTAAGGCGAGAAGTCAATAAAACTCAGGACACAAAAAAAGCCGGGCACAAACCCGGCTTTCGTCTTAAAGATGAAAAACCTGCTATTTATTATTATGGCCCATCGTGGTCAGGAGCGCGATCGGCACCAGACCGAGGATAACGCTCGATGTCCAGGCAAGATACAGGCCCGCCATAAGGACGACGACCGACAATATGTCGCTTGTCATGTTCCGCTTGGCGAGGATCGAGCCGCCAAGCCAGAGGACGAACAGGGAACCGACCAGCGTATGCATCTTGCCGCCTGCGAAGAAGTCGCCTGCGTTGCTGACGATCCCTGCCATCCCGAGGAAATGGAACAGCACGGTAGAAAAGCCGACGAGGATTGCCAGATGCACCACGTAGAACATGAACGCATCCGTAAAGTCTCTTTTGGCTCCCAGGTCCATTGATTTCCCAAACATGAAACCTCCCTTTCGTTTGAGCTACTGGTCCACGAGTTCCGTATCCCAGTAGAGAAAATCCCCCCAGCTTTCATGGAGAAAGTTAGGCGGGAACTTCCTTCCGTAATCCTGAAGTTCATATATCGTCGGCTGCCTGGGCTCATGCAGGGGCCGCATGCCGCATTCGCGTGGAATGCGGCTGCCTTTCCTGATGTTGCAGTCCTGGCAGGCTGTGACGATATTGTCCCAGGATGTCTTGCCTCCGCGCGATTTGGGGATGACATGATCGAATGTCAGTTCGTTCGTACTGAACGAATCCCCGCAATACTGGCAATCCCAGCGATCGCGCAGAAAAACGTTAAACCGTGTAAAGGCCGGACGGCGGTCCATCTGAACGTATTCTTTCAGGACCAGCACGCTCGGCAGGCGTATTTCCTTGCTCGGCGAATGAATGACCCGTTCGTATTCGGAAAGGACGCGGACGGTATCACGAAAAATGGCCTTAACAGCTTCCTGCCAAGACCATATGGACAAAGGATAATAAGAAAGAGGCCTGTAATCTGCGTTCAGAACAAGGGCCGGACATTGTTCGAGTGACCTACAAACATCCATACGCGTAAACGCTCCTTTCAATCGTCCCGCAGAACGCGGGGGAAGCCTCGATGGTGGCTCTTTGATCAGGGCCTGACTTCGCTGTTCTCATACTACATATTGTAGCAAATAACACGCTGGAAATACATGATATCGCCAAGTAATTATGTTGTGCGATGCGGTATTATACGTTTTATTTCATTAGCTTATACTTCGTTGTTATAAAGTTACTTAAATTTAGAGATTTTTCACTGAAACACTTGCTTCAGAAAGGCGGCGCCAGTCTCGATTCCGTCTTCGTCGATGCTGTGCATCAGCCCTTTTGTCACGCCTCCCGTTACTTTAAATCCTGATTTTTCAAGCATCTCTCGTGCCTTGTTATAAGCAAGCAACGGAACGACATTGTCGGCGTCTCCATGGATCAGGCACACAGGCGGTTTATTCAGCTTCGCCGAATCAATTTCCTGCTCCCATACCAGGGCGCCGGAATATCCGAGAATCCCTGCAATCGTATTTTTACGGCGCGGGCCGGTATAGAGACTCATCATCGTGCCTTGAGAGAATCCGACAAGCGCCAGATTTGAATCGTCGAGACCGTGCTTCTTTAAGGCTTTATCGATGAAATGATCGAGGATCGGTGAAGCCTCCTGGATGCCCTGCAGTATAGCATCATGCGCCCAGCTCTGGAGGCTGAACCATTGCCGCCCATAAGGCGCCATATCGCAGGGAAACGGCGCGTCGGGCGATAAAAAAAGAGTGTCCGGCAGCGATCCCGCGAAATAAGGCGCCAGGCCGATCAGATCCTTGCCGTCGGCGCCGAGGCCATGAAGCATGATGACAAGGCGTTTCGGAGGGCTGCCCGTCTGCGGACCGTAAGTATAGGATTTAAGATCGATCATTCTGTAACGCGCCTCCCATGCGCGGTTTATCCAGCCTGTACCGCCGCACCGTCCAGCCGCAGGCGATCCATATAGCACCACTGCTCAGAATGGCAAAATATCCGTCGACGGCATAATGCCAGCCAAGATGGACGGAACCGAACAGGATGAAAATGAAAAACATCAGAAAGAATGCTGTCGCCGCCCGTCCGTAATGCCGCGCCGCCAGCAACAGGATAAAGGCTATGGAGACATGCATGCTCGGGAAAGCGGAAATGCCCGCCATCGCGCCGGACGCGTTCTCGCTGTAGATTTTCCACAAATAGTTCTGCGCATTCAGGGCCCAGACAGGGACAATCTCGTTCACCGTATGAAGATAGGCCATAAGGCCGTCATAGGGATCGGTCTGACCGGGCAGAACACGACTGAAATAACACGGACCCGCCGAGGAGAACAAAAGCGCCAGCACCGTCCCGTTGACGATCCAGCTGACCAGACACGTCAGGAAAAACTGCGCCCGCACCTCAGTATGCGATCGGGAAAACCCCTGCCAGTAAAACATCATGAACTTGACGAAGAACCATAAATTATAAATGAAATTGATGGTGAACGTGACCCCTGCGAAACCGAGGACAGGCTGAAGAGCTTTCCATGGCTGGACTCCGCCCGTCACGGTTTGGTCCAATCCTGAAAAGAATGAATCCCACGAAAACGGGACAATATCAGGCATAAATGTCTTGAACGACGTGAACACGGGAAAGAAAACGACGAAAACGATGATAGCGGCTGCGGCGTCCAGAAGTCGCCGTGGCGAAAAGCATGTGGCCGCCATGTCTTCGACAATTGCTTTCGTCAAACGGGCGGGCCTGCGGATAATCATGATAAACAGCAGCCTGAATAAAACAAACCCTGCCATGAACAGGCAGGATGTAATGCCGATGATCTCATAATACCCGGTGAACCGAAGGCGATGGGCAAGGCCGATACTGTCAAGCACCAGCCAGACAGCCGCAATATATCCGGCAAGCAATCCCGCCATAACCCAGTAAAGGGGCGTCGATACGACCGCGCCCACGGCATCCCGTATCGCCGTGACAGCCCTGTTATCATTCGTTAAAGTCGTCATCGGACATCAGTCTAACCAAAAGCGGATTTCATGCCACCCGAAACCACGCGCTTCGCTCCTTCGCCCACAGGCCGCCTGCATTTGGGGCACGCATGTTCCGCGCTGTTCGCCCAGGAGAAAGCACGGGAAAGCGGCGGACGGTTCATTCTGAGAATAGAGGATATCGACACCGTACGCTGCAAACCGGTATTCGAGCATGGTATTTATGAAGATTTGCAGTGGCTGGGACTTGGCTGGGAAGAACCGGTGCGGCGCCAATCGGCACATTTCGAGGATTACAAAAAATATCTGGGATATTTGCAGGAAAGAAACCTGCTTTATCCATGCTTCTGTACACGGAAGGACATCCAGGAAGAGGTCGCGCGGGCGCCCTCCGCACCCCATGGCCCGGAAGGCATCCTATATCCAGGGACATGCCGCTCCCTGACCCTGACAGAACGAAAACAAAAAACGGCTTCGGGATGTACCTATGCCTTAAGACTGGACATGGAAAAAGCCCTTGGCAGCCTGCAGCATCCCCTGATATGGAACGACCGCGTCAAAGGATTGCAGACGGCCACCCCTGAATTGCTTGGCGATGTCGTGCTGGCCCGCAAAGACACCCCCGCCAGTTATCACCTCTGCGTCACGATCGACGATCATCTGCAGGGCATCACGCTCGTTACGCGAGGCGAGGATTTGTTCTACGCCACCCATCTGCACCGGTTGCTGCAGGCGATTCTGTCGTTGAACGTCCCGGAATACCATCATCATCGCCTGCTGCTCGACGAACACGGTAAGCGCTTCGCCAAACGTAACGATAGCGTCACGCTCGCGCATCTGCGCGACGCGGGATATTCCCCGGCGGATGTCAGGGCGATGAGTTCGGCGCGATAGATTGTATCCATCGTCCCGAGACACACCACACAAGAAGTGTCAAAGGGATGCTGGCATATCCATCCACGGCATAATGCCAGCCGAGCAGAACAGATCCCGACAGAATGGCCGCGAAGAAAGAAAGCGCCGCTGTCCGCGCCCACAGGCCATAGGGCCAGGTCAGCAGGACGAACAGAAAGGCGGTCGCCACATGGACGCTGGGCATCGCCGATATGCCAGTGCCGAGACCGATGCCGGTTTTCGTATAGCCCCGCCACAACATCGCCTGGGTATCGGGCGCCCAAAGGGGGCTTATTTTGGCGTCATCCGCCAACAGGTTTATCAATGGCGCATAATAAGCGCTGTCGGTCACGCCCTCGAAAAAACAGGGGCCTGCCGACGAAAAAACCGTCGCCAGGATCGTTCCGATCAAAATCCACGTCAGGAAGAACGCATGAAAAAACTGCATCCGGCGTCTTGGATCGCTCATGCTGAATAACTGCCAGTAGAGTATGCCGAACATCACGAAAAACCAGCTGTTATAAACGAAATTGAATGCTGTCACGATAAAGGGCGCGCCGAATACGGCATGCAGCAGCCGCCAGGGATCCGTCCCAAAATGAATAGAAAGATCCAGGCTCATCAAAGTCTGGTCCCATGCGAAGGGATGAAGGATTGGGATCAGCATTTTCATCGAGGTAAAAACCGAAATGAACACCGTGAACGCCAGGGCGACCGGCACAACGGCGCAAACCCTTTGCCATTCGAACCATCGCGCGAAATCCTGTACAAGGAATTTCGTCAGCCGCGCCGGACGAATACGGATCATGATCCACAGCGTGCGGCCAACGATAAAAACGAGCAGAACCAGCACGGTTGCAAGCCCTACGGCTTCGGAGTACTGCCATATCCTGAACTGGGACAACCTGTCCACATGCGCTGCCGCCAGCCCGCCTGCCATGGCGTAAAACATGACAATGGCCAGCAGGCTTACAAGGGGCGGGGTAAAAACAGTTTTCATGAAATACATGCGATCACATGATGGAAGAATACTTCAACGTCCTTTACGCCGTCGAAAACTAATTGTAATCTTTCAACAACATTGTCTCCATCGGCGATCATCATGCAGCACGATCTTCTTCATATTCAGGGCAGACCTTACATGCTGGTTCCCCTGCATGAATACCGCCAGATCATGGCCGCGAAAGGCAGTGACACTGGAAATCTCCCGCCCGATATTCTTGACAGCCTGTTCGCGCGGCAGAGCCATGCGGTCAAGATCCTCCGCATTTATCGCGGCATGACCCAGGAAGAACTGGCGGGCGCTTCGGGGCTGTCACGCCCCTATCTGACGGAAATCGAGACGGGACGCAAGGAAGGATCCATCGGCGCGGTCAAAGCCATCGCCGCCGCGCTGGATGTGCCCCCGGGCCTGCTTTTATAAGGTGAATGTCCGATCATGGGTCAGGGACGGCACGGCCATCCTCGCCTGCGCGACTTTATCCAGGTCGATTTCCGCCATAACGAGTCCGGTTTCGTCCCCGGCCTGCGCCACGACGGCGCCCCACGGATCGGCAACCAATGAATGCCCCCAGGTTTTGCGCCCGCCTTCATGCGTGCCGGTCTGGGCCGGGGCAAGGATATAGCAGCCGGTTTCGATGGCTCTGGCCCGCAACAGCGTTTCCCAATGCGCCTGTCCGGTAGGCACGGTAAAGGCCGAAGGAACGGTGATAATCGATGCGCCTGCCTGCGCCAACGTCCGAAACAAATGCGGAAACCGCAGGTCGTAACACACCGTAAACCCTATCCGCCCGAAAGGAAGATCGGCAACGACCGCTTTCTCTCCCGGCCTTACCAGCGCGCTTTCCTTATAGGTTTCGTTATTTGCGAGCGCCACGTCGAACAGATGCACCTTATCGTAAGACGCGACGATGCCGCCTTTATCATCAAAGCAATAACTTCTGTTGGCGATTTTATCTTCAGAGACTTTAACGGAAACGGATCCCAGAAGGATAGACACGCCCAGCTCTCTGGCAAGAGCCGCAAAGCGGGGCAATGCTTGATGATCTTTTTCCGGAGGGCTCGACTGAAGTTTGCTGGTGGCCGGTTGGCGCATATGGCAGGTATTTTCCGGCGTCAGGATAAATTCAGCGCCTTTTCCTGCCGCTTCGCGGATCAGCGTCTCGGCAATATCAAGATTATCCGCGATTTGCGGCCCGCTATTCATCTGGACAAGGGCAACGCTCAGCATGTCAGGTTTTCAGCAGGGCGTCGAGTTTGCCTGCTGCCTCAAGGTCATGCAGATCGTCGCAACCGCCGACATGATGCGCGCCAATGAAGATTTGAGGAACGCTGGTGCGTCCGGCGCGCTCGATCATGGCCTGGCGCATGTCTTCATTGTCGTCGATGGAATGCTCCTGATAGACGACTCCCTTAGAGTCCAGCAGCGCCTTTGCGCGGGCGCAGTAAGGGCAGGTCTGCAATGTATAGATTTCAACTTGGGGCGCGTTCATTTAAAGTCCTCCTGTAACTATATAGGGACTTAAGGGCATGACTGGCAACCGTTCAGGCGTGAAAAGAGAAATGGCGGACGTCATTGTCTGCGGCGCGGGCGCGCCCGGCCTGACCCTCGCTTTGCTGCTGGCGCGGCTCGGGTTGGCGGTTACAATAATTGACCGTATTCCGCTGCCAACAGGCAAGGCCGGAAGCGGCAGCCGGACATCCGCTCTCATGCAGGGCACGATCAACATCCTGAAAGCCACGGGAGTCTGGACCGACGTTGTCCATCATGGTGAGGAGTTGCGCACCCTGCGCATCATCGACGACAGTATGGCTAAAAACACGTCGGTTGACTTCAAGGCAGAAGAGATCGGCCTCGATGCCTTCGGTGTGAATATGCCGAATGGCGTGTTGACGGCGGCACTGGCGGCGCTGGCCTCAAAAGCTGACAACATTACGGTCATAGCGCCCGCTACCCTCAACGGCGCCGCATCGGATGCATTCGGCGTCACGGTTGCCCTGGATGATGAGCGCATTCTGCGCGCCCGTCTGTTCGTCGGTGCCGATGGACGCCAATCCGTCGTCCGGGGTTTCAGCGGTATTTCTGCCAAATCGCATGAATACCATCAGAGCGCCATAACCTGCCTGATAAGCCATACCCGACCGCATGACCACGTTTCGACTGAGTTTCATCGCCCGAGCGGCCCGTTCACGCTTGTTCCCCTGCCCGGCAACCGGTCAAGCGTGGTCTGGGTCGACCATACCGGGCCGGCTGAAACCTTTATGGCCATGAGCCGCCAGGCCTTTGCCCAGGCTTTGCAGGACCGCACCAAGGGCATATTGGGAGAAGTCACGCTCGACAGCACCCCCTCCTGTTTTCCTCTTTCCAGCCTGACCGCGTCCAGCCTGACCGCCCCGCGGACGGTCCTGATCGCGGAAGCCGCCCATGTCTTGCACCCTTTGGGCGCGCAGGGGCTTAATTTAAGCCTGCGCGACGCCGCCATCCTCGCCGAAACGATTGCCGACGCCGTGCGCCTCGGTCAGGACCCGGGCCAAAAAAGCGTTCTTCGGATCTATGAGCGCAAGCGCCGCCACGACCTGATGTCGCGCGTCGTGGGCACGGATAGTCTGAACCGCCTGGTCAGCAACGATTTGAGCCTGCTGAAATCCCTGCGCCATGCAGGCCTCCGTATTCTGGGCGATACGCCCCCTCTTAAACGCCTTGCCATGCGCCAGGGTCTGGCCCCGGCCCTGGACGACAGCAGGCTGGCAAGGGGTGAACAGATATAATCCTTATTCGCTGCCCGGTCTGACGACACGCGCCAAGGCCAGAACATCCACGGACAAAGCCCCTGCTTTTTTCAATGTCTTTGCACATTCGCTGACGGTCGCGCCCGTCGTCAGGACGTCGTCTATCAGGACAATCCTTTTCCCGGCGACGGAAGCCGCACGGCGTGGGTGCAGCGTAAAAGCGCGGCGCACATTTTTACGGCGCTCCAGCGCGCTTTTATGCCCCTGGCTGGGCGTGGCGCGACGACGGACCAATATATCGGGAACGAATTCTATATAGCTGTTTTTGCTTATTATTTTAGCGATCAGCGCCGCTTGGTTATAACGGCGTTTTAAAAGGCGCCAGCGATGCAAAGGCACCGGCATCACCATATCGGCGCCCGGCAGGATGTCAGCCCCTGCGCGTAACATCCAGGGCAGAAAACTGTGAATGGCGTGAATCTGGTCGGCATGTTTGAAACGCAGGATCATATCCCGGCTGGCGTCGTCGTAGACCAGCGCCGCCCGAGCGCGATCGTAAAACGGCTCTCGTTTAAGGCAGGCCGCGCATAAAAGCTCTTCCCCTGCCTCGAAAGCGAATGGAATTCCGCACCGCCTGCATAGGGGATCCGTAATGAAAACAAGGGCCTGCCATGCTTGAGCGGAAACGGCACCCTGACGGTCGACGATTTCCCCCGTAACGATACAGCGCGGAGGCAGCAGGGCGTCGAGGCACAAATCCGCGGCCTTTTTGGCAAAACCGGATATGGGTGTTTTCTTTAAGGGTTTCATTTACCTTAATAATATTTGCGTAAAGACCGCTTTCAGGCTATATAATGATAGATCAATATAATTGAAACGTTCAATCGTTAACGGGTGGGGAACGTGAACCTGGAGAGCGGCTTAAAAGAGGGGCTGAAAAAGGCGTCCGGTCCTGATAGCGGGCCGGTGCTAGATGAAAACCGCCTGCCCCCTGCGCTGACCGCCTTTTTCGAAAAACACGAAGAACTGAAGGTCATTCCTGTTCCGATCATCCGGAAGGCCTGGTTCACCACCGCCCACCTTATCCTTGCCAATGAAGCACGTGTCGCCGATATGGGCTGCCATACGGGCGAAATGACCTATGCCATGGCGGTTATGAACCCCTATGTGCATTTCACCGGCATCGATCTTGATAAAAAACTGATCGCGCGCGCCAAACAGAAATTCCAGCTGCCAAACCTGGAATTCCGGGTTGGCGACATCACGAAGACCGGGGGGCTTGAAGAAAACTCACTCGACGGCATCATCAACTCTTTTATCCTGAACGAGGTTTATTCGGCCTCTAAATACCATGACCGCGCCGTGCTTGACGCGATGGAACAGCAGTTCAAATTGCTGAAACCCGAAGGACTGATGTTCCTGCGCGATTACCCCCTGCCGCCGCCCGGTGAAATGGTTCTGCTGGAGATGAAAGATATCCGCAGCACTGGCCCTGATATCAAAAGTCTTTCGGAACCCGACCTGCTGATCTGGTATTCCGAACACGCCCGTCCAAAACAGGATCCGAACTGCCCCGGGTTTTTTATGGAGGAGCTGCCACCCCGCTTTCCGGACACCCGGCTCTTCCGCCTGCCCTATAAATGGTTTTACGAGTTCATCCAGCGCAAGGACGACCGCGCGCGGTTTGAAGAAAACCTGTCCAAAGAATATGCCTTCTTCACCAAGCGCGAGTTCCGGAAAGCCCTGCGCGTCCTCGGCGCGCGGCTTCTCTATACTTCTCCGCACTGGGACGACGCGGAAATCCGCCGCAAGTTCGAAGGCCGTTTCCGCCTTTACCAGGACGATGGGACGCCGCTTGGGATGCCGGCGACCAGCTTTATCGCCATCGCCCAGAAAATGGGGGAAGGCCGTTCCCTACGGCTGCTGGAACGCAGGCCGTCGAACAAACATAACAACCGCGTCAAAATCACCGCCATGCGCAATGAGCGTACCGGCAAGCTGGTCGACGTGGTCTCGCGCGATGTAAACGTCACCAGCGTGATCCCCTACCGGATCGACGAAAACGGCGAATTGCGTGTTTACATCCATGAAGGATCGCCGCGCGGCATTGCCAATGTCGTCCCGCGTTCCGGCAAAAATTTGGATGAGAAATTCTGGTCGGGCCATCTGACAGAAGCGATTCCTGTCGACAGCGCCATCGTGGCTGCCGTACCGGAAGAAAATGTGAAGGCCGTCATGCGTTTCGCCCGGGACCATCTGGGCCTGAAACCCGTTAATGGCGCCCTGCTGGAAAAAGGCCCAGGTTTTTATCCGGCGCCCGATTTCATCGCGGAGCATACGCCGACCCGCTACCTTCAGGTCCAGCACAGCGAGAACCTGCCCGAACCCAAACACATCGTCAGCGATATGGAAGGGTTCACCACCAAGGGCCGCATTCGCGAAGTGCGGGCGCAGGCTTTGCTCGACGCCATGAGCGTCGGCTATATCCCCAATGCCTGCCTCGAAGTGCAGATCCAGGTTTTGTTCGACCGGCTTGAGCTGAAATCGCAAAGCTGGAACGAAACGCCGATGACGCTGCCGCAGGGCGAGCCTGAAACGCTGTTCGATCCGGTCGCCTTTGCCAAACTGAAATCGGGCGAGGACAAGACCTACCAGCCTGTGCGCGGCACCGCCGGCCAGATCCGCGCCGTTCAGTCTATCTTCGTCGATGAAGGCTGGGTCGATGGCGGTTTGTCCGGCCTGAGCGCCCGCGACATGGAATTTATCATTCCCGACGAAAACACCACGAACAAGGCGGTCGTTCTGCCTCTGACGCGCAACGCCCAGGGCACCGTCATGGCGGGCATCACGACGGAATACCTGCCCGTGCCGCAGCGTTTTCAGGGCAACGGCCTGACCATCCGCGCACCGTCCTTTGACCTGCCGAAGGAAATCATGACGATGAGCCAGGCCCAGAAGATGATCGCCGATAAATTCGGCGTACCGGTGCAGAACGTCTACAAGCTCGGCGAAAGCTTTTTTTGCCATGTCGGGCTGACGCCCCAGCGGGTTTTCCCGTTTGCGGTCGCCGCGCACAGGATAGCCCCCAAAATGCTGGGCGGCCCCTGCCAGTTCTATCCGATGAAAAAGTTTTACGACGTCTTATTCAGAATTATGGACTGGAATTTCGACCAGTCATTAATCTATGCGATCTACAAAGCCCAACGAAGCCTGGCTGACACCAGCGAGATGAATCTGAAAATCGATTTTGGCCGGCAGATGTTATACGAATCCGAAGTTATCAGGCCAGAGATGTTCGAAGATATGACAGGCCTTGCGGCGACCCAGGCGACCCTGGCCGCTTCGGCGCCGTCGCAGTTCAGCGAGGCATCGATCGGCGGGGGCGGCGGTTCTGCATCGTCGAAGCCCAATAATAATGGCCAGGGTGACAAGGGCGACACGGATAGCGGCGGCAATGCCAGCGGTCATATCGGCGGCGAACCGGCCATGGTCGCCGACAGCGCTGCATATGTTCAGAAACAGGTCGCGAAAACCGCTTCTGCAACGGCGCGCGGCGGCAAATCCGGCGGTTCGGGATCGATGGGCGGCGGCAGGCCGAGGGCAAAGGCCAGGGAATCCTCGGCATCGCGCCAGGGCAAGGCGCAGGAAATTGAATCGAATTATACGTCTTACTATAGAAGCGAGCCCGTCTTCGATTCGGACGTCGAGGAATTTGTCGAGCGTCCTGCTACCGTGCGCGAAGGCCCCGAAGACAGGCTGGAGAGTAACAACCGGAACCGGATCCGCTCGGGCGCATGATCCCTCAGACTGCATCGTACGTTCCGATGGTTTTTGACACGCGCGCCCATCGCCGCAATCGCGATCGCGCCTCCGCAAACGGCCATAGCGCACGCTTTCTTTCAGACTGGTGCCTCGACCGCCTGACCGAACGTCTTGAAATCGTCAAGCGCACATTCCCATCCGCTTTGCAGCTTGGATCATTTATTTCCCCTGGCAACGCCGGCGCCTTTCATAACCAGGCTGGAGTCAAAGCGTGCGTGGCGCTGGACGTGGCGCGGGGACCTTTGAAGATCGTTTCCGGAAACAATATCCAGGCCGCGCCGGACATGCTCCCTTTCGCCTCCGCCAGTTTCGATCTGGTTTACAGTCCATTCTTCCTTCATACCGTCAACGACCTGCCGGGAGCGCTGGCGCAGATCCGGCGCGTGCTGAAGCCTGACGGACTGTTTGTGGGCGCTATGGCGGGAGGAGAAACGCTCTGGCAATTGCGCGCCTGCCTGATGGATGCGGAGTTGGCCCTGAAGGGCGGTGCCAGCCCGCGCGTTTTTCCTTTTGCCGACCAGCCGACGATGGGCGCGCTGATGCAGCGCACGGGATACGCCCTTCCCGTCATCGATTCGGAAAAAGTTACCGTTACCTATGAAAATGCGTTTCGTTTGATGCAGGATATCCGGCTTATGGGCGAAAGCAACATTGTTTCCAACCGCGACAGGCATTTTTCTTCCCGTAGGGTTTTTACGGAAGCAGTCCGACTTTACCAGCAACGTCATGCGCAAAAAGACGGACGTATAGAAGCGACGTTCGACATTATTTTCCTTTTAGGCTGGTCGCCCCATTCATCGCAGCAGCAACCGTTACGGCCGGGCCAGGGCGTTATCAGGCTGGCGGATGTCCTTGAAAGCTAGAAAGTCTGTTTCATATTTTTCTGGCATCGCCTTTCATTGTCATTTATGATCCTTGCCTATTCCCCCATAGCTTTGAGCTTGGACCGTTGGCCCGCGGAACACTAAGGGCCGACAACGAAACCATTTTATCTAAGGACGGACACGATGTGCGCTGCGAAATCTGAAGCCGAAGGCCTGCTGATGCCGAAGGCGACCGCCGTATGGCTGATCGATAACACAACCCTGACTTTCGAACAGATTGCCGAGTTTACCGGACTGCATACCATCGAAATCGAAGCTATTGCCGACGGCGAAGTCGGCTATGGAATTGTCGGACGCAACCCGATGGATAATTCCGAACTGATGCCGGAAGAACTGGCCAAGGGCATCGCCGACCCCGCCTACCAGATGAGGGCGCGCAAAAGCGACCTGCCGCAGCCGAAACAGCGTTCCAAAGGCCCGAAATATACGCCTGTCTCGAAGCGCAGCGATAAACCGGACGCTATTGCATATCTGTTGAAGCACCACCCCGAAATTACCGATGCGCAACTATGCAAGCTGATCGGTACCACCAAGCCCACCATTCAGTCGGTGCGCGAACGCAGCCATCCGAATTCGCAGAATATCAAGCCGCGCCACCCGGTCGATCTTGGCCTGTGCACCTATTCCGAACTGGAAGCGGCATCCCGTAAGGGTCTGCGCGCGCTGGGCAAGGATCCGGACGAGGTCAAAACATCCGTGCTCGAAAACCGCGAGACCCATACGGAAGAAGCCCCGCGCCAGCAGCCTTTAAGCGGCTTCGACTTCAGCAATTTCCTGAAGCGCAGCAGCGGTGACAAGCAATCCTGAGCAGGCAATCCTGATAAGCAAATGGCCTGCTCATGCAGGCCATTTTTTAATGGTACGGTTTTCAGCGGGAACCGTCACCCGGTCATATGCCCCTGCTGTAAAATCTCATCCTTGATCTTCAGTTTCTGGGATTTCAGTTGTCGGAGTTCGATCCCGTCCGTCGATGGATATTTCCTGGCGTCCTGAATTTTCTGGTCGAGCATGGCGTGCCTGGCGAGCAGCGCTTCTATATGAGGATGCTTGGCAGAAACAGGCGCACGGAAAGTATGCATGACGGTGACTCCTATCTGTTGGCAATGTCTGACGAACAGTCAAATAGTACGGCCTTCGACCATAGTCACGCAACCCTTTCACCAAGCCTTTGATTTTTCTTAAGGAAAAATTTTCAGGATATAGACGGCTTCTCTTGAAAACCTGCCGCCCCTCTTGCCGACCGTTTATGCGCCCCTATTCTCAAATTCCGTACATCCCTTAAGTATGATCGGGAAGTCTTTAAAAAACAGTAAAAAAACGGTTAACAGCCCTCAGATATCAAAAACCACGCCCTGCGCCAGCGGCAGTGACGTCGAATAATTGATCGTCTGTGTCTGGCGTCGCATATAGGCTTTCCATGAATCCGAACCGCTTTCCCGTCCGCCGCCCGTATCTTTTTCCCCGCCGAACGCGCCGCCGATTTCGGCGCCGCTCGGGCCGATATTGACGTTGGCGATGCCGCAGTCGCTTCCCGTCACGGACAGGAAGGTTTCGGCTTCGCGCATGTCGGTCGTGAAGATACAGGAAGAAAGGCCCTGCGGCACCGCGTTATGCGTTTCGACGACATGCGCGAAATCGGTGTATTTCATAATATATAAAATAGGTGCGAAGGTTTCGTGCATGACGATTTGGGTCTGGCCTGGCATGGCCGCAAGAACCGGGCGGACATAATAACCGCCGTCAAGGCCTTTGCCCGTCACGCGGTCGCCACCGGTCAGGATCGTGCCGCCCTGCTCCATCGCCGCCTTCAGCGCCGCCTGCATAGCCTTGAACGAGGTTTCGTCGATCAGGGGACCGACCAGCATCCCTTTTTCAAATGGATTGCCGATGCGCAGGGACTGATAGGCTTTGGTCAGTTGGGGCACGATCCTGTCATAGACGCTGTCATGAATGAACAGCCGCCGCAGGCTGGTGCAGCGCTGGCCCGCCGTCCCGACCGCGCCGAACAGGATCGCGCGCACCGCCATGTCGAGGCTGGCCGAAGGCGCGACGATCATGCCGTTATTGCCCCCAAGTTCCAGCAGGCAGCGTCCCAGACGCGCCGCAACGCTTTGGGCCACTGCCCTGCCCATGATCGTACTGCCGGTCGCACTGACAAGCGGCACGGCGGGACTTTCGGCCAGCGCCTGCCCCGCGTCCCGGCTCCCGATCAGAACCTGCGACAGATGGTCAGGCGCGGCATGCCCGGCTTCTCTGAATCGCACCGCCGCCCGTTCCAGCAAAACCTGACAGGCAAGGGCCGTCAACGGGGTCTTTTCCGACGGCTTCCATATAACCGGGTTGCCGCAGACGAAAGCGAGCGTGGCATTCCAGGACCATACGGCGACAGGGAAATTAAAGGCCGTAATGACCCCGACCGGCCCCAGTGGCTGCCAAGTCTCGCGCATGTGATGGCCGGGGCGTTCCGAAGCGATGGTCAGGCCGTATAGCTGCCGCGACAGGCCGACGGCGAAGTCGCAGATGTCGATCATTTCCTGCACCTCGCCAAGGCCTTCGGACAGGATCTTGCCGGTTTCCAGCGTGACGAGGCGGCCCAGAGCCTCCTTGTCCTTCCTCAATTCCTCGCCGAGCAGGCGCACGAACTCCCCCCGTACCGGCGCCGGAACAACACGCCAGTCGCGGAACGCCCGTCCGGCTTTTTCAACCATCCGTGCGGCGTCTTTCGCATTGTGCTGGCTGAGCGCCGCCAGCGTTTGTCCGTCGATGGCAGAGCGTATGACGAGATCGCCGCCCGTTAAGGACTGAAGTCCGAAATTTTCAAGTATCGTTGCGTGATTCATTACATGTCTCCGGACATAGGGCCTTGGAATGACGGAAAGCGGCTTTACATGGCTGGCTTGAAGCGACTTTCACTCAGTATGCCTGCATCTTCCAGAATGGAATAAGCGACCGCGGCCATATAGCTGTTGATGCGGCGGTAATCCCGGATGATGTCGAGATGGATCGAACTGCTCTCGATCGTTTCCGGTATGCCTTCGCGGATACGCTGCATATGGCTTTCGGTGCCGCGCACTTCCGCCAGGCGCAGCCTGTCCTTGCTTTCCAGCAGACGGCGGGCGAGCTTGGCGTCCGCCGTGACGAAAACGCTCTGCGACAGGCGAATGGTCTCCATCACCTGGTTATGAATGTCGAGAATCTCTTCCCAGCCCTGGACAGAGAACCTCTTATGGCTGCGGATTTTCACCATCGCCATTTCCATCATGCTTTTATCGATCGTATCGCCGACCGCCTCGATATTGGTCGAATAACTCAGTATCTGCACATATTGCTTGGCTTCGGCGGGATCGAGGGACCCGCGCGTCATCTGCGCCATATAAAGCTTGATCGCCTTGTGCAGGTTGTCCAGCACGTCGTCGCGGTCACGGATGCGGTTGACCAGGGATTCGTCGTTGGTGCGCAGGGCGATGATTGTGTCTTCCAGCATGTTCTGGACGATATCCGCCATGCGGAGGGTTTCCCTCGCCGCGGAAGACAGCGCGATAGCGGGGGTGTTCAGTTCCTTGGCATCTAGGTAACGCGCCTTTCCAGGATCTTCCTGGTCTTTTTTGTCGGGAACCATGCGCATCGTCATCCCGGCAACGATTCCCGAAAACGGCATGAACAGGATCGCCAGAATGACGTTCAGCATGACATGGAAATTCACGATCATCTGGTGGTCGGTACTGCCGAAGGCGTGAAGATATTCCAGAACCGGATGCAGCAGCGGCAGCATGATGAGCATGCCGATAAAACGCGTGATCAGGTTGCCGAGCGGTACCCGCGCCGCCTGCGGGCTGTCTTTAAGCGTCGCCATCAGCGGCGCCATCGCCCCGCCGAGATTGGCGCCCAGAACCATGGCAAGTCCCAGGTGCACGGGCAGAACACCCCCGCCCACCAGAGAGACAAGGAGCAGTACGATCGCCAGGGATGAGTGGCACAGCCATGTCAGGATGGTCGCCACCAGAATTGAAAAGATCGGATCCGTATCGAGCGACTGCAGAACCAGGGGCAGGATTTCGGAATTCTTCAACGGAGCGGAAGCGTCGCGGATCCAGTAAAGTGCGAGCAGCATGATCGCGAGGCCGATCAGCGCCCGCCCGATATGCGCCATCTTTCCTTTTTTCTGGTAAATCGAAAAAATGAGGTAACCGGTGAACATGATGACCGGCATCAGCCATTCGAGGTTGAACGACAACGCCTGCGCAACGAGCGCGGTACCAACATTTGCCCCCAGCATGACAGTGATGCCGGCGGCAATGGTCAGCAAACCCCGGTCGCAGAAGCCTGAGACGATCAGCGCCGTCGCTGTCGAGCTTTGCAGCAGCGCGGTAACGCCGATGCCGGACAGGAACGCAACGATACGGTTCGACGTGCAGTGTGAGATAAATTTGTGCAGATCAGCCCCGAAAGCGCGCGTAATGCCCGAGGTCACGCTCCGCATGCCCCAGAGCATGAGGCACACGCCTGCAATGATTTTGAGAAGGATCAGGGTGGGCGTAATGGATAGACACTCCGGACAGGAGACGATTGAATCGGCATTTTAGATGATTTTACCGCTTGCTGCAGAAAAAAATAAGCTGCACGGCACCTTTATCAGAAGCCGGTGTCCGGATTCGCAAGGAACTGATGTTCTTCCGGCGTGTTTTCGCGTCCGAGGATCGTGTTGCGGTGCGGAAAGCGCCCAAAACGTTCGATCAGCCGCAGATGCCGAAGGGCGTAATCATGCCCGGTCGGGTCGTCGTCACGGATGCGTTCGAACAGACCGGTGCATTTTCGCTGGTCGTTCAGATCTTCGCTATGCTCATAGGGAAGATAAAGGAATCGCCGCTGCATGACCGGCAAAGTCTGATCGAACCCCTTGGCGATGGCGTGCTTGGCGACCAGCAGCGCCTTTCCATCCGTGGCGAAAGCCTCCGGCGAACCACGGAACATGTTACGCGGAAACTGATCGAGAAGGATGCATAGCGCCAGGCACCCTTCCGCATTCTGCTGCCATGCATCGCACAGGCCGTCACGCGCCATTTTATAGATGCCCAGGAAACGCGCACGGATATGGGAATCGAAGTCGTCGTTATGCTGGAACCACTGCCGGGGCTCCGTTTCTTCAAACCAGAAATAAAGGATTTCAGCCTTGCTGTCGCGCATGCAGAATCATCGGTCAGATGCGGCGCGATGTCAAACCGCTTCGCGCGTTTTCATTTTTCCGCTTTTTCGGGGGGCGGGACCGCGCCGGTTTTTTCCACCATTTTGAATGCCTTCTGCCGGGCCTTGTCCGCTTTTTTGCTGAGCACGATGGCAGGCAGGAAGGGAATGATCATGGCGACGATGAGCAAAGGCTGGCGGAAGGCTTCCAGCAATTTCCCGTCTATCTTTTCAAAATACAAAACGATGAAGATAACAAATCCGACCACGGCGAATATGGTGGCGAGCATGCGGTAGAGTTTCGACTGCATCAGCATGGCCTTCGCCTGCTGACGCACATCCGCGCTTATCTCGCTCATGACCTGGGACCCGAAGGCGTTAAGATATCAGTGGGCGTTGGCCCATACCTTCTTTTTAACAGCATACATGATGCCCGTAAAGACCAGCAGGAACATAAGGGCCTTCAGGCCAGTACGCTTGCGATCTTCCATATGCGGCTCGGCGGCCCAGGTCAGGAACGCGGAAACGTCGCGGGCATACTGGTCGACCGTCTGGGGACTGCCATCCTCATAAGCGACCTGCCCGTCCTGGATCGGCTGCGGCATGGCGATGATGTTGCCGGGCATATATTTGTTCCAGTGCTGGCCGTCGAGAAGCGTATGTCCCGCGGGCGGCTCACCGTAGCCGATCAGGATGCCATAGATGTAGCTGGCGCCGCCATGGCGGGCCTTTGCAAGAAGCGACATGTCGGGCGGCGTCGCGCCGTTATTGGCATAGGCAGCAGCCTTGGCGTTCGGGAACGGGCTGACGAAATGATCGCTCGGCAGACCGGGGCGGTCGAACATTTCGCCCTCGTCGTTCGGGCCGTCCTGGACGGTATGCGACGCCGCGATCGCTTTCACTTCCGCTTCGGAATACCCAAGAGCAGTGAGGTTGCGGTAGGACAGGCGTTTCATCGAATGGCATGTCGAGCAGACTTGCGTATAGACCTGGAACCCGCGCTGCAGGGCCGCGCGGTCATAGGTGCCGAAGGGACCGTCGAAAGACCATTTGACGTCCGGAAGATGGGCTTCGCCATGCGACGCTTCAGCGGCTGCGGGCGCTGGCGAGGCCGACGGGGTTGCGCTTGCGGACGCCTCGCCCGCGGGTGCTTCAGACGGGTCCATCGTTTCCGACGTCGCGGCGGGAGTCGCGCTTTCCTGTTCGGAATTGGCGGCGGGCGCCTCACCGGCAGGCGAGGTCTGGACAGCCAGCGGCTTGTCCGTCGCTTTTACGGCGTCGGCGGCGAGGACCGGAAAAGTCAGGGCAAGCGTGCAGGTGAAAAGCAGGAGACCGGATAAACGTTTCATCTTCAGGCACTCCGAACGCTGTGGTTCATGACCGCTTCATTAATGCTGGCGGGCATCGGCAAAGCCTTTTCCGTACGGGACAGAAGCGGCAAAATGACAAGGAAGAACGCGAAATAATAACCGGTGCATATCTGGCCGATGATCGTCGTGATGTTGGCCGGCACCTGCGCACCCAGATAGCCCAGGACCAAAAAGTCGACGACCAGAAGCAGCAGCGATATGCGGAACAGCGGCCGGAATTTCGCGCTGCGCACAGGATGCGTGTCAAGCCAGGGCAGGACGAACAGGATCGCCACCGCGCCGAACATGGCGAGAACCCCGCCAAGCTTGGCATTGACAGCGACCACCGTGCTGAGCGGCAGATGCAGCAGGGACCCGCCCGACGCCGTCTCGTATTGCGAAAGATAGCCCAGCGCGAACAGGAGGCCCGCCACGGCAGCCAGGCCTAGCATGCGGTTTTTCCAGACGGCGAGATCCATCTTGCGGCAGTAGAGGGGCGCGGCGGCGGCGGCGGCAAAAACAAGCGCCAGACCGACATAGGCATTCACGCCGAACGTAATCGCGCGCAGGATCGAATAGAACGGCAGGAAATACCATTCCGGCACGATATGCGCGGGCGTCTTCAACTGATCGAACTCGACGAAGTGGTCGGGATGCGCCAGCACGTTGGGGGCAAAGAACGACACGGCGACATAGGCCATCAGGAAGACGCACAGGCCGAACGTGTCCTTCATCGTATAATAGGGATGGAACGGCAGCGTGTCCTGCGGCCCCTTGACGTCGATGCCGAGCGGGTTGTTGGAGCCGCTGACATGCAGCGCCCAGACGTGCAGGAAGACAACGCCGAAAATGACGAAGGGCAGAAGATAATGCAGGGCGAAGAAGCGGTTTAGCGTCGGGTTGTCGACCGAAAAGCCGCCGAGCAGCAAAGTCTGAATCGCGTTGCCGACAACGGGAATAGCGGTGAAGAAACCGGAAATGACCGTGGCGGCCCATCCGCCCATCTGGCTCCAGGGCAGCGTGTAGCCCATGAAAGCCGTCGCCATCATCAGCAGATAAATGACGACGCCGAGGATCCATAGAATTTCGCGGGGTTTTTTGTACGAGCCGTAATACATGCCGCGAAAAATGTGGACATAGACAGCCAGGAAGAAGAACGACGCGCCGTTCATGTGCAGATAGCGGACCATCCAGCCCCAGTTGACGTCGCGCATGGTGCGTTCGACGCTGTCGAAAGCCATATGCGAGTTGGGCGTATAGTTCATGGCCAGGAAGATGCCGGTAATGATCATCGTGACCAGCATGACCATGGCGATGGCGCCGAAATTCCAGAAGTAATTGAAATTCCGGGGCGTCGGGAATACGCCGTATTCCTTCTGCATGATCGAGAAGATCGGAAGGCGTTCGTCAATCCAGCTGACGACCGGGTTCTTGAATGTGGCGCGTTCTCCGCTGGCCATGACGTCTCACTCCTTAGAAAATCTCAGCCGATCCGGATATGGGTATCGGTCAGGAACTCGTATGCGGGCACCGCAAGGTTAGCAGGCGCCGGCCCCTTGCGGATCCGGCCCGACGTATCGTATTGCGACCCGTGGCACGGGCAGAACCAGCCACCGAACTCGCCTTTGACATCGGTCTTCTTCTGGCCCAGCGGCACGCAGCCCAGATGGGTGCAGATACCGACCATAACCAGCCATTCGGCTTTTTTGACCCGTTCGGCGTCAGATTGCGGATCGCGCAGCGTGGCGACGTCCACTTTCTCAGCGGCGGCGATTTCATCGGCGGTGCGGTGGCGTATGAAAACGGGCTTGCCGCGCCAGGTGACCGTAATCGCCTGCCCCACCTCGACCGGCGTCAGGTCGACCTCGACCGTCGACAAAGCCAGCGTATCGGCGGCGGGGTTCATCGTGTCGATCAGGGGCCAGGCCGTGATCGCGGCCCCCACGGCGCCCATGGCGGCGGCGGTCAAATACAGAAAATCGCGGCGGGTTTCACCGGATTCAGGATGGGTCGTGTCCGTACTCATATATGAAATGCCTTGAAAGAGACATAGTCCAGTTACAGGCATTTACCGCTAAACATGACCCGATGCAAGCCTTGTCGCTCCGCCAACCATCGATTTGCGCAGAATTTTTTCAAACCTGCCCATGCCTGCCCAGGACACAACGCCAAGCGAAAGATTATTCGTAAAGCCGCTCGAAAACGCCCGTAAATATTTCTTTTTCCATCTTTTAACGGCTTCTCTTTTATGCAAAGCATAGGGCTGCGCCACCCTTGAAGACACTCTTTATCGATGACGTCCCTTGCCCTGTACCAGCCCGATATCCCCCAGAACGTCGGGGCCGCCATGCGGCTGTGCGCCTGCCTGGGCTGTCCGCTGGATATCATCGAGCCGTGCGGGTTTCCATGGGACGACCGCAAAATAAGACAAAGCGCCATGGATTACTACGAAGCGGCCGCCCTGACCCGGCACACGTCATGGGACGCTTTCCTTGCCGCCCGTCAGGGCCGCCTGGTGCTCATGACCACCAAAGCCGCCCTGCCCTATACCGCTTTCGCCTTCGGGCCCGACGATATCGTGCTGGCGGGCCGCGAAAGCGCGGGCGTGCCGGACGAGGTGCATCAGGCCGCCGACGCCCGGATCTTCATCCCCATGCGGCCCGGCATGCGCTCGCTGAACGTGGTCGTTTCCGCCGCCATGGTGCTGGGCGAAGCCAGGCGGCAAAGCGTTTTATGATGTATGCAACACAATAATGATTTGAATTTTCAACCGGATCCAGTCTAGAAGGAACCCATGCATGGCAGGCAGAACGCTTTGAAACGGGCAGACCCCGCTCCTTCGACCGAAGACCTCCAGGTCCGGGCCAGCGCCTGGTTCGCCGGACTGCGCGACCGCATCTGCGCAGCATTCGAATCCATCGAAGACGAGGCCGCATCGGACCTGCCCGCCGGACGATTCGCGCGGACGCCATGGGACCGCGCCGGCAACGAAGGCGGCGGCGAAATGGCGACGATGCGCGGCCGCGTCTTCGAAAAGGTGGGTGTCAACATCTCGACCGTCCACGGCACGTTTTCCCAGGAATTCCGGCAGCAGATCCCGGGCGCGGCCGAAAACGGCGGCGCGTTCTGGGCCAGCGGCGTCTCGCTGGTCGCGCATATGCGGTCCCCGCTGGTCCCCGCCATCCATATGAACACGCGGATGATCGTGACCGACCGCAGCTGGTTCGGCGGTGGCACCGACCTGAATCCGATGTTTCCCGACGATCAGGACACGGCGGATTTCCATACGGCGCTCAAATCGTGCTGCGACCTGCACAACCTCGACTATTATCCGAAATTCAAAAAATGGTGCGACGACTATTTCTTCATTCCGCACCGGAACAAGGCCCGCGGCGTCGGCGGCGTCTTCTTCGACTATCTGGACAGCGGCAACAAGGAAGCCGATTTCACTTTCACACGCGATGTGGGCGAGACCTTCCTCGCCGTCTATCCGACCCTGGTGCGCCGCCATATGCACGAACCGTGGACGGCGGAACAGCGCGAGCGCCAGTTGGTGCTGCGCGGCCATTATGCCGAATTCAACCTGTTATACGACAGAGGCACGCAGTTCGGGCTGAAAACAGGCGGCAACACGGACGCGATCCTGATGTCCCTGCCGCCGGAAGCGAAATGGCCTTAATAGTCCGTTCAAAGATTTTTTTGAGATCTGGAATCAGGAACAAGCTCATACCTTATGCCTTACAGAGAATATTTGCAAGTTATTTTTATCTTTAATATCAATGGATAAGCCGAATATTTATCGTGCATTAGCAAGACCTGATCCTCTATAAATTGTGCAACGCAACGAATGAGGAGATGTGTTGTATGAGTAACGAACCCAAAACAGCGCCAGAACCTAAAAAGGCAGCTGATGCTTTATTTCCAAGCGATGGCGGAACGCCCCCCGTTATCGTCGGTAAAATTCGACTGGAAGGCGAAGGTGGTGCATTGGTTGACGATGCTCACGCTGAAAGCATCAGAGGCCGTCTGCTTGCGTCCGGCTGGAATCCGAGCCCTAACCCCCGATAAGTTTTTTAACTTGATCCACGACCGCAGCCTGCTTCAAGCAGGCTGTTTTGTTATAGCTTTCCGATTCCCAACATCCTTAAAATTAAGATTTTTAATAATTACAATGCAAAATTTATTTATTGTGTGTAAAATCCTAACTTAATTTAGAAGGAGGCCGATATGACTGATCGACGCATAAAAGAATTGCAAAGGGATAATAAAGGCGCCCCTAATGATGTTGTGCCTGTAGTCCTGGACAAAGGGAATGCTGCAATTTTCACAGATATGGGTACTCCTAACGGTCCAGAGGGATACGAAGCGTATTGCGCTCAATTTAGGGATGAACTACGTCCGAGAGATGATGGCAATCGCGTAACATCAGATGTACAGGGACCCGTGGTGCCTAAAAGTGCATTCGCAGTCTATGCAGGGCGTGGCATATCTATCAAAGCCGATCCGGGATTTGAGCCGGGAAATCCCGCCGATCTTGAAAGATATCGTGGCACCACCCAGACACATGAAGAAGTGATGCACAGAATTGAGGACAGCAGACCCTGGACTCCTCGTGTGGGCTGATTTATTTGTTTTTTAAAGTCTGCAAATAGGAAAGGCTTTCAGCGCAATTTGGCTGAAAGTCTTTTTTTATCCACCAGTTTTCAATTTCTTTCAACAAGCGTCCTAATTCCTCGCCTTGCAGGATTCCGGCCTGTTTAAGATCATCTCCTGTCAAAGGAAAGACCGGAGCCTGCCAGGTGCGGGCCGTGACGATGGCGTCTTCCGGCACGGCGTTCTCGCTCGCAATGAACAACAGCGCATGCAGGATGACGTCGTTTCCGTAAAGATAGATCGCTTTTTTAACAAGCGCTTGAGAAGTGGCTATCAGTCCGTTTGCCGATTTTTCGATCTCTTCGAGACGGTTCCAGTCGCGTTTTGCGAGAATCAGGCGGCTGCGCACAATCTCCAGGCGATCCGGACCGGTTCCGGCCAGAACAAGAAGACGAGTCAGGACCTCAGGCGCGTCATAGAGGCGCTGCAGGCCGGCAAGCCGTGCCAGCCGCGCCGTTGTATAGCCGGGCGCGACGAGATCCATCGTGCAGTCGCATGATAGCATGGTTTCCACGATTCCCGCCGGGTCTTCCGTCATCAGAATACGCATGAATTCAGCCGTCACCCGTTCGCGGGACAGGCCGGACAGATGACCCGCCATGGCTTTACAGGCGTTCAGCGCCGCCGCGTCAGGGATGCCGCGGCCATAGGCGGCGTGGAACCGGAAAAAGCGCAGGATGCGCAGATAGTCCTCGGCGATCCGGGTCGCGGGGTCGCCCACGAAGACGACGCGCCCCGCCTTCAGATCGTCCAGCCCCTGGCCCAGCGGGTCGTAGACGCGCCCCTCCCTATCGGCCAGCAGCGTGTTCATCGTGAAATCGCGGCGCTCCGCGTCCTGCCGCCAGTCTTCGGTAAAAGCGATGGTGGCGCGGCGCCCGAACGTCTCGACGTCGCGGCGCAGCGTGGTGATCTCGAACGGCCGGCCATCGACGACGGCCGTAACCGTGCCGTGGTCGATCCCCGTCGGCACGGTTTTAATCCCCTTCGCGCTCATCAGGTCGATGACCCGGTCCGGCGTATGGAGGGTGGCGATGTCGATATCGCCGACGGCGCGCCCCAGAACCGCGTCGCGCACGCTGCCGCCGACGAACAAGGCCCGGGGTCCGGGGCCATCGCCGTTCAGAACGGACATGACAAGGCGCGCCGCCGGATCCTGGCTCCAGCCCGGGGCATCGAGTGTCATGACGGCGTCGGAGCGGTCCATTTTTCCAAACGTCCTGTTGGTAAGGCCCGCGAGGCTCCAAGATTAGTCTATGAAGCCCACTGGCAAACTGTTTAGAGTATTATAGTTTAACATACACGAAACTCGCCAGAATGGGGTAGAGGATGAGCCTGTCCCGGACGTCACCAGACATGGATAAAAAGCTGAAAAACGCGGCGGATGCGATTTCCAGGGCGCGCAAGGAAGTCGGCAAAAGGATTTATGGCCAGGACAAGGCCGTCGATCGTATTTTCATGACCCTGATGAGCGGCGGCCACGCCCTTTTGATCGGGGTCCCGGGCCTCGCCAAGACGCTGATGGTCGACACGGTGGCCCATGTGATGGGCCTGTCCTCGAACCGCATCCAGTGCACGCCCGACCTGATGCCCGCCGACATCATCGGCTCGGAAGTGCTGGAGGAAGGCGAGGACGGGCGGCGGTCTTTCCGGTTCATCCGCGGCCCGATCTTCACGCAGTTCCTGATGGCCGACGAAATCAACCGCGCCAGCCCGCGCACGCAATCCGCCCTGCTGCAGGCGATGCAGGAGCATATGGTCAGCGTGGCGGGCAAGCCGCATGACCTGCCCAAACCGTTCCACGTGCTGGCGACCCAGAACCCGATCGAGCAGGAAGGCACCTACCCCCTGCCCGAAGCGCAGCTCGACCGGTTCCTGATGCAGATCGATATCGATTATCCCGACCGCAAGGCGGAGCGCGACGTCATCCTGGCGACCACCAGCAACAGGGCCGAACCGGTCAACGCGGTCTTAAAGATCGAAGACCTGCTGGACCTTCAGACGCTGGTGCGCGACATGCCGGTCGGCGACGGCGTCGTGGACACGATCCTGACCCTCGTCCGCCGGGGCCGCCCGGGGTCCGAAGCGCCGGAAAGCGTGAATAAATATGTGGACTGGGCGCCGGGGCCGCGCGCGTCGCAGGCCCTGATGCTGACCAGCCGCGCCAAGGCGCTTCTCGAAGGGCGGAGCGCGCCGTCGGCGGAAGACGTCCTTGAGCTTGCGGAGCCTGTGCTGAAACACCGCATGGCCCTGAACTACCAGGCCCGCGCCGACGGCGTGACGCTGCGCGACGTGCTGGACGACCTGACCGAGGGTTTATAACCTCAAAGGGTTTTCGATGACTGCCAGGCCGCACAAACATCCCGCATGGCTTCCCCTTCGCCACCGCGCAGAGGCGGCGGCCTCAAGCCTGCCGGACCTGCTGGCCGCCTCCGAAAAAGCGGCCGCCGCCGTGTTGTCCGGCGACCATCGCCAGCGCAAGCCCGGCATGGGCGAACGGTTCTGGCAGTTTCGCGACTACGACCCGTCCGACAGGCCCCAAGACATCGACTGGCGCCAGTCCGCCAAGGGCGACCGCGTTTTCGTGCGCCAGAAGGAATGGCAGACCGCGCAGACCGCGCTGCTGTGGGTGCAGAACGACAAGGGCATGACTTTCCGTTCGGCCCCCGCCCTGCCCGATAAGCGCACGGACGCGATCGTCCTGGCGCTGGCGCTCAGCCTGCTTCTGACCCGGCGCGGGGAGCTGGTGGGATTGCTGGACGGCAGCCACAGGCCGGGGCGCAACGCGCCGTCGCTGCAGATGCTGGGCGAAGACCTGATGCGGATGGAAAGCGGCCCGCTGCCGCGTCCGGCGGTGCAGCGCATCCCCGCGAACGCCAGCATCATACTGATCGGCGACTTCCTGGCGGATATCGAGGAGACGCGCCGGTGCATGGACATGCTGGCCGCCCGCGCGCCGAACGGCCTGATGATCCAGGTTCTGGACCCCGCCGAAATCAGCCTGCCCTTTTCCGGGCGCATGATCTTCGAGGAGATGGATGGAGAACAGGACCACCACGTCCTGAACGTCGAATCGGTGCGGGCCGAATACACCAAACGCGTGAAGGATCATATGGAGGCGCTGCGCCTGATGTGCCGCCGCCATCAATGGCAGTGGCTGCTGCACCGGACAGACGGCGACATCGCCGCGACTCTTTTTGACGTCTGGCGCATCGTCGGCGGCGAAGGGTTGAAAGGGCGCGCCTTATGATGGGCGCGCTGTCGTTTCTCAATCCCTGGATCCTGGCGGGCCTCGCCTTCCTGCCCGTCCTGTGGTTCCTGCTGCGCGTCACGCCGCCCGCGCCGCGCCGGCTCGCCTTTCCGGCGGCGCGGTTCCTTGCCGGGATCGTGCCGAAGGAACAGACGGCGAAAAAGACACCGTGGTGGATCCTGCTGATGCGGCTTCTGGCCGCCGCGTTGATCATCACCGCGCTCGCGCGCCCGATCCTGAACGAAGGCGACGTGCTGAGCGGCAGCGGGCCGGTGCGCATTGTGCTGGACAACGGCTGGGCCGCGGCCCGCAACTGGCCGCAGACGATGCAGGCCGCGGCGGAAATCGCCGAGCGCGCGGCCCGGGAGCGCCGCCCGCTTTATGTCATGACCACAGCCCCGGAGCCGGGATCGGCCCGGCCTATCGCGGCGGGGCCCATGGCCAGCGGGCCGGCGGAAGCCCTGCTGCGCGGCCTGACGCCCCGGCCATGGCCTGCCGATTACGCGGCGACGGCTCGAACGCTTCCCAGGGAATCGCGGGCTATCACGTCGTTTTTCCTGTCGCACGGCCAGCAGGACGGTGGCGGCGCGGACACACTGATCCAAGCCCTGCGAAGCCAGGGGGCCCTCAGTTTTTACCGCCCTCCCCCCGAACGTTTTCCGCTTCTGCTGCGGCCCGTCCCCAATGGCGGGATGGACGTCGAAGCGTATCTCGACGCGCCACCGGGCATCGCCAGCGGCGTGCCGGTTTCGATCCAGGCCGCCGGACAGGGCGGGCGCATCATCGATATCGCCCAAATGACGCTCGACGCGGCGAACCTGCCCAACAAGGTGAAGCTGGACATGCCCGAATCCCTGCGGGGCCAGGTCAGCCGCATCAGCCTGTCGGGACGGCCCGGCGCCGGCGGCGTCCTTCTCTCCGACGATCAGGAAGGCCGCAAGGCCGTGGGCATCGTGTCATCAGAGGGCGATGCCGACCAGGCCCCGCTGATCGAGGCGGGATTTTACCTGAACCGCGCCCTTTCGCCCTATGCCGATATACGCAGCGGTTCTGTGCCGGACCTTCTGAAGGCCAAGCCCGCCGTCATCATTCTGCCCGATATCGGCGCGCTGCCCGCCGACGACCTGAACGCGCTGGAAGCCTGGGTCAAAAAGGGCGGGCTTCTGCTGCGGTTCGCCGGGCCGAATATGTCGCAAAGCCCGGCTTTTCTCACGCCCGTGCCGCTGCGCAGCGGCGGACGTGCGCTGAACGGCGCGCTGACATGGGAAAAACCGCTGCACATCGCACCGTTTCCCGAAACCAGCCCGTTCAGCGGTCTTGAAATCCCGCCCGACCTGACCGTGCGCCAGCAGATCCTCGCCGAACCGGTGGACGGGATGGACAAAAAAACCTGGGCGGCGCTGGAAGACGGCACGCCCATCGTCACCGCCGACCGGCTGGACAGCGGGATGCTGGTGCTGATCCACACCACCGCGACGCCCGCATGGTCGGACCTCGCCCTGTCCGGCCTGTTCGTGCAGATCCTGCGCCGCACCGTCAATATGGCGGGGCCCGGCGTGCGCGCGGCGGGATCGGGGACCGGCGCCCTGCAGCCCCTGCGCCTGCTGGACGGGTTCGGGACATTGACCGCTCCGGATACCACGGCAGAGCCGATCCCGGCCGACAGACTTGAGACGCAGGCGATCGATTCCCGCCATCCGCCCGGCATTTACGGACGGACCGGCCTGACCAAAGCCCTCAATCTCGGAGGGCAGCTGCCAACGTTGAGGGCTTTCGAATCCCTGCCTTCAGGCGTGGCGCAGCTGACCTACGGCGAAGCGGACGAGC
This sequence comes from Alphaproteobacteria bacterium, assembly GCA_044221445.1. Classification (GTDB taxonomy): domain Bacteria; phylum Pseudomonadota; class Alphaproteobacteria; order Micavibrionales; family Micavibrionaceae; genus JBDHTS01. The sequence continues at coordinate 33,724 of JBGAPF010000015.1, forward strand.
GCGATCTGATGCCTGGATTGCTGGCCGCCGCCCTGCTGCTGTTCTTTGCAGACTGGCTGGCGATGATCGTGCTGCAGGCGGGATGGCGCATGCGGGCGGTGCGGGCTTCACTCCTCGTCTTTGCCCTCTGCACGGCGCATCCGGCGCTGGCGCAGCAGGACGATAACGTCAAATATGCCGGCGCGATTTACCTGGCCTATGTGCGCAGCGGCGATTCGTCGGTGGACGCGACGGCCCAGGCCGGCCTTGAGGGTCTTGTGCAGATTCTGAACGAACGCACCTCGGTCGAACCGGCGGGCGTGGTTGCGGTCGACCCGGACCATGACACGCTGGCGTTTTTCCCGCTGATCTACTGGCCCGTCACCGATGCGACCCAAAGCCTGTCGCCCGCGGCGCAGCGCCGGGTGCAGGATTATCTCGACCATGGCGGCACCATTCTGTTCGACACAGGCAACCGGACCGGCGGCGCGTTACAGCGCATCGCCGGTTCCCTGAACATCCCGCCGCTGATCCAGATGCCTAAGGACCATGTCCTGACCAAAAGCTTTTATCTGATGGATTCGATGCCGGGGCGGTTCGAAAGCGGCCCGATCTGGGTCGAAGACCAGAGCGCCAGCGGGCGCGACGGCGTTTCGTCGGTTATCGTCGGCGGCAACGACTGGGCCTTCGCCTGGGCGGCGCTGGGCAATTCCTCTTTCCAGCTGGCCGGCGGCGAACGGCAGCGGGAAATGGCGGGACGATTCGGGGTCAACCTGATGATGTACGCCTTGACCGGAAACTATAAGGCGGACCAGGTTCACCTGCCCGAAATCATGCAGAGGCTGGGGCGATGAACGGGACGGGCGTATCGCTGACCATCCATTTCTCGCCGCTGGCGAGCCAGAACGGGCTGATGGCGCTCGCCATGGCAGGCGCGGCGCTGATGCTGTTTTCCATCCTGTTCTACCGGCGCGGGTTGCTCTGGCGCGGCCTGTGCCTTGCGGCTTTCCTTCTGCTGTTTCTCAACCCTTCGCTGGTGGAGGAGCAACGCGAGCCGGTCCCGGATACGGCCGTCATCGTCGCGGACCGGTCCCCGAGCCAGGATAACGGCGACCGCATGAAACGGACCGACGCGGCGGTGGCCGCACTTAAAGCAAAGCTGGCAGGCAACGGCAGGATCGACCTGCGGGTCGTCGACGCGCCTTCGGGCGGCAGCAGGCTGACCCGCGAGACGCGGCTGTTCGAAGCCGCCGACCAGGCTTTCGTCGACGTGCCGCTGGCGCGCCGCGCGGGGGTTATCCTGCTGACCGACGGTCAAGTGCATGACGTGCCGTCCGACCCGGCCCGGCTGAAAGAATACGGCCCCGTCCATGCCCTGCTGACCGGCGAGCATAAAGAACTGGACCGCCAGCTTGTCATCACCGAAGCCCCCGCCTACGGCATCGTGGGGCAGCAGGTAACCATCAAATTCAGGGTCGAGGACACGTCGGGCGCAAAGGGCGCAGCCACCGTGATCATCCGCAGCAACGGCAAGCAATCGTACAAAGCCGTGCCGCTGAACGAACCTCAGGAAGCCGTCGTCACCATCGACCATGCCGGGCAGAACGTGTTCGACCTGGAGGCCGAGCCGCTGGAGAACGAGATCACCGCCGCCAATAACCGCGCGCCGGTGATCGTCAACGGCGTGCGCGACCGGCTGCGCGTCCTGCTGGTTTCGGGGCAGCCGCATAACGGCGGACGGACCTGGCGCGACATGCTGACCTCCGACCCCGGCGTCGACCTGGTGCACTTCACGATCCTGCGCGAACCGGACAAGCTGGACGCCACCCCGCAGAACGAGCTGGCGCTGATCGCTTTCCCGTTCCAGCAGCTGTTCGAAGTGAAACTGTACGATTTCGACCTGATCATTTTCGACCGTTACCGCCTGAACCGCATCCTGCCCAGCCATTACTTCGCCAACATCGTCAAGTATGTGCAGGACGGGGGTGCGCTGCTGGAAGCCAGCGGGCCGTCCTTCGTCACCGACGAATCCATTTACAACACCGATATCAGGGACATCCTGCCCGCCGCGCCGACCGGCGAAGTCCTGGAACAGGCTTATCGCCCTGCGCTGACGGACGCCGGCGGCAGACATCCCGTGACGCAGGATCTGCATTGGCAGGGCGAGGATGGAAAGACGAGGCCGTGGGGCCAGTGGATGCGCCAGGTCGCCGTGACGCCGAAAAGCGGAGAAGTGCTCATGAAGGGTATCGGCGACCATCCGCTGCTGATTCTCGACCATGTCGGCAAGGGCCGCGTGGCGCAGCTCGCCAGCGACCAGATCTGGCTGTGGTCGCGCGGCTATGACGGCGGGGGGCCGAATGCCGAATTGCTGCGCCGCCTCGCCCACTGGCTGATGAAGGAACCTGAACTGGAAGAGGACGCGCTCGATGCGCGCATCGAAAACGGCGACCTTGCGATCAGCCGCCGCACGCTCGGCGACAAACCCATCGACGTCAAGGTCACGGCGCCCAACGGAAAGACCGAGGCGGTCGCGCTGAAACCCGCCGATAACGGCATGCTGCAGGCGCGGATCGCGGCTACTCAGCTGGGGATTTACACGGTGAGCGAGGGCGACCGCGACCGTTTTGCCGTCAACGGCGATCTCAACCCCCCGGAGCTACGGGGCGTGGTGACGACGCCCGACCTCCTGGCGCCCGCCGTCGAAGCGACGCACGGGACGACGCTGTGGCTGGCCGACACGAAAGCGCCGGACGTCCGCCTCCTGCCGCCGGGCCGGTCCTATGGCGGGCGGAACTGGATCGGGTTGCGGTCAAGCGACAGCTTCAATGTGACAGGCGTTGTCGAGCGCCCTCTTCTGCCGATGTGGGCCTGGGCCATCGGCCTGCTGGGCCTGCTGATCGGGGCATGGTGGATGGAAGGCCGGACGAAGCGGAGACCTGTAAAAGAATTATAAGGGTCGCCGGGCAGCCGGCTTCAGGCAACCGCGGGTTTCTTGCTTTCCACGGACGGCGCAGCGTTTTTTCCGACCTTGTCGTCATAAACGGGCGGTATGGGATAACCGCCGACGCAGATGCATTTGCCGTCCGCCGATTCGAGTTTTTGCAGCAACGCTTTCAGGTTTTCATCGTCCGGAGCGATGTAAGTCTCGACTTCCAGCAGATGAAGCGTATGACGCCCGTCGCGGACGTCGTGGCTGTACAGGCTGCGGGCGGTCAGGCCGAATTCCTTGGCGCGGTCGACGATACGCGCGCGGCTGACGCTCTGGTTCACTTCCAGCGCCAGGAACGAGCGGTCGTCGCCGGACGTGTCGTAACGCACGCGGGCCACGACCAAAGCACGAAATTCAGGGTTGGCCCCTGCCCGGCTGCGATCGCCGAGAGGCAGGCGCGCCATGATTCGCATCGCCTGTTCGCCGCCTTCGTCCATCAGGTAGCGCCACCAGGGATTTTGTTCGGTGTCGGAGGGCCAGGGAACAACGGCGAAGGTCGCCTCGCCCTCGCGCACCATGCTCAGCGCCGCCATCGGGTTTGTGACCTTCTGCATCGGCAGGACGCTGGAAAAATAATCCTTGGCCATGTCCCAGTAACCGAGGCCGGTCGGATCGTCGGGGACAGCCACCACGACACGCAGGCCGGTCTGCAGCAAAGACACCGCGCCCACCAGTTCGCGCCAGATGCGCACGATGGCTTCCTTGGGCAGCGGACCCTTGTGGCGGGAAAGGAGGCGGCGGATCATCACCGCCTCGCGATCGGGCTGGACCACCTGAACCTTGCTCTTGCGCTTTTCCTCGCCGATTTTCAGGACAAGGTCGGCCCGCTCCATGAGCAGGTCATGAAGCTGGTTATCGAGCGTATCGATCTGGCGGCGGAGGTCGTCTACAGGTCCCGGCATGACTTTGTCATACCGCTATGGCGTTTTAAAATCAAAGGAAAACCATCAGGCCTGGCCGGCGGGCGAACCGGCCAGTACCATGCGGCGGGACCGCTTGTTCGCCTTGGCCTGCACCGTAATTCCGGCATAGACCTGTTTCGACGCCTCGACGATATACACGCCGCACAGGCCGGGGAAAAAATAGCGGCCGAACGCCTCGAACTGATAGGCGGAGCGGAGCGCGAGAAACGACCGGAACGGCGGCATGAAAAGCGCGCGGTCGGATTTTTCCTTGACGAACAGGCCCGACTGCAGCAAATGACGCACCTGGCCCGCGGTAAAGGGCGTGCCGTGCCCGAACGGCGTCCAGTCGGCCCGCGCCCACAGCCCCCTGCGGTGCGGCACGATCAGGAGAAGCCGCCCGTTGCTTTTCAGGACGCGCCAAGCCTCCTGCAACAGGGCCTCCGGCTTATCCGCGTGCTCAAGAGAATGGACCATGACGATCCTGTCCACGGATTCCGTCTCGAACGGCCAGTCCGCCTCCGCCGCGAGGGCGACGCGGCCCTGCCCTTCCTCCGGCCATTGATGGACGCCGAGCGTGTCGGGCATCAGCGCATGGACACGCGCCGCCTCGCCGTCGAAACTTTTCAGGAACGGTGCGGCATAACCGGCCCCCAGAACGGATAACCCCTTCGCCTCCGGCCAGAACTGGCGGATGTGGTCGGTAAGCAGCCGGCGCACCAGCCTGCCCGCGCGGGCCTGGTAAAAATTCCGGATGTCGTAGACGGTAAAGGACATCGGGAAATGATAGAGGAAAAGATGAAGATTGCGAAGTTGCGATCGTCGACGAATTGCGCCGCTATAAAACAGCCTGCAACTGCGCCACCAGCGGCACGTCCGCTTCCGGCATCGGCAGCCCGAACATTTCGACGGGCTTCAGCCACTTGAAAGACTGCCCTTCCCGCGCCTGGGGAATGCCTTTCCAGACCCTGCAGGCGAACAGGGGCATCAGCAGATGGAAGTCGTCATAGGCATGCGACGCAAAAGCCACGGGTGTAAAGCAGCAGGGGCGCGTGATAATGCCGGTTTCCTCTTCCAGTTCTCGCATCAGGGCGTATTCGGGCGTTTCGCCTTCCTTCACCTTGCCGCCGGGAAATTCCCACAGGCCGGCCATCGGCTTTCCCGCGGGCCGCTGCGCCAGCAACACGCGCCCGTCCGTATCGACCAGAGCGGCAGCGGCCACAAGGACGATTCTCTTTTGCGTATTATGCGGCGGCGGCAAATCCAAGGCTTCGGCGCAACCGACATGTTTCTGAACGAATGTAACCACTGCCATGGTCTAGCGCGTAAATGAGAAAAGCTGAAACGAAAAAGCCGCGGTACAAACCGCGGCTTTTTTCAAAGGCCGAACGATCAGTTCGACTTGGTTTCCTTGACCGGTTCGCCGTTGATGTCGAAGGTCTGGATTTTCGCGTCTTTCTGCCAGTCCTTGACCATGCTGGTCACGATATCCTGGCGCACCTGGGCCTCCAGTTGCGGCTTGACGTCTTCGAATTTAGGCGCGGCGCGCTTGCGGCGGTCTTCCACTTCGATAATGTGCCATCCGAACTGCGTTTTGACAGGGGTCTCCGTGTGCTGGCCTTTTTTCAGCGCGAAAGCGGCATCGGCGAATTCAGGCACCATTTCGTTCTTGGCGAAATAGCCCAGTTCGCCACCCTGGGCGGCGTTCGGATCTTTCGAATTGTCCTTGGCCAGTTGCTCGAAGGGCGTCTTTTTATCCAGCTGGGCGATGATCTCCTTCGCCTTGTCCTCGGAATCGACCAGGATATGGCGGGCTTTCACTTCCTCGACGTTTTTCAGGCTGTCCGTGACTTTTTTATAAGCGTCGCGCAGCTTCTTGTCCGTCATCTGCGCCTTGACCTGGCGTTCCAGGAAAACGTTGCGGATGATCTGTTCCTTCGCCTGGGCGATCAGAGCGGTGACTTCCTTGTCGTCGGCAATGCCCGCCTTGTCGGCTTTGGCGCTGACGATGCTGTTCAGCACCAGTTGTTCCTGGGCCAGGGGGAAAATGTTCATGGTGGGCATCTGGCGGATCTGTTCGGGCTGCTGCTTGATGAACTCAAGCACGTCACCGCGCAGGATGTCCTTGCCGTCGACCGTGGCGACGACAGGGTTGGCATTCGGGTCCTTGATGGTCACAGCCGGCGCTGCGGCGGGCGCGGCAGCGGCTGTTTCAGCGGGTTTCGATTCTTCTGCGGCGCGGACGGACGGAATGGCGGCGGCAGACAGAAGCAACAGGGCGACAGCCGTCGTGGCGGTTTTTCCTATGGCGGTAAATTTCATGGATATAATCCCCAAAGTGTCGAACGAAAGAGCCCGCCGGACGATTCGGACAGGTCAAGCGCCAATCTACCCCCGCGCATGGGCCGAATAAAGCGTTTTCTTAAAGACAGAGCCGCCGCAACGCTTTTATTGACGCCACCCCGCTTGCGGCTTATATCAGACTGGCATAATCGCCAGAGGTGTAATGTTGCTTAAGCTTGCCACGAAGATTTTCGGATCGTCCAATGACCGCCAGCTGAAAGGCTTGTTCAGGCATGTCGCGCCGATCAACGCGCTGGAACCGCGCTTCCAGGCGATGAGCGACGACGACCTGCGCGCCCAGACGCCGCTGCTGCGCGAACGCCTGGCGAAAGGCGAAACGCTCGACGATATCGCTTACGAGGCCTTCGCGGTCGTCCGCGAAGGGGCGAAACGCGCGCTGGGCCAGCGCCATTTCGATGTGCAGCTGGTCGGCGGCATGGTCCTCCATAATGGCAAGATCGCGGAAATGAAGACGGGGGAAGGCAAGACACTGGTCGCCACCCTGCCCGTCTATCTGAACGCCCTGTCGGGCAAGGGCGTCCATGTCGTCACCGTCAACGACTACCTGGCGCAGCGCGACTCCGCCTGGATGGGCCGCGTCTACAATTTCCTGGGCATGAGCGTGGGATGCATCGTCCACGATCTTTCGGACCAGGAACGCAAGCAGGCTTATGCGGCGGACATCACATACGGCACCAACAACGAGTTCGGTTTCGACTATCTGCGCGACAATATGAAATACCAGCTGGACGCGATGGTCCAGCGGCCCTTCAATTTCGCCATCGTCGACGAGGTCGATTCGATCCTGATCGACGAGGCGCGGACGCCCCTGATCATTTCCGGACCTTCGGAGGATTCCTCCGACCTTTATGTCGCCGTCAACGAGGTCATTCCGCGCCTTGAAGCGCATGATTTCGAAGTCGACGAGAAGATGAAGACCGTCACCCTGACCGAAGACGGCACCGAACATGTCGAGCAGCTGGTGCGCGCCGCCGGGCTTCTGGCCGAAGGCAGCCTGTACGACGCGCATAACATCGCCGTCGTCCACCACGTGAACCAGGCGTTGCGCGCGCACAAGCTGTTCAACCGCGATACCGATTACATCGTGAAGGACAACAAGGTCATCATCATCGACGAATTCACCGGCAGGATGATGGAAGGCCGCCGCTTTTCCGAAGGCCTGCACCAGGCGCTTGAGGCGAAAGAGCGCGTCAAGATCCAGAACGAGAACCAGACGCTCGCCTCGATCACCTTTCAGAACTATTTCCGGATGTATCCGAAACTGGCAGGCATGACCGGCACGGCCCTGACCGAAGCCGCGGAATTCGCGGAAATCTATAGACTCGGCGTCGTCGAAGTGCCCACCAACGTCAAGGTGTCGCGGATCGACCATGACGACAAGATCCATAAATCCCTGCGCGAAAAAGACGAAGCCATCGTCGCGCAGATCGAGGCCTGCAGGGAGCGCAACCAGCCCGTCCTGGTCGGCACGACGTCGATCGACAAATCGGAAAGGCTGTCGGAACTGCTGACCCGCAAGAAAATCCGCCACGAGGTCCTGAACGCCCGTTATCACGAAAAAGAAGCCTATATCGTGTCGCAGGCGGGCCGCCCCGGCGCCGTCACCATCGCTACCAACATGGCGGGGCGCGGCACCGACATCAAACTGGGCGGCAACCTCGACATGCGGCTGGAACACGATATCGATCCCAGCTGGCCCGAGGGCGAAAAAGCCCGCGCCGCCGCCATCATCCAGCAGGAAGTGGAACGGGACAGCGAACTGGTGCGCCAGTCCGGGGGGCTGTTCGTCATCGGCACGGAACGCCATGAATCGCGCCGGATCGACAACCAGCTGCGCGGCCGTTCGGGCCGCCAGGGCGATCCCGGCGCATCCATTTTCTTCCTGTCGCTCGAAGACGACCTGATGCGCATCTTCGGATCGGACAAGATGGAAATGCTGCTCGGGAACAAGACCATCGGTCTTCGCGAAGGCGAGGCCCTGACCCATCCCTGGATCAGCCGGGCGCTGGAGCGCGCGCAGGCGCGGGTCGAGACCCAGAACTTCGAGATCCGTAAAAACCTTTTGAAATTCGACAACGTCATGAACGACCAGCGCAAGGTCGTCTATGAACAGCGCCGCGAGATCATGGATCTCGACGAGGTCGGCGAACTGGTCAAGGACATGCGCCATTCGATCGTCAACGACCTGGTCGCCCGCTGCATTCCGCCACGCACCTACGCAGAACAGTGGGATATCGAGACCCTGAAAAGCGAGACCTTGCGCGTTTTGAATCTCGACCTTCCTATCGACCAGTGGGCGAAGGAGGAAGGGATCGCGGATGCCGAAATCATGGAACGCATCACCGACGCCTCGGACCGCAAGATCGCCGAAAAGGCGGCCAATGCCGGGCCCCAGAGTTTCCGCCGCCTTGAAAAGGCGATGGTGCTCCAGGCGCTCGACCAGCACTGGAAGGAACACCTGCTGAACCTCGACCATCTGCGCCAGGGCATCAACCTGCGCGCTTTCGGCCAGCGCGACCCGCTGAACGAATACAAGACCGAGGCGTTCCAGATGTTCGAGATGATGCTGAACCATCTGCGCGAGAACGTGACCCAGACCCTGAGCCTCGTCGAATTCAACGTCGCCTCGCCCGCCGAAGATCTGTTCATATCGCGCCAGCCGAAGGGCGAAATGCACGAAACCCGGCAGGACCCCGCGCTGGCGGGCGCGGACAACGTGCACGACCTGGGCGACCGGCGCGAAAGCCCCATCCCAGGCAAGACGGTGCGCAAATCATTCGATCAGCAGGACCCGGAAACATGGGCCGCCGTCACACCGCGTAACGCACCCTGCCCGTGCGGATCGGGAAAGAAATACAAATATTGCCATGGGAAGCTGGCTTAACGGCTTTCAAAATTCTCCAGCCAAGATTTACGGCCATGCCCGGTGTACTGAGCATAAACGGATATGGCCGTGAAGCTGCTCAGAGATACAAATAATCATTAAATTTATAAAGAGTCCTGCATCTGTTTATCGCAATAAAGACGATAGCAGGCAAAAGACAATCATCCATAATTTGAAACAATTGTGATTTCAGGCATTCCGGGAGCATTAAAATCGCTCGCGCTATCGGCCTTTAAAATCCAAGCTTCCCCAAAGCCCGGTTTCCGCTCTATACCCCAGTAAGACGCCAACTCCATCATTTCTCTGTAATGGGTTACGACAACCGTACCGTCGCTTAAATTTCCAAGTTCTCGAACCATCTCCGGGGCGGCCCGGTCTCTCAACCATTCTGCAGGCGACAGCGTGATATCACGCACTCCTTTGCGATCAAAAGCGTCTTTAAGTCCGTTAGCCGTCTGAAAGGTGCGGCATAATGGGGAATAAAGAATGGTTTTTGGATTAAGTTGTGCGTAGAAAAGTTCATCGGCAACATGAAATGCTTGCGACAACCCAAGTGACGTCAAATAATCCGTATCGTCGGGAACTTCGCCATGGCGCGCAATAACAAGCCTATAGGACATTTGCCCCCCTTAAAGTTTAAAGTAATATATCTATTAATTTATATTATGTCAACTTTAAGAGCTTGACCATTTCCACATAATCGGCATCTGAGTATCCGGATGCAAAGTGTGATGCACGGGGCAGCCGAGAGCGGCGGCTTTCAGGCCCGCGACCAGAGGATGGCTTTCCGGCAGCGGCATATCGATGGTCATGGTGACGGCCCCGATCCGGCGGGGGCTGGCCGCCATGACTTTTTCGGCGCGACCGCTCATGCCTTTCAGGTCGACGCCGTGCCGTTGCGCGTAGATCGCCATCGTCGTCATGATGCAGGACAGCAGAGACGTCGCGGTCAGGTCGGTCGGTGAAAAGCTTTCCGCGTTTCCGCCATTATCCGCGGGGGCGTCGGTGATGAGTTCCGTTCCCGACGGCCCGTGCACGGCTTTGCAGCGCAGAGACCCGGTATAATCGACTGTGATGGCGACCATTATGCTTCCCCTTTTGTTTTTCCGTTCGCGGTTTTCTTCGCAGGCGGCGTCACCCGCACCTGCGTGATCTGGTTACGCTGCCGCCTGACCACGTCGAAACGGAAGCCGAAGAATGTAAACGACTGACCGGGTTCGGGCACCATCTGGGCTTCGTGCAGGATCAGGCCGGCAATGGTCGAATAATCCTCATCCGGCAGTTCCCATTCGAATTCGCGTTTCAGGTCGCGGATCGTGACCGTGCCGTCGACCATATAAGCGCCGTTGGGCTGCCTGCGCACGCCCGTTACGGTCTCGTCCAACTCGTCGTCGATCTCTCCGACGATCTCCTCAAGGATATCCTCCAGAGTCACCATGCCCATCAGCGTGCCGTATTCGTCGACCACCAGCGCGAAATGCTCCCGCCGCTCGCGGAAGGCCTGAAGCTGGTCGGCGAGGCTGGTGGTGTTCGGCACGAACCAGGGTTCTGTGGCAAGCGCGGAAATATCGATGCTGTCGACACGGCCGCCATGCGCCTGCATCTCCTGCAACAGGGATTTGGCATGGACGACCCCGACGATATTGTCCGGATCGTCCTTCCACAAAGGCATGCGCGTATAGGGGCTTTCCAGCACTTTCTGCACGATCCTGGCCAGCGGCTCCGCCGCGTCGATGGCCTCGATCTTGTTGCGGTGGGTCATGATGCGCCCGACCTCGACTTCCTGGAGGTCGAGGATCGAACGCAGCATCGCCCGCTGCTGGTCCACCATCTCCTCGGGCCCGCGGTGCAGTTCGATGGCGCCGCGCAAAGCCTCGAAATCGGCGCCGATATGCGTGTTGCCCGGATCGGCGCCGAATATGCGCAGAATGAACCGCACGATCCAGGAAATGGTGCTGGTGACCGGCAGCATCGCCGCGATAAAGACGCGCACGGGGCGCGCCAGGATCATGGCCATGCGGTCGGCGTGGTGGAACGCGTAAGTCTTGGGAAGGACTTCGGCAAAAATAAGCACGACGACGGTGATGATGACCGTTGCGTACAAAACGCCCTCCGGCTCCCCGAAGATCTTGATCATGGTGCTGGTGGCCAGCGCGGAAGCGAGGATATTGACCAGCGTGTTGCCCAGAAGAAGCGAACCGATCATCTGTTCCTTGTTCACCCGGATACGGTTTACCATCCGCGCGCGCCTGTCGCCCTGTTTTTCCAGGCTGTGCATCCGCGCGCCGGACGATGCGGTCAGCGCTGTTTCCGATCCCGCGAAAAAGGCCGAGCAGCAGAGAAGAACGGCTATGATGATGATCGAGGCGATAATTCCCATGTCTTCAAATCCTCAAAGACTGCATTGACTCCACAAGCACGGCACGCACGTCATCCAGATCGACGGCCCGGTCGACGCGGGTTTTTCCGATATCGTCGGCAACGATGAATACGGGGCGGCCGCCCTCGGCCTTTTTATCGTGATCCATATGCGCCACCAGGTTTTCGGCGCTGCACTGCAGGGGCGGCGCTATGTCCCCGATGCGGGTCGGAAGGCCGACCTGTTTAAAGTGGCGTTCGATTCGTGCGAGCGCCTCCCCAGGGCAATGGCCGCGCCGGACGGAAAGCTGGAAAGCCAGCACGGTGCCGATGGCGACCGCTTCGCCGTGAAGCAGGCGCCCGTCGAAGCGCGCTTCGGCTTCGAGCGCGTGGCCGAACGTATGGCCGAGATTCAACAAAGCGCGGACGCCCGATTCACGCTCATCCTGCGCGACGATGTCCGCCTTCATGCGGCAGGAGGTTTCGACCGCGCGGGCGACACTGTCATGGTCGAGCGCGCAGACTTTTTCGCCCGCCTGCTCCAGCCAGTCAAAAAACCCGGCGTCGCCGAGCAGGCCGTATTTTACGATTTCCGCGTATCCCGCCAGGATTTCCCGGCGCGGCAGGGTCTTCAGGGCGTCGAGGTCGCAGAGGACGGCCTGCGGCTGGTAAAAGGCCCCTACCAGGTTTTTGCCGTGGCGTGTGTTTATCCCCGTCTTGCCGCCGACAGAACTGTCCACCTGGGCCAGGAGCGATGTCGGGATCTGTACGAAAGGAATGCCGCGAAGGACCAGCGACGCCGTCACGCCGCCGAGGTCGCCGATCACGCCGCCGCCGACCGCAAACAGGATGGATTTCCGGTCAGGGCGATGGTCGAGCAGCCAGTCCAGCGTCTGTTCCAGCCGCGCGTAGCATTTCGTCTGCTCGCCCGGCGGCAAGGACAGCATCTCCACCGAACGCGCGCCCGCTTTCGACAAGGCGGCGCATAAAGGGCGCCCGTGAACATCGCGGATGTTGTCGTCCGTGAGCACGAAGGCCGTTTTATCCTTAAGGGAAAACGGCAGGTGCTTTTCAGGATTCTGCAACAATCCCGGGCCGATGGAAATGGTATAGGACCGTTCGCCGAGACCGACGTTCAGAGTCTTGAGGTTCATGACGTCTTCTCCTGCAAAAACTGGCCGAGACGCTGCAGCGCCATGCTCAGGACAGGGCCCGCCGGGCCGTTATGGCTGTCGACGACGATATCGGCCCGGGCATAGACAGGCTCGCGGATGGCCGACAGGCCGGACAGGATTTCCTCGGCGTTTCCGTGTTTCAGCAAAGGCCGGTTGGCGTTGCGCGCCGTGCGTTCGACCAGGACGGAAAGTTCGGCGCGAATCCAGATCGATATCGCTTTTGCCCAGATCGTCTCCGCCGTATCCGGCTGCATCACAGCGCCGCCGCCAGCCGCGATGATTCTCGGCCCGTCGCCGACCAGGCGCTGCAGGATCCGCCGTTCGCGGTCACGGAAAAAGGCCTCGCCGTAGCGCTCGAAAATATCGGGAATGGAGCAGCCCGCCGCCTTTTCGATTTCATCGTCCGAATCGGAAAAGGGAAGATCGAGCGCGTCCGCCAGCATCCGGCCCAGCCTGCTTTTCCCCGCCCCCATCATGCCGATCAGAACGACCGGCCTGTCCAGCCGCGACCGGATCGTTTCGGCGGCATGGCTGTCAATCGCTGTATTCATAGCGTTGCTTATGCCCGAGAAAGCTAAAAATTTCAATCCTTTCCGATTGAATTCAATGGCCGCATGGGATAGCCTTGAAACTTGCTTTAGACGCCATGCGAACCGGATCCATCCTATGAAGATTTTCAAATTCGTCCTGCCAGCCGCCGTGCTGGCGCTGGTTGCGGCCTTTCTATATATCGCGCTGACCGACGTGCCGGTGCAACAGAAGGACGTTGTAAAAACCATTTCAACCGAACGTTTTTTCGATCATGCAGCGCCTTAACCGCACATTGCTGCTGACGGCGGCGCTGGCCGGCATTCTGACAGCCGCAAGCGCCGAGGCCGTTTCCGCATCGACCCGTACGGAGGAAGCGACGCGGTCGGACGACGACCGGATGGCGGGAAGCTCGCCCATCTCCAACGAAGCGCCGGAAGCGCCTAAACTCAATAACAGACCGCCGAAAGAGCATTCCACCGCAGCTGAAAGGCCGCCATCCAAAGCTGATCCTGCCCCTGTTCTTGCCCCCGAACCGGAAGCGCCCGGCACATTGCGCCAGGATTTCAGCGAGATCGAGCCTATCGGGCTGATCGACGAAGGCGTGGGCGGCGGCCTGGGCGAAGACGTCTGGTACGGTTCCGACAGGGATTTCATTACCGCGCGCATGCTGGAAGCGCCGCGCATCACCTATTTTCCCATCGTCCAGGACCTGCTGCGCCGCCTGTATCTGACCAGCGCCAAGTCGGATTATTTCAACCGCAACGGCAACAGGCCGGAACCGGGACGCGATATGCTGACCGTACGGCTTGAGAAGCTGGAGCAGATGGGCCTTTATCAGGAAGCCATCAAGCTTTACAGCCAGATCGTGGACGAGCCTTATCATGAGAAGCTGGCCCGTGCGGGCGTTCTGAGCATGATGCAGGGCGGCAAGGGATCGCTTGGCTGCCTGGAAACGCGCACGGTCATGAACCGTTTCGGCGAACTGGAGTTCTGGCAGACCCTGAACGCCGTCTGCGATGTCGCCATGGGGCGCCTGGTGCCGCGAAAGGGCATTGTCCCCGACCATGCCGGCCTTGAGGTCAACGATATCGATCTCGGCGGCAGCGGCAGCAAGATACTGGAGCAGCTTTCGCGAAGAAAAAACTTCATGTACAGCGTCCGCAGCCAGGAAGACATCGAGGCCTTGAGCCCTATCGAACGGGCGGCGCTGCAGACCAACGAAGCCTTTGTCTTCGACCGCTTTCGCTTTAACGGCAGGGCGCCGGTATCGCCCGCCACTTTCGGCGTCGTTCTAGGCAACCGCAGCATCAATGAAAGCATGCATTTCACGGTGCTTGCGCGCGCTGCGTCCTATGGCCTGAAACCGGTTTCAGCCATTCAGGAAGAATACGACCTGTTCAAGAACAACACGCGGGAAAAGCCCGTCGGCTGGCGCCAGATGGCGACTTTCTACCGCTTGGCGACCAACACGGACCCCGGTCCCGAGCAATCGGCCATGCTGGCAGGCGCGCTGTCTCTCGGGCGCAGCTATGGCGGCGCGTACGCCCTCACCCCCTTCGCCGACATGCTGACCGCCGCGGATCCCGCGTCTTTTTCGCAGGACATGACCGCGGACGCCGTCCGAATCATGCTGGCAACGAGCCGCACCGTGCCGCCAGCCTGGCTCAACCGATTGTCGCAGGGCGTCAGCGACCGCAATTCGCTGTTGTTATTCATAGCCGCTGAACTGAACAGCGATCTATCCACAGAATCGAAGGTTAATATTGCGGCACTGCAAAATCTTTTTGGGAAGCTGTCGCCATTAGAAAAAACCCTGATTTCTGCGGCTTACGAGAAACTTGACAAAACCAATAAATTACATAATTATACCTCCGCCGAAGCTTATGAAAAACTAATCGACTTGACACGGAATGCAGATTATGTAATGCCTTCTAGTGACTTGACAGGCCGCCTCAGCCTTGCATTCCAAGAAAAAAGGCTGGGCGAGTCCATATTGTTGAGTGCCATCGCTCTCCAGGGGGCGCAACCCGGTTCCGTTAACCCCGGTTTGTTGCAGGAGATAATCGGCGGATGGAAGACTGTGGGGTTGACTAAAGAAGCCCGGGCGCTGGCCACTGAGGTCATCCTGGGATTAAGTCATTGAAAAAGGAGACTACGTTTATGGCCCGTCCAGGTCGCCCGGCTATGCCGAAGCCAAAGTTGCATCCTTTGGTCGATTCGTTTCTAGATATGCTGACGACCGAGCGTGGCGCGGCTATGAACACGCGCCAGGCCTACTGGCGCGATCTTGCGGATTTCAGCCTGTACCTGCGTAATAAATTCAAAAAAGAGATCGTTGACGCCTCTCCGGCCGAAATCAAATCCTATCTCGAAGATCTCGGCGCAAAGATCCATACCAAAGGCCAGAACAGTTCGCAGATCGCGACCCGGACCGTGGCGCGCCGTCTTTCGGCCCTGCGCCAGTATTACCGGTATCTGGTTTCCGAAAATATCCGCAAGGACGATCCGACGACGGCAATCGACAGTCCGAAACAGGTCCGTACCCTGCCCAAGACTCTGAGCGAGTCGGAAGTGGATGTCCTGATCAAATCTGCCGCCGGAACTGGCGGAGCGGACAATATCCGCCTCGTCTGCCTGCTGGAGATGCTGTATGCGACCGGCCTGCGCGTCTCCGAACTGGTCGGCCTGCCTCTTTCGGCGATCGGTGAAGACACCCAGTTCCTGATGGTCGCCGGCAAAGGCGGGCGGGAGCGCATGGTGCCGCTGACGGAACCGGCCCAGAAAGCGATCATGAATTATCTGGCCGTGCGCTCGACTTTCATCGCGGCGGACGACAAGGGTGATCAGGCACAATGGGTTTTCCCGTCGCGCACATCCGAAAGCGGCCACCTGACCCGTCAGCGTTTCGCCCAGCTTCTGAAAGACCTGGCCGACAATGCCGAAATCGAGGCCGGACGCGTCAGCCCTCATGTCCTGCGTCATGCTTTCGCGACCCATCTGTTGAGCCGCGGCGCCGACCTGCGTTCGGTCCAGAAAATGCTAGGCCATGCGGATATCGCCACGACCCAGATCTATACCCATATCGTGGGCGACAAAGCAAAGCAGACCGTCGAGGAAAAGCATCCCCTCGCCCGGAAAAACGCCACGCGCTGATCGTTATCCTTTTATAGAGTCATCCCGGCCCCAAGCCGGGATATTCTTTTGTGAGGCAGTAGAAACGGCACTATGAGCAAACTGGACTTTGAAAAACCCATTCTCGAACTCGAAGCAAAAATCGAGGAGCTGCGCAATGTCAGCAGCGAAGGCTCGCTGAATATCGCCGATGAGATTTCCAAAATGCAGGGCAAGGCCGACCGCCTGCTAAAACAGACTTACAGCAAGCTGACCCCGCAACAGAAAGTCCAGGTGGCGCGCCATCAGGAACGCCCCCATTTCACCGACTACGTCAAAGCCCTGATCGAGGATTTCACCCCGCTGGCGGGCGACCGCACCTTTGGCGAAGACCATGCGCTTGTTGGCGGCCTTGGACGGTTTCGCGGGCGCTCCTGCGTCATCATCGGGCATGAAAAAGGCAGCGATACGGAGAGCCGCATCCGCCATAATTTCGGCATGGCGCGTCCCGAAGGATACCGGAAAGCGCAGCGCCTGATGAAAATGGCGGACCAGTTCCAGCTGCCAATCATCACCCTGGTCGACACAGCAGGCGCCTATCCAGGCGTCGGCGCCGAAGAACGCGGCCAGGCCGAGGCCATCGCCCGCTCCATCGAAACCTGCCTGCAGGTCCAGGTCCCGATCATCTCAATCGTCATCGGCGAAGGCGGATCGGGCGGCGCCATCGCCATCGCCGCCGCCGACCGCATTTACATGCTTGAGCACGCCATTTATTCGGTCATTTCACCGGAAGGCTGCGCGTCCATCCTGTGGCGCAGCGCAGCGCATGCCAACGATGCCTCCGCGGCCCTGAAACTCACCGCGCAGGATCTGTACGAACTGAAACTGATCGACGGCATCATTCCGGAACCCATCGGCGGCGCGCACAGGCGGCGCGAGGAAACAATGGAGACAGTGGCCCTCCGCCTCGAAAAAGCGCTGAAGGAACTGACGCCCTGGGACGGCGGCAAACTGCTCTCCCGCCGCTACGACAAATTTATCGAAATGGGCCGCGCGGCTTAATCCCATCGCCATCGTTCAGGTTAATTCATCGCCGCGCGCTGCATGGCCGACGCGGCCTGCGGCGTGACCGGCCGGCGCAGCATGTCGGACGTCATGCGCGCCCGCTGGATCATATTGTCGAAATTGCCGTGCCCTGCCCGGATATGCCCGTCCTCGGTCGCCGCCGCACGATAATAAAGCATCAGAAACACCCTGATCGCCGCCGTCAGAGACGTGGCGGGATTTTTGCGAAGCTGGATCAGGGAAGAGATATCATGGATACTGCATTGTTCCCGCTTGGATATTTCACGCAGGGCGTTCCACATTTCCGGTTCCAGCCTGACGGAGGTCCGGCGTCCCACCACCGTGATATTCCGGCTTACTAGGCTGCTTTTTTTAAGGCCGTCCATACCTTCCAGACTAAGCATTCCCATGATCGAATGTCCCCACTTCAGCTTGACACACACATGCAGGGATTTTTAGGCAAAACAACTTTTTTTGCAACTTCTAAGTGTAATTAATTTTTTTGTGCAATTTATACTATTTTATGGAACTTTTTCTTGAGGAGCCATGGCCTTGATAGATAAGGCATGAATCCTAGTATTTAGTAGGTCGCCGAGCGCCCCGTAAACCATACGATGGCGTGCGGCGGGGCCGATGCCCCGGAAGCGTTCTGAAACGATTGTGATGTGAAAATGACTTTCCCCCCGTCCGTCATGGCCGGCATGCCCGATATGGCGATGGCTGTCATCGCGGATTTCAAGCTTTTCGGGGGCAAGCGCTTGTTCCAGCATGGCCCGCATGGTATGTGCAACCGGCGTTTCCGTCATGGACCATCCTGAAATGTTGTGTGTTTCCGTGCAAACCATCATAATTTAAAAAGATGCCAAAAATACACCTGAAACCCCGCTCGCCCGAATTCGCGGATGCCGAGAGCAGAAAGCCCGTCCGGCGCGCCTGCGACATGCCGGGCTGCGCCTGCGAGGGCGAATACAAGGCCCCCAAGGCGCGGGAAGGAAACGATTATTTCTGGTTCTGCCTGGAGCACGTGCAGGAATATAACAAAGCCTGGGACTATTTCTCGGGCATGAGCCATTCGGAGATCGAAGAGCATATCATCCGCGGCGCCCTCTGGGACCGCCCCACGCGCCCTTTCCGCTCCTATGCCGACCTGAAAGACGAATTATACCGCAAGGCCCGCCAGACCTATGAATACAAGGAAAAAAACAAAGAGGAAGAGGCCGAGCGCAAGCGCCGCATGAACGGCATCAGCCGCCAGACGCCGGAATACGAGGCCATGGCGATCATGGGGCTGGAGCCGCCGCTCGACCTTGCGGCCCTCAAAACCCGCTACAAGGAGCTGGTCAAGAAATTCCACCCGGATATCAACCGCGACGACCCGGCGGCGGAAGATGTTCTCAAAAGCGTCAATATGGCCTATACAATATTAAAGATCGCGCATGAGAAATATGCCAAGATCGCGGGCGAAACCTGACAATGACAAGGGCATGGCACTGTGGCCGACCAGAAATATAAAGACCAGCCGCAATCGGCATCGTTCGACGTGACTCAACTGACGAATGTCAGCGGGAAATACACCACCATTCCCGACAAGATATATGACGTCCGGAAGACATTCGGCCTCGATATCGACTGGCAGGTGCCGGGCTTTGCCACCGAGCACCCGAACGTGCCCGAAAAAGACGATACCTATCAGTTCGACCACGATACCACCCTCGCCGTCCTGGCCGGGTTCGCGCATAACCGCCGGGTGATGATCCAGGGCTATCACGGCACGGGCAAATCCACCCATATCGAGCAGGTGGCGGCACGCCTGCGCTGGCCCTGCATCCGCATCAACCTCGACAGCCATGTCAGCCGTCTCGACCTTCTCGGCAAGGACATGATCGTCCTGCGCGAAGGCAAGCAGATCACGGAATTCAAACAGGGCCTGCTGCCCTGGGCGCTGCAGAACCCTGTCGCGCTGGTGTTCGACGAATACGACGCGGGCCGCCCGGACGTCATGTTCGTCATCCAGCGCGTGCTGGAATCCGAGGGGCACCTGACCCTGCTGGACCAGAACACCGTCATCCGCCCCCACCCGGCCTTCCGCCTGTTCTCGACGGCCAATACGGTCGGGCTTGGCGACACAACGGGCCTGTATCACGGGACGCAGCAGATCAACCAGGGCCAGATGGACCGATGGAACATCGTCGCCACGCTGAACTACCTGCCGCATGACGACGAAGCGGCGATCATGCTGGCCAAAAACCCCGACTGGAATACCGAGGACGGCAAAAAGGACATCTCCGCGATGGTGCGGCTCGCCGATATGACCCGCGAAGGATTCATCAACGGCGACATCTCGACGCTGATGTCGCCGCGCACCGTGCTGAGCTGGATCGAAAACGCCAAAATATTCAAAGACCGCGAATTCGCCTTTCGCCTCAGTTTCCTGAACAAATGCGATGAGGCGGAACGCCCGTCCGTCGCGGAATATTACCAGAGATGCTTCGGGATCGACTTGAACAAGCCGGGATGACGCGGCGATGGATGAAATAAAAAGACTGCGATTTGCGGTCGTGGTCGCCATAGGGGTCATGGCGGTCGCCTTTATCGTGAACCACAGGACCGGCATCAGGGTCCCGACCATGACCGTCGAGGACCCGCGCAACGACCGTCCCATGGGCGGCCTGACTAGATATTACGAACGCAAGACAGCGATCGGCAACCACGAGGGCGACCGGAGGAAGATAACCTACTACTGGCTCGCGCCGCCTGCTCCCGAAGCCGGAAAAAAATATCCGCTGGTGCTCGTTCTGCATGGCTCGCCTGGAAACGCCTATGCCGGTAAATACCTTCTGGACCGGGATCTGCGCGAGAAGCACCCGGCATTCGTGATGGCTCCCGTCATCAGCGCCTCCAGCACCTGGGATTTTCCCGCGCGGATGCCGAATTTCGAATCCTCGGAAGCTTATTACACCGCCGCGCCTCATCTGCTTCCCCATATCGTCGACATCATCACGCAGCTGATGCAGACCAATCCGATCGACCCGGCGCGGATTTATGTGATGGGCTGCTCCGAAGGCGGGTTCGGCGCGTTCGGGGCCGCGCGGGATTATCCCGATTTCTTTGCCGCGTCCGTGCCGATGAGCGGTGGCTGGAACCCCGAGGACGCGCCGAAGATGACGAAGATACCCATCTGGGCGTTTCACGGCAGGCTGGACGACAACGTCCCTGTCGTGCTGACGAAAGACGTCGCCACGCTTGTGCATGAGTATGGCGGACCCATCAAATACACGGAATTTCCCGACATGCATCATGAATGCCCTTCCGAACGCCTGTACAGCGCCCAAATGTGGGACTGGCTGTTCAGCCAGAGGAAAGCGCCTTGAAGCAGGACCAGTCCATCGAGCATTTCAAGACGGCCACGGCGGCGGCGATGCGCGCCTTGTCGGGGCGGCGCGCGCTTGAGGTCAGCTTCGCGTCCAGCGACGCGGCGCAGCGGCTGAACCTGACGGGCGGCGGGCCGGAACGCGCCCGGCTGCCCGCGCCGGACGCGGCGCTGTCGAAGGACAGCGTCAGCATGGTGCGGGGCGAAGCCGATGCGAAATCCCTGCGCCTGCGCCATCACGACGCGGATATGCACCGCGCCAACGCGCCGATGGACCTGACGGCCCAAGCGGCGTTCGACGCGCTGGAACAGGCGCGGGTCGAGGCGCTCGGCATGAACCGGATGCGGGGGGTGTTCGACAACCTTCATGCCGCCCTCGAAGACCGCAGCCGCCGCCTGGATTTCCAGCGCGTGACGTCGCGCGAGGATTCCAGCCTCGGGGACGCGCTCCATCTGATGGCCCGCCTGGCCCTGACCGGTGAGGCGCCGCCCGCGACAGCTTCGGGCATGGCCGAACTTTGGCGCCCCTGGCTTGAACAGCGGCTGGGGGAAAAAGGACTTGAGTCGCTGAAACCCCTTCTCGCCGACCAGAATGCTTTTGCCGCCCTGGCCCGCACCATGATCGCGCGGATGAACATGGAAGGCGGCCCAGGCGACGACGACGGCCCGCCGGACGACAGCGGCGCGGAAACCCCGCCCGGCGGCGAGCAGGAAAGCAGCGCCGCGCCGGACCAGGACGGCCCGGACGATTCCCTGTCCGGCTCGGAAGCGTACGACGCGGCGGACGACAGCACGATGCAGGAAGACGCCGACACGGGCAGCGAGTCCATGTCCGCTGGCGACGAAGACCCGGACGGCGACGGCGGCAAAGAGTCGGTCGTCAACCGCAAGCCGCACCGCCACGGCACGGAAGCGCATGAAGGCCGCTACACCATTTACACGGCGCAATACGACGAGATCGTCCGCGCCGAGGACCTGGCGGAGCCTGAGGAGCTTGACCGGCTGCGCGCCCTCTTGGACCAGCAGCTTTCAAGCCTGCAGAAAGTCGTCACGAAACTGGCCAACCGGCTGCAGCGCAAACTGATGGCGCGCCAGCAGCGCACCTGGCAATTCGACCTCGACGAAGGAATGCTGGACGCGGCCCGGCTCGCCCGCATCGTCGCCAACCCGACCGTGCCGCTGTCGTTCAAGCAGGAGCGGGAGACGGATTTCCGCGACACCGTCGTCGGCCTGCTGATCGACAATTCAGGCTCGATGCGGGGGCGGCCCATCGCCATCGCCGCCATATGCACCGACATCATCGCCCGCACGCTGGAACGCTGCGGCGTCAAGGTCGAGATCCTGGGGTTTACCACCCGCGCCTGGAAGGGCGGCAAGGCGCGCGATCTGTGGATCCAGAACGGCCGTCCGCCGCATCCGGGCCGGCTCAACGATTTGCGGCACATCATCTATAAGGCCGCCGACACGCCGTGGCGGCGCACCCGGCGCAACCTCGGCCTGATGCTGAAAGAAGGCGTGCTGAAGGAAAACATCGACGGCGAGGCGCTCGTCTGGGCCCATAACCGGCTGGCGGCGCGCGGGGAACAGCGCAAGATCCTGATGGTCATTTCCGACGGCGCGCCGGTGGACGATTCGACCCTGTCCGTCAATCCCGCCAATATGCTGGAACAGGATCTGCGCAACGTCATCCTGTGGATCGAAAGCCTGTCGCGCATCGAGCTGACGGCCATCGGCATCGGCCATGACGTCACGCGCTATTACCGCAAGGCCGTCACCATCGCCGACGCCGACGAACT
>JBGAPF010000016.1:0-54198 GCA_044221445.1 Alphaproteobacteria bacterium
CGATGGCCTTGATGTTCCCGGCATTGGTGTAGGTGACCGACGATCCCCCCGCGTTCGACATCTTGTTGCTGGTCGAGGGGATGGTGTAGCTGGTCGCGCCATAGGCCGTGCGGTTCGAGTTGCTGTCATACGTGATGCTGGAGACCGTGCCGTAAGGCCCGGACGCATAGTTGATCCGGCTCAGCACATCGTAGGCCAGGGTCTGGTTATTGCCGGGCGTGACGTTATCCGTCCAGGTCAGCAGATTGTCGTCCGCGTCGTAGCCGTAACTGACGTATTGGATGTTGCCGGTGCCGACGTCCTTGACGCTCGTCATCCGGTAGTCGAGGTCGAAGGTCCGCGTGTCCGTCACCCCGTTGCCCCAGGTAAGGGATTTGACCGGGCCGAAGGGCATGTGCGTGACCGAGGTCGCCAGGTTGACCGGGGACATGCTGGGCTGCGTCGTCGTCACGGTCGTCACCTGCCCCGCATTGTCCCGGGCATAGGAGACCAACCAGCCGCCGCTGCCATAGGTGATGCCGGACAGACGCCCGGCGCTTTCATACGTATAACCGGTCGTGTAGCTGTTGCCGCCCGTGCAGCTTGTGCCCGTGCCGCCGACAATGCGCACGTCGCGCGTCATCAGGCCGCGCGCGTCGTAATCCCGGCTGGAACAGCCCGCCTGGTCGCGCAGGGTGGTGAGTTGCCCGACGCCATAGCCGTGCCCGGCCTGGTCGTAATTGTAGGTGACGTTAAGCGTGCCGTCGGCCGGATAGGCCCGGGTCAAAGGCCGGTCGAGCGCGTCCCAGGTGTAATTCGTGACCGCGCCGGTCGCATCGGTGCGCTGCGTGACGTTGCCGTCCGGGTCGTAGACCCAGACCGTCGTGCCGCTGTCGGGGCTGGTCTGCTGGATCAGGTCGCCGAAGCCGTTGTAGATATAGGTGGTGGTGTTGCCCTTCGGGTCCTTCACCGCGACCGGGCGGTCGTGGGCGTCGTAAGACACGCTCGTGAAGTTCACGGCGGCGTCGGTGAAGCTTTTCGGGCGGTTCAGCGCGTCCCAGCCCTGGCTGGAGACTCGCGACAACGGGTTGGTGACGGTCAGGATATTGCTGTTGCTGTCATAGGTCAGGGCCGTGCTCTGCCCCACCCCGCCCACGTCGGTCAGCATCCGCCCGAGCGCGTCATAGGTCGCCGTGTGCTGGCGCGTCGTGACGGCGGAGGCGTTCTTCCACAATGTTTGCGTGACGTTCCCGGCGGAATCGTAGGTGATGCCTTGCGTCTCGGACAGGCGGTTGGTCACCGTGGTCAGCTGGCGGGCGTTGTTGTAGGCGTAGGTCAGGTAGGAGCCGTCGGCCAGAGTCGCCTTGGTGACATCGCCCGCGCTGGAATAGTTCAGGCCGGTCACCAGGCTGCCCGCCGAGGTGAAGGTGGTGATCGAGGTCAGGCGAAGGCGGCTGTTCCACGCAAAGGCGGTCAGGACGCCGTTCGGGTCGGTCACGTTCTTCGGCTGCCCGCCGTTCTTCCACGTGCTGACCGTCGTCGCATGGCCCAGAGCGTCGGTCACAGAGGTCAGGAGGCCGCCGGTATAGCCGTAGGTGGTCTTGGCGGTGACGTCGGTGCGCGGCAGCTGCGCGCTCAGCAGCTGGCCGGTCGAATTATAGGTGTAGGTCCAGGTCCGCGTCTGGCCGTTGGTCGAATACGGCACGCTCTGGGTGGTGGTGTCGGTCAGGGTCGCCGTCAGCATATTGCCGTTGCTGTCGTAAGTGATTCCGGTGGTCACGCCCGGCGTGGTGATGGTCTTCGCCAGCCGCGGCCATGTCGTGTCATAGGCGATCGTCGTGGTATGCGACACGGGCGAGCCGGAGGCGTAGACGATCTGGGTCGGCAGGCCGTAGCCGTTGGTGGTGAAGGCGGTCTGGTTGCCGTTCCAGTCGGTCCGGCTGGACATATACCCGGTGGAACTGTAGGTGAACAGCCGCGAGGCCGCGCCAATGGCGCCGTTGGCGGACCGGTCGATTCGCGCGACCTTGGGCACGCCCTGCATCGTGGTGAATTTATAGGTTTCCTGAATGCCGAGCGGGCCGGTGACGGTGCTATTGCCCGTCGCGTCGTCGTAGGAGACGGAGGTGAAATCGACCCCGCCCGCCAGCTGGCTGGAAATGGCGCGCCCCGCGCCGTCATAGCCCCAGCTGGAATACCGGACGCCGTTTTCGTTGATCAGCCCGGTCAGGGCATAGGGCTTGTCCGCGTTCTCATACAGGTAGGTCTGGGACTGCACCGGGCTGGTGTTGTAGGACACGGTCTGCAGCAGGCCGGTGCTGGCGTAGTTGATGTAGCCGTAGGTCAGGTTCATGGCGTCCGGCGTGGTGACGCCCGACAGCCGGCCCGTCGAGGCGTAGCTGAAGCCCAGCTGGCGGTTATAGGAATCGGAGACGAAGGAGATCTGGCCGCTCGAATAATTGATCGCCTGGGTGTAGCCGTTGCGCTGGCGGATGCTGTTCAGCGTCGCCTTGCCGCCGCTGGCGAAATAGATCTCCGCCGTGTCGTCGGCGTCGGTCAGGGTCCAGGTCGAGCCGCTGCTGCCCAGGCTGTAGTCGAACGCCGCGTCGGGTTTCCACGTGCCGCCGCTGAGCGTGAAGTTCACCACCTGCCCGTCCGGGCGCTCCGCCGCCACCTGAGTCGAGGACACCAGGCGGAGATACCGGTCGTAATTCGTCCGCCAGTTCGCGCCCATCAGCGTGGGGTACAGGTTCCGGGTATAGGACAGGCTGTTATACGACCGCGTGAAGGCCAGCGGGTTCTGCCCCACGGTCGTATAGTCGGTGACGGATTCGAACAGGTTGCCGGTGGCCGGATTGATGGGATCGCCGACCGACATACCCCCGGCCGCGGATGGCGACGTCCCGCCATCCGGCTCGACACAAGGGATGCAGAAGGAACCGTCGGCCTGGGCCTCGGTCGGCATGCCGATTCCGGAACCGGTTGCCGTAATGGTATAAGGCACAGTGCCGTCTGCAAATCCCGCGCTCCAGACCAGTACGGTCATAGGACCGTTATAGGTGTAATTTGAAAATTGATAGGTTGTCGGTGTCATTCCGGCGTAGTTTCCGCCTTCATCTGCACCGTCTGGAGCAGTCACATAGGCTTGTATAGGAAACGCCGCTCCTAACGCTGAAAATGTGAGGGTCGTATTATTGCTGCCCCCCGCAATTCCCTGAAACTGATAAACATCTACAGTGCCCCTCGTAATGGATCCGTTATACGTCACAGACGGATACATGCTCCCGCCGCCAAAGGGCATGGCGGTGGCGCTAGGGATAACAATGACAGTGAATTTATAGTTCACCGGGCCCGCCGCCAGCAGCCACACACCCATTTTCAGGGACCATGTGCCGCCCGACGCAAGAACGTACCGTTTGCTTACATTATATTTATCGAAACTCCAGTAAACTAATGAGCCTGATGGATCAAAAAGCTGGGCATACATTGATTCCGTCGGTGTTCCGACCCCGCTTGCGCTGAAAAAAACCGTATCGCCGGGTTGGACGCTGAACGTGTAGGTGTCAAGATTTGCCCCCGATACCGAACCTGTGACGATCTGCCCGCTTTCGATCGGTATGGCGTGGGCCGGCGCCGCGGCCCAGAGCCAGGCGAAAATGAACAGGAAGGACAGAACGGACCGCAGGCACTTCAGACGCATATCATTCTCCCTCAGTCGCTTTAATGCGAAGACCCTGCACGAACTTTCCGCCTATTTACAGCTTATACGGGTGCCGATTATACTACGGTTTTCTGTTACAGCAAGCGGACAGCCCAAAATATGCACAAGCCGTAAAACTATGGATTGACTCCGTTGGAAATGTCGCTAGCTTTTTATGGATGATGCGCGTTGTCCTGTGAGGAAATCGGTATGAAGTATGCGGCCATCCTGGCCATGACGTTTGCCTTGCTTATGACGCCGGCTCCGCAAGCCCGGGCCGCGCCTTGCCAGGACGGCGCGGCGACGACCTTGGACGGCATCGTCAAAAGTATAACTGTTTATGACGTTGGAACCTGGATGCTGGTCGAAACCCCGGCGCAAGACGACTGCCGCTATGTCTACGTCGTGGCGAAAGACGCAAGGACCTGTCCGCTCGGCAGCCCGATCCATGCTGCCGGCACCCTGGCCCGGCACGATCCTTCGGACGTTTATGCCGGCTGGATCCTGACCGACCCCGGCGCGAAACCGCTGTCCGGGAAATTGAAGGCGCGTGGGTATAATTCCGCCTTTTCCTGCACCCAGGACAAGCCCTGAAACTCAATAGGCATACCTTGCATTTTCCGTAGGTTTTCCCTATACCCTTCCTCATGCCGATCAAAATTCCGAACAACCTTCCGGCCCGGTCGATCCTTGAGAAGGAGCGGGTGCCGCTGATCGTCGAGGACAGGGCGCTGCGCCAGGATATCCGGCCGCTGCAGATTGCGCTTTTGAACCTGATGCCCGACAAGATCCAGACGGAGACGCAGATATTGCGCGTTCTGGGCGCGACGCCCCTGCAGATCGAAATGACCCTGCTCCGCCCCGCGACGCATGAATCCAAGAACACGCCGAAGGAGCATCTGCTGGCCTTCTACCGCACCTGGGCGGATGTAAAGGACCGGCATTTCGACGCCCTGATCGTCACCGGCGCGCCGGTCGAGCATATGCCGTTCGAGGACGTGACCTACTGGCCGGAACTGACCGGGATCTTCGACTGGGCCGCGACCCATGTGTTCAGCACGTTTTTCGTCTGCTGGGGGGCCCAGGCCGCCCTGCACCATTACCACAGGCTGCCCAAGCACGATGTCGGGTCGAAGCGGTTCGGTGTCTATATGCACTCCGTGCTGAAGCCGTTCGA
Source organism: Alphaproteobacteria bacterium (assembly GCA_044221445.1). Taxonomy (GTDB): domain Bacteria; phylum Pseudomonadota; class Alphaproteobacteria; order Micavibrionales; family Micavibrionaceae; genus JBDHTS01. Next base: position 4,857 of record JBGAPF010000016.1, read on the forward strand.
GCCGCTGACCGCCGGGTTCGACGATTTCTTCTTCGTCCCCGTCTCCCGCCATACCGAAATCCGCCACGGCGACGTGGAAAAGGTGCCGGGGCTGGAGATCATGGTGGAATCCCGGGAAAGCGGGCTGTGCCTGCTCCAGGACGTGGCGGCCCGGCGGGTTTACATGTTCAACCACCTGGAATACGACGCCGAAACGCTACGCCGGGAATACGAACGGGACAGAAGCGCGGGGGCGGGCACGGCCCTGCCCTTCAATTACTTCCCCGATAACAACCCGGACCTCGCGCCGCGTATGACTTGGCGGGCGCACCGTAACCTGTTGTTCTGCAACTGGATCAACCTTGTGTACCAGGGCACGCCCTATAATCTGGACAGTCTTGCCGATTGCCCGCCCGGCTATTAAAAAAACGCTGGAAATCGGCGCGGCAATGCTTTATCAATCCCTATCATCGCGCTGTTCCTCGGTAGCTCAGCGGTAGAGCAGACGACTGTTAATCGTCTGGTCGCAGGTTCGAATCCTGCCCGGGGAGCCATTCTTTATAATCGGCCACTTCAACGAACAGGTTGAAGGGAGTTTTCAAGGAATATCTGAGGGTTGCGCCCTCCAGTTCCAGGTTCGATAAAACGTATCCTATCAGTTGCCGCTTTTCCTCGACTGTCGAACGGTCGAAGATTTCCACCGATTTCGAGGCCAATGTAACCAGCGTGGTCAGGGCCAGCCTGAATTTCTCATCCCCGGCGTTATGCCGCTCCAGCAATTCGTTAATTTCCTGCCTCCGCTGGGCAAGCTGGCTGTGCTTCCGGTCGTACATGTCCTTGGTAATGCTCTTTTCCATGAACATATCCAAAAGCTGATCGAGCTTTTTGGTGATCTGATCTTCCTCGGCGCGGAGGCTCTTGATTGAAGCCTGGTGATAGTCTTTCTCGGATTGGTGGGTCTTTCTCAAATTATCCACAATTTCCGCTAAAACGGCTTCCGGCATTTGGATGGACTTAAAAACGTCCCTGACCTGATCGAGGATAATCTCCTCCTTCGTCCAGATTTTGCGCTTGGGTTCGGCGGGATCGCGGCCAATCAGATAGATATGCTTGCCCTTTTTAATATCGCAGGACACTTTCCGGCCCGACACGGCGCATGTCAGAAGCCCGCGCAGGATGAAGGGATACTTTGTCTCGGCAACGGCATGGGCGCGGCCCCTGCCCGTTCTGATCGCCTCGCAAGCGTCGAACAATTCCTTGCTGATAAGCGGCTCGTATTTGTGAAAATGCAGTTCGCCTTTCACCCGCATCATGCCGTAATAGAACGGATTTTGAACAACCTCGTGCATGGTTTGATTGCCGACGATCATCCCTTTGCGGGAGCGAAGCCCCCAATCCCTGGCTTTCCGGCTCAATTCCGCCAGAGAATAAACGCCGGTGGCGTATTCTTCAAAGAACCGCTTAATCAGGAAAGACCGCTCAGGGTCATGGATAATCGTTTTCTTACCTGTCCCCGCGTCAATCGCGTTCAAATATCCCAGCGGTGCGGGGCCGCTCCACTCTCCGTTAAAGATTTTATGCCGGATGCTGCGCTTCACGTTGTCGGAGAGGCTGTCCGTATAGGATTGCGCCATGACAACGCCCATGTTCCACATCAGCTTTTGAGTGCTGTTCGCCTCTTTCGACAGAACATTGCCCTCTTTCACAAAATGCAGTTCGAGAATGTCTTTTTCCAGCAACCCATTCAAAACGGGCGTTTCCTTGAAACTGCGCTGCAACCTGTCCACAGTATCGACGATCAGGGCGATTTTTTCTTTCTGCGCCCGGATAAACTCGATCATCCGCGTGAATTCGGGCCGCTCGCCCTTCGTGGAGGTTTCGATGATCGTAAAGACCTTGATGATGTCCAGCGCCTTGCGCTCGGCATAAAGCTCCAGATTGCGGACTTGCGCCGCCAGGGAGTGGCCGTCTTCCTGTTCCTTGGTCGATACGCGGGCGAGAATTACGGCTTTCATGGCAAATCCTCGTTTTTACACTCTGCCTCATATTTTGAATATTCCCAGCTCATTAATTTCTCCTGCTTAGACTCGTGTGACAACACGCGCCGCTGTGCGAATATCGGCAGTACCGATGTTTTGAGCTTGAAGGAACTGGCGCATTTCAGTGAAAACAGGCGCTTTCCCTTCCGGGTCAGAGATAGTCAGGATAGCCGTGAAAGGCACACCGTCCTCTGGTAACTCCTCCTCATCCCTGGTCAGGTAATCGACATCAAGACGCCAGTTTGTCGATGGCCCCAGGCCATTCATGCTCCGTTCATAAACCTTGATGGGACTCCATTTCAGGCCATGCTTGATTAAGTCCGGCTCAAAATGATGGGTCTTTTCGCCATCGGGCAGGTAGACAGGATTCCTCGGCCTGCCCAACCTTAGTCACCATTTGGTTGATGGTCTGCGGCGTTAGTTGCACATATAACTCTCCAAGGTCGCCGCCGCCGACAATAGGCGTTGTTTCACGCTTAAAAAGCGATTTTGTAGGCCGATGACTTTTTGCCAGCGCCGATTGTTCCAGGATAACCTTGGCATACGAAACCTGAGCGTAAGGACTTTCCTCAATGATTTTTTTCACCGAAAGAAGCTGTTCCTGAACCTTCTGCTTGTGAACGCGAAAGTCCCCATCACGGTCGGCATAGAAATCCGTACTCTCGCCTCCGCCGCCCTTTTTACGTTCGCCGTTGAAGTTCTGGGGATTGAGAACAATCTGAATTGGACTATTGGACATTCAAACGCTCCACTTCCGTTTCCTTTACATGCTTGCGGCGGCTTAACGCTGACGGGTCTATATTCAAAATCGCAGCGACATCCTTTTTCTTGAAGTCATAGCGTTCATAGTCCTGCAATTCCTTCGTAAACTTATCCTGCGGCCCCATTATCAATGCTTTCTTGCCGTTGGTTATCCGTCCCGTGTTAAGCAAGGCGAACTGCCGGATGCCTTCCAGTAAGTTTTTCTCTGTGTTGTTGTCTATGATTTGCCATTTTTTAATCCAGCGCGTCATGGATTCAGCATCCGCCCCCGAAGAACCTTCCAGACACCACGCCAGGAACCCAATAGAATTTTCACTGAGTTCAAGAGGCTGAATACCCCTGGAAATTATTTTGACCAGGTCTTCAAAGCTGGGCTTAGGAATTTCAATCTGCACCTCGAAACGCCGCCATACAGCCGGGTCTAACAGCACATCATGGTTTGTAATGCCGATAGTAAAGCCCACCGATTTCCGGGAGTCCAGATTTTGCAGCAGCGTATTCACAACACGTTTGATTTCGCCAACTTCCTGAGAGTCATTACGAAGCTTGGCAATGGCATCAAATTCATCAAGCAAAAGCAGGCAGCGGTATCTTGCCGCAAATGAGAACAACGTGCCGATGTTGCGGGATGTCGTGCCAAGGAATGACGAAATCATACCGTCCAGCCGTACCAATACCACGGGCAAGTTGAGTTGACGCGCTATCCACAAGGCAAGCTGCGTTTTTCCCGTGCCGGGCGCTCCAAAAATTAAACAGCTTCTGACCGGATCGGCCATGATCTCGTTCAGTTTGTCGAAATTGCGCCATTCATTAAGGATGGAATCGATGCCCTGCGTGATGCTTTCACCGAAAATGGGCGAATTTGCAGGCAAGTCGTCGGGAAATTTAATTTCAGCCAGCGCAGAGGATGTTTCCTTGTCAACAGGCACGGGTGTATTTCGTGTCAGTTCTTCCCCGCTGACGAAAAAGCGCGATGTCTGTATGCGGCTGGGGGCCATATCAACCGATTTTTGAGAGGCGGACAGCAGGCCCATCAGAGACTTTGCTCCCTTATCGTCGCCGTCTTCCTTCAAGGCAGCGCTCAGCCGTTCGATTTGCTTCCGAACGGCGTCCGTTGGATTGGCCAAAGCTGCTCTGCAAAGGGCTTGTACGATATGGAAGTGGTTCATACTCAGGGGTTCCTAAATTGTGGTGATTGGCCTATTAATTGATTATATAAGGCTAAAAATTGCGTGTCAAGGCAATAAATTGTATATTTAATGTATATTATTGCATAACAGGTCAAATAATTGCAATTTTACCGCTATATCTTGCGGCAACAGGCCGCATTGTTCAGCTTTGGTGGAATGGCCCAATCTCGTCGCCTGCCGACAATGCGCTGATCTGAATTACTAAAATCTCCCATACAGAATACCTAGCGTTGAGTTTCTTACCCCTCTCCTATAAAACCGAAATAGATTGCCTGCTTTGGGCAGTTCTGAACTACACGGTTAGATGCGGAGCAACCTTTCTGCACCTGGCAAAGCGGTCAAGGAAAGCTAAACAATGGTATCCATTCCTGAAAATTGCTGGGTGATCGCAGCCGGGGACACTAACCGGAACTACGCCGATTTATGCCTGGAGCATGGCGTTGTGATGATGGGGCCGAGTTATTGCGGCGATTGGCTGAATAGATGGTCAGAAGACGGCTTAAAAGCTGAGGACGTTCTTCGCCGTGATAAATGGTCGTCCCGTAAAATTACCATGCTTCACAGCTTTGCAAACGATATTAAAAAAGGCGATTTGGTTGTCCTGAGGTTGGGCATCAACGAAATCCACGGCGTGGGCATCGTACAGAACGGCTATCAATATAATGAGCTTTTCTCCGACATTGACGGATGGGATTTGGCGCATATTCATCGCGTGGATTGGATTTGGAAAAAGCCGGACGGAAAACCACAATCCTCGAATGGGGCGCTGAGGCGCGGAGATACCCTCCAAAAGCTGGGCAGAACAGATAAAACGGAAAGTATTTTTAAGTGGATTGAAGCCCTGCCGGAGCCTAGCGCAAAATTGCCCGCATTGAAAAACGCTGGAAAAAAACTGCGCGTTTCCGACATCATCCGCAAGCTGTTTGATTATGGCGTAGGTTCCGGCTCCCTTTCCACCCTTGAAGACAGGATCAAGGATTTATGCTCCCTGGCGGAATGGTACAAAACATACCGCGTGGAACCTTCCGAGCATGAAACCCTGGCGCACTTGATAAGCCCTCTGTTGCTGGCGCTGGGCTGGACGCCGCAACGCCTGGCGCTTGAATACACCATCAAGGAAAGCCGGACGCGGGTTGACGTTGCCTTGTACCCTAACGGCAACAGGAAGGCTTATGAGCCTATTGCCTTCATCGAGGCCAAAAAATTCGGGTATTCGTGCCTGAGCGCGGAAAGCCAAATTAGGAATTACGCTGAAAATATGAAATATCTTCGGCGTCTGATTGTCACGGACGGCATCCGTTACGGCGTTTTTGTCCGCAAGCAGGACGATGATGAATTTCCAGACAAGCCCTCAGCCTATTTAAATCTGACAGATTTGCGGGACGAATATCCGGTTTATGGCGATTGTCGGGGCGCGGACGAAGCGTTGCTTTATATGAGCGCGGCCTGGAGCCATCGTTTTGAGCATCCCTATACGCCCGTCAAAAAAGATGAAGAACTGTAAGGCCGGACGTTAAGCGGCTTTCTTCATCAACGCGCCATGCACTTTGCCGTCCTTCGCGGCTTGCATGAGAACCCAGAACATTTCATCTTCACGAATAAGCTGAATTTGGTGATGATTGAGCAGAGTGGTGATTGCCAGCACCCAGCCGCTTACCTTTTCAAAACTGAGGTCTTTTTCTTTGCCGCTGAGGATATGGCGGAGATTTCCCCTGTGCAGCACATCGCCGCATTCGCCATACAATTTCAGCAAATCCTCTTTTTTTAAGTACCCTTGAGTTATGCGCTCGACTTTTTCCGGGCGGCCCGTCTGAGGGTTGATTATCTGGCGGCTGGGAACGGGATAAAAATCGGGATGCAGCTTTTCCAGCCGCTTTATGATTTCATCGGCGTTATAGGCTTTAGAGAGCGCCTTTCCTTTGACCTCAGGCATATCGCCGTGCGCCGCCAGACATGCCAGGGCAATCAATTCGCAGACCATCCGAAGCTGCAAATAGCAGATTTCATATGCGACGATCCGGGGAAGCGGCATAAGGCCCGCCGTGGTATCCGTGATAACAGCTATGCGGCGCTTCACTTCTTCCATGAGGTCGCAGTATAAATCTCTCATGGCGCTGGAATTTACGGCCCTTTCCGTCATGCCCGCTTTTTCCTTTTTTCTTCGTAATCCGGCGCTTTCAGGCTTGGCCATTTCTGCCGGTTTTTGAAATCTTCAAAGTCCTGAAATTCTTTGTGTTCGTAATAATGGACATACCCAGCCAGCCGCTTCCGGTTTTCATCCGTCATAAAATTGTGTTTTTCAAAGAAATCTTTTAACTCGTCTGGGCGAACAGGGGGAGTTTCGTGCCTATCGCGTAAAGAACTCCATTCGCGCTGACATTCCTGATCGTCGCTCTGGGGAATTTGGCTACCGCCGCCGCCAAGCAGGACTTGACGGTACTCGGCAAGCTGGCAGTCATGGAAATCCTTGGACACTTCCTTGATTTCCTGTTCGCTGCATCCCAGCCGCCGTAATGTTTCCTGAGTTGATTTTAAAATCTCCCTGGTCTGTTCCTCTGGAATGCCGCCCAGCCAGCCGGAACGGGCCGTATTAGACAGGGATGACACGGCGAAAATCTTGGAAAGTTCTTTGACTTGCTCCAGAGTGGCGTAAGCATGGGTCAACGCCCTCTCGATCTTCGCTTTTAGGCCGAAAAGCCCCAGTTCACTGACATCATCGAAGCGGGACAGCACGGCCAGCAAAACGCCGGATATAAGCAGAAATACTGCCGGCTCTTTTGCGTCCTGTATCAGGAAAAACAGGGCGGGCGCGGCGGCAACATAAACGATCCCCAGCGCGAACAATATTCTTTGCCAAGCCCTGGGCTTGCGATTGTCTTTCATCCCCATACTCCCTTGATTGTGTTCGATTATAGTAAATTAAAACACTGAAAAACAGTCTTAAATACCCATTTGCATTGCATTTTCCTTATATCGCGGATAGAAAAAATACAGTCTGTCGTTTTGGCGGGCTGGGGCTTTTCATCCCCTTATCAAGTGCGGCTCCGACACAGCCGCGAGTGTGTCGCTACTCAGCTATGGCTGGGTGGCGATTGCCATGTCCAAGGCGCAAGCCCAAAAGCATCGCGCCGTTTCACTTGATACGGATGAAAACACCCAGTCACCAGAGCAGGACAAGCTCTGGTGACAGTTTTTTTTAATGGGGATTTTCAGGATGAAAAAGGAATTGATGATATTTTCCATGACCGTATTCCTCGCCGGCTGCGCCAGCCCGATTGAAAGCATGACGGCGCAACAGGTTTCAACCCTGAGCGACAGCCAGCTTTGCTATTCTGATGGCATACACCGCAAGGGCGAAAAGACCAGGCAGGAAATCCAGCGCAGAAATCTCAATTGTGACCCGGCTTTCAGGTATTGCATGGATAGCGGTTTCACGCCTGGCACAAATCCGTTTTTAGGCTGTCTGCAAATGCGGGCGCAACAGGATTACCATGGGGCGCTCATAGAACAACAGCAACAGGAGCAAAACCCGGTAAAATCCTACATGCTGGAGCTTCCGCCGATGCAGCCGCCGAAAAGCCCCGATACAGCAACGCAAACGCATTGCAGCGCCTACGATAATGGGCCGTTCGGAAGCGGCCTAGATTGCGCCAGCCATTGAACTTTTAAGCCCTTAACGCTATTCCTGATATTTACCGGAGGGAATAATGGCTATTTTTACCGATATGGACGGTGATTTTGAGGGCGTCATGCCTGACAACATGGCAAACGGGGAATATCTCCGCCGTTCCAGACGGGAACCGGCTAGACGGATCAGAACCCGGCTTAACGAATGGCATTCCCGTTATCCAGCCTCCGAGCAAGCTGAACTGGCTACCAGGCTTCTTTCCGTCAATGACCAGGATCATCAGGCTGCGTTTTTTGAGCTTATGCTGCATGAATTGTTTCTGAGGGACGGATGGACTGCGGAGGTTCACCCGACGATACCGGGAACAACGCGCAATCCTGACTTTAAATTCACTAAGAACGGGCAATCCGTCATCGTCGAAGCCAAGGTCGTTATGGGGCGCTCGGATCAAGAGAGCGCCGCCATACGGCGTTTGAATGCCATGATGGATACAATAAACCGCCGCGCCAGCGCGGATAGGTTCTTCCTCAGTATAACTACAAGAGGATTGCCAGAGCGCGATATTCGCGGGCGGCAACTGGCAACCGATCTCCAGCGCTGGCTTAACGGTCTTGATTATGATGAAGCTCTGCGAAAGGCAAACCTGGGAAATCCTGAGCAGTATGATTTTAGCGATGGAAACTTTCATGTAATTTTTGAGGCCATACCCAGAAATCGGGAACGCGCTCAAGAAACCGACCGTGTAATCGGCATTCGCTCTCATGGGCATAATGGCGGATGGATGCAGTCTGGAGAAAGTCTCAGAGGCGCAGTTGAGGAAAAAGCGAGAGCCTACGGACAAATGAATATGCCGTATGTCATAGCCGTGAACGTATGGGAATTTTTCGGCCATACAGCGTCCGACAGTCTGGAGGCGTTATATGGCTCGGAACAAACCCAAGTCACCCGATACGGCAACGGCGGGACAGAGATAGCAGAAGTCCGCGCCAGAGACGGTTGCTTTGGAACACCTGACAATCATCGCAAAACCAATGTGTCGGGCGTTTTAACGGTAAATAACGCCTCGCCCTGGGCTTTGGCGAACCGGAAGGTCGTATATACCCCTCATGTCTGGTCTGATTTTCCTTTGGGATCACCCATCGGCGGCACAACGGATATATCCTTTAATGCCGAGCAAGACGGTTTTACAATTCAAAACGGCAGGACGGCGGCGGAATTATTGGGGCTGCCGGAAAATTGGCCTATGAGCGCTGAGGATGAATTTGAATAGAATTTCACCCCCTTATAGAACTCCGCTCATGGGGCCGGGAGAACTCCGCTCGTTTGCTAAAAGGGTATATCTTCATCATTACCTAACCCGCGCCTGATTGCCTCTATAATCTGTTCTTTTTTGTTTTTTGCCTTTTTGTAAGGATCGTAAGTGCCTTCCATGATGGCCGCGAATTTTTCTTCATTTATGATAAAATCCAGAGTGGCTCGCCAACCGCTATCTCCGCCGCCACATAAAAAAGGAGTTTCCTGAATTTTCTCCAGCGCACACTTCCAACCATCAATTCCATCAATATCGCGCAAACGGGCTTTTATTCCCTCAGCCCGTTTTTTGCTCAATTTCATGGCCGTAGGCAGGTTATTTTTCTGAGCCATTTCGTTGTAAAGCGAGAATGCCTGTAGAACATCCGCGTCCGCGTATGCGTCTATTGTTGATTTTTTAACCTGGTTGCCCTTGTTCTTATTTGTATCGCGCCCGTGTCGCATATGTGTCTGCGATTGCATTGCTTCCGTATTGGAAACGGCTTGATGAAATTGAATCTCATCGTAATTACAAATCGTTATGACTTGCCAAACTGTATCGGTCCGCGTTTCAATTCTTCCCCAAAGTTTTAACTTATCCAAGAAACGCTGCGCCTTGCTGTCCGACCATCCCCATGCCTTTGCGAGGAAGCGAACTGCACGGGCAAGCTGTCCACGCTTTAATAAAACAGGATGGCCGCCGATATTAGCGACACCTTCTTTAAATTGAGCGTTCTCCACGAGCCATATCCAAGCCTCACGCTCGCTGTATTTTTCGTGTTTTCCGAAGAATGGATCGTCCATCCATCCTCTGGGCATGGCATACCATCCAATAGCCATCACACATACCCAGTACAGGCTTGATGCCCACTATGATTATAAGCGGCATTGATCTTGGAGAAATTGACTTTACGACAGGCGCGGTTTTTTCGTCGCATGGGAATTACGTCCTTCGTCGATTACTGTTTTGAGTTTTTGGAAAACGGTGCGTTCAATCGCGCCGCTGAGTTGCCGGTTGATCGGATGGCAAATATTGAAAATATGGTCGCCGGATTTTTTGGTGGGATATGTCAGGCGATAACCCTGGCCGTCGAGCGTTTCATGAATGCCGATACTGCTCACATAAAAACAGCCGCCCAGAACCATAGAGGCGAAGCCGATCAGGCCGTCCTGGGGCTGGATGAGGGAGATTTTCACATCACTGATTTGCATCGGCGGCCCCTCCGGCCTTCGTTGGAACGATCTGTTCCCGCTCGTTGATTTTGATGAGCAAGGCCATGAACCCAGACAGATTATGCAAGGCTTCCGCCGCCTCCCTGCCGGAAAGGCGGACGCCTGGAACATGCTGTTCGATGGATTTTGTGAAGCCTTCTAAACTCACGACCCGCGTTCATCGTTGTTAAACACGGGACAAGTTTTTCAATTTTTTAGAGACGAAAAAACGGTGACAGGGTGTAACGAAACCAGCCTGAGAAGGGTGTCACCCTTCTCAAAGTTCGCAGAAATAAAGGGTTTTACTGGGTGCCACCCTTCTTTTTTCCACTCTTGTGATATCCGCCTTTTCTTTTCTCAGGCAATCTCACAAACGAAGCCATCCTTTCAATATCCCTGCCACTCAGACCGGAGCCATGTTCTTCCAGCCATGCCTCTATTTGATCTTTGACGGGCTGATTGTCATTGTCGATTTCCAGTTCCTTAATGGCGCGGAGCATCAGGTCTATATAGGGCGTGGAATAAGAACCGTCCCGGCTATAGCTTTCTATGTAATCGGTAGCCTGTTCGCTTTCCCGGTCAAGTTTCGCCAGCGTGACCTCTATATCCGGCAACAAGCCATGCAATTGCGCCCGCGCCTTATGTACGGCGGTCAGGGTAAAAATTTTGTCGTCGATCTCGTTCAACAGGGCAAACGGGCGTTCCGGCAAAACGGACTGGAGCAGATTTTTGAGTTCCAGCAACAAAAGCCGATACCGATGGGCTTTCTCCCTATGCTCCTCAATTTGATCGTCAGGGGCGCTCAGGTCGAAATCGCGCTCCTGGCCCAACAATTCTCTGATCCGCTCTTTTCTGCCGTGGGCCATGGATTACAACTTTCGGGGTTACAACCTTAATTTTCCCAAGATTATGATATTCAGCGGGTTTTATCCATACGGCAGATTGATCCCCGGAGAGCGGCAGAAACCCTATATTCTCTGCGACATGCGGGCCGGGACGGACGTAAAAAGGAACATTATATCTTGATAATGGTTCGTTCGTAACGTATCAAAAACGGAGAGCCACTATCCTTATCCAGCGACATCCGATATAATCCAAAAACACTAGGAAATCAGGCGCTTCCAGGACTGTAAATTGTCCGAAAGTGTCCAGCAGGATTTAGCCAAATCCAGCATATTTTCGGGTACATTTTCGGGTATTCGGGTATGCGCGGAAAAGGAGATACCCGAAATGATTATGAAATTAACAGATACGACCTGCAAAGCGGCGAAATCCGAAGGAAAGGATTATAAGCTGCGCGACGGCAAGGGGCTTTATCTTCTGGTTATGAAGGCGGGCGGCAGAAGCTGGCGCTATGATTACAAGCTGAAAACAGGCGACCGGACCTATAAGAATGGCACATATGTTTATGGCCTCTATCCCGAAATCAGCCTTGCCGAAGCCCGGGCGTTGCATGCGGAAACACATAAACTGGTTTCGCAGGGCATTGATCCGAACAGCTATAAAAAGAGACAGCAGCGGCTGGAGCGAGAGAGCCGCGCCCTGACCTTTGCAAATGTCACGCAAGAATGGCTGGAAAAGCGGCGGGCGGAAATTAAGGGGCGGACGGCGGACTTTATTGAGAAGCGCCTGAATATGGACGTGATACCCGAAATCGGGGATATTCCGATGCAAGACATTGATGCCCCTGCTCTGCTTACAATGGTGAAGAAAATCGAAGCCCGGGGCGCATACGAAATGGCGAACCGCGCCCGCCAGTACACCAGCCAGATTCTGCGCTATGCGATTGCCCGCGGACAGGCGGAACGGGATTTTACGCTGGATATAACCGATGCGCTGGCCATTCATAAAACGAAGCATCAACCAGCGCTGGAGCCAAAGGATATCCCTGAATTCCTGGCCGCGCTGGAACGGAACGACGCGCGGTTGTATCCGCAGACCCGGCTTGCTCTGAAAATGCTGATGCTAACCTTTGTTCGCCCTATCGAACTGGTTTCCGCTGAATGGAGCGAGTTTGATTTTCAAGACAAACGCTGGATTATCCCTGCCGCGAAAATGAAAATGGGCTATGACCACATCGTCCCGCTGGCGAGCCAGACGCTGGACATCCTGCATCAGATGAAGCTGACAAACGGCAAGCGGCAATACGTCTTTGCCAAGCAAACTAGCCCCAAAGAACATATGAGCCGGGACACCCTATCAAAAGCCATCCGGTCACTAGGCTTTCAGGACCGACACACCGCCCACGGCTTCCGGGCACTGGCCAGAACCGCCATCCGCGAAAAGTTAAACTATGACAGCGAACATATAGAGCGCCAGCTTGCCCACGCCCCAAACACCAGCCTAGGCCGCGCCTATGACCGGACGCATTTTATCGAACAGCGCACGGTAATGATGCAGGACTGGGCGGATTATGTGGATTCCGCATCCAGCAAAGGAAAAGTTGTTATTGGCAAATTTGGACAAGTCGCTTAAATGGACCTATGAAGCTCATATTATTGCCATTTAGTGTTTGTGATATTTTCACATTAGCGGAAGCTGTTGACTGGGTAGCATTTAAAGCACCCGCGATAATAGATAGAGCCAATATATATGATGCGTTTGAGCATCCCCGGTCAGTTTTTCCTTATGAGGCATATCCTTTTCCTCTGGGGGAATCTGTCTCACCGGGATCATTAGACAATCTTTCGTTTCCCGAATATCCGGATTGCCCGTCTCCCCGAGTGTTAGAGCTATGCAATGATGATCCCATCCTTAAACACGAAAAAGAAGAGTTTCTTGCCTATAAGCAAACCTGCATCAATACTCATAACCAATATGAAAGAGAGAAAAGAGCATGGGACGATACGCGAGAAGAAGCTATCGAACCTGCAAAAGCGGCCCTATTTCTAGCATTTAAAGAAGGCCGCCTGAAAGCCAAGGGGGAATTATCATATGTGCTTAAAAAAGGTTTAGATAAAGATGCTTGGGCCAAGGAGGGAGAAGATCAATGGGATGAGTTTAAGCCACCTGCTATAACTGAGGATGCTAACTCTTCAGAAACGTCAGAAAATCATTTGGAGGCATTTAAAAAGTTATTTTCTGACTATCCTGGAGAACACACCAAAGCTGAGGAACGCTACAAAAGTAGTATTCAAGATATAGAAATGCGTTCTTGGCGCATGACAGGAGTAGATTGGGAAAATTCACATATTAAATCGCCCGATGGTTTTTATATGTGTGTAAGCGTAAGCTCTGAAAGTCTTTTTTCGTTGTTCCCGCCCCCCAAGCCCGCGCCAATACAGCTTAACACCTCGGGTGGACTTGTTATCTTAGATGATGGTGAAAGCTCACCCAATATAATCACAAGAAAGTCAAAACGAGGACGCCCCCCAAGCATCAGCTGGGACTCATTTCATGTCGAAATGGCTAAAAGGATAAGCAACAATAGCCTTCCGCGTAAGCAGGAATCCTGCATTGCTGACATCCAACAATGGTGCTTGCAGCAATGGGGTGTCACACCGGAAAGAAGCACATTGCTGGAAAAAATATCGCCCTATTACCGGGCCTTTAAAACTAAATAGCCAGATATTCATTTTCCGGCTTTTTCGGTTTATTTTTCTGACGCAATTCCAGGCTTTTCTGTCCGCCATTCCTTCGCTCCTTCGATCAACTCCATTGTAATGAAAAGACTGTGTAGGGCTGCATCGCACCGCACTGCATGTCTTAACCTTTATGTGGAGTTGCCTTATGAATGAAAAGCCGGGCATTCGTGCCATTACGCGTCGCGTCATCAGCCTGGCGAACATCTATGACCATCTGCTGGGCCACGGCCTTGTGCAGAGCATCGATTTTGGCGCCTATCTTGAATCGCTTTGCAGAAGCCTCCAGGATTTTCAGGAAAAGGGTGAATTCGAAATCACGCTTATCTGCGACGCCGAACCTATGGCGCTCGAACTCGACCTGGTCACTGCGCTCGGCATAATCGTGACCGAGATTACCTCAAATTCCTATCTCCATGCCTTCCCTGCCGGACCTGGCACCATACGCGTCATTCTTATGCAGAAAGAGAGCACAGGCATTTTGACAATTTCAGATGACGGCGTCGGTTTCGTCCAGCAGCAGGAAAGCAAGCGCCACGGCGTCGGTCTGATTAAAAGGTTGATGGAACAGGCTCAAGGAAAAGCGGAATTGAAATCAGACCACGGCACAATATGGACACTCGTTTTTCCTATGAGTCCAGGTCACTATCCGCCATCAGACTAATAACGTATTAGCGGTTTTCTGGATAAGGAAAGACATGTTTAAAAGATCTCAGAGTCTTCCCGATATAGCGCCAACCAGAATCCCGCGGCTGGGGGATTTTATTCGAAAAAATCTGGAGCCCATTGCCAGCGAATGGACGCATTTCGCCAGAACGATGACCCCTGCCAGCGACGATATGACGACTCTTGCGCTTCGGGACCATATTAAGGAAATACTGGCATTTATTGCCGACGATCTGGAATCTCCACAGACCGGCGCAGAACAGATCGTAAAATCCCAAGGAAACGGTCCAAAAAAAGACGGCAATCAGGACAGCGCGGCGGAAACTCATGCCGCTCTGCGCCTGATAGACGGGTTCGATATTGACCAGATGGTTTCAGAGTATCGCGCCTTGCGCGCCAGTGTCGTAAAGCTGTGGAGCGCGAAGGGCAATGCCATCGATAATACAGACCTCAGCGATCTGACCCGGTTTAATGAAGCCATCGATCAGGCTATAGCGGAATCGATCAACCACTATACAAAAAAAATCGATCATTCCAGAAATACGTTTCTCGGCATTTTAGGCCACGACCTTCGCAATCCCATCGGTGCGGCGTCACTCTCGGCTCAGTTGATGGTTGCAAAGGGAACGCTTGACCCAAAGCAAAGGATCCTGGCGGCGCAGATTATAGATTGTACCGCGCGGGCAAGCCTCATCGTCACGGATCTTCTGGATTTGACCCGGGCAAGCTTAGGGTCCGGGTTGCCTGTCGTGAAAGCACCCATGGATATGGGGCTTATAGCCAGGCAACTGATTGCTGAAATGGAAGCTTCTAACCCAGGGCACGAAATAACTCTGACAACAGTCGGCGACATGCAGGGCGAATGGGATGCAGGCCGCGCCGGGCAGCTTTTTTCAAATCTTATCGGAAACGCGATTCAGTACAGCTTCAAGGATACGCCGGTTAGTGTGACTATAACAGGAGAACCGGAGGACATTGTTCTATCCATTCACAATGAAGGCGCTCCCATTCCTGCCGGCAAAATGGGCAGAATATTTGATGCACTGATACGGGGTACCGACGCCGGAGAAGAACAGATCGGCTCAACAAACCTTGGTCTGGGATTATATATCACAAAAAAAATTGTGACCTCTCATGGAGGAACAATCAATGTCGCCTCTTCCAAAGAAAGCGGAACTACGTTTTTGGTAAAGTTTCCTAGATTGGATGTTCGATGAAGCCGGCGAGATAAACTTTGCCTTGCACTTTTCATTTTTGATTTCAAAAATAGATAATTATAGACTGACGCGTGTGCCGATGGCCAAACGCGCCAAAATCCGGTTTTAAAAACTAAAAGGAACACGTAATGGGAAAGAACACGATTTGCCTGTGGTACGACAAAGATGCCGAGGACGCCGCCCGCTTTTATGCGGACACCTTTCCCGACAGCGCGGTCGATGCCGTTTTTCATGCGCCAGGCGATTATCCGTCCGGCAAGAAGGGCGATGTGTTGACGGTCCAGTTCACGGTCGCGGGCATTCCCTGTATCGGCCTTAACGGAGGTCCCATGTTCCAGCATAACGAGTCCTTTTCGTTCCAGATCGCCACTGACGATCAGGCGGAGACGGACCGTTACTGGAACGCCATCGTCGGCAACGGTGGTCAGGAAAGCGAATGCGGCTGGTGCAAGGACAAATGGGGCATTTCCTGGCAGATCACCCCGCGCGTTCTGACGGATGCGCTGGCGGCGGGCGGCGACGAAGCGAAGCGCGCCTTCGCGGCGATGATGACGATGAGGAAGATCGACGTCGCGAAAATCGAGGCGGCGCGACGCGGCTGATCCTCAATACAGGGCTATATAAATCTCAGGCGATCAGAGTATCGTTTGAAGCAATAACGTGGGTGCCAGGCCGTGGCGTTTGTGTCGCGCTATCATAAAGCGCAGGGTCACTCTTAATTGCATCGACAATCGATCTTTCACCAGCATTGGAGCCATCAGGAGTCGATGTGATTGTTTGTGAAATGCTTTTTGAAGCCAACCAATTTTTTACAGCAGCATCTTTGGGGAAAGATTCTGGATTAATTACTGCTTCGTCGAACACTTTTTTTGTAATTCGAACATCATACTCTTGAGAATATGAATCCATAATCCGATTAAAACGGCTTGTATCGCCATTCGAGCGACCAAAAGTATTGGTTAAAAAATCATTATCAAGAAACAAAACAGGTTTACTCATATTTCATATCCCTTAGGAGCTATAGATTTTATTTGTTCGTAGTTAGGAAGATTGCACATTTCATGCAAACGTCTTCTCAATTCAAGAAGAACTTCTGATGAATTTACTTTTTTTTCATCCACATTTTTTTGAGTTAAAGACCCAAGTTTTTGAGAAACATCACCGCCTCTTAATAGGCGTCGCGAAGCTTCACAATATGCATAGCAAAGAGGTGTATTTTTTTTATAGAAATCAAATATATATTCATCAATACAGTTTTGCTTTGCTTTCGGTGGTATTTTTGCAGAATACAAAACATCTGATTTAATAAGTTCTGGGAAAGGGCCTTCAGGACTCGCTGCCAAAGCAGTACCTACAACCGGAATATTAAATAGTCCCAGCCCCTTCCTGACGCGCCGATCAATCTCGTAAATGAGATCAATCATACCCAACATGGATAATTCTGGAGCCCGACCCTCTTTTGCTTCATCTTTCAAATAATATTCAATCCTTTCACACGCTCTTCCCAGCATTGCATCCCGGTTATCCGGAAACGGCAACATTTCCTGTTCAGCAAGAGAGCGAACGAATTCAGGTTTGTTTTGCCAAACATAGCGGCAAAGATGATCTGTTAATCTCTGATCACAGTAGGTTTCCTGATAAACAGGAAGATCGATCAAAGCTGGCAGTTCCGGTGCATAAGGTCCGAGCATCTTCAATTCCTATAAATTGATATTTTCGGACTATGGCAAATTTTAAACGGACCGGCAATGTTATTTTTAGTTGTATTTTTATTTTCAGTTCTCTTTTTTATATATTTAAATGTTTATACCTTTAGCCATTTCCAGACAATTCTTTTATCGCCTGCCTCAACAGCGTTGCACTGGCCCTGAGGGCTGTATGCTCTTTGTCGTCGAGAGGCGGGTGGAGCGTGCTTATCACGCCTTTCGCGGCGATAACGCGTGGGAGGGACAGCGTCACGTCTTCGATACCCTCGACATCGGCAAGCGGCGCGCAGCAGGTCAGGACGGCGTGCTCGTCCTCCGTTATGGCCTGCGCGATACGCGCCATGCCGGCGCCGATGCCGTACCACGTCGCGCCCTTGCCCTGGATGATGCGGTAGGCCGCGCGCCGCACGGCATCGTCGATCCCGGCGCGGACGTCCGCCGTTACGGGCCGTCCGGCTTGTCGCCCGAATTCCTCGATCCCGATATTGCTGACATTCGCGCCGGACCAGTGCAGCACTTCGGAATCCCCGTGCTCCCCCAGGACATGGGCGTGCACCGAATGGCTCGATACGCCCAAATGACCCGCGATCAGCGTGCGGAAGCGCGCGGTATCGAGGATTGTGCCAGAGCCGATGATTTTTCCGGCCGGGTGCCCTTCCCTCACGGCGATGCGCGCCGCGAGATGGGTCATGATATCGACGGGATTGGTCGCCACAAGAAGGATAGCGTCCGGGGCAGCTTTCAGGACAGGAGGAAGAATACGTGCAAAAATGGCTTCGTTTCTTTTCAGAAGATCGAGGCGGGTTTCGCCGGGCTTCTGGCTGACGCCCGCGGCGATTATGACGATGCCGGCGCCGTCGAGGTCGTCATAATCCCCTGCGCCGACCGGTATCGCCTTGGCAAAGGGCGTGGCATGCAGGATATCCTCGGCCTGGGCCTTGGCCAGAAGCGGGTCGTGGTCCACCAGAACCAGTTCGGTGCCGACCCCGCGCAACGCGCACGCATAGGCGCTGGCCGAACCGACGTTACCGCAACCGACGATGCCAATCTTCACGGTGTCTCCCCTGATCCTGACCTTCCTGCATTAAAGGGGAAACCCTATCAGGATTCAAGGGACGCTCCGCCCTTGTCCAGATGCGAAAAACCGTATTTGAGAACGCCTGTTTTAAGGAACATCTGCCAGTTGATGAAATCGATCTGCTTTTCCAGGCGCCCGTTTTTGGCGTCCCGGAATTTGTTCCGCGCGATGAAGGCCTCAAGACGCCTGCCCGCCGCAAGCATGCCCGCGTCATTCAGGCTCTGCGATGCCATCATCAGGGATTTGTAAGTATCGTCGGCCGTCAGCCTCAGGCCGGAGGCGATGCCGTAGACATCGGGGCTTACGGCAAGAATGAACCGGCTCGTGGCTTCTCTGAGCATGCTCATCGTGCGATCGTTTCCCGGGGCTTTATCATATGGCTCCGGATCGATGCCGGCGAAAGGTCAGGCGGTCTTTTTCCTTTGCCCATGGCTCCGGCTCGACGCGCCGCTGCCGTGCGCGAGCAGCATATGCGCATCGCAATAGGAAAGATGGGCCGCGCAACGGTCACCGCAGAACTGAAATTCATCGTCCCGTGGGTCGCCGCTGGGCCAGCGGCACATGGTCACCGTCAATTTATCCATTGTAATCATCTGGTTTTTACATCTTTCATTATACGGTTGCCATGTTACATCTTATGTAACGCCAATAGCTATAAAATAAAAAATATAGTTTTTATTGGGGCGCATACTTTATGGCACTTCCTGTTTTAGGATGCCTTCCTACTCGCCGGGCTTTTCGTTGAGTGGCGTGGCTTCATCTTCCCCGTCCAGCTTCCGCTTGACGTCGCCCGGCGAGCCTGTGGCGCGTGCGATGAGACTGTAGGCGACCGGGACGATGAACAGGGTCAGGACGGTCGCGATGCAGACGCCGAACAGGACGACGATGGCGATCACCGACCGCGTCTCCGACCCCGCCCCGCCCGAAAGCATGAGCGGTATCGCCCCTGCGGCGGCGGTGATGCTGGTCATAAGGATGGGGCGCAGGCGCAGTTCGGCGGCACGCAGCAACGCCTCGCCGAACTCCACCCCCTCGTCGCGCAGCTGGTTCGCGAATTCGACGATCAGGATGCCGTTTTTCGCCGCCAGCCCCACGAGCATGATCATGCCGATCTGGCTGAACAGGTTCAGCGTGTTGCCGGTCAGGTACAGCCCCAGCAACCCGCCCGCGACCGCCAGCGGCACGGTGAGAAGGATGACGAAAGGATGGACGTAGCTTTCGAACTGGGCCGCCATCACCAGGAACATGACGACGATGCCCAACATGAAGACGAAGAAGACCGACCCGCCGGAATATTTATAATCCTGCGACTGGCCTTTGTAATCGATGATGACGTCGTCCGGCAGGTTGTCGTGCACCAGCCCTTCCAGATAGGACAGCGCCTGCCCCAGCGTGTAGCCTTCTTTCAGGTCGGCGTCGATGGTGATGGCGCGCACGCGGTTATAACGGTTCAGCGTGCGGGAATCAGCGTATTCCTCGAACTTGACAAGGTTGGACAGCGGGATCAGCTGGGCCGAACGGTCGGAACGGACATAAATGTTTTCAAGGTTTGTGGCTGTCTGCTGGGCCGTGCGCTCGCCCTCGACGATGACGTCGTATTCCTCGCCCTGGTCGATATAAGTGGTGACTTTCCTGGAGCCGAGAAGAGTCTCAAGCGTCTCCCCGATCGACGTCACCGTGACGCCCAGCTCCGCCGCGCGGTCGTAATCGATCCGCACCTAATAAAGCGGCTTCGTTTCCTTGTAGTTCCAGTCGACGCTCAAAAGGCCGGGATTGTTTTCGTTGATTTTGGCCAGCAGGATATCGCGCCACTTCGCCAGCTGCTCGTACGTTCCGCCACCGATGACGAACTGTACCGGTTTGGCGGCGCCGCCGGCGAAGCCCTGGCGCATGATCGGAAAAGTCCGGACTCCCGGCAGGTCGGCCAGTTTCTTCCGTACCTCGTCCATGACCTCCCATGCCGGGCGGCGTTTGCCCCAGTCGGCCAGAACGCAGGTGACGTTGCCGCTGTTGAAGCTTACGCCGCTGCCGAAACCGGCGGGCGCGCGCACTAGCAGGCTCTGGATTTCGCCGCTTTTGACATAGGGCATCAGGCGTTTTTCGATCTCGTCCATATAGGTCTTCATGTAACTGAAGGACGCGCCTTCCGGGCCCGTCACGTTGATCAGGAACGCGCCCCTGTCCTCGCGCGGCGTGTATTCTGTCGGGATGGCGCTGTAGATCCAGCCCGTCACGCCGAGGATAAGAAGAAAGGACAGGATGGTGACCAGCGGCCTGCCGATCAGGAAAGACAGGATCGCGACATAGCGCCTGCTCAGTCTTTCGAGAATCGCGTCGATACGGTCCGTCAGCGTCTTTTTGCCGTCAGCCCTGTCCTCGCGTTTTTTCAGGAGTTTGGACGCCAGCATCGGCGACAGCGTCAGGGCGACGAAACCGGAAAAGGAAACTGCAGCAGCCAGGGTCACGGCAAATTCCGAAAACAACCGCCCGACATCGCCTTCGAGAAAGGTGATCGGCACGAACACCGAGACCAGCACCAGAGTCGTCGCGATGACGGCAAAGCCGACCTGACGCGTGCCACGGTAAGCGGCGAGCAGCGGCGGCTCTCCCTCCTCCCGGATCCGGCGCACAACATTTTCTAAGACGACGATGGCGTCATCGACCACAAGGCCGATGGCCAGGACCAGCGCCAGCAGGGTCAGCAGATTGATCGTAAACCCGAATGCATAGAGAACGATAAACGTAGCGGTCAGGGACACCGGCACGGCGACGGCGGGGATCAGCGTCGCGCGCAGGCTTCCCAGAAACAGGTAGATGACGAGGATGACCAGGGCGATCGCTATCCCGAGCGTGACATAAACCTCATGGATCGCCTTGTCGATGAAAACGGACGTGTCGTAACTGACCTCGATCGACATGTCCTTTGGCAGCGTCTTATTGATGCGTTCCGCCTCTGCCCTTGCGGCGCGTGCGACCTCGATGGTATTGCCGGTCGATTGCTTGATGATGCCCAGGCCAACGCGGGGCGAACCGTTGCCGCGATACATGACGCGGTTTTCGACCGTGCTTTTTTCGACGCGCGCGACATCGCCGAGCCGGACGAGATAACCGCCGTCGCCGCGTTTCAGCACCAGCTTCTTAAAATCGTCGGCCGTCTTGAACGTCCGGTCCAGCCTGACCGTAAACTGGCGGTCGACGGATTCGAAACTGCCCGCGGGCAACTCGACATTCTCCGTGCGCAGGGCGTTCTCGACATCGGCTACCGTCAGGCCTCTGGCCGCCAGCTGGCTGCGGTCGATCCATATGCGCATCGCATAACTCTGCCCGCCGCCGACGCGCACTGTCGCGACGCCGTCCAGGATCGAGAACCGGTCGACTAGATAGCGTTCGGCATAGTCGGTCAGTTCCATCGTCGTGCGGTTTTTGCTGATCAGGCTCAGCCAGATGATGACGTCGTCGCTGGCGTCGACCTTCTGCACCTGCGGCGGATCGGCTTCCTCGGGCAGGTCGCGGGCCAGGCTTGCTATGCGGTCTCGCACATCGTTGGCGGCCGCTTCGATATCGCGGGTGATGTTGAATTCGATGGTGACGCGGGACTGCCCGTCCTGGCTTGAGGATTCGATATAGTTGATCCCTTCGACGCCCGCAATCTTATCTTCGATCGGCTCCGTGACTCGCGTTTCGACGATGCTGGCCGACGCGCCCGTATACGTCGTGTTTATGGTGACGACGGGCGGATCGATATCCGGGTATTCCCGCAAGGGCAGGCGCGTGAAGGCGACGATGCCGAACGCGATGAGCAGCAGGGAAACGACCGAGGCAAAAACTGGACGGGTGACGGAAAAATCGGACAGAAACATTATTTTTTGTCCTTTTTGTCCGCGTCTTTCGATTGGTCTGACTTTGCATCTGCTTTAGCCAGAATATCTTCAAGGCTCTGACCGTCTTTTTCCTGGCCGAGAATATTTACCGCCTGGCCGGGGCGGGCCGTCATCGTACCCTGGGTTACGAATGTCTCGCCCTCCTGAAGCCCGGAGACAATCTCGACCTTTCCGGGCTGGCGCGTGCCAATAACGACCTTGCGTTTTTCCAGGACAGGCGGCGTTTGTCTGGAATTTACAGTCAGGACGTAATTATCCTGTCCCTCCGGCATCAGTGCGCCCTCGGGTATCAGAATGGAGTCGCGCGGGTTGCTGAACAGCAGCACACTCATCAGCAATCCGGGCTTAAGGATGTGGGATTCATTGGGCAGGATCGCCCGCACAGTGATCGAACGTGTAACAGGGTCGATCTGGCTATCGAGACTTTCCACCTGTCCCTGAAACTGCCTGTCGCCGAATTCACGCGCCCGGGCGACGACCGGCACGCCCGTTTTCAGGTCTTTGAGGAAAATCGAAGGAACGGAAAAATCCAGCTTCATGACGCTGTCGTCATCCAGGGTCGTGATTTTCGAACCCGGCTGCAGCAAGGCGCCGATGCTGATATTGCGCAGACCGAGGACGCCGCCGAACGGCGCGGAAATCAGGTAATCCTTCAATCTGGATTCCACCTCGCGCAGCTTGCCCTGCGCGGAATCGTAATCGCGCTTCCGCTCATCGATGGTCGACTGCGCGATGGCGTTCTGCTTGTCGAGGACTCGAACCCTTTCCAGTTGCTGGCCCGCTTCGGCGGCAAGGGCCCGGGCCTGGTCCAGCTGGGCCTTTTCCTCGCCGCTGGCCATCTCGACAAGCACCTGGCCTTTCTGCACCCGCTGCCCGTCGGTGAAATTCACAGCCGTCACAGTTTCCGTGACGGTCGCCATCAGTGTCACCGTCTCGTTGGCGCGGAGGGTGCCCAGGGCTTCGACGCTGTCCGCCAGCTTCTGCTTCTGCGTGGTGGCGACGATGACATTGGCGGGCTGCTGCGCGCCGCCTTTATCCTGCGCCAGGCTTTGTGCGAAAGGCATGGAGAGGGAAATGAGCGCGGCGGTCAGGACCGTCCTGATAAGTTTTTTCATCTTCAGCCTTTGTCAGAAAACGCAGAAATGCGCCATAGAAATGATAATACGCTGTCTAGATGTATTCCCTTCGCAAAATAAATCCAGATCGCCGGAAAATCTTCGGCTGCGTACAAAAGCGAAGGGGCTGGATTCAGGCTGATTTCTGGCCGGGCCGGCGCTCATCGCCGCTGTCAGGCGGTTTCCGTTCGGGAAGGCTGAGGCTCCATTCGCCGCAAGTTTCGCTTTTCATCTCGCGCAGGATAATCCGCGCGCCCATACCATAGGTCAGATAGGTCCAGACCCAGGTGACGAACACCGACATACGGTTCCTGAAACCGGTCAGGAACATGATATGGACGACGCCCCAGATCAGCCAGGCCAGCAGGCCTGTCATTCTGACCCATCCCGTCTGCATGACAGCGGCGTTCCGCCCGATGGTCGCCATGGTGCCCAGGTCGACATAGCGAAAGCGCCTGTCGAACACCTCGCCCTTGATGCGCGCGTTCAGCAGCCGGGCCAAATATTTCCCCTGCTGCTTGGCGACCGAGGCCAGGGCAGGTAGCGGAACGCCCTTTTGAAGGGCGCAGGCGGCATCGCCCAGGATAAAGATTTCCGGATGACCGGGCAACGAAAGCATCGCATCAACGTCGACGCGTCCGTTGCGGCCTGCCGGAACGTCGAGCCATTGCGCCGCAGGATTGGCCTGGACGCCCGCGGCCCAGAGAATGACGTCCGTTTCGATGCGATGGTTCGCTGTCGTGACTACGTTCCTGCCGATGTCTTTGACCGCTTCGTTACATAGGACGGTTACGCCCTTGTCTTTCAGCATCTGTTCGGCGTAGGCCGACAGTTTCGGCGCCATGGCGCCCAGAAGACGCGGCCCGGCCTCCAGCAGATAGATGGTGACATGCTCTTTACGGATAAAACGGAATTCCCGTTCAAGGGCGTAGTCCACGACATCGGCGATGGCGCCCGCCATCTCAATGCCGGTCGGCCCTCCGCCGACTACCACATAAGTCAGGTGGCGCGCCCTCTCTTCCTCCGTATCCGCAAGTTCGGCTGTTTCGAACGATGTCAGGATCTGCTGGCGCAGCGTGATCGCCTGGTCGAGGGTTTTGAGTGTGGAGGTGTGCGCCTGCCATTCATCGCGGCCGAAAAAGCTGTAACGCGAACCGGTGGCAAGGATCAGATAATCGTAAGGATATTCATGGCGTCCGCTGCGGACGACCTTGCGTTCCTTATCGACCGAAACGACTTCGTCCATCACGACGTTTACGTTGTCCTGACCCCGGAACATGCTGCGAATAGGGAAGGCCACGTCGTTGATGCCGAGAAACCCTGTGGCGACCTGGTAAAGCAGCGGCTGGAACAGATGATGGTTCTGGCGATCGATCAGGGTGATGTCGTGGCGGCGGCGTCCTGTAACCCCTTGGCACAGAACATTCCTGCGAAGCCGGCTCCGACAATGACGATACGTTGTTTTTCCATATCAAATGTCCAGTGCTTATAATATAACTATATAATATCCATATATATTGAAATATCATTTATTTGTAAAGGGTTAGTTTACTAAATTTATGTAATTTTGTTATACATATATCAAAATACTATTATCAAAAAAAGTGTGAAAACCGATTGGCTTGAAAGTGTGGAAAGGGCATTGTTTAGGTGTCTGTCGCGTCTCATAGCGTTTTTAAGGATTTGTGCGT
Source organism: Alphaproteobacteria bacterium (assembly GCA_044221445.1). Taxonomy (GTDB): domain Bacteria; phylum Pseudomonadota; class Alphaproteobacteria; order Micavibrionales; family Micavibrionaceae; genus JBDHTS01. Next base: position 29,892 of record JBGAPF010000016.1, read on the forward strand.
GAAACTGTTATTGCACTGGGTGCTGAGCGCCCTCGCCTTATGGATCGTATCCCAGCTTGTGCCGGGCTTTATCGTCAGCGATGCCGTAACGGCCTTGCTCGCGGCGCTGGTGATCGGGTTTGTCAACGCCACGCTTGGCCTCCTCCTCAAAATCGTCACGTTTCCCCTGACGATCCTGACCCTCGGGCTCTTTTGGCTGGTTATCAACGCCCTGATGATCCAGCTGGCCTCGATGTTCATCCCCGGCTTTGTTATCGCCAGTTTCGGCTCGGCCTTTCTGGGCGGGATCGTTCTCAGCATTCTCAATATGCTGTTCAGGCATCTCGTGCCGGGACAGGAAAAGAAATAAATCTATCCCTGGAAGACAGGTACGCCCCGCACTGGCTCATTTTGGAGATGGGGCGTTAAGGCTAAATACTGCGCATTTTGAAAAATGCCTCTTACTGTATCTTCAAATTCTGACCAACCTTCTTCTGGTTCCGCCCTGTCTGCTTCGGACGGCTTTAAAATCGAAACGATGGCCCGGACAGGATTATCACGCATATTGATAACATGGTCTGCCTTTAGATCGGCCGGACACGCCAGCCATGCGTTATTATTTTTTCCAGTCGCGTATATAGTAATAATGTCTGGATCAATTCCTTTCATCCCTTCATAAAACGGCGTCAGTTCGGACTGCCGGAGACAATCGGAATAGCCGCTGGTTGCAAAGGAAATTCCGCGACCAAATTGTGCTTTAAGGGCTTTATCGAGTTCGGATGCAACGCGGAGTTTGTCGTTCACATTAAGTTTTTTATCAAGGCTGAAAATCATCAGACCCTGATCCGTGATACGGACAGGTAATTCTGTAATCAAAAAAGACATCGTAGGATGATTCCAACGCCCGATTGCAACGGAATTATTGTTGTAATGACTATGAACGCCAAACCGCATTTAATTCTCCAAAAGAATGCAAAATTATCATCAGAGTAATAATATATATTTATTCTGTCAAATTTAAGAACTTAAGGGAGATGGCGCGCCTCGAAGGCGAATCTTCGAACGCGCTATTCGACATCCTGCATGATTGGAACACCCATCTCAAGAGCTTGGAGCGAGGCCCACCAGGGCCAAGCCCGTGACGGATGGCGGCAACTTTCCATATCCTCAATTGCGGCAGGATTTCGCCGAGGCGGTTCGGCCTCGGAGAGCTGAACGGGGCCGTGGCCGGTCCTCGCCGCGGATCACCCTCCGCCTGACGCCGGATGAAGCCGAGCAGCTGGCGCGGCTGCCTTCAAGGAGGCTTATGCGATCAGCCATTGGTACGCGTTGGGCTCCAACCGTCGCTAAGAAAAGAGTTGCCGCGTTAGGCAAAACAAAGCGCGTCGGCTACGCCAACTATGCTCATAACTATCAACGTAGCGTCGGGGCGTCGCAGCGCGTTCCTAGTATAATTCAAAGCGGCGGGCGAACTTTGAGCAAGGGAGCAGTTAATAGACTTAACAAGTATTTTGGAAAGAATGTCCCTGCACGCGAATGGGGGCGGGCTCTAGAATCACTGAAAGAAGATAATAATTTGTCACCCAATCATCATGGACAAATATTAGATAATGGCGACTACATATCAAAGGATGGAGACATTGTTGGAAATATGGGAGACTTCTTACCATGAACGTTACCTCAAGACGTACGCCGGTAGATAATAATTATGAGACGTGCGAATCATTGTATGTTGCACTGCTAATATACCCTGGTAATGTCCCCATTTCCGAGGTTTCAAGTTTACTCGGGTTGGAACCAACAAGGGCTAATGATAAGGGCTCAGTTATAACGAATAGCATAGGCTCACGGCGAGTTAATAAGATATCTCACTGGATACTTTCGTCCGATGGCATAATTTCGTCAAAGGACGCAAGAGTTCATTTTGACTGGCTTCTGGCAAAGCTCATGCATAAGAAAGTGGAGATTTACCATTTGCAGGCCATTGATGGCCTGCAAATGGGTGTGTCATGCGTCTGGCGTTCGGCGGCAGGTCACGGTGGCCCAACATTATGGCCGGAGCAGATGAGTCTAATGGCAGAACTAAACCTGGAGTGTGGATTTGATATCTATCTTTTTGATAATTAAGGATGACATCTTCAACCGATGGCACGGAAACACCCAACGACCTGATCTTCGTGAGCAAGGCACGCGAGGCGCTCACAACACGGGCCGCGTCGGTACCCCCGTTCTCACCCCTGCCCCGCAGAAGGCGGAGGACAGGTCTGAATAAGTAAGATTTTAATGCCAAAAGGGAAAGCCATCGGGTATGTGAAAAACCGAGGACAAGGAATTTCACCTCAGCGCTTCAGCCGCCACGAAGCTTATCAAGACTGTTCTAGATACGTACATCCAACCAGGCAGCTGTTCGACCTAGCACGGGCGATGTTCGACAACGCCTGGGCGCAGCGTACCGCGCAGGCCCATGCCCGGCGTCAGGAGCTGGCCAGGGAGGCGGCGCAGAATGACCGGCAGATCGCAGGCCTGCTCGACCGCATCGTCGAGGCGACCAACACCAGCGTGATCCGTGCCTATGAGACCCGTATCGCCGAGCTGGAGCAGCGCAAGCTCATTGTAGCCGAGGCCATCGACAACATGGGCAAGCCGGCACGCCCCTTCGAGGAGTTGTTCGAACTCGCCATGGAGTTCCTGCGAAACCCTTGCAAACTCTGGGATTCCGGCCAGCTCACCCTCAAGCGCACCGTGCTGAGACTGGCCTTTGCCGAACGCGTTGCCTACTGCCGGAAATCAGGGCTTCGAACCCCGAAAACAGCCTTGCCGTTCAAGCTCTTGGATGGAGTTTCATGCGGGAATTTAGAAATGGCGCGCCCGGCAGGACTCGAACCTGCAACCCCCTGCTTAGAAGGCAGGTGCTCTATCCGGTTGAGCTACGGGCGCTTGCATCCTCAGGCATTGTCCTGGGGAAAGGTTTTAAAATTATCGCCGTAATTGCGCGGGCGCAATACGCGCTCGTGCGGCAGGACGACATCGCAGGTCCAGCCCTTTTCGGCGGCGAAGGCGCAAGCGTCTTCCATTGTCCTGAACCGCAGGCGCACCTGGTTCCTGGTGTCTCCGGAACTTGTCCATCCCATCAGCCCTTCGGGCACCCGCGCGGTATCGCTTTCGTATTCCAGCACCCAGGAAGCGACCCTGGCCCGGCCGGACTGCATGGCGTTTTTGGTGGGCTGGTAAATCCGTACCTGCATGACTGTCCTCTTTGCCTTTAAAGCCCGCAAAGGGCAAGGAATGGTCGGGGTAGAGAGATTCGAACTCCCGGCCCTCTGCTCCCAAAGCAGATGCGCTACCAGACTGCGCTATACCCCGACGTGTATGGTTTATATCAAATCAGGGCTGCGGGGCAAGTTCATTACCAAAAGTTTTATAATGAACCGTGTCGCCTTCTTTGATGCCGAGACGCGCCGCCGTGCCCCCGGCGACCTCCAAAACCCCCAGAACGGGCGCTTCCGAGGGAATGGAGGTCAGGTCTTCCGGCACGGCATTTTCATGCAGGGTGACGATCCTGCCCTTCTCATCGATAAACAGCATATCGAGCGGCACAAGCGTATCCTTCATCCAGAACCTGCGGAATTCCGGCGAATCCCACAAGAAAAGCATGCCGTAGTCGCTGGCGAGGCTTTTCCGGTTCATCAGGCCGTAAGCCTGCTCCTCGGGCGTCAGCGCCAGGTCGATATGAAACACATGGGCCGCTCCGTCCGCGCCGGTTATCACAAGCCTGTCCGGGGTGCCGGAGGACAGTTCGGCCTTGCACGCCGCCGGGAACAGGCAGGCCGCTACCAGGCAGAAAAGCAGGAAAGCGTGTTTCAAGGTTTTGCCTTTCGAGTCTGAAGATAATCAATAATGCGCGCCAGCGCGCCGAACTGATACATATCGTTATGGCCGGCATCGGGGAAAATCGCCAGTTCCTTAGGCCCCGGCGCGGCCTCGTATAAAGCCTGTCCCAGCCTGAAGGGAACGATGGTGTCCTTGCGCCCATGGAGGATTAAAAGAGGCATGTGAACGGCGCCGATGACGGACAGGCTGTCAAAACGGTCCTTTATCAGAAGCCCGACCGGAAGATAGCCATAACGTCCACGCGCGACATCGGTAAAGGACGTAAACGGACTTAACAATATCAGAGCGGCGGCTGACTTGTATTCGCTTGCCATGCGTGCCGCAACGCCCGTTCCCATCGACTCGCCAAAAAAGACGATTTGCTCCGGCCGTATCCCCTCGTTTTTAAGCAGCCATTCCGTGTAAGCGCGGGCATCGTTGAACAGTCCCTGCTCGGTGGGCTGGCCAGGATTGCCGCCATATCCCCGGTATTCGGCGAATAAAAAGCCGTATCCCGCCTCCAGAAAAGGCCGGGCGACGAACCCCCTGCCCCTCAGGCTGCCGCCATTGCCATGAAAGAACACAAGGACCGGCTGATCCGAAGACGAAGGCGGTTTGTACCATCCTTCCAGGGTGAGCCCGTCGGCAGTCGAAACCCGCGCGATCGTCATATCCGGGACCCCGTCTTCCAACGGCGCCGTTTTGAACGTATCGGGAAAATACATCAGGCTTCGCTGTTTGACATACATCAGCGCCGTCAGTGCGACGTATAAAAATGCTGCGCCTACGAAAAAACCAATCCCGTTCTTACTGTTCAATCCCTTTGATTTCATGCGGCCAGCCCCAGGCTGTACATATGCGCATACAGACCGTCCTTCTCAAGGAGCACACGGTGCGTGCCCGTTTCCTCGATCCGCCCGTGCTTCAGGACGACAATCTGGTCGGCGCTCTGCACTGTCGACAGGCGATGCGCGATGACAAGCGTCGTCCGGCCCTGCTGCAACCGTTCCAGGCTGGCCTGGATCAGCCGTTCGGATTCATTGTCCAGCGCCGACGTGGCCTCGTCCAGCAGCAGGATCGGCGCGTCCCTCAATATAGCGCGCGCGATGGCGATGCGCTGGCGCTGACCGCCCGAAAGTTTCAGCCCCTGCTCGCCGACACGCGTATCGTATCCTTTCGGCAGCAGGCGAATAAAATCGTCCGCCGCCGCCGCTTTCGCGGCGTCCACGATCTGCGCCTCGGTCGCGTCCTGCAGCCCGTAACCGATATTGGCGCGGATCGTGTCGTCAAAAATCGTGATGTCCTGGGACACGAGGGCGATGTGACGGCGCAGGGATTCGATCGTAAAATCCCGCATGTCGCGGCCGTCGATCAGGATACGCCCCTGGGTAACGTCGTAAAAGCGCGGGATCATGTTCATGATGGTGGTCTTGCCGCCGCCTGACGGGCCCACCAGCGCGGTGACACGCCCCCGGGGCATGACGATACTGACGCCGCCGAGCGCCGGTTCGTCGCGCCCCGCATATTGAAAGGAGACATTTTCGAAGGCGATTTCGGGCGCCCCTGTTTTAAGGGGTTCTGCGCCCGGCTTGTCCACGATCCGGGGGTTGAATTCGAACATGGACAGGATGCGTTCCGCCGCGCCCAAGCCCATCTGCAGCGTATTGTTCAGTTTGGCGAGCCGTTTCAGCGGCTCATAAGCCAGCGCGAACGCCGCGATAAAAGACATCAGCCCCCCGACTGTCAGGTTGCCCGCCGCCACCTGATAACCGCCATAGGTAATCACCCCCATCAGCGCGGCGCCGATCAGAGTTTCGTTGACGGGCGTGGACAGGTTTCCGATACGGACGCCTTTAAAGCTCATGTATTTGACGCGGTTGACCGCGTCTTCCGACCGCTTGCGCTCGTATTCTTCCATGCCGTAGGCCTTGACCTGACGGATGCCCTGAAATATCTGTGACAGGTAATCGGACAGGTCGCCGATTTCATCCTGAATATTACCCGACAGCCGGCGCAGCTTGCGTCCCAGATGCGCGACAAAAAAGCCCGCCGGCGGAAACACGCAGAACGCGATCAGGGCCAGGCGCCAGTCCTGAGAGAACATCAGGCCCACGAGCAATATGAGCGTGATAAAGCTTTTTCCTATGCCGGTAAGACTGTCCGACACCGCCGCCCGCACGACGTTGACGTCGCTGATCAATCGCGCCACAAGCTGGCCGCTGGGGTTTTCATGGAAAAACGCGAGATCGAGCTTCATCAGGTGCGAGAATAAATCCTGCTGGATATCCGCGACGATCGCCTGCCCCATCGTGTTGAGCAGAACTGTATGCAGATAGGTCGCAAGCCCGTTCAGGACGAACACCACGAACACGGCGCCCGCCATGACGAGGATGAGATCTTCGCGACCCGGCACCAGCACCTTGTCCAGCACCGGTTCGATCAGCTTGGCGAAGGTTGCGGTCATCGCGGCGGAAATCGCCATGCAGACCATAGCGGCGGCAAGGCGCCTGCGGTACGGCCTGATATAGGCGCCCGACAGCCGCCTCACCAGAGACCAGGTAGAGGAATCAACCACTTGCCGGGGGTTCTTTAAGCCTTTAGACATCGTTTTGTGATATCTTTATATCAAGGAAACTGCAAGGTCGTTCATGAGTAAGGAATTGGTGCCCAACCCCGCTATCGGCCTCGTCCTCGGCAGCGGGCTGGCAAGGGGCTTCGCCCATATCGGCGCCATACGCGCGCTGGAAAAGCACGGAATCAAGCCCGGCATCGTCACAGGAACGTCCATCGGCGCCCTTGTCGGGGGCTGTTATCTTTCAGGAAAAATTGATGAATTCGAGGATTGGGCGCTGTCTTTGACGCGCCGCAAAATTTTCGGTTATCTCGACTTTCGCGTCCGCAGCGCCGGCTTGATCGGCGGCGCGCGCCTGACCGCCCTCATGGCCGAATATTTTGCAGAGCACAAACTTGAAGACCTGCCCTGTCCCTTCGTGGCGGTCGCTGCTGACATGGTTACCGGCCATGAGATATGGCTTAAGGAAGGCAGCTTTATCGATACAATCCGTGCGTCCTTTGCCATGCCCGGCGTGTTCCCTCCGGTGGACCTGAACGGGCGGCGTATGCTCGACGGCGCGCTGGTCAATCCCGTCCCCGTATCTCCCTGCCTGGCGCTCGGCGCCCGCGTTACAATCGCCATCGACCTGAACGGCGATATGATCGGCAAGGCGGCAAAGCCCGGCCAGAACTACCACACTGTCGCCGGTTTCGACGTCTTCAACCCGCATGACGTGACACAGGAGGAGCAAGGCTTGTTTTCCGGCGGCTTCGCACAGCGGATGTTCCGCCGCGATCCGAACAATCCCAGCCTGTTCGGAGTCATGGTCTCGTCGCTGAACATTCTGCAGGACCGCCTGACCCGCTCCCGTCTCGCCGGCGACCCGCCGGACGTACACGTCAAACCGCGGATCGGGCATATCGGCCTTCTGGAGTTCGAACGGGCGAAAGAACTGATCAAGGAAGGCGAGGAGGCCGTGGACAGAAAGCTGCCCGAGTTGCAGGCGGCCATAGAAGTCCTGTTGCCGCGCGAGTAATCAGGTCGGCAGGGAAAAAGATTCGCCGCACCCGCACCGTCCGGCTTCATTGGGGTTGGTGAACAGGAATTTCTTATTGCCCAGATCGTCTTCGCCGAAATCGATCACCATGCCGAACATCATGAAGCTGTCCGCCATGGGTATGTACAACGCCACGCCTTCGGCCACCTGGATTTTGTCGTGTCCCGCCGGCTCCGTGGCGGCATAATCCATTTTATATTCATTGCCGCCGCATCCCTTCCCCTTGGCAATGCGCAGCACCAGCCCGGCGGCGCTCTCCTTGCGGCTTGTCAGTTCCGTAATTCGGGCCTTTGCGGCTTCGGTCAGCGTAATCGGAATCATGAAATACCTCCGTTCACGTAAACATGTTGAGTTGCAGCTTGGCGGTTTCCGCCATCATGGCCGGTGTCCAGGGCGGGTCCCAGACGATCTCGACGTCCACGTCCCCTATGCCTTCGACTTTAAAAATCGCGCCCTGTACCCATCCCGGCATTTCCTGGGCTACGGGACAGCCGGGCGAGGTTAGGGTCATCTCGACGAAAACGTCTGCCTTGCCGTCCGCGCGATCCGTTATGGATACCTTATATATAAGGCCAAGTTCGTAAATATTGACCGGGATTTCCGGATCGTAGATATCTCGTATGCCTGCCTCGATCTTCTTCCACAAAGGATGATCGCGATCCGCCTCCGTTTCCGGCGGCACGGCCAGTTCGTCGAAGCCCTCGTCGCCGAGGGCGTTCCGCACCATCTCTTCATCCGCGACCTGTTTCACGACAGCATATCCTTAGCCTTCAGCAATCCCTCTACCAATTGATCTATGTCGGATTCATTGGAATACAGCCCCAGTGAGGCGCGTACGGTGGCATGGATCCCAAATCTTTTCATCAGGGGCTGGCAGCAGTGATGCCCGGCCCGCACCGCCACGCCGCACTGGTCGAGGATGGTGGCTATATCCCCGGGCTGTGCCCAGTCGGCCGTAAAGCTCATAATACCCGCCTTGTCCGGTGCCGTTCCGTAATGATGCAGTCCTTGTACGTTTTCAAGATTATGCATTGCATATTGCAGCAGGGATTTTTCATGTAAGGCGATTGAATCGAGACCGGTCTCTTGGACGTAATCTATGGCGGTCCCTAAGGCGATGATCTCTGCAATTGCCGGGGTTCCGGCTTCAAACCGCGAAGGCGCATGTTTAAATGTCGATCCTTCCAACGCGACGGTTTCGATCATATCGCCCCCGCCTTGGTAAGGCGGCATGGAATTCAGTACGTCTTGCCGGCCCCATAATACGCCGACGCCGGTCGGGCCATAGAGTTTGTGCCCGGTGAAAACGAAAAAGTCACAGCCTATGTCCTGAATGTCGATAACGCTGTGGACAACCGACTGAGAACCGTCGATCAGAATTTTGATATCAGGGTTGAATGATTTAGCTATCCGGTTGATTTGATTGATATCATTGCGAATACCGAACGCGTTCGAGATATGAACAGCCGCCACAAGCCGTGTATGTGGGGATAACAGCGTTTCAAGCGCCGCCATATCCAGCGTTCCATCGTCCAGAACCGGCACGAATTTCAGCTGTACGCCCGTTTGGTCTTTCAGGATCTGCCAGGGAACGATATTCGCATGATGCTCCATCCCGGTCAGGATGATTTCATCACCGGCTTTGAGGATATGACGCCCCCAGCTTTGCGCCACCAGGTTGACGCCTTCTGTGGCATTGCGGGTAAAAACGATCTCGTTCGGCGAAGGCGCATGGATGAATCCTGCGACCTTTTTACGTACATCTTCCAGATCCTGCGTTTTAATCTGGGAAAACTCATACAGGCCCCTATGGACGTTTGCATAGTTTTTGCCAAGCGCTTCCGACAGCCTGTTTATCACAGCGAGGGGCTTCTGGGCGCTGGATGCAGAATCAAGATAAGCCAACGGTTTTCCGTTCATCGTCTGCGACAGGACGGGAAAGTCATCACGGCGAGAGGCAAACGTATTTTGATTCGTCATTACTTTACCTGCTAACCCAGCCATGACCGTACGCGATCCGTCATTATATTCCTAACCGGCTCATCGGATATTTTTTCCAGAACTTCGCCCAGAAACGATTGGATCAGCAGGGCCCTGGCTTCAGGTTCAGGTATGCCGCGCGAGCGCATGTAAAAAAGAGGCTCTTCGTCCAGCCTGCCCGTCGTGGCGCCATGAGAGCACTTCACGTCGTCGGCGTAGATCTCCAGTTCAGGCTTCGTATCCATTTCCGCGCCTTCGGACAATAAAAGGGCGTTGGAAAGCTGATAACCGTCGGTCTTCTGGGCTTCGCGATGCACGTACACTTTGCCCTGATACACGCCGCGCGCCTGGTCGTCGAGCACGGTGCGCAGGAACTGGCTCGATGTGCAGTGCGCGGCGCGGTGTTCGACGAGCATAGTCGTATCCGCATGCTGCTGTCCGCGCTGTAGCTGAATGCCGTTCAGACCGCAATGCGCACCCGGACCTTCGATCTGTGCAATGATTTCATTACGGGTCAGCCGTCCCCCGGTCGTCAGGTTGAACCCTTCATACAGTGAGTCCTGCGCCTGTTTAAGATGCATCGTTTGGGTATGGACGGCCTCTACGCTGTCGTCGAGCAACCGGCAATAGCGCAATCGCGCCCCGCGGCCAAGCACGATCTGCGTCACCTGGTTCTTCCAATAGTCGCCTTGTCCTTCGTGCTTTTCAAAAACCGTCAATTCCGCGTTGTCGCCGACGCGGATGATCAGACGCAGCGGCAGTAGGGCCCCCGGATTGCCTCTAATAACAAGCTCGTGCCTCTGCTGGCCCCGGGGCGCATCGATAATCAGCGCTTCCCGCGCAAGTTCGTGCGCTGCCTGCCAGAGCGGCATCCCGTCCTGAACCGCAGGGGCTTCGGAAGCTGCCAGTGCGCGGGCCCAGTCCGGCGCATCGGCGAGAGCTGTGGCTTGCACGCCTTCTGCTACAGCGGCCATGGGCACATACAAACCCGCCTTCACAGCCTTGGCAAGGTTCGTATATTTCCAACGTTCCATTGATGAGTTCGGCAAGTCTCTCATAGAAGAAGATTTTTTATCGATAACCGCAACAGGGGCCATTACGCAGCATCCTTCTGTGGACGGAAAGCACGCAATTCACCTCTGTCTCCCCGCTCATTCATGCGGGTGGCCTGATCCAGCACTATCCCAGGAATAGGTTTCTGCTGCTGCCGATAGGCAGGATCATCCCCGCCAGGATCGTTGGCGTAAAACGTATCGCCCTCATAATCGTAAATCAGAATGTCGTGCGCCCAGAATGCATCTTTTTTCCCCCATATTTTTGCATGATCCACCCACGTCACCAGCACATATCCATCGTCCAGCAGGCGTTTCATATCTTCCAGTCCATACCGTTCCTGATGGATGAATTCCGTTCCCGCGCTCAATAATGCTTGCGTGTCTTTCAGGACCGAGTCCATGTCGCTCATTTTGAAAGTTTCTTCTGCATACTCTTTCGAAAAAAACTCGGAAATATACTGATGCGGGTCCTCCGCCAGGCGGCGATAATCCGTAGGATCATAGACAACCAGCTCGTAACCGAGACGAGGCAGGCCCGTATAAAGCCGCATCGGCCATGTAGTGAGGCCTTCCTTTTTTCCTGTCAGTTCTTCCAGATCCTGCAAGCTCCAGGATTTTTCTGGGTGGAAATACTCCATACCCATTTTAAGAGAGCATTGGCAGCAATGCGTATTGCTCAGATTGGGGTAGAAGGGGGGAACAGGTTTTCCGCTCAAGCCGCTTCCCCCGTGTAATCCGCATACCCTTTAGATTCCAGCTCATGCGCAAGTTCCGGACCGCCGGTTTTGACAATGCGGCCCGCGGCCATGACATGAACGACATCGGGTTTGATGTAATCAAGCAAACGTTGATAATGAGTGATGATCAGGAAGCTGCGTTGCGTCGAACGCAATGTGTTGACGCCATCCGAAACCAATTTCAACGCGTCGATGTCGAGGCCGGAATCGGTTTCATCGAGCACGGCGAAGGATGGTTCAAGCATCGCCATCTGTAAAACTTCATTGCGCTTTTTCTCGCCGCCGGAAAAACCTACATTGACAGGTCGTTTCAGCATGTCGTCAGGAATGTTCAGTTCCTTCTGTTTCCGCTTCATGATTTTCAGAAAATCCAGCGCGTCGATTTCCTTTTCGCCGCGCTGTTTGCGTACGGCATTCATGGCGGTTTTCAGGAACGTCGTCATCTGCACGCCGGGAATTTCGACCGGATACTGAAACGCGAGGAACAGTCCTTTGGCCGCTCGTTCCTCCGGCGGCATTTCCAGGATGCTTTCGCCGTTGAACATGATATCGCCTGAGGTCACTTCATAGCCCGGCCTTCCGGCTAAAATGTAGGACAGAGTCGATTTGCCGGATCCGTTGGGCCCCATGATGGCATGCACCTGCCCCATCGGAATGTCGAGCGACAAACCTTTCAGGATTTCCTTGCCGTCGATGGAGGCGTGAAGGTTTTTAATTTCAATCATATGATTTATCCGATAACTCTTTTTTGTTCAGGGTGCCCGCCAGCCCGATTAAACTGATCAGGCACCAGCACGATTCCTGAATTATGGCGCCCGTATCGCCGCCGTCGTAGCTCCAGGCAGCGGAAACGAGAACCATAAAAGCGCCCGTGCCGTTCACCAGGTAGAAGACAGGGCTTCGGGAACTCAAAATCTGGCGTTCAAGCACAAAAAACATAATAACGCAGGCTGAAGCGCCCACGATGCCAAGCAGTGAGAAAAACGTATCGATCATATTAGAATCCTGAAGGTTCGTAGCTTTCCACGGCCGCATTTTCGATTGCAGCAGTGCGTGTCATAATTTCAGGGCAGACTGTCATGACTCCTTCTGCCCAAATTTGCATATGCTTAAAAGTGTAGCGTCTGTTGTCCATTGATTTGCCTTATGCTGCCAGCTTTTCAATTGATGCGCCTTCCAGCCGAAAGACCGTCCACTCGTCCATGCCTTTCGCGCCCAGACCGCGATAGAAATCGATCGATGGCTCGTTCCAGTCGAGCACCCACCACTGGATGCGTCCGCAATCTTCATGCAAAGCTTTTTGTGCCAGAAAACGGAAAAATCCTTTTCCTATTCCGCTGCCGCGATATTCCGGCATGACGTAAAGATCTTCGATGTAAATGCCCGGCCTGCCCTGAAATGTAGAATAATTATAGAAACACAAGGCAAAGCCGACTGCGTTTCCTGTTACTTCCGCAAGAACGCAGAACGCCTTCGGATCGCTTCCAAAAAGGCTCGAGCGAAGCATATCTTCTGTCGCGACTACTTCATGGGACAGCTTTTCATAGGCCGCAAGGTCGCGGATAAAACGCAGGATGAGCGGAACATCCGCGACTTCGGCATGCCTGTATTTCACTTCGGTCCGAGCCATTATCCTGCTTTACCCTGCACTGCGTTGTAAAAAATGCGGTTTTCGGTCTCAACGGCCTTCAGAATTTTCTGCTCTTTTTCCAGTTCGTCCAGAGATTGGCGGGATATGCCGCGAAATTCCTCAAGGCGCTGCTTAAATTCCCTGGACGCATCCTCATACATGAAGGCCAGGTCGGCCTTCTGGTCGATAGCGGTTTTCAGGGCGTCGCCTTCCCTGTCCCTTAATGCAGCGTTTTCCCGTTCGACGATAAGGCGCATGTTGCGCGTGATATCGATCATTGTAGCGATTGCGTCCGACGCCGTCGCCGGCAGTATGGGCTTATTCATTTTCCATCTCCTTCTCTAACCGACAGATCCCTCAAGGCTGATCGCCACCAGCTTTTGTGCCTCGACCGCGAATTCCATCGGCATCTGCTGCAGCACTTCGCGGCAGAACCCGTTGACGATCAATGCCACGGACTCTTCCGCGCTAATCCCGCGCTGGCGGCAATAGAACAGCTGGTCTTCCGAAATCTTGCTGGTCGTCGCTTCATGTTCGAGGCGCGCCAGGGGATTACGGCTTTCGATATACGGCACGGTATGTGCCCCGCACCGGTCGCCGATCAGCAGAGAATCGCACTGGGTGAAGTTGCGCGCGCCCTCGGCGCTCGCCATGATTTTGACAAGGCCGCGATACGTGCCGTCGGAATGGCCGGCGGAAATACCCTTGGCGATGATCCGGCTCCGCGTGTTTTTGCCGATATGGATCATTTTGGTGCCGGTATCGGCCTGCTGGTAATTGTTCGTAATGGCGACCGAATAAAACTCGCCGGATGAATTGTCGCCTTTCAGAATGCAGGACGGATATTTCCAGGTGATCGCCGAACCGGTCTCCACCTGAGTCCATGACACGCGGCTGTTGCGGCCCTCGCATAACGCCCTCTTGGTGACGAAATTATAGATGCCGCCCTTGCCCTGTTCGTCGCCAGGATACCAGTTCTGAACGGTCGAATACTTGATCTCGGCGTCCTCATGGATGATCAGTTCGACCACGGCGGCGTGAAGCTGGTTCTCGTCGCGCATCGGCGCCGTGCATCCTTCTAGATAGGAAACGTAGCTTCCCTTATCGGCGATGATCAGCGTGCGCTCGAACTGCCCCGTGTTCATTTCGTTAATACGGAAGTAGGTGGACAGCTCCATGGGGCAGCGCACGCCGGGTGGGATATAGACAAAGGACCCGTCGGTAAAGACCGCGGAGTTCAGGCAGGCATGCTTGTTGTCCGAATACGGCACGACGGATCCCAGGTATTTTCGCACCAGGTCAGGATGCTCGCGCACGGCTTCCGAAATCGAACAGAAAATAACGCCTGACTTTTTCAGCGTATCCCTGAAGGTCGTGGCGACGGAGACACTGTCGAAAACAACATCGACCGCGATCCCTGCCAGCATTTCCTGTTCGCGCAGGGGAATGCCGAGTTTCTTATATGTCTCAAGAAGCTTTGGATCGATCTCGTCGAGCGATTTCGGGCGGTCCTGCGATTTCGGAGCCGAATAGTAATAGGCGTCCTGGTAATCGATCGGCTTGAAATCGACCTTGGCCCACTTTGGCTCGGGCATCTTGAGCCATCGCTGGTAGGCTTTCAGGCGCCAGGCCAGAAGCCATTCCGGTTCTTCTTTTTTAGCGGAGATAAAGCGGATGATGTCTTCGTTCAATCCTTTGGGCGCCTTGTCGGATTCGATATCCGTCGAAAACCCGGCGCTGTACGTGCCGAGGCTTTTGACCGTGTCGATCGTATCCTGTGTTACCGATGACATATTAGCGTCTCATATCCGCAAGACTGATGTCCTTGAGCGCCGTAACGATGGCGGCGTTAACGCGACTCCAGCGCCTTTTCATATCGCACGTGTTTTCCAGTAAACAGCGATTTTCGCTACCTTCCACGCAATCCGTCAATGCGATCGGCCCCTCTATAACGCTGATGACATCCGCCAAATTCAGCCCGTATATAGGCTTTTTTAGAGCGTACCCGCCCCTTGCGCCCCGTACAGAGGTCAGAATTCCACCGCCGGCCAGCATTTTCAATACTTTGCAAACCGTCGGTTCCGGCAGGCCGGTGCGTCCTGACAATACGGACGCGGACAATGCCCCGCCATCGTCTTCAAGGCAGTTCAGGATCATCACGGCATAATCGGTCAGACGCGATATTTTAAACATGAGATTATATAGTACTATATTTGTCCTGTTTCAAAGCGATAATTTTGCAAAGCTTCATTTGTATGTTCTTAATCAGACTGTTAAAGTTCTGGCGTCAATTATGGGATTATTGAAATGAACAAGGCAGACCGGCTTTATATACCCGTTTTCAGCTTGACCCTTCTCCTCAGCGCCGCGCTTCTATTTTCGGTGCAGCCGATGTTCAGCAAAATGATCCTGCCCTTGCTTGGGGGATCCCCTCAGGTATGGAACACAGCCATGCTGTTTTTCCAGGCGATGCTGCTGGGCGGATATGCCTACGCTCATGGTACGACCCGTTTTTTGAGTGTAAGAAAGCAGGCTCTACTGCACGTGACTCTTCTCATAATTTGTATGGTTTTCCTGCCTATTGCCATTACGGAGTCTTGGAAATCAATGCAGGTGGCGTCATACCCTGTCCTCTGGCAATTCGGCTTGATGCTCGTCACGCTTGGCGGACCGTTCTTTGTCCTTTCGGGAAGTGCGCCTATGTTGCAGCGATGGTTTTCTGTCTCCAGCCATAAAGATTCTAGTAATCCATATTTTCTTTATGCGGCCAGCAATTTAGGCAGCATGGCGGCCTTACTTTCCTATCCGTTTTTCATTGAGCCTTTACTGTCATTACCAGAACAAAGCCGGATGTGGGCGTTAGGCTATATTGCTCTCATCATAATGACAGTGTTTAGCGCTCTTTTAATGTGGAAATCTCCTAAAAAAATTGACGAAACAACAATTGTACAAAAAGATACTCCGCTTTCGCTCAATACATGCCTCATGTGGGTATTGTTGGCATTCCTTCCATCCAGTCTCATGCTTGGGGTAACAACTTATATTACTACAGATATCGCATCTGTTCCTCTCCTGTGGATTTTACCCTTAGCACTGTATGTATTGACTTTCATATGTGCGTTCGCGAAAAAGCCGCCAATCTCCTTTAGCAAAATAAATGCATTTCACTTTATCTTTCTTGCTTTTGCTATTGTAACAATGATCAACAGCGCCCTTAATTTCAGCCGTGTAGCGCTTGTTCCAATCCATCTGGGGCTGTTCTTTTTTTCTGCTCTTCTTTGTCATACGCGTCTCGCGATGCTTCGTCCTCCTGCCAGTCAATTGACGGCCTTTTATCTTTTAATGTCCCTGGGAGGCGTTCTAGGCGGAATTTTTAATGCGTTGATTGCACCCTATCTTTTTGTAATTCCTTTGGAATATAAACTTATTGTTGCCTTAGCATGCTTGTTTCGTTTTTATCCAGAGAGAAAAAATTCAGGCCAATCCGACAAAACTGAAACCATTATGAAGGTGGCCGTTTTTATAGTGGCATGCGCAACGATTGCGACCTTTATTAGTTCCAGAGCCACCATCACATTGATGTCAGCTGGCTTCATCGTTTTCAGTTTAGCCTTTCTTATGGACAGAAAACGCTACTTTTTCGCCGCTGCCGCATTCGTTTTGATCGCCAATTCAGGCTTTAACTGGCAGGGCTATGCCGACGGCACAATGCTCAGCATTCAGCGTAATTTCTTTGGTATTAAGACGGTAAGGTATGATCCAGACGATGACACAAGAGTTTTAATTCATGGCACCACCATTCATGGATATCAGTCTGCAAACGATGCTTATAGACTAACGCCCTTAGCCTATTATTATCCAGAAAGCGCTGCGGGCGATTTTTTTAAACTAATTGAAAACTATCCTTTACCGCAGCGTATTGGTGTTGTCGGCCTTGGGACAGGAACTTTAGCGTGTTACGTCAAAAAAGGTAGAGATTATGATTTTTATGAAATAGATCCCCAAGTCATCGAAATTGCAGAGAACCCAAAACTTTTTACTTTTCTGAAAGATTGCGGAAGTCCCTATCGCATTATTGAAGGAGATGGACGCCTTAAGATCTCGGAGGCCCCTGATTCGTCATATGACATGATCTTTCTCGATGCTTTTAGTTCTGATAACATTCCTATTCATATTTTAACTAAAGAAGCTTTCGAAATTTATCTTAAGAAGCTTAAGCCTAACGGAATTATCGTTGCAAACTTATCAAACCGCTATTTCGATCTGGATCCTGTTATTGAAGGAATAGCCCGTGAGTTGGATTTGCATGCATTTTTTAGGAAGAGTGAGGGCGGTTATGTTCAAGAAAGCAAAAAACTGAAGTACGCACCATCTAGCTTTGTAGTCTTATCTCAAAACAATGACACTCTTATACCTATTGCTGGATCTCCGAATTGGCGCCGGTTTGAAGGAGATAATGCAAAAGCATGGACGGACACATATGCAGATGTCTTATCTACATTTATGATCTTTTCTAACTTTACAACTACTGACTCACACAAATCAGGCACAGGTAACAATAAAAATTCCGTGCCCTGAAAAAATCCAAGTTTAAACGAACCCGCGCCATATTGGGGTGGTTAGTATGCTTGAAGAGCATTCCTGACTTTTCCCAAAGAGGGTTTTAAAATGACCGATACTGAAAACATAAACGAAGCCGAACGGCTGACCGATGCTGAAACCGCAGCCCGTTTGTCGACGGCCTGGCTGGAAGATGAATCTGATAATGGATTGAGCGCCTATTAAGCTTTTGCCTATTTCGTCGCCATGAATTTCAGGTCCGGGTAGCGCTTCTGGGCATCGTCCAGATGCCATGAATTCCGTGCCAGAAACACCGGGTCGCCGTCATGATCCTTGGCTGCCGCTCCCTGGTTCTGATCCAGAAACTCTTTTAATTTTTTCCCGTCTTCCGCAAAAATCCATCGCGCCGTATACAGATTGGCAGGCTCGAACCGCACCGGGATCGAATATTCCGTACGGATACGGTCGGTCAGGACGTCGAACTGCAGCGCCCCGACTACCCCCACGATCCAGTTGGAATCCATCGCCGGCTTGAAAATGCGCGCGAGCCCTTCCTCCGCCAGTTGCTCCAGGGCGCTGGAAAGATGCTTTGCCTTTAAGGGGTCGTCCGGCCGGGCGCGCTGCATAAGTTCCGGGGCAAAATTGGGGATGCCGGTGAAATGCAGGCTTTCCCCTTCGGTCAAACTGTCACCGATGCGCAGATTGCCGTGGTTGGGTATGCCGATAATATCGCCGGGGAACGCTTCCTCGGCCGTTTCCCTGTCCTGCGCCAGGAACATCAGAGGGTTGTGTATGACGACCTGCTTGCCCGAGCGCCCGTGAAACAGTTTCATGCCCTTTTTGAAATGGCCCGAACAGATGCGGGTGAAGGCGATACGGTCGCGGTGCTTCGGGTCCATATTGGCCTGTATCTTGAAGACCAGAGCCGTGACTTTAGGCTCTTCCGGCTTGATCATGCGCTCGGCGGTCTTTTGCTCGCGCGGCGGCGGTGCAAAGCGTCCAAGCCCTTCCAGCAATTCCCGCACCCCGAAGTTATTGACGGCGCTGCCGAAGAACACGGGCGTCATATGCCCCTGCAGATAAGCGTCCCGGTCGAACGGCTTGCACAGGCCCCGGACCATGGATACATCGTCGCGCAATCTGGCCACCTGATCGGGCGGCAGCAGATCGTCCAGTTTCGGGTCGTCCAGGCCGCTGCAGGCAATGCCCTCCAGAAGCGCCTCTCCCTTCGTGCGTTCCATCAGCACAAGGCGGTCGTTCAGCAGGTCGTAGCAGCCCTTGAAATCACGGCCCATGCCGATCGGCCAGCTGGCGGGCGTCACATCGAGCGCCAGGCGCTGTTCGATCTCGTCCATCAGATCGAAGGGCTCCTGACCGTCACGGTCCATCTTGTTGATGAAAGTGATGATCGGTATGTCCCGCAGACGGCAGACTTCGAACAGCTTCAGAGTTTGAGGCTCGATCCCCTTGGCGGCGTCCAGGACCATGACGGCGCTGTCAACCGCGGTCAGGGTGCGATAGGTGTCCTCGGAAAAATCCTCGTGACCGGGGGTATCGAGCAGGTTGAAAGTGCACCCCATGTAATCGAAAGTCATGACCGACGAAGCGACCGAAATCCCCCGCTCCTGCTCGACCTTCATCCAGTCGGACCGCGCGCGGCGCCTGTCGCCCTTGGCCTTGACCATGCCCGCCAGCTGGATGGCGCCCCCGAACAGCAGCAGCTTTTCGGTCAGGGTCGTTTTCCCGGCATCGGGGTGGGCGATGATGGCAAAGGTGCGGCGTTTCGCGATCTGGTCGGATAGAATGCTCATGACGCGGCTTATAGCATTGCGGTGCCGTAAAACCAAGAAAACCGATCAAGGATCGATAAAGTCAAAAAACTTTGCCTTCAAACGGGTTTTGAAGTTCCCGGTCTTCCACTTCTATGGCCCAAAGGTCGGGATCACGGTCGATGGCGCGCTGGATATAGCTATCAGCCTCCTCTTCAGAGGCGACCGCCCCTTTGAACAAGGCCAGCCACCCCAATTTTCCATCACTGTCCCGTTGCTGCTGCTGTAACAGGCAGGTTTTGTTCAGGGCGTTAATTTTAAGAAGCACAGTACCGGCGGCATAAGCGCCCTTATGAATAATATAATAGCTTTTTCCGACCGCATTCAGTGCGCGCAGATGGGAATCGATCCAGATACTTGCAGGAATGTCGTCTGTCAAAAAACACTATTCGTAAGCTAAGTTCATGAATTTATCAGGGCCAACTTCTAAAGCTTTTCTCCACATCTGTTCTCCTATGGCAGGAGTCGATCCTATAGCTTCAGCCCATCTGGCAAATACATCTTGAAGTTCAGTTAAGTTAAAAAAAGCCCGATCTTTTATACAAACATGAAATGCTGCTTTATCACCACAGTCTTTATCTTTTTCAATAAGACTTATTGGCGGAATAACCCGACCTTCAGAATCATAAACATTAATGTGACCTTCTAAAATACTATCATCAATAGCAAATTCAGGCTCAAATTCCGCTGCAGAGGACCCGACGTTAGCGAAGGACTTAACGTTAAATGCACCAGACATGGTAATTACGTCCTGCATGGAGGTCAAAAGACCGCATAGTTCGTATTCGTCAACTAACCTGTTCATTGCTTACCCATGCGCATTTATTAGTCCTGCCATGCTTATAGCGCATGTTAGCAGATGCGTCAATTTTTATTAGAAATAGCTAAACTATAAAACAGGGGATAAGTCAGTGGGCTTGGCCCGCATAAATCCAGCGCTCCACGGTCAGCCTGGATTTATCGCGGTTATGCTCGGGGTGATGGAAGCGGTAAATACGGAAAGCGGCATCCAGGGCTTCGCATTCAGCGGCCCCCGATTTCTTCATGCCGTTATAGCCGTTCATCACCGCCATATGGCAGCGGCAGACGATAGGCTCAGAAGCTCCGATATTGGCAAGATCGCACATTATTTGTTCTTTTTGATTTTCTTGCCATAGAGTTCCAGCCTGTGGTCGACCAGTTCAAAACCCAGCTCGCGGGCGATCCGGGCCTTCAGGTGCTCCAGTTCTTCGTTCTGAAACTCGATGACGTCGCCCGTCTCCAGGTCGATCAGGTGATGGTGGTGGTCCATGTTGACTTCGTAGCGGGAGAAATTCTCCTTGAATTCATGCCTGGTCACCAGGGCCAGTTCGTCGAGCAGGTTGAGCGTCCGGTAGACCGTCGCCATGCTGATCGAGGAATCGAGGGCTTTCGCGCGCTCGTATACGTTTTCGACGGAGGGGTGGTCTTCCGCCGCGCCCAGCACGCGCAATATGATCCGCCGCTGGTCCGTCATTTTCAGCCCGGCTTCGCTGCAACGCTGTTCGAGATTGTTCATATCGCCCTCATTATAGTGCCTTGGGCCATTTTTAGCAGACATCCGCCTTGAGGGGCAAGGGCGGCGTCAGCGCGCGTTCGCCGTGCTGGGCGGAACGGCGGCAGCGGCGTTCTCGCGCGGCACGGCTGGCAGGATGCGGTCGGACGGGAAAGAGATGACCACTTTCGTGCCTTTGCCGAATTCGGACTGCAGCTCAAGCGTGCCTCCATGGAGTTCCATCATCGCCTTGGCCAGCGGCAGGCCGAGGCCTGTGCCGCCCCGGTTGTCGGATGGCTTGTTGACTTGGCCGAACGGCTCCATGGCGTCCTTGATCCGTTCCGGCGGAATGCCGATCCCGGTATCCTCGACCACGACATGCAGCGCCCCGCCGGCCGCGGTATACGCGGACACAGTGATCAGGCCGCCGGCATTCGAATATTTTACCGCATTGCCGACCAGGTTGATCAGGATCTGGCGCACAAGCCGCGTATCCGCGCGGATCAGCGGCAGGGCGGGCTGCACATGCTCTTCGAGCTTCAGGCCCGAACTGAAGGCGCGGGATGCCATCATCCGGGTGACCGAAGAAATCAGCTGTTCGATATTGAGCTTTTCCTCGTCGAGTTCGACCCTTCCGGCCTCGATCTTCGACATGTCAAGCACTTCGTTGATGATTTCCAAGAGATGCCGGGCGCTCAGATGGATATCGCCGAGATATTCCTTGTAGCGGTCGTTGCCGAGCGGCCCGAACGTCCCTTTGATCATCATTTCCGAAAAACCGATAATGGCGTTCAGGGGCGTGCGCAATTCATGACTCATATTGGCGAGGAATGTCGATTTCGCCTGGTTCGCGGCATCGGCCTGCTCCTTGGCCATGCGTAGCGTTATCTCCATCTGCTTGCGCAGGGTGATGTCCATGATCGTGGTCACCTGGAAGCGCCGTCCATGAGAAAGTTCGAGCGCCGCAGTGGTGAACAGGGCGTTGGCGATGTTGCCGTCGCGCCGGATCATTTTCATTTCACCCGAGGACCTGATGCCGTTGCGCAGAAACTCTTCATGGTTCTGTCGCGCGCGCTGGCGTTCGTCCGAGGTAAACAGTTCTGCGAATTCCTTGCCGATCAGTTCGTTTCGCGTCCAGCCATAGATCCGGATGAAGCTGTCGTTGATCCGGATGATTCTTTGCTGCTGGTCGGTCACGACAATGCCGACCTCGCTGACATCGAAGACGGATGTCAGAAGCGATATGGCGTCGTCGCGTTCGCGCTGGATGGACAAAGTATCGGACCCTGCGGGCACCGCCATGACATCGAGAAGCCCGACTCTCCCCTCCTTATCCAGGACAGGGTTGACCCAGAAACCGCCGAGACGCATGCCGACGGGAAGAGAAGGCGCCGCCTTGCTGATGACGGGCTTTTTCTGGCGCATGGCGGCGTCGAGCGATTCACGGAAGTAGCGCGCGCTTTCGTCGTCGACCGCGTCTTCGAGGGTATGGCCCACCAACTGGCTTTTCGGCTTGTTGAAATAACTTGCGGCACGCTGGTTGACGTCGACCAGGACGAACTTTTCTTCGCCCTGCGGCTCGATAATGAACCGGGGCACGGGCATAGTGTCGAATAATAAAGACTGGTCTATATCCAACTTTTCCTTCCAGTCATTCGGCTGCGACGGCTGCAAGTAACTATACGGGTAAAAGCTTAAATTTCCTTAAGTTTACCCCTTCGTCCCGAACATGCGATCCCCGGCATCCCCCAACCCTGGTACAATATAGGCGTTTTCATCCAGTTTTTCATCCAGCGCGGCCGTAAAAACCTGAATGCCCGGGTACGCGTCCAGAAGCACCCGGACGCCTTCCGGAGCCGCAACCAGGCTCATCAGCCGGATCATGGAGGGCGGGACGCCGTGCCTGACCAGTACATCGATGGCATGGCGGGCTGAATTGCCTGTGGCCAGCATCGGGTCGGTAACGATGAAAATACGGCCTTCCGGCGACGGCAGCTTGACCAGGTACTCGACGGGCTGTTTGGTGTCATGGTCGCGATAAAGGCCTATATGCCCGATCCGCGCCGACGGCATCAGGGCTTCCAGGCCTTCGGCCATCCCCAGCCCCGCCCTCAGAACGGGAACGATGGCCGGCTTTTTTCCTTCGATGACAGGTGCGCTCATGGAGCGAAGCGGCGTTTCGATCTTCTTTTCGGTCAGTGGAAGCGTCCGGGTCAGTTCATACCCCATCAGCAGGGAAATCTCCCGCAGAAGCGTCCGGAACAAAGCTTTGCCGCACGACACGTCCCGCATGAGGGTCAGCTTGTGCTGGATAAGAGGATGATCGCATATATGAAGGTTAGGAAACTGCGGGTGCGTTCCCATGCGAAAGACTTTCTTTAGGCTTTGGCGGGTTCGCCCATTAAACTGACCAGTCGCGATAACGGGCTTTGCTCGTGATACTCAAGGGCCAGATCTCCGCCCTCTTCTTTGAACCGTTCAAGATCGTTCCGCATGTTGTTCATCAAGTCTTCAAGCGTATCGCCGGGCAGAGGCTCAGCCACGCAATAGGACATGGTCAGCGGGACCATGCCGCCGTTGCCGTCGGGAATAACGATCTTTTCCTGTTCCAGGAACGCGCGCAGCCTGTTGATCGCAGCCTTGCCGCCCGCCGCATCGGCATGTTTAAGCGACATCACGAATTCAGCTTCTCCCGAACGGTAGCCGTCGTCGAACGACCGAATGCATTTCAGGATCAGCCGCCCGACCGTCGCCATGATCGCGAGAAGTCGCGGCTCGTCGGACAGGCTGCGGATAACGTCGAAATTGTCGATGCGCGCGACGGCGAGGCCGAAAGGCCGCCCGCGGCGCGACCGGCGTTCCAGTTCGCGCTTCAGTTCGACGACCATCGCCTCGCGGCTGCGCAGCCCGCTCATCGGGTCGATTCCGCTGTCCGCCTGCGCGGCGTCATATTCCAGGCGGCGCAATTGCGTTACGAAGCCTTCATAAAGGTTGCAGAATGTATCGAACATCTTGGGATCCGGCTTCAGTTTCGGATCGGCTGCCACGAACATCCTGTCCGCGGTCTCATGCAGTTCGTCGTGAATCCGCCGCAGGCTTTGCAGAACCGAACGCCGCAGGAAATCTTCGTTCTGCACCTCCGCCAGCCAGGAAATGAAGCTTTCCGGCATATCGCGCGCGGCATCAGCTCCCTGCAGTTCAGGATAGAATATCCTGCGCACCGCCAGGCCATACCATTCGGCGTGGTCGTCCAGAACGGTCGCCAGCTTTCTGAATTTGCTTTCGGCTTCGTATTTTGCGGTCATGTGGCTGAAACTGTCAAAAGGTGCATCTTACCAAATTATAAGACAAATCTGACAGTTTGGTTAATGTTTTCTGTTATTGCGGCAGCCATTCGCGCTCTAGAGCGTCCAGCGTACCTTCCTTAAGCGCCTGCCGGACCTCGCGCATCAGACGGTTCATAAGGGCTACGTTATGCTGGGAGACCAGCTGGGAGCCCAGAAGCTCGTCAACCTTTAACAAATGATGAATATAACCCCTGGA
>JBGAPF010000017.1:0-53354 GCA_044221445.1 Alphaproteobacteria bacterium
GGATTATAGCGGAGATAAAACTTTTCGTCACTCCCAACTTATATAATCGTGCGACATGCAATGTAATAGATAAACACCTATATGATCTCCCGCAAGCCAATCAAGAAACCTAATCGATACATCAGAAACTCGTGCAGTATGCTCTGACAATTTTCTTTCATTTGCATCATTTGGCGCATCAAGAATTAAATCTAATATTTGATCTAGTGCCTTATGATATTCACTTCTATCCATTTTGTTTTCCTTTAGCCAAGGCGTCCAAATAATCGGCCCATTCCTGCATCATTCTGATCCGTTCTGGTATGAATTTCGCTCGATCATAAGCTTCGCCCAGAGAATGCCGTTTGGCATGCGCTAGTTGCGCGTCAGGCACTTCAAAACGGTAATGAAGCTTTTCCATGATTGTGCTCATGGCAAGTGACCTGAAACCGTGTCCCGTCATTTCTCCGGCATATCCCATCCGGCGCAATGACATGAGAATTGTATTATTGCTCATATGATTTCTGGGATTATCACGGCTTGGAAAGACATATTTCTGATTAGTGTGAAGGTCACGCACCCTTTTTAGAACTTCCAAGGTTTGCTCTGACAATGGCACTAGATGATCCTTATTCATCTTCATGCGGCTGGCTGGGATCAACCAAATTTTCTCCTCAAAATCGAATTCATCCCATTCGGCCTTTATCATCTCGCCTGTGCGGACAAAGGTCAGCATGAGGAATTGCACTGCCAAATGGGTTAAAGGCATCAGGCGAGCTTCATTGCTGTAAAGAACCTTCAAAAATTCAGGCAATTCTTTAATATCCAGTGATGCAAAGTGCTTCTTAGGTTTGGCTTTCACTAAACCTCTCAAATCTTCCGCCAGATTCCTATCTGCACGGCCTGTGATAATTGCATACTGAAAGATATGGCGGCTCATTTGAATGACGCGCTTTGCAAGTTCGTTTGCGCCGCGCTCCTGAATACCCTGCGCCATATCGAGTAATTTCTTGTGCGTGAGATTTTTCATTGGCAACTTGCCGATAGCGGGGAACACATCTTTCTCAAGACGATTCATAATGGTCTGAGCGTGTTCTGGTCGCCAGGATTGAGAACGCTGAGAACTTTCATGCCATTCACGCGCTATCTTCTCGAATGTGTTGTTATCATCATCGATAGCCTGTTCGCGCCTCTTTCGCTTCTCCTGAACAGGGTCTTTGAAATCAGCTATTAGCTTTTTAGCTTCATCCCGCTTTTCGCGGGCTTCTTTGAGCGCGAATTGAGGATATGGACCGATAGCCAGCTTCTTCTCTTTACCCAGGTGATAGTATTTCAGCCGCCAAAGCTTGCTGCCTTTGGGATTGATTTCAAGGTAAAGCCCACCTCCATCAAACAGCTTGTAAGTTTTCTCAGTGGGTTTGGCATTTTTGCATTGTATTTCCGTAAGCTTATTCATTGGGGGCATCTCTAAAAGGGGCACAAGGTTGGTGCCCCCAGAAAGTGCCCCTTTTGAACGTGGCTGTACCTGGAGACACATGGACAATGAAGGCCAGTTCAGGAGTTCAGCAGTTCAGAGATGTCAATCGATTCAGGCGTTTAGCAGATCAGCAAGGCTGGTAATGGAGCGTGATGGAATTAAAACTTGGCGTCCCCTACGGGATTCGAACCCGTGTCGCCTCCGTGAAAGGGAGGTGTCCTAGGCCTCTAGACGAAGGGGACCTTGTTTAAGACGGTTGTTTATAATGGGTTTCCGGCGGGAATTGCAAGACTATATTTTCAGCCCGCGAGAGCTTGGGAACTGCTGGCCTGGAGGGCTTCGGCGGCGTCGGTGATGTGCAGTTCCACCCGTTCCTGGCCGTTCCAGCTGTCGAGCTTGAGCGTGCCCGCGACGTGCACGGGCCCGGCGTTTGCGCGTTTCAGCAGGGCCTGGCCCAGTCTGGTTTCCGCGGCATTAAAAGCCACCGCTTTCAGGCGTCCGCCGCCATCCCAGTCGCTTAACACACAGCGCACATGGTTTGTGCCGATGATCTCCGCCCCTGAAACCCGCACATGGCTGAGCGCGAAGACGGGTTCCGGATGCCCCATGCCGAACGGGCCGATATGGTGGTAAATCAGGCGGGCCAGCGGCACGTCCGTCCCGCGCACACTTAAAATGCCGTCGATAACGGTTTCGGCGGCGGCTGGCTCGCCCGTGCTTTTCAGGGCGATATACTGGCTGATAAACGTATTGAAAGCGTCGAACTGGCCGGGCAGTATGGTAAAGCCGGCGGCCATCGCATGCCCCCCGCCTTTCAGGGCGTGCCCCTGTTTGCGCGCTTCGATAAACGCCTCACCCATATTGACGCCAGTGACCGACCGGCCGGAACCGCGTCCTTCCATCCGCCCACCCTCCCCGGGCGCATAGGCGACGACAATGGCCGGTTTACCATATTTTTCTTTCAGGCGTCCGGCGACCAGGCCAGACAGGCCGGGATGCCAGCCGTCATGGCCGACGACGATCACGGGTTTTTCATGCAGAGCACCGGCCTCCACCATCGCAAGGGCCTGGGACAGCATCTGCTGCTGAATCTCGCGGCGCCTGCCGTTGCAATCCTCAAGGGTGAAAGCGATATTCCTCGCTTCTTCAGGATCGTCCGTGCACAGCAGCCTGGCCCCTAGATCGGCCTGATGGACACGGCTGCCTGCGTTGATGCGCGGGCCGAGGACGAACCCTGCATGATACGCCGTCGGGTCGCCACTGACCTTACCGACCTCACACAGCGCCCGTATACCTGGATTGCTGCGTTTCGCCATCAATGAAAACCCGTTGCGCACGAACAGCCGGTTGACACCCGTCAGCGGCACCATATCGCAAACTGTCCCCAAGGCGATGATGTCGAGCCAATCTTTCAGAGGCGCAGGACCCCGACCGGTGGCTTCGAAAAACCCGTCACGGCGGAGGCAGGCATTCACCGCGACGCACATCATGAATGAAACGCCGCATGCCGCCAGAATGGAAAGCCCGGATTGATCGTCTTTGCGCTTCGGGTTGACGACATGAAGAGCGGGCGGCAATACCTCTTCCGCCTCATGGTGATCAAGGACCACCAGTTCAAGGCCGAGCGCATTGCCTTGTTCGATGACGTCAAATGAAGTGGTTCCGCAATCGGCCAGAATGACGATCTCGGCGCCCCGCTCTTTCAATATTCGCAGCGCATTGACATTCGGCCCATATCCTTCGGCCATGCGGTCGGGGATATAAAAAGGCGCGTCCACGCCGCAATGGCGCAGGAAGCGCACCAGCACGGCGGTTGACGTCGCGCCGTCGACGTCGAAATCCCCGAAAACGGCAATCATGCGCTTGTTTTTTATAGAGTCAGCAAGATACTCCGCCGCATCCTTCATCCCGGCGAGCGTCAGCGGATCTGGAAAATCACGCGACAGCTTCGGATCGAGAAAACGTTCAATAGCATCGGAAGGAATATTCCGCGCACAAAGCAGGCGGGCAACGATCTCCGGTAAATCGTAGCGACGCATTATCGGTTCAATACGATCGATATTAACGTCATTCACGATCCATCGTGCGTCCGTAAACGAACGGATGATCTGCAAGGAGCCGGAAGATTTATTTAAGGAAAAAGGATCCATAATGTCTCTAGTATAAGAGATTCGCGGGACAGGACGCTTTTAAATATATAGGTCTGAAAATCAGAACGTCTCGATGCGCAGGATGCAGGGTTTTTCAGCCAGCGCCTTCAGGGCGCCCAGCGCCAGTGCCGCGCCTGTCATATCCGCCTGACGCGCCGGATGCGTCGTCATAACGATCGAAACAGGGTTGCCGGGATCGCGGCCGCGCTGGAGCAGAGATTCGACCGAGATCATATGGTCGCGCAATATCGCCGAAATCTCCGCCAGCACCCCCGGCTTGTCCAGGACGACCATACGCGCATAATATTCGCTGACCAGCGCCCCGTCATCGATCCATTCGGGAATGGCCAGACGGTCGGCGGGAATCCCGAAAACCGGAAGGCTGTGGCCGCGCGCCAGGTCCACCAGATCGGCGACGACGGCTGAGGCCGCCGGGCCTTCGCCCGCGCCGCGCCCGATGAACAGGCTGTCATCGGCGAAATCGGTTTCGGCGAATACCGCGTTGAAAACGCCTTCAACCCCGGCGATTTCCGTGTCCGCCGGCACAAGGCAGGGCTCGACACGCTGCATGATCCGCCCGTCGATCTTCCGCGCGATTCCCAGAAGCTTGATGCGATAACCCAGCTCACCTGCGAAGGCTATATCCTTTGCCGAGACATGCGTAATCCCCGTTACAGGAAGATGGCCGAAATCCGGACGATGGCCGAAGGCAAGGGCGCTGAGCAGGCAGAGCTTATGCGCCGCGTCGATACCGTCCACGTCAAAGGACGGATCGGCTTCGGCATAGCCAAGCGCCTGCGCCGCTTTCAACACATCGGCAAAATCCTGCCCCTTTTCCTGCATTTCGGTCAGGATGTAATTGGATGTGCCGTTCAGGATGCCGTACAGCGCCCGGATGGTGTTCCCGGCCAGCCCTTCGCGCAATGCCTTGATGATGGGAATGCCGCCCGCAACCGCTGCTTCATATAATAAGCAAGTCTTGCTGGCTTCCGCCATCTGGGCCAGCTCAAATCCATGCTGCGCCAGCAAGGCTTTATTGGCGGTGACGACAGGCTTGCCAGCTTTCAAAGCATTGCGTACCAGATCGGCCGCCAGCCCTTTGGAACCACCGGCCAGCTCGACGATGACATCGATATTTTTATCATGGACCATCGATAACGGGTCATCCACCCACCGATATTGGGTCAGATCCGCGCCACGCTGCTTGGTACGGTCGCGTGCGGAGACGGCGGCGATCTCGATCGCCCTGCCCGTCCGCGCCGCGATCAGCGCGCCATGGTTTTCAAGGATCTTGACGACCCCCGTACCGACGGTGCCGAGACCGACGAGACCTATGCGAAGCGGGGCGACGGTCACTGGGTATAGATTTCCACGCGGCGTTCGAGCGATTCTTCTTTTTCGGGCGGGCCGTTCTGACGCGGCGGCTGGACATCGCCAAGGGCCATCGTGCGGATGTTTTCAGCGGGCACCCCTTTGCGGATCAGTTCCTGAGCGACGGCGAAGGCGCGTTTCATCGACATCTTCAGATTGACGATATGGCTTTCCTGGACGCCGTTTATACCCGTGCGCTTGCTGGCATGACCTTCGATACGGACGATCCGGCTGTTACCCGCCGCCGCCGCGACTTTGGAAATGAACGCACGGTCGAGATCGTTCAGACGGTCAGACCCATGCCGGAAATACAGCTTGCCGAAACTTTCCTGCCCGCCCGTCTCGGACCATTGAGACGAAGCCGGTGCGGAAGCGGCCATGGACGACGAAGGTTGAGTCAATGTAGCGCCCGAATTACTGCCGCCAGACGGTAGGGGTTCCAGCGGAAATACCATCACATTGGGATCGCCGCTGAACGGTATGCCCTGGCTGTCAGCCACAGACATCGCTACAGGCGCCGGTTCGACTAGCGGCAAAATCGTGGAGGAAGGCTGAACGGCGGGTGCGGGCGCAGAATCGTCCAGCTTGAAGATCTGTACGCTGCCGCCCGTCTGGCCCATGGCCATGTCCGCATAATCGGCTGACAGGCCTGGCGTCGAATACATATCGGCGGCGGCCTGCTGGATGGTCATCGGCTGCTGCCCCGTCACAGGCCCCTGCTTGACGGAAATGCCGGAATCCTGTTCATCCTTACCCATGCCAAGATACTCGCAGCCGCACAGTCCCGTCAGGACAGCCAGCATCACCATAAATCGCATAAAGCGGGCAGAAAGTATCAAGGGAAGCCTCCGCGAAACAACGCGATTATCTATAACTGCGGCCATCGTGGCCTAAAAGGCCGCAAGTTTCAAGCCTGTTGAAATCATTGCGTTTGCGGCTGCCCTTGCTTATTCTGTAATTTAAGTCTTTCCCCGCACGGAGTTCCCGTGGAAAAAGCCATGAAACAGCCTGAAACCTCTCCCGGCGGCGAAAGCCCGTTTACCGACCCTTTCGTGTTCGGCCGCATCATGCTGGAAGTGATGAACCGGGCCCAGCCGGTAATCGCCTCCTACCTGGAGCGCCATGAAGGCGAGCGGAAGGATCAGCCCCTGGATCCTCTGAATATCAGCCCCGCCTATATAAAGTTCTTCAACCAGCTCTGGTCCGATCCCCATAAATTTTCCGATCTGCAGATGCAATATTGGAAAAACTGGATGGATCTGTGCCGGGAAAGCGCCCTGAAGTTCATGGGCGAACCCGGCAAGACTCTTTACAAACCGGATCCGGGAGACAGAAGGTTCAAGGCAGACGCCTGGCAGGAAAGCGCCTTTTTCGATTTCGTGAAGCAATCCTACCTTCTCGCCGGCCGCTGGCTGGAACAGGTTGTCGAATCGGCGCCCGGCATGGATGCGGAGACAAAACACAAAGTCGATTTTTATACCCGCCAGTTCATCGACGCCATGGCGCCCAGCAATTTCCTGCTGACCAATCCGGAGGTCCTGAAGGAAACGATCGAAAGCAAGGGCGAGAATCTTATCCGCGGCCTTGAGCATCTGTTGGCGGATCTGGAACGCGGCCATGGCGAATTGCGGATCAGCACAACCGACTACAGTGCATTCGAGGTTGGGCGCAACCTTGCCGTCACGCCCGGAAAAGTGGTCTGGCAGAACCGCCTGATGCAGCTTATCCAGTACGAGCCTTCAACTGAAACCGTCGCCGCAGTGCCGCTTCTGATCATCCCGCCCTGGATCAACAAATATTATATCCTCGACATGCGTCCCGATAATTCGCTGATCAAATGGCTGGTCGGCCAGGGTCATACCGTTTTTACCATTTCCTGGGTCAACCCGGACCGAAGCCTTGCCGCGACTCAATTCGAGGATTACATGCGGGAAGGCATCCTGGAGGCAATGGAAAAGATCCGTGAGGCTACCGGTCAACCTTCCTGCAATCTTATGGGTTATTGCCTGGGCGGCACGCTTCTCGCCGTCACTCTCGCATGGCTGGCCGAACAGGATCGAAGCGCGGAAGTCGCCTCCGCCACCTTCCTGACGACACTGGTCGATTTCGCAGAGGCGGGCGACCTGAAGCTTTTCATCGACGACCGCCAGCTCGACTTGCTGGAAAAGGAAATGGCGGAAAAAGGGTATCTCGAAGGCGCGGCCTTGCGCCAGACCTTCTCGATCCTGCGCGCGAACGACATGATCTGGTCTTTCGTGGTCAATAATTACCTGATGGGGCGCGAGCCGTTTCCGTTCGACCTGCTCTATTGGAACGACGATGTCACCAACATGCCCGCCGCCATGCATAGCTTCTATCTGCGCAAGCTTTACCGCGACAACCTGCTGGCGAAACCGGGAGGCCTGATCATCGGGGATACGCCGATCAGGATGCACAAAATCGAAACCCCGTCTTACTTCCTGTCCACGAAAGAAGACCACATCGCGCCGTGGCAATCCACTTATGCGGCAACCCAGATGCTTTCCGGTCCCGTCCGGTTCGTCCTGTCCGCCTCGGGCCACGTCGCGGGCGTGGTCAACCCGCCCGCCAAGAACAAATATTGTTACTGGAGCGCGGATGAAAATCCGGCAAAGCCGTCCTCCTGGCTGGAAGCGGCCACCCAGACGGACGGATCGTGGTGGACGAACTGGCACACATGGGTAACGGCGTATAGCGGCGGAATCGTCCAGGCCCGAAAACCGGGCGACGGCCCGCTTACAATTATCGAGGAGGCGCCGGGAAGCTATGTCAGAAAAATCGCCGGGCCGTGATCAAGCGATATTGAAGTCCTGATCGCGGGGTTTCAGGCGGGGGTATTGCGTTTTTACAAGTTCTTTTCTTGTCGCGACTATACCATCCAGCGATGCAAAAACCTCAGTGGCTTTATCCGCCGACCACTTGTTGGCCTGGGCTGATTTCATTTTAAAAGCGTCCAGTAAGTGTCCGATCGTATCGAGCGCGCGCAGACGCATATAAGCTTCCCCCTCCTGCGTTCCGGCAATCACGGGTTTTATTTCGTCGATGGCTTTCTGCAAAAGCGCCGACCGGCCCTGCCTGTTGAAGCTTTCGGCCAAAACGAGCGGCCTATCGTCCAGCACCGGCTTAAGCATTCCACTTTTCACCAGAGAATCGAGAATACCGGAGAACTCTCTATAGGCCGCTATCTCAAGAGCATTGCTCGGCGCTTCGCAAGTAAGCAGCCGTCTGCCAACGTTGGTTCCGATGGATGGATTGGTTTCTGAATCTATAAGATCCCGAATTTCCCTGTAGGTCGCGATCAGAATAGAAGGATCGTAATATGTTTTAAAAGGGTCCTGCTTGGCCATAAGGAACAATACCTCAATCTTATTGAAATTAAAATAAAGACTGCCCCAGAGCGTTCAGCCGCTCATGGATAAAGGACAGAACGGCAGGGGCGTTTGCCGATGTGACGACGTTGACGTTGCCATGCGGGTCGGGCCTGAAATGGGACTGGCCTTTCGTCTCTCCGGATGTATCGACATGGACTTTTCCTTTCATGATCCCGCTGTAAAAACCAGGCCTGAGCAGGCCGACGAGCGTGTTCGCATCATGCAGGGGCCGTTCATTGCCTGCGCCCCCATCCAGATAGGCTTCCAGCATTCGCGCCAGGCTTTCGCCGAGCGGATGACCAGCCTCCTTTAATTTCTGACAGAATGGGCGCGATACGCGCACCTGGCGCGTCAGGTTCAACGGGTAAAGCCAGACGTCATGAAATGTCTTCAGGACCAGATCGGCCGCATCGGGATCGACATACATATTGAATTCCGCATAAGGGGTGATATTGCCGATCTTTCCCGAAACGCTTCTGTTCGTGCCCATCCCGTCGTCCTCGAAAGCGCCGCCCATGACGACCAGCCTGGTCTTTCCGGCGATGGCCGGATCCTTCTGCACGGCCTTCGCAATATTCGTCAGCGCGCCAAGCGCAAGAACGACCACGGGCGCATCTGACGCGTTGATCGTTTTGATGATGGCCGAAACGGCGTCTTCGCTTTCATGACCGTCGGACACATCCGGCAACACCAGCCCGTGCAACCCGTCATCGCCATGCACGTCCGCGGCATGCGCCAGCGTCCGCCCCGCCAACGGCTTTTCAGCCCCTTTCACGATGCGCACGTCTTTCCGGCCCGCCAGTGCCGCCAGACCCAGCGCATTCTTGTAAGTCCTGTCGACGCTGACATTGCCGTGCACGGCTGTCACCAGAAGCTTACCGATATCGGCCGACGCCATCGCCACCAAGAGCGTGATGGCATCGTCAATGCCCGGGTCCGTGTCGATGATCAGCTGTTCGATGGTCATTTTCGAAAAAGTTTTTTACGAAGGCTCACGAGGCTGCGGTGGAATGATTTCAGCACCGTCCGCAGTGACAAAACGGCTGGCGATCAAAGCGATATCGGGCCTTTCCTCATAATGACGTCCTTCCGCCCTTGCCTTATCCATGATTTCCTGCAGTTCTGCGGGCAATGGAAGGTGCGGCTCGGCAAGGGAATGAGACCCGTTACGGGTATTGTAAGTATATGGTTCGTATTTATAGCCATCATCGATATGAAACGTAAAAGGCCTTTCCAGGATTTCGTCTTCGGCGCCGCCGAATTCCGCCAGAGAACTTTGCAGGCTGGGAAGGCTTTCATCCAGCGATCCCCCCTGTTCTTCAAGAAGTTTGCCCAGTATTTCGACAAGCCCTTCCTGATAAGAGCGATTGATCTTATGGCCGAGATATTGCATATGGTCCATTCCAAGTCTTATTCTTTCGTCGTCCATGTCACGGTGCCATTGTTCTGATTTTTCTTTAATTTCGGCTATACCTTCTTTTGTATGCTTGGCATCTTCGGCAATTTTTACGCCCATGACAGCATTGGCGGCCTCAGTCAAAGTTTCGGAAATATTTCCGGCTTTTATTTCACGTCCCGTCATACGCTGTACGATTTCAACGACTCGTCCCGCAAGCAAGTCTGTAATATCGGCCTGTTGACCCGATTGAGCATAGTTGAGCCTTAAAACAGGCGAAAGCCCGGCAAAAGTCTCAGCATCACCTTCGATCTGAGGCGTGCAATCATGGTTCAGCGTTCGCCAGGCCAAGCTGGCGATTTGCCGCGCCAGCACATCCTGTTCGTATGCACCTGTCGCGTAACTGTCAGCAATATCATTCATCATCTGCAAGGCAATGGCGGCGTCGGTACCTGCATATCCCTGGCCGCGCCTCATGGCCGGATCGGCGAAATTGGCCGCCCGTGGTTCATATACGCTCCTGTGTTCATGCGAGCAGTACAAAGGCCATCCACGATATTCGGTTTTGCGCGCCAGATCCATCGACTGAGCGGTTGCGAGGCTTGGCTCTATCAGATGTTTCATGCCTTCATATAAATGGAGGACATCCGCCAGACTGAGCTTTTGGCTGATGACGACACGTGTATCGTCCTCGACACAGACATACTCATCGCCAAGACGATAGACGCCGCGAATGGTTTTGAACCTGGGCCGTTTGTAGGCTATGGCGTTCTCAGACCACGACACCGCCGCTTCATCTGCGCCTTGGAATTCAGCATCCTGTTTCGCGACATGTTCCAGCCCCCGGACAGCGTACTGGCGTAACAACGCCGCCTGCTCTTTCGTGCGGCAGGAAAACGCCACCGAATAAACTGAAATTTTGGCGTGCGTGTAATATCCTCTTTCGCCTTCCAGCAGGACCATTGCCAGGCCGGTCTTGGTTATTTCCATCTCCTGGGCCAGAAATTCCGACGGTCCGGTTGGAAGCTGCGGGTAGTTGAAATCGTATTTAAACTGTTCTTCCATTTTTTCGATTTGTTGCCGCGAAATGGGCAAGACCCGTTTCAGGATTTCAAGCGCTGCATCGGGTTTGCCGGAATGCCCCGCCTGCTCCGCAAGCCCTGCGACAATCTGCTTTAAAGTCTGCCGATCGTCATACGACGCAAAACTGAGTTGCATCTGATCCGGAGGGGTCAGGGCGGGAGACAAAATCTTCAGGATTTGGGCATACGGTGCCTCCCAAAGATACGAGAGCGCCAGGATGCCAAAACATTGAGGACCGGCACAATCTTTTCGGTTCAAAGTGTTGTTCGCCAACGCTGGTGCAAAATTTTCAATCGTCGTAGCCAGATGATCCATATCGTGATGATGGATCATCATGAAACGTCTCGGCTGCCCCGATCGCTGCGCTTCGTAAACAATCCTTGGAAAACTGTTATGGATTGTTACCGTGTGCTCTTGTTCTATAGCACGCCTTGCTCTATTTCGCTCATGTCTGTCCTTTATTGAGTTGAGTTCATCTTCTGCCGCGGCCATGGCGTCTTCAAAACTATCGTTATGATACTCGAAAGGCCGGCAGGAATGTATCAACACGATTGTATCGCGCGCTCTGCCCGGTGCCCCTAGTTCGTGATCTTTGGGGTTGTATGGATCCGACAACCCTCTTTTCAGCGAAGAAAAGTCCGCATTTTTTTCTACAGGAAGCGGGGCGACCAGACAATTTTCAGGCACTTGGGCGATTTCAAGTTCGGAAAACCCCATAGCCGCCAGTGCTGCAGCACCAGGTTGCCATAAAGGGTACCCTGTGACTTCCCCCATCCGCCTGGCAAGAAGTACCAATCTTTCCTGTATATCCTGATTCATAATATGCTTCCCTGTTTTTAATTATGAAAAAATACGTCGAGTTTAATGACGCGTCAAACAAAAAACCCGGCACGAAGCCGGGTTTTTGAATTCTGGTATATGAAAGCGCTTAACGTTTCGCCCATTGTTTGGAACGGCGCGCTTTGTGAAGGCCAACTTTTTTCCGTTCGACGATACGGCTGTCGCGGGTCAGCATTCCGGCCTTTTTCAGGGCGGGACGCAGGTCCGGCTCGAAATTTTCGAGCGCGCGGCTGATGCCATGACGGACGGCGCCGGCCTGACCGGACAATCCGCCGCCCGTGACCGTGCAGACGACGTCGAACGAGCCGACGCGGTTGACGATCAGGAACGGCTGGTTCAGCACCAGGCGCTGCGTCTGGCGCGCGAAGTAAATCGTCTGGTCGCGGCCGTTGACCGTGAC
Source organism: Alphaproteobacteria bacterium (assembly GCA_044221445.1). Classification (GTDB taxonomy): domain Bacteria; phylum Pseudomonadota; class Alphaproteobacteria; order Micavibrionales; family Micavibrionaceae; genus JBDHTS01. The sequence continues at coordinate 12,086 of JBGAPF010000017.1, forward strand.
CGTGCCGCGACCGGGCTTCAGCCAGACGCGCGCGACGGCATTCTTGCGGCGGCCCGTGGCGTAGGAACGGCCCTGGGCGTCGATTTTCTGGACGCGTGGGCCTTGCTCTTCGGAAACTGCGTCCGGCTTCGCGGCCTCTTTCGGGGCGTCCGCCTGGGCTTTCAGGGTTTTCAGGTCCTTCAGGCTGTCGCTGCGGTCCTTGCGGGGCGCTCTGGTGGATTTTTCTTTCTCGGCCATTGGTCTCAAGCCCTCTTGTTCTTAGGATTCATGGAAGCGACGTCCAGCGTCTCGGGGTTCTGCGCCTCGTGCGGATGGCTGGCGCCGGCATAGACGCGCATGTTGCCGCACATCTGGCTTCCCATCGGGCCGCGCGGAAGCATCCGGCGGACGGCGTTTTCGATCACGCGTTGCGGGTGCTTGCCTTTCAGCTGCTCTCCCGCGGAAATATCCTTGATTCCGCCGGGATGGCCCGTGTGCCAGTAGAAAATGCTCTGCTCGCCCTTGTTCCGGCCGTTCAGGCGGACTTTCTCCGCGTTGATGACGATCACGTTGTCGCCGCAATCGACGTGGGGCGTGAAGATCGGTTTATGCTTGCCGCGCAGGCGCAGGGCGATGATGCTGGCCAGACGGCCCAGGACGACGCCTTCGGCATCGACCACCACCCACTTCTTGTTCACTTCGGCTTCTTTCGCAGAATATGTTTTCATGTCAGGCACCTTGTATAGCGGCCTTTACGCTGGCCGTTGTAGGGGTTCCGGTTTGGCGGATGGCGCTTTATGCCCCAGACGCGGACAGAGTGTCAACGAAAAAATGCGAAAAACGATATATCTTTCAGAACAATAGCCTTGGGGTATTATGATACCCCAAGGCTTTATGACTGACGGACTCAAGGATTTCATTAATTTATAGTGACGGGCCATCCCGGCGCATATGCATGTATTCAGGACTATATGCCGGGCCCTGACAAGCGGTGGCATCAGAAAAACCGCTATGGCTGTATAGCTTTACAGCAGGCAGATTGTTTCGCTCCACATCTAGGCATAAGGGAAGGCGTGCTTGGTCAAATATATGGAGAATGCCTTTCAGCATATCGCTGCCCACGCCCTGCCCTCTATAATCTGGATGTACGAAAATGGTTTCGATGATGTGGGGGCCAGCATTTACGGATGCCTGCCTTGGAGGAATAACTGCTGCTGCACCCAGCAAATCCGCCCCTGAAATAGCCTGAAAAATGCGCCCGCAACCCATCCAGCTCTGCCATAAAACAGGATCAGGCGTAAAATCGGGATGGGTGCCATAGACTTTCTGTTCCAGCTTTAAGATCTGGCTCAGACAGTCCGGCGATGCGGGAATTAAGATCGTCATGTAATAAATTAGGCATATCTGGGTCTCATTTTCCAGATTTTTATAAAACGCCACATAAAGCTATAAAATTGGTCGGAGTGACAAGATTCGAACTTGCGACCCCTTGCACCCCATGCAAGTGCGCTACCAAGCTGCGCCACACTCCGACTGAAGCTTATCTATCGTATCTGCGCGATTGTTGCAAACACTAAAGGCAGAATTACTCGCCCTTGATCATGGTGCGAAGTTCTTTCAGTTCACCCAGCATCGCTTCAAGGGCTTGGCGCTGGGATGCGCTCAAAGGCGCGCCCGTGGCTTCGGGCTGCTGAACGCTCTCAGGCTCAGCCTGAACGGGCATGTCGCGGGCCGCAATAGAAGCCTGTGGCTGGGCGACCGGCGGCACGATGTCGCCCGCTGCGGCGATCTGTTGCCGCCCCTGGCCCTTCATCAGCTTCTGGACACCCTTGATGGTATATCCTTCGGTATAGAGCAGGTGATGGATACGGCGGAGCAGCGCCACGTCTTCAGGCCTGTAGTACCGGCGTCCGCCGCCGCGTTTCAGGGGCTTCACTTGCGTGAATTTCGTTTCCCAGAAGCGCAGCACGTGCTGCTGGACTTTCAGCTCGTCCGCCACCTCGCTGATAGTGCGAAATGCGGACGCCGCCTTACGCTGGCCGCGCCGGGCGTCCGGCAGCGCTTCCGCTCCGGTAGCGACTTCGAAATCCTGATGCTTCAGCTGGGTACTCATAAATGATATCTCTTTCGGACAGGGGTCAGGCGGCGCGGGCGTTGACGCGATCTTTCATGACGTGAGAGGCGCGGAAAACGATGACTTTGCGGGGCAGTATCGGCACTTCAACGCCGGTCTTCGGGTTGCGACCTATGCGTTCGCCCTTCTCGCGGACGGAGAAGCTGCCAAACGATGAAATCTTGACGTTGCCGCCCTTGATCAGGTCCTGGGATATTTCCTCCAGCACCATTTCGACCAGATCGGCCGATTCGTTTCTGGACAATCCGACCTGGGCGTAAACGGCCTCGGACAGGTCGGCCCTTGTAATCGTGCGGTTGCTCATTGCGCCCTCATATCTCTGTAATTCTTAAAGCGTACCCCGCCCTATGAACGGCGTCAACCAAGTCAATGCAAAATATGCTTAATTTCAACAACTGACACCGATCAGAACCGGGCCAGCACGGCGCCCCAAGTCAGGCCGGCGCCCAGCGCCTCGAACAGCACCATATCGCCTTTTTTGATTCTGCCGTCGGTCACAGCCTCGCACAGGGCCAGCGGGATCGACGCGGCCGACGTATTGCCGTGCCGTTCGACGGTCAGCACCACGCGCTCCATCGGCAGGCCCAGCTTTTTCGCCGTCGCCTCGATAATGCGGATATTGGCCTGGTGCGGCACAAGCCAGTCGATCTGGTCAGGGGAAACGCCCGTGCTTTCCAGAACTTTATGGACGACTTCGGCCATGTACTGGACGGCATGGCGGAATACTTCCTTGCCTTCCATGACGATGAAGCCGCTGTCGCCGGTGGTGGAGGGACCGCCGCTCGTGTACAGAATTTCACTGAGCGCGCCGTTGGCGAACATATGGGTGGCGTGGATGCCGCGGTCGGCCAGCGTGCCCTGCCCGCTCTTGTCCGCCTCGATCACAACGGCCCCCGCGCCGTCGCCGAACAGGACGCACGTGGTGCGGTCCTCCCAGTTCAGGATGGACGACATCTTTTCCGCGCCGATGAGCAGGACGCGTTTCGCTTTCCCCGAAAGGATCAGGCTGTCAGCGACCGTCAGGCCATAGACGAACCCCGAACACGCCGCCTGCATGTCGAACACGGGCGACGGCTTTATACCGAGCGCCGCCTGGACGCGGATGGCGACGGACGGAAACGTGGTGTCGGGCGTTGATGTCGCGACGATCACGGCATCGATGTCATCCGGCGTCAGCCCGCCGTTCTTTAAGGCATTCAGCGCCGCCGCCGTCGCCATGCCGGACGTGGTCTGCCCTTCGGCGGCGATATGCCGCGATTTGATCCCGGTGCGCTGGAATATCCATTCGTCCGTCGTATCGACTATCTTTTCAAGATCCGCATTGGTCATCACCCTGTCTGGCAGATACATGCCGCAGGCGCGGATCACGGACCGTAAAGTCATGCATCACCCGCCATTTGCGTAACGGGCGCCGCGGTGGTCATCGTTTCCAGGATTTTCCGTTCCTGCCCCATGATCTGTTCGATCTCCTGCGCCACGCGCTCGTTGTATCCGTTTTTTATCAGATTGGCCGCCACCAGGATGGCACGCGAAAAACCATAGGCATCCATGCCGCCATGGCTTTTGACGCAGATGCCATCCAGCCCCAGGAACATGCCGCCATTATAGCTGCGTGCATCGAATCGCGCTTTAAGCCGCCGTAGCGCTCCTTGGGCTAGAATCGCACCGAGCAAAGCAAGGAGGGTCGATTTCAGGGCGTCTTTCAGGAATTTCGACGCCAGCGCCCCGACGCCTTCGGCCACTTTAAGGGCGACATTGCCCGTAAACCCGTCCGTGACGACGACATCTACCGTGCCATGGGAAATATCGTTCCCCTCGACAAAACCGACGAATTCTCCCGGCAGGTCGACTTTCGACAGGATGGCCGCGGCCGCCCGCACCTGGTCGTTGCCTTTCATATCCTCGGTACCCACGTTCAGAAGCCCGACCGTGGGGTTATCGATTCCCTTGACCGTCCGCGCATAGACAGCGCCCAGAACGGCGAACTGGACCAGCATATGCTCGTCGCAGGAAACATTGGCCCCGAGATCGAGCATCACTGTATTACCCTTCATCGAAGGAAGTTCGCTGGCGATGGCCGGACGCTCTATGCCGGGCAGGCAGCGCAGCACCAGCTTGGCGGTCGCCATCAGGGCGCCTGTGTTGCCAGCCGAAACAACACCCTGCGCCCGCCCGTCTTTTACTGTGTCGATGGCCAGCCGCATGCTGGACTGCCTGCCGCTGCGCAACGCGGCGGACGGTTTTTCATCGCTGGAGATAACCTTGTCTGTATGGATAACTTCGGATACGGCAGCCAGCGCTGCTTCCCTGGCCAGCAAAGGCCTGATCGCCGCCTCGTCCCCGCAGAATATGAACCGCAGTTCTGGCCGCTCCAGAAGCGCATGCGCGGCCGCGGGAACGACCACGGAGGGCCCGTAATCGCCGCCCATGGCATCTAATGCAATCGTGTGAAAATCCGGCATCGGTTAAAGCGCTGGCTTTGAACGGGAATTTGACAATCCGCAACCAGAGTTGCAGTGCCGGGGGGCACTTGTCAACCGCGTTGTTCGATGACCTGGCGGCCTTTGTACATGCCTGTTTTCAAATCCACGTGGTGGCGGCGCACGGCTTCGCCCGACTCTTTGTCCTCGACCCAGTTCGTGGCCGTCAGGGCATGATGGGAACGGCGCATGTCGCGGCGCGATTTGGATTTTTTCTTTTTAGGTACAGCCATGATACAAACTTCCTGCTGAAATCAGAGTGCTTCATTAAAGGAAAAATCCACCCCCTGCAAGTAAATTCTTCCCGGTTTTCAGAGGATTCACCCCTCTTCCGCTTCTTTGCGCTTCTGTTTCCAGTCTTTCAGGGCGGCAAAAGGGTTTCGGCTTTGTTCCGCCACGCCTTTTTCCTCTAAAATGCGCCCTGTCACCTCGGGGCTCACACCCGCCGCGCGCGGATAAGGGTCGACGGCCAGCGACAAATATTGCGCCGCCAGCTCTCCGACATCGACCTGGCCGTCGACTATGGCTTCCGGATCTTCGCTTTCCTCCAGCATCGGCACTTCAGCGTCGGCGTGGCGGCTCATTTTCTCATGCCGTGCACGGATCAGGGGAATAGCGGCCTCTTTATCCATGAACCAGCTTTCGAACGGCTCGTCGATCCGCTGCTCCGTATCGACGAACGTCACGACACAGGGCTGGATGACCAGCGCATGGACGATCCCCGAGACATCCAGCCTGTTGCTGCCTTTGGGATGCTGAATACGTATTTCGGCGGTCAGGTTCCTGATCGCCTTGACGCCGATCCGCCGCGCCAGATCACGGCATTGATCGTCCGAGGCTGCAATCGTTTGTGTAAAAGGCTGGTCGGGCAGTGCCGCGACATCAATTTTATGCGACCATTCCGGCTGCAACGGGTCCTGCTGTTTCGTTTTGCTCATCCTCATGCTCCCTCGGGAATGCGATTGAACCTTTTGTCACTAAGGTGTCCGGCTGCGCGCCCAGCACGGCGCGGCACTGACGGACATAGGCGACCAGCGCGCTCAGGGCCGCGCCGTCGGCCGTCGTTGTTCCATAAATATTCCGCACCAGCGCTTCCTCCAGTTCCGCAGGGTCCTCAAGGCCGTTTTTATAAGCGAGGCAGCGTCCGTTGAAAGCTTTCATCATGCGCCGTACATGTTTTGCGACACCAAGGTCGCCCACACCCATTTCGCGTACCGCCCGCTCCATGTCGAGAAACATCTGGTTGAACATGGCCTGCGCCAGCCTTCGTCCCTCGCGCCCGGCCCCGCCCAGCCGGTCGATCACGAGAAACACATGCAGGCATAGAATATCAAACCGTCCGTCCACTGTGTCGGGCACGTCCAGTTCGGCGTAAAATACAGGGCGGCGCGACTGGGCCACGACGGCGGCATAAAGGCTTGCGGCGGATTCTTTGACGGCGCGGCTTTGAAAAGACAGAAACATGTTTAAAACTGACAGCCTCCCGTTGATTAGAGCACGCAACGCGCTTAAATAGTGCATGTAAGCCATACAGCATTCGGTGCGACCGCGACCATGAAAAAATTTATCTTCCTTTCTCTGATCCTGATGGTGGCCGCTTGCGCACCCACCCTGGCCGTGCGCGGCAATATACTGAAAGACTATCAGATCGCTCAGGTCCAGAAGGGTGTGGACACCCAATCCGATGTGCTGAAAAAACTCGGGTCACCCACGACCAAAGCGCCGTTCGACGACGACACCTGGTATTACATGGGCCAGAAAACGGAAAAGCGCGGCATCCTGGACCCTAAAATCGTCGAGGAAAAAATCGTCCAGGTGAAATTCGGGTCGAATGGCCTCGTTGAGGAGATAAGGCAGGCGGACCCTAAACGTCTCGACATTCCTTACGAGCGCGACAAAACCCCAACCTCGGGTCAGGAAATGACCATCATTCAGCAGGCTCTGGGCAATATGGGACGCTTCAATAAAGCCGGGGGCGACGAGCATCATGGAAGCGGCGAAGGCACGAACATCCCAGGACGTTAAGTTTTTAACGCTCTAGCAACGCTACCAGTTCGGTATGCGCCGACCAGATAAACTGGTCTATCACTTTTACCTGCTTTATCTTATACCCTGCCTCTGTCAATAGAGCAGCGTCTTTGACGAAGGCTGCGGGATTGCAGGAAACATAAACAACGCGTGACACGTCAGAGCGTGCCAGCTGCGCCGCCTGCGATGTAGCGCCTGACCTTGGCGGATCAAGTACCACCGCGCTGAATTTATTGAGCTCCTTTGCTCCCAGCGGATCGGTGAAAAGATTACGCTTCTCAACGGTCAGCTTCGTTCCTGCCTTCGCTGCGTTCAGCGCGCGAATGGCGGCATCGTCGAACTCGACCGCATGGACGGCCCCCTTATCGAGCAGGGCTCCGGAAAACGTCCCGCAGCCCGCGAACAGATCGGCAACCGGTCCTTTCGTATCGGCGAGCATCTCGGTCACCGCTTCCGTCAGCGCTGTTTCGCCTTCCACGCTTGGCTGTAGAAAGGCGCCCGCAGGCAGACTGACCTCCAGCCGCCCGAAACGGGCCATGATGCTCCGTTGCTGCACCGCGATTTCCGCTTCATCGCGCTCTTTTCTACGCCATGACAATCGGTTCAGGTCCAGTGCTTCAGCCCATTGGGCCATCACTTCCATTGTCTTCATATCAGGATCTGAAATCCCGGTCAGGATAATCTCCGCCTGTCCGCCCACAAGCTGTATGAACATATCGCCCTTGCGCCCGTCCGGGATCAAGCTTTGCAGAAAAGGCCTGGATCCTTGCATAAGACGCAAAAGCTGTGGCTGGACGGTCAGGCAGTTGTCTATAGCCGCGATTCTGTGAGACCGCCTTTCCTGAAAACCGCAGAAAACATTTCGGCCTTTCGTCATGACTGTAAACGATGCCCGCCGCCGTGTGGCATGAGGGATGAATAAAGGATCGCACCACATCTCCGGCGATAACCCTGCCCGTTCCAGGCTTTCCTTGATCGAACCGGTTTTCCAGGCCCGGTAAGCCGCATCGCCCATATGCTGCATCGAACAGCCGCCGCAGGCCGCATAATGCTGACAGGGCGGAAGACTGCGTGACGCCGCAGGATTTTCCACACTTTCTAGAGACGCGCGGAACACATGCCTGTCAAGCTGATCGGTCAACACAGCCTTGACCGTTTCGCCCGGCAAGGCTCCTGGAACGAAAATCCGATCGCTGCCTGACATTCCGGCGCCTTCGCCCTGACGGCCCAGCGCTCCGATCGTCAGCACCACCTGCCTTCGCTCACGTGCATTCAGAGATCTCGGTTTCATAAGACCGGCGTAGCCGTCAATGTACGGCGCACTGGTTTGCCTCTGCGCATAAGCCTTTATATTTTGCGCACGCCTCGGGGGCGAAAAGCTCCTGGCAGACGCCTAAAAGCTGGCCCTTGCTGTCAAAATAGAATGTCGCGGAATCCCCTGTTTTTCTGGCGTCTTCCATAACCTTCCATATGCCATTCTTACAGGCGAAGATGCCAGACGCAGGCATGTGAAAGACCTCATTGCCCGATAAAGACGTAATCTCTTTTTCTCCAACCCCCTCACAGAACGCCAGAAGCGAAACAGGAACGCTTTCAGCAAATGACTGCACAGGATGCAAGAGACACAGAAGGCAGAAAATCAAGCTGAAAATCGTTTTCATGGTTTTCCGAAAAATATGATTGTCCCTTTATTTTATAGCCATGTCCCTCCAGGAAGAAAGAAAAAAGCCCCGCTGCGGGCGGGGCTTTTAAAAAACAGAGTTCTTTTTTATAACATCATCTTGGCAACGATGGCCACCAGCAGGATCGCAACGATATTCGTGATTTTGATCAGTGGGTTGACGGCCGGTCCGGCTGTGTCTTTATACGGGTCGCCGACCGTGTCGCCCGTGACGGCAGCCTTATGGGCGTCGCTGCCCTTGCCGCCGTGGTTACCCTCTTCGATGAATTTCTTGGCGTTGTCCCATGCTCCGCCGCCGGATGTCATGGAAATCGCCACGAAAAGGCCGGTCACGATCGTTCCCATCAGCATCGCGCCGAGGGCCTGGAAGGCGGCCACGGCGCCACCGCCGACGAACCAGACGATGGCGAACAGCAGGATCGGCGCGACGACCGGCAACAACGAAGGCAGGACCATTTCCTTGATGGCCGCCCTGGTTAGAAGGTCGACGGCTTTGCCGTATTCCGGCTTGGCCGTGCCTTCCATAATGCCCTTGATCTCTCTGAACTGCCGCCGCACTTCCAGCACTACGCTCGATGCCGCGCGCCCTACGGCCGTCATTGACATCGCGCCGAACAGGTAGGGCAGCAGGCCGCCGACGAACAGGCCGATCACGACAAAGGGATTCTGCAACGAAAACACCAGTTCCGGAAGATCGGGCATATAGTGCTTGATCTCTTCCGTGTAGGCCGCGAACAGAACCAGCGCCGCAAGGCCCGCCGAACCGATGGCATAACCTTTCGTCACCGCCTTGGTTGTGTTGCCGACAGCGTCAAGCGCGTCCGTCGTATGGCGCACGCTATCGGGCAGGTTCGACATTTCTGCGATCCCGCCCGCATTATCCGTCACCGGTCCGTAAGCATCGAGCGCCACCACCATGCCGGCCAGGGACAGCATGGTCGTAGCCGCGATGGCGATCCCGTAAAGCCCTGCCTGGCTATAGGCGATGAAAATGCCGGCGCAGATGATCAGAACCGGCAAAGCCGTCGACTCCATCGAGATCGCGAGTCCCTGGATCACGTTCGTGCCATGACCCGTTTCCGACGACTTGGCTACGGATCTTACCGGCCGGAACCCTGTGCCCGTATAATACTCCGTGACCCAGACCAGCAGGCCGGTTACGCCCAGCCCGGTCATAGCGCACCAGAAAAGCTTGACACCGTTGATCAGGCTGCCGTCCGCCATTTCGATGGGCATGAACGCCCCGAACCGTGCGATCAGCAGGGCGATCATGATGCCAGCGAACAGGGCGCTGTACACCAGGCCTCGATACAAGGCGCCCATGATATTGGTCGATCCCTTGGTCAGACGCACGAAGAACGTGCCCCCTATGGACGCCAGGATGCACAGCGATCCGATGATCAGCGGCAGCATCATCATGACTTCCTGCCACATCGGCGCAAACACGCTCGATGCGATCAGCATCGTTGCCACGATCGTCACGGCATAAGTTTCGAACAGATCCGCCGCCATGCCGGCGCAGTCGCCGACGTTGTCTCCGACGTTATCGGCGATGACGGCTGGATTGCGCGGATCGTCCTCGGGAATGCCGGCTTCGACCTTGCCGACCAGATCGGCGCCCACATCCGCGCCTTTCGTAAAGATACCGCCGCCCAGCCGCGCGAAAATTGAAATGAGGGATGCCCCGAAGCCAAGGCCGACAAGCCCTTCCAGCGTCTGGCGCATATCCATGCCTATATAATCCAGGGCCCAGGCATACATGCCGACTCCGAGCAGACCGAGCCCGACCACCAGCATGCCGGTAACCGCGCCGGACTTGAACGCCACGTCCAGCGCCTGCGCCAAACCTTCGGTCGCGGCCTGGGTCGTCCGGACGTTGGCGCGGACCGAGACGTTCATCCCGATATATCCGGTCAGTCCCGAAAGAACCGCCCCGATCACGAAGCCGGCGGCGACGTGCCAACCCAGAAGGGCGAACAAAATAATAGCGACGACGACACCCACCATGCCGATGGTAGTATATTGCCGGTTAAGATATGCCGAAGCGCCTTCCTGGATAGCCGCGGCGATTTCCTGCATGCGCGCGTTTCCAGGGCTTTTGGCCATGACCTGTCGCGATGTTACCAGACCGTATATAAGTGCCAGAACGCCCGAACACAAAACCATCAGATATACATACGTCATCGCTCAATCCTTTTTGCAGTGCTGGATTGAAAATGAACAAGAATACCTACGCTGGCAAGCGTGAGTTGCAATCGCCCACAATGAAAATATGGTGCAATGCGAAGACTTTAAATTACAGAAAATGTTTAAGAAGAGATCAGATCGGGCGTTGCTGTACAACCTGCAGAAGGACATCGTTGACGATTCCTTCCCCGAGCACCTCTTTACTGATACGGCCCAGGCGCTCTTTCAGCGGGGCGATCTGGATCACGCCGTCAGGCATCGCGTTCTTGCGGCTTAGGACGCCATACATGTCCTGGATATAGGCATCCTTGAGACGCGGGCTCAGATGTTTGACCAGTTCCGCGTTTTTTTCATCGGAAACTTCCAGGACGATGACAAGACTGACGGTCTGACTGAGGCCTTTGGCGCCGACGATCGGAAGGATCAGGGGATCCATTTCAACGAACGATGCCGCTTCGCCTTCTTCGCCATGGCCGCCTTTTTTGGTTTCCTTGGCATCGGCATGCTCTTCTGTCTCGCCGACTGACGCTTCCGCAGGATGCTGGAAATACAAATAGGCCCCGGCGCCACCTCCGCCGAGCAAAAGCAGGGCTACAGCTATAATGATGATCATACGCATATTAAAGACGAAAGCCCCTTTTTATGAGATCCCCTTGATCTTTAATATTAGAAAAAATTGTTTAAGACGGCGTTAGAAGCCCAGCGGATTTATCTAAAATTTTACAGATTATTTGTTTAAGACGAAAAACCTGCTCAAGCCACGGAACGTCTTGGTTTTTGAGGAGATGGCACAGGCTGTGAATAGGTGTGTTCTGTGCCTGGAAAGGCCTTTTCTCTTACTTCATTCGAATATATTTCGACTGCTTTTGAAATATTTTCCTGCAATGCGGCATAAGTCTTCACAAAACGGGGCGGCTGGCCGGGTAAAGCGCCCAGCATATCGTCAACGACAAGGATTTGCCCGGCGCAGGCGGCGGACGCGCCGATCCCTATAATGGGCAGGCCGACGGACCCCGCCAGACGGTCGGCCAAACCGGCATCCACGCATTCGAGGACGGCTGAAAAAGCCCCTGCCCCTTCAACCGCCTGGATATCCTTCATAATATTGTCCGCTTCGCCCGCGACGCGCCCCTGCATCCGGTATCCGCCCGCGCTGTTTACGCTTTGCGGCTGCAGGCCGACATGCCCCATGACAGGGATCCCGCGCGCCGTCAGGAAGGCGATCGTTTCGGCCATGGCCTCGCCCCCTTCCAGCTTGACGGCGGCGCATCCCGTTTCTTTCATTATGCGGACGGCGTTGCGGAACGCCTGCGCCGGGCTTTCCTGATAACTGCCGAACGGCATGTCGATAACGACAATGGCTTTTTGAGCTCCGCGCATCACCGCCTGCCCGTGCGCGATCATCATGTCAAGCGTCACGGGAACGGTCGACTCCATACCATACAGAACCATGCCAAGGCTGTCGCCGACCAGAATCAAATCGACATGATCGTCCATCAAACGGGCCATCGGCGTCGTATAAGCGGTCAGGCAGACGATTTTCCTGTCCTCAGACTTCATCCGGGCAAGGTCGCGGATCGTCGTTTTCTTTAACCGTCCCTGTGCGCTCATTGATCTCTCACACTCGCGGCAATCCGGTCGAGAACGGCGTTGACCAGCTTTTTCTCGCCCTGATCGTAAAAAGCGTCCGTGACATGCAGGTAATCGGAAATAATGATGGGCGCGTCAACATCACCCCGCGCCATCAGTTCATACGCCCCGCAAAGCAGTATGCAGTTCAGCAGCCGCTCTGCCGTCTTGTCGGGACCCAGCGTCGACGCGATCATATGGTCGAGGTCGGCACGCCGTTCCTCGACGCCCGTGACCAGGCGGCTGAACAGTTCGACATCGGGCGTCACCATATCCTGCCCTTCGACGGGCATGCCAAGGCGATAATCGATATATTCGCGGACCACCGGTCCTGCCGCCTGCGCATTGCCGGCAATCTGGTAGATCGCCTGGACAGCGGCAAGGCGTGCCGCTGAGGAACGTGCCTTTTTAGAGCCTTGGGCTTTTAACGCCGTCATAAATTAATTCCTGTCATCTTTTCTGGCGCATATGGATATCACTTCCGGTTCATAAACGGGTCGCTGACCCGACATGCTTTACTCTGCCGCTTCACTGTCGCTCTGGCTGTCCTGCAGTTCCATCAGGAATTCGTTGAAATCCGTCGGCTGCCTGAAATCCTTGTAGACAGAGGCATAACGGATAAAACCGATGGAATCCAGTCTTGCGAGCGCCTTCATGACAAGCTCGCCGACCTGTTCGGATTTGATCTCCGCCTCGCCCATGCTTTCAAGCTGCCGAACGATGCCGCTGGCGGCCTTTTCGATCTGCGCGCTTTCGACCGGCCGCTTGCGCAGCGCCACCTGCATCGATTTGGTGATCTTGTCACGGTCGAAGACCTGCTGCCGTCCGTCCGCCTTGATCACAGTCATATCGCGCAGCTGGATCCGTTCGAATGTCGTGAAGCGCGCGCCACAGGCTGGGCACGCGCGGCGGCGGCGAATGGCCGCGCCATCTTCCGTTGGACGCGAATCCTTCACTTGGCTTTCAATATCACCGCAGAAAGGGCACCGCATCAGAGATCGCTATAAATTGGGAACCGGGCGCACAGGGCCTCTACTTTTGTGTTGATCGCTTTTTCTACGGCCGTGTTGCCTTCCGCGCCATTGGCCGCCAATCCGTCCAGTGTTTCGACGATCATCTGGCCAACCTGCGCCCATTCCCCCTCGCCGAATCCGCGGGTCGTGGCGGCGGGTGTGCCAAGGCGGACGCCGCTCGTCACCATTGGTTTTTCGGGGTCAAACGGCACAGCGTTTTTGTTACAGGTCATGCCCGCACGTTCCAACGCCTTCTCTGTGATATTGCCGGTCAGTTTTTTCGGCCTCAGGTCGACCAGCACGATATGGCTGTCGCTGCCGCCGGAGACAATGTCCAGACCGCCCTTTACCAGCTCGCCCGCCAGCACCTTCGCGTTACTGACAACCGCCTTTGCATATGCCTTGAATTCAGGCTTAAGCGCTTCGCCAAAACAGACCGCCTTGGCGGCGATGACGTGCATCAGAGGCCCCCCCTGGATGCCGGGGAAGATCGCCGAGTTGATCTTCTTGCCTAGATCCTCGTCATTCGAAAGAATCATGCCGCCACGCGGGCCGCGCAAGGTTTTATGCGTGGTCGTGGTCGTCACATGGGCATGTTCGATCGGACTTGGATACGCGCCCCCCGCGATCAGCCCGGCGTAATGCGCCATATCGACGAACAGATAGGCCCCGACGCTGTCCGCGATCTGGCGGAAACGTTTCCAGTCGATCACGCGCGGATAGGCGGAAGCCCCGGCGATGATCATCTTCGGTTTGTTTTCTTTGGCCAGGCGTTCGACCTCGTCATAATCGATCAGTGCGTCTTCCCTGCGAACGCCATACTGAACGGCCTTGAACCATTTACCCGACTGGTTCGGCGCAGCCCCGTGCGTTAGATGCCCGCCCGCCGCCAATGCCATCCCCAGGACCGTGTCGCCTGGCTGTAGCAGAGCCATCATCACGCCCTGGTTGGCCTGAGACCCGGAATTAGGCTGCACGTTGACATAGGAACAATTAAACAGTTTTTTCGCGCGTTCGATGGCAAGGATTTCCGCGACATCGACAAATTCGCAGCCGCCATAATAACGTTTGCCCGGATATCCCTCGGCGTACTTGTTAGTCAAGACCGTACCTTGCGCCTGCAGAACCGCACGGGACACGATATTCTCGGAAGCGATCAGCTCTATCTGGGTTTGTTGACGCTTGAGTTCGTCCTGAACAGCCGCCCATAAGTCAGGATCGTGATCCGCCAGCGCTTCGGTAAAAAATCCTTTTGTCATGTTTTCTTCAACCTTTTTTGCAGCCGATGCGGTCATTTATTCTATCCTTTTTTCAACATATTGTATCGATGGACTGAACACGTGCTTTATGGCGCCCGCCTTCATAATCCGTTTGCATGAAAACGCGCGCGCAATCGATGGCGACTTCGCGTCCGATGATGCGTGCGCCCAGGGCCAGAACGTTCGCATCGTTATGGAGACGGGCCATCCTAGCCATGGTCACATCGCAGCAAAGGGCGGCACGTACGCCTTTATGGCGGTTGGCGGCTATGCTGATCCCAATACCGGTTCCGCAAATAAGAATGCCGCGCTCCGCTTTGCCATCCATAATGGCTCGGGCCATCAGATGTCCGTATTCTGCATAATTGACGGATTCAGCGGAATACGCCCCAAGATCGAGCCACTCGACCTCGCTTCCGAAAGCGTCCTTGATTATGCCCTTCAGTTCAAAACCGGCATGGTCGCTGGCAATGGCCAGTTTCTGCATGATATAATCCTTTCGCGCGCAGCCAGACTATAAAAGGCCGCAACCGCTTAAATCAATCCTTTCTTTTTCATGACGTATTCCAGCCGCTTGAGCGCGTTGCGTTTCAATAATTCTTCCGGCGCATTGGCCGCCCCCTGGATAACGGCCTCGGTCAGGGTCTGGACGTCCATGGCCGTCACCCGGACATATTGCCCGAGTGGAAAAAACTCGAAAATCACCTGGCGTCCGGGCAATATATCCATGGTATTTTTTAACACATGGCCTGCGGCAATGTCTGCCCGGCTTTTTCCTGCACTTCCCCTATGATATAAAACACTCATGAAAAAAGAACAGAAAACAGCCTTCCAATGGCCCGACCCCTTTCTTCTCGATACCCTTTTAAGCGAAGAAGAGCGGATGATCCGCGATACGGCGCATAAATATGCGCAGGAAAACCTGCTTCCCCGCGTCATCCAGGCCAACCGTGACGAAACCTTCCATCGCGATATTATGAACGAGATGGGCGAGCGTGGCCTCCTCGGCGCTATGATTGAGGGCTATGGATGCGCGGGCGTCAATCAGGTGTCTTACGGTTTGATAGCGCGTGAAGTTGAGAAAGTGGATTCTGGATACCGTTCGGCATTATCCGTTCAATCTTCTTTGGTTATGTATCCCATTTATGTTTTTGGTTCAGAAGAGCAAAAGACAAAATATATTCCCATGATGGCCAGGGGGGAATGGATCGGCTGCTTCGGTCTGACCGAACCGGATGGCGGTTCGGATCCGGGAGCGATGAAGACCAGGGCGCGTAAAACAAAAGGCGGCTATCTCGTGTCCGGCGCGAAGCAATGGATCACCAACTCGCCTATTGCCGATGTTTTCGTCGTCTGGGCCAAAGACGACAGTGGCGAGATTATCGGCCTGATCCTCGACAAAGGCATGAAAGGACTGTCCGCGCCGAAGATCGAAGGAAAATTCTCACTGCGTGCCTCCGTCACCGGCGGAATTGCCATGGATGACGTGTTCGTGCCGGAAGAAAACCGTTTGAACGTTACGGGGTTGAAAGGCCCTTTCACCTGCCTGAATTCGGCCCGTTACGGCATAAGCTGGGGGGCAATGGGCGCGGCGGAATCATGCTGGCATATCGCCCGCCAGTACGCGCTGGACCGCCACATCTTCGGCAAGCCATTGGCTGCCCAGCAGCTGATCCAGAAAAAACTGGCCGACATGCAGACGGATATTGCCCTCGGCTTGCTTGGCGCCTGGCGGCTCGGAAGGATGCGCGACGAGGGCATCGCGGCGCCGGAAACCATATCCCTGATGAAACGGAACAATTGCGGCAAGGCGCTCGATATCGCCCGGGTCGCCCGTGACATGCTGGGCGGCAACGGTATCGCCGACGAATATCACGTAATCCGTCATGTTATGAACCTGGAAGCCGTGAATACCTACGAAGGCACCCATGACATCCATGCGCTGATCCTTGGCCGTGCCCAGACAGGCCTGCAGGCGTTTTTTTAGGACTACCCAAACTTCCCAGTCTTTTGAAACGCCATAAGAAATGTGGCGCGAAACGCTGTTATGTGCTATGGAAAAAGATGTAATGTATTTTTTGAGATAGATATTATGAACCTGTCCAAAGTCATGCGGTCATTAAATTACCAGCCGCCGGCTCATTCGGGAATACAGCCTTTCGATATGAATTCGAGCGATAGTTTTTTTGATCGTCTGACTGATAGGATTTTTGACGCCAGCGCAATCCTTGAATCGCCAAGCCGCATAAGTTTTATGGCCATTTCTATGGAGCATATTGCGAGAACAATCTCTCAATACATAGCGGAAGAACTGCGGAATACACAAGATCCCCTGCATACCCGCAAAACATTGAACCAGCATATGTACAATGTATTTGCAGCGGGCACAGGTGAATGTGGGGAAATGCGCTTCACCGCTTACGCTGCGGGGGACGAATTTCAATTGGAAACCGCGCGGCAGATCAGAAGATTTTTTGATGCCAAGGGTCATCCCGAAGACCCGCAATTTACGAGTGAGGAAAGTCGCATGCAATTGGCAACCGCTTGTTCAATGCTCCTTAAAATCGCTTATGCCGATTGTAATAAAGAGCGGCCCGCTAAAATAAGAAATCCAGTAAGTCATCTACAGGCGAGATAACTACAGTTCCCGAAGCGTCTAAACTATATACTTATAAAATACTTATTATTCGCTTCTCGTTGCCAACCCGCTGAAATTCGTATGGCTGGCCCAGAATTTTTCCATCTGGAGCATTGTGGCGTTCAGCGCGTTCAACCGGTCCGGCGTAAGGTCGGTGCCCACGATCAGCTTTTCATGACGGTTGAACATATCGGTGATCAGCGCGCGCAGGCTGCTGCCCTTGTCCGACAGGCGCACGCGAATGGACCGTTTGTCGTGGACCGAGCGTTCCTGGATCAGATAGCCGTTCTCGACCATCTTTTTGACGTTATAGGAGACGTTAGACCCCAGGTAATACCCCCGGATGGTTAGTTCGCCCACCGTCAGCTCGTCCTCGCCGATGTTATACAGGATCATGCTCTGGACGTTGTTGATATCCTGGATGTTCTTGCGGTCGAGTTCAAGCTTCAGCACATCGAGGAAATGACGGTGCAGACGTTCGATTAACTGGATGGCATCAAAGTAAGGTGTCGTTGCCACGCTGGAAGCTCCCGGACAGGCTGTTGTTTCGTTGGTTGAATCTAGTTTCCGCTTACCGATTAGACAAGCGAATTCTCACGCTGCCATCTCGTCAAGGCTTTTGCCTGAATAGTCGAAATAGGATTCGACGATATCCGGGGCAGCGGCTTTTAGTGATTCCGGGATCCAGCCCGGGCTTTTATCGCGGGTGATCAGGGTCGATTTAATGCCTTCATAGAAATCGTGGCCGCGCAGGAAACGCCGCGCCAGGATAAAATCGCGCTCGATCACGTCATCGAACTCGGCCCGCGCCGCCTGCTGGATATGCAGGGCCGCAACCTTCATGCTAAGGGGCGACCGCCGTTCCATCATCTGCGCCAGTTCCCTGGCATAGTCGCTGTCATCGGCACGCAGGGCCGCAAGGATCGTTTCGACATCCCGGCTGGCAAAAATCCGCTCGATCATAGGCGCGTTGATCTCAAGGTCGCCTAAGTCATCCATAGGATCGGAGCAGGATTCCAACACTTTTTCAATGGCGACGATGGCATTGGCAGGACTTGTCTGGCGTCCGAGCGCATCGTCCAGCATGCCGACCAGCGACGCGAAACGCCCGCCGGGCATGTAATGGGTCGCCACGCCCGTAAATTTCATGTCCGAAGGCCCAACGGCCATTCCCGTAATCCCAAGACATAACCCGGCACGATAAGGCATGCGCGCCAGATGCCAGGCGCTGCCGACATCGGGGAAAAACCCGATGCCCACCTCCGGCATCGCGAATAATGATTTTTCACAGGCGACGCGAAACCGGCACTGCGCGGCCAGCCCGTACCCGCCGCCCATGACGATGCCGTTCATAAGGGCGATCACAGGCTTTTTATAATGATGCATGGCACGGTTCAGCATGTACTCTTCGGCGAAAAATACCACCGGCACACGCTCGTCCGTCTGGCCGCGGCGGACATCCATGCCGGCATAATAGGCCGCTTTTATATCTCCCCCGGCGCAAAAAGCCCTGTCCCCCGCGCCCACGATGGCGACAGCCTTGACCTCATTGTCTTTTTCCCAGTTTTTCAGGGCCATTCCGATGATCCGGATCATTTCCAGCGACAGGGCATTGAGCGTCTGCGGACGGTTGAGAATGATCAGACCCAGCGCATGGCGCTTTTCGGCTCTGATCTCATCGTCCTGATATAATGCGGGAAATGACATGCGAAATCTTTACAAAAGCCCGGAAAGCGGTTACCAGAGAAGGCATGAAAACCAAGCCAGCCCCTTCAGACTTTAACGATCTGCCTGCAGAAGGGCAAGCGGCGAACCGCAGCGGCTTTCCGCATGCACGGATGCGCAGGGGGCGGGTGAGCGAAGGCATGCGGCGCCTGGTGAGGGAAAACACGCTTGAGACCCGCAACCTCATCCTGCCGATTTTCGTCGAGGAGGGCCTGTCGGAGCGCAGCCCGGTCAGATCCATGCCGGGCGTGTTCCGGGAGACCGAACTGTCCGTTGCGCTGGCCGCGCGCCAGGCCGCCCAGAACAACCTTGGCGCGGTTATGCTGTTCGGCGTCTCCCGTCACAAGGACGCGACGGGCAGCGACAGCATGCGGCGCGGCGGCCTGCTCGACCGCATGGTGCGCCGGGTCAAGGACTCCTGCCCGGACCTGGTCGTCATGGCGGATCTATGCTTCTGTGAATATACCGATCACGGCCATTGCGGACCTCTTGACCATAAAGGTGCGGTCGATAATGACCGTACCCTGGAAAATCTTGCATTGCAGGCCCTGACGGCCGCCGGTGCCGGTGCCGATATCCTGGCGCCCTCCGGCATGATGGACGGACAGGTCGCGGCGATCCGCGGCGCGCTCGAAAGCAATGGTTTCCAGGATACGGCCATCCTGGCCTATGCCGCCAAATTTGCGTCCAGCTATTATGGCCCGTTCCGCGAAGCCGCGGGCTGCAGTCTTCAGAAGGGCGACCGCAAGACCCGAAGGCGCCGATATGGTCATGGTCAAACCGGGCCTTCCGTATCTCGACATCATCTGGCGGGTGAAGGAAGAATTCCGTCTTCCGACCTTTGCCTATAACGTCAGCGGCGAATATGCGATGTTACGTTGCGCTGCGGATGCCGGGGCGATCGATTACGATGCCGCCCTCATGGAAATGCTGGTGTCCTTCAAACGGGCCGGGGCTGACGGAATCCTTACATATGCGGCGAACGATGCCGCGCAACTCATTCAAAAACAATAAAACTTGCCTAAAAAAATACGTTAGCCAAATTTATAGGAAATTGCTTATACTTTCTTTACCACCCCCTGCTACAATCGGCATGGGAGATATCTATCTTGTTCAAATCAAAAGAAAATTATTGTGGATCCTAAAGCGCTTAAAGATCAGCGGGATCGTTTCCTCGCATTCGCGCTGGCATCGTCGGACCTTTTTCTTGAAATTTCGGAAAAGGGAGAGGTTGCCTATACTTTCGGCGCGACCAAAAGCCTGACCGGAATCGATGAAAAGGCTCTGACGGGTCGCCCCTGGCTCGATATCTTTTCCGAAAGCAACCATATCGCCCTGACCGGCCTTTACCAGCAGGCGCGGCCAGGCGTACGGTGCGGCCCGCTTCTTGTGACTCTTAGCGAAAAGCTGGGCGCGGGCCGGACGGCGATCCTGACCGGCATCAAGATGCCCGACAGCATGGCCTTTTATGCGACGATTGGCTTTGTTACTCCGCTCATGGCTCACATGGCTCGCCTGCAGCAGGAACAGCAGGATTTCAATCTGCTCGACAAGGATACGTTTTTAAGGACTGCGAACGAAACGATGTCGACGGCCCGCACGATGGGTAAGTCCGTCGATATGACGCTGTTTGAAATCGCCGATACGAAGACCGTCAAGAAAAAGATGGGCGCGGAAAACTGGGGCGAGTTCACGGAAGCGCTCTCCAAAATCCTCGGCGACAATTCTTTCGACGGCCAGACGGCGGGACAGATTGTCGAAGGACGCTACAGCGTGGTTCACGACAAATCGATAACGTCGGATTCGATCCTCTCCCAAATTGAAACTCTTACAAAAACAAATGACCCGGACGGCAAGGGTTTCGAAGTCAGCACCAAAACGGTGTCAGCGGACCTTCGAACGCTAAATGAACGTGAGGCGTCGAAAGCCCTGATCTATACGCTGAATGAGTTTGAAAGAAAAGGAAACGGTCTGACCATCGACAATTTGAACAATAGTTTCAAGGCTTACGTCACCACCAATGCTCATAAGATACAGATGTTCAAAAGCATGGTTGAAACGCTGAGTTTCGAATTGCATTTTCAGCCGATCGTCGATTTGCAGACACTCGAATGCTCCCATTATGAAATGCTTTCACGCTTTCGCGGCGAGTCCTCGCCCCAGGAATGGATCATATTCGGCGAGGATATCGGCATGGCGGCCGACCTCGACATGGCCGTTTGCGAACGCGCGCTGAACTATCTTCAATATAAGTCGCAAGGCAGGCGCACCCGCTTCGCCATCAACCTCTCGGGCCAGTCGATCCAGGACGAACACTTCTTCAAAAACCTTATGAACAAGCTCGGCCAATACAAGGGGGCGTCCGAACGGCTGATGTTCGAAATCACGGAATCGAACGCGATCCAGGATCTGGACATGGTCGCCAGATTCGTCAAAATCCTGCAGGCGGAAAACTTTAAGGTCTGCCTGGATGATTTCGGCGCCGGCGCAGCTTCTTTTCAATATATTCAGAGTTTGCCCGTAGACTATGTAAAAATAGATGGTCAGTATACCCGCAAAATTCTTACCTCCGATCGTGACCGTGTAATGGTTCGCAACCTTGCGCGCATGTGCAGCGACCTTGGCATAGCGGTGGTGGCCGAAATGATTGAAGAACAAGCGCAGGCCGACATGATGCTGGAGATGGGTATCGGCCTTGGCCAAGGCTATCTGTTTTCGCGGCCCTCGGCGAAACCGGAATACGTTCCGACTAAAAAATAACCGCTCCCTTGAAGTTGCGTCGAAAAAAAGTGACAATGAAGTGATTTTTGTCCCGCCGATCACCTTCCGTTAAGTCTTTTCTGACACTCTCAAGAATTAAGACATTCACCTGCTTTCAAGACGTGAAACACTATGAAAATTGTTGGCATTCTGATCGTTTTGATCTGCGGCTTCGCGGGCTATATGCTTGGCGGCGGGAAAATGGGGCCTATTCTGCATGCCCTGCCCCTCGAAGGCCTGACGATCCTTGGCTGCGCCATCGGCGCATTCATTATCAGCAATACTGGCCATACGATCAAAGCAACGATGGGAGGCCTGGGCGGCGCGCTTATGAAGCCGGACGCGCACAGCAAGGAATCCTATATCGAACTGCTCAGCGTTCTGTTTTCTATTTTCAAGCTCGCCCGGACGAAAGGCTGGCTGGCGCTGGAGGCTCATATCGAAAAACCAGAGGAAAGCTCCATTTTCAAACAGTTTCCTGGTTTTTCAGAAGATCATCACGCACTTATCTTTCTGTGCGACTATCTGCGCATCATCTCTCTTGGCAATGAAAACCCGCATGAGATCGAGGCGCTGATGGATGAAGAGATCGAAACCCTGAGCCATGAAAAAATGCACCCTTCCCACGCCGTTCAGGGCATGGCGGACGGAATTCCCGCGCTTGGCATCGTCGCCGCCGTGCTGGGCATCATCAAAACGATGGGATCGATCTCGGAACCGCCCGAAGTTCTCGGCGAAATGATCGGCGGCGCCCTCTGCGGAACCTTCCTCGGCGTCTTCCTCGCTTACGGATTTATCGCCCCTATCGCCAGCGCCCTGGGCGGGCGCGCCGGGACCGAAGTCATGTATTACAGATGCATGAAAGTGGCGGTTATTGCCTTTCTGAACGGCGCCGCGCCGCAGGTGGCCGTCGAGTTTTCACGCAAATTCCTGCCCCATCACGTCCAGCCTGATTTCGCCGAGCTGGAAAACAAGCTGAACGAACTCCCGGCGCCGGGCAACTGATCCGATGAAGAAGTCCGACGAAGCTCAGCCGATTATCATTAAAAAGATCAAGAAAGGTGGCGGCGGGCACCATGGCGGCGCCTGGAAAGTCGCGTATGCCGACTTCGTGACGGCCATGATGGCGTTTTTCCTTCTTCTATGGCTGCTGAACGTCACAACCGAAGAAGCCAAAGACATCATTTCCAACTATTTCGACCCGACCCAGCCCAAGGTTTCACAATCGACCAGCGGCGCTGGAGGCGTGATGGGCGGCCTGTCGATGACCAAGGAAGGCGCGATGGCGGAAGATGCTCAGGCCATGACCCAATCCCAGGAAACCGGCAAGCCCAGCAGCGGCGAAGCCGGCCAAACCGTTACGGAGTCGTCTTCCGAATCAGATCAGCAGGAGCAAATGGAAGCCGAACTCCGTTCCCGCGAGGACGCGAAGTTCGAGGAAACCCGCCAGGATATCGAAAAAGCCATTCAGTCCTCCCCTGAACTGAAGGAGCTCGCTTCCCACCTCATGATCGATATTACGCCCGAAGGGCTGCGAATTCAGATCATCGACCAGGACGGCGACCCCATGTTCCCGTCGGGCAGCGCCGCCATGTATGAAAAAACCCAGAAGCTGATGGGCAAGGTCGCGGAATTGATCGCGAAATTGCCCAACGCCATTTCCGTGCGCGGCCACACCGACGCCAGCAAGTATGCCAGCGCGGAAGGCTATACCAACTGGGAACTTTCAGCGGACCGTGCGAACGCGAGCCGCCGGCTTCTATCCGCCCATGGCATACCGGAAAAGCGCCTGGCCAACGTTATGGGCAAGGCTGACACAGATCCCTTTATCCAGAAAGACCCGCTCGATGCGCGTAACCGCAGAATCAGTATCCTTTTGCTGAGGGAAACGCTTGAAGAGGCTCTAAAACGAGGCGAATTCGGCAGTATAAAAACCCCGGTCATTATCAAAAAAGCACCTGCGCCCATCATAAAGCCATTTCAGAAAACTCAGGGCAATATTCAATTTCCGTAAATATTAAATCCCGGCTTATGCATATGCATTTTGTCGTCAGCGAGACGGAGACAGGAATGCTGATAAGAAAAATCTAGGACTCATCTTAAAAACCTGGAGTTTCTATGACTCGGCCGTGCCAGATCATCCCGTCGGGTTCCAGAACCGGAGCCCAAGGGTTAAGCGCTTTCCGTTGGCCGAAACAAAAACGCCCCCGACCGAAGCCGGGGGCGTCTTACATGAAGACAGATTAAACGATCAGAGCTTGGTTCAGAACGGCTTGAGCGTTGAAGCTCATACCGTCGTGTGCCTCCAGGGTCACAAGCGTGGTCATGCTGTTGGCGGTGCCATGGCCGTCGACATCGACACTGATAATCGCGTTGCCGCCGACGTTGGTCACGGACACGAAATCCATGATCGACTGGGTCAAAGGGTTGAAGTTCTGAAGAACGTCAGACAAGTCCACTTTGTCCTGACCAAGAACAAAATCCTTAACGACATCGACGCCTTTGCCAACAGTTTCCAGCATGAATGCGAAGGTGTCTTTACCCGCACCGCCGAACAGTGTGTCGGAGCCGTTGCCGCCGTACAGCGTATCGTTTCCTTTATCGCCGTATAGGGTGTCGTTCCCTTCACCGCCGTGGATGAAGTCGTAACCCGTTCCGCCGTAAAGTTTGTCGTTGCCTGTACCGCCGTGGATGGTGTCATTACCTGCAGCGCCTCTGATGGTGTCGTCTCCGGCACCTGCCAGGATCGTGTCGTTGCCCGTCGTGCCATGGATGGTGTTGTTGGCCGAAGTACCGAACTTCCAGGCATCGAGCGTTTTCAGATTGGCGGTAAAGCCGTCATCCACCGAGATTTTTTCGACCGTAATGCCTTCAACGCGTGCGATCTGAAAGCCTTTGATCCCGGTTGAGGCGTCGCCTGCGGTAAAGATGTTGTAATCGGTCGCTTGGTCGTAGGTGACTTTAAACGAGTTGATGTCGACACCGGTCAGGTGAATGGTGTCCACACCCGGCAGGCTGTCAGCTTCATCGATGTAATCGATTCCAGAATCGACGATGTAAAGATCGTTGCCTTCGCCGCCGACCAGTGTATCGACGCCTTTACCGCCGATCAGGACATCGTCGCCTTCATCTCCCCAGATCAGGTCGCGACCGTCACCGCCGTACAGGATATCATTGCCCATATCGCCAATCAGGTAATCGACTCCGGCAAAGCCGTAGATGATGTCGTTACCTTCCGTGCCTCTCAACGGGCCGGCGCCATCATAGTTATCGTCACCATTGGTACCGAGTATGAGATTATAGGGTGTGGTCATTCTGAGAGTCCCTCCAGGGAAGTGTTGGTTTTACAAAGTTTAATTATGCTTTTTATAAATCTTCGCAAAAACCTATACAATAGGGAAATATGATTGATTGCCTGGAATATTTAATTTTTACGTTCATTTTGTCATTTTGAACACATTGAATTCTAATAAGATGCCTTCAGACGTACAGTTGCAAAATTTCTAGCGATAAGAAAAATCAAATCCAGTCGCGGCAGTTGCGGTACGCTCGCTTATGAATGCATTGAGCTCCGGTGTGCCGGATATAAGCCACCGGTCAGCATTAACTTGACTACGCCTTTCATGGGATATGACAACTTCCAAAGTCTTTCCTGCATAACTCACAAACGATGCAAGAGTCTCCACGATACCGCCATTCAGGCCGAGACTGGCCACATCGCGTTTGACAGCCTCGGGCACTGTATGCAGTAACAGAACCTTTGTACCAAGCGAATGCTGCTGATTAAGAAAATCAATCAATTCATTGTTTTTAATAATGTTACCATGCTTCTTCATATAGAGAGTCCCATAAGTGCCGCAGAAAATGCCTTTTATGACGCCGCACACTTTCATGGAACTTTGTCCTTCGCTTCCCCTTTGGAAAGATGACAAGAGGCCGTTTGAAACATTAGAAGCCTGCCGGATAAACGCGTCCAGTTCCGGCGTTTGAGGTTTTAACAGCGTTATTGCCGATAAAAAGTTGGGGGGATCGTCATCGATTAAGACGGAAAGTAACTGACCTTTATAATCGTTTTTATTTCCTATATTTATTGCCAATTCCTCATCCAAACCTATAGTTTGGGCCTTACTCCAGACTTCATTTGGAAACGTTGAAAAAATAACAACTTTTTGTCCTGACCGATGCTGAGCGTTTAAAAACTCCACGAGTCGTGTGTCGGTCCAGTTATAAGAAAATAAAGTTTTATAACAGTCACAAAAGATACCGGTAGTTACGCAATCTGCTTTATTAGAATCATTCGATATCATATTCAAATTACCCAAATTTATTATTTTTAGGAAACCCGTTCGGCGGCAGGCGTCCTGCTTGTGCCCGTTCCCCGATCCAAGGGCCGATATCGTCGACCCTTGTTTCCCCGGTACCATATTTAAAAGTCATGCCTTCTGTCAAATTAAAGGCGCGGGCATCCGACAGGCGCCCGTCCTTGAATTTCTGCAGAATGACGCCTTTGCCTTTCGCCATAACCGGAATCTCTTCAAGTTTGAAGACAAGCATCTTGCGGTTGGTTGCGATGGTGGCGACATGGTCGGCGCCTGGTGGAATGGTAAGGCAGACCGAAGCCTGTATCTTACCTTCGACGCTAAGGACCTGCTTGCCGTTTTTGGTCTGGGCCAGCACATCTTTTTCTTCCACTACAAAGCCACGACCGTCGGTCGCCCCGACCAGCAACCGTCCAGCCGGGTCGAACGTTTTCATGCTGGCAATCTCCGCCTCATTGGGCAGGTCGATCATCAGACGCACCGGCTCTCCGAACCCTCGCCCTGCCGGCAATTTATCGCAGCCGAGTGTATAAAACCGACCGTTGGTGCCGAAGACCAGGATTTTGTCTGTCGTCATGGCCTGTACCACGAACTGGCCCCGGTCGCCTTCCTTGTATTTCAGTTCGGACGGATCGATGGTGTGCCCTTTCATGGCCCGGATCCATCCCTTTTCGGAGCAGATGACGGTCACAGGTTCTTTTTCGATCAGCGCCTCTTCCAGTTCCGCCACGTCGATGGGAGTCGGTGCCTTGCCGATTTTAGTCCGGCGCGCGCCAAGAACCGTATCCGGGCCGAACATGGTTTTCAACCTCTGGATCTGTTTGCGGATCTCGGCCCACTGCTTTGCCTCGGACTTGATCAGCCCCTGCAGCTGGTCACGTTCTTTCGAAAGCGCGTCATGTTCCTTGCGTATTTCGATTTCTTCTAGCTTTGCGAGCGACCGCAGGCGGATGTTCAGAACCGCTTCGGCCTGTATTTCGGTCAGGCCGAAGGCCTTCATCAGAGCCGGTTTTGGCTCGTCTGACGTGCGGATGATCTTGATGACCTTGTCTATGTTGAGATAGACGATCAGATAGCCTTCAAGAACTTCCAGCCTGTGCAGCACTTTGGCAAGCCTGTGGTTGGAGCGGCGCACCAACACTTCCTGCCTATGGTCAAGCCAGGCGCGAAGAACCTCTTTCAGATTCATGACCTTCGGCACCAGGCCGCGGTCCAGCACGTTCATATTCAGCCCGAAACGCGTTTCAAGGTCGGTCTGGCGAAACAGCGTTTCCATGAGAAGTTCAGCCTCGACATTGCGGCTTTTAGGCACAAGCACCAGGCGGATGTCCTCGGCGCTTTCGTCTCGCACGTCTTCCAGCATAGGGAGTTTCTTGTTTTGGATCAGGTCGGCGATGCGCTCCACTAGTTTAGATTTCTGAACCTGATATGGGATCTCGGTGACCACGATTTGGTACTGGCTTTGCTTCAGCTCCTCGCGCTCCCACCGAGCGCGCAACCGGAAGGATCCCCGGCCCGTTTTATAAGCCTCCAGGATACTTTCTTTGGGCTCGACCAGAATACCGCCCGTCGGAAAGTCCGGGCCCTTGACGATCTTCACCAGGTCTTTGATCTCAGGATCGCCGTCAAGAAGCAGTTCCATGGCGCCGCACAGTTCCGCGACGTTATGGGGAGGGATGTTGGTCGCCATGCCCACCGCGATTCCCGACGACCCGTTGGCCAGAAGGTTGGGAAAGTTCGATGGCATCACGATCGGCTCTGAACCGTCGCCGTCATAGGTCGGACGGAAATCGACTGCATCCTCGTCCAGGCCTTCCATGATCAGTTCGGCGACCGTGGTCAGCCGTGCTTCGGTATACCGCATCGCGGCGGCGTTATCGCCGTCGATATTACCGAAATTCCCCTGCCCGTCCACCAGCGGATAGCGGACGGAAAAATCCTGGGCCAGGCGCACCAGCGCGTCATAGACCGACTGGTCGCCATGGGGATGGAACTTACCGATGACATCGCCAACGACCCGGGCCGATTTTTTCGGTCCGGTATTGGCCCCCAGTTTCAGCTGGTACATCGCGAACAGGACCCGCCGGTGAACGGGTTTCAGCCCGTCGCGCACGTCGGGCAGCGACCGCGACATGATGGTAGAGAGCGCATAGGACAGATACCGCTCCGACAAAAGGTCGGTCAGCGCGCCATCGATAATCCGGGATTCGTCTTTGACTGTGGTCTTCTTGGCCATGAAGATGTTTTACCGGCAATTAAAAGGGATGCAAGTCTTTAGTTATCATAAGCGTCGTGAGCAAGAGATCTTTTTAATCTTTCCTGAAACATGACCCGCTCTTCCGGCAGGGTCTTATGGTGCACAAAAACCCAATGTTCAAAAAAATGGCCTGTAAGTTTTAGACCCGTCAAGACATCATCGGCACCTCCGCCGCCGCGCATTGGCTTTAAAAATTCAGGAAGCTGCAAAAGCTTTTCTTTATAAGGACTTCCCATATCTTTCGATACGGCCCCACCAGATTTAGGGCTGACCCATTCAAGACACTTTGAATCTCCGCCAGCGACACAACGTGACAGGTCAAGGCTGAACCCCAGCTCTCTTAACAAGGAAATCTCCCACATCACATAAGCGGGCCCCCAGATGTCATCGTCCATGAGTTCCAGCAGCGCCAGCAAGCCGTGAAAGAGCCCTGGATGGACTTCCCGTTCCGGCAAGGCCGCATCGCAGAGCGCGCAGGCCGACAGTAATGCTCCCAGTTTTAAGGGATCGGTCATCAGCAGGCTCGAAAGATTGCGCTCCGGCTCGATCTGCCAGTTGCCCAACTGGTCCTCCATCCGCCCGCTCCAGCGTGCACTGACCAAATTTCCCGGCTCTGTCCCGCCGCGTTTTTTCGATGACTGCCCGCCGGGCATATACCCAGCGTGGCGGCCATGATGTTCGGTAAGAAGCGTGACCACCGCGCCCGCTTCACCATGGGCGCGGGCGCGAAGGACGATCCCTTGATCCTGCCAATGTTCCATGTCAACACTATGCCTTGAAACGTTCAACTGTGAACAGGTCTTTCCATGCTGCCCGCCAAGCCTTTTTATCTGATCCGTCACGGCCAGAGTCTTGCTAATGTCGCCCATATCACGGCGGGCGGCCAGTTCGACAGTCCTCTTTCGCCCCTCGGCCACCAGCAGGCGAAAACGCTGACCCCCTATCTGACTCAGCTAGAGATCAAGCCTGAACGCCTGTATCACAGCACCATGAGCCGCGCCCGCGACACGGCCATGTATCTTAATGAATCTCTGAAACTTCCGGCCACGGCGGAACGCGACCTGCGGGAACACGAAATGGGCGTCTGGGACGGTACGCCTTGGCGTGAAATCCTGCCACATATCGAAGCGGGCGAAACACCACCCGGCGGAGAAAGCAAGACGATCTTTGCACAACGCATCCAGGCTACGCTAACGGGCATTCTCAATAATGAAAAAACCCCGCCTTTGGTGGTCGCCCATGGCGGCCTTTTCCACGCGATCGGTTTTCTTTACGAATATGGCATGGCGGAAGTGCAGAACTGCCACCTTCACTACTTCGAACCCTACCCCAGCTTCGACCTTTTCCCATGGCGCGTCTGGATGTTCGATATCGAAGGCGGAACCCTGGTCAAAAAACCCGCGCCCTTCTGCCTTTCACAGGCCATCGAGAATATTACAGGTTAAACCGGTCTATCGCCTGCCATACGGCGAACGCCTGGCGCGTTTCCGCGACGTCGTGAACCCTGAAAATCTGCACACCCTGCATCAAGGCATAAAGCGCTGCGGCCAGAGATCCCGGCAAACGATGCGACGCCTCGGCGCCCCCTGCCGCTCTTGAAATGAACCCCTTGCGTGAAGCACCGAGAAGCACCGGCACGTTCAAGGCGTGAAAACGCTCCACCCCACCCAGCAGTTCGAGGTTATGCATCTGTGTCTTTCCGAATCCGATACCGGGATCGATAATAATGCGGCTTCGGTCGATCCCTGCCGTTTCGCAAATTGCCAGGCGGCTCGATATGATCTTAAAAATATCCTGTACAACATTATTATAACTTGGATTTTGCTGCATAGTCATAGGGTCCCCCTGCATATGCATGAGGCACAGATAACAATCGCTTCTTTTTATGATATTCATGGCATCCGGGTCGTGTTGTAATGCTGAAATATCATTGACCATTTCGATACCTGACCCAAGTGCGGCCTTCATGGTCGATGCATTGCGCGTATCGACTGAAATAAGAGCCCTGCATCCTGCAGACTTTAAGTTTTCTATGACCGGCAGGATACGATCCTGTTCCTCCTGCGCTGAAACCGGCGTGGCCCCGGGCCTGGTCGATTCGCCTCCGATATCAAGGATATGCGCACCTTCGAGGTCCAGTTTCAGCCCGTGCTCGACGGCGCGATCAATGCTCAGGAACCGTCCGCCATCCGAAAAGCTGTCCGGCGTCACGTTGACGATGCCCATCAGATAGGGCCCGCCCTTCAAAAAGCGATTAGGTTTCGCCATAAGATTCCAGAGGTATGGGACGCGCTTCCTGTCCGTCCGGAAGATCGCGGATCAAATCATCCAGTGCCATGCCGAGGCCCGGATGTTCCCATGAAGGCGCAATCTCCCGTAAGGGCAGCAGGACAAACGCCCTTTTATGCATGCGCGGGTGCGGCACGATCAGTTCAGGTTTACTCACAATGGTGTCGTTATAGGCGATCAGGTCAAGATCCAGTACACGCGGCGCGTTCCTGACCGTCCGCACGCGCCCGAATACGTTTTCGATTTCCTGCAGGTTTTCAAGCAACGTAAAGGGAGACAGAGCCGTCCGCACCGCCACGACTTCATTGTGATACCAGGGCTGATCGGACACGGGAACAGGAGCCGTGAGCCATGTGGACGAACGAGCCACGATCCTCAATCCCCTCGCCTGCATCGCGTTGCGCGCCGCCGCAAGGGTTTCCAGCGGAGGCCCGTAGCGGCTCGGCAGATTGGCGCCCAGAGCAATCAGAATCATAATGCGCTCCCGATAAACGAGGGGTTATGTCCGCTCTATAGCATAAAAAAACCGGCGCACGAATCTTTTGCGCCGGTTTTAATGATTCTAAGTAAAGGAGATCAGGCTTTCGCGCCCCATATTCTTACCTTGCCGGTATCCATGTGGACGAAGTCGCTTTTGGGATAATAGCCTACGCCGCCGACGCCCATCTTGACGCCTATATCCCGCAACCGGCGTGTCGAAAATTCCGGCAGACGGATATCGATGGCCTGCCCTGTCAGATGCAGGGAGTTCTTTGCGACGCCTTCCGAGTTTTTGCGCAGCATCGCATTGGTTTTCGGCGAACGGTAGCCGGACAAAACTTGGAACGGCTGCTTGGCGCCGGCCTTGTAATGCACGCTGCACAGGATGTCCATCACGCGCGGATCGATCGGAAAAATCTCTCCGGTGCGGAAATCGCGCAGAACGTAGTTGATCTGATCGAACGCGTCGGGCAGGTAACGGTCGCCGACCCGATAGGGGCCGGAGAACGAATCGCCCGTATGGGCATTTAGGAAAGCGATATTGAACGTGCCCGCGTCGGGGATCGCGAGCCGTGACGTTGCGTGAGCCGTGCCGATGAACGAGGGGACCATCATCCCCGCAGCGCCGAGAATGCAACCCTTGAGAATGTCGCGTTTGGACACGCACGCGGATTTGCGCTCGGTATAGGTATCAGACATGATTCTTGGCCTAAGTTGTTGACAATAAAGACACTCAAGAAAATCTGCTGCTAAGCAAACTTGAAGATGGAACTATTATCAGATGGAACTATTATCAGAGTGATTCCGCTTGAGTAAAGCGCATATATCATTATAGGCCAGCGCAGGCCATGCCACAAGCGGATCCAAAAGGCTAATCGTTTTGCAAATTCAGGGGCTTGGATTTTTAATCAATCCGCAACCGCGACCTGTGAATTGTTCAGGCCGCTATGTCGGACCGGCTTTGGGGGTTTTATGCCCGGAAGCCAGTAAGCCTGTGCTTTCCCCATGGCGGCGGCCAGCTGGCGGTCGTTGCCGTAAATATCCGGCCCGAATACCAGCTTGCCGTCCTTGTCCAGCCATACGGTCTGGTAAAGGATATAAATCGGGATCGTGCTGTCGATCGGGACATCGCGCTGCGCGCCTGTCGCCAGCAATGTCTGCATGCGCCCATCCTGCCATCCCTTCTGGCCGTCCAGGACGAAACGCGCCATCTTTTCAGGATCCGACAGGCGGATGCATCCTGAACTCATGAAGCGTTCGTCTTTTGAAAACAGTTCGCGGTGGTTCGTATCGTGCAGATAGATATCGTAATCGTTGGGCATCAGGACACGAATGCGGCCAAGGGAATTGTGGTCGCCCGAAGTCTGCACCATATGCATGCGGTTCATCTCCGCCGGGCTGACGGCGGTCCAGTCCACGGCGGCGGGGTCGATTGTAACGCGTCGCTTGTCGCTGATCGTATAAACCTCGATCCCCTTCTGCGCTAGGAACGTCGGATCTTCACGCAGGATAGGCAGGAAGTCCTTCATCTTTATGCTTTGCGGCACCGTCCAGCGGGGATTGAAACGGATGCCGGTAATATTGGTGCGAAACGCTTTGGTCGGGCGGTCGACCTTCCCAACCACCACGGCCATCTGCATCGCGACTTTGCCCTTATCGACGGCCCACAGCATCTGGGACGGAATATTGACCAGCACATACCGGTCGGGCTTCGATCCGTCGAGCCAGCGCAAGCGCTCCATATTGGCGATGATCTGTTCCATGCGCGCGCGGGGAGACTGGTTCAGCAACGAAAGGCTTTTGGGGCCGATAATCCCGTCGCCCTTCATGCCGTTACGCTTTTGAAACGCCATCACGGCCGCGGCGAGACGGTCGTCGTACAGCGTCTCAGGCCCGAATGTCTCGTCATAAGATATGCCCATGCGGGCGCGAAGCCTGTCCATATGCGGATAGGTGTGGCCTGGTTTCGCCGCCACGCCGCCGAAATCGACGGGCTCAAGGCGGTTGAGCGCCGCCTCCTGTTTCGTCAGACGTATCAGTTCGCCGCGCAGCGCCGTATAAAGCTTATCCGTCGGCTCCAGTTTTTTCAAAACACCTGCGGGATCGTCGGCCATCACCACCGTTTCCAGCGCCTGTTGCGCCTCCATCGGCTGACGCCAGTACTTTGACATCTGTCCTATCGATGCAGGATTCAGACGAAAGCCGGTCATATCGTGGCTGTACCGGATCACGGCGTCGGTCAACAGCAACTCAAGCTGCGCCGTATCGGCTTCCGGATCTTTCAGCATCTTCGCGATTTCGGAGACGTGATAGGTTTTAGGGTTAAGGCCGTGAGCCCAGGAGACCTGTAAAATCTGTTCAACCTTGCGGGCCTCGTCCGTTCGCCCTGTCCAGACGGGTTTATAATTGCGGTTATTGTAAAAAGCTGCGACGACAGGCCTGTCCCGCTCCGTAAAAAATTTCAGGCCGTCGGCTTCGATAACGTTCCGCAGTTCCGATTTTTCGATCAGTCCGCCAATGATCGGCAGGCGTTTCACCATTGACTCCGCGTGCACGTGCGACGCCGGCGCGTAAAATGCGGCCATAATAGCCAGGCAAAGCGCAGGTCTTTTGAAGTCCGGCAGATACATCAACTGTCGCCCGATAAAAGCAAAGATTATGAAAGTGCGAGGAATCCCGCCTCTTCATCATACTTTATCGCCAAAGAATGAAAAGAAAATTAGCGCGTTTCCGCCATTTATAAATCCACGAACACGTGCGTTTCCGCCTCGGCGCCGGGATGGGTGACGGCGCCTTTATAGGCGGGGCCGACTAGTTGCGCGTATTTCCACAAAGCCCCGGAATTATAGTTATGCTTCCGCGGTTTCCAGGATTTACGGCGCTCGGCCAGCTCTGTATCGCTGACAAGCACGTCCATTGTGCCTTTTTCGGCGTCGATGCGGATTAGATCACCGTCTTTGAGTAGTGCGATCGGCCCGCCCACAGCCGCTTCAGGCCCGACATGGCCGACGCAGAACCCGCGCGTACCGCCGGAGAAACGTCCATCGGTGATAAGAGCGACCTTGCCGCCCGTACCCTGCCCATACAATGCCGCCGTCGTGGACAGCATCTCCCGCATGCCCGGGCCACCCCGCGCGCCTTCATACCGGATGACCAGCACTTCGCCCTCCTCGTACTGGCGAGCCTGCACAGCGTTAAAACAAGCCTCTTCGCTATCGAAACAACGGGCCGGCCCTTCAAAGACCAGCTCTTTAAGCCCTGCAATTTTGACGATGGCACCTTCAGGCGACAAATTGCCCTTCAGGCCAACGACGCCGCCTGTCGGAAAGATCGGCGCGCTTACGGGATAAACGACTTTTTGATCTTTTGGAAACGATACGTTTTGTAAATTTTCTTCAATGGTTTTTCCCGTGACCGTGATGCAGTCTCCGTGGATATATCCACCTTTTAACAATTCTTTCAGCACCACCGATACACCGCCGACCTCGAAAAGATCCTTGGCGACATATTTACCGCCTGGCTTCAGGTCGGCAATCAATGGGGTGCGTCGAAACACGTCAGAACATGCGTGCAGGTCGAAGTCTATTCCCGCTTCATGCGCCAGCGCAGGAAGGTGCAGAACGGCATTGGTTGACCCACCTGTTGCAGCCACGATAGCCGCAGCGTTTTCGAGCGATTTTCGGGTCACGATATCGCGCGGGCGCGGGCCGCCGCTTCGGATCAATTCCACAACAGCCGCGCCAGATGCCGCCGCATATTCGTCGCGGGTGACATAGGGCGCGGGCGCACCGGCGGATCCTGGAAGCGCAAGCCCGATCGCTTCCGAAACGCACGCCATCGTATTAGCCGTAAACTGGCCGCCGCAGGCCCCTGCGGAAGGGCAGGCCACGCATTCCATCTCATGCAGATCAGCATCGGAGAACTCGCCGGTGGCGTGCTTGCCGACTCCCTCGAATACGTCGATAACCGTGACGTCCTTGCCCCGGAAATTACCCGGCAGAATTGACCCGCCATACATGAAAACAGACGGCACATTGAGCCGGACCATGACCATCATCATGCCGGGCAGCGATTTGTCGCACCCTGCAAGACCCACTAGTGCGTCATAGCAATGACCGCGCATAGTGAGTTCAACCGAATCGGCGATGGCCTCGCGGCTGACAAGCGATGACCTCATACCTTCATGGCCCATTGCAATGCCGTCGGTTACGGTGATGGTCGTAAATTCGCGCGGCGTAGCGCCCGCAGCTTTGACGCCTTTCTTAACCGATTGTGCCTGGCGAGTCAGGGCAATATTGCAGGGCGCGGCCTCGTTCCAGCACGTGGCGACACCGACCAGGGGCTGATGGATTTCTTCCTCTGTCATCCCCATGGCGTAGTAATACGATCTATGCGGCGCCGATTTTGGGCCTTCGGTTACATAGCGGCTTACGAGTTTGGCCTTATCCCAGCCTGTTTTATGGCTTTTATCCTTGGTCGGCATGCTTTTCGCTTTCTATCTAGGGGCGATAGTGACATCCCTACAAAAAAGGCAGGGCTCTGACAATGGATTTAAGAGATTTCCTTCTGGCTGGAACGCCCTGCAGAGCGGCAAACCATTACTTTTCCTGCCCGACCACGACGACGCGCTCGACCTTATCCTCGTTTGCAAGAAGCATCTCGTCAAGTTCCTTGCGAAACTGAGGACCGTCGGCAATGAACGGCACGACGGCGATCCGGCTGCCCGTTCCTGTCATGACAACGATGGAAAAATTAAGGATACGCCCGGGGATCGTCCATTCCAGTTCGACGCTTTCGATCCGGTTCAGGCGCAGCTGTATCGAGTCGAGATTGAGGATACCCTGCCGCACAAGGACACGTTTATCGGTCAGGGCCAGTAGAAGATAATGTTTGGTCAGATAGGCATGGGTCAGGATGATGATCGACACCAGCATCATGAACAGGCCGAGATTGAAAATAATGACACTGGTCATCATCATCAGGGAAATGATGAACAGAACGATCCCCTTCCAGTAAATCCCGTTCGATATCCGTGCCACGCGGATCAGGCGCTCGTCAGGACGCAGCATGGATGTGATGCTGTCTCTTACATTGGCTTTGCTGATGGTTTCGTCGTTCATTTCGTTTTGGCTCTCTCTATTGCCTTTCTGAAATTAATCGGGTCCGCCATGGTGGGCAGCGTCACTTCGCCCACGCCCATTCCCCGCACCATGAGCCGCCCGTAATTCAGCATGCGGCCCATGACGGTCTGCAGGACGTTGACGCCTTCGACCCTGTCTACGCTCATTTCCCCCACATAACGGGCGACCAGACCGCGTTTGTAGACGATGCGCGAGGACGTCACCGCCATTTCGGTCGTGGCCTTGATAATCATCATATGGGCGAAACGCAGCATCCCCAGCACCAGAACCAGGAAAGCGCCGAGCCGGATAGCCGGGTGAAGTTCATGAATAACGCCAAGCATGCCCGACGACTCGAACTGGTGCCCCATCATTCCGTTTGCATAGATCGCGCCGACAATGATCAGGACGGCGCCAAGGACGCTCCATAATATGCCGAGAATGGCGGATGCCGTATACATCCAGTGGAAATGCCCGACGTGCAGCAGTTCTTCACCCGGGACCAGGGACTGCCGCACGTAATGCATGTTTATTCATCCCCCAGGGAAATTCCCAACGCCCTCGCAGTATGCACGAGAGTGCCGTCCAAATCCACCTGTTGATAAGCCTTGATGGCGTCTTCGATGGCGACATCGGTAACCTTGCGGTTTTGCCATGCGACCATACGGTTGAATTTCCCTTCGTTGATAAGATCTACCGCGCGCACGCCAAGGGCGGACGCCAGAAGGCGGTCGTTGTATGTCGGCGGGCTCCCGCGCTGGACGTGTCCGAGCACGGTCACGCGGGTTTCGCATCCCGTCATATCGGCGATCTTGTCGCACAGATAATGGCCGATACCGCCGTAGCGGGTCTCGCCGCCCTCGTACATGATCTCGCGCTTGTCGCCGTCCTGTGTTTTGACGGCTTCGGAAACCACCACCAGCGCAAAATTCCGCCCCGAATCCTTTAATTGCTGGATCTTTTTGGCGATATTCTCGACTTTATACTTCACTTCGGGAATCAGGATGACATCCGCCCCGCCCGCGATGCCGGCGGACAAAGCGATATGCCCTGCATCGCGCCCCATGACTTCCAGGACCATGACGCGGTCATGGCTGGCTGCCGTGGGCTGCAGCCTGTCCAGCGCCTCGGTTGCCACCGCTACTGCGGTATCGAAACCGACAGATGTCTCGGTCGCCCCAAGATCGTTGTCGATGGTTTTAGGGATGCCGATCATTTTAAGCCCGCCTTGATCGGCCAGCTTTTTCAGAATGGCAAAACTGCCGTCCCCCCCGATGCCGATAACCGATTCGACGCCCAGTTCCTTAAAGCCGTCGATAATCTTGCCTGTCAGGTCGCGGGTCGATCCGTCTTTCATAGGAAACGCGAAAGGATTGCCCCGGTTCGTGGTGCCGAGGATCGTCCCCCCCATGC
This sequence comes from Alphaproteobacteria bacterium, assembly GCA_044221445.1. GTDB lineage: Bacteria > Pseudomonadota > Alphaproteobacteria > Micavibrionales > Micavibrionaceae > JBDHTS01. The sequence goes on from JBGAPF010000017.1 coordinate 49,477, forward strand.
GCATGACCGTGCCTGTCATGTCGTTCGGATGTAAAATCCTGTATGCTGGCGGATCGCGCAGCAATCCCGCTGTCCCGTTAAGGATACCGACCGTTTCCCACCCCAGAAGATGGGCGCGATGGACTGCCGCCCTGATAACTGCGTTCAATCCAGCGCAGTCCCCGCCACTTGTCAGAATCGCTATTCTTTTCGTTGCCATTTGTGCACCGCAGCCCTTTTTAACACTTTTTATTTATACATAACACATAGATCCGTTAAGATCTGATTCACCTGAAATTAAAACATCTGGCGTAAAATACAATTCTTATTATCAAACAGCCAACGATCTGTTATTATTAAAAACCCTGAATTTAACTCGGGAAAGAGAACGGCTTACTCCCTATGGAAGACGAAGAAGACCTTCGTGAGAAACTCGCTGAACTCCGTCACGAGCATCGTGACCTGGATGAAATTATCGATCGTTTGCTGTCTCATCAGCCTGTTGATTTCATTCAGATGCAACGCCTGAAAAAGCGTAAATTGACCCTTAAGGACATGATTCAAAAGATAGAATCAGGACTTTTGCCGGACATTACGGCCTGATGCCGTCCTATTCCCCACTCATCGGCGTCATAATGGGATCTCAGTCTGACTGGGAGACGATGCGTGAGGCCGCGTCCATTCTCGATGAATTTAATATTCTTTATGAATCCAGGATTGTATCGGCTCACCGCACGCCCGACCGTATGGTCAGCTATGCAAAAAACGCGGCAAGCCGTGGCATCAAGGTTATCATTGCCGGCGCTGGCGGCGCCGCGCACCTTCCAGGTATGGTGGCCAGTCTGACCATATTGCCGGTCCTCGGCGTACCTGTCGAAAGCAAATTCAACAATGGCCTCGACAGTCTGCTTTCCATTGCACAGATGCCCGGCGGCATCCCCGTCGGCACGCTGGCGGTCGGCAGGCCAGGCGCAAAAAACGCCGCGCTTCTGGCGGCTTCTATCCTGGCACTGAACGATACGGCTTTAAGCAAAATGCTGCAGGATTACCGCACAAGACAATCGGACGCCGTTAAAGAAAATCCTGAATAAGGCATTGTCGCCGCCCCCTTCGTTGTGGTTCAACTACGCTTATGAAGATTGAACGGAAAACTCTGGGCATTCTCGGCGGCGGGCAGCTGGGCCGCATGACCGCCATGGCCGCCGCCCGGCTTGGCATCAAGACGCATATTTATACCGATGAACAGTCCTGTCCTGCCTCACAGGTTTCCGCGCATACCTTTATCGGGAAATATGATGATCGGCGTAAATTAAGCGCCTTCGCAGAAAGCGTCGACGTCATTACATATGAGTTCGAGAACATCCCCGTCGAAACGGTTCGTTTTCTTCAAACGCTTAAACCAGTCCTGCCTGACGACCGCTTGCTTGAAATCGCGCAGCATCGGGCCGTGGAAAAAAAATTCTTGAACGATATCGGCATTCCTACCGCAGGCTGGGCCTCCATTAACAATGCAAAGGACATTCCGAGAGCGGCGGAACATCTTGGCGGGACTCAATTTATTCTGAAAACAGCCCGCTTCGGGTATGACGGCAAGGGCCAGACCGATTACCGGCACAATGACGACGCCGCCCGTAAATGGAAAGACCTCGGTTCCCAGGAACTGATCCTTGAACAGCGCCTGGATTTCGCCTGCGAGATTTCCGTGATCGTCGCGCGCGACAAACTGGGGCAGACCGCGCATTATGGCCCGTCCCTGAACGAACATCGCGGCGGCATTCTGGCTAAATCCACTGTTCCCGCCCCTATTCCCGAAGATATGGCGGAAAAAGCCCGCGATATGGTGCGTTTGCTGGCGGATGCTGTCGACCTGGTCGGCGTGCTGGCCCTGGAACTGTTTATTACGCATGATGGGCGCATCCTTGCGAACGAGATCGCCCCGCGCACTCATAATTCAGGGCACTGGACCATTGATGCCTGCGCCTGCTCACAGTTCGAACAGCATGTCCGCACCGTTTGCTCGATGCCTATCGGCAGTCCTGGGCGCCATTCGGACGCCGTGATGCATAACCTGATTGGCATGGACGCGCAGAAGGCCTCCAGATGGCTTGAAATTCCGGGCGCCTGCCTGCATCTATACGGCAAGGATGAAATGCGCGAAGGGCGCAAGATGGGCCACGTCACAGTCTTAGGATTGAAAGAAGGACTGTAGTAAAACAGTATCTTACGAGAGCGCCCCTTGTGACGTTCCCCTCACAATGGTATTTTCCTTGCACAGAATTAATGTCTTTCAGGATCATATGATGACCTCCAGCAAAACGCGCGCCGAAACCGATTCCTTTGGCCCTATAGACGTGCCGGCGGACAGATACTGGGGCGCGCAGACACAACGATCGCTCCAGAATTTCGATATCGGCGAAGAAAAGATGCCTGCTCCGCTGGTGCGCGCCCTCGGAATTCAGAAATTATCCGCGGCGAAAACCAATATGGATCTCGGCATCCTGGTCTTTGAACTGGGGGACGCTATCGTCAAGGCGGCCCAGGAAGTGATCGACGGCCCGCTGGCGGGCGAATTTCCCCTGTCTGTCTGGCAGACGGGATCCGGGACGCAGACCAACATGAACGCCAACGAAGTGATCGCTGGCCGGGCAAACGAAATTCTGACCGGCGTGCGCGGTGGCAAAAAACCTGTACACCCGAACGACCATGTTAATATGAGCCAGTCGTCGAATGACAGCTTCCCTACCGTTATGCACATTGCCGCGGTCGAGACCGTTAATCGAGATCTGCTGCCTGCCTTGAAACAACTGCATCAAGGACTAGCACGCAAGGCGAAGGATTTTGCGGATATCGTCAAAATCGGCCGCACCCATTTACAGGACGCTACCCCCATTACGTTGGGCCAGGAATTTTCCGGTTATGCACGGCAGATTGAAATGGGCATTGCCCGCGTTAATGCAACATTGCCTCATTTGCTGCAGCTGGCTCAGGGCGGAACGGCGGTCGGCACGGGGATAAACTGCAAAAAAGGTTTTGCCGAAGGCTTTGCTGCCCATGTCGCAAAAATTACAGGAATGCCTTTCGTTACCGCTGAAAATAAATTCGAAGCTCTGGCTTCTCATGACACCATGGTCGAACTTTCCGGTGCCCTGAACGTTCTCGCGGTTTCTTTGATGAAGATCGCCAGTGACGTCCGCTTGCTTGGCTCCGGCCCCCGGTGCGGTATCGGAGAAATCTTGCTGCCCGAAAACGAGCCCGGCTCCTCGATCATGCCAGGCAAGGTAAACCCCACGCAGTGCGAAGCCATGACCATGGTCTGCACTCAGGTCATGGGCAATCATGCCACCGTTACCATAGCGGGCAGCAACGGTCATTTCGAACTGAACGTCTTCAAGCCTGTCATCATTTTTAACGTTCTTCAGTCTTTGCGTTTGCTGGCCGATTCCTGCAACAGTTTTACTAAACGCTGCCTTGACGGGATTGAACCGAACCGGGACCGCATCAACAAATTGCTGCACGAAAGTCTTATGCTGGTTACAGCGTTAAACCCGCATATCGGTTACGATAACGCAGCAAAAATTGCAAAGAAAGCCCACGCCGAACACACTACGTTAAAAGAGGCCGGTATTGCTCTGGGGTTGATGACGGCGGCACAATTCGACCAGTGGATCAAACCGGAAGATATGATAAGGCCGAACGAATGATTTCTAAACGCTCTATTCGCATAGCCGGACATGAAACCAGCATAACACTGGAAGATGAGTTTTGGAGTGAATTGCAGCATTTAGCGGATCGCAAACAGATTTCCCTGACGCATCTCATTACCGATATAGACAGCAAACGTAACAGCAGCGACAATCTCTCAAGCGCGTTGCGTGTCTACGTCCTGAAAAATCTGCAAT
>JBGAPF010000002.1:0-214478 GCA_044221445.1 Alphaproteobacteria bacterium
AAATCTGCAATTGCAGATTTCTTTGAAAAAATAACTACTGCCCCATCACACCGTTGAGAAAGTCCTTAATTTGCTCCTCGGGCGCCTTTTCTTTTGGCTGTTCCTGTGGCGGAGCGTCTGCAACCGGTGCCGATCCGGACGGTGTCGGTTGCTGTGATGCTGCTTCAGGCGCCGGAGTTGTTGTTGCTGCCGGCTCTATGGTTTCAACCTGTTCCGGTGCAGTGCCTGCAGGCGTAGGAACCGCCTGTTGCTGCGCTGGAGCGGTCTCGGCTGCCGCAGGCACGGCGGCCTTTTCAGGCGCTTTTACGCCCAGAAGGCCGGGCAGCATTTTACCGACCTCGCCAAGGGCTCCGCCCTTTTTATCGAGCTTCTTATCGATTTGCTCCAACAGTTGATCCTGCAGCTTGTTACCGTATTGCTGCATGAAATAACCTTCCAGTGCGCTTTTCCCAAACGTCTGCGCCGGATTGTCGAGCGGTCCTTTGAAAGCCACTTTCAGCGGCGGCGGTGGATTGTCTTTTGGTTCGGGCAAGGTAATGGTGCTCTCAAGATTGACAGTCCAAAGCGGCAGGTTGACCGTACCCGCTGTTGAAACAGTCGCGTCTGTACCTTCCAGTTTCATTTTATCGAAATTTATCACCCCTTCCGATATCGTGAACGCGCCATCTAGCGTATCGAATTTTGTCGTGCCCCCGGTAACCGAAGCATTTAGAAGACTGCCGAAATTTTCCTTCCAGCTGCTGGAGGGTTGGGCAAAAGTACGCGACATTTTGGCCAAGTCGAATCCTTGGAATTCCAGATTATTACCTTTTAAAGTCCCCTTCCCTCCAAGATCGAAGATCAACGCCGCAGGGCTTATGCCCGTCGCGTTCATAGTGGAATCAAGGCTGATTGTTCCTCTTGCCCGCAACAGCTTTGATCCGCTGAACGACTGCACGAAAGATTCAAGCGAAACGTTGTCCAGTGCAACATTCGCCGCCATATCAAGCGGCTGGCGTTCTTGCGAAGGTGCGGCCATTTTTCCGGACAGGGCGATTTTTCCGCCGTACATGCCGCCATTGAGCTTACTTAAAGTGAGCGTTCCATCTTTCAGTGCGAAATCCATAGCGGCCGACGAGACCTGCCAGTTGCCGTAAGACACATTGTCAGCGGTTGTTTTGACGTCGGCATTCCATTTGCGCATCCAGCCCGCATCGATAGCGTCGCGCGACCACCGGGCATCGCTGGCGGGTTGGATGCGCGTTGCCTGGACTCTGCCGCTCTCGCCTGTCGTAGCCTGGGCGCCGAGCAATTTATCGAGCGGCAGGCTGCCGAATTGCATACTCGCCGTCACCGAGGGCACTTTTCCGCCCATATCGGCCTGCAATTCGCCTGTCATGCTGGCAGGTCCTATCGTCGCCTTGATTTCTTTAAACGTATAGACTTTGCCGTCTCGCTGCATGGTGGTGAAAAGATCGAGGTTTTTGTCGATGTCGACACTGCCCCGGAAGGACGGGTCATACAGCCGCACCAGATCCACATAACTCGGATGACGCAGGCGGAAGGTCAGATCGCTGACGCTAGGGGTGGTCAAAAGATCCGCCAGCGCGCCCGAGGCTTCCATCGTTCCGCGCAAAACCTTGATATTGGTCGTGAACCCCAGCCGGTCGGCCTGCCCCTTGAATTCGGCCGAACCTTCTGCGGACCCTACTTTATCGGGCAGTCCCGCCGCATTAACTTTCAGGCTTTTCAGCAACAGGTCGGCATCGGGCGTTTTGCCGCTGACGCTTAAATCGATTCCCCCCAGCGCATTAAGGCTTCCCACGCTGCCTGAAATGTTCAGGACGTTACCGGCCTGATCCTGAAAACCGGCCTGATCCAGTGTCAGGGTATCGCCAACGAGACGTCCCTTGAGTCCGACGTTGCCATAATCGTTCTGACCGTAGCGAAGGGTCTTTACCGCAGCGGCAAGATCCAGATCCAAAGGCAATCTGAAAGACTTGGCAATGGCAGCGACATCGGGCTTCTTGTCTTCCGACCGCGTTGCGGCATCCTGCCCCCGGTCGGGTGAAATCCGCTTTATCCAAGCATCGGCGTCCAGCGTATCCGTGCTTACATTGAGGCTGACCATATCGCGGCCTTTTGTAGCCTTGGGTGTATAGGAAGCCGCAAAGGCGAAAGGCGTTCCCGCGAACGTCAAAGACCCGGCCTCGATCTTTACCGTATTTGGATTCAATGATCCCTTGATGTCGAAATTCATGTTGCTGGCAAGAAGATTGCCCGCACTTTTCAGCTGTTCAGACGAAACGAAGGCTCCCAGCAGTTTTCGTGGATCCTTGGTGTTCAACTGCATCCTGTAATTCATTGAAGGGTCGGACAGGGTCACGGCATTGCCCGCTTTGGCGGCGTTTGCGTAGGCAAGGTCAAAAGATCCGGATAGGTCGCCGTCCCCCGCCAGGCCTGATTTGAACTGTCCCTTGAACATTCGGGGAGACAGGACGACGCTCAGGCCTGCGTCATTGAAGGCCATCCCTTTAAACGTTACGGTTTTAAGTCCGACCGTTATTTTGCCGCCGATATCCGCCGGAAGGGTCAGCGTTTCAGGGATTAAAGTCGCTGGAGCAGCCCCCGCTTCGCCGGGAGCGGAGGGTGCCTTAATATTTTTATCGTTACCCAGCAAGGCATCGACATTGACGGGCGTATCGGAAGACAGGTCCGCGTTGACGCTCATTTGCGCCTGCTTAAGGCCGGTCACCGCGACGCTTCCCGCCAAGGCGGCGTCGGCATAAACGAACCGCGCATTTCGAAACGCTATCGTGTCAGGGGAATACGTCAAAAGACCCTTGGCCTGGACCGGATGATCCGTGCCGGCAGGAACCGACTTGATGAACGGCTTCATCAAGGCGGCCAGGTTTCCTGTGCTGAAATCGGTTTCACCCTGCACGTCAAGGGCGTCTTTCAGACCCGCCACGCCTGAAAATTCCAGATGAGTTTTGCTTGATGGCAAATCGGCCTTGAATTGCAGGGGCGTGCTACCCGCCCCTTTGCCCAGTCGCCCCGACTTGCCTTCTATATCGATTTTTTCATCGTTATAGACCAGGCTGCCTTCGATCGCGTAAGGCCCGAACAAGCTGTCGGCATTGATGCTCAGATCGATATGGTCCGCGGCGACAATAGACCCGGTCCGCATGTCCTGATACCGCACCGACCCGTCCTTGATGTTGACGGATTGCAGGACAATGCTGTCGGCCATCGATGCCTTTTGCTCTGCCGGTGATGCCTTATCTGTGGCGGGCTGGCCTTTCAGTTTCGGTGTCATCCATGAAGGCGTGCCGTCTGCCGCGATGGAAACCGTAATCACCGGTTTTTCGAGCGTGACGCTTTTGATATTGATCCGCCCCTGGATCAGCGGCACCAGTTCGACGCTCACAGACGCCTTGTCAAGAGTAAGAAGCGCGGCCCCCCCCTGATCCTGTGGCGCATTGATGATCAAGGAATCGACGGCCACATGCGGGAAAGGCAGAATGGCGAGCTGGATCGGACCTTTGATATCGTAATCATGCCCCGTGGCCGCTTCCAGCTGGCTTACGATCTGCCCTTTATACTTATTCCAGTCGATAAAGCTGGGTACTATAAGAACTGTTCCCAGAAGCGCCGCCAGGACGCCGCCCCCGATCAGTATTTTGCGTTTCATAAGTTTATCCTTTAAAGGCCTGATATCATTTATAACGCAGCAAGCGAAGGGCAAGCGGCCTACTTACTTTTCCGGGGGATTTTCTTCCTGGAATGTCTTGATGGAATTCAGCAGATCTTCAAGGCGCGGTCGCACGAAATTCTCCAGAACCTTTTTCCTTTGCGGCGACAGGGACGAATAAAGATTGTTATAAATCGTCCGTACCATATCGAGCTTTTCCTCGATACTGCCTGCTTTGTAAAGCAATGCGCTATTTCCCTGCTGCAAACGGCGCATCAGCATGCTCATCATGGCTCTTATAGTGGGGTCGCTTTTTTTCAGCTTGCCGTTAAGCGTCTCGCGGTTAATGACAATCAGCGTGCAGTCATCGATGGCTTCGACCGTCGCCGTCCGCAATCCTCCCGCGATCAGCGCCATTTCACCAAAAATCTGCCCGGCATCGAGCACTCCCAGGTCTACCTTGGTGCTGTTAGCGTCTTCTGTGAAAACTTTGACCGCACCCGACTGGATGAGGAAAGCCTCGCTGCCGTAATCTCCCTGCCGGACGATAACAGTGTCCTTTGAGACCACGCGACGCTCGAAAACGGATTCTGCCAGTTGCATGTTCATAAGTTCAGGGCCCCCACCCCAATGTTCAGACCATATACTGCCCACCATTGGCAGTGATTGTCGATCCTGTGATAAATCCTGCCTTGTCGGAGGCCAGAAAGGCCACGATATCGGCGATTTCCTCCGGCTTGCCCATGCGTGCCGCTGGAATCTGACGTATAATGGAATCAAGCACCTCAGGCTTCATCGCCCCTGTCATCTCGGTCTCGATATAGCCGGGGCAGATGACGTTGACCGTAATGCCCTTTGCTGCGCTTTCCAGGGCCAGCGCCTTTGTAAAGCCGATCATGCCTGCCTTTGCCGCGGCATAATTGGTCTGTCCGAATTGCCCCTTCTGCCCGTTGATCGAACTGATATTGACGATCCGGCCGTGGCTGCGGTCACGCATAAAGCCGATCACCGCCCTCGACATGTTGAAACAGGAAGTCAGATTCGTTTCCAGGACGGCATGCCATTTTTCAGCGTCCATTTTATGCAGCATTCCGTCCTTGGTAATGCCGGCATTATTTACCAGGATTTGCACAGGACCCATGGATTTTTCAATATCGGCTATAAGATTCGCGCAAGCATCGAAATTGGTAACGTCTGCCTTAAACGCCTTGGCACCGGTTTCTTCCTCGCATGCTTTTGCTGCGCTTTCATTGCCATGATAGATCGCCGCAACCTGATACCCATCCCGCAGCAAAGCCTTTGTGATTGAAAGTCCTATGCCTCGCGTTCCGCCTGTAACGACCGCTACATTCTTCATGTTCAGGCTGCTTTCCTTAAATCGTGACGTCCATCTCTTTCGACGCACATCGCGATGCCCATGCCGCCGCCTATGCACAACGTCACCAGGCCTTTTTTTACGTCCCGTCTTGCCATTTCATGCAGCAATGTCGTCAGGACCCGGGCACCCGAAGCACCGATGGGATGCCCCAAAGCGATGGCGCCACCATTGACGTTTACCTTTGCGGCATCGAGATTCAGCTCTTTCAGAACGCAGCATGCCTGCGCAGCAAACGCCTCGTTCGACTCAATAAGATCGATATCCCTTGCGCTCCATCCCGCCTTGTCCATGGCACTGCGCGATGCGGGTATAGGTCCAGTCCCCATAATCGCCGGATCGACGCCTGCCGTCGCCCAGGATTTGATCGCGGCCCATACAGGAATGCCGCGCTTTTTTGCCTCGCTGGCACGCATAAGGACGATGGCGGCCGCGCCGTCGTTGATACCTGATGCATTTCCTGCGGTCACCGTCCCGTCCGGTTTGAAAGCAGGCCGCAATTTGCCCAGTGCTTCTGCCGTCACACCAGCACGCGGAAACTCGTCTTTGGCTACGATAACGTCTTCTTTCTTACCTTTGATGGTGACAGGAGTGATTTCCGCATCGAAACGACCGGCCTTGATGGCTGCCTCGGCCTTATTCTGGGACGCTGCGGCGAATTCATCTTGTTTCTCGCGGCTGATGCCGAATTTTTCCGCAATATTTTCTGCCGTGATGCCCATATGATAGGCGTTGAAAGCATCCCACAGCCCGTCCCTGATCATGGTATCGATCATCGCGGCGTCGCCCATTTTCGTTCCCGTGCGCAGATGGATGCAGTGGGGCGACAGGCTCATATTTTCCTGCCCTCCCGTGACCACGATACGGGCATCGCCCGCGAGTATGGCTTGCATACCAAGGGCGACGGCGCGCAACCCCGATCCGCACACCTGGTTGATCGTCATGGCCGTGCGTTCCTTTGGAATGCCGGCGGCTATCGCCGCCTGACGCGCCGGGTTCTGACCCACGCCTGCCGTCAGGACCTGCCCCATGGTCACGTCGTCCACCTCCTCGGGCTTCAGCCCTGCATCGGCCATCGCCGCGGCGATGGCTATCGCCCCCAGTTGATGTGCCGGCAATGCGCTTAAACCGCCGGCAAACGCGCCGATGGCCGTACGTTTTGCCGCTACGATAACAATGGGATCATCTTGAAGATTCATAAGGATTTCCTTTAAAATTACTATGACACCATTATTGTTGCTTCTGGGAGGATTTCAAGGCTAAACCGCCTTCAAATCAGCAAGTTATGCAAGCCATTGGGCGACAGGCTTCCATATGTCGTCTTTTGCCTGTCCGCCTGCCATCATGCCGATATGGCCCAGGGCAGGCGTTATCGTATGCGGATGACGCAGGTTTTTTACGATAGCAAGCGCTGATTCCGGAGGCACCAGCCTGTCTTGTTCCCCGGCGACGACCAGCACAGAGTTTTCAAGATTATTGATATCGACTGTTCGTCCGTCGACGACCCATGCTGCATGCATCGGTCTGTTTTCCCCATACCATTCCGCAATACAGGCGCGAGCCAGAGGCGCGGGCAGGTCGACGCCGTTGTTCAGCCAGTCTTCAACGGCGACGAATAGCCGCGCTTTGGAACTGTCTTGCTTTTCCGCTGCAAATGCGGCGAACTTCTCTGCCGCGCGACTGGCGTTCATGGCTGCAAAAACGGATTGTATCCAGGCCATCGGGAGGTGCCCCCTGTCCGCCATCGCCTGCAGGGCAGCAGGAGTCCCGGCAGCTACATAATTCAACATAGCGCCAGAGGCGTGAAAATCCCATGGTGTCCCCAGCAACACGATTTTGTCCGCCATTGCGGGATTTGCGCATACGGCGGCAACCAGTAATACGCCTCCCATGCAGTAACCAAGGGTATGGACTGGCCCGCCGTGATAGGCGTTCATAAAATCAAGAGCGGGTATCAGGCGTTTTGACACCACACTATTCATATCGCACATATCGTCATCGTCTATGGGCCTCCCCCAATCGAGAAGGACCGGATCGAATCCCTGAGACTTCAGATATTCAAGAAACGATCTTTCCGGCATGAGGTCCAGGATAGCGGAGCCGTTGATAACCGAAGGCACCAGAAGAATCGCTTTACCTTTTTTATAGCCTTTATGGCGCAGCAGACGAGCCTCCCCTGCCGACCAGATCTCCTCATAATCCGGTATAACCCGAAAATAGGCATGGTTGTGATATTTCCGTATTCCAGTCAACATGGCTTCGAGTTTATCTGGGCCTGTTTCGTTCTGTGCTGCAAGGAATTTGTATTCCGCTATGGCAAGCCCGATATTCAGCGCCAGAGGAGACGGCCCTCTTCGCATTTGCGATGTATTTTCGCGTCCGGATGATTCTGACATAATAACATCTTAATACTTTTGACAAAAAAATCTCAAGATACGCTCTTTCCGTGCCGCAATAATTGTGCGTATATTTATTTTCGCTTCACATTCATCGTGCAATAAAAGGCAGGTCTAACATGTCCGCTGCAAGAACAAGACAGGATAAAGACAAACCGACAGTTATTAAAAAATACGCAAATCGCCGTCTTTACGACACCGGGCGCAGCAGTTATGTCACGCTCGACGATTTGTGCATTATGGTCAAGGAAGGGCGCGACTTTATCGTCTATGACGCAAAAACCAATGAAGATCTTACCCGCTCGGTCCTGACTCAGATTATCGTCGATCAGGAAAGCAAGGAAGGCCAGAGCATGCTTCCTACGGGTTTCCTGCGTCAGTTGATCGGTTTTTACGGCGACAACCTGCAACATCTTATGCCGAACTACCTGGAGCAGACGATCAGCACTTTTTCCAGCAACCAGGAACAGTTTCGCAAGCAATTCAGCCAGTTTGGTATGCCGGGCGTTCCAGGCATGTCCGGAATGCCGAATTTAATGAATCCGGTCGCCGCCATAGAGGAAATGAGCCGTAAGAACATGGAAATGTTCCAGAACGCCATGCGCGCCTGGTCCCCCTTCACATCTTCCATGTCGCCCTCCCGCACTGCGGGCGGTAATGCGTCTGCGACGGCAAAATCCGCTCAGACGTCTTCTCCCGAAGATGATAAAATCCAGACTCTGAAAAGAAATATCGCGGAGATGGAAAAGGAACTCGGACGCCTCTCTGAAACAAACGATTGACCTCATTTAAGATCGCAGCAAAAAGGCCTCCGATGAGGCCTTTTTCTTTTTCAGGCGAGGATTTTTTCCAGCCCTGCCTCCCATGGTCTGACATGCGCAGCGTTATGGTCGGCCCAGGTATCGGCTGAAACGATCTTTCGGTGTATATGCTCTTTCGGCAGCCACACGCGCTCGACCTGGGGAAACCCGAATACATATCCCTGCACAAGGTTTACGCCGTCGCTGGCCAGCAGTCGTGCCTCGGCCAGCGTTTCGGCCCCCTCGCCCACCGTCTTGACATCGATGCCGTCAGCCAGGTTTTTTAGGGTCCGTATGAATATCTGGTTTTTCGCCTCGCTGATGCCCCTTGTAAACGTTTTGTCGATCTTGACAATATCGACTCCCAGCGTTTTCAGCTGCAGATAGGCTGTATAACCTGCGCCGAAATCATCCAATGCCACTTTACAGCCCAGGTCGCGCAAGGTTCGTACGGCCCTAATAGCGATGTCCACGCTGGCGATGGCGACGCTTTCGGTGATTTCCACGATAAGGCGCTTCGCGACGCTTGGCCTGTCGCGCAATGCCGATACGATGCTCCGCAGCCAGTCCGGATCGTTGAGCGTCTGGTTCGATACGTTGACGGACAAGCTGATGTCAGGGAAAAGGGTCAGCTCCTGGATCGCCTGCTTCAGGGCGTACTGGTCGATGATCCGGGAAAGCCCCAGTTTTTCTATAGCCGGAATGAAATGCGCGGCGGACTGCATTCTCCCACGGTCGTCGATCATGCGGATCAGCGTCTCATGAAACGATGCCTTGTTGCTGGTCATATCCATGACCGGCTGATACGCCATTCTGACCCTGTTTTCGCGAAAGGCGCGGATCAGGTCGTTCCCCGTCTGGAGGATCAGCTTCGCCTCATAGCCTTCCGCCGAAGCCTCGTCATGTGAATAGAAGCAGGCCCGGCCGCGCCCTTTGGCGCGCTGCATCGCCGTTTCGGCGCTCGTCAGGATGGTGGCGGGCGCCATGCCCATACCGGGTTTGACCGCGATGCCGCCGACCGAGGCGCCGAAAGTGATCCGGCCATTGACCGTTTCGAACGGGCTTTCATAGAAATTGTTGATCAGATAGCGGGCCACGGACGGCATCTCGCAATGGTTCACGCGCGGGAAAAACAGTCCGTAGACGTCGCCGTCGATCCGGGAGACATTCGAACCCGGTCCGGCGATATGGCGCAGTCGCTGCCCGGCCTGCTCGATGATCCCGTCGCAGAACGACGCCCCGAAGGCTTCGTTATACATGGCGAAATGGTCGATGCCGAGAACAAGAAGGAAGCCTGAAGATTCCCCCTTTTCCTGGCGTTGGGTATGCATCCATTGTTCAAGCGCGCGGCGGATCTCTGCCCTCCCTTGATGAGGCAGTGCAAAATCCGATCCGAATCCCTGAACGTTTCGCCAGTTCTCTTCTGTCGGCGCGATCGAGGGTTTCTGTTCTTTGCTTACGATGCGGATAAAACCGCACACTGTTTTTTCACCATTATCCGCTATCTGGATCTCGGCGCTCTCCTCCACTTCAAGCTGGGTGCCGTCGGCCCGGCGCATCTTGTACAGGCATTGAACTGCGGTCTGCTGACCGCCGATCAGGCCGTAAAAGCCCGCCAGCCGCTCGGGCACATTCTGCGGGTTTAAAAGGGCATGAAAAGCATTGTTATCAAGGGGCGCAGGGCCTGAAAATCCCAGCAAGACGTTGAAATCGCCCATCCATTCATAGCGGTCTCCAAGGACATGCCATTGGTAGGCCAGTGTGCCGCTATCTGCCAACCCCTTGGAAATATGGCGAAACCATAAAGAATTCATTAAAATAACCTTTCAGAAACCTTACAAAATCTCCCCTATTCCCAGTTTAGGGCCGCATTGGTTACCAACTGATTTATAATTTTAATAAAATTGTAGATAAATTTTACGCAAATTCTTCTTAGTTGCCTCAATAAAGCGGCGGGGAGTTTAAATGGAAGAGGGGAGTTTAAATGGAAGATGAGTAAACAAAAAAGCCTGCAAATTATCGCAGGCTTTCCCGGGTCTTTTTGAAGTTAGCCTTACTCCGCTACACGATCCAGCGACGCGACCCGGTCACCGCTTACGGAAGCCGCGACCCGGTCTCGGGCATCCATGGCCTCGCTCATGGCGTCCGGGGCTGATTCATGGGCGATCACTGTAAACAGTTCGCCCTGCTGCATGAACAGCAGCGAGGCCGTAGCCCCCTTCCCGTCTCCCATCATGCAGGCGATTTCATAGCTTTCCTGTTTGCCTTTTCCCGTGTCATCCAGCGGTCCAGGCACGGCGGCAAAGTCGCCGGTACAGCGGGATTTTGTCTTCTCGATATAGGCATGAACGCCCGTATCGAATTCTGCGCCGCCCAGTATGCTCTGCTCTGCGCTGCCGAACAACGGCCCGGCTTTCCAGGTCAATCCGGCGGAAGAACCATTGCCGATGCTTTCGACGCTTCCGGCTTTGACCCCAGCCTCGGAGAGCAGTCCCTGCATGGCCTGCGCCGACATAAAGCGGCTTTTCGTTTCAGTCTGCGCAGGATGCGGCAGCCCCATGGTCTCTATAGGCGGAACGACAGGCGGCGCAATAGGCGCCGAATCGACCGGCTGCACGTTCGCGGCTGGTGCGATTTGCGCCATCTCGTAATCTTCCATTTCCTTTGCGGTATCGGCTGAAGCCGCTATGGCTTGTCCTGCGGGTTCTTCCGCTTGGGTGGACATTTCAGACGATGCGACCAGGCCGGTATCTTCCATGGGAACGACTTTGCCTTCTGCATGGTCAAGGGTGCCTTCCTCGTCTTTATGGTCGCTGGCTGGCGCTGGCCCCGAAGGCACGGATATCTCTGCCTGCGCCGTCTTTATTTCTTCAAGCCGTGCCTGCACCTCAGCCAGTTGACGGTCACGCTCTTTTATAGCCTGCTTTGCGTCGGCCAGTTCACGCGCCATATCCGCCCGTGCAGACTGCATGTCGTCGTCGGTATCGGCCTGAGCCACCTTTGCGCTGTAATCCTTGCGTACTTTTTCAAGCTGGTCGCGGGCGTCTGCAAGTTCCGCCTGCCTGTCGGAAGCTTCGCGCTTCAAGGCCGCATATTCCCTTTGCATACTGGCCAGAGCAGCCTGAGAATCTTTCAACTGGGCTTCGGTCGATTGAAGACGCGCCAGGGTTTCCTCGGTTTCACCCGATTGCGCGCTTTGCTGTTCGTTTTTGGCCTGGTTTAGAGCGATATTTTCTGCCTCCAGGGACTTGATACGCTCGTTCAGGCTGGCAACGATTTCCTTGTTGTCGGGTGTGGCGGCGGCAGAGACCTGGGCGTCGATCTGAGCGCCAAGCTTTGCGATTTGCTGGCGCATGCGCTCGTTTTCACCGCGCAGAGATGCCATCTGCCCCTGCGCTGTCGCATCCGACGCTTCGGCAAGCTGCTTCAGCTTCGCGTTTTCTGTTTTGAGGGAGAGTATCTGCTCCTCCTGAATATCGCCCGCGCTGGCGTCCTGTTTCATGCGGTCGTTTTCTGCACGCAAAAAGGCAAGTTCTTTGAGAGTCGCCGGATCGGGTGTCCCGACTTTTTGTTTCAGCGCGATGTTTTCATCCCGCAGTGACGCGAGTTGCCGCTGCATATCCGGGCCGGCTGCGTCTGCCGCCTGTTTCAGGCGTTCGTTTTCGACTTTCAGAACCGCCAGCTCATGATCCGCCATAGGGTCGCGCGCATCCGATACAGCCTGCAGTCTCGCGTTTTCCTCGCGCAATGCGGCCATTTGCTGTTGAAGAACGGGATCCGGCTTAGCCTGAGTCTGGGCTATTTGTGCGTTTTTTTCTACCGCGGCCGAAGCCTCCTGACGCAAGGCATTGTTTTGCGCTTCCAGGTCCTTGACCCGGGAAGCGAGTTTTTCCTGCTCGCTATTCGGTTCATTGCTTGCAACGATGGCATCGCGCTGACGGTCCAGCTCTGTCTTCAGGCGCGTATTTTCATCGCGTAACACCTGCAGCGTTTCATCCGAAAGCGATTCTTGCGCGACTGCCTGGGGAATTGGTGCAGATTGTTGCTGCACAGCCTGCCTTTGCAACGGCGCGACAGGCATGCCGTCCATGGGGATCAACGCCTGGCGTTCCTGGCTCACTGGCGGAAGCGCTGCGGGGGTTGATGATCCCTGCGCCTTCTGCACCCCGTCGTCCGCCGCGGGCTGCCCTACGACCGCGAGGCAGTCGTCGACATCACGCAATCCGCCCGCCATACCCGGCATCACGAAACTATACTGCTCCCCATCCAGGTCGATGTTAAGTCGTTCCGACCGGCTCAACGCCTGAAAGAAGTCCGAATCGGCTCCCATGCGAATCACGAACGCCTTTGACGAAACGGGACGCACATTGAACGCACGATCCTGGCTGTAACCCGGCTTAAGGACTGTAAAATAACTCTGACCTGTGATCAGGGCGTCACGCTGAAAATCGATGGCGACTGAAATCTCGTTTTGTGTGTTGCGCGCGAACGTAAGGATCATGTCTTTGCTGAATTTGCGGGCCATGGCGCAATAAGGGGCGCCCGTGCCGTTGGCCGCGATTCGGGAGATCGCCCATCCGCTTGATGGCTGCAAAAGCTCGACCTGACCGTCGACAGAGGCCACCGCAGCCCCGCCGAATGCTGTCATTGTCAGGGCGCCGCACATAAAAGTGGATAGAAACCACTTGCGCATCTGTTTGCTCATCGCCTTCACTCCTGATACGGATTACAGGCAAACGATAGAGAACCGCACAAGAGAGTCAAAGCGTGTTTTGCAACGAATCCTAATTTGTCCCCCGTCTTGATCGATCGGTGTCGATGGTCAGCACGCTCTGCCCCGACCCTCTGTTTCTGAAAAGGCGCCCGACAGGCCGCAGGGGGTCGCTGTCATATTGCTCAAGGGCAGTCCGGACCGCCGTTTCAAAATCGCCCTTCTGATCCAGCGGTGCTTTCAGGGCAAAATTCTTGTCTGATTTCCATTCAAGCTTAACGTTTTCCTTATCCGCCCATTGCGTCAGCGTGCTCCGCAAGTCGGAACCGCCGGCGGCACGCCACTTTGCCGGTTCATCGACATGAACGATAGAACTGACTGGCACGGAACTGATGGCGGAAGAGACCTGACCGCGCGCCGGATCAGAAGACTCCACGGCGTTGCCCCAGGTTCGCGTCACAGCCGGAGCATTTGCGGCCCGGTTACGGCGCGGGGCGCCTTCCGAAGCGGGGGCCGGCGCACCCCTGACACTTTCTGTCGCGCTTTTCAAGAGTCGGTCGATCAGGCTTTCAGAACTGCCGTCTTCCTTGGCACCACCCGTTTCGGATGCGGAGGAGTTTGCCAGATCATTTCCGTCTGCTTGCGCGTCTGCCGGCACGGGAGGTTTCGATATCGTTCTCATGCCGACAGGCTCGTTAGGCTTTATATTCTGAGGGGCAATTTGACCCGTTTCTGTTGTGGCTCTGCGATAGGCCGGGTCAACGGCATCGATTTCATGCATCGGTTCGGGCGCCGGTTGCTGTGAAGTTGGCGCGGCCTCCGTTTGTGCCGAGGCTTCCTGCGGGCCGCCATAGCATGATTCAACGCGCTTGATACCATCGGCCACGCCAAGCAATGCGAACTCAAGCCTGTCACTGCCGATGTCCAGGTGAAGCGTACCCGCACTGGCAAGGCTGGCATAAAGATCTTCGTTATCTTTAAGATCTATCGTCAATGTAGAAGGATCGAAAGCCTGTGCATTGACGATTTTATCAAAGCGGTCGCCGATCTTCAGGCCGACGGCGTAACTCTGGCCTTGTATAAAAGACTGCTTGCGCATATCGATCGCCATGGCCAGAAACTTGCGCCCTCCCCCAGCGAACCGGAAAAGAATGCCGTTGTTGTATTGGTTCGCCATGACGCACGGCATGTGTGATTCGCCCTGAACCGGCATGAGGCTCGCAGGTCCGACAAGCCATGCGCTCGTCGGTAAAAATAAAGCTGCCTGTTTGGCACTTTCGCTACTTACCGCACCATTTTCTTGCGCCCGCGCCGAATAGGAAGGAATCCAGATCGTCGCTACCGCAACCGAACTATAAAGAAAAAATCTTAAACTTTTCATTTAAAGTCCTTTTTTATTTTTCATACCTAAAAGTACGCATTACTGTTTTGGGGAAAGCCTTTTAGCTATCGGACCGCCGATTTAAGAAATACTCTTTTTTGCGTGAACGGGGAAATGGAATTACGGGCTAAGCCGTTTCCTTATCTTTCATGACATCATGCGCCAGGGATGCTTCAAGAAAACGGTCCAGGTCGCCATCAAGGACGCCCTGTGCATTCGTATTTTCACATCCCGTCCGGACATCTTTGACCATTTGGTAAGGCTGAAGAACATAAGAACGAATCTGATGGCCCCATCCGATATCGCTTTTCGCTCCGTGCGCCGCTTTGGTGTCGGCTTCGCGCCGCTGCAATTCCTGCTCATACATCCGGGCTTTCAGCATATCCATCGCCATGGCCCGGTTCTGGTGCTGCGACCGTCCATTCTGGCAGGCGACAATGATCCCCGTAGGTATGTGCGTGATCCGGATCGCGCTTTCCGTCTTGTTGACGTGCTGACCGCCTGCCCCGCTGGAGCGGTAGGTATCGACTTTGAGGTCTTTATCGAGAATCTCGATATTGATGGTGTCGTCCACGACCGGCGAAACCCCCACGGAAGAAAAACTGGTATGGCGCCGCGCATTGGAATCGAACGGCGATATGCGCACCAGGCGGTGCACGCCGCTCTCGGACTTAAGCCAGCCATAGGCTTTGTCGCCGTCGATCCGGACCGTCGCGGATTTCAGACCCGCCTCTTCGCCGTCGCTGTATTCCAGCATGGTGACATTATAGCCGTGCTGCTCGGCCCATCGCGTATACATGCGTAACAACATCCGCGCCCAGTCTTGAGCCTCGGTGCCGCCTGATCCGGCATGAACCTCAAGGAAAGCCGAGTTGCCGTCGGCTTCCCCCGACAGAAGGCTTTCAAGCTGCAATTTCTGCGCGAGGTCCTTCAGGGAAGTCAGAGCCGATGAAGCCTCGGAAACCATGGCCTCGTCGTTTTCGGCTTCGGCCATTTCTATCAGCCCGATATTGTCTTCAAGACCTGAACTGATCTGCTTCACGCCATCTATCTTTTGCGACAGGCGCGTGCGTTCCTTCATTAAAGTCTGCGCTTTGCCGCTATCGGACCATAAGGCAGGGTCTTCGGAAAGCGAGTCGAGTTCCTGCAGGCGTCTTAAGGCGACGTCCCAGTCAAAGATGCCTCCTCAGCAGCGTCAGCGCATTCTCGATGTCGCTGACGACCGCCTGGATTTCTGCCCGCATGGAATAATCCTCCTTAAGCGGCTTTCAGTTCGGCGGCCGGCCGGGCCGCGAAGAACGCTATGACCGCGCGGACGAAAGCCGCCCGGTTGTCTTTATTGGTTTCGCCACTGATGACGTTATCGTCCTGGCATTGGCTTTCCGCCGCCCATTCTCCCCCTTCGGCCACCAGCTGAGCCTCAAGGGCCGCTGGCCCGTTAAACATGCGTCCGCGCACGTTTCCGGTGGCGATCATGATGTTCAGCGCGTCGTCGAAGACTGCGACGGGCTTGCGTGCGGCCATAAAGCTGGAGACGAACCGGCGGGTATGGGCGGTGAGTTTCAGTTTGTCATGGCTGCGTTGGCCGCCGGGAATGACCAGCATATCGAAATCTGCGCCCAAAGCCGTGCTCAGAATCGAGTCGACGGCGAAATGATGTCCCCATGCAGTGCCGGTCCAGCCATTGACCAGTCCCTGTTCCGGGCTGACTATCCTGGGATTGGCGCCCGCTTCGGCAAGGGCGCGCTGCGTTTCTGTCATATCCTGTTCGCAAAAACCGTTGGCGACCAGCAGGGCGATTTTGATTCCGAAAAGTGGCTTACTCATTCTCTATATATACTCCACCGGATTGAAGGGTTGTGCATCATGACGCCGCTTTGGCGCCCCAAGAATCTTTATGTCGAGATTGAAGATTGGCGACAGACAATCGCTATTTGGACTGTTTTTGTCAAGATTTATATAAAGAGGATTTTTTCTCTTGAGGGATAAAGGCGGCGCAAACATGAATCGCAGAGCTGGAGCGGGTGACGGGGGTCGAACCCGCGACATTCAGCTTGGGAAGCTGACGCTCTACCACTGAGCTACACCCGCGATGCCTTTGTTTTATCCCGGCGAAAACAGCGCCTGCAAGCGGTATTTTGATGCGTGTGGACTTGGAACCACATTTCCTTTAAAAGCATTTTTACAAATCAGTGCTTTACATTTCCAATGCCCTGATTGTAAATGCAAGACGTTGGTACTATGTAATCCCCTTTTCGGGGTCAAATGACACAGTTTTGTAGGAGCATACAATGAACACTATCCGCGGCCTTATACTGGGCGCTTCCGTTCTGGCCCTGAGTGCCTGTTCCGGATTCAGCGCTCACAGCGAAATGGAAGCCCTGAACGAAGTGAAGGCTGTTGGCAGCCCGTTCACTCAGGCGCTGACCTCTGAATACCGCTCTTTCTCGAATTCCGAAATGAATCAAATGTTTGACTACCCTGATGCGCTGCACTTCGCCCGCAAGGGCCTGGCCGCCGCTAAAGGTGAAGTTGTGATGCCTGAACCGATTTCCGACTGGAGCCTGACTCCCCCGAACCAGACGGAACTGGGCACGGCTCGTAACCGCCTGATCGCGGCATTCGATGTCGGCGCTCGTGACAGCGCTCCCCAGCTTTCCGCTCACGCCCAGGCAATGTTCGATTGCTGGATCGAGCAGCAGGAAGAAGACTGGCAGACCAACGATATCCTGGCCTGCAAAACCGGTTTCCTGGATGCTATGAACAAGCTTGAAGGTCAGCTGGGCGCTCAACCGCCTGTTGCCGCCGCTTCGGACGCCCCGCCGGACATGTCCAAGCCGATGAAGCCTGAAGACGCCATGTACCTTGTCTTCTTCGACTTCGACAAATCGAAAGTCGGCCAGGGTGGCGACAGCGTTCTTGACGCTGTTTCGACCGAAGTCAAAGGCCGCAGCCTGGGTGCTGTGAACGTCGTCGGTCACACCGATACGTCTGGCTCTGACCGCTACAACGACAAGCTGGCCATGCGTCGCGCAAATGCCGTTCGCGACTCCCTGGTGAAGCGCGGCGTCGAAGCTTCCCTTATTAAAGTGGAAGGCCGTGGCGAGAAGCAGCTTCTGGTTCAGACCCCGGATGGCGTTCGCGAACCTGCGAACCGCCGCGCCGAAATCACCTTTACAGGCGACAATGGCGCTACCGCTGGATCGACCCCCGCTTTGGTCGCACCGGCTCCTGCCGCTCCGGCAGATGCCGCCCCTGCTGCGACC
Source organism: Alphaproteobacteria bacterium (assembly GCA_044221445.1). Lineage (GTDB taxonomy): Bacteria > Pseudomonadota > Alphaproteobacteria > Micavibrionales > Micavibrionaceae > JBDHTS01. Next base: position 17,603 of record JBGAPF010000002.1, read on the forward strand.
TTGACGGCTCCGGCTGACGCAGCCCAGTAATCGCTTTGAAGATCGAAATGCCCCGGGACAGAAATGTCCCGGGGCATTTTCTATAGGAGCATACCCAATAACAAACGCCATCCTGGAAACAGTCCAGGATGGCGTTTTTAAATCCTAAGTCACCATTATTACCATGGTGGCGGCAAAGGCTCAGGCTGCACGATCGGAACACGCTGCGCTGGCGCTGAAGGCGCAGGGCTGATCGTCGGCGATCCCATCCCCTGCTGCCCCGGTGAAACTGGGCCCGGAGCGCTGACGGTCATATGCATACGGTCCTGAAGCGCGGTCGTAACCATGGTGTCGACTTCCCTGACCACTGTCTGCATGAAATCGCGCAAAGTTGTTTCACGCTTTGCAATAGAGAAGCTTTGAGGCACAGTTATAAAACGCGTCAATTCTATGCTTGATTCTTTCGGCTGACGACCATCTGGCTCGATATCGGTAAGTCCGATGCGGATTTTCAGGTCATAGCGATCCTGTTTCCCGACGCCCGCCCATTTCATGGCGCTGTTGTCCGCTTCGGTCACACTGTGGCGCACCGAGGCCTCCTGGATGACGACCTTCAGCGATCCTTCATATCCCTTTGCCTTCAGGCGGCTTTCCGCATAACGGCGCAAAGCGACATCGGGCGGCGTTGTAAAAGCCGCCGCAGCCTGGCTGCTTTCTACGGAAGGCACATAAGTCGTGGACACATCCACCGAACCGACCGAAACATTCAGCGGCGCTATGTTCTGATAATCGAGCTGCGGCAATGGCTTTCCGCCGCCATTATAAGCGCATGCGCCCAGCGTAATGACCGTGGCGATCATAAGGGTTCGGCGAAACGATGAATTCATGAAAAACTCCGGAAGGTGAACAAGGCAAGGATAGAAGATAAATTGCCGCTTCCCTATGTCAATACGGCTTTTACAATTCATGAGCCCGGAACAGGAAATTCCGGCTGCAGAACTGACAGTTCATTGTAATAATGCCGTCTTCGGCCATATCGCGCCTGTCTTGTTCCGGCATGGCCGAAAGAATGCCGGACAGGCGCTCTGCCGTGCAACGGCACCCTTTGGAAAGCTTGAGCGGCTCGAATATCCTGACGCCTTCCTCATGAAAGAGACGGATCAGGAGATCTTCTCCTGTCAGGCCCGCGTCCGTTAATTCGATTTCCGTGCAGCTTTGCAGCAAAATCATCGTCCGTCGCCAGTCGTCTTCTTCGGTCGTGGCTGCGGCATATCCCCCCTCTTCCGGCATATGCTGCACAAGGATGCCGCGTGCGTGCCAGTGGCCGTCCCTGAATGCTACGGCCATTTTCATGCCTGTCCTTATTTGCTCGGACTGCCGGAAATATGTCTGCACGCTTTCAACCAGGTCGCCGGATTTCAGTTCGACGATCCCCTGATATCGCTCCGTCTGTGGGCCCTGATCGACCGTAAACGCCAGATGACCATGCCCCATCAGATCGCGCCCTTCGATCGCCATGGCTTCGTTCATGGTGGCGCAGGCACGCAGCGCCCCCTGCGACGTCAGGTCGGCGACCACCATCCTGACCGGTCCTTTGCCCTGGGCCTGCAATGTAAAAATGCCGTCGAACTTCAGCATAGAGGCCAGCAGCGCCGTAAGCGTGGCGGCTTCCGCCGTCAGGCGGCTCACCTCCTCCGGATAATTATGCGGCCCCAAAATTTCATCGAGCACAGGCCCCAGGCGGACGATACGCCCACGCAGCCCGGTACGCTCCAGCATGAAGGTTTGAATAAAATCCATCAGCCCTTGATCTTATAACCGGTTTTAAGCATCCAGAGGCATAAGGCCCCAAGGCCGATATTCGCTATGGTCAGAATAGACAGGCCCGTCATGATGTGCCCGTCGCTATGGCCTATGAACCCGCTGCGAAATCCGTCGATCATATGAAAAAAAGGATTGAAATGGGCGATGGCCTGCCATACGGGCGGCAGTGTTTCCATGGAATAAAACGTCCCCGATAAAAATGTCAGGGGCGTCACAATGAAATTCGTGACCGCGGCTATATGATCGAATTTCTCAGACCATATCCCGCCCGCCAGCCCCAGCGATGAAAGCATAAGCGTTCCCAGAAACGCGAATGTAAAAATCTGCAATAGTGAATGGATGTGCATGAGTGAAAATAGGCTGATGGCGATCGTGCAGGCCAGGCCTACCGCGAGTCCACGCACGACGCCGCCGGCGACATATCCTATGAACAGTTCCGTCGCACTCAAAGGCGGTATAAGGACGTCGACGATATTCCCTTGCACCTTGGCGATCACGACAGAGGACGATGTATTGGCGAACGCGTTCTGCACCATCGTCATCATGATCAGGCCGGGGGCCAGGAATTCCATATACGGCACGCCGCCCACGCTTTGCCCTATTTTGCCGAATGCCAGGGCAAAAATGGTATAATACAACAGGGCCGTTATGACCGGCGCGACGATCGTTTGAGTATAAACGGCAAGAAACCGCCCCGTCTCCTTACGCACCAGCGTCATCAGCCCGATCCTGTTGAGACCGCTGACCCGCCTTGAGACCGGGGCTTGCATGGCATTCGTCTGTTCTGACATGATGGATTCCGTAAAGATTGGCACAGGGATGAACGAAGGTAAACCCACTGCACATAATATCAAGGCTTTTGCGGCGAACCGCAAGACGCCGAAGAAAATTACTGCGGAATATCTGCACAATGCAGGGCTGCATTATCTCCAGCGCTTTGCCAGTGGCTCGGCGCATTTCCGACGGGTTATGCTGCGCAAGATCGATCGCTCCTGCGCTTGCCATGAGGACCAGGACCGCGAATCCTGCCTTATGCTACTGGATGCCCTTATCGAAAAATTTCTGCGTTCCGGCCTGCTGGATGACCAGGCGTATATCCGGGGTTCCGTTTCCAGCCTGCGACGCCGCGGTCTTTCCTCCCGCGCCATCCAGGCCAGGATGGCGGCACGAGGCCTGAGCGAAAGCGCGATAAAATCTGCGCTGGCTGAAAATATGGGCGAAACGGGAGAAAATGATCTTCATGCGGCCCTACGGTTCATCCGTCGCAAGCGGATCGGTGCCTACGCAACTACGACCTGTGACGATACGCGCGCCCTTGCTGCGCTGGGGCGTGCCGGATTCGATTATGAGACATCGAGAAGAGCGCTCGCCTTATGCCATGAAGACGCCGAGATACTGTTGATACGACGCTAGTCAGTTCATCCGGCCTTCGTCCGGCTTAAGGCTGGCCTCGGTCATGATATCCGTCTTTCTTTCACGCACGGTTCCCACACGCTTGGCAGGAAAGATGACCGTAGCCGTAGTGCCGATCCCCTTCTGGGAAAACAGTTCGAGCCGCCCGCCATGCAGCCGGATCAGAGAGTCGACGAGGGTAAGGCCAAGGCCCGCACCCGAGCCGGACCTGTTCATCGATGAATCGACTTGTCCGAACGGCGACAACGCCTTTTCGATTTCGGTCTCGTCGAGACCAATCCCGGTATCCGTGACCGAAACCAGCATATGCCCGTCCGCGTCGATTGTATGGGACAATGTGATGCGCCCTCCTTCCGGCGTGAACTTGATGGCGTTGGACAGGAGATTCAGCATGATCTGCTTGATCGCCAGCTCTTCGCCGACTAGGGATGGCACGCCACCGTCGATCATATTGGTGATTTTCAGGCTACCCTCGCGCACGCGCGGCTCGATAAATTCCAGGCAGTTGGCGATCAGCTTCGCCATATCGACATGCGCCTCGTTCAGCTGTCGCTCACCCGCATCGATGCGGGAAACATCGAGGATTTCATCGATGATGTGCAGCAATTTCTTTCCGCTGCTATGAATGTCCATCGAGTATTCCCAGTATTGCCGGTTGTCCAGCTTGCCCAGCACTTCATCCTTGATGATTTCCGAAAATCCTATGATCGCATTGAGCGGCGTACGCAGTTCATGGCTCATGTTCGCCAGAAATTCCGATTTTGCGCGGCTGGCTAGATCTGACTGGATTTTCGCTTCGCGCAGCATGATTTCCGTTTCCTTGCGCTGCGTAATGTTTTCAAGGCTTCCCTCGAAATACAGGATGTTTCCGTCATCGTCCTTGACGGCCCGCGCGTTGAGATTCAGCCATATTTTTTCGCCTGTCCGTGTTTTGCCCTGAACTTCAAGATTGTTCACCATGACGCGGCTCGCCATCTCGCGCAGAAAACGGCTGCGGTCCCGCGCGATCGCAAACATGAAGTCGAGGGCGTTGCGGACTTCGCGCAGCATTCTTTCGGGATTATCAAATCCGATGATGCGCGCCATGGCCGGGTTGGCACTAAGAATCTGCCCTTCCGGTGTCATTTGAAAGATCCCACCCGCAGCATTTTCCACGATGGCGCGGTATTTTTTCTCCGCCTCGCTCAGGGCGCGCTCGGCGCGTCGGCGTTCTTCGACATCCGTGAAACTGCCTACCACACGCATTTTACGGTTCTCGTCGAGCCGCAGCATTGATACTGCCATTTCTACGGCCCGGAATGTCCCGTCATTCGTGCGCAGGCGCGCAAACGTGCGGTATGAATTGCGTTTGCCGCGCACAAGTTCCTTGAATGCCATGCGTTGCTCTTCCTGTTCCTGTTGATGCATCAGGTCGAACAGGCTGCGCTGCACCGAATGACTGATATCGAACCCCGTGATGCGTTCCCATGCAGAATTCAGGAAAATGATCTCACCTTCCGTATTGGTCTCGAAAATGATATCGCCCACGGAATCGACGATGGCGCGGTATTCCCTTTCCGCATTGCGCAGCACGTCGTTCAGCCGTTCCCGTTCCGCGGCCTCGTATTTCAGTTCGTAGTTCTTTTTTGCGAGGGCCCGGTTCATCGAGGCCAGACGATAAGACTGGTTCTGGTTGCTCCGGATATACAGCATCCCGGCTAAAGTCAGCACCCCGCCGAACAGCAGAAGAAACAGGGGCATTTTCTCCAGGATCGCATCGCCGCCGAAACGGGAAAGTCCGAACGAAACCTCCCAGATGCTGTCTCCTATTCTCGCTGTAAAGGCGTTGTTACCGGCGCTGCCGCCGCTGTTTTTTTTCCGGTTCATCGTATAGATGGGCTTGCCTGTCGTCTGGTCGCGGATCGAAAGTCCCATCAGATTGGTGCGTTGGGACAGCCAGGCGGAGTTCAGCAGCACGCTCGGTCGCGCCACGCCCACCAGAAGGCTCATGACCTCTCCATCGGCACGGCGCAAGGGACGGACAAGCGCAAAAGGGCGGGCATCGATTCTTGGGTCGGCCTGTTCCTGGATATAGTCTGTTTCCGGCATCTCGATCATATAAGCGATGTCCGAACGGCTTCCCTTGAGTCGGCCAAGCAGAAAGGCTGCCAGCGCGCTATCGGATTTTCCGGCATTTTTTACAGAGTCGTTTACATACAGGTTTATAATTTGGAACCCGCCCTGGCCAGGCCCCATCCAGGCAATCCGGTCGAAAATTTCGCTGTGAGGAAGGGCATATTTCAGGCGCCACTGCACGGTTACAGGGCTTTCCTGGGGCAGATTGTCGGCTACGGCGATGGCGATGCGTATTGAATATTCGAAATTCGCCAGTTCGTCTTTGATGGCCTGGCTGGTTTCTTCCACCATGCGGCTGTAATCCGCCTGCATGGATTGTGTGATGAAATAATTCAGGGCAAAATAGGCCGTAAACGTCAGGATAAGGCCGTTCAGGAAAACAAGCCACTGAGCCAGATTGCCGCGCACAGGCGTATATCCCGCTGAACTGACGTCGTTTTCAGAACCTTTAAACCCTTTGACAAGTGTCATGACAACCGGTTTTCCACGCCTTGTGAGCTCCGCACGGCGAAGCTTTCCTACGACTGTGGGACATTTCGGTTAAACAATTGCTAATATAGAAGAAAAATCGTCCTGATCATGCGTCTGTGCATATCTCCGGCAGTCGACTTGACAAGTTTTACATGCAGTTTTACTAATTGATGTTAACCTGCGAGTGTGCGCAGCGTGTATCAGATAAGGGGAATTACGATGGCCGCCAATGACTTTTCCCGTCTTTTCAGTCAGGACAATTTTCCGTCGCTTAACGGTTTTCTCGATTTTCATTCTGTTCTTGAGGCGCAGCGCCGCAACCTCGAAGCATTCACTGAATTTCAGCAGATGGCCTTCGAGGGCATTCAGGCCGTGGCCCAGCGCCAGGCCGAACTGCTGACACGCATCGTACAGGATAATTCCACCCTCGCCCGCGAAATCATGGGCGACAGCACGCCGGAGCAGAAGGTCGCGCGTCAGGCCGATCTGATGAAAAAAACCTACGAAAATTCAGTGTCCGGATTTCGCGAACTGACCGGCATGCTGAACAAATCCAGTACAGAAGCTTCTGACATCATTACCCGCCGGGTCAGTGCATCCTTTACGGAAGTGAAGTCCGCTCTGGAGAAAACTGCAAAGCAGCAGGGCGCGGCGCGGCAAAAAGCCGCCGCCTGAACCACTGTGCGTAAGCTGATATGAGTATTTCCAAATACTGGAAAGTTCTGGTGTCCGCCCAGGACACGAAAGCCGTCGAAACTCTTCTCGATCTGGCTAAAAAATCCGGAGGCGAATTCTACAGGCATCCTTTAGATGACATAATCGATTCAAAGAGCGGCCTCCGCGCCTGTTTTTATATCTGCGCACTGACCGACGTATCGGCGCAAAGATTATATTCGGAAGTCAAAACCCGTGTCGTTACAGCCAGCATGCAGCCCGGTATCCGCCATACAAGAGACCGGTTTTAAAACCTTTTAATCCGGCAATTCGATCAGCGCCCTCAGGCCGCCCCGGGGGCTTTTCTCCAGCCATACTTTTCCGCCCTGCCCCGTCACGATGTCCTGCACGATCGGCAGGCCCAGTCCAACGCCGCCCGTTTCCGGATTGCGCGACGGTTCGCCGCGCACGAAGGGCTTGAATACTTCTTCGTACTGGCTTTCGGGAATGCCCGGCCCGTTATCGTCGATGGTGATGCGCAATCCCGTTTCGATACGCCGCGCCTCAACCCAGATATGGCTGGCATATTTGCGGGCATTGCTGACTAGGTTGGCGATGCAGCGCTCGAACGCCACGGGTCGTAATTGCGGGAACAATCCCGGGTCGGCCTGCAGATCGATGACGGCGCCCTGACGCCTTGTCGCTGTCACGACCCGTTCGAGCAGGTCCTTCAGGTCTGTCCGCACTGTCGCTTCGCTTCCCTGCCCGCGCGCGAAATCCAGATACGCATTGACCATCCGCTCCATGTCCTCGATGTCTTTTTTCAGGTCCTCGGCGTCCGATGTGTTGCCCAGCATCGCGACCTGCAGCTTCATCCGGGTCAGCGGTGTGCGCAAATCGTGCGATACGCCTGCCAGCATCGCCGTGCGCTGCTGGATCTGCCGCCTGATCCGTTCATGCATTTCAAGGAACGCGCGCCCCGCCTGGCGCACTTCCCGCGCGCCTTCGGGTTTGAAGCTGGACGGTATATCAAGGCCCTTCCCGAACCGCTCCGCCGCCACCGCCAGCCGCCTGATGGGCCGGATCTGGTTGCGCATGAACAGGATGGCGATCGCCAGCAGTATGATTGACGTGCCTGACATCCAGAACAGGAAAATATAACTGGTCGATGAAAACAGGCGCCTTTGCGGTAACGATACGTGAAGGACTCCATTGCTGAGCTGTAATGTCACGTCCACCCATTTTTCTTCCGTATCAATCCGCAAATTATGGGGTCTTCTTACCTGTGAATCCAGTGCGTTATGAAGTGTTGTTGTGACAAGAGATTTATAGGTGGGGTCTTCCTCTTCAGTAAAAATCTCCCCCGGATCGAAACTGACCAGCATATCGAGTTCGCGCGCCGCATAACTGGCAAGCCGCTCCAGCTGCGCCTCGCTGACTCCTTCTTCTATGGTATCAGCCAGAACGCCGATTTCGCCGGCAACGGCATAAGCCAGCCGGTCGGTCATTTTGCTCCAGTGCCGTTCGAAAAAAACATAGGTCGTGACGATCTGGATCATCAGCACGGGGATGACGAGGATCAGCAGCGACCGGCCGAACAGCGTGCGCGGCATCAGCCGCTTGAGTTCACGAAAGGGGTTCATCGGTCACCGCCCTTAAAACATATCCCTTGCCGCGGACGGTCTGCAGCAGGCGCGGCCGTTTCGGATCATCCTCCAGCTTGCGGCGCAGGCGGGTCACCTGCACATCGATGGTCCGTTCGCCTGCCGCGTCCATACCGCACAGCCGGGCCAGTTCTTCCCGGCCCACGATGCTGCCCGTCCGGCTGGCCAGCGCCCGCAAAAGATTGCCTTCGACTGCGGTCAGGCGTTCCGAATCCGGGCCGGCCTCCAGCGCGTTCGCTTCCGGATCATACCGCCAGCTTCCCACGGTAAAACCTCTGATATCGCCGACTTTGCGCGGCCTGCGGCGCAACAGGGATTGCAGGCGCAGCACCAGTTCGCGCGGCTCGAACGGCTTGGAAAGGTAGTCGTCGGCCCCGGACTCCAGGCCGTTGATCCGGTCCTGCGCCTCTCCAAGGGCGGTCAGAAGAAGAACGGGAATATCCTGAATGCTACGAAACGATTTGATAAAGTCCAGTCCGCTCTCGCCCGGCATCATGATATCGAGGACCAGCGCATCGAATTCAAAACGCTCCAGAATGGCCCGCGCCTCGGCTGCGTCTTTTGCGGTGGCGGCGACGAATCCGTTTTCGGTCAGGAACCGTGAAACGAGGGACCTTATCCGTTCGTCGTCGTCCACCACCAGAATATGGGGCAGATCTTCCGGATTTTCATTTGGACTTAAGACCATGGCGGCTGATATATTTCCGGGTGTCATTATGGACAGCCCTCAAAACATGCGGGCTTCCTGACATTAGTCCGTAATAAGGAGTTTTTCAAACAATGGCTCAATCCTACGACGATCGCGACGGCTGGATCTGGATGGACGGCGAAATGCTGCCATGGCGCGACGCGAAACTGCACGTCCTGTCCCATGGCCTGCATTACGGCGGCTCGGTGTTCGAGGGCGAGCGGGTTTATGAGGGCCAGATCTTCAAGCTGCGTGCGCATTCCGAACGGTTTCTGCGCTCCGCCGCCCTGCTTGATTTCACTATCCCCATGGAACTGGACGCCATCGAAAACGTGTCGCGCGAAGTCCTCGAAGCTAATAATATTACCGACGGCTACCTGCGCCCGGTCGCCTGGCGCGGCAGCGAGATGATGGCGGTTTCCTCTCCCAACAGCACGGTCCATGTCGCCTTCGCCTGCTGGACTTGGCCCAAATATTTTGCGCCCAAGGCGGGCGAAGACAAAGGCATCGCGCTCCAGACCTCTGACTGGCGGCGCCCCGATCCGCGCACCATGCCGGTGCAAAGCAAGGCGGCGGGCATCTATATGATCGGCACCCTCGCCAAACACACGGCGGAACGCGCCGGCTACGATGACGCCCTTATGCTGGATTATAAAGGCCGCGTCGCGGAATCCACCGGTTCCAACCTGTTCTGCGTCAGGGACGGAGTCCTGAAAACGCCAGTTCCCGAATGTTTCCTGAACGGCCTGACCCGTCAGACCGTTATCCAGCTGGCCGCCGACCTCGGGATCCCGGTCGAGGAAACCACGATCATGCCGGAAGAGCTGTCCAGGGTTCAGGAGATTTTTGTGACCGGCACAGCCGCCGAAATCATGCCCGTCGGCCGTATCGACCAGCAGGACTATGAAACCGGCCCCGTGACCCGGCGGCTCCAGGAAGCCTATGCGGCCCTGGTCCGCCAGAAAGACAGGGCCGAAGCGGCCTGAAAACAAAAAATTTGCGTTTATGTCCAATTTTGAAGGATAATAGATAACGAAACGGTCGCTAAGGGTTAAGGCATTGAAAAAACAAGCAGATGCAAACGCACTGGTCGAAGACATTCAACGCGCGATAGGCGCGGGCCAGGATGGCATGTGGGGCAAAGAGACCAGCACCAAATTCCGTACGAAACTCGAAGACCTTGCCGGCCGCCTCAATATCACCCTCACGGGCGGCAAATTCACGAAGGATGTCGCGACAGCGCTTGAAAATGCCGTCAGTTCGGGCCAGATCACTAATGCTGCGGACCTTGCCTTTGCCAAGGCGACTCTTGCCCTCGATAAGGGCCGGCACATCGATACAGCTGGCAATCATGTGACGCTCAGAAGTCTTTACGATCCCAGACATGCGGAATCCGCGCCTCAGCCGGCCGCGCAGACGAAAGTTCCTGATAGTACAACGTCACCGCAGGCAGCGACCGTCGTACTGCCACCTCATCCGACATCCCGGGCCGATCTTTCCGGTATCCTTGATGCCGGTCTTGGGACAAGCGTAACGACCGCCGCACCCTCTCTTTATGGCCCGGCACGGCCTGCTTTCCCTTTTCCGCCTCGCTCGGCGGGCAGTTTAAGGGAAACCGCAACGCAACAAACGTCTGCATTCGTCATGCGGGACGGCCTTTCCAGGCTTTCGAGCGAATCGATTACGCTTCTTGATGCTGCCAGGCTTTACAACACTTACAGATCTCCTAATAATCAGACCGATACAGGGCTGGCCATGGAACGGCTTGAACATCTTGGCCTGGATTCACGCCAAAGCTTTGATCCAGCCAAGCCGGGTGAGTTTAAAAACCTGATGACCCGTCTCGTTGCCTATGCGCACAATCTTACGCCAGACGGATATGCGGCAAACCCGCAGCGCTCGGCATGGGAAAGGGAGATCGATACCGCCCTCGCCTCCCCTGCAGCAAAGAATCGCGCAAAACCGCTTATTGATCCGGCCAGGGTAGACGACCTTCAGGCACGGTTATTGACGGCGCCCGGTCCGCGCCAGGCCGCGGCTCTGGCGACCTTTGCGGTCGGCCCGGCTCCCGATGATCCTTTTCCGTTTGCCAGAAATTCACTGGCCTCCACGCTGATTGGCAGAGACAGCAACCTTCATAATTCTTCCGCATTTATGGCGGACGGTCTTGTCACGACGTCTCTTGATGAAAAATCCAAAGGGCACAACGTTTCACCTCCTTACACAATTTCACTGGAGACTGCGGTCGATCTTTACGATTCGGCCGCTCACCTCAACCCGTCGATGATAGGTAGTTTCAGAGGCGATCCTGCCCTTGCGCGGAATATGCGCGATCTCAAACTCGATGGGTCCCGGATCTTCGACCTTCGCGACCCGCAGCAATTTGCAACCCTGATGGAACAGATTTCCGCCTGCATTCATGGCAAGACGCCGGATAGCCTGGATGCATCCTGGAAAAAGGAAATCGGGGCTGCGGCGAGCGCAGAATCGGCTAAAATTTCTGTGCCTCCGACCGTTGGCATGCGGGATGAAAACGAAGACCAGCCGACGTTCACACCAGGCGCTGCCATTCCCGCGCCTTTCGTATTGAACATGGGATAAGGGCCACGCTGGCTCTGTCCCGTTTTTAAAGATGTGCATTTTAAAGAGTTTTCTGAAATACTATAAAAAAGAAAAACTATAACAGGGTTTGAAAGATGCCTTTAAAATCAGAATCAGGGACGGATACGCGTCCCCAAAGAATTGACAGGATTCCTCGCAATCCTCTTGCCGCCTTTATAAACAATGCGCGTCTACCTTCCTTCGATCTCGCCCCTGCTGAACCGGACTCCGGTCATATCGCGGAGGAAATCGTCACGTGGGTCAAGGAAGTGGGGGCACGGTCAAACCTTGGCGTTGTAACGCTCGGCGGGATCGTCCATGCTTACAGGGCATCCCACGGGGGGAATGAGTCGCCTGTAAGGCAACAGGCGCAATCCAGCCTCCCCAGCGCCACCGGATGGGACAGGCCTTACGACACCACACAGGCCAGGGGGCTTTATGAAGTCTGCGAACTGTTGCTGGGCCACATAAACGACACCGGCTCATCCCCGCTGCCGCCGCTGCTGAAAGAAGCCCTTCGAACCGCGACGGGGTTTAAGCTTCCCGCACAGGCGCCGCAACCGTAAGACTTCAGACGTTAAACCGTAAATTCGCAGCTAACATGCTGATATAGAATCCATTATTTTCGGTACGATTCATTTTGTACCCGGTTTTATACCCGGCTTTGTATGCGCTGGCCTGATTTTATCAACAGCCCATCATGGATTGAGAGACAGAGTATCGCCCTTCGTGAAATTTTTCAATCCTGCTTGGAAAAGCGAGGAAAACGGCCATTCCGACGATCAAAAGCCGGATAAAGCCAAAATTACACCTTTACCCCCAGCGAGGTCATTTCAGAGATTTTCTGAAACTGAGAAAGTATCTCCGCATGGTTTTGTGCCAGGTAACGCACGATCTTCGCATTCCCTATCAGGCCGGTTAAATATCCCTTGGCAAGCGTAAGATGCAAAACGTCCGCGCCGTAACTTTCCTCAATGAGCCGGTATTCCCGCTGCAAGCTCGCCATTTCATCTTCCATACGCAACATCTGATCCTCCGTCAGGCCACGGATTTTCTTCGGTTTTTGAGGATTGACCATTTGATGCTTTGGGGTTGCCGCCAAAAGCGCCTGTGCGTACGACCCCGTATATACGCCGGCGTCGTTCATCAGGGTTGCAGCCTCGATCTGCCGCATGGGAACCATCTTTCGCAGGACGCCGAACACCAAACCTGAAACCATTTTATCTTTTAAAAGTTCGGCGGCTTCCGGACAAATTCCATCTAAAAGGTTCTTTTTTAGAATGATGCTCTTAACGTTTACGTCCAAAGCCCTTGCAATTTTCTCTTCCGATACGCCCCGTTCAATGGCCTGAACGATCATGCGGTGTTCCTGCACAATCGTCAGTCTGCTTATTTGTTTGTTGTAGGTGAAAGCCTCGTCGTCCGTCGATACCAGACAAACGACTTCCGTTTCTCCAGCCTTTTTAAGAATATCCAGCCGCAAGTGACCGTCGAGCAGAATATAGCGGCCCTTCGACTGACGATCCGGCGCTACAACGGGCGGCTCAATAATGCCGACTTCCCGTATCGACGTTTCAATCTGCTTGTATTTCCTGCTGGCGCGTACCTGGTCGGCGACCATTTTTAAAGGCACAATCTTATCAAGCGGCACTTCTATTGTGTCCGTATCGAATCCCAGCTTTATATCGTCGTTGCGCTTTTTAGACATGACCGTGCCCCTTTTCTGCCATGAGATCGGAAACGGGTTTCGGCAATGTATTCAACCCCTCCGCCCGCAACAGGTTGTTGAAATTTTCTTCTTTATAAAGCATACGCAATGCCTCCAGAATGAACAGGAGTCGATTGCTTGTGATTTCAGCTTTACGGGTCAAGAGCCGTTTGCGGTCGGCTTCCCTCTGATAAACCTTCATTACATCCCGCGCAGAAACGGCCGGCTGAGAATGCTTACGGGATGCACCGTCGCGGCTTACGAAAGTTTTTCCTCTGCGACGGCGATTTTCGATCAGTTTTTTGGCAAGCAGGAGTCTATTGCCGCGCAATTGCTTGCTTTCATATATATCCTGCAAAATCTGTTGCGAATTCTCATCGGGAGTATCGGCAATTTTAATGGCAATCGTAATCGGCACATGCCCGGCCTCCACAGCGGAGATCAACCGTTCTTCTCCCTGCTTCATAAGCATGAGAATGGAATTTATATAGTCGATGCTCATGCCGATTTTAGCTGCGATTTCTTTCGCGTCGTAGCCCTGTTTCTGCAAAAGCCCTATGCCCTGCATAATGTCCATTGCGCTGTGCTTGCGCCGGGCGCAGTTCTCCACCAGACTCATGATTAACGCCTGTTCTTCGTCCGCGTCGATGACGATGGCCGGAATCTCGGTTTGCCCGCAGGCCAGGAACGCTTCCAGCCGTCCCTGACCGCAGACTAAATCGTAATCCTTCCCCGGCTGCTTGGAACGGCAAGGCGCGACTGTGATAGGCCGTTTCAATCCGATTTGAGCAATGTTGTCCGTGATCTCGGCAAAAACCTTTTTGTTGCGGACTCTCGGATTGAGAATGTTGATTTTCTCAATAGGGATCATCCTGACCTTCGACGCTTTTTGCATTTTGTTCATGCGGCCTCCGGCAACGCGCAACGCTCCGTTAAAAGGAAAAACGGCTCCAGATCGTCGAAGCGGTAAACTTCCAGAGCAAAACCGTTCTGGTCGGCAAGACGGATTTTCGGGTTTTCTACGTCCAGGCCAGGCAACAGGTAATAATCGAGCGGCTCTTTATTCTCATGATCCATGCGGACGGCGACGGTGATGTCCGGCAACAATCCCGTATCCAGATGCAGCCGCCAGCGGTGATTTCCTCCCGCCGTTTTGAAACAACGGCATATCGCAACGGAAATTTTAAGCTCTTCATTGACGATGAGAAGATCGCTCGTAACCTCCCTTCGTACCTGTCCGCCCATATCCTTAATTTTGCGGATGGCGCCTTCAACGATTTCAGGATACAGCTTGCGAAGATGGCGATTGATTTCTATGTAGCGGTAATCCCTGTCGGGGGTATAACCGATCATCTGATAGGCTCGGATCAGGCTTCCGAAGCGACTCTGATAGGCGCTGCTGGAAGGCATATTCTCAGTTTCGTCGATAATCAAACCCGACAGCCAGCCTTGCCGATCATGGAGTTTTTTCAATCTCTCAAGCATTTCTTCATTGGAAATCTTACGGCTGCGCTCTTGGATCATGCCCTGCGCGGTATAGAAATATCGCGGATCGACAACGGCCTCGAACACGTTGTCCGCCCGCACCCATATATCCGGCGCATTGCTGACGCGGCGTTTTTTGAGCTTAAAGGAAGTGCGGTTGAAGACGTTGTTCCCAATATATTTTTCGTTGGTCAGCACTTGATGAACCGTGCCGCGCGACCAGGGCCGATCCCAATCCGTCCTGATATTTTTTCCATTTAGAAGGACGGCAATCTGGCCTTCCAAAAGCCCGTCATCGACGAAAGCGCGGTAAATCCAGCGTACAGTCTCGATTTCCTCTTCCGGGCCGGGAACAAGAACAACCCGGTCGGTCTGCAAGCTCTTATGCTCGCCGCGCTTCAACAATCCCTTTTCCTGCCCCTGCTCGTCGATCAGCATCCGGCGCAAACCGTATCCGGCAGGCCCGCCCTGCCGATAGCCCAATTCGATTAAACGGCATTGACCCGCAAAGACCTTGGCGGACAGTTCCCGGCTGTATTCGCCGGCCATTGCCCGCTTGACGCCTTTAACGATTGTGGAAACGGGGCTGCCGTCGTTTTCAAACTGCTCCGCCACATACTGCACTTCGATTCCGGCACGGCGGCAAATATATTCGTAATACGCACTTTCGTCGGCGTCCTGAAATCTGCCCCACCGGGTTACGTCCAGAACCAAAATGACGTCGAAAGTGGCCCTGCCGGATTGAACGTCGTCGATCAGGCGTTTGAGGGCGTCCCGACCGTCGAGACTCAGGCCGCTTTTACCTTCGTCGGCGTAAGTTTCCACGATCTCGATTTTCCGCCGCTCGGCGTATTCGCGGATGGCGTCGGCCTGATTTTCAGTCGAATATTTTTGATGGTCGGTGGACATGCGGACATACATTGCCGCCCGCCGAATCGGTTGCCCGCCGTCACTTTTCCCCTCTGTAAGTCCGCCCTTCGACACGCTTCGACTCTTCTTAAAATCTTACTTTTCATCGGCAATACGAACGTCTGCACTGCTCCTGAAAGCATTAACCAAGGAGCAGAAAAATGTCTTTTGAATTTTTGGACCGAACTTTTCCTATCGAACCTCAGCCGATCTCCGATACTGAATTGGCTCAAATCGTTGCGGCGGCCCTGCGTGAGGATTTTGGGGAAACCCCATCCGCCGTCAAGCATATCGGGCGTCTGACCGGGGCAAGCCTGAGAGCGATAAAAAACTGGTACGAGGCTAGAAATGCGCCGTCTTCCGGTCATTTATTGCTGCTCAGTCGATCCTCCCCCGCTCTCCTAAAGTTTATCTTGGAGCAAATAGGCGGTGGCGATTTATGGGACGCCTTCAATCTATTGGGAGGCCGTACGGACGCCGGAAAGGCCAAGAATCCCAATAAAGAAAGGGAAATTTACAGTGCAAAATCTTGCACTATAAGTTCACCGCCCGGAAAGGAAGGCAGGCGTCTCAATCACAGACAACTGTGGTTTCTTGAATCTTTAAAAGAGGGAAAACGTTCTAAGGCCGACGACATTGCAAGAGCCTGGAAAGTATCTCCGCGCACAGCTAAATACGACATTGCCGAATTGACGGATGCCGGATTGATCCAGTTTGTAGGAGCAAAGAAAACGGGGAGATATAAAGTAAAGAAATAATCCCGCCCGGCTTTATCGGTCCTGCCTCTGGCCGTAGCCCTTCAAATCCTGCAATGAAATCTTCGACGACGGAACGAGCTTATAATGCTTTTCGGCGACGACTCGAATTTGCCCATCGTCTACCGTCAATTCAAACATGGCAATCGTGTCGTCGGCCATAAATTGGGCGGAGATCGCCCGGCAAATCAAACTCGGATATTTTTCGGCGCAACAGGCTATGTCTTGCGCGGCCTGCGTAACGCCGATCTGGTCTTTTCCGCCCTTCGCCTGCACCGGAACGATGTATTGCACTCCGCTTTTATCGACGCCGACATACAATTCGTCGATTTCGATCTGTCCTATGCCTTTGACGGTCGTTCTCAGGTGGTTTTGAAGCGAATAAGTCGCCATGCCGAGGAAAATGTCGATCAGGCGGTTGTAACGAACCTTGGCGAGAAGCGCCTGTTCGTCGTTCAGGGCATAAGCGGAGATGATTTCCGGCGTAGCGTCGGGAATTTTAATCGCTATAAGGTCTTCACGCGGCAAGACCCGGCTGATTTTCACCATTTTGAATTTATATTTCGAGCGCCCAACGGACTCGATAATCCATTCCGTGCCTTTGTCGGCGGTCTTTACAATGACGTCCGGCAGAGCCTTTCGATAGCGGAACGAATAGATCAGATCGCCCAGATTTTTAGGTTCTTCAACTTTGAGCGTCTTCGCCGCTTCCGTAATTTTAGTGCGCTCGAAGGTGAATTCCTTCATGCCCTTTTTGTATTGCTTTACAAAAATCCATTCGATGATCGCGCTGTAAACGGTTTGCTTATCCAACGAGCGCCTCCGCTTCTTCCATATCGGCCTTGCGCGTTCTCGGCTTGATCGTATCGGCAGGCACTTCATAACGACGGGCGGCTTCGGTCATGTTCAGATTGAGAAGTTTTTCGTCGCCCAATTGCAAAACGTCGTCCGGAACGGTGGGTTTCACCCCCAGCGCAGCCATAATCTCTCCCGCGACGGCTTTTGCAAGAAGCGGCGGCACGGAATTTCCGATCTGGCGGAAACCGTGCCATTTCGTCGCATGGAAACGGAACCAGTCGGGATAGCTGTGCAGCCTAGCCGCTTCGCGTACCGTAATGCAGCGCGGCACATGCGGATGGATAGGCCTCGGCGAAGTGAATGCACCCCTGTCGCTTGCCGTTCCAGCCCGAATGGTATTGCACAGGCCTTTCGGATCGAGCTTGTGGAAACGGCTGACCGGCTCCGCCCTGCCCCATTCCGCAGCCGCAAAACGCTTTTGCGAAATGTCGTTGTGTTCCGTGCGGGTACTGGACGTCAGCAAATCTCTGTCGAATTGACGGCGATAGGAATAATCCTGAATGTCGTTTGCCGTCCCGCGCATGGCACGGCTGTATTCCGTCCCCTTGCCGTATTTCGCTTTGACCCAATCCTTGTCGAACAATGCGGCGAATTTTTCTACAGCGGGCAGATCGCCGATGGCATCCCATACAGACGGCCCCAGCGGGAGCTTTGCATTGTCTTTAGAATGGCGGTTCTTATCTTCGCGGTGGCGATGCGTGGCCGCAGGATAAGCGGGCAAATCCATATCCTCACGAGCGCCCAGCAAAAACACCCTGCGCCTGTCCTGAGGAACGCCGTATTCGGCAGCATATAGAATTTCATACGGCTGGACGACTTTATAGCCGTTCTTCGCAAATTTCCCGATCATTTCTTCCAGAAACTTCTTGTGTTTGCCGAGCGCCAATCCCGGCACGTTCTCGAACACAAAATATTTCGGGCCAAGCTCCAGCACCAGCCGAACGAAATGGCTTACGAGTTCGTTTCTGGGGTCTTCCAGGGCGCGTTTTCCGATCATGGAAAACCCCTGGCAGGGCGCACCGCCGAACACTACGTCTATGTCGCGGTCGCCGATACCGGCTTTCAGGCGAAGCTCGGCGGCTTTAACGCGCTTTACGTCTTTGCAAACGATTTCACTGTAGGGAAAATTGAACTCATGGATAGCGCAGTGGATCGGGTCGATCTCCACGGCGGCGGCAATGTCGAAACCGGCCTGCTCGAACCCTAAACTCAAGCCCCCCGCACCGGCAAACAGGTCGATCCCAATGGGCCGTTTCTTATTTGCTTTTCCTGCTCCGTATTTTCTTTTCGACATTACTTTCCTCTAAAAATTCAACCATCTTGCGGGACAGCGATTCGGGGTTTTTAAGCTCGCACTGCCATACGATAAGGCTTTTCCATCCCATATCAAGGAGTTCCGACTCAGCCAGCTTATCACGGCGTACATTTCTCTTGAATTTTTCTTTCCAATATTCGGTTCTTGTCTTGGGGATACCGGCGTATTTGCATTTCGGGTGCCGGTGCCAGAAACATCCATGTACGAAAACGACCTTTTTCCGGCTCTTGAAAACGACGTCCGGCTTTCCCGGCAACCCGGCATCGTGGAGCCTGAATCTGTAGCCGAGAGCATGGAGCAAGCGCCTTACCGCCAGTTCCGGCTTGGTTCCCTTCGACCGGATAGCGGACATAATCTCGCTTCTTCTCGATGAGGATACATGGTCTACCATACGGTTTTGGCTCCAAAAACGGTCGGAAAGTCGATAAATCCCATAGCAATTTACCCTGAAAATATCTAATCTCGGCATATCAGCAAAGAGACAATATATGCCGAAACCGCAGCCAGTGCAGAACCCGGACGCCGGAAGACCGTTAAAAGTCGGTATGAAAATCCATACCGGCATGTTGGAGTCTTTGGGGATAAATATGTATACCTCCATCGGCAAGAGCCTGGTGGAGTTCATTGCCAACGGCTTCGACGCCGAAGCGTCCGAGGTCAAGGTTGCCATCCCTTTCGACGTCATTGAAAAGGCGAGACTGGAGCTTCGGGCAAAGGCCAAAAAAGAGGCCGATGCGGGGGAGCGCGAAGATTTTCAAAAAATATACGAGCCGTTGCCCGACAACATTGAAATCGTCGTCGAAGACGACGGACACGGCATGACGGTTGAGCAACTGGAAAACAAATTTCTCATCGTCAACCGGAACCGGAGAAAAGCGGAAGGCGACAAATCCGAGAACGGCATAAGAAACGTTATGGGCCGGAAGGGTCTGGGGAAACTGGCAGGTTTCGGCGTTGCCGAACAGGTCATCGTGCAGACGAAAAGGAAAAATGAAACCTACGCCACGACCATCACGATGGATTTCAACGAAATCAAACAGTGCGAATCCGTCGGGGACGTACAGTTTCACCCCGTTTACGAGGACGATCTCGATCCCGAAAAATCCGGCACTAAAATAACGCTCCGGCGGCTCCGTTGCGATTCTTTCAAATCGAAAGAAGACGGGATCGGCGACACGCTTGCAAAAAATTTCTCGATAACGGGAGACGATTTCAAAATTTATTTGAACGGGAAGGAAATCGAAGAGCCGGAAGTCGATTACGAATTCGTTTATCCGCCCGCAGATCAGCACGACGAAAATGGCCTCGGATCGGCGAACGTAACGGTACATGAAGGGTTCGATTATCCGATTTTGTACGTTGTAAAATTCCGCGCCCGCCCCAACGATTCAAACGACGGAAAAATCAGGGGAAGCCTTCCGGCGTATATGCGGGGAGCAAGGGTATATTGCAACAAACGGCTGGCTGCCGGGCCTACGCTCTTCAACCTTCCGACCGGAATGCACAATTTCCACTCTCAAAGCTATATGGAGTGCATAGTTCATGCCGACGTCCTGGATCAACAGGAAACCGATCTGATCGGAACGAACAGGTCGGGATTGAAAACGGACAACGAAGTCGTCGATGCGTTCATCGTTACGGTCACGGAATTGATGCGGCAAGCCCTATATGAACATGGGAAATTCCGAGATAAAAAGGTCGAAGAGGAAATCGAGAACGACCCGATCAGCAAAACCGTTCTGGAAGCCGTCTCGCAGCTTGCAACGAAAAACAGAGAACCGGCCAAGAAAATCCTGACCACGCTCGCCGCCAGCGAGGGAATCGACAGCGAGGCCTATCAGGAAGTGGCCCCTCACCTTATCAAGGCCATCAATTCTTCCGAGGTTCTCATAGAATTGATTAAAACGGGGACCAACCCGGAAGATTTGAAAACCATCATCGGGCAACTGACCGAGCTTGCGGCGGTGGAAAAAAGCGACGTCCTGAAACTTTACCGTGGGCGCCGGCACGGCATTGTGGGGCTTCAAAAACTGGAAGAACGCTCCCATACGGGCCAGCAAGACGAACGTTACGAAGACGAATTGCAAAAACTGTTGAAAAACAACCCGTGGCTTATCAAGCCGGAATACAACAATTATCTCACCAGCGACGACAACATGGGAGAGGTTGCGCGAAAACTGACCGCTAAACTGGAAATCGACTACGATGCGAAAAACGTAGACAAAGCCAAAGACAAGCGCCCGGATTTGGTATTCGTCGCCGTCAATCCCGACACCCCGACCACCATATCCGTCGTCGAGCTTAAATCTCCGAACGTTCCCTTGACCAACGAGCATTTGAGCCAGCTCAAGGGGTATATGATGGACATCGATGCCGTCGTTCAAAACGACTATCAGGGCCAGGCGAACATAACCGGCCACCTGATCGGCAATTTGCCGAGGCCGGATACGCAATCGAGAGACGGAAAACTTCTCTTAAAAGAAATGAAGGACGCCGGTACGGGAGCGAAATGGGAAGTCATCACTTTGCCGCTGCTTCTCGACCGCGCCCGCAAAGTTCATCAAAGCGTCATTGAAGCCATTGAAGCCGAAGAACGCGAACAGGCCGACGGCGAAGATGGGAAAAAGCCTAAAAAAGGCTCTTAACGGATTTGGCGACGGCCTCGGCAAGGGGAATGGGAACGCCGTTGCCGATCTGACGCGCTATTGAAGTTCTGCTCCCCGAAAACTCCCATTTGTCGGGAATGCCCTGCAATCTTGCGCCTTCCCTCAGCGTTATAACCCTGTCTTCCGTGGGATGGATATATCGGCCTTTCGACGGATTCCAAAAACAACAGCGGATAGTATTGGCGGGTTCTTTGTAATTCATTCTTCCCCAAACGTCGACGGCCTGACAGCCCATTGCAAACCACGATTCAGGGCATAGGTGGGGCGCGATTTTCATCAAATCTATTTTGCTGCCGTTCCTGGGAATATGCCTGATTCTTTCCAGCGCCAATTCCGAAGGCTTGGACGTAGAGTGCATTCCTTCGGCGTCGGCAACGCGGCTCAACCCCTTGAAAGCGTCCTCTACCGTAAGATTTTTTCTGGAGAGCCTCGGTTCGTCGGGCAGTCCGATGCGGGAAAAAATCGTAAAACTTCTTTTTCTGTGCTGCGCCGCGCCGTAATCGCTGGCGTTCAACACCCATGAAACGTGTTCAAATCCGAGTACAGAAAAATCCTTTTTCAAGGTTCTGCAATAAGGAGACGTCAAAAATTGAGGAACGTTTTCTATGACGACGACCTTGGCGCGGCTGAGTTTCGCCCAATCAAGCAAAAGCAAAGACAGTTTGTTCCTGGCGTCTTTTTTGTCCCTCTTTCCGAGAGTGCTGAAACCTTGACAGGGCGGGCCGGCAACGATCAGGTCGCACTTGACGTCGCGCTTGATTTGTCCGACGTCCCTGACTTCTGCAACCTTGTTTTTGAGATTCCGGTTGTAGGATGAAATCGCATTCTCATCCAGATCGGCGGCATATATCGTCTCAAACCCGGCACGGGAAAAACCTTCTCCCATTAAACCGGCGCCGCAAAAAAGTTCCACGCTTCTCATAGCCATAAATTTTACCGAACTGGGGTTAAGGAATGATTTTTTGACAATTTATTCACCATATGAATATATTTAATAAAATTATTCATGTAAAGAATTTTTGAGTGGGCAATGAGTAGGATAAAAAACATCGTTAGAAACGCTCGCGGAGACATGAGCCAGGCCGCTTTTGCGCGGCTTTTGGGCAAAACTCAGGGGCTTGTCTCGAAATACGAAAGCGGCGCGGTCAGCCCTCCGTCCGACACGATGGAAAAGTGTATGGAAATTCTTGAAATGAATAACGGCGGCGACGTCAATATCGACGCACTGGTCAAAAGAGTGCGTTCCGAACTGAAAGCCCCCCAACTGGCGTATGTGCGGAAATCCATTGCCGCCCTGCTGGACGGCGTAAGGGCAAGCGATAAAAGCTCCGGTCTTTAAATCCCTTCCGGCATTGCATTTTCCCCACACGACAGATACAAACGAGTCAGATTGCCCTAATTGGGCAATCCGGGGCGTTTCAACCCCTCCATAGCGGCCCAATAGCATCAGGCCGTTAATCATCGGTGCTGCCCTCTCGACCTTTGGTCGGGGAGGCGGCGGAATACAATAGCGCAAGCAAATACGCTGCGCCGTTCTATGGACGGTTGAAAACTCCCCGGCTGCCAAGGTCATTCCTTGGTAGCCGTTTCCACTTCAGGAAGGGAGAACGGCCATGCCGTCGAAAAAGGAAATCACGCCGGAGGAATTGGCTGCGAGGGTCAAGCGCAGCATGATCGAGTCCGCACCGGACGTCGATCTGTATCAGTTTCTCGATCTCGATGCGCTGGAACGGGAAATGGTTTCAGAAATCAAGAAAATCCGCCTATTGGCGAAGGAAAACAAGGCCTAAAGCCCTGTCGTGAAACGGGAAAACATCTCTGGTGAATCGTTTTTCCACATGCTACGCATGAATATTGAATTTTTGAATTTTAAGGCAGGGGAAATTTTATGAAAGCTGGCCCGGTTGAAATTGGCGTTCTTCTTCAAAAGCCGCAGAGATATTGCGTTCCCATCTATCAGCGCCATTACGTTTGGAACAGAGAAAAACAATGGGAGCCGTTCTGGAACGACATTAGAACCAAAGCCGTTGAACGTATGAGCGGGCGCGAACGGCGGTTTTCCCATTACATGGGAGCCGTCGTTCTGGAGGCGAGAGGCGGCTTTTCGGCCCGCAGCGTTCGCAGCTTCCAGGTCGTGGACGGACAGCAACGATTGACGACATTTCAGATTTTTCTTGCCGCCGCCCGCGACTACGCCAAGTCCATAGGTCTGGACACAACGGCTGAAACAATATCGGCATATCTGATTAA
Source organism: Alphaproteobacteria bacterium (assembly GCA_044221445.1). Classification (GTDB taxonomy): domain Bacteria; phylum Pseudomonadota; class Alphaproteobacteria; order Micavibrionales; family Micavibrionaceae; genus JBDHTS01. The sequence goes on from JBGAPF010000002.1 coordinate 40,958, forward strand.
CCCCTCCCCGCACTTGATGGAAAATCCTGAAACCGAAATTTTCAAGGTCTGGCCCACACAATACGACCGAGAACTTTTTCTCGATATTGTCAACATCGGTAGCCGCACCGCACTGAGAAAGAAATACAGCCAGTATTTTTACAGGAAACGCGACCAGATATACGCCTACAGCACCACACCGAATCTCTTAGCGGGATACGGCTTCTTTTACGACCGTATCAAGCATTCTGTGGAAACGGACGATCTCTACGACGAATTTGCCGAAGCGCCGGAAATCGAAGAGGAAGAGGATGAAGAGGCGGAAACGGAACGGGTGCAGGAGAACAGTCAGCCGACCCCGCAAGGCCCGGATGAAATTCCAAGAGAAATAAAGCTGAATACAATCTGGCAGTCTCTTGTTGAAGAATTCAAGGTCGTTGAAATTGTTCTGGAAGAAGGCGACGACGCTCAGGTTATCTTTGAAACCCTGAACGAACGGGGAGAACCTTTGCTTGCTGCCGATCTTGTCCGCAACAACATCTTTCAAAGAGCCGATGCACGGAAAGAAAATGCGGAAAAACTTTTTGCAAAGCACTGGAAGAATTTTGAAGATCCTTTTTGGAGCGTCATGGAGAAACAGGGCCGCTATAAAAAACCGAGAATTGAATTCTTCCTTTCAAACTTCATTGCCGGCCAGATAGCCGGGGAGGTCAATTTATCGAAGCTGTTCAGCGAATATAAAGCCTTCCTCAAATCCAAAAAATTCGACACTGTGGATGCGGAGCTTCAAGAAATCGCCAGCTACGGAGAAATTTACCGCGATCTTATCGGGCGTTCCGGCGATACGCCTCTTTCACGCTTCTCCAAAAGACTGTTGCCGTGGGACGTTACAACGGTTTTTCCTCTGGTCATGCGCCTCTGGCAAGCCGATACAATGGAGGAAGATGACAAAGCGCAATGTCTGGAAATGATCCTGTCCCTGATCGTGCGGCGGGCCGTATGCGAATTGACAACCAAGAATTACAACAAATTTTTCCTGTCGATCATTGCATACATGGACGATAAGGGCTGGAGCAAAGCCAATCTTGCAACCTTCTTGCTGGCACAAAAATCAGAGACGGGAAGATTCCCCCGCGACGAAGAATTTGAGCAACGCTGGCTTTCGACGCCGGTTTATACCAAACTGCAACCCGCCCGTACCCGCGCCATTCTTGAAGAAATCGAGATTGCCAAACGCGGGCGCTTTCATGAAACGAAGGCGCTGGCGGAAAATTTATCGGTGGAGCATGTATTGCCTCAAGATTGGGAAAAAACCTGGCCTCTCAGGAACGGCACAGTCCCCACCGGCGAAGAAATCATGCAAACGCTTTTTTCCTCGACGGAGGACGATTCTACACTCGGTCAGATCGTGCGCCGGAATAGGATGAAAGAAACCATCGGCAATCTCACCGTTATCACAAAGAACCTGAACAGTTCTTTTGGGAACGGCCCGTTTTCAGAGAAGAAGGCCGCCCTTGGGGAACATTCCTTGCTCGTCCTAAACCGGGAAATCACGGCATACGACAATTGGGATGAGGAAAAAATCTATGAACGCGGCAAGAACCTGCTCACAACGGCCAAGAAGATATGGACTGTTCCGGCTTTAGAAATGGAAGACAAAAAGGGGCTTGAAGCCGCCGGCGGTTGACATTACCGATCCGCTTTTTGACTTTGGCAAACCAACCTTGCCTCTTCATTAAGGATATTTTTCAGCCATTCGTCGGTAGCGGGCAATTGTCTGATTTCAAGCGGATCGCCTTCCGGCCCGCTGATTTCCTGCTGTATCGGGATCAATCGTGCATACAGCTTGAAAAATTCCGTCTGATTTTTCTGCGCCCATGCCGTGAGAGCCGGAATGCCGCCAATGCCTTCAAAAGCAAGCTGCACGGCCTCTCTTGCCGTTGCCGTTACCCGGTTCGGCGTTCCTTTCTGCCTTCCTCCCGTTTTGTATCCTCGCGCCATTTCTCCGCTTCTATCGTAATGGATGTCCGGCCCCATTGTAACACAATCTGCACAATCCTTGAACGCCGCCGCTTCCGATTCCTGCCGGGACATGCCGCCGTCAAATTCCATGATCGCGGCACGCTCTTGATACTTTTCTATAACGGCCTGCGTCAATGGAAACCGACCGGACACGGCATCTGCCCCCCTGTCGTCGAAGATGCTCATTTTTATCGAAGGCGCTCAAATTTCAGAGTGAGCATCTTCGTCTTTTTTGACCGCCTTCGAGACGGGGAGCTGCCATACCCATTTTGCATTTTTATTGAAACCGATCTTGTGTTTTTCAATACGCAAATCGGTCGCAGCACGGCGAACGGCCGCTTTGGAAAAGCCCATTCCCTTGGCATTCTCAAAAACTTCCAGCGCCGATACAGGCCCTTCCGCCAAAAGTCCCCTTATAAAATCTGCCGCCTCTTCGACGACGCTGGCCGATGAAAGCTCGCCGTTTTCGGCCAACGCCTGATCTGCCGGAACGTCGATTTCCTGTCCTTCCCATTCAACGCAGGAAGTTTCAATCCCATTAGTTAAAACATGAGACTGAATACCGAATGCAAAGCCCATCCGGTCGTTGCCGATATTGTTTTTGATCGGCAAAAGCATCCGGCGCTCAGGCTGCTGTTTATCCTTAACGACCAGGTAAGCCGCCCGCGCCGCCGCCACGAACGCCAACGATCCCGTCACGCGTAAAAGCGCCTGCGACGATCCTCCCTTGTTCAAGTGGGAAATGCAGACAACGGCGGCGCTATGCCTTGCAGCCGTATCGCTTAAAGGCGCGAGCAGAGCGCGTATGTCGGCTGTCTTATGGCTGTCCGCACCTCCCAGATATGCCGTTATGGGGTCGATAATAACCAACGCTACATCGCCGATCTCGCTCAGGAGAGCCTCAAGTTTCTGCAAATCTTCCGCAAGATTGAAACTTCTTTGCTTTTTTCCTTCCCCAACGGCATCGAGAACGAATACCCGGTCAATATCGGCCCCCGCCGCCTCCAGCCTCGGCCTGATAGTATCGGCGGCGTCGTCTTCGGCGGACAGAATGACCACGCTGCCCAAACCGCTTTTGTCTGCGGAGGCGGGCCAGGTTCCGCCGGTTGTGACAATGGCGCTCATGCTGGCCATGAGCTGAGATTTCCCAAGACCGGGATCGCCGGCAATCATGGACACCTTGCCCCGCGCGAAACGATACGGCCAGAGCCATGAAATGGGTTTTGCCTCGACATCGGAAATCCGTCTGTACGAAACGCCCAGATCGGGTTTTTTCGCTTTATAGACCTTTGCGTTTTTCATTGCGTCCATCACCTCTTTTTTCATTGTTCCCGTTTCCTATGCAGATCGTTGAAATCGTCGCCGTTGATCGGTGGAAATATCACCCGCACAGTGCAGCCCTGCCACGACCACAATTCCGCCGCCTCATGCGCCGCCTGTATGCCTCGATCGTCGTGATCTGCCGCAACAGTGACTTCCTTGACGCCGGAAGGGAGCCTCAGGCCGATATAATTGCTGGCGCTCAGAACGGCCCAGGTAGGAATGCCCGTCATCTGTTGAAAACTCAGGGCCGTTTCTATCCCTTCCGCCACAGCCAAAACGTCATGCACGGGCGCGAGCCTCACAGCGCCGCCGTTGATTTCCCCCAACATCATACGGTTGGGTTCGATCCCAGCCTTTTTGTCGCCATCGAGAAAGGTTCTGTGAACGGCATGAGGCGATTTATCAGGCCAGCGGGTTATGGCTGCAATCATGGCCGGATGGCTTTTCTTGGTCGGGCCGTGATAGGTGGCAGGATGAAAGCGCAGGGACGGCGGAAGATGGGATATTCCCCGTCCCAATAAATAAAGCGCCGCCTGTGTTTCCATCACAGGGCCGGACGCTTTCCAGAGTTCCAGCGCCCGCCCGCCGTTATGACGCTTTTTCCGGCTACAGTCGCGCTCCGGCTCCGCCGGCCCGTAACTGCCTAAAAACTCGGAAATACGCTGTTTTGCCTCGCCCTGGCCGATACTCTCGCGGGCGGCATACAGGCTTATCAGGTCGCCCCCGCTGTCGCCGGAGGCATGATCCATCCATGCGCCGGTGTGAAGACATATCCAGAGAGAGGCACCGGGATCGCCCGCCAGATTGCCGATACGGAGGCTCTGCCCGTACCGCTTTGCCTTCGGATACCATTGTGCCGGAAGCCCAGCGGCAAGGGCGGCGGCATTGATTTCCGAGAAGGAACGTTCTTGTTTTCCGTACCCTCGGCCAATAGATTGATTAGCGTAATCGTCTTTACAAGCCCCGTTCGCAGCGGGGCTTTCTTCTTTCTCCGATTTCACGATTGCCCCCTGTCACGCCGTGCGGCTCTGCATCCATGCGCGAATGTCTTCAACGCGCCATGCCGTCACGCGCTCGGACAGTTTGACAGGTGCGGGAAAACTCCCGTCCTTGACCTTGCGCCACAGCGTAGCCGGGGAAAGCGGCAGAATTGCAGGGATCAATTGAGACTGGCGAACGTATCCGGTTGCCGGAAGCTCGCCGAAATTCGATTGTTTTTCCATGTTTCACTTCCTTTTGTGCGTTTCAACGCCGCTCACCACGGAGCAGGCGGTTTCAGCATCAGTCAGAAAGTGTCGGATCGCTAATTTGGAGAATGTGGCAACGTGAAAATAGCTGCCAAATTATCTTGCCGCTTTTTTCTCCTCAGATTTCCCAGCGGGTCGGCGACCTCTTTTTATATTCAGCTCCGCTCTGAATTCACGCTGCCACACTGCATTAAACCCCTTGGGAGAAAGCCGTTTCCGCATTTCCTCGGCTTCATCGTCCCTCCCCAATCGCTTCCCCGTCCGTCCATATTCTTTTTGAAGCTCGTCGAAAATACGTTTGTGATCGGCTCTGGAGGCATGAGCTTTGCTTTCGATACACCCTTTCTGGGGGAATAAAAGCGCAGTTAAAATCGGCACAGGTTCCTGCCCGGTTGTAGCGCGCAACCATTCAACAATAGCCAAAGGGCGGTAAAACCGAACTCCGCTCGTTTCCTTCACCGATATTCCACCAGCGACGGTATGCCTCGTCAACCAATCGCGGAGGCCTTCATAGCGCCCCGTATGTCTATCCTCATAACACCATTCCGGATTGCGTCTTTCAGAGCGGTTTTCATCCAGATTTTGCCATGCCGGATCAAGTTTGCGAATAACGGCTGTTTCCTTCCGCAAGTCCGTGAATTCATACCCATCAAGCTCCGTACCTGTGAACAGGCTCACGGCCTCATCCAGCGTCCATAATTTTCGGTTAAGAGCCGTGCGGTAACATTGCATGACAGGACTATTTTCTGCGTACAGGCATTCGCATCCGTTCGATTTCAGATAGTCGAAAACTTCCCTCTCGAAGAAAAAACCGTCGTTGTGCAGGGCTTGAGCAAATTCATGGAAATCGCCGTCCCATATACGTTTGCGCTTGATCCGATCATAAGCAATGTCGAAGATGAAAATTCCGGCGCTGCTCCCGCTTATGAAAGCGCCGTAATCGTTGAGAAATTTTCCATCTTTTGCGGCAAACCCCGATTTCCCCTTTAATTTTCTTGCCCGAACAAAAGATTCCGGTTCCAGCGCAGACAGAACGGCAATCGCCGTATCCTCATCCCTGATTTCCGATGCAGGAAGATCGAAATTGAAGATATAAGGGCTGTCGGCAACGGCCATATCAGGCTGCTTTCCCGAAATTCGCCACGACAACCTTACCGCCGCTTTCGGCATCGGCAAGGGCATCGAGCAAATCCGCCCATTGCTGCATCATCTTTTTCCGGCCTTCCAGATGGTCGGCGTGATTGTACGTCCGGCGCACGGCGTTCTGCTCCGCATGGGCAAGCTGGCGTTCAATCCAGTCGGCAGGAAAGCCTATTTCATTGAGGAGCGTACTGCCCGTTGTGCGGGTTGCATGGGGGCTGTAGCGTTTCGACCAGCCCATGTTTTTGAGAGCTTGGCGCAAAGCGTTGTCCGTCATGGCTTCATCCCGTTTGTCGCGGTGAGGAAAAACATGCTGCCGGTGGCCGGTAAATTCTTTCATTCCTTTCAATATCTGAATTGCCTGTCTCGGCAAGGGAAGGACATGCTCTTTGCGCTTTTTCATACGCTCGGCAGGAATGCGCCATATTCCGGCATCAAAGTCGATTTCTTCCCACCGTGCGCCCATTGCCTCATTCGGGCGGCACAGAGTCAGCCACATAAATTTGAAAGCCGAGACAACCTGAAAATTGCGCTCATACCCGGCCAGATCGCGCAGAAATTCCCCGATTTCCTCTTTTGTCAAAGGCCGCTTGTGCTGGGTTTTGTTGGGCGGGAGCGAACGGCGGACAGGATAAACCGGGTCTGTCTCTACCATCAAATTGGCAATGGCAAACTCGAAAATCGCCGACATGGTGCGCTTGGCTTCGTCTTTGACGGACGGGCCGTTGTCCTTGTCGGCCCTTTTAAGAATGTCGAGAATATGCAGGGGAGTAATTTGACGCATGGGCAATGCGCCGATGCTGGAAAAAACGACCCGCTCCAGCATATCCAGCCGCCGTTTCTTAGTAATTTCCTCCCAATCCCTCAAGGCAATCCATTTGCGTCCCACGGCCTCGAAGGTGTTGGCAAATTCATGTTCCCGCTTAATCTTATCAAGCTGGCGGTTGTGGGCCGGATTGATCCCCTGTTTGACCAGCGCCCGCGCCTTGTCCCGTTCCTTGCGGGCTTCCGCCGAAGTGAAGCGCCCGCCGCTCCGCCTGATTTGAGCATCTTCCTCCGTTTCTTTTCCAGAAACGTAAATATACTCGCCGATGGCAAACATGCTTTCCTTGGGCTTCCCCTCATGGAAAAGCTCGAAACGGTAGCGCCATGCCTTCGTACCGTTGGGCTTCACCTCCAGATACAACCCCTTGCCGTCTGCCAGCCTATAGGGTTTGTCCTTGGATTTTGCGCCTCTGCATTGGGTTTCCGTCAGCATTTTGTCTCCCGTCTCTCTGTACCCGGTTTTTAAACCGGGTACTTTTCAGTTATACCCGGTAGCGTACCCGGTTTTCTATGAGATGACAAGGAAGGGGACGAGACTCAAAGAGAGGATAAAAACCTTTAAAATCAGCTATTTTTGATGTTTTTGAGACTACCTGAAATTTCCCGAAACGATCAAATCGGTTTAGACGTTAAACCGGAACAGGATGATATCACCGTCCTTGACGTCGTAATCCTTGCCTTCCTGGCGCATCTTGCCTGCGTCCTTCGCGCCCTGCTCCCCTTTCAGAGACACGAAATCGTCATAGGCAATGACCTCGGCCCGGATATAGCCGCGTTCGAAGTCGGAATGGATGCAGCCCGCGGCCTCCGGGCCTTTGGCGCCGATACGAACCGTCCAGGCCCGCGCCTCTTTCGGTCCGACCGTAAAATAGGTCTGGAGGTTCAGAAGCCGGAACCCGGCCCGGATGATCCGGTTCAGACCCGGCTCGGCCAGGCCCAGCGTTTCCAGGAATTCCTTCTTTTCCTCTTCGGTCGGCAACTGCGCGATCTCGGACTCGATCGCCGCGCTGATGACCACGCTTTCGGCCCCCTGCGCTGTCGCCATGGCTGCGACTTTCCGGCTCCAGTCGTTGCCGTCCGCCGCGTCTGCTTCCGATACGTTACAGACGTAAAGCACCGGCTTGGCGGTCATCAGCTGGAGCATTTTGAACGGCTTGACCTCGTCATCGCTGACCTGAACGGTGCGGGCCGCCTTGCCCTCCGCCAGCACCGCCCTGGCTTTTTCCAGGACGGAGAGCAGGATTTTCGCCTCCTTGTCGCCGCCCTTGGCTTTCTTGGCCGCGCCGTCGACCTGCTTTTCCACCTGCTCAAGGTCGGCGAGCATCAGTTCCGTCTCGATAATCTCTGCATCACGCAACGGGTCAACCGACCCTTCCACATGGGTGATGTTCCCGTCGTCGAAACAGCGCAGGACGTGGATCACCGCGTCTACCTGCCGGATATTGGCCAAGAACTTGTTCCCCAGCCCTTCGCCTTTCGACGCCCCTTTGACCAGCCCGGCAATGTCCACGAACTCAAGCTGCGCCGGGACGATCTTCGCCGATTTGCCGATGGCGGCGATGGTATAGAGCCTCGCGTCGGGAACTGCGACACGACCGATATTCGGTTCGATGGTGCAGAACGGAAAATTCGCCGCCTGCGCCGCCGCCGTGGCGGTCAGCGCGTTGAACAATGTGGACTTACCGACATTCGGCAATCCGACGATCCCGCAATTAAAACCCATAACCTACTCCTTTGCCCCTGTAACCGGCGCGGCGTCCATCGCCACCCTGCTCATAAATTCGCTTTCCTTGCCGTCGACCAGAAAACCTGCATGCCTGCCGACGGATTGCACAACCGTATCAACCCATTGCCGCTCGCTCTTGCCAAAATCGCTTAGCACATGGCCATGCACCTTTTCCCGATCGCCCGGATGGCCGATTCCCATCCTTATTCTGATATAATCCTGTGTTCCCAGATGGCTGTCGATCGATCTCAATCCATTATGTCCGGCATGCCCGCCCCCTGTCTTTACGCGGATTTTTCCGCCCGGCAGGTCCAGTTCGTCATGAAAAACGACGATCCGTGACGGCGCGATCTTGTAAAATTTCGAGGCCTGCACCACGCTCAGGCCGGAGTTGTTCATAAACGTCAGCGGCTTCAGCAGGATGATTTTATGTCCTGCAATCCGCCCCTCCGCCAGCGCGCCCTGGAATTTAGACCGGAACGCCGGAAAGCCGTGCGCCCCCGCGACTGCGTCGACCGCCATGAAACCGATATTGTGACGGTTGCCTTCATATTGGGCGCCTGGATTGCCGAGCCCCGCCAGCAGCCATGCCTCCCCCGTCTCAGGCTTTTTGAACAGTTTCATCATGGCCGGTACCATAAAACGAAATCCCGGAGCGCGAAAGCGTCTCCGGGATTTCGGGAGTGAGAAAAGATATTATTCCTTTTTGGCGTCCGGTTTTTTGGCGTCGGCTGCCTTGTCGCCCTCGGCGCCCTCGGCTGCTTCGCCTTCGGTGGCGACAGGCGCTTCTTCGACCACGCGGCGCGGCGCGGCCACGGCGGCGATGGTAAAGTCGCGGGTGTCAGCCGGCTTCGATCCGCTCGGGAACTTTACGTCCTTTGCATGAATGGAATCGCCGATTTCCTTGCCGGTGAGGTCGATCTCGATGGCTTCCGGAATGTTGGTCGCTTGGCAGATCATCTCGATATCGTGATGCGCGATGTTCAGGACGCCCTTATGCATGGTCAGGCCCGGGCATTTATCCTCGTTCGAGAAGTGCACAGGCACGCGGACGTGGATGGTTGTCCTGGCAGTAACGCGCAGGAAATCGACATGCACCACGGTTTCTTTCAGGGGGTCGATCTGGATATCGCGCGCCAGGACCAGGCTGTCCTTGCCGTCGACGCCCAGGTTGCACAAATTCGTGAACATGTGCCCCTTACGGTATTCCAGATTGATTTCCTTCGCGGGCAGGGCGATGGCAACAGGCTCTTTTTTATCGCCGTAAATGACGGCTGGCACCTTGTTTTCGCGACGTGCTGCACGGGCTGCCCCCTTACCGGTCCCGTTGCGTGCTTCCGCTTTCAAGGCATAAGTCTTTGACATGGTTGCAACCTTTTGCTTTGAACGTGAAACTGGGGACCGCCTCCAGGGGTGCGGCCCCGACTGGTGGGCAGAAAAGCAGAAAAACATCTTAATATCAAGAAATTAATAAGACTTTCCGCAATTTGAATAATCATAAAAAACATTTACAAGCCCCTTGCTTTTTCCATATAATTCCCTTAGCGGGATTGAATCGGTAAATTAAGAAAGGTCTCAAAAATGGAATGCAGGACACCAGAAGAAATGGCAGACGCGGCCCGGGCAGCCCAGCCGCCTCTTAAAGCTAGGCTGATTGATGATCTCGATAAATTCGCACAGGGAGCAGGAGAAATAGCACTGGGGGCAGGCACGGCAGCCGGCAGTGTTTTGGCTGCGGAAGTTATAACGCCCGTGCCTGCTTTCTTTTTAGTGCCCGCAGGGGGCGCCCTGGCCTGGGCTGGCCTCGCCAGAGTGGCTGGAGCAGCTACGAGTGCGGTACAAAATGTGGTAGGCGGAAATATCATGCCCGATCATTTTATTCACAGAGTTAATGAATGTGCAGCACGCCTGGATTACATGAGTGACGATAACTATTTTCGTGGAGGATTTGTTCATCCCCAAAGCCTTGACACGAATGTCGATATTTCACTCCGGAAGGCTTCGGAGGCCTATGATCCCCAATATCCACCTGGCGCTTTTTTACAACAATATCGTGATAAAGCCGGCCCGGATGGGGAACGTAGAATTGAAGCCGGGCAAAATATTGCAACCCTTTTACATGAAATCATTGCGGAACGGGAATCCGTTTACTCGAAATCCCACAATGGAGAATTTCTTCGGGACGGGAAGCTCGATATGGCGGCGTATCGAACAAGCTTAAGCTCACCCGTGGCAGCCCGCCTGCCCGAACTGGCCGCAAACCTGACTGTTTTAAAAGAAGGGCTTTCTCCTGACGGCCCGCAAGTCAGAATAGCCGATTTATTTCTGACTATTTTTCAGCATGAGGCAGAGGAAAAATACTTCAATCCCCGCGCTCCGGAAATGACGCAAGCTCCGCCTGCTGGCTTCCCGAAAGCACAGCCGACTCCAGCACCTGCCATGTAAGAAGATTGCCGGAAGCCGCCATGGAACAAGGTTTTTAGTCTATGGCGGCTTATTTTTGGATTGCCTGAGTCCTAAGGAACTATCTAAACAGCTCCGAGATCGACTGCTCCTCGCTGATCCGCTTGATCGCTTCGCCGATCAGGGGTGAAATGCTCAGTTGCTCGATATTGGTCGCGCCGCGCACCGCATCCGTGGCCGCGATGCTGTCCGTGGTCACCAGTTGCTCCAGGGCCGACGACCCGATCCGGGCGACCGCGCCGCCCGACAGGACGCCATGAACGACATAGGCGTAGACCGCCCGCGCGCCCTGGTCTTTCAGGGCCTGCGCCGCGTTGCACAGCGTCCCGCCTGAATCGACGATATCGTCCACCATGATGCAGGTCTTGCCTTCGACCTCGCCGATCACGTTCATGACCTCCGACGTCCCGGCCTGCTCCCGCCTTTTGTCGATGATGGCAAGGCCGCATTCCAGGCGCTTGGCCAGCGCCCGCGCCCGCACCACGCCGCCGACGTCGGGCGAGACCATCACCAGGTCATGGCCTTTGAATTTCTTTTCGATGTCCGGCACGAAGATCGGCGCGACGATCAGGTTGTCGACAGGGATGTCGAAGAACCCCTGGATCTGCCCCGCGTGCAGTTCCAGCGTCAGGACACGGTCCGCCCCCGCCGCCGTGATGATGTTGGCGACCAGCTTGGCCGAGATCGGCGTCCGGCTGGCCGTCTTCCGGTCCTGCCGCGCATAGCCGAAATAGGGCATGACCGCGGTGATGCGGTTCGCCGAACTGCGGCGCAACGCGTCGATGGTGATCAGCAACTCCATCAGATTGTCGTTGGCCGGATAGGATGTGGACTGAAGGATAAACACATCCTCTCCCCGCACGTTCTCCAGGATCTCGGCAAACACTTCCATGTCGGAAAAGCGCCGGATGCTGGCCTTGGTCAGCGGGATGTCGAGATAACCGGAAATCGCCTCGGCAAGGCTGCGGTTGGAATTCCCTGCGATCAGTTTCATGCGATATCCGCCCGAATTCTTTTAAACACCGGCAGACTATAGAAAAATCGGCGGGGAAATCAACAGCAATCCGGGCAGCCTTGGTGGTTTTATGACCCCAGGACGGCCCGGCCGATATCGGCATAGGCCTTATTGTCGGGACGCTCCCATCCCTGCTCTTTGCGCGTAACGCCCAGATCTTCCGGTGGCCGCCCCTGCCCGATAACATGGCTGAAATAGGCGCTCAAACGTTCCCGCGCCGTAAACGGTTTTCCGGTTTGGCGGTCGGCGACGGGAATGTCGTTCTCTGCCAGGGTCGTCGTATGCGTCGCAAGATACATGGCTTCCGCCGCCATCGGCGCCAGCGACATCACAGGCTGGGTGGCCCAGTAAAATAGATGGGCGATGTTCATGCCGATATAGCCCGCTCTGGCGCGCGGCGTATTACCGTCCTTGATACTGAACAATAAGGAATTGGCGAGCGTGGTCGCGGCGGGAATGAGGCCCAGGCCGCTCTGATACTTATAAGATGCGTAAGCCGCCGCAGCAGCGCCCGCAACCCCGCCGCCCCAGGTAATGGCCTGACGCAGGTTTTTTCTACTTTCGGGGATGATCGCAAAAGCGCTCAGCGTGGCGGCGGCATGCGCGACCAGGATCCCCCCCGGAACGTATGAGCCCGGATCGCCGGTCGAAAGCGCCATAAGGGCCTGTTGCGCCGTTCCGACGACGCATGCCAGCGATGCCGTCGCCATAATGTGCCGATGGTTTTTAAATGTCGCGGCTTCCCTGGACAGGACAAGTCCGCCGATACCTAGCATCTGCGCCGCGGTCATGGTCAGGCCCCAGCCATAAAGACTTCCGCCGATGGCAAGCGCGCTCGCCCCGGTCAGGATCGCCGCGCGGATGGGATGCCTTTTAATATAGGGAAGGATCCCGCCCCGCCAGCGCCCCTCGGTATTATTGGGCGCATACCGCTGTGCCAGTGCTTTGAAAGCCTCGCCATAGCTGGCGTGTATACGTTCCGGATAGGAATCCTGGACATCTGTTTCCATGAAACGCACTATAACTTTATATTACATAAAAATCAATAATTAGCCTACATCCGCAATCGCGATGACAGAAATCTGCCGCCCATAATCCGGTTCACCGCGAATTTGGCTGCGGCGGTAGCTGAAGAAATGCTCCGCTTCGGCGCATGTATCGCGGCGCAGAATTTCAATACGCCCGACGCCGGACTCCTCTAGGCGAAATTTGATATAAGATGGAAGATCAAACATGTAATGCCCGCTTTTATGGGCAGGCTTGAAGAATTCCATCGCGCCTGGATTGTGATGCATGAAGGGTCGCTGGAACCCTTCCGACACTTCGTATGACCCGGGGCCGATGCATGGCCCCAGCGCCGCCTGCAGGCTGTCCCGTTCGGCTCCAAGATCCAGCATGGCCTGCACCGTGTTTTCAAGCACGCCCCGGACCGCGCCGCCCCATCCGGCATGCGCTGCACCGATGACGGGCGATCCATTTTTTTTAAGACCATGGAATAAAACCGGCCCGCAATCCGCTGTTAATATTCCAAGAATAATTCCGCTACGGTCGGTCGCCATCGCGTCTTTCTTCGGTTCATCGCCTCGCCTCCATGGCGCATCGACCGTTTCACACTCGCTGCTGTGGATCTGGTGGACGATCAGCAGTTGGCCCTGCCCCAGCGCGGCCAAGACTCGATTACGGTTTTCCAATACGGCCTCCGGCTTGTCCATCGAGCCAAAGCCGCAGTTCAGCGACGCATAAAGCCCTTCGCTGACGCCCCCCTGCCGGGTAAAAAAACCATGGACGATCTTGCGGTCGTCCGCCGGGAAATTCTCTGCTTTTAAAAACATCATATCCTCGCGGTCACGACCATGACCTTGAACAGCTTTCCCATTTGCGCGTCGTCCGCCAGCCTGTGGACCGCCGCTCGAATATCCAGCTTCTGCTGCGCGGACGCTTTTCCTTCCAGAACGGCGGCCCTCTCCTTAAGCCCGAGACCGGTCAGGAATTCCCCTTGAGTCATCACTGGCGCGGTCTCGCAACCTGTCCGGTGCGCGATGTCCATCAATGCGGAAAAATCCACATGCGCCGTCAGATCTACCTGCCCCGGCTCTTCGAGGACAGGCACATATCCATGATTTTTGATCGCCTGCAGCGTATCCCCCAGCCCCGGCGAACTATGGCCGTAGTCGATCAGAAGCGCCGCGCCGCCGCGGAGCCGCAGGGCTTCGCACAGGGCCTCCATAAAGGCTGAGCGGGCAGGCGCGATTTCATAAATATCTCCGTCGCGCGCCATTTCAGACAGATGGTCCGGAATTTTGGCGGTCAGCGCCGGATCCGTGGGGCCGAGACCGAAAACAAGCGTATTTTCCGCGCCGATGCCGATCCGCCTTTCCTGCCAGCGCCCTTTTTCCTTTTGCAGCTGCCGTATGGGTAAGGCGTCCAGAAACTCGTTGGCCACCATGATCAGCGGCCCGCCGCCGGACTCCAGAAACACGGATGGATCGTCATGCCATGCCGGCTTCCATCCTTTCAGCACGTCCGCCTGCCGCTCCCGCAAGGTCGGGCTGGTTTCCAGCAGATGCAAAGACAATGAGTCGTGAAAGCCAGGCACGCCCCGTGTCGCGCGCAACAAGTCCGACATCAGCGTGCCGCGGCCCGGGCCGGCTTCCGCCATGGTGAACGATATAGGCGCCCCCATTCCCTGCCACTGGTCGGCCGCCCATGCGCCCACAAGTTCTCCGAACATCTGGCTGACTTCCGGCGCTGTGGTGAAATCGCCCGAAGCCCCGAGCGGGTCGCGATTCATATAATAACCGAAACGGGGATGGCCGAGGGCCAGCATCATGAACGCCCCGACGTCCATCGGCCCGTTATGCGCGATTTCCCGCGCGATGATATCGAGCAGCGCCATGACGCCCTAGCCTCTCCCTCCGGGAGAGGCTGAAACGTCCATTGCAGCGTTTCGGGCAAAGGCCAGCCAGATAAGGGCCAATCCAAAGATGATCATCGGCACGCTCAGGATCTGTCCCATGGTAAACAAGCCCATCAAATATCCGATCTGCTCGTCCGGTTCCCGGAAACATTCGATCGTGATCCGGCTCAGCCCGTATCCGATCAGGAAAATTCCCGACAATATCCCCGGCCTGTTTCGGATGGAATCTCTATGGGCAAGAACGGCCAGGACCGAAAACAGAAGAAGCCCTTCGAGCCCGGCCTCATAAATCTGGCTCGGGTGGCGCGGCTCCGGCCCGCCATGCGGGAAGACGACTCCCCAAGGCGCGGAGGTCGGTCGGCCGAACAGTTCTCCGTTCACGAAATTCGCCAGCCGGCCGAAAAAAAGCCCTATCGGCACCGCGCAGCAGACAGGGTCGGTCAGGCGCAGCACCGGAATTTTATGTTTGGCGGAAAACCAGATCATGGCGATGATCACGCCCAGCGCCCCGCCGTGAAACGACATGCCCCCGTGCCAGATCCTGAAGATCTCCAGCGGATCCTGGACATAAAGCCCGGCCTGGTAAAACAGCACATAGCCCAGGCGCCCGCCCAGCATGACCCCGACGATAGCCCAGGTCAGAAAATCGTCGATATGCTGGCGTGTTACTTTCTGATCTTTATCGAGGCCCGCAAGGTAAAGGATATACCGCCAGCCCAGCAGAAACCCCGCGAGATAGGCAAGGGCGTACCATCTGATCTGAAAAGGCCCGACCGCGAGCGCGACAGGATCGATATCGGGAAATGTCATGGCGTTCCCTTACCGGTACGGATCGACCAGCGACATATATTTCTTCACATAGACGCCGACGCCGTCTTCCAGAGTCGTCATCGGCTTCGTATATCCCGCCTTGCGCAGCTTGGAGATATCGGCCTCGGTGAAATACTGATATCTATGCCGCAATTCGTTCGGCATATCGACATAGGTGATCTTGGGAGCCTTTCCTGCGGCTCTGAACACGGCTTCGGCCAGATCCTTGAAGCTGCGCCCTTTTTCCGACCCCACGTTGAACAATCCGGAAATTTCAGGATGGTCGTACAGCCACAGCATGACGTCGATGCAGTCGCCGACCCAAACGAAATCCCGGATCTGTCCGCCGTCCGGATATTGCGGGTTTTCGGATTTGAACAGGCGCGCCGCCGCGCCCGCAGCGACTTGCGGGTACAGCTTGCAGGCGACGCTGCGTTGTTCTTCCTTATGATACTCGTTGGGTCCGTAAACGTTGAAAAATTTCAGCCCGGCCCATTGCGGCGGCAACGGCTCGCGCGCTTTTTCCTTATCATGAACCAGCCTTGAAATGCGCCTGTCGAACAGATGCTTCGACCAGCCATAAGGGTTCAGCGGCCGAAGCCCCGCCAGAAACTCGGGCGCGTCATTGTCGACGAAGCCGTGCTCGCCGCCGCCATAAGTCGCCGCCGAAGAGGCGTAGATCAGCCGCACCCCGTTCCGCGCGCACCATTTCCACAAATTGCGCGACAGCGTAAAATTGTTATCGACGATCAGGTCGGCGTCCCATTCGGTCGTCGACGAAATCGCGCCCAGATGAAAGACGACCTCGATCTCGTTCTTGTGCAGGTCGAGGAATTCCATCAGGTTTTGCGGCTTGACGATGTCGCGCAATTCGCGCTTCACGATGTTTCGCCATTTGTCCTGGTTGCCCAACACGTCGCAGACGACGATATCGGTCAGTCCCCGCTCCTCCAGCCCTGCCACAAGGTTGGATCCGATAAACCCTGCGCCGCCCGTCACGATAAACATGTTTTCCACCTTTAAAATATAAACGCCGAACCAGAGTCCTTCTTACGATTCAAGGCTGCAAGACGCAAGCGGCTTATATCCACAGAACTTTGATCTTGCCAGGCTGTCCGGACTCCTGCTACTCCATTTCGCTGTTGCGCTTCATTGCGAAAGATGACGATGAAACCGGACCCTAAGTTGTTCGACGATATAGCCCGCATGGCGGGCGGCGCTGTCAATATACTGAGCGGTGTCCAGCAACAGGTGCAAAGCGAAATTAAAACCCGTATCGACGAACTGGCGGCGCGTCTCGATCTCGTGCCGCGCGAGGATCTTGACCGGGCCGAAGCGCGTATAGCTAAACTTGAAAAGAATATGGCCGCCCTGATGGAACGCCTGGACGGCAAACCGGCTAAAAAACCTGCCGCGCCCAAGGCCAAAGCAAGCTCCAAAAAAGGCAAAAAAGCATGAACGAAAACCGCGAAACCGTTGAAGGCTCCGGCAACCCGCTCGATAGCGTCGAAGACGTCCTGGCCAACCAGGACTGGGTCTTTGACCGCCCGACCGACGATGAACTGTCTGTCGTCCTGAGCAGCCGCCACGGCGCATACCGCATTACCTTTGTATGGCAGCAGGAATACAGCGCGATGCAGTTTTTCTGCGAATTCGACATGTCCGTCCCTGCCGAACGCCGCGACTCGCTCGCCCGCGCGCTCCAGGTCGTGAACGCCCGCCTCTGGCTCGGCCACTTCATTATCCAGGAAAACACCGGCGTCCCATGTTTTCGCCACACCTGCATGTTCCGTGGCTGGACCCATTCCGCCGGGACCGATCATGTCGAGGACCTGGTCGAAGTCGCGCTCGCCGAATGCGATCGTTACTATAACGTCTTCACCATGCTGTCCGGCACGTTCTCGCCGGACGAAGCCCTGTTGGCCCTGGCTCTCAGCGACTCGGCAGGCCAGGCCTGAGGAAGGCCGGCATGCCCGTCATCACATTACTGGGATGCGGCAAAATGGGCGCCGCGTTGCTGCGCGGATGGCTGGCAGTCATGCCTTCGGCCGTTTTCGAAGTCGTCGAACCGCAAGGACTTCCTGAAGAGTTCAAATCAGTTCCGTCCATACGCTGGTACGCCGCCGCTGAAAATATCCCGCCCTCGGATGTCGCCGTCCTTGCCGTCAAACCCCAGGCCATGGACGAAGCCTGCGCCGCGCTGAAACCGAAACTCGGGCCTGCCACGCTCATCCTTTCCATCGCCGCCGGTCAGTCCATCGCCAGCTTTGAACGCCGTTTTGGAAACGATCTTCCCATCGTCCGCGCCATGCCCAATACGCCTGCCGCCATCGGACAGGGCATAACCGTTGCGGTATGCAATGGCCGCGTTTCGCCCGCCCTGAAACACCAGGCCGATGCATTATTGAAGGCGGCGGGCCAGGTGGAATGGATTGACGATGAATCAATGATGGATGCAGTCACCGCTGTATCCGGCAGTGGCCCCGCCTACGTCTTTCTGCTCATCGAAACCCTGGCCGCGGCGGGCAGGAAGGCGGGCCTGCCGAAAGACATGGCCATGACTCTGGCCCGCCAGACGGTGATCGGCGCTTCGGCCCTCGCAGCCAGCGATCCGGGTGCAGGGGCGGCTGATTTAAGAAAAAACGTCACCAGCCCGGGCGGCACCACCGAAGCCGCGCTCAAAATTCTGATGGATGAAAACGCGCTTGAAAACCTGATGACCGAAGCTGTCCAGGCTGCGGCATCGCGGAGCCGCGTTCTCGGCAAATGAAATCCCGGGCAGCACGTCGGCGCTGCCCGGGACAACCGAAATCCAAATGACTGATTTTCCTAGGCCGCTTTTTTCTTGCGGCCGCCATTGCGGCGTTGCGTGCCCAGGCCGATTTCCTTGGCCAGGCGGCTGCGCTGGCGTGCGTAGTTCGGCGCGACCATCGGATAATCCGAAGGCAGGCCCCAACGCTCGCGGTATTCGTCCGGCGTCATGTCGTAGGATGTTTTAAGGTGGCGCTTCAGCATTTTCAGCTTTTTGCCGTCTTCCAGGCATACGATAAAATCTGCGGTGATGGATTTTTTCACAGGCACGGCCGGGTCCGGGCGCTCCGTGGAAAGATGTGAAGACACCGGTGATTGGGCGCTGCCGCCGAGACCGGCCAGCGTCGAATGGACGCTCTGGACGACGGTGCGAATGTCTTCAGGACGCACCTGATTATTTGAAAAATATGCTGAAACAATTTCGGTGGTTAGTTCAAGCAATGTTTCGCGTTCGTTGGAGTCTGTCATTATAGTGTTCCCCTTAAAACAATAGAAAAATCTGTTTGGATTTATTGCTAATAATCATTTTTAATCATTTTGTTCAAGTTATTTTTAAAAATATAACTAAAGAATGAAAATCTTGAATATAAAGTCACATTAGCGCCACAAAGTTTTCTTACTTGTTCGTTTCTTATGTTATCCTTTGCATCTAATACACCTTCAAAAAGAACTGTCTTGAAATCCTTCGATTTGCCGCGCCTTGGTTTTAGCCTGGCTGACATCCGCTTCCCGGAGATACATCGGCTCCGTCGGCTTTAAACAACCTGAAAGCCATTGTTCAAGCGCTATTTCAGTTATAATGCGAGGGTCGGGCAACTCGAATCCGCTGACGATGGCCTCCGGTCCTGCGCTTTCTGCAAAAGAGGAAAATCGTTCCAGCGCGTCGCCGATAATGCTGTCTCCCGGTTCCAGCATCGCGAAGATCTCGGCATGGGTATGCCCGCCTGGCTCGCTGATCGCCTGTCCTTCCGCGCTAAAAAACTGGATATAAAAATCTTCCCGCTTTGTTTCCAGCAGGACGGCAAACCGCCCTTTCGCCTGTGGTGTATATTGTTTTGCCAGCGTTTCCATCGTCGTTACGCCCGCGACAGGAACGCCTAAAGTCACCCCCAGAGCGCGCGCCGCCGCCAGCCCGATGCGCAGCCCCGTAAACGCCCCCGGGCCGATCGTCACTGCGACCAGCGACAGCGCTCCATAAGTCACCCCGGCCTGACTCATCACTCTGTTCATCATCGGCACCAGCTGCTCGGATTGCCCCCGTGCCATGGGCACGGTCTCGGCAAAGCTCTGCCCGTTCCCGTCTCTGACTGCGGCCGAACACCCCGCCATGGCGGAATCCAGCGCCAGTATCACCGGCTTCTCGTTGATGTCTGCCTGATTCATGCCTATTTCTTAACCTCAGGTTATGATCTGGTCAAATTAAACGCCTTGCGTCACTGGTTTTTTGCGCCGCACTCATTATAATCGATGCCATGTCCTTCCTTCGCCCGATTGTCCTGCTGCTGGCATTATCGCTTGCGGCCCAGCCCGTCCGGGGCCAGACCATGACTGGCCAGGGCGCCGCTCAGGCCGACCAGCCATCGGCAGTCGTCTTCGTCTATCATCGCGTCGGCGACGACAGCGATCCCGCCAATAATATTCGCGAAGATCAGTTTCGCGGCCACGTGGAGGAACTGGAACATGGCGGCTACACCGTATTGCCTCTGGCATATATTGTTGAGGCTCTTAAATCGGGCCGGCCTCTTCCGGATCGCAGCGTTGCCATAACATTTGACGGCGGTCATAAATCCGTACTGGAGACGGCTGCCCCCCTGCTGCTGTCAAGAAATATGCCGTTCACGGTATTTATAGCCCCGGGCTTGGCCGACGGTGGTTTGGGTGATTACCTGACCTGGAACGATATCAGGCGCCTGAACCGCAACAAGCTGGTGACCATTGGCCTGCACAGCGCCGCGTATATGCACCTTGCCGACCTTTCCGACTCCGAAATCCTGCGCCAGATCAATACCGCTAAGGCCCGCTTTCGCGATGAACTTGGCCAGCAACCCGCTTTGTTTGCCTACCCGTTCGGCGAATACAGTCTTCGCATCCGCTCCCTCGTTGAACGCAATGGCTTCAGGGCCGCGTTCGGTCAGCAATCGGGCGTATCCTATGCAGGCTCCGACATGTTCGCCCTGCCGCGTTTCAGCATGACGGAATCTTACGGCGACCTCGACCGTTTCCGCATGGCGGCGGATGCTCTTCCTTTTCCAGTGACTGGCGTCCAGCCCGCCGATCCGCACCTTGCGACGGCGCAGCCCCTCATCGGCTTCACCGTTGCGAAATCACTGGAAAAAAAACTGTCGTCGCTGTCCTGCTATGTTTCTGATCAGGAAGCGCCTTCCATTGAAACCGTAGGTGAAAACCGTGTGGAAATCCGGCCCAGGCACAATCTCGACTCCGATCGTGTCCGGGTCAACTGCACCCTTCCGGTTTCTCCCGCCGGTCCCGACGATCCTGTGCGCTGGCGCTGGTTCGGCCTTCTTCTGACCAACCCTTCCACCGTCCCTTATATTGCCGGCGGCATGGACGACCCTCCCGCGGGCGGTTAGGAAAGACCCTCCTGCTCTACGGACCTGACCTCGGGGACATAATGCTTCAGCATGTTTTCTATTCCTGATTTCAGGGTCAGGGTCGAACTCGGACAGCCGGCGCACGCACCCTTCATTTTCAGATAGACGACTCCGTCGTCGAACCGCACGAAGGTGATGTCGCCGCCATCCTGCGCCACGGCGGGCCGCACACGGGTTTCGATCAGCTCCTTGATCTGCAGCACAAGAGGGTCATGAAGATCGTCTGCGCCTGATTCCTGCTGGGTACCTTCGACTGCGGGCAGGCCGATCATATAGTGCTCCATGATCGCACCCAGGACGTGGGGTTTCAGGAGCATCCATTCACGCCCCTCCCGCTTGGTCACCGAAACGAAATCGTGACCGAAAAATACGCCTGTGACGCCTTCGATGGATAGCAGCCTCTTCGCCAGCGGCGAGGAGGACGCCTCCGCCAAAGACTTGAACTCCGCCGTTCCCTTGGGCATGACTGCCTTGCCCGGCAGGAATTTCAAAGTCGCCGGGTTGGGCGTTTCTTCGGTTTGTATGAACATGACAACCTTTCTATAATGAAATCGCGTCGACTTTCTGGGGGTCGAGATGACCCGGCACCACGACCACCGGGATCCGCAGCCGCGCCAGTCCTTTACCGGTAAAGTAACTGACCATCGGCCCCGGCCCTGCGGACGTCGTACCACCGCCCAGCATCAGGACCCGGATCGTCATATCCTCGTTGATCAGGTTAACCAGCGCGTCCTGACGGTTTCCTTCTTTGATATAGAGCGCAGGGATCGTCCCGTTAAGTTCATGCACATCGCGGGCGACGGACCAGATGTATTTCTCCGCCTGTTCCCGCAATTCCTGTTTCATGATGTTTTCGACATTGCCCCAGTGCTGGAATTCGTCCACCGACACCACGTGAAGGATGCCGAGATGGGCGCGGTGCGTCTGTGCCCGTCTGGCGGCATAGCGCAGGGCGATCCTGAACTCTTCCGTTTCGTCGGCCAGGACCAGGTAGACTCCGCCATCTCCCCGCCGCCCCTGGCGCGGCACGATCTCGGCGTCGATAATACTGGGCGCTGTATCCATAAATCCCCCTAATGTCTATTCGCGGCGGAGAAAGTAATGTGCCACCCACCCCGTCCCGAAGGCCAGGAAAACCGCTGCCAGACCATAAAGCAGCGCGCCCCTGTTTGCAAAATCGTAAAGCCGGGCGTTAAAACCGACCTGCGCTACACGCAAAGTGGTTTGCTTCAGGCTTGAAATCTGGCCGTTTTTGAAAAGATAGGCGTCGATCGTATAAATCCCCGTCGGCACGTTGGGCGGCAGGTAGAAATCGGCCCGGAAGAAATTCCCGTCCATGAACCTGATCTTGCGCGGCTCCAGGGGAAACAGGCCGTGCTGCTGGCGCGTCCGGATCAATGCTTCGCGGAACCGGTCGACCACGTCTTCGTCTTCCTGGCCTGTATAGCGAAACTCCATGTTGGACAAACCGATTTCATGGCCCGCCATAACGTCTGGTCCTGCGATCCTGTCGAGCGGATTGCTCATCGCCACGTCGTAATAAAGCGGAACATTTTCAAATGTCACGGACTCGTTGTTCATCCAGATGCCCAAGACCTGTTCCTTGCGGCGCACGGTGACCGATGATCCGGGCCCGCGCACCACCAGCACGACATCGCCCTTTTCCCTGCGCACGCCGAACAGCGTCAGCCTCTCTCCGTTAAATCCTGTCGTGATATCGACATGGTCGTCGGTCAGGTTGACGTTCAGCGTGGGAATGGCGGCCAGCGCCGGATGGGAGATCAGCACGATTAAAAGAAGAAACAGCAGCCTCATAACGGCACCGAAATCGAATACGCGTCATGCGGCTTGATCAGCAGTGTCCCCGCCAGCTGGAAGCTGACGAGCAGCAGTAACAGGGCCAGCAGGATCCGTGCATAGACTCCCTTGAGCCGCTTTGCGACCCTCACACCTGCCTGTGCGCCGATGACTCCCCCGGAAATCAGCATTGCGGCCAGCATCAGATCGACCGTATGGCTGGTATAGGCATGCTCGATCGTGGCGACGATGGACGTCAGCAGGATCTGAAACAGCGACGTCCCCGCCACCAGAAGGGGTGGCATCCCCAGCAGATAGATCATCGCCGGGACAAGGATAAATCCACCCCCGACGCCCAGCATCGATACCAGGATACCTCCGATAAATCCGATGCCTGCGGGCATGAACACGCTTACATACATACGGGAACGAGGAAACCGCATCTTGTAGGGCAATGCCTGGAAAACCGGATGGTGACGCAGCCTCAGGCGCGTTTCCTTCTTGGTCTTGTTAAGCGCGGCCATGACGCTTTCGCTTAACATCAGCGAACCCATGGAGCTTAGAAGCACGATATACATGACGGGGATCACGAGGTCGACCTGCCCGAAATGCTGGACGATACGAAACAGGAACACCCCCAGGAACGTGCCGAGCAGGCTCCCCACGAACATGACGAGCGCAAGCTTGACGTCCACGTTCCCTTTTCGCCAGTGTCCCAGCATGCCATTGGTGCTGACCGCGACCAGCTGGTTGGCCTGTGTCCCGACCGCAATATCCGGCGGCATGCCCATGAAGATCAGAAGCGGTGTGGTCAGGAACCCTCCGCCCACGCCGAAAACGCCCGAAAGAAACCCCACGGCCGCGCCCAGCAACAGGATCGCCTCAGCATGGACGGTGATTTCGGCGATAGGAAGGTAAACCAGCATGAACGGAAGCCTGACATCGGAACCTGAAATCAGAAGATACGGCTAGAGTGCGGAAACCGCAATCTTTTCCGGGCCGGAGCCTCCGATTCTCTGGACGTCAGTAGAAGGTAAGAGTCTTGCCGTCAGGATTGATGAACCGCATGCGCGGGTCGCGCAGGAAATTGCGGTAATTGCCGTTGATCAGCGGCGTCTGGATATGTCTGAAATCGACCGAACTGGCGATGGCCAGGAAATCGCCTTTCCAGTCCATGAACGCTTTGTAGTGCGAAGAGCATTCAAGCACATACAGGTGATTGTTGAACAGCGAGGCGAACATGAGCGCGCCTTTCTGCATCCGTGCGCCCGGCACCTGGTCCCAGTAACCGGCTTCCGCATACCCGGCATACCCCAGGCCAAGGCCGGTGCCGTTGGCCTGCGTGCTGATCTGGGGATTGCTGTATTCCCCGAGATATTTTTTCCAGAAAGCTTCACTGAAGTCGATCTGCTGGATTTCGTCGTTGTAGCGCATGGGGAAAATCGAATAGCGCAAATCGTCGCGCACCCTGACCCGGCAGGCCGCCATGGCCCTGTCGGATGGGGCCATGATGGTGAGCACGTCGTCCGGCTGTTCGTTATTGACGATTTTCCAGCTGTCGGGATAGGAAAGGCTCATGCCGCTCTTGGCGTCGCGCCAGACATAATAGTCGGCTTTGGCGGCGCTTATGCCTCCCAGAACCATGAGCCCTGCAATAGCCAGTATCCTTAATATGCGCATTCCATAATCCCCGACAAAAACTTACTATAGAGTCTGAAACACAAAGAAAGCAAAGTAAATAAGGAAATATCAGGCCAGCTTAAACAAATCGGATTCGGGGTCGTCCCGGCCTGTCAGCATCGAAAGGATGACCTCTGCCGCGATCCGGCTGAACGTAATGCCGTTGCCCCCGAACGCCAGCACGGCAAAACAGTTGGGCAGTCCCCGCACCGGTCCGATGGAGGGCATGTCCGTGGCGCTGCCGCCGAACGACCCGGCCCATGAAAATTCCGCGTCCGTATCCAGGGCCGGAAACAAAGCCCGCAGCTTGCGTTGCAGCGCGACCGTCTTTTCGCCAATCAGGCTGTCCCGTTTCGCCTCGTCCGAAAAAGTCTCGTCTTCGCCGCCGCAGATAACCCGCCCGTCCGGAGTGGCGCGCATATAAAGATATGGTTCCGCCGCCTCCCAGATGAAAGTGCGCCCGGGCCATAGCTTCGATGGCTGCGGCTTCGTTGCCAAAGCCCATGTCGAATGGATTTTATGTTTTTTCAAAGGGATGAATGTCGGAATCTCGTATCCTGTCGCGAAGACCGCATGCTTGGAGCGGACGACCGGCCCTTCCGCCGTCGTGACGGTCACGCCCGTTTTATGGGCGTCCACATTGTCGACCGTAACAGGCGCGTAAATCCTTGCCCCGTCTTCAACCGCTTTCCGCAAAAATCCTGCCGCCAGTTTCTTTGGGTTGACCGACAGCTCGTCCCGCCCCAGTAGCGCGCTGCGCTTCCTGATCCCGAATTGCGCCTCCAGCGCCCTGCGGTCCAGATATTCCGTCCTCAGCCCTGCCGCGTTCCGTATCGCCTGCTCCTCCCGCAAGCCTGCATCGTCAAGGATGTTGCCGTTCAGGTAGATCGAGCTGCGCCTCTCGAAATCGCACGGAATATCGAGTTCGCATATCTTCATTGCCAGACTTTCCAGCCCCAGCTTCGAGCGACGCCACCCGCGCACGGCATTGTCCATCCCGATCTTTTTGGAAAGTTCGCTTATGGGTGTATCGATCTCATATTGAAGCAGGGCGGTGGAAGCCGCCGTGGACCCTTTGAGGGGACCGCGCCGGTCAAGGATGACGACCGAAAATCCCGCCTGTGCCAGTTCCTGCGCGACCATGGCGCCGCTGATCCCCGCCCCGATCACGGCGACATCCGCCTTTATATCGCTTTTTAAAGCCTGGACCGGGACCACAGGCGTTCTGTAAGCAGTCCAGACCGGGCGGCCTGTGCGAAGGTCTTTCTTGCGGGTGATCATATTCTCTATCCTGAGCGAAGCGGCAGATGGTATGAACGCCCGAAAGGCGGAAAAATTCCCTGCGTCAGGCCTGAGCGCGCCAGAATCCCATGATATCCATGGCCTCCTTGACGACAGGCGCCGCCAGGCTCTGCGCCTTTTCTGCCCCGCGGGCCATGATCCTGTCGATCTCGCCTTTATCGGCCAGCAATTCGTTCATCCGCGCCGTTATCGGCCCCAGCTTGGCTACGGCCATATCGGCCAGCGCCGGCTTGAATTCGGAAAACGACTTTCCGGCGAACTGCGCGATCACCTGTGCGCGCGGAATTTCCGCCAGCGCCCCGTAGATCGTTACGAGATTCAGCGCTTCCGGCCTTCCCTCATACCCGTCCAGTGTTTCCGGCAGCGGTTCAGGATCGGTTTTCGCCTTCCTGATTTTATTGGCGATAGTGTCCGCATCGTCGGTCAGGTTGATCCGCGTCATGTCGGACTCCGCCGATTTGCTCATCTTCTGGGTTCCGTCGCGGAGCGACATGACCCGCGTCGCCTCGCCCAGGATCTGCGGCTCCGGCTGCGGAAAAAAATCGACGCCGTAACGCGTGTTGAACGTCGACGCGATGTCCCGCGCCAGTTCCAGGTGCTGCTTCTGGTCTTCCCCGACCGGCACATGGGTCGCCTTGTAGACAAGGATGTCCGCCGCCATCAGCACAGGATAGGCGAACAGCCCCAGCCCTGTCCGTTCCGCGTGTTTCCCGGATTTTTCCTTGAACTGCGTCATCCGCTCCAGCTTGCCGAGTTGCGCCATCGTGGCCAGAAGCCACATCAGCTGCGAATGCTCGTGCACCGCCGACTGCGCGAAAATCGTATGCCGGGCCGGGTCGATGCCTGCCGCGATATACGCCGCCGCCGTCTCCCGCGTGGCGTTCGCTAGCTGGTCGCGCTCATAAGGCACCGTGATCGCGTGCAGGTCGACCACGCAGAACAGGCATTCAAAATCCTGGTCCTGCAACGCCACCCAGTTCTTGAGGGCCCCCAGGTAATTCCCCAGCTGCAGCCTGTTGGTCGGCTGCATCCCCGATAAAATCCGTCTCTTCATGACTATCCTCTAATGCCCTTAAGCTACCTAGTCGATCTCGTTCACTTCTTCAATCATTTCCACCGTCTTCGGCAGTGCGGCCCTGCGCCGCCTTGTCAGGTATTTCTTTACGTCGTTCATCTTGAACACATGCAGGGCATGCGCACAGGTGAAATAAACCGCCCCGCCGCCGCCTGTCAGGATTCCCAGCGCCAGAAGGCGATACAATTCAGCGCCATAGAACCATTCCTTGAACCAGAATGTAATTGCGTACAGAGCTGCTCCCATCACACCTGCGCACAGGAATATTCGTGGAACCCGGTGTTTCAGGCGCTCGTCGAACCGCGTCGCCTCGTTCTCTCTCTGCCCGCGCCACAGGAAGAAGCATTGCACCCATCCTGACAATCCTGTCGCCAGCGCAATGCCCGCTACGTCGATAAACCGTGTCATCACCAGCGCCACCACGATGTTCACCATCGCCATTGACGCTGCGATCCTGACCGGCGTCCGCGTATCCTGGCGCGACCAGTAGGCGGAGGAGAATATTTTCACCGCCACATAGGCGGGCAGCCCGATCGAAAGGCAGGCCAGCGCGGGCGACGTCCGCGCCGCGTCTTCCGGCGTATACTCTCCACGCTGGAAAAGCACGGTGATCAGTTCATGATGCGCGACCATCAGCGCGACCGCGGCGGGCATGGTGAAAAACAGGCAATATTCCAGCGCCCGGTTGAACAGGTCTTTGGCTTCTGCCGCGTTCTCCGCCGCCAGCGCCTTGGTCAGAAGCGGCAACAATGCCGTGCCCACCGCGATCCCGACGATCCCGAGCGGCAGCTGGAACAGCCGTTCGGCATAGTAAATCGCCGAAATCGCCCCGATGGGCAGCATGGACGCGATGACGATATCCGCGAACAGGTTGATGTGGATGATCCCGGCTCCCAGGATGCCCGGTCCCATCAGCCCGAACAGCTTCTTCACGTTTCCCGTCATCCGCGGCCGCACCATCGGCAGCGTTATTTTATATTTGCGCAAGTACCAAAGAAGGCGCCCCAGCTGGATCACGCCTGAAACGGTCACGCTCCAGGCCAGCGCATGCCCCGGCGACCCGAACAGCCTGTCGCCGAACAGCATCGCCGCGATCTGGCACAGGTTGAAGAAGATTGACGTGCTCGCGAAAGGCCCGAACTTTTCATGGGCGTTCAGCATTCCGCCTGCAAGGGCGCTCAGCGACATCAGTAATAAGTAAGGAAAGGTGATGCGCGATAGTTCTACGGCGATCTCATACCGCTCCGTCCCCTGCTCGAATCCCGGCGCGATGGCGAACATCACCCAGGGCATCACCAGGACGATCGCCAGGGTGAACACGCTCAGGATCGACAGCATTACAGAAAAGGCCTGCCCCGCGAACCGTGCCGCCTCGCCCTCGCCTTTTTTATGCAGCGTCTCGGTATAAATCGGCACGAAGGAGACGCTGAACGCGCCTTCCGCCGTGACGTTGCGAAAGAAGTTGGGAAGCTTCAGCGCGACGAAAAAAGCGTCGGCAACCGGTCCGGCTCCCAGGAACGAAGCGGTCAGGATATCGCGGACGAACCCGGCGATCCTTGACACGCCCGTCAGCCCGCCCACCGTTGCCATCGCCTTGATTAAACTCATGAATTCTTGCCAAGCCCGAATGGATATACTGCCATGCACAAAACTTTCTTGCATGGGATAAGCGGACACGCTTACTCTCGCCTTCACTATATTCAGTATTTTCCCCAAGGGAAGGATCGAATGGAACTGCGTACCGCGTATTGCTTGAATGCCTTTTTCAAAAGGCGCAACCCCAACAGGCTCCTCCGCACAGAATTGACCCGTATCGGGACCGCCCGCCAGATCCGGACGGTTTCCACGCCTGCGCTTGCCGCCGAAACGCTGGGTTTGATGGCCGATCAGGCGCCGGTCGCCTTTGTTATCGAAGGCTTCCTGCACGATTGCTTTAAATGTACCGATAGCGCCGTCGACGTTCTGGGCCTGACTTTCCTTGACCGTGCCTCGCCCTCTCTAGTGTCCGTCAACGAGGAATTCCTGGGCGGCCTCATTCACTTTGACACTTTGCCCGAACTGCGCGGCCCTGATATAGTCTCGTTCATGGCCATGCTCCGCCGTGCGGGGGATTCATGGCAGGCTATCGATTTCATGGAATATTGCCAGCGCGAGCATGCAGCAGCCTGATCCTGAGCAGAACTGGTTTGGCGAACGCCGCGTCGTGGCGGCGGAAAAAACCGCGCTTGTGCGCGGCGTGTTCGATTCCGTTGCCCCCAGTTATGACCTGATGAACGATCTGATGTCCGGCGGCCTGCATCGCCTCTGGAAAGACCGTTTCATTCGCGCCATCCGCCCCCGTGCGGGCCTGGATTATCTCGACGTGGCAGGGGGCACCGGCGACATCGCGTTCCGGCTCCGCAAAGCCACCGGACCGGGCACAGACATTACCATCCTCGATCTCGACGAAGCCATGCTGAACGTGGGACGCGACCGCGCGGCCAATCGCGGCTGGGTGCGCGATTTCAACTGGCTGACCGGCAACGCGGAATCCCTTCCCTTCCCGGACGCCAGCTTCGATGTTTATACGATCGCTTTCGGCCTGCGCAATGTGACCCGCATCGACACCGCCCTGGCCGAGGCCGCGCGCGTCCTGCGCCCCGGCGGGCGGTTCTACTGCTTGGAATTCTCCCATGTCGACGATCCGGTCCTGTCCCGGCTTTACGACGCCTACTCTTATAAAGTCATCCCCCGCATGGGCCAGGTTGTCGCGAAAGACCGCGACAGCTACCAGTATTTGGTCGAAAGCATAAGAAAATTCCCCTCCCGCAAGGCTTTGGCCAAACGTATGGACCAGGCAGGGTTTACCCAATCCCGGGTCACTGACCTGACCTTCGGAATCGCCGCCATCCATTCGGGGTGGAAAGTATAAAACTTGCTTTTCTGATTAGATATTAGTACACGCCTGCCACGCGTAAAAATTTGCCTGTCCTGCTGTTTTTTGTTTTTCCGCCCGCGCGATAATATTCTTCATGACACCGCCGAAAAGGCGGCGCCCCGCCTGGGTGAACATCGTTTCGGCCAGCTGCTCGCGAAAGCATGAGCAGGTTTATGGAACGGGGACTTTTGGCTTAAAACTTGGTGGCCAGGCTTTATGCATTAAGTTGCCACCCCTAAAATTGACATATTATTTATCTTTGAGATATTGTAAAAAATGCTGTTTTTACAAAGGTTAATATTATGCTTTTCGATGATATTATTGCTGAGCCGCCGACTAAACACAGCCTTTATTTTTACAATCTCGAAACGATTCAGGCTTTGTGCCGCGCCTCTGTTGCCCGGGCAGGAACGGATACGCCTGTTATACGAACCATTGATATACCCGGCGGCATAAATTGCCCTGAGGGATTAAAAGAAAAAATCGGGCGTTCTCATCCTTCAGATGCATGTCTGTTGACTATGACTTTGGCGTATCTTTTAAAGTCAGGCGCTCCTGTGGATCCCGATTTTGCTGTACGAACCTGGAATCTGAAAGATGGGCAGGATTACCTTGAGACCGACCATGCAGCCGATGTGGTAATTGTTGCGCATATTCCCCGCTATCCTATTCCCTCCTTCGCTCAAAAAGCTTTAAGAGGCCTTTTTATGGGCGATGAATTTAATAATGCAGTTTCATTAAGCCCACAACACAGTGATCCTGCCTGGCTGGACAGAATGCAAAAGTCAGAAGCCAAAATCATCGTCACATTCGGAGGAAAAAGAGATATAAGCACCAGGAATTTTTCTGCACATCCGTTTGTTGACGTTATTCCAACACCGGATGCCGACTTTGCCGACTGGAATAATGACGAAATTCCTATGACCGAACTCTATGGTTTTCCTTTGGAAGATCTGCCCCTTAGATGGATGGGATTTCTAGCGCATACCGGTTATCTGCGGGATATCCGTAATCTATTGGATTTTGATACGACATTTGGCGCATTTGCAGCTATGAAGTCTGATTCAATCGAACAAGCGGGAAATATTCCCGAGATGTCTGCAGATCGATCCTATGCCTTTCCTGTCGTGCCGTAAGGCCCGGTACAATGCAGCCATTATTTTTGCAATTTATTAGGCGTTGATATGGGTTACTCGTAAAAAGTCGTTCGTCCCGCCGCCTGCTCTTTTTCCGCCCGTGCGATGATGTCCGCCATGACGCCGCCGAACAGGCGGCGTCCGGCCTGGGTGAACATCGTTTCGCCCAGCTGTTCGCGCAGGAAGCTCAGGACGGTCTTCGGTCCTGCCGTCGTGACGCCGCGTTCTTCCATGATGTTGATAGTCTCTAACACGGTCTGGTCATAGCTGAGCCCCGCCGACGTCGCGATATCCGCCTCGTGCAAAATCATCGCCATCAGCGTCAGCGCCGGGTTGTCCTCGAACCGGCGTAATCTTCCCATTGTCATCAGCGAAACGTCTTCGCCTTTATCGTTCCAGTAATAATGCCTGAAGATTTTCTTCATGCGGATGCAGGGGCTGTTGTCGCCTGCGAAAAACGTGATGTCGGTGCAGAACACCATGGTCTCGATCGCGCCGATATCGTCTTTCGGCAGGCCGAGCGCCTCCAGATAGGGCCGGGCGATTTCCACCGCCTGCTGCTCCATGTATCCCGGCGTATAGACACCGTTGCGCTGGTTGTCGCCGCCCTGGTGTCCGAGGTCATGAACGCAGGCCGCGATCAGCAGCAGCGTCATCGCATGCCGGTCGAGCGGCGCGCCCGAATCCGGGCTCAGTTCGTTATGCGTGGCGATCAGGCGGATGGCGTGAAACAACACCTTCCGGTAATGGACGTTACCATGATACTGCAGGCCGTTCGGATATTCGGCCAGGATCGCCGCCAGGAAAAGCGCTTTGACCGGAACCGCTCCGGCGTCCAGCCCGAATGCCTCGATCGCCACAGCCGCCAGGGCGGGAAGCGAGGGTCCGCCGTCGCCCTGCTCCCATGTCCTGAAAACCGCCGCCGTCCTTGCGCCATAGCCTTCGAGGTCCGGCCCGGTCATCAGTGCCAGCAGCGGCCGGACCCGCGCGATGTCGTCTGCGAACGCCGCCTCTATCTCCTCCATCCGGCGCGCCAGGATTTCCGGGTCGATAAACGATTCCGCTTGGACCGTTCCGGCCATGGGACGGACGCTATCGAAAAGGCTTTTGAGGCCCGGTTCAGGCGCATGCCTGGCGGCGCTTTCATGCATGGGTCGTATCGTTCCTTAAACGGTGCGGCGCGTTATCTTAATACCCGGACAACCGGAATCCAAAGGTTTTGTAGAGATTTCTTGAAGTAAGAGGAGAAATTGCCTAAACCTTTGGGATTGCTGCACTGCGGAGACAATAGGAATATGGCCTGGAGCCCTGAAAGCTGGAGAACGAAGACTGCCCGCCAGATGCCGGATTATCCGGATGAGGCGGCCCTGAAAAAAGCGGAGGCGACCCTGTCCGCCATGCCGCCGCTCGTTTTTGCGGGCGAGGCGCGCAACCTTCAGGCCAGCCTTGCCAACGTCGTGTCCGGCAACGCGTTTCTTCTTCAGGGCGGAGACTGCGCCGAAAGCTTCGCGGAATTCGGCGCTAACAAGATCCGTGATTCCTTCCGCCTGATGCTGCAGATGGCGGTCGTCATGACCTTCGCCGGCTCCCTGCCCGTTCTGAAAATCGGCCGCATGGCGGGCCAGTTCGCCAAGCCGCGCTCCAGCGACGTCGAAAC
Organism: Alphaproteobacteria bacterium; assembly: GCA_044221445.1. Lineage (GTDB taxonomy): Bacteria > Pseudomonadota > Alphaproteobacteria > Micavibrionales > Micavibrionaceae > JBDHTS01. The sequence goes on from JBGAPF010000002.1 coordinate 73,412, forward strand.
GAAAAACGGCCTGACCATTCCCGCCTATCGCGGCGACATCATCAACGGCTATGAATTCAACGAACAGCTGCGCCAGCCGGACCCGGAACGCATGGTCCGCGCCTATAACCAGTCCGCCGCGACGCTGAACCTGCTGCGCGCCTTCGCCCAGGGCGGCTATGCCGACCTGCACCGCGTCAACAAATGGAACCTCGATTTCGTCAAGGACAGCGCGCTCGGCGAACGCTATGAAGGCCTCGCCCACCGGATCGAGGAAGCGCTCGATTTTATGGCCGCCTGCGGCATCACAGGCGAGACCGTGCCCGCCATCCGCGAGACCGACTTCTACACCAGCCACGAGGCGCTGCTTCTGCCTTACGAACAGGCACTGACCCGCGTCGACAGCCTGACCGGCGATTACTATGCCTGCTCCGCCCATTTCCTGTGGATCGGCGCGCGCACGGGCCAGACCGAGGGCGCGCAAGTCGAATTCGCGCGCGGCATCAAAAACCCCATCGGCCTGAAATGCCCGCCGGATCTCGACCCCTCCACCCTGCTGAAACTGATCGACGTGCTGAACCCCGCCAACGAACCGGGACGCCTCACCCTCATCGCCCGCATGGGCCACGAAAAGGTAGAAGAAAAACTCAGCCCGCTCGTCCGCGCCGTTAAGGCCGAAGGCCGCGCCGTCGTCTGGTCCTGCGACCCCATGCACGGCAACACCATGACCAGCGCCAGCGGCTACAAGACCCGCAAGTTCGACCATGTTCTGGGCGAGGTCAAAGGCTTCTTCGCCGTCCACCAGGCCGAGGGCACGCATCCCGGCGGCATCCATCTGGAACTGACCGGCCAGGACGTGACCGAATGCACCGGCGGCGCCGAGAAAATCAACGACGAGGATCTTTCAAACCGCTACCACACCCATTGCGATCCCCGCCTGAACGCCAACCAGGCGCTTGAACTCGCCTTCCTGGTCGCCGACGAACTGAAAGCCCTCCGCACCGGCAAAACTCAGCGTCAGGTTCCGGTTGCCGCAGAATAGTTGTTTTAGGAAACCGGTCATGTCCGACTTCGAGCAGACCGTCGCCACAGGCGTCGACACCTATTTCAAAAACACGGCGGATGTCGTGCGCGCCCATGGCGACCAGGCCGTCACCTACGCTGTCTTCATCCGCCGCCCGGTCGTCTGCGCGCCGCGCCTCGCGCTGGAATTTTTGCGCGAAGCCGAGGCCGCGCGCGGCTTCACGGCGGAAATCGACCTGCGCTATCCCGAGGGCAAGCGCGTCGGCGCGGGCGACCCGATCCTTTACGTCACCGGCCCGCTGACCAAACTCGCCGACCTTGAGACCCAGTTTCTCCAGCGCCTCGGCCCGCCCTGCGTCGCGGCCTGGAACGCCTGGAACATGTGTTCCGACCTGCCCCAGGCCGCCTTCATCGACATGGGCGCGCGCCACTGCGCGGGTGACGGCATGGTGGACCTGATGGCCTATGGCGCGTCGGTGGGCAGCGCGCGGGCGCGGCGCAAGTCCGGCGCCAAAGGCTTCATCGGCGCCTCGACCGACCGCGGCGCGCGCTTTTTCGGACAGGACAGGGGTCTCGGCACCATGCCCCACGCCCTGATCGGCTACGCCGGGTCCACGCTGAAGGCGGCGCAGATGTTCCATGCCACCCTGCCCGCCGCGCCGCTCACCGTCCTGGTCGATTATTTCGGCCTTGAGGTCACCGACAGCCTCGCCTGCGCCCGCGCCTTCCCCCATCTCGCGCGGCAGGGCCATCTGTCCGTCCGCCTCGACACGCCCGGCTCCCGGTACGCCGAGGGCCTCGACCCCGCCCGGTCCTACGCCGTCCTCGAACGCCACGTGCCCCAGGTCATCCGCGGCTATCTGAGTGCCGAGGAGCAGAAATACCTGATCGGCCCCGGCGTCTCCGCCGCCGCCATATGGCACATGCGCGAAAAACTGGACGAGGCCGGGTTCGGCCAGGTCAGGATCGTCGGCTCTTCGGGGTTCGGCCCCGCCAAATGCCGCATCATGGCCGGCGCGAAAGCGCCTGTCGACGTCGTCGGCACCGGCTCCTTCCTCCCCGAGAACTGGCCCGAAACCTACGCCACGGCCGACATCGTCGAATATGGCGGCGTCCCAAGGGTCAAGGCCAGCCGCGAATACCTGCTGCGCAAATAAAAAGCTATTTTTTGTTGACGTAAAAAACGGCAGGTTTTAAACCCGTTAAAGCGCTGCCTTAAGGCAGCGACCTTATAAAAAACAGGGAGTATTAATGCCGCGTAAAAAACTCTGCCCTGCCGTGCGGGTCGGACAGCTTAATCAAAGCGGCGGGCGCAGACTGCAGGAACAGGCTGACCGTAAAGGCGCCCTAGTGCTCAAGTCTAACGGCGTTCCGCTGGGCGTTATCCTTTCCCTTCCGCACGCAGAGAGACTGCTAGAGGAAAATCCCGTTTTATCCCGGAGCAGATTGTCGCTCACCGCCCTGAAATTGGACAGACAACCTGCGTTTGTGAAAGGGTCGCCCCCGCTTCATATTGTGCCCGATCCGTCCGGAACGCCTCTTTATGGCTACATAACCCTTTCCGCCCTTGATGAACTAAGTGGCCGCTATGCAAAGAAACTTGCAGCGCAGGCCCGCTCTTACGAAATGCCACGCTCCGAAACTCCACGCAAAATGACGCCAAAAATAACAGGCGACGAAAACGACAGGCCTGCCCCTGAGATACGCGTTTCCCAGATGTTTTACATTGAAGGGCGGAAGGGCCAAATTCCTGTCTTTATGGCTGAAAAAAAACGAGCACAGTACAAAACAATACAAGGTTTGGTCATGGACTGGGAGACATGCGCCACAGAATTTTGCTTTCGTGAACCCGGGGTTCACCCAAACATACAACCTTTCCGCCCCGAAAAGCGGCATGACGACAAGCCGAGCGAAAATACCCTGACCGCACATTCTCGATTGGCGTTCGTCCCCGTTTCCTTGCTTGCCAGGAACCCGCACTGGGTCCGGATCCAGTCTTCCTTCCCTGTTGATCCGGCGGACGCCAGAAGAAAAGAAGACGCACAGACCGTGGAAAATCTCAGGCAATTTATTAACGCCAAACCTCAAAGGGAATTGAACGTCGCATGAGTTCCGTTGCATTCAACTTGGCCGCGATCACAGAAAAAGAAGAGCTGATGGATGATCTGCGCGCGGATATCCGTCAAAGCCGTCCTGGACTTGTGCACCAGCGGGATATGTTGCTGGAGGCGATGTCTGGAGAGTCCGTCAGTCCTGACCAGGCAAAAACGATTGGCGACCTGTCTCTTGAGACCGCCGTTATCATATTGAGGTTTCTGCAGGCCCTGAAACTGCACCGCACTCCTTCCCCTAACGAAATGAAAGAAGTGACCGCCCTTGCCAATATGTTCCGTCTGCGGGAACTGAGTCCCGACCGGTCATGGGAAAAAGTCTTTCCCGGCGAAGCCGTATTAGGCAAGGGAGCAAACCAGCGCACAGTCGACCTGAAACCCCTTTACAGATATCTTATAGATCATCCGTCGCCTGAAACCCTGAAAGCGGAAAATGCGCTGCGGGCGCAAAACCTCGTCGACCTGAAATGCATCTCCCTTTCAGAAAAGACCGTTTACGAAACCGAAGGAAACTACCGCCGCGCCGCCTTTGAAATCGGCATTCTTTTCTCCCTGTACAGTCAGGGCGTCGAAAAACCGGATGCGGAAACCTTGAAGGAAGTCCGCGCGGCAGGTCTTCGGTTTATGACGGCGTTCGGCAACAATTACGACCTGAGACGCGATTATGCCGTCCTGAACCCCTGGCAGCCTTGACAGAAAACCTGTCAGTTTCCGTCCATCTTCATCCCGTCTAATTCTTTATGTGCCTGCGAGGCCGGGCCGTCGGCGAACGTCTTGAAATTGGCGTCGTTCTCGAAATAATAAGTTGTGCCGTCCGGACCGGCGCCGATCACCGCCGAGGCTTTGTCGACAGGTCTGCCGCTGACGGGATCCGTGCCCCGGCGCGCTTCCGGTGATTTTTTTAAAGTGTCCGCACACATGGCGCAGCACCCGTAATATGTCTTGCCGTCGATCTCTATCGGAATCTGGGGTTTGTCGAAAAGCTTGTCGTTCATCATGCACACATATTGCGCCTCCGCGGGTTTCAGCCACGCTTCGGCGGCGAAAGCGGGAAACGCGACGATCAGGGCAAGAAAAGTCAAAAGAACGGTCTTCATGGATGTCTCCTTATGTCTGGTTGAAAAGTTGAATATCACCTGATTTTGATCCGCGCGAACGCCATGGCGGAGGCCGGATCGCGGCCATAAGCGTCGTCCAGCCTGTTTGGCAGCGCATAGACGCTGCCCAGCCCGCCGATTCCGAACGTGACATGCTTGACGATCGGGAAGTCGCGGATATAGCCAAGACTCAGCTTGCCGACGTTAAATACATCCCCGGTCTGTGGTTCGCGCTCATGGAACAACTCGTCCTTCTGTACCCATTCCGCCCGGCCAAACACGGTATGCCGGTCCTGCCATTCGACGGCGCTTTCCAGCAGGACGGCATGATTGATGCGTCCCGGATTGCTGTTGTTCATCCCCCAGGCCAGCGTCGTCTGCCAGTTGCCCTTGTCGAAGGACTTGTTGTACATCGCCGACGCCGTTGTCCTGTCCTGGTCAGTCCCCGGCTCCAGCTGCTCGGGGCTGTGAATGGCCCCCTGGCTTACCTGCAGCGACCAGTCCTTGTCCGGGTTCCATGTCAGGCGGCCCGCGTAGGAATCCAGCCGCAGCCTGTCGAAATTCCAGCGGAACTGGTCCGGCTCCCGCCCGTTGAACGCCGACGCCTCGATCTTCCAGTCACGCCAGACATAGCCCGCCGTCGCCACGCCGAAGGTGATATGCGTGGAATCGAGCCAGTGATGCGTGATCGGCGCCTCCGGGTTGTCCATGCCCGAAAACCGGTGCATGAACGTGGCGGGGCCCAGCGCCGGTTCGCCCGGATAGCCGAGATATACGAACGCCGAACTGTCCGGGGTGACCGGCATACTGTAAGTCGTCGCCAGCTCCATCAGCAGGTCGTGCGGATGCTGGCGGTCGGTCAGGTGCTCTTCGCCGTCCGCCGTCTCCCCTGTCTGCAGCAGCAGCGGATAGCCGTCCTTGCCCATCAACGGATCGAGGGAAAGCATCGTCCGCACGCCCCATGTCCCGGCGCCAAGCGGGCGGCTCGCCATCAGCATCAGCATGCTCTCCCCGAACGCCTTATCGTCGCCCCGTTGCCCGCCCTGCCTGTCATAGACGAAATTGGCGTAGCCGTGGAGCATCCCTGTCCAGCCACCGGCCATGCCGTGAATGCCTTCCATCGGCCCGGACTCCGGCACCCATGCCGTCCCGGACGCTTCGCGGGACATCGCATAAGAACCGTAAAACCCGTTCATGCTCATGGAGTCGGTATTGTCCATGGCGTCCATATCGTGCATGCCCGCCATGGGATCCTCGCCCTCTATGTGCATGATGCTGTGCATGCCGCCCATGCCATCTTTATGCTCCATGCAGTTTTCAGCGAGGGCGGGCGTCGCGAAAACGGTCAGCGCGACGGCGAAAAGAAACGTGTTCATTGGTCGGTCTCCATAAAAAAATCGGGGCGTTGATTTGATCGGGAGGGATGGGAATCATAAAACGCCATCCGCCCTTTCCGGTCTTCGCGGTAAGGGTTCGCCTATTGGCGGATGCGCAAGGTGGTCAGGAGGATCGGCGGAGTCGTCCGCGTCATCCCGGGCCAGTCGTCCGGCGGCCCCCGTATCGTCCGGGACGCCGCGGGCTGCAAGACGGCAGCCCCGACATGTTCGGGGCGCAGCGCCGCATAAACGCCTTTCGAAAAATCGGGCTTTTTAAGGATATCGCTCCCTGCCGACTGAAGGTCGGCTTTGGCGCAATCCTTATAAAGTTTCAGCGTATGGTTTTTTCCTTCGCTGGCCTGTCCGTCGTGGCAGGGCGTGCTGGCGATTTGATGACCCGCGCCCTGCATGCAGGATGGCATCGCGCATGCCAGTCCCGGCATCAGCATGATGAGCATCAGAAAACCGAGCAGCGCGTTTTTCATCGGCAAACGATAATAGGGTCGAACGAAAACTGCAAACCGGAAGAAGATGTATTTCTGCATACGCTTGCATATGCCACATGCTCACAATTGACAGTATATGCTTTTATTCCTAATATAATGACATGAAAAAACGACGCCTCCGGACACCGCCCGTTCCTTCCCCCCGCCTTGCCGCCGTTGCGGCAGCCCTCCGTGCTAGCCTTGACGCCGCCAGGGCGGGGCAGGACCCGACGAAAGCCTTGAGGCAGCAGGCGCTGATCCTCGATCGTATGTTCAAATTGGCCGCGCTTGAATCGTCTGGTTGCCTGCCTCTGGCCTTGCAGGCGCAGACTCAGTGCAGAATGAGCATTGAAGACATAGCGCGGTATGCATATTACAAAAAAAATGTAATCGACGAACTGAAGGATTCTCAATTATGACAGCCACAACAAAGATTTATCGTACAAAATTGCGACAGGCGAAAGGCTGGACGCCGGAACGCCGCAGGCCTCAGGCCTCCCGCATCCGCCGCCAGCGCCCCTGGCGGCACGCCACCGGCCCGCGCACAGTGGAAGGCAAAGCCCGCTCCAGTCAAAACGCCGTGGCCCGCGACCCGAACGCCCTGCTCATGAAAGAACTGCGCGCCCTTTTAAGGGAACAGGCGCGCTTCAGGCGGGAATTGGCAAAATTCTGATAAAGAGGGCGTCACTTGGCCAGTCCAAGAATTGCTTGCGAACGGTCGCCTTCCATTTTTTTGGCAATATGGCCAGGCGATATTTCAGCGGCTACGGCTCCGACTGTACTCGAAAATTTATAATTATCGTCCGGATAACGAAAAAATCCGTCATACAAAGTATCGGTCCGGTCACCTTTTTTAAGAGCATGGGGACTTTCGTAAGGAGGGACTCTATGGGTCAAACACCATTTGAAGTCTCCGTCCGGGATAATTCTATGCTCACCGAACTGGATCGTCAGGCGGCCATAGCCAGGAAGAAAACGGCGCGCGGTTTTCGGCAACCAGAGATTGACATAAAGTTGTGGCGGCAAATAAGTTACTTTATCGTCCGAATGGTCAGACGTATCTTCGCGTATAGCCTTGCCTTGGTCCGTTCGCCATTTCCAGTATCCGCCATGTCCCTGATAATATTCCAGCAAAGGCCGAAGTTCTTGTGTATAGACTTCGCGGATTTTGACCCTAGCATCGGCGGCGCAACGTTCGAACTCCTGCATCGTGTCCAGCGTCTGCCGTTCTTGTGCGGAGACCTCGATAACCCGAGCATGGGCGCCAAACAACGCCTGCATAACGAGTGGCGACCATGTCGTTCTTTTATCCGGCATCAATCTTGTCCTTCACCATCTGCCCTTAAACCGGGTAAGTTGTCGTTGTCTTTTGCTTGCGGGTCACATTGATGAGTAATATTTTGCATATAACTATTGCCCAGATCAACCCGATTGTCGGCAACCTTTCTTACAATGCCGACAAAATACGCGCGGTATGGTCGGACGGCCCGCAAAAAACCGATCTGGTCGTCCTGCCCGAACTTGCCCTTTGCGGCTATCCGCCCGAGGATCTTGTCTTAAAGCCATCCTTCCTCGATGAAATCGACCGTCTCGTGCACCGGTTCGCCGCCGAAAGCGCCGGCTATCAGTCTGCCCTCCTCCTCACCGCGCCATGGCGCGACGGCGGCAAAATCTACAATGCGGCGCATCTGCTGGCCGAAGGCCGTATTCAGGCGACCGTCTGCAAGCACCATCTGCCGACCTATGGCGTCTTCGACGAAGGCCGGGTGTTCGTCCCCGGCCCACTGCCGGAACCGGTCGCGTTTCGGGGCCATCGTCTTGGCATCATGGTGTGCGAGGATATGTGGCATGCCGATGTCGCCGCCCATCTGCGCCGTCAGGGCGCGGAACTGCTGATCGTCCCGAACGCCAGCCCCTATGACCAAACCAAACACGATATGCGGCTCGCCCTCGCCCGCGCTAGGGTGCACGAAACCGGGCTGCCGCTGCTCTACGTCAACCAGTGCGGCGGCCAGGACGAGTTGGTGTTCGACGGCGCGTCTTTTATTATAAGCGAAGGGGGCCGGCTGCTTTTGCAGGCGGACGAGTTCACGGAAGCCACCCACCATACCGCATGGGAGAAAACCGCCAACAGCCACTGGCTCTGCACTGCCGACGATATCCATGACCGTCCGGAACCGCTCGCGTCCGTCTATCGGGCGCTGACGACCGGCCTGCGCGACTATGTCACGAAAAACGGCTTCCCGGGTGTGTTGATCGGCCTGTCCGGCGGCATAGACAGCGCCATCAGCGCCGCCATCGCGGTCGATGCATTGGGCAAGGACGCGGTGCAGTGCGTGATGATGCCGTCCCGTTTCACCTCGAAGGACAGCCTTGAAGACGCCGAAGCCTGCGCGAAGATGCTCGGCGTTCTCTACGATGTCATCCCCATCGAACAGCCGGTCGAAACGTTCAACCGGCTGCTGGGGCCGCATATCCCGCCTGCCGCCCCTTCCGCCGCCTATGAAAACATCCAGTCGCGGACGCGCGGCCTGATCCTGATGGGGCTGTCCAACGCGGGCGGTCGTATGGTGCTCTCCACCGGCAACAAGTCGGAAATGGCCGTGGGATACGCCACGCTTTATGGCGATATGTGCGGCGGTTTCAATGTTTTGAAGGATGTTTACAAGACATTGGTTTATGATCTGTCCCGTTACCGCAACGAAAACCGCCCGGCCTATGTTCTCGGCCCGCACGGCGCGGTCATGCCCGACCGAATTCTTACCAAAGCGCCGACCGCCGAGTTGAAAGCCGGCCAGACCGATCAGGATACCCTGCCACCGTACGAAACCCTGGATGCCATCCTGCGGGGCCTCATCGAACGGGACCTCTCGGTGGACGCTCTCGTCGGCGAAGGGCATGACCGGGCGACGGTGGGTAAAGTGTCCCAGATGCTGGACAATGCCGAATACAAGCGCCGCCAGGCGCCGCCAGGGGTAAAGATCACTGGCCGGTCCTTCGGTCGCGAACGCCGCTACCCCATCACCAGCGGCTACCGGGAATGACAAAATTACAGCCCGTTTTTACTGTTTTTTCATACCTCTGCGCGAACATGGAAGGGCATGCTGCATCTCATTTTCGACGCATTGAAGATCAGGTTGCTGCCGGAGGCGTTTTATACCCCCCGGCTGACGAGCCGCCATGACTTCGGCGGGTTCGGCACCTATAAGGAAATGCTCCAGTTTACGGCCGTCCCGGACGAAGGGGAGACTTATTCTGTCTACCGCTACCAGCGCTCCATGTTCGTCCATGACCGGGGCCAGCCCGTCGAGACCCTCCTTGCGACCGGCCTGTCGTCCAATGACGCCCAGGACATGGCGCGCAACGCCTATGCCGCCGCGCTGTCCACGGCCCGCGAACAGCGCGACCAGTCCCCCGAGCCGGGGCGTTTCGGCATTGCCATGGATCACGTCAGGCCGGCGCGGGACACGTTCTGCTGGCGCGCCATCCACCAGCACAGCCAGGCCATGGCGACCCCGCCGAAGATGCACTTCCCTTTACACTAGGGATTTGCTAGGTATTCAGGTCCCTGTAACTTGCTTGAATGGCCTGAACCGCTTATGACCGTCCGCGTCCGCTTTGCCCCGTCGCCCACCGGCTTCCTGCATGCCGGAAACGTCCGCGCTGCCATCGTGACCTGGCTGTTCGGCAAAAAGAACGGCGGCCATTTCCTGCTCCGTATCGACGATACCGATAGGGAGCGCAGCAGGCCCGAATATGAACAGGACATCGAGAACAGCCTTATCTGGCTCAACATGCCCTGGGATGAAAAAGCCCGCCAGCGCGACCGCGGCGACCGCTATGACGCGATGATCGCGAAACTGAAGACCGACGGGCGCCTGTACGCCTGCTATGAAAGCCAGGAAGAGCTGGCCCTCAAGCGCAAGACGCTATTGTCACGCGGCCTGCCGCCTGTCTATGACCGCAGCGCCCTGAAACTAACCGATGCGCAAAAAGCCGCGATGACCCACCCGCCGCATTGGCGCTTCAAGATGAACGAGTCGCCGATCGAATGGGACGACATGGTGCGTGGCCCGGTGAAATTCGACGGCGCGCTGATCTCGGACCCTGTCCTGATCCGCGAGGACGGCAGCCCGCTCTATCACCTTTGTTCCGTGATCGACGATATCGATTACAAAATCACGCACGTCGTGCGCGGCGAGGACCATGTGTCCAACACCGCCATGCACATCCAGATGTTCGAGGCGCTTGGCGCGAAACCGCCCGTCTTCGCGCATCTGCCCATGATCTCGGATTCCGAAGGTGGCAAGCTGTCCAAGCGCCTCGGGTCGCTCAGCGTCAAGGACCTGAAGGAAACGGAGGGGCTGGAGCCGATGGCCATCGCCAGCCTGCTCGCCCGCCTCGGCAGTTCCGACCCTATAGAGCCGTTTATGACGATGAAGGCTCTGGTTGCCAGTTTCGACATGGACAAGTTTTCGAAAGGCGCGCCCAAATTCGATATGGAGGAGCTGCTGCGCCTCAACGCCAAGATCATCCACCAGACGCCGTTTGCCGATGTGCAAAAGCGTTTGCAGACGATGGGGCTTGCCGGCCTTGACGAGAATTTCTGGCTTTCCGTGCGACCTAACCTGACCAAACTGTCGGATATCACGGAATGGTGGCATGTCGCCAACGGCCCCGTCCAGCCGGTGATCGATGACGCCGCCTTTATCGCCCAGGCGGTCGGGCTGCTGCCTGCAACCCCCTGGGATGCCCAGACCTGGAAAACCTGGACGGACGCTGTCAAGGCGGTCTCGGGCCGCAAGGGCAAAGACCTGTTCATGCCCCTCCGCAAGGCCCTGACCGGCATGGAACACGGCCCCGAACTGGCTGTCTTATTACCCCTGATCGGCCCGGACAAGGCAAGGCAGCGCCTGGCGGCATAGCAGAAATGTATAAACCTTGTGCGCCTACCCAGCCAGGGTATATAATTTCTTATTGATGGTATCTCTGGCAGGAAAAAATGCTTCAGCCCATAACACAACAAGCTGTTAATGATCTTAGCGAATGGCTCGATATCGCTCTAATGGGTCGTCGGGATACCGCTGTTAATCCTTTTTACAATAATGTTTTGAGACAAGTAGCTGATGGCCTTTCAGTGTCATTGGCAGGACTTTCAACTGAGCAAGTTGTTGAGGTCAGAATGCAGCGCGAAGCCTTGGAAAGGCAACAGACGGCTGCGGCTAGCGCCTCTGCGGAACCCACGGCATCAGTTTCAACGGCATCAACTTACCGGCCTGTCTCATTTGCCCCTTGATGTATAAACATCTGGCTTGCTCCTTTTGATGCTCTCAATAATCTCCTATACCTCTGAACTGACAGGTTTTGTGGACTTCCCTGCCATAATGACTATACTGGATTATGGGGTCGTTTCCGCACGGTCCGATGTCGTATCAGCCTGAAAGCATTAAAAATGAAAGATGAATTCGACGACCTGGACAACGACAAAAAGAAAAAGGGCGGCGACCAGGGTGACGGCGACGGCGGAGGCCTCGGCGCGCCGGTTTTTCTGACACTCGATAGAATCGCGGTTTTTTTCAAGATCCATGTCGTCGAGACCATGATCCAGAGGCTGGGACGGATCGGCCCGGCCTTCCACAGGATGCTGAAAAAAGGCGGCGACCACGAAGCGGCGCGCACGGTCAATGAGTTGATGACCAACGGGTTGTCCTCCGGCCTGCCGCCGGAAGCGCTTGCGGATTATATCAAAGTTGTTGCGCTGTATGCGGGCGAACACGGCGCCGTGCCGGAAGTGCCCGTCAGGGCAGGCTCGGCCGAGCAGCGTTTTGAATATCTTGTCCAGGACCACGCCATCAACCCTGAAATTATCGCCAACCTTATCCCTGCTCCGGAAAATGAAAGAATGTTTCAGTCGTTTCTGTTCGAGCTGAGCACCGTCATATCCGCCACCCAGACGCCCCAGCCCGGCGAAGAAGGCCATGACGCCGAAGTGCTTATAAAGCTGAACCAGACCAGACGGATCGCCAGCGAACGCATCCTTTATGCGCAGCCGGGCACGGATACGACCGAACTGAGCGCCATCGCCGAACAGGCGGAAACGATGCTGCGGGAGGCTCATACCTATCTTACCCAGGATCCGCAGGCGTATGAAATCGTAATGGCGTATATGCAGAAACGGAAAACGGAGCAGCAGAAGACCCTGCAGGGTATTTCACCGAACGTTACGCCCGGCGGCTCCCCCCGCACGGCATAAAGCTCCATTGCGACAGCTTTTTCCTTGATTTCACAGACGTTTCCACGTCATTCTGCCATCCATGACGGCACAACGCATAACCCTGTTCGATACCACCCTGCGCGACGGCGCTCAGACCTATGGCGTGGATTTTTCCGTTTCCGACAAGGAGGTCCTGGCAAAGGCGCTCGACGATCTTGGCATCGACTATATCGAAGGCGGCTGGCCGGGCGCGAACCCAACGGACGACCGTTTCTTTTCCCATCCGCCTAGTCTGAAGAACAGTAAATTTACCGCCTTCGGCATGACCAAGAAGGCCGGCCGGTCGGCCGCGAATGACCCTTCGCTGAACGCTGTCCTGAACAGCAGCGCGAAGGCGTTCTGCCTGGTCGGCAAAACATGGGACTTTCACGTCGAAGTCGCGCTGGGGATCAGCAACGACGAAAACCTCGAAAATATCTGGGAAAGCGTGGCGGCTGCGGCAAAACGCGGCGAGGCTCTGTTCGACGCCGAACATTTCTTCGACGGATACAAGGCAAACCCCAGCTATGCGCTGGATTGCCTGAAGACGGCCATGAACGCCGGCGCGCGCTGGATCGTCCTGTGCGACACCAATGGCGGCACCATGCCCCACGAAGTCAGATCTATCGTATGGGAAATCGCAAAAACCATCCCGCCGGAGAAGCTGGGCATCCACACCCATGACGACACGGGCAACGCCGTCGCCAACAGTTTGGCCGCTGTCCGCTCGGGATGCCGGATGGTCCAGGGCACATTAAACGGCCTCGGCGAACGCTGCGGGAACGCCAACCTGATCACGTTGATCCCGACTTTGATGCTGAAGATGGGATACGATGTCGGCCTGAAGAAGGAAGATCTGAAAAAGCTTCGTCCCTTGAGCCTGATGCTCGACGAGATGCTTAACCGCGCCCCCGATACCGGCGCTCCTTATGTCGGGGAGCGTGCTTTCGTACATAAGGGCGGTCTTCACGCTTCGACCGTACAGAAAGACGCATCGTCCTATGAGCATATCGATCCGGCGCTGGTCGGCAACTTCCGGCGTATCGTCGTTTCCGACCAGGCAGGCCGGGCCAACGTCCTGAACCAGATACGCGGGATGGGTATTGCCGTCGATCCGAAGGACGAGCGCGTCCAGTCGCTGGTCGACCTGGTCAAGCAGCGTGAATATGAAGGCTATGCTTATGACAGCGCGGAGGCGTCGTTCGAGGTGCTGGCCCGCCGCACGCTCGGCAAAGTGCCGGAGTTTTTCCGGATCGAACGATTTTCAGTGACGGATGAGCACCGTTTCAACGCCAAGGGCGACCTTGTCACCGAATCCGAAGCCAGCGTCAAAGTGACGATCGACGGGCAGCTTTACCATACCGTCGCCGAAGGCAATGGTCCGGTGAACGCTCTCGACCGCGCCCTGCGCAAGGCATTAGAGTCCTTCTACCCGGTCCTGAAAAACATGCATCTGGTCGATTACCGTGTGCGGATCCTTCAGCCCCAGGACGCCTCCGCCGCCATGCCGCGCGTCCGTATCGGCAGCGCCATCATCGACCGCCCGGACGAGAACTGGTTCACCATCGGCGTCTCGACCAACATTATCGAGGCGTCCTACATCGCCCTGCAGGACAGCTACATCTATTACCTGACGCGGCAGCAGAAATAGCCATGCCCGGCACCGACAAAACCCTGGCGCAAAAAGCGACGGAAGGCCCGGCCATTATCCTCGTCAACCCGCAGATGGGCGAGAATATCGGCGCGGCGGCGCGGGCTATGCTGAATTGCGGCCTCGACAGGCTGCGCATCGTCAACCCGCGCGACGGCTGGCCCAGCGAGCGCGCCGAAGCGATGTCGTCGGGCGCGCTCGGCATGATGCCGCCTGTACAGGTGTATACGTCCACGGCCGACGCGGTGGCGGATTGCCATTTCGTTCTGGCCACCACCGCCCGGCCCCGCGATATGGTGAAACAGGTCTTCACGGCACGCGCCGGCGCCATTGAGGCCCGTCAGCGCAGCCTTCAGGGACGGAAAATCGGTTTCCTGTTCGGGGCGGAACGCGCCGGCCTCGTGAATGAAGATATCGCGTTATCCCACGGCGTCATTACAATCCCGCTCAATCCCGGCTTTTCCTCACTGAACCTCGCGCAGGCTGTACTCCTGGTTGCCTATGAATGGATGGTGACCGACGACGAAACGCCTGGCCGCCAGTTCGATACCGTCCCCGTGACGCACGACAAATTGCATGAACTGTTTGCGCGGCTGGAAACCGAACTTGAAGCCCACGGTTTCTTCCGCAACCCGGACCAGAAACCGTCCATGGTCCGCAACCTGCGCAGCCTTCTGGTCCGCGCCGACATGACGGAACAGGAAGCCCGCACGTTCCACGGCATGATTACGGCGCTGACCGGCAGAAAATCCCCCCTGCCCGATGGACAGGACTGAAGCGGGATATACATTGAATTGTTAGTTTGACGTTGTCGAAAGAGTGACATGGCCGAGAACGATATAGAAATTATCCCGGTTTATCCCGATGAAGAATTCAACCGTCGCCAGGGCCTTACGGATCCTGAGGAAACGTCTTTCGATGACCTCGATTTCCTGGCCGATTTAATGGACAACAAATTCACCATTCCCGGTACGTCGATCCGTTTCGGCATCGATTCATTGATCGGACTGATCCCCGGTATCGGCGATACTATTTCCCTGCTGATTTCGTCCTATATCGTCCGCCGCGCTCATGAATACGGCGTGCCGCATCATGTAAAAGCGCGAATGGCATTCAATATCTTCGTCGACTGGCTGATCGGCATTGTGCCCTTTATCGGCGATATCTTCGACGTCGGCTGGAAAGCCAACCGCATGAATGTGGATTTGCTGAAAAAATACGCAAAAAAGGTAAAGATTTAGGCTGCAACGCCCTGTACAGACCTATCCCTTTTCTTCCAGGCTATGAAGCCGCGGGTAGAGATGAGGATATTGATAATATTTGCCAGAATAAAGCCATACTGGCTGGCCATGATGGCCGTGGCGGCGGCAAAAATAGTGGACAGGATGACCAGTAGGAAGCCCCATCGGTTCTGGGACGTGACCAGCCAGCCTCCAGCGAAGCCGATCAGCATGGACAGCCAGTCGAGGCCGTAATACATCGTCAGAGTCTGAAAAAACGAGTCGGTCATATCAAGTTCCTGTAAATATTATATAAAAACACCCGCCGAAGCGGGTGCTTTCCATATATATAGCAGGTTTTTTACCGGCTGTAAAATTCGATAATGAGGTGGGGTTCCATCTGGGCGGCGTATGGCACGTCTTCCAGCTTGGGGGTGCGTATGAACGTGGCCTTCATCGCCTTATGATCGACATCGACATATTCCGGGACATCGCGTTCGTGCGATTCAACCGACAATAAGACGACCGGCAGCTGGCGCGATTTTTCGCGCATCTGGATCACATCGCCTTCCTTGACCTGATAGGACGCGACGTTGACGCGCTTGCCGTTGACCGAGATATGACCGTGGCTGACGAACTGGCGCGCAGCGAACATCGTCGGGGCGAATTTGCAGCGGTAAATGACGGAATCCAGGCGGCGTTCCAGAAGACCGATCAGGTTCTGGCTCGAGTCGCCGCGCAGGCGGACGGCTTCCTGATAATAGCGGCGAAAACGGCGCTCGCCGATGTTGGCGTAGTAGCCCTTCAGCTTCTGTTTCGCGATCAGCTGGATGCCGTAATCCGAGCGCTTGCCGCGGCGTTCGCCATGCTGGCCGGGGCCTGTCTGGCGGGAATTGAACGGGGATTTGGAGCGGCCCCAAAGATTGACGCCAAGACGGCGGTCGATCTTATGCTTGGCCTGAGGGCGTTTTTCACTCATGGTCTTTTCCTTGTTTTTGTTGTCCCGATACCCACATTGGTTTGATGGACATGCCATCAACGGGGGCCATAGGAAGAAGCCCCGCTTTTCGGGAATGGCCGGACTATACGGATTTTGCCGGAAAAGTCAAATTTCTGCGCCAGCCCCGAAGGGTAATGAAAGTGCCCGCGTATATCAGGTAAGGGCAGAAAACACTGTCTCTCATATGTAAATTAAGGAGAGTCGCATGACGATCAGGACAACACTCGCAATCGCCGCCCTGGGTTTCACCACCCTGCTAGCCGGAGGCGCTCAGGCCAAGGCGTCGGATTATTGCCGGGAATATACTCGTACCATCTTTGTCGGCGGTATACAGCAACAGGCTTACGGCACCGCCTGCCTGGAACCGGACGGCGCTTGGCGCGTTTCGGATGAAAGCCTCAACAACCGTTATGGAGACGGCTATCAGGATGGCGGCTATATCCAGAACAGCCAGAATGTCAGCTATGTCATTTATGACGGCCCGCGCGTGATCCACCAGCCAAGAATCCGGTATGTTCGTTATTACACCGCACCGCCTGTCGTCTATCGCCAGCCTTCCTTCAGGTTCAGCTACTACGATAATGACAGGCATGGCGGGAATTGGAATCGCGGACGCGGCCATGATCGTAACGACGACCGCGGACGCAATGGGAACCATGACAGAGATCGCGGCGATCATGACCGATGGAATCGCCATCACTGATCTATTATTTAAGCCAGAATGCGCCGCCCGGACTTTCCGGGCGGTGTTGGTTTCACGGATTGCTTTTCCCCGCGTCCTGAAATAACAGGAACTGTTTAGGTTCGCTCCTGTTGGGAGATATATATTATTTAGGAGATCCATCATGCTGAACAGCAAGAACGTTGCGGCAACGATTGCCGTCAAAGACCTGCAGGCCGCCAAACAGTTTTACGAGGGCAAGCTTGGCCTTATGCAGATGGAAGGCGACGGCGTCAATTATATCCTTTACCGCAGCGGCATGTCCGGCCTGCTGGTTTACCAGTCGCAATTTGCCGGCGGGTATAAGGCGACCGTGGCCACATGGGCGGTCGGCGACGGCATTGAAAGCATCGTTCAGTCGCTGAAAGATGCAGGCGTCCCCTTCGAGCATTACGACATGGAAGGAACCGAGCGGCAGGGCGACATATATGTCAGCGGAACGATGAAGAACGCCTGGTGCTCGGACCCCGACGGCAACATCCTTTGCCTCGTCAATGCCTGAAAAATGGTGGGCCCGGGGAGACTTGAACTCCCGACCAAACCGTTATGAGCGGTCCGCTCTAACCAACTGAGCTACAGGCCCCTGCCCGTTGAATAGCACTGAAAATATCGTTCTGGCAATTGCTAAACGCGACTTTGACCAGTTCCCGGCTGCGCCGATCCGGTCGTGGTCCGTCGGGTTATGACCCCCGCGACATGCCATATAATCTGGGCCAGAACGATGCCTAAATAACCGTCAAGGGCGTAATGCCATCCAAGAATGACCGAGCCTATCAGGATCAGAACAGCATATAAGAACGCAATCTCTCCACCGATCTTCCAGAATCGACGCGCATATAAGGCGATCAACCAGGCCATGGCCACATGCTGGCTCGGCATGGCGGAAATACCATTGAGATCGGGCAGCACATCGTCCGTAGTCATGTCGTACAGGAAGGCTGAGACTTTCGAGGTGTCGACCGGTTCGCCGTTGCGGGCAGTTGCCAACCACGCGGACAGTCCGCTGTAGGGATCGACCATATCAGGATAGAACAGATGAAAAAACACGGGGCCGCAGGAGGAGAAAATAAACGCCGCGACCGTCCCCGACACGATCCAGCAGAGATTGAACGACCATAGGTATTGAAGGCGGCGCGCGCTGTCACGGTCGAAAAACAGACAGAAGCCGTTCGCCGCGAACATGACGCCGAACCATGCCAGATAGGCGTTATCGATAAAAGGAACCAGATTCCACGATTCAACGATGGGCCTCAGCCACTCATGGGGATGTTTTCCAAAATGGATCACTCGGTCAACATGTTCAAGCAGCGGATCCCAGCGGTAAGGCACGGCATGGCCGAGCAAGGATTTACCCATTGAAAAGAACGTCAGCACAGGCACGACGGAGGCCAGCCCTAAAAAGGCGTTCTTCATCATGCCGCTTTTGACATAGTCGTCAAACTGACGCTCTATCGATTGCACGATATCGTTAAGGTATTTACCCATCCCACCTCGCCATCGAGCCCGCCAGAACGCTTGGACGACAAAGGATAATATGACCGCCACAAGGCAGAAAACATAGAGGACCGAAGCCGTCAGATAAAAGCCGAATACATGAAAAAACTGTGCCAGGGTGCCGCCGAATGTTAGGATGACAGCCGCGACTGCCGCGCTGTAAGTACCGCTGACAATCAGAAGATATCTGTAACTGCGACCGATGCTGTTTTTCATCAAACGTTCACTCGTCCAGCCTTACGGTCGCCTGGCGGCATTTCGGCTCGCACTGCGCGCCGTTCGGGACCATATCGGTATATACAGGATTAAAGCTCCGTTGGACGACGATCTCTCCATCGTGTTCTATTTTCAGGTCCAGCGTACGGGGAAAACTATCCAGAGTGATCATACCGAAACCCTGGCTTTCCGGCGGCAGGGCGCAACCGCTCTCCATGATCGTGATGCCAGGCTTGTCGCAGGTGATGCTGCGTGACTCACAATCCTTCAAAGGCAAACTGCCTTTGCATACCGTTGTCTTACCGACAACCATAAAGGTAAATGTATAGGCCCCGAACGGCCATTTGTAGTCGGGCGGAACGTCAATAGTGAACCCGTCGGTGCAGCCCATTTCGGTGCAGGCGGGCATCCCGGCCCGCGCTGTGAAAGGCATGAGCGTCAGAACGACGCAAAAAACGGCGATTATAAAGCGTGGACGCATGAATGACTCCTGCCAGGGTTTTCGACAATATAGCCGCGCGGCGAAGCGGTAACAAGCATCGGCGAGGATTCAGGGGCAAGGCCGGGCCTCCATGTTTTCAAGGATGAACAGCGCGTCATAGACCAGGCGTCCGGCGCGGTCGCACGGGCGCGGGACGCGGCATCCCTGGCCATAGGCGCGGATATGGAGCCGTATCTGGCGCAGGAACCGCGCCTGGCGCGACAACAAGCGGCTGACAATCCGCAGCGGGAGGGACCGGCCGCGTGTTTCCACGCATTCCGGGCCTCGCGCGCTTTTCCTGCCGCCGTGCGCGGGCCGGTCGACCGTTCCCACGGTTTCCAGCCGCGGATGGCGGCGGCATGCGCGGCGCGCCGTTCGGCGGTCCAGCCCGATTGGCGCGGCTTCTTCAATAGTTCGTTCGTCGTGGCGCGCGTCACCATTTCGGCTTCCTTTTGCGGAGGGCGGCCTTTGCCTGAAGGGTCTGGCGAAGCTGTTGCTGCGCCCGCAGGGCAAGTTTCAGCCCTTCGCTTTCTGGGCAGATTCCACCTGTCGCGTCATTGACCAGAAGTTCGGTATAAACAGCGCGTCGAGCAGTTTCGCATGGGTGTCGAGCACATCGTCGATGCCGGCCCCGGCCGTGAGCGGAAGCGTCCGCCGCACCCTGCGCGCAATCTCCCCATTGGCCGGAGGGATGGCGGGAGATGAAACAGCCCGTGTAGGTGGCCCGGGCGGAGGCGCTTCATCGTCAGAACGCATAAATGCATTATAGGATTTTATTCATATATATCAAGCGGAAAATCTATTGCCAGGGAAAATAAACCGCGTTTAAGGTGGCAAAAAATAAAAACAGACAGGGATGAGTAAATGACATTAGCGAAAGACGATGAACGGGCGGTGACGACGATCGCCGGGCGGCGGGATTTCAGCATCGCGGCCCAGCCAAATACCCTGCCCCCTGTGCCGGAAGAACGATGGGTCGCCGCCAAAGGCGAAAGCCCGCCGGATTTTATAAAGCGCGTCTGGAAGGAATGGATTGACCAGGGAGTCCTGACGCGTTCGCATCTTTTGCGTTATGACAGACCGCTATATATCGCCTGGAGCCGGTGGATCGCCGCAAACGACCATGTCATGCCGGAAGGCCTGAACCTTCCACGCGTATCGGAAAGAATGGCAGCGCAGATGGAAGCCATCGGCTTGACAGATGATAAGCCCAGGCCTTCTCCATCTGATATAAAAGACAAGAAAGAATTTCGCCGTCTTTACATGGCGGCGTGGCGCCGCCGCATTGACTGACAGAGAACAACTCGTCAGCCATTTAAAATTTTTGTCATCCTGAGTGCAGCGAAGGATCTAACCTGTTTGGCCTTGGTCGTACAGTGCGGATCCTTCGCTGCGCTCAGGATGACAGTAAGAAATCAGGATGACGACAGGAGCGCGTGCGTCCATGCCGCCATGAAAGTTCCGACGGGGGTTTTTTCCAGTGCCGACCGGTTGGCGCAGAGGTCGGTGATTTTCTTGGCCTGGCCGGGATCATAATGGTCCTTCAAAGCCGCCGCCACCTTCGCCTCCAGCAAAGGCACGCCTTCCTTGCGCCGCCGCCTGTGGCCGACCGGGTATTCGATCTCTACTTTTTCGGTTTTGCTACCGTTATCGAAGAACACCTGAATAGCGTTAGCGATGCTGCGTTTGCCGGGGTCGAGGTAATCGGCGGAATAGCGCTTGTCTTCCTTCACAACCATTTTCGTGCGCAAGGCGTCGATGCGGGGGTCGCCAGCGAAGGAATCCTCGTAATGCTCCGCCGTCAGGATGCCGGTCAGCAATGGTACTGCGACCATGTATTGCAGGCAGTGGTCTCGGTCGGCAGGGTTGTTCAGTTTTCCTTCCTTCGAGATGATGCGGATCGCCGCCTCATGCGTTGTCAGTTCGATGCGCTCGATGGCATCCAGCCGGTCCTTAACCAACGGATGCAGCTTCACCGCGCATTCGACGGCCGTCTGGGAATGGAATTCGGCGGGATATGATATCTTGAACAGGATCTGTTCCATGACATAGCTGCCGTATGGGCGCTGGAATTTAAATTCCTGTCCCTTGAGCGAGACGTCGTAAAACCCCCATTTCGGCGCGGTGAGCGCGGAGGGATAACCAATTTCTCCGCTCAGCACAATCATGGCGAGGCGCACGGCGCGGCTGGTGGCGTCGCCCGCCGCCCAGCTTTTGCGCGGCCCCGCATTGGGGGCGTGACGATAGGTGCGAAGCGATTGCCCGTCCACAAACGCGTGGGACAGAGCGTCGACAATCTGATCCCGCGTCCCGCCCATCATGGCGGTGGCGATGGCGACCGAGGCGACCTTCACCAGGATAACGTGATCGAGCCCGACGCGGTTAAAACTGTTTTCTAATGCCAGAACGCCCTGAATCTCATGCGCCTTGATCATCCAGGTCAGGACGTCCTTCATCGTCATGCCGGGTACGGTCTGCGCGACGGAAAGAATGGCGCCGAGATTGTCCGACGGATGCCCCCACTCCGCCGCCAGCCAGGTGTCGTTGAAATCCAGCCAGCGGATCATGCAGCCGATGTCGAACGCTGCCTTGACGGGGTCGAGGATGTCCGGCCGCCCAGGCACGCGGACGCCGTTCGGAACGACGGTTCCGGGCACGATCGGCCCCAGCATCTTCACACAGGCCGGGAATTTCAGCGCCATCAGCCCGCAGGCCAGCGAATCCATCAGGCACAGCCGCGCGGTTTCATAGGCCTCCGTGCTCGTGACCTGATAATCCAGAACATAGTCGGCGATATCGGTCAGGACTTTATCAGGAGCGGGACGCGTGGCGAGATCGACGGTGTGATGGGACATGATTACCGCTCTTCAATCGGGACGAATGACAATTTTTCCGGCCCCCTGTAATCGGCCATCGGACGGATCAGCTTGTTGTTCTTGCGCTGTTCGATGATATGCGCGGCCCAGCCGGAAATGCGGCTCATCACGAAGACGGGCGTGAACAGCGGCGTCGGGATGCCCATGAAACGGTAACTGGAGGCACTGTAGAAATCGAGGTTGGGGAACAGTTTCTTTTCCTGCCACATCAGTCTCTCGATGCTTTCGGATACGGGATAAAGCACCATGTCGCCCGCCGCATCGCTCAGACGCTTCGACCATTGCTTGATGACGATGTTGCGCGGGTCGCCTTCGGTATACACACGATGGCCGAAACCCATGACCAGTTCTTTCCGCGCCATCATGGCGCGAACTCCCTCCTCCGCTTCCCGCGGCGAGCGAAACTTCGCCAGCAATTCCATGGCGGCCTCGTTCGCGCCGCCATGCAGCGGGCCGCGCAGCGCGCCGATGGCGCCCGTCACCGCCGAATACAGATCGGACAGGGTGGAGGCGATGACGCGCGCCGTAAAAGTCGAAGCGTTGAAATCGTGCTCGGCATAGAGGATCAGGGAGACGTTCATTGCCTTCACATGCAGAGGTGGCGGGGGCTTTTGATGGATGAGCATCAGGAAATGCTCCGCGATTCCGTCTGCCGCCGTCTCGCAGGAGATCCGCAGGCCGGAACGGGTGTAATGCCACCAGTAAGCGATAATGGCGGGCAGGATGGCCAGCAGGCGGTCGGCGGCTTCCAGCGCGTCATGCGCCTCTCCCTCCGGCTTGATCGTCCCATAATAGGATACGGCGGTGCGCACGGCATCCATCGGATGCGCGCCTTCCGGTATCAGTTCAAGCAGAGATTTCAGCGCGTCGGGAAGATCGCGGAACGCCCTTAAGCGCGCCTTGTACTCGGTCAGCCGCGCCGCATCCGGCAATGCGCCGTACAGCAGAAGATAAGCGACTTCCTCGAATTCACACTGCTCCGCCAGGTCATAGATCGAATACCCCCGGTATTCGAGGCTGTGCGTCCCGCCCGCCGCGGAAATATATGTCTCCCCTGCGACGATCCCGGCCAGTCCGCCGGTTTTTGGTTTTGAGGTCATCACTAACGCTCCATTCCAGTTTTATCTGTCATCCCGCAGCGCAGCGGAGGGATCTAAGCCCTATCCACACATTATACTTTCGGAACCGGCTCAGATCCCTCCGCTGCGCTGCGGGATGACAAATTTGGTTACTTTTTCCCGAACAACGCATCCAGCTTCTTTTCATAGCTGTAATAATCCAGCACGTCGTAAAGCTGTTCGCGCGTCTGCATATAGGGCACGACGGATTTCTGGGTGCCGTCGCGTCGGATGGCGGTATACACAACCTCTGCCGCCTTCGCCATCGCGCGAAAGGCGCTCAAAGGGTAAAGCGCCATGTCGACGCCTGCCGACCCCAGCTGCTCCGCCGTATACAGTTCCGTCTTGCCGAATTCGGTGATGTTGGCCAGCAGCGGCACCTTGATGGCATCTTTCAGGAGGCGGTAATCGTCCAGGTCGGTCATCGCCTCGGCGAAGATCATGTCCGCGCCCTGCGTCACGTAATGGACGCAGCGGTCGATCAGGCCCTGCATGCCTTCATTGGCCAGCGCGTCGCAGCGCGCCATGACGACGAAATCCGCATCGGTCTTCGCGTCCACGGCGGCCCTGACCCGGTCGCCCATTTCCTCCTTCGAGACCAGTTCCTTGCCCGGGCGGTGGCCGCAGCGTTTTGAAGCCACCTGGTCCTCGATATGCACGGCGGCGACGCCCGCGCGTTCCATCTCCCGGATCGTCCGCGCTATGTTGAAAGCCCCGCCCCAGCCGACGTCGATATCCACCAGCAGGGGAAGGTCGACCGCCGCCGTGATTTTCCGCGCCTCCGCCAGCACGTCGTGCAGATCGGTGATACCGAGATCCGGCAGACCGTTCGAGGCATAGGCGACGCCGCCGCCGGAAACGTAAAGCGCGCGAAACCCCGCCTGCGCCGCCTGCATGGCGCTGTAAGCATTGATCGCGCCGGGGATCTGCAGCGGTTTTTCAGCGGCAACGGCCGCGCGAAATTTCTGGCCGGGTGTGTTCATTCGGGACCTCTTTAAACCCACGAAGATAAGTACATAATAACGATTTTACGCCTTCGTGTCTTTGCGGCTTTCATTTCGCCGCCAGACGCGCCGCCCCGTCCAGCCGGATCACTTCGCCGTTCAGCATATCGTTGTCGATGATGTGCAGGGCCAGCTTCGCGAACTCCTCCGGCTTCGCGAAACGGGAGGGGAACGGGATGCCGGATTCGATGGATTTCTGCAACTCGTCCGAGACCGTACCGATCATCGGCGTTTGCACCGCGCCGGGGGCGATGGCCATGACGCGGATGCCGAACCGCGCCAGTTCCCGCGCGGCGGGCAAAGTCATCGAAACGATGCCGCCTTTCGACGCGGCATAGGCCGCCTGCCCCACTTGCCCCTCGAACGCCGCGATGGAGGCGGCGTTGATGATGACGCCCCGGCTGCCCTCCGCGTCCAGGGGTTCCAGCACGCTCATCCGCGCTGCGGTCAGGCGCAGGACATTGAACGCACCGGTCAGATTGACGGCGACCACCTTCTGGAAGTGCGCCAGATCAGCCACGCCTTCCTTCGCCAGAATGCGTTTTCCGATTAATATGCCCGCGCAATGCACCAGCACGCGCGGCTGCGGCGATTGGTCCAGCGCCGCGTTCACGCTCGCCTCGTCCGTCACGTCGCATTTTATGGCCGTGCCGCCCGTTTCCCCCGCGACCTTCTGAGCCGCCTCCAGGTTCATGTCCCACAACACTACCTTCGCCCCGGCCTGCGCCAGGGCCCGCGCCGTCGCCGCCCCCATCCCGGAGCCGCCGCCGGTGACGATGGCCGAAGGATCCGCACTATCGGGGCTCGTTGTACCGGCTCAGATCCTTCGCTGCGCTCAGGATGACAAGTGTAAAAGGAATTCTGAGTTATCACAACAGCATGAGAAATGTCAGAACCGCTCCATCGCCATCGCCACGGCCTCGCCGCCGCCGATGCACAGGGCCGCCATGCCGCGCCGGACTTGACGCTTCTGCATGGCGTGGAGCAGTGTGACCAGAACGCGCGCGCCGCTGGCGCCGATGGGGTGGCCGAGGGCGCAGGCGCCGCCATTGACGTTGACCTTGTCGCGCGGCAGGTCGAGATCATGGATCGCGGCCATCGGCACCACGGCGAAGGCCTCGTTGATTTCGAACAGATCGACAGCATTAAGGTCCCAGGCCAGCCGGCCGGAAAGTTCACGCAACGCCCCGACCGGCGCGGTGGTAAACCAGGCCGGTTCCTTGGCATAGGTCGCATGGCCCGCGATCCGGGCGAGTGGCGCAAGGCCCCGCCGTTCTGCCTCCGACCGCTTCATCAGGATCAGTGCCGCCGCGCCGTCGGAGATCGAACTGGCATTGGCCGCGGTGATCGTGCCGTCCGGCGCAAAGGCAGGTTTCAGCGTTGGGATTTTATCGGGCCGGGCTTTCAGCGGCTGTTCGTCCCTCTCGATGCTCTTCGTCTCCCTGCCCGCCTTGACCGTTACGGGAAAGATCTCCGCGGCCATATCGGCTGTCAGCGCACGGTTGAGGGATTCCAGCGCGTAAAGATCCTGCGCCTCGCGCGTGAACCCGTATTTCTGCGCGCACAGCTCTGCGAAGGCGCCCATGGGCCTGCCCTTTTCATATGCGTCCTCCAGCCCGTCGATCATCATGTGGTCAACGGCTTTCGCATCGCCCATACGCACCCCGGCGCGGGCTTTCAGGAGGTGCGGCGCGTTGCTCATGCTCTCCATGCCGCCCGCCGCCATGACCTGCGCCGATCCCGCCAGGATCTGGTCATGCGCCAACATCACGGCCTTCAGGCCGGAGCCGCACATCTTATTGATTGTCGTCGCGCCTTTCGACGCCGGAATGCCCGCGCCCAGCGCCGCCT
The DNA here is from genome assembly GCA_044221445.1 of Alphaproteobacteria bacterium. Taxonomy (GTDB): domain Bacteria; phylum Pseudomonadota; class Alphaproteobacteria; order Micavibrionales; family Micavibrionaceae; genus JBDHTS01. The sequence goes on from JBGAPF010000002.1 coordinate 99,368, forward strand.
GCCTTGCTGGCGCCTGACCCATCCCCGCGGTGAGGACGCAGCCCATGATCGTTTCATCGATGTCTTCCGGCTTCACGCCCGCCCGCTCGATAGCTGCACGCAGGGCAACGGTCCCGAGTTCCGGCGCGCTCAACGGTGAAAGATCACCCAGAAGCCCGCCGATGGGGGTACGGGCTGCAGAGACGATTACGATAGGATCTTTATGGGAGTCGGTCATGAAATCAGTCTAGAGAAGGTTTCATTCTTTCACAAACGCTGGCAGATCACCTGCCATGGCGCGCAGTGGCCTTCCATCAGGCAATCGAAAAGGTTATTCATCCGGACTTCCCAGTCAGGACCGAGCACCAGCGAGGGTCCGCCGCCCTGCCCGGCGCGGGCCAGCGCGGCCAAAGCGAGTTCATGGCGGCTTTCCGCTTCGATGATTTCGAAGCCTGCGCCTTCCAGCAGGGCGCGCAAGCTCTCGATCGTGACAAGATGGCTGCACTGGCTGGAGGGCGCCCAGGGCAGAGGGTATTTCATGAAACCACCGCCGAGGATATCATAAAGCCCGAACATCCCGCCCGGCACGACCACCCGCGCGGCTTCGGCATAAAACCGCGCCTTGTCGGCGATATTCATGGCGACGTGAATAGTATAGGCGACGGGAAAGGCGCCGTCAGAAAAGGGCAGGGCGCAGGCATCGCCTAAATGAAAATCCGTTACGTCGGCCAGGCCGCAGGCAGCGCTCAGGGACCGGGCCGCATCGATGTAATCGGGTGTGATGTCGATTCCGGTGACATGCGCGCCGGTCAGCGCGGCCACTGTCCGCGCCGGGCCGCCAAGACCGCAGCCTATGTCCAGAACCTTCATGCCTTTCGCAATCCCCAGCTTTCCGGCCAGATATTCCGTGGCGCGCCGCCCGCCGATATGAAATTCGTCGCAGAACGAAAACGCCCCGGCCTCCGGCCTGTCTTTGCCGACATGCCGCAGGATGTCTGCGGCCAGGTTCGGGCGGGCATAATGTTTTATGATTGTGCTGGATTCTGTCATAGCCTATTGAAGTATTAATCTTTTGCACGGTCAAGCCACGGGGACACATAGTGATCTGGTTCAGGGAATATAAAGTCGATGAAATGCCCGGTTTGATGACGGCGGACAACATGCTGCACCATATCGGGCTTGAATTCACGGAGATCGGGCCGGATTTCGTAAAGGCGCGCATTCCCGTGGACCGGCGAACGCACCAGATCCATGGCATCCTGCACGGCGGCGCAACCGCGATGCTGGCGGAGACGGTGGGCAGTTTCGCCTCACTGATGGTCATCGACCTGGACAAATACTATGCGGTCGGATCAGTGATCACCGCCAATCACCTGCGGCCTGTCAAGGAAGGATACGCCACCGCAACCTGCCGCCCGGTCCATCTGGGCCGGAGCAAGCATGTCTGGGATATCCAGGTTTACGCCGATAACGGGAAGCTGATCGCGAAATGCGAACTGACCTGCGCGGTTACACCTAAAAGCCCATAACTTGTCGATAGATTAAGATATTATGGCGAATTTATAAAGCTGGCGGTATAATGCAGAATAAGAATCAGTTGTGTACGGACGTATGCGATCATGAGTCCTTCCTGCAATGCCTCATAACCCCTTCAGAACGATTGCTCATCCTGGTGAAATCCTGAAACAGGATTTTCTCGATCCTATGGGAATGAGTGTTGAATCCTTAGCCCGCGCCATGGATATTCCGCGTGTCTTCATCAGCGAAATCGTAAAGGGCCAGAGAGATATTTCGGCGGACATGGCAACCCATCTCGGGATGTATTTCAAGGGCACGGCAGAGTCGTGGATGAATTTGCAGCGTATTTATGATGGAGCAGGCAAGCCGAATTAAACGCCAAGCCTTGCCTCGATCTGTGCTTTTGCCGCCTGGGCGCGCCGAATATTTTCTTCTTTGATCGGACCATACCCTCGGATCATATCGGGCAGAGACAAAAGCTCTATGCAGGATCGCAGATTACCCTCGTTTGCATGGTCCAGAACCCATTCGGCCGTTTGCTCATACTCCGTAATCAGCGCGCGTTCGGCCTTACGGTCTTTGTGATAGCCGAATATATCCAGCGGTGTGCCGCGTACGAACTTCAGACGGGCCAGGATTTGAAAGACCGTCATCATCCACGGGCCGAATTCACGTTTTTTCGGGCGCCCCGTGGCTGGGTCTTCACGTTCAAAGACAGGCGGCGCAAGATTGAACTTCAATGTGTAGTCGCCAGAAAACTGCCGTCTCAGCATCTTCCTAAAGTCGCCGCCGGTATACAGACGAGCGACTTCGTATTCATCCTTATAGGCCAAAAGCCTGTGATAATTGTATGCAACGGCTTCGGTGAGCGGAAAACCGAAACTGGTGACCGAAGCATCGGGAGAGTCCAATTCATGCGGTCTCGCTTCTCCCTCACTATCCCCACGAACACGGAGATCCGGTGACGATAGAGATTGTTCATACGAACGCACCCGCTTCACCAGATCCGTATATCGTTTCGCATACCGTTTGTTCTGATAAGCGGCCAGATAAGCGGCACGCTTTGCAACCACTTCATCCAGCGTTCGCGATAACGGTTCAGAATCTGCACCGTTGCGGGCCGCCTTGATAAGCACATCCATCTTGGTGGGATCATGGGCGGCGAGGCGTCCGTAATTAAAAGCTTTCAGATTCGTTTGCAGGGCGACGCCGTTCAGTTCGATGGCGCGCTCGATTGACTCTTTACCCAGCGGAATGAGGCCCTTTTGCCAGGCGAACCCCAGCATAAAGATATTGGTCGGCATTTCGTCACCGAGCAGTGTGCCGGTGATTTCATTCGCATCAATGAAGAAGTGGGTTCTGGTGGCGGCGACGATATTCCGTTTCAATTCGTCCTGGTGAAAATCGATTTTGTTGTCGGTAACGAAGGCGGCGACCGGCGTGTTGTCCAGATTGACAATCGCGTCGGTACGTTCTGTGTTCAGCGTCTCATGTGCCGCCGGTCCCGTCGCCGAAACGATATCGCAGGCAATCAGCACGTTCGCGCCGCCCGTGATGATATGACCGGTACGAAGCTCGTCGAGACTGGCAGCGAGTCGCACATGGCTGAGAACTTCCCCGCCCTTCTGCGCGAGCCCGGTTGAATCGAGGATCGCGCAATGCAGCCCTTCGAGATGAGCCGCCATACCCATGATCGCGCCGGTGGTCAGAACCCCGGTGCCGCCGATCCCGGTGACCATGATGTTGCAGGCATGGACGATGTCGGGAACGGTCGGATCCGGAATCCCGTCAAACGGTCCGTGGACGTGAATATCGGGCGCGCCGGACGGCGGCGGATTGTTGCTGTACTGATGGCTGGACAGCGCGGAACTCGCCGTGGTCGAAACGTCGTCTGCGTTTCTTCGCAACGCCCCGCCCTCCACGGTCACGAAGGACGGACAGAACCCTTTCACACAGGAATAATCCTTGTTGCAGGTCGTCTGGTTGATCTGGCGTTTGCGTCCGTATTCGGTTTCCAACGGCATGACGGACACGCAGTTCGACTGGACCGAGCAGTCTCCGCAGGCTTCGCAGACAGCGCTGTTGATGAAGACGCGCTTCGGCGGATCGGGATACTGGTTGCGCTTGCGGCGCCGGCGTTTTTCGGCGGCGCAGGTCTGATCGTAGATGATGACCGTGCATCCGGGCGTGGCGCGCGCCTCCATCTGGATTTTATCCATCCAGTCGCGATGCAGGACGGGCACATTTTCGGGAATGCTCTTCTTATCTTTATAATGGTCCGGATTTTCGGTGACGATCCAGCATTTCGTCACCCCCTCGGCCATGACCTGCTGGGCCACGCGCTCGACGGGCAGGTCGCCGTCCACCGACTGGCCTCCCGTCATGGCGACGGCGTCGTTGTACAGGATCTTGTATGTAATATTCACCTTTGCGGCGACGGATGCCCGTATGGCCAGCGTTCCGGAATGGAAATAAGTGCCGTCGCCCAGATTCGCGAAGATATGCTTCGTTTCCGTGAAAGGCGACGCGCCGATCCACGGTACGCCCTCCCCGCCCATCTGGGTGCATAAAGATGAATTGCGATCCATCCACTGCACCATGTAATGACAGCCGATACCGACCATAGCGAAACTGCCGTTCGGTACCTTGGTCGAGGTGTTGTGCGGACAGCCGGAACAATAATACGGTTTCCGCAATGACGGCGGCGCGTATTTTTCCATCGTGCGTTCATAGCGTTCATAGAAACTGAGCGCCTGCTCGATCTGTGGCGTGGTGTAGAAGCGATGGATGCGCTGGGCCAGGACGCGCGCGACCATGCCGACAGACTGGTCGTTATGGAGCGGCAGGAGGCGATTGCGGTGTTCGTCATATTTGCCGACCACGACCGGGCGGCGCTTTTCATCCCAGTTGAAGATCTGTTGCTTCAACTGGTATTCGATCAACTCGCGCTTTTCCTCGACGATCAGGATTTCCTCAAGGCCCTCGACGAAAGCCTGCACGCCTTTCGGTTCCAGCGGCCATGTCATGCCCACCTTGTAAAGGCGGATGCCGATATCACGCGCGATTTCCTCGGTAATGCCGAGATCGAGCAGCGCCTGGCGCACGTCGCCATAGGATTTACCCGAGGTAATTATACCGAAACGCGGCCGCGGAGAATCCCATACTACACGGTCGATCTGATTTTTCCGCGCGAAGGCATGGCAGGCGAACAGCTTGAAATTCTGGAGGCGATAATCGATCTGGCGCGGCTGGTCGTTCAGGCGGATATGCAGGCCGCCCGGCGGCATGATGAACTCTTCGTCGCCGGGCATCAGGATGGCGCGGTTTTCCCTATCCAGCTCCACCGTGCCGGAAGTTTCGACGGTTTCCGACGTGACTTTCAGCGCCGTCCAGCACCCGGAATAGCGCGACATCGAAATGCCAAGCAGTCCGTATTCGACGAATTCCTGGATGCTGTAAGGATACAGCTGCGGGATCATCATGGCGTAAAGCGCATGGTCCGACTGGCACGGCAATGTCGAGGATTTACAGGCATGGTCGTCGCCGACAAGCGCCAGGACACCGCCGAGCGGCGATGTGCCCGCAGCGTTGGCGTGCCGCATGACGTCACCGGAGCGGTCGACGCCGGGGCTTTTGCCGTACCACATCCCGAACACGCCATCGACTTTCGCCCCGGGCAACAGATTCACCTGCTGTGTCCCCCAGACCGCCGTGGCGGCAAGGTCTTCGTTCACGCCCGGCTGGAACCTGACGTTCAGTTCTTCAAGATATTTTCGCGCCTTGATCAGTTCGCGGTCATATCCCCCAAGCGGCGAACCGCGATAACCGGAAATGAAACCTGCCGTGTTGAGGCCCGCGGCGATATCGCGGCGGCGTTGTACGATGGGGATACGGGCAAGGGCCTGCAGGCCGCTCATATACGCGACGCCGGACTCAAGCTCGAATTTGTCGTTCAGGGAAACGGAACGCAGGGGCATGACGTGGATATTATAGCGCGAACAACAGGCGCTTGCTTCATTAAAAATTCCGCGCGATGCGGCTATATAAAAACGTCACCCCGGCGCAGGCCGGGATGACGCATCTTGATGGTCGTACAATACGCAGAAAATTAGTTATTGAATTCTTTCAGGTCCTGCTTCTGCACAGGACGCTTGCCCGCTGCAGGTTCGATGGACGGGACGGCCGGGGGAGCGGAAAAATCCGATGTGGTGGCCGTCGTCGTGGTTGTCGTGGTGGTGATGTTCTTCGTATACTCGTTCACCATCGGAGGAGGCGCTTCCTCATTGTCTTCGCGGCTCTGAACAGGCGCTTCCGCTTTGGGCATCCAGCTCCAGAACGACGAAGAGGAACCTGTGGTCGTGGTGGTTTCGGCCTGTGCGGCGGATAGCGCGCCAAAGCTGGCTGCGCTCATCACCGCCGCGAACAATACAAATTTTTTCATCGCTTCTTCCTTTTTCATAAGTTCAAGTAAGGGTTTTCCATACCACCCTAGCAGATTCTTATTTTTTGCAAAGGGGTTCAAACATCGGATGAAAGGAATATAATCAGGAAGACCAGCCGTGATTGCGGCGCAGGTAGACAACGTGTCCAGTAAAAGGGTCAGCATCATAATGCGGAAGGCGGTTTTCGGGATCCTGGCTTTGTTCTGCGTGCAACCGGCCCATGCGGGATCGTTTTATCTTCAGGAGCAGTCCGCCGCCGCGATGGGGACGGCCTATGCCGGGGCGGGTGCCCTGCCCCGCGACTCCAGCATCCTGTATTACAACCCCGCCGGGATGACGGGTCTGAAAGCCCCGCAGGTCAGTCTTGGCGCCAGCATGCTGGCCGCCCAGGCCGACAACCATAATTCAGGATCGACTTTCGTCGGCGTTCCGGTGGGGGACAGCGATTCAGACGATCCTCTCCCTTTTTCTGTCCTGCCCCATGGGTATGCCGCCGCGCCAGTCACGGACAGGTTGTGGCTCGGCATCGGCGTGTCGGCCCCGTTCGGCCTCGCCACGAAATATAACGGCGACTGGTACGGACGGTTCGACTCCGTAAAAAGCGTACTGAAGGTCGTCGATATCCAGCCCACGGTCGCTTATAAAGCCACGGACTGGCTGTCAGTCGGCGCGGGCATTAACATCCAGTACGCAGACGCCACCCTGACCAATGTGGTCAGTAACGGCGTATCGGCGGGACCTGCTGGAATTGAAGGATCGGACTGGTCCGCCGGATATAATCTCGGTGTTATGGCAGAGCCGGTGGAAGGGACGCATATCGGCGTCAATTACCGGTCGCCCGTTACGCACGAACTGGACGGCACCGTGACCGTCGCCGGTGTGCCCGGTTTCAATGAGAACAGCGGCGGTTCTGCCGACCTCGATCTGCCGGACATTATCGGCCTGAGCGTGGCTCAGGAGATGATGCCTGATTGGACCATAATGGCCCAGGTAAATTATTTCGGCTGGGACCGGTTCAGCGACATCACCGTAATCCGTGATAACGGCACGACGGCTAAATCGATCACGGAAAACTATAAGTCGACGCTAAGTTTCGCACTGGGCGCGGAATATATGTGGAACGATAAGACCACCCTGCGCTTCGGCTACCAGTACGATCAGACGCCGACCAGAGATGAATTCCGCGATACACGCGTACCCGACGGCAACCGGAACAATATCGCGGCAGGTGTGGGATATGCGCTCTGCCCCAGCCTGACCCTGAACGCCGCCGCGATGCTGACGTTTATATCGGATAAAGATATTAATGTCCGGCGCAATGCAAACCTCGCAGCGATCCGGTCAGAACGGGACGACACGTCGATCCTGCTGGGTTCGCTTGGCGTGTCCTATAGATTTTAGTTAAGTAAATCCAGATACATTCCCTCATGCCTTGTTCTCTTTAACGCGGCAAAAGACTGCGCTTGGCAGTATAATTATTAATTATAGAACGCAGTCCTAATCTATTTTTAATGATAAATGTCAAGCCATTGATAATAAACAATATAAATTGCATAAAATGCTATGGAAACTTAAAAAGACCTTAAGCGATCCCCCTGCATACTGGACTTATAACAAAAGGGTTCAGGGGCATGTTCAGGTTGATCGCAAGGCACGTTTTTTCACCATTGGCATTGATGATCGGCATCCCGATGATCCTGAGTATGTCGGATCCCGCGGCGGGCAGCACCATCGGCGGCACGATCATGAACGGCCTCCAGACGGCAGCCAGCCCCCTATCCGCTTCCGATATCGGCACCCTTACCGGTAACACCGTAAACGGCTTCATCGCCACAGCCCGCAAGGGCGGATCCCATCGCGGCGGTATGTCGCATAGCTATGTCAGCGGCGGGGGGCCGATTTTTCTGCCTTATAACTGATCCATCAAAGAGCCAGTCTCGCCATCAAAGGTACAGCTACAGTCTCGGGGCTGCGGGTGTTTTTCAACGCCCCTGTCGTTTCAGGCGTGGTCTCTATTGTCGCATCATAAACGGCATGAATGGAGGATGGCTTCGGTAGTTTTATTCTGTCCGGCTTGTCCACAATCTCGGCACCGTAATCGACGACTTCTTTATTGGCACTGCTAATAATTTCTTGGCACGCGCTATGAAGAGGATCGCCTTCCATACCTTCTATTAAAAACCCCGGACACGCCGGATATTGCCTTATGATTTCCTCGACAGCCTGAATCCCGCTGGCATCCCATACAAACAGACTCATGCCTTCTGTCGGGCCTGCAGGATGCAAGTACTTTTCGGATACCTGGGGTTGGTGTTGCAGCGTATCCGCCACGCAAAAGGCGGCTGTAATCGTATCAGGATGAAAAGACAAGGCTGCGCCTCTTTTTACGCGCTCCCCATGAGCGTACAAATCCCACTGAAGCGCCACGGGGCCGCTTTTACCTTTTTCATCTGTCATCCCTAATCCCTTTTTTAATTAAATTCACCCGCATTGAAATATAACATTACGATAGCAATTCAAGTCCAGTTTTATTTTGTTTCTTCAAAGAGTTCGCGTCCTATAAGCATACGGCGGATTTCACTTGTTCCGGCCCCGATTTCATAGAGTTTGGCGTCCCTGAGAAGCCGACCGGTCGGGTATTCGTTGATATAGCCGTTTCCGCCCAGGCACTGTATCGCATCGAGCGCCGCTTTCGTGGCCGCCTCGGCACTCAGGAGGATGCAACCGGCGGCGTCCTTCCGGGCCGTTTCGCCCCGGTCGCAGGCCTGCGCCACGGTATAGACATAGGCGCGCATGGCGGAAAGCGTGGCATACATGTCGGCCACCTTCCCTTGGATCAGCTGGAACGCACCGATGGGCTGGCCGAACTGCTCGCGCTCGTGGATATAGGGCAGGACGATATCGAGGCAGGCCTGCATGATGCCGAGCGGTCCGCCCGACAAAACCACGCGCTCGTAATCCAGCCCGGACATCAGGACGCGCACGCCCTTCCCCTCCTCTCCCAGAATGTTCTCTGCCGGCACTTCGCAGTCGCGGAATACCAGTTCGCAGGTATTGGAACCGCGCATGCCCAGCTTGTCCAGCTTCTGCGCCGTTGAGAACCCGTTCATGCCTTTTTCGATCAGGAAAGCCGTAATGCCTTTAGAGCCGGCGCCCGGATCGGTCTTGGCGTAGACGACCAGCGTATCGGCGTCGGGACCGTTCGTGATCCACATTTTCGTGCCGTTCAGGATATAACGGCCTCCCTTTTTCTCGGCCCGCAGCTTCATCGAGACGACATCGGAGCCCGCGCCCGTTTCGCTCATCGCCAGCGCGCCGATATGCTCGCCTGAAACCAGTTTCGGCAGGTATTTCTGTTTCTGCGCGGCCGTGCCGTTACGGTTGATCTGGTTGACGCACAGATTGGAATGCGCGCCATAAGACAGCGCGACCGCGGCTGAGGCGCGGCTGATCTCTTCCATCGCGATCACATGGGCCAGATACCCCATATTCGCCCCGCCGAACTCCTCAGCGACGGTCATGCCCAGCAGCCCCATCGCCCCCAGCTTGGGCCACAGTTCATTCGGAAACTCGTTCCTGTGATCGATCTCGGCTGCGCGCGGCGCGATTTCAGCGGCGGCAAACTTCCGCACCTCTTCCCGCATCATGTCGATGGTGTCGCCGTGGGAAAATTTGAGGCAGGGAGACATCAGAAAATTCCCCTGAAAATGGAAAACACAGTATAGAGCGCCCCAAACCCAGGCAGGAAAATCGACAGCACCACACAGATCAGCGAGTCGTTGACCGCCGCGATCACCGCGCCGATCAGGCCGCCAAACGCCCACAGAATGGCGACAAAGGCAAATAGTCCCGCGCCAAGGGCGGCTTTGAGCTTGGTGATTGTTTTCATTTGTTTTCCTCTCTAACACTCTTCATATCGGCCAATGCCGGCATCCAAAATTTGCATGGACAATGATCATTGCGCCCGATCCTATGGCTCCCGGCTTTCGCCAGGGTGGCGGGCATAAGCGAGTTTTGAAACCGGTTTCCGCCCCAGCTTGTCCGATATCCACCACGCCGTTTCGATGACTTTATCCAGATCCACGTTAGTCTCATAGCCCATGCCGTTCAGCAGATACAGCACGTCCTCCGTCGCCACGTTGCCGGTCGCGCCTTTGGCATAGGGGCAACCGCCGAGACCCGCGACCGAAGAGTCGACCACAGCCACGCCGTCCTGCAGCCCTGCGTAAATATTCGCCAGCGCCTGGCCGTAGGTATCATGGCAATGGAGCGCCAAAGCCGTTACCGGCACCTGTCTCGCCACTGCCGCGACCACCGCAGCGATTATGTTGGGCGTGCCGACGCCTATCGTATCGCCAAGGCTGATTTCATAGCAGCCCATGCCGTGCAGCCGCGCCGAAACATCCGCCACCTGGGCGGGATCGACCGCGCCTTCGTAAGGGCAGCCCGCGACGCACGATACATAGCCGCGCACTTTCACCCCCGCCTGCTTCGCCATGGCCATGACAGGCTCGAAACGCCGCAGGCTCTCGGCAATGGAACAGTTGATGTTCTTTTGGCTGAACGTTTCCGAGGCCGAGGCGAATACGGCGATTTCCGTGACATTGGCGGCCAGCGCCGCTTGCATCCCCTGCTCGTTCGGGACGAGGACAGGATAGGTCACGCCGGGTTTGCGCTTTATGCCCGCCATCACTTCCGCAGCGTCCGCCATCTGGGGCACCCATTTCGGCGAAACGAAACTGGCGGATTCTATATGGGCCAGACCGGTCGCGGACAGGCGATCGACCAGTTCGACCTTCACCGCCGCCGGGACAGCCTGCTTTTCATTCTGCAACCCGTCGCGCGGGCCGACTTCGACTATCCGTACAGTCACCATGCTTTTAGTGTATGATGGTTTCGGCTTCGTTTCCAACCCGCAAAATCGTCCCCCGTGCTTTCCTCCTGGTTCCTGTTCGCTCTCGCCTCCTCTTTCTGCTCGGCCCTTGGCATGTATATGCATCAGCGGCTGAACGGGTCTAACGTTGCGTCCGCTGTGTGGATCAAGCTGATCGCGGTGACGGTGGCCTTTCCGGTGCTGATCAAAACCGGCCTGCCAGACGCGCCCGCATTTTACGTGTTCACCGGCCTGGCGGCGATGGTGTGGTGCATCAACGATTTGATCTATTTCAGGGCCGTGAATGAACATGGGGCCGCACTACTGGCGCGGCTATCGCCGCTGGGGCTGATCGCGATTTTCGTGGCATGGTTTTTCATCCGGCCCGAACTGCTGCACCAGTATCTGCAGGACGCGCCCCGTTTCGCGGCCGTGTGCGGGGTGCTGCTGTTTTCCGTGCTGTGCGCCGTATCATTGCGCCGCTGCCCGTTTTCCTGGCGGGCGCTGAAAGCGATCTGGTTCGTGATCGTGGCCAGCGTGGCCGGCACTTTCCTGGTGAAGGAAGCGGTGGATTCGGCGGCGGTCGCCAAGGGCGTGTTTGGGTATGTGGGGATCGAGGCGGCGATCATGCTGGTCTTTTACGGCCTCTGGTTTTCCTTGCGCGATAAGACGGGCGGCCGCGCGGTGTTCAGCCGTCATGGCGTTAAGACCGGGCTGGTCGTCAGCGGCTTCCTCGTGGTTGCCATCATCCTGCGCACGATGGCGCAGCAGAAGGTGGACCATCCTGCCTATGTGACGATGATCAGCATGCTGGACGTCGTCTGGCTGATGATCCTGACGCCCTTGTCTGGCTGGAAAGACCAGAGTAACAAATGGGCGGGGCTGGGCATTGCCGCAAGCGCGCTGGCGCTGGCATTTTTGAAAGTACGATAAGCAGATACGATTATTTCAGCCAGGAGGCAGGGCGTTTTTCAACAAAAGCCGCTAGACCTTCCTTCGCTTCTCCGCCCGCCCGGACCCGGGCGATCCGCTCTGCGGTTTCGTCTATCAGGTCCGGCGTCACGGGCCGACCCGCGAAATCGAGACACAGGCGCTTCGCCGCCGCCATGGCTTCGGGGCCGTTCTGGCGGAGGACATCGAGAATTGTCCGCAGCTTGGCCTCCATCTCGTCGTAGCTGTGCGCGATTTCGTGGGCGAGGCCGAGATCGAAAGCCTGCTGACCCTGGAATTTCTCGCCCGTCTGGAAAAAACGGCGCGACTGGCGCGGCCCGAGCGCACGCAGGACATAGGGCGCGATGGTCGCGGGGATCAGGCCAAGCTTGACCTCAGACAGTGCAAATACAGCGTCGTCGTGCGCGATCACGATATCGCAGCACGCGGCGAGGCCGAGCCCTCCGCCCATCGCTGCGCCCTGAACGCAGGCGACGGTCGTCTTCGGAAGCGTGTCGAGTTTATGAAGCATTTCAGCCAAGGCCATCGCGTCGACCTTGTTTTGGGCTTCCGAATAGCCAGCGGCGCGTTTCATCCAGTTCAGGTCAGCGCCCGCCGAGAAGCTTTTGCCCGCGCCGCGCAGGACCACGACAACGATATCCGTCCGGACCGCCAGATCGCCAAGCAATTCGGACAAGCGGGCGATCATGGCGTCGTCAAAGGCATTATGCGCTTCGGGACGATTGAGTGTGAGCGTGGCAACGCCCTCGTTTATTTCAATTCCCACAAGGTCTTTATTCATAAAATTGCTCCTGTTACGATGGAATTAAACTCCGCCCCGAAGCGTTTGTCCATCGAAGCGCAGAAATAAGACGGAGTAATGCTATGAATCCGGAAATAAACCCTGAGATTTTCGAGGATATGGACTTTCCGCAGGATAAAGTGAGCATCCTGAAATATGCCGATGAAAACCACGCCGATCAGACCCTGCTTGAAAGTGTCGTCAAAATTCCAGACCGCACATACAGTAACCCACGCGAAGTCATGCAGGCGATCAAAACGACGGGCCACAGGCCTGAAGATGACGACCGCGTTTATCTACAGGACTATATCGCCGTGGTCGGTGAAGAAGAACTCGCCACCAAGGCGGATATGAGCGGTCCTCATGAAAAATGGGATGAACGCTATGACTGACTCTTTGAACAACAAGGCCACGCCGGAAAACGGCAACGGCCAGAATATGGGCGGCCCTGCTTTTAAACCCGCCCTGAAAACCGAAACGCCGATGCGCAAGCGAACTGCGGATCCCGGCGAATTCAAGAAAAGTTCGCTTGAAAGCAACCGTAGCCCGGAGGATGGACGCGATGATTAAATTCATGGATGAAGAAAACGAAGGCATCGAGCAAATGCCGCCCGACAATCAGGGCGGGGATGGCAATAAAGGAATCGAAGAATTGCCGCAGCCCGACCCGGAACCGCATAACGAGCCGATACCCTTGAAAAACTGATATTAAAATCCCGGCAACCGCCGGGATTTTTTTACATCCTGAACACGCCGAATTTCGTTTCTTCGATGGGCGCGTTTAAACTTGCATTCAGTCCCTGCGCAAGAACTTTGCGCGTGTCCGCCGGATCGATGACGCCATCGTCCCATAGGCGTGCCGATGCATAATAAGGACTGCCCTCGCGCTCATACTGGGCGCGGATAGGATTTTTGAAATCTTCCTCGTCCTCCCTGCTCCAGTCCTGACCGTCGCGTTCCATGCCCTGGCGCTTCACCATGGCCAGAACGCCCGCCGCCTGCTCGCCGCCCATGACGGAAATGCGGGCGTTCGGCCACATCCACAGGAACCGGGGGTCGAAAGCGCGGCCGCACATGCCGTAATTGCCGGCACCGAAGCTGCCGCCGATGATGACGGTCAGTTTCGGCACGCGGGCGCAGGAAACGGCCATCACCATTTTCGCGCCGTCCTTGGCGATGCCGCCGCTTTCGTATTTCTTGCCGACCATGAAGCCGGTGATGTTCTGGAGAAACACGAGCGGAATTTTGCGCTGGCTGCAGATTTCAATAAAATGCGCGCCCTTGACTGCGCTTTCCGAAAACAGCACCCCGTTATTGGCGACGATGCCGACCGGCATGCCTTCGATATGCGCGAAGCCCGTGACCAGCGTGTTGCCGTAGCGGCGCTTGAATTCGTCGAAATCGCTGCCGTCCACGATCCGGGCGATGACGTCGTGCACGTCCCAAGCCATGCGCAGATCGGTGGGCACTAGCCCCGGCAGTTCGGACGGGTCATAAGCCGGCTGTTTCGGTTCGATGCAGGCAAGGGTATGGGGCTTGATCCGGTTCAGGTTGGAAACGGCGCGGCGGGCAAGATCGAGCGCATGGGCGTCGTTATCGGCCAGATGGTCGGCGACGCCGGAAATACGGGTGTGAACGTCGCCGCCGCCCAGCTCCTCCGCCGTCACCTCCTCGCCCGTCGCCGCCTTGACCAGAGGCGGCCCGGCGAGGAAGATGGTCCCCTGCTCCTTCACGATGATGCTTTCATCCGACATTGCAGGCACGTAAGCGCCACCCGCCGTGCAGGATCCCATGACCACGGCGATCTGCGGGATGCCTTTGGCGGACATGTTGGCCTGGTTGAAAAAGATGCGCCCGAAATGGTCGCGGTCGGCAAAAACCTCGTCCTGGTTCGGCAGGTTTGCGCCGCCGGAATCGACCAGATAGATGCAGGGCAGATTATTGACTTCGGCGATTTCCTGGGCCCGCAGATGCTTTTTGACGGTCAGCGGATAATAAGTGCCGCCCTTCACCGTCGCATCGTTGCAGACGATCATGCAGTCATGGCCCGAGACTTTGCCGATGCCGGTGATGATGCCCGCCGCCGGGACAAGATCGTCATAGACATCCAGGGCGGCCAGCGCCGAAAGTTCAAGGAAGTCCGAGCCGGTATCGAGCAGCCGGGCGATTCGTTCGCGCGGCAGAAGCTTGCCCCGGCTGGCGTGGCGCTCGCGCGCCTTCTCCCCGCCACCTGCGGCGATAACATTGAGTTTCGCCTTCAGGTCGGCGATGAGCCCGTCCATGCGGTCGCGGTTTTTGTTGAAAGACGCGCTGTTGACGTCGATGGTGGAATTCAGGCGGGCCATGCGAAAATCCTTTGTGGCTGACAGCCAAGGCTAAATCACATTAACGGCCGGGACAAGCGGCTAACTAAGCCGGGTTCAAGAGAGGCCCATCCTGTTGTATAGCCCTGTCAACCATGGCCGCATCGAGCGTACGGTGCGTCAATAAGGCTGTCATCAAGGCGTCCAGTTCATCTTTGTGGGCGCACAAAATGCCTAAAGCCCCGGCATGGGCGTCTTTTAATAAAGCCCGGATTTCCAGATCGATTGCCGCCAGCGTCCCTTTGGCAATGGGTTTAGACCAACCATCTTCTTCGTAACGGACTGCGCCCAGCCCTTCTGACATGCCCCATTCCGTAACCATTTTATAAGCGATATCCGTCGCCTCCCGTAAATCCCTCCCTGTGGCACTAGTGGTTTTATCCCGACCGAAAACCAGGGTTTCGGCGGCGTGACCGGCCATCAGGACGGTAAGGCGCGCCTGAAGGGATTCGATATTTATCATATGCCGTTCAGAAACGGGGCGGGTCGCCAAGCGGCCCATAGCCCTGCCGTATTGCGCAATGCTGACTTTGTACAATAGGTCGCTTCCCGTCGTATACCGTGTCACAAGCGCCTGCCCGGCCTGACGGCAGGCGGCATAGCGCCGCTCCTGCTGATGAGGCAGACCCGATTGGCGTTCGACGCCCACATGTCGTTTGTCGCGGGCATAATCGAGATCGTCGGTCCCGACTTTTTTCCGGTTGGCGCTTGCCGCATGGAGCGCCGCTTCGTTCAGCATATTGGCAAGGTCTGCATAGCTGAAGCCTGAGGTCATGCTTGCCTGTTGCCTCAGATCGGAACTGGGATCGAGGGGTATTTTTCGTGTACGGACAATCGTTTCAAGGGCTTCGAACCGCTCGTCGGCGGAAGGATCGGACACATGGATCTGATGGCCGAAGCGGCCGGGCCGCAGCAGCGCGGGGTCCATTGTTTCAGGACGGTTTGTGGCGGCCAGCAGAACGACACCTTCTGATGCCGCAGACCCGTCCATTTCCACCAGAAACTGATTCAGGGCCTGGTCGCGTTCAGGGTTAAAGTGACTTCCCTGTTTGGCGCGATGACGGCCAACGGCGTCGATTTCGTCTATAAATACGATGCAAGGCACGCTTTTTTTCGCCTGTTTGAACATGGCGCGGACCCGTCCGGCGCCGACGCCTACGAACATTTCCGTAAAGTTGGAGCCTGATATATAGAAAAACGGGACGCCGGCTTCACCGGCCACAGCCCTTGCCAGTAGGGTTTTTCCGTTTCCGGGAGGACCGACCAGAAGCATGCCCTTCGGAAGCTTGCCGCCGGTTTGACGATATTTTTTGGGATTTTTGAGATAATCTACAATACTAAGCAATTCTGCTTTCGCCTCATGAAGGCCTGCAACGTCACCGAACGTCACTTTTTCCTGTTTATTTTTTGCCCGCCGCAGATGCGTCCCGATAGAATGCTGGGAGAAAACGTTATTTCTGAGGCGCATGATGGCAATAAGAAATGCGATGCCCAGCGCCCCGTCGATAATTTTCGGGGCGATATAGTCCCATGTAAAAATTTCTTTGTCTTCCGGTGGCAAATACCGGATCCGCGCATGTCCTTCGAGACGCTTACGGATATCGTCGCGAAAGGGAATGTTCGTCTGGTATTTCAGCGAAGGCGTCGCGAACGCGCTTGCGGTTTCACCCTGCACATCGACAATCCCGAACGTTTCTTCCTCTGCAAGCCGAAGAAAATAATCGTAAGTGACCGTTTCGGTTTGAAGGTCGTCAAGCTGCGATTCTATGTTAAGGGAAGGGCCGTATAATACCGCATAAGCCGGATCGGCTAAGGCTACGGACATGAAAGCCGCCGCCAGGCCCATTTTTATCCGGCCAACTGCATGAGACGACTCGCTTGCCATTATTTCCCAACCCCATATCCGGCTTTATTTACCGTAATTTATTTTTATAGAAGCAACACGTGCCTGTGCGCAAGGCTTTTATGTCCTGAAAACAAAGGCCTTGAACATACAATGGAATTCCTTAAGCTTGCCTGGCTTTGCGTAAACTGTCGGGCGGTCCCGATCGCACTATATACGTCCTGTTTGTCCCGGACGCCTGGTTTTTTGAGAGCAGGGTTTTGAAATATCTCGACGTTAAAAGTTCAGAGACGAAGGAATACAGCCCTTCCGGTCAGTTACCCGTGAGATCGGCGCTTCCAGCGCTGTCAATCAGGGCAAAGCTGCTTGGGCTGGTATTTTCGCTGCTGCTGATCCTTATCTGCTCTGGTTATCTTCTACAGAACATCCTGAACGGCAGCCTGCAGACGATTGGAACCCAGACGGCGGCGATCCAGACCCTTCAGCATACGACCAAAGCGGCCAAAAACTACACGAATCTGCGCTGGACTTATCTGACCTATCTTGGCAGCCCCACCAACGAAAATCTGAAAGGCGTACAGGAAAAGCTGGAGGATTTCCGGGTTACGCTGACGCCCATCGAATCTTCGCCTTTGAAAAACAATATCGAAGACATCGAGACTCTTGTGGCAGGACTCGAAGCCAACGCGTCCGACCTGAAATCCCTACAGCCGGACAGCGAGGAAGCCGCCGCAATTGAGAGCGAGGCGACAAAAAAGCTGGGTCAGATCGACGAAGCGCTGAACGGCATGGTTAACACGTTGGAGGAAATGCTGTCCCATACCTCCGTCGCAACCCGTGAGCATACGGGGGCGCTGCACACCATCCCGGTCATTTTCATGGCGGGCGGATTCATGGCGATTTTGTTCGCCACCCTGGTCGCGATCGTTCAGCTGTTCATGCCGATCGGCCGCATCACGCGGGCCATGACGGCGGCCAGCATCGATACGGCCAACGCCAAGGACTATATCCTGCCCGTGCCACGCCAGGATGAGATCGGTAAGGCCACCAGGGCGCTGAACAGCCTGCTGGTCGAAGTATCGGAGGGCATCGACCGGATCAGCAACGCGGAGCGCAAACTGCGTGACACGGGGCAGTATCTTCAGGCGGTCATGGACAACGTCGTTGACGGGGTCATTACCTTGAACGACGCCGGCCGGATCGAAACGTTCAGCCCCAGCGCCGAAAAGCTTTTCCAGCGCGCCGCGCGCGAGGCTGTCGGCGCGCATATCAGCACTCTTCTGTTCGACCATAAGGGCGGGCCGTATGACCTGATCGACAGGATAACCAGAAAAAATCCCGTGCCGCCTGAACTGCTTGCCCGGACCCAGGGCGGAGTCATGATCCCTGTCGAGGTCGCCGTGGGCCAGACAGGGTTCGCCGGGCGCACCATGTTCGTCGCGACGCTGCGCGACATCTCTGCACGCAAGCAGATGGAAAGCTTCATCGAACAGGCGCAGCGCATGGAGACTGTGGGCCGCATGACCGGCGGCATCGCGCACGATTTTAACAACATGCTGACCGTCATCAGCGGCAATTTCGAACTGATTGAGCGGCGGGTGCCGGACGGAGACCCCTTCCTGAAATCCATGATCGCGATGGGCCTGGACACGGTGCGTAAAGGCAAGGAAATGACTCAGCGCCTGCTGGCCATTTCCAGCAAGCAGTTATTGAAGCCCGAGGTCATGGACCTGACGGAGCGCCTGCCCGCCGTGGTCGAGATGATCCAGCGCGCGGTGCGCGAAGACATCGAGATCAATATCGACATCCCTGTCAATGCCTGGAATATCCGCGTCGACCCCGTGCAGTTTGAAAGCGCCCTTCTTAACCTCGCCATCAACGCGCGCGATGCCATCCCGGCGCAGGGCGGGCGTATCCTGATCGAAGTCAGCAACATCACTCTGAATGAAGAAACGGCGTCCGGACTGGCCGGCATCAAGCCTGGCCCTTATGTGCAGGTGATGCTCAGCGATAACGGACGCGGCATCCCCGCGGGCATTCTCGACCGCGTGCTGGAACCGTTTTTCACGACAAAGAACAGCAGCAAGGGGACGGGCCTGGGCCTCAGCATGGTTTACGGCTTCACGCGTCAGTCCGGCGGGTGCGTCGCCATCGACAGCATCGAGGGCAAGGGCACGTCGGTCCGGCTGTTTTTCCCGCGCAGCGAGGAAAAAACCAGTGCTTCGTCGAAAGCCGTTGGCGACTCCCGTGACCAGGACATCCCGACGGGCGACGAATCCCTGATGGTGGTGGAAGACCGCCCCGACGTGCTGAAATACGTCACACAGACCTTACGTGAACTCGGCTACCGCGTCACGGCGGCGGGCGATGCGCAGGCGGCGCTTCAGAAACTCCAGCGCCGCAAAAGCCTCGACCTTCTGGTCACCGATGTCGTCATGCCGGGCGAAATGAACGGCGAAATGCTGGCACAGGAAGCGCTGCGGCAGATGCCCGGCCTGAAAGTGCTGTATATTTCAGGCTACACTCAGGACGCGCTGATCGAACAGGGCGCGCTGAAACAGGGCGTCAATTTATTGCCGAAGCCCTTTACAAGGGCCGATCTGGCCCGCCATGTCCGGCGCGCCCTGGACGCGGCATAGGCAAGCCTTATCCGGCCACGCGAATCTCTTCCAGCTCCAGCCAGCGCTGTTCCGCTTTGTCGAGTTCGGCTTTGGCTTGCGAAAGCTGGGCCGTATATCGGTTGAACGCAGTTGCATCGCGGGTATAAAGTTCGGGATCTTCCAGCGATTTTTCGATAGCCATGATAGCGCGTTCCAGCGCGTCGATGCGGTCCGGCAGGTTATCGAGTTCGTATTGCAGTTTATACGTCATCCTGCTCGTGTCCGGCTTCGCGGCTTTGGCGTGAACATCCCCGCCCTTCTTTTCCGCTGCTGCGACCGCGGCCTCGCTCTTCAAAATCCGGTTCCCGCGGGCCTCGATGTAATCGCTGTACCCGCCGATATGCTCCTCGATCACGCCGTTGCCTTCGAACGCCAGGATTTTTGTGACCGTCTGGTCGAGGAAATCCCGGTCATGGCTGACGACGACCAGCGTGCCGGTATAGCGCGACAGGATATCCTCCAGCATGTCCAGCGTATCCATGTCGAGGTCGTTGGTCGGTTCGTCGAGGATCAGCAGGCTGCCGGGATCGGCCAGTATCTTGGCGAGCAGCAGGCGGTTCTTCTGGCCGCCGGATAATGTGCTGACGGCGCGTAATGCGTCCTGCGGGTCGAAAAGGAAATCCTTCAGATAGCCGCAGACATGACGCTGCTTGCCCATCACGTCTATATAATCACCGCCGCCGGGCGCCAGCGTCTTCCACAGCGACCATTCGGGGATCAGGTCCTTGCGTTTCTGGTCGAAATACGAGATGCGAAGTTCCCGCGCCCGTTTGACCTTGCCCATGTCGGGATCCAGCTCGCCGACCAGCAGGCGGATGAAACTGGTTTTGCCCGACCCGTTCTGGCCCAGGACGCCGATGCGGTCGCCGCGCAGGACCTTGTAATTGAACTTCTCCAGAATGGGAACGGTGCGCCCGCTCTCCATCGTGAACATTTTATGGACGTTGTAGAACTCGGCGACGATTTTGGAAGAAATTTCCGTTTCCAGCGGCTGGAATTCGACTCGCGAAGTCGCGCGCCGGTACGCCGCCTGCTCCTGCCGAAGCTTATCCCTTGCCACCTTCATGTTTTCAAGCCGCGCCTGGTTGCGCTTGCGCCGCGCCTTGACGCCGCGGCTGGCCCATTCCGATTCCTGGTCGACTAGCTTCTGGCGGTTATGCAGCTCCCGCTCTTCCTGCTCCAGCAGCGTGGTCGACCAGTCGTCGAAATGCGCGAAACCTTTGGGGCAGACTTTCACGCGCCCCCGGTCGAGCCAGAACACGCGGTCGGAAATATTGTTCAGGAAAATTTTATCGTGGCTGACACAGACCAGCGCGCCGCGATAGGCTTTCAGGTAAGTTTCCAGCCATTCTATCGTGCCGAGGTCGAGATGGTTGGTCGGTTCGTCGAGCAGCAGGATATCCGGCTCTTCGACCAGCGCCCTCGCCAGCGCGGCGCGGCGCAGCTGGCCGCCGGACAGCCTGTCCATCCGGTCGTCGGGCAGGATGCCGAGCGGCTCCAGGATCATTTCCACCTTATAGGTTTGGCTTTCGTCCTCGGTTTTCAGTTCCTTGAACACGAACTCGAATACGGTTTGGCCCGGGACGGGATCGATATGTTGTTGCAGGTAGCCGATGGTCGTCCCCTGCAGGATCCAGCGCAGCCCGTCATCGAGGTCGCGTTCGCCCTTGATGATGTTCATCAGGGTGGTCTTGCCTGCGCCGTTTTTTCCGACGAGGCAGATTTTGGCGTCATCGTGGATATGGAAAGTCAAACCATCGAACAGCGGTTTGCCGCCAAAGGAAATGACCGCGTCCTGAACGCTTAAAATAAGATCGGTGCCCATGGCACGAAGGGGTAGCAAACTGCGGCCCGCAAGGGAACATAATAATCCCCATCCCTGGCCTTCAACCGTGCGGAACCCTTTAACACCGCCGTACGTATGCACAGGGAACAAGGATTTACGCCATGAGTAATGTTATCGTCGCTGTTTTTCAGAAACCGAACAATGCGGTTCATGTCATGAACCAGCTTCAGTCGCTCATCAATAATACAAAAGCCGAAATTTTGGACGCCTGCGGCATGATGCGCACGGATGACGGCAGCCTTGTGATGCACCAGATGTTCGACCGCCCGGACCGTTTTTTCATAACCGGACTTTGGGTCGGCGGGATGGCTGGTTTCCTTGGTGGGCTAGTTATGTTCGGTCTGGTTCCCGCCTTGCTGGCTGGGCTTGCAGGCGCGATCGCAGGACTTGGTTTCTCAGCCCTGATCGCAATTTTGAGAGATTATGGCATCAACGACGATTTTCTTCAGAAGGTTGGCACCGAACTGGCGATTGATACGTCAGCGCTGGTAATCCTGCACCCGCCCGGTGTGACCGATCCCGTTTTAAAGCTTCTCAAACAGGCTGATGCCAGCATCATGCAGACACAGTACACCGCCCGGAACGAGCAGACCCTGCAGGAACGTTTGTCCGCCATGCTGAAACGCCTTCCCGAAGGCGCACGGCAGACAAACGCCAATGTCTGATTACTGGAATTTTAACGACGAAACGCGATTGCCGTCAGTGATAATCTGAACGCCTCGAAGATCTGTAATACTACCTACACCACCGGTTTTTCTTGCAGCTCTGACAGAAACTTTAACCCTCTGTTCAAGTTCCATCGAGTTCATGGGAACACCGATGCTGCCCGCATATGCATGTAAGTAGTTAAGCGCTGGTGTGGAAATAGGGCTTCCATACCGTGGCGTTGTTGGCAAAAAATGAATCGCGTCTATCGCGTCTTGTGCGTCTTGTGCGTCTTGAATTGTTGCGGTTATTTGAAAAGCTTCGTTTATATTACGTTTCATTTTTTATTCTCCCAAATTGTATTGCCATATTATTAACATTTTCCGGTACGCTGCAATAAATTTCTTCACACAATTCCGTTAACACTTTTTGACAGTTTTTCAGGTATCATTTCAAGACGTTATCATCACTGAAAGCCTCCCCAATGCTCGGTAAAATCGCCCTCAAACAGTTCCAGCGCATGAACAGCGCCATCTCGGATACGCAGCGCGCGGCCCTTGAATCGGGGACGGTAGGATGGGAGGCTTCGCTTTTTACGGGCAGGCCGGACTGGCAGACGCTGTTCGACACGCCAACGCCTTCTCTGACGACTGAAGAGCAGTCGTTTCTGGACAATGAGGTCGAGGAACTTTGCCGCCTGATCGATGACTGGAAAATCCGGGACGAACTGAAGGATCTGCAGCCGGAAGTCTGGGATTACCTGAAAACCCGCCGCTTTTTCGGCATGATCATCCCGAGGAAATTCGGCGGGCTGGAATTTTCCGCCTACGCGCATTCGCAGGTCGTGTCCAAGATATCGAGCCGCAGCGGCACGGTCGCCGCGACGACGATGGTCCCAAACTCGCTCGGCCCCGCCGAACTTCTTTTACGGTACGGCACGCCGGACCAGCAAAATTATTACCTGCCGCGACTCGCCGATGGCCGTGAAATCCCCTGCTTCGCCCTGACCAGCCCCCAGGCGGGGTCCGACGCCACGAACCAGAAGGATGAGGGCGTCCTGTTCAAAGGCGAAGACGGTCAGCTTTACATTCGCATGAACTGGGACAAGCGCTATACCACCCTTGCCCCGGTCGCGACCATTTTCGGCATCGCGTTTGTTTTGAAAGATCCTGAAAACCTTTTGGGCAAAGGAACGAACGCGGGCATCACGCTCGCCCTCGTGCCGCGCGATACAAAAGGATTGCAGGCCGGAAACCGTCACCGCCCCATGGGCACGCCGTTCCAGAACGGGCCTCACTGGGGCCGCGACGTTATAGTGCCCGCAAGTTATATCATCGGCGGCACGGCTTATGCCGGACAGGGCTGGAACATGCTGGTCGACTGCCTCTCGGTCGGGCGTTCGATCTCCCTGCCCGCCTCCGCCACCGGCGCCGCGAAATACGCCACGCGCGTTACAGGCGCCTATGCGTTTATCCGTCAGCAGTTCAATCTGCCGGTCGCGAAAATGGAAGGCGTTCAGGAAGCGCTCGGCCGCATGGGCGGCCTGACCTACTTGATCGATTCCGCGCGCATCATGCCGTTACAGGATCTCGATCTCGCGCACCATGCGGGAAAAGAAGCGCGTCCGGCCGTTGCGTCCGCCATCCTGAAATACCATGCCACCGACTTGAGCCGCCGCGTCTTTATAGACGCGATGGATATCCATGGCGGTAAAGCCGTTTGCGAAGGCCCGAACAACCCGGTCGGGGTGCTGTACCAGGGCGTGCCGGTCGGCATTACGGTCGAAGGCGCGAACATCATGACGCGCAGCCTGATGATTTTCGGCCAGGGCGCTTTCCTTGCGCACCCCTATGTTCTGCAGGAAATGAAGGCGGCGAAGGAGAATAATTCGGGCGAAGCCGGAAAACTGGCGATGCGCCATGTCGGCAGCGTCGTCGTCAACAAATGCCGCGCCTTTCTGTACGGAATCACCAATGGATGGCTGTCCGCCGTGCCGCGCAGCGGACCGGACGCCCCTTATTACCGGCATATCAACAGATTGTCCGCCGCGTTCGCTTATACCGCCAACGTGACGATGATTTTACTGCAGAGCCGCCTGATGAAGCTGGAGCGGACCTCCGCCCTGCTGGGCGATGCCTTGAGTTACCTGTATATCGCCGGTCAGGTCCTGCGGCGGTTCGATTACGACGGGCGCAGGCAGGAAGACATTCCCCTGATGCAATGGGCGGCGGCGTTCAGCGTACATAAGGCCGAGGAAGCGCTGCATGAGGTGATTTCGAACCATCCCAGCACGCTGGCAAAAATCGTCCTGATGCCTGTGGTGTTTCCGTTGGGGCGTTGGAACCGGATGCCTTCGCACCGGCTGGACGCGCAGGTCTCCGATCTGGTCTCGACCCCTGGCCCGGCGCGCGACCATGTGACCCAGGATATATTTATGCCGCGCGATATGCATGATTATGCCGCCCGGCTGGAACATGCCTTTATCTTGTGCCATCAAGCATGGCCGCATGAGCAGATTCTGTACCGCGCGGTGAAAAAAGGCCAATTGAGCCAGTCGGAAAATTACGAGGCGATGGTGCAGGAAGCGCTGGAAAAGAACGTGATCGACCTGACCGTGGCGGCTTTACTGAAACAGACGATGGAAGCGCGCGCCGATATTATCCACGTCGATTATTTCCCGTTCGAATGGCACGGCGCCGCCGGATAATTTCCCTTAGCCAGCCCTAATTATGCCGCTTAAGGCTCAACGCCCTCGGCTCCTCGCCATGGCTGCGAACGATCTCGATCAGTTCCTTGGTCGCCGTTTCCAGCATGTCGGGATCGATGGCGCGCAGGACAAGGCTGAGACCCAGCGCCCCGCCACGGTAATGGGGATAGCTGCCCATCTGGATTTTCGGATATTTTTCCTGGAGCCGCGTCAGGTCTTCGGCGATCGCGCTTTCCGTCAGGTTGCAGGCGACCGTGTTCGACAGGATAGGATTGCCCGCGTCGATTTCGCCCAGGACATGGTCGAGCATCGCCTGCATGATGCGCGGCACTCCCGCCATCACATGGACGTTGCCAATGATAAAGCCGGGTGCCGCCGTTACGGGGTTGGGGATCAGACTGGCCCCTTTCGGGATCAGCGCCATCTTGGCGCGCGGCGGGGTCAGGTCGGGAAGCCCGTAATGGTCCTCCAGCATCCGGAACGCCTCCTCGTTGCGCTCCAGTTCAAGGCCGAACGCTTTCGCGACGCTGGCCGCCGTGATGTCGTCATGGGTGGGGCCAATGCCGCCGGTGGTGAAGATGTAGTCGAATTTAGCCCTCAGTTCGTTCACGGCATGGACGATTTCCGCCTCGACATCGGTGATCACCCGCACCTCGGTCAGGATGATGCCGCGCCCGGTCAGGCGTTCCGCGATCCAGGGCGTATTGGTGTCCTGCGTCCGCCCGGACAGGATCTCGTTGCCGATGATGATCAGCGCAGCGGTAAAAGTCTCTTTTTTCGGCGTGTCGGTCGCTGTCATTTTCCAAAAAAGGCAAGAAGGTTGCAATTCACGGGCCGGACCGCTAAGTGATTTGTACGATACGACCGTAACGGGGCCTAATCCCATAAGTTTTAAGGGTCGGGGGCACATGCGTCAATCCCGATTGAAGGGGCATAATGAATAAAGGACACGAACCCGTCCGCCATACGAAGGATGGCATAGCCATCCACGCCCCCGAGGCGTTCGAAGGCATGCGCCGGGCCGGGCGCCTGGCGGCGGAAACTTTGGATTACATTACACCATTTTGCACCCCCGGCATCACGACGGAGGAACTGGACCGTTTGTGCCACGAATTCATCCTGA
The DNA here is from genome assembly GCA_044221445.1 of Alphaproteobacteria bacterium. Taxonomy (GTDB): domain Bacteria; phylum Pseudomonadota; class Alphaproteobacteria; order Micavibrionales; family Micavibrionaceae; genus JBDHTS01. The sequence continues at coordinate 125,099 of JBGAPF010000002.1, forward strand.
AGCACAACGCCATCCCCGCCCCGCTGAACTACAAGGGCTATCCCAAGGCGACCTGCATTTCGATCAACCATGTGGTCTGCCACGGCATTCCGGGGCCGAAAAAGGTCGCCGACGGCGATATTGCCAACATCGACGTCACCGTCATCCTCGACGGCTGGTACGGCGATACCAGCCGCATGTATTTGTTTGGCGATAAGGTGCCGGTCAAAGCCAGGAAACTGGTCGACGTCACATATGAGTCCATGATGGCGGGCATCAACGCCGTCCGGCCAGGCGCGACGCTCGGCGATATCGGCCATGCCATCCAGGTAATCGCCGAGGGCAACCGCTTTTCCGTGGTGCGCGATTTCTGCGGCCATGGCATCGGGCGCATCTTCCATACCCCCCCCTCCGTCGTGCATCACGGCGACCCAGGCGAAGGACCTGTGCTGGAACCCGGTATGTTCTTCACCATCGAGCCGATGATCAATGCGGGAAGCTGGGAGACCAAGGTTCTGAACGACGGCTGGACCGCCGTGACGCGCGACCGCTCCCTGTCCGCCCAGTTCGAGCATACGGTCGGCGTCACGGAAACCGGCGTTGAGATTTTTACCTTATCGCCAAAGGGCTATACCAAGCCGCTTTATGCCGAATAACGGCTCAATTATTTATTCTTGCAAAACCAGACGGCTCTATGCATTGCTTCTGGGCTGGGAGGAATAAAAAATGGGCGGCAATATAAAAATCAATAATCAGGCTCTTAGTCGTGATATTTCACCGCATTTTCAGCTGGCGTCGGGGCATGAAGGCACGCCCCGTCCTAAATTTGGCGGTGAAATCGAAACCATGATTTTCGATGGGTCCATGCCCATTGCCTATGCCGGGACAACTGGCGCGGGCACACAAGACATCTTCAGCGAATTCGTCAGCCGCTATGGCTATTCTGTGGGCAAGTCCGACCATGAAGGTAACCCTATTGTCCTGGAGGGGCCGAGTCGCACGATATTATGCCTGGAACATTTTGCATCCGTTGTGGAGAGGACGGACCGCGCCTTTAAAGGCAACGGCAAAGGGCTGGGCGGATTCCTGGGGTCCGTCGACGCCTACGCCAAACAGCTTTCCAGGATAACGCAAGACCTGGGGCTTACAGTCAGCCCGTTCGATTACAATACGCTCGCCGGCTATGAATCTTTTCTTGGCCGGGAAAGTCCCGGCCGTCCTGAACAATCCAATCCCTTCCTTAGGGATTTCGACGATCGAAACAAACAGGTCGATTCCGAGATCGAGTGCCGCGCGGTTTCCAGCCATTTCAGTGTCGGTTTTCGCGATCAGCATCATCTGAAAAGAATGATGGCCGTTCTGATGTATCTGACTCCAGGGATATACGCAGCCTATTCAACGGCGATGCCGACCGCGCTCGTCCGTGACGGGCGCAAAAAAGGCATTGCCGCCCTGAATTTTAACGTGGCGACGGCACAGGGGCATGCGCCTCTTTTTGTTCCCCGCGCCATGGCTTGGCCTCTTGCGAAACCGGACAGGACGGGATTGCCCGAAAATCTGGTGAAAACGGTGCTGGACCCTCGGAAAGGCTTCGAAGATATTGTCGCGGCTTTTTGCGATTATCATGCCATTGCGCTTTCTTACACGCATGACGCCAGAACATTCAGCCAGATGGTTCTGCAAGGCCATGGCGATACCCGCGAGCCGGTCACCGTCCAGGACTATCTGGAGCATATCGCGACTTTATGGTTCGATCTGCGCGTGGATCCAAAGCGCCTGGAATCCCGCATGGCGGGTTCTGCGCCGTGGAAGCTTAAATCACTCGCAGTTCTGCTTCAGATCGGTTTGACGGACGACTCTGCCTTGTCTGACATAGAAAAAATGTTGCATAAAACCGGCATTACCGCCGAAGACATTCTGGAAGCCAGGAAAAATGTCCCCTTCCAGGGCCTCATGACTCCCATGGGCAAGGAAACAGCAGGAAGTGTTTTACGCAAAGCCATGAAAATCGTTGAAAATCACGCTCCGAAAAAATTCCATGGAGAACTGGCTCCGCTGAAAACCGTACTTCGTTATGGTTCGGATGCAGAAATCCTGGCGTCTTTACCGATTCTTGGCGAAAGCCTGACGGCGACGCCTTTCAACAAACGGGAACCTTTGGCGGTCAATAGGGAAGCATACGCTTTCCGCCCGGGGCGTAGCGTTGAAAGGCCTTGCATTACGGGCGTATGATGAAGCGCGTCAGGACTATTTAATGGCGGGAGAACGTCACCATACACCAACCGCAACCCTTGGACTCGTACCATGAGCGGTAAAGAAGCCAAAGCCGAGGAACCTCATTATCATGGTCACCGGGACAGGCTGCGCCAGCGTTTCGTGCAAGCCGGGCCGGAGGCGCTGGCCGATTACGAGATGCTGGAACTGATCCTGTTCATGGCAATTCCGCGCCGGGACGTCAAGCCGCTGGCGAAACAGCTGCTGCTGCGGTTTGGAAACCTGGCCGGGGTTTTAAACGCGACGCTCACCGAATTGCAGACGGTGGACGGGATATCGGAGGTGGTGGCGATTTGCTTGAAATCCGTCCAGGCGGCGTCCCACCGTTTGATGAAGCAGGACGTGATCAAAAAGCCGATTTTGAACTCCTGGACGCGTCTGCTGGACTATGTCGGCGCTACCATGGCGCATGAGCGGAAAGAATATTTCCGCCTTCTGTTCCTGAACAAGAAGAACGAGCTGATCGCCGACGAGATCCAGAATTCCGGCACCGTCGACCACACCCCCGCCTACCCTCGCGAGATCATGAAGCGGGCGCTGGAGGTCGGCGCGACCGCCCTGATCCTGGTCCACAATCACCCCAGCGGCGACCCGAAGCCCAGCCAGGCCGATATCGAGATGACGGCGGCGATCGTGGCGGCAGGCCAGCCGTTCCAGATCGCCATCCACGACCACCTGATCGTCTCGAAGAACGGAATCAGCAGCTTTCGCACGATGGGTTTGCTTTAATCCTTTGTATTTCTTATGGTCATTACAGACTATAGCCTGAAATATATAATATTAGGATGACCGCATGATCCCCCGTTATTCCCGCCCCGCCATGACGGCCATCTTCGAGCCTGAAAACCGGTTCAAAATCTGGCTGGAGATCGAAACGCTGGCCTGCGAGAAAATGGCCGAGATGGGCACGATTCCGAAATCAGTGCCGAAGACCCTGCGCGAAAAAGGGAATTTCGACATCGCCCGCATTGACGCTATCGAGGCGGAGGTGAAACACGACGTCATCGCCTTCCTGACATCCGTTGCGGAATATGTGGGCGAAGACGCGCGCTTCGTACATCAGGGCATGACGTCGTCCGACGTGCTCGACACCTGCTTCGCCGTGCAGCTGACCCAGGCTTCGGACCTGCTGCTCGCCGATCTCGACGCCGTGCTGGCGGCATTGAAAAAGCGCGCGCTGGAGCATCAGGACACGCTCTGCATTGGCCGCAGCCACGGCATTCACGCCGAACCCACCACCTTCGGCATCAAGCTGGCAGGCCATTACGCCGCCTTTGCGCGGGCGCGGAAACGGCTGATGCATGCGCGGGAGGAGATCGCCACCTGCAAGATTTCCGGCGCGGTCGGCACCTATGCCACCATCGACCCGGCGGTCGAGGAATACGTGGCCGCAAAACTCGGCCTCGTGCCCGAAACCGTAGCCACACAAGTGATCCCGCGCGACCGGCACGCGATGTTTTTCGCGACGCTCGGCGTTGTCGCCTCCTCCATCGAAAACCTGGCGACGGAAATCCGGCATTTGCAGCGCACTGAGGTTCGCGAAGCGGAGGAATATTTCAGCCCCGGCCAGAAGGGCTCCAGCGCCATGCCGCACAAGCGCAACCCGATCCTGACCGAAAACCTGACCGGCCTCGCCCGCATCGTACGCGCCGCCGTCACCCCGGCCCTCGAAAACGTTGCGCTGTGGCATGAACGGGACATTTCCCACTCTTCCGTCGAGCGCGTGATGGCGCCGGATACCTGCATCGCGCTCGATTTTGCGCTGGCGCGCCTTGCCACCGTGATCGAAAAACTGCTGGTCTATCCCGACACCATGAGTGCCAATCTCGACCGCATGGGCGGCCTCGTCTTTTCCCAGCGCGTCCTGCTGGCCCTGACCCAGGCAGGCATCGCCCGCGAAGACGCCTATCGCATCGTCCAGCGCAACGCGATGAAAGTCTGGGAAAGCCAGGGCCAGACCTCCCTGCCCGACCTGTTGCGGCAGGACCCGGAGGTCACGTCGAAGATCAGCGACCTCGACGCCATCTTCGATTACGGGCATTACACAAGGCATGCCGGGATGATCGTGAAGCGCGCCCTGGCCGACCGTCAATAATTATTGACATAAAGTATACGCATATTTAAGCTGCCCCCATGGAAAGTCTGCCGCTAAAACGCGTTCTTCTCGGACCTGAACTTGAAAGACGCGCGCGCATCCCATCATTCCGGGCATTCGTGCAGCGGGAAATAGCGGCTTTTAACGAAGGTCTTTTCAATGACAGCGATACAGAAAAATCCATCCTATTCCCACGCGGTGAAGCGTCATGCCCAGTTAATCTGTTTATCGATGTTACACATGACGGTGAAAAAGATACAGCGTTCGCATTTTCTCTAACGGATGACGATCATAAACCGTTGGCCGACATAGCGTGCGACCTTCGCAGGGAGTTTCTCGGCGCGGCGGGCCTCGGTATCCAAATCTCAAGACTTTGGTCGCTCGTCGGGACGTTCAACGAAGACATCATAGAGCGTCGAGGCGATGTTTTCGTGCACGAAAAATTCGACCGGGCCCGCCAGAAACTGCATTTTTATGCCACGGATATTCTAAGCCGGACTTTCGAAGCGTCCGGTGCAGCTTTTACGCCCTGTCCCCTATTGATCAAAAGGACTGCCGGTCTGATTCCCGCATGCGTTCCGTATCTGCAGTTGGGACAAGTTCAAGTATATAACCCCTTTATGCGGCCACGAAAGTCAGGGACCTCGACGCCATCTTCGATTACGGGCATTACACGCGTCACGCGGGCATGATCATCAAACGCGCCTTGTCGACCTGATCTTATCTGTCATCCTGAGCGCAGTGAAGGAACTGCAATGCTGATCCTGGCTGCGCTGGTTCAGATCCTCCGCACAGGATGACAGAAACAAAAGCGCCGTCTCTATTAATACTGACTCAGCAATGCGTTTATTGAGCAAGACCGGACGTATACTGAAAAGTCAGAATTACCCTAAATCCGACCGTGCACGCGCAAAAAAAGCACGCCGACTTATTCTATCTTCACGAGAGCCTAAATTTTCAGATGCCTTAGAAATTCTGCCTTTATATCGATAAAGCTGCCCGCTCAACACTCCCAGTGCGCCTCCCATAAAAGCAGCGTTAGCAATTTGGCCCACTTTCTTTTTCTCCGCGAAGGGTTCCAAGAAACCTGCGCATATAATTGAAGCGGCCATAACCCCACACATCCGCCTTGTATCCTGCTCATTTGCTTTTAAGAAAAGGCTTCCAAGCTTGTGGCCTGCCCAAGCAGATAATAATGCTGAGCCCATATACGGCAACAAACCAATTTCATCTTGTTTTTCAGAAGCAGGTAATTGTAATTTTTCCGGTGTAATAAGCGTTCGTTCTAATATTTCAAAAGCAAGAGCTGGCGCCAAAACTGCTGAAGAAACGACAGGCGGCCACACAGCCGTATTAAAACGCCGTCTTGAGTAATCGACTTCGACTTTTATCTCCGACGGCTTGCGCATCTTCCCTCAAAATTCATAATACGTATAATGGAAAAGATTTAGCTGTCAATAATTCATCCAGGGTTGGCACTAAAAATAAAAGTCATTCTCAACTATGCTTTTGTTAAATCAGGAAATTCTTGATTTTTAAGCGTGGTGCCCTATTGTCTTCCCGAACAATCAGCAGGAGCAAGACAATGAAGGGCGACGCCACCGTCATCAAATATCTGAACCAGATCCTCAGGAACGAACTGACTGCCATCAACCAGTATTTCCTGCATGCCCGCCTGCTGGAGAACTGGGGCGTCACGAAGATGGCGAAGCACGAATACAAGGAATCGATCGAGGAGATGGAGCACGCGGACAAGCTGATCCAGCGCATCATCCTGATCGAGGGCCACCCGAACCTTCAGGACCTCGGCAAGCTGAACATCGGCGAGAACGTAAGGGAAGTGATCGAATGCGATGCGCTTATTGAGCAACAGGCGATCCCCGAACTGAAAGAAGCGATCAAATACTGCGAAACCGTGTTGGATTATGTCAGCCGAGATCTACTGATCTCCATTCTGCGCGATGAAGAACACCACCTCGATCACCTGGAAACCCAGCTGGCCCTGATCGAGCAACAGGGCATACAGAACTACATCCAGCTGAATTCCGACGCCCAGCATAGTCTGGCGGAAGGTTAAAATTTTCGATTGAATAACTGCAATCATTCTCAAATTCTCTTGCGAATGGTTCTTAACATCACTAAGGTGAGCCTCAGTTAATTGAGGGAATCGCCTTAAATGCTTATCTGCAACTGCAACCCATTTAGCGATAAAGACGTAAAAGCCGTTCTGGACGGAACCGGCAAAGCGTCCGTCGCACAGACTTATCTGTGTTGTAGCGGCGGTGACTCTCCCGAATGCTGCCGCTGCCTTCCCGCACTGAAAGATATGGTGCAGGCGCATAACGCAAACGTCACCATCGAGCAGATCAAGCATGACATGGAACTGCCTGTGCGCGAGGACGCGGCATGATATTCTGTTGCACGGGTATAACATCCGAGAAAGCCCGGCAGACAATTGTCACCGGCGGCGCAAAAACCGCGGAGGATGTCCACCGGCTAAATGGTAAAAAAACTGAGTGCGGCGCTTGTCTCGTTGCATTCAATGCCATGGTTATAATGCACAAAGCCAAGCAGGCCGTTCCTTTACCTCAGGATGTTTCGCCTCCTGATAGAGTCAATTCCCTCCTCGATCTCGCCGATCAATTCGCAGGAAGAATATGTGGCAGCGCGCCGCAATATGTTCACCGCATCTGCAGGCAGGCCCAAAACAGGCGGGACGCGTTAACCGCTGGATAGTTTTCTGAAATCCGTTGCCATTGCCTTTGCCCTGTGGCACCACTAGATCATTCTCATGGTTTTTACGCGGGGGATATCGCGCAATGTTAAAGCAATGGATCAAACTGATCGGGAGTATCATCATCATGACAGCAAGCGTGGCCGGTGCGGCCAGAGCGGAAGACGCGGCGGCGCCTGCCAAGGCCCCGGGCGAAACGCTGAACCTCGAACTCACGACCGGCCCGGTCGTGATCGAGATGCTGCCGGACATCGCGCCCCAGCACGTCGCGCGCATCAAGGAACTGACCGGCGCGGGTTTCTACAACGGTATCGTCTTCCACCGCGTGATCGACGGCTTCATGGCCCAGACGGGCGACCCGACCGGCACCGGCACGGGCGGCTCCGACAAGCCGGACCTGAAAGCGGAATTCAGCGACTATAAATACAAGCGCGGCACGGTCGGCATGGCCCGCACTTCCGATCCGGACAGCGCCAACTCGCAATTCTTCATCTGCTTCACCGACGACGGCTGCAGCTTCCTGACCGGCCAGTACACGGTCTGGGGCCAGGTGACGAGCGGCATGGAAAACGTCGACAAGCTGGCCAAAGGCGAACCGCCTGCCAGTCCCGATAAGATCGTGAAAGTGACGGTTGGGGGCGCTCCGGCAGGTGCCGCAACCGAACCCGCGAAAGCGAACTAAGCTTTTTAAAAATTCTTAAAAATGAAAGCCGCCTTGTGCGGCTTTCATTTTATTTAAGGTTATCTTCAGACTGTTTAGACATTCCAAGCTAAAAAGGCGGGCAGATGATGAAAGAGTGGTGGCGCGGCGCGGTTTTTTATCAGATTTATCCGCGCAGCTTCCTGGATTCGAATGGCGACGGGATCGGCGACCTGGCAGGCATCACGGAGAAACTGTCTTATGTCGCCTCTTTGGGCGTCGATGCGATCTGGTTGTCGCCCTTTTTCAAATCGCCGATGAAGGATTTCGGCTATGACGTGTCAGACTATAAAGCCGTCGATCCGATATTTGGCACTGTCAAGGATTTCGAATCCCTCCTCCGCCGCGCCCATGATCTCGGTCTGAAAGTCATCATAGACCAGGTGCTGAACCATACCTCCGACCAGCATGCGTGGTTTCAGGAAAGCCGTCTGAGCCGGGACAACACCAGGGCCGAATGGTATGTCTGGGCCGATCCGAAACCGGATGGCTCGCCGCCCAATAACTGGCAGGCGGTGTTCGGCGGTTCGTCCTGGCATTACGAGATCAGGCGCGGCCAGTATTACCTGCATAACTTTCTTCCTGAACAGCCCGACCTTAACCTGCGCAATCCTGACGTCCGTAAAGCCGTTCTGGAGGAATGCGCGTTTTGGCTGAAACTGGGCGTGGATGGATTCCGGCTCGATACGTCTAATTATTTCTTTCACGACGACAAGCTGCGCGATAATCCAGTCAACCCCGACGCCGTTGCGCCTGGCTTCAATATCGCCTTTCCAACGCCCTATACGATGCAGTTTCACGTCCACGACAAATCGCAGCCCGACAACGTTATGATGCTGCAGGATATTCGCAGGCTGATGGACAGCTACGATGACCGCATGACGGTAGGCGAGGTCGGCGACGAAACCATGGGCGTAAAACTTTCCGCCCAATACACGGGCGGCGGAGACAAGCTGCATACCTGTTATAATTTCGACCTTCTCGGCGGCGATAAGCCAAGCGCCAAATATATACGCGCGGCGCTGGAGGAATATGACCGCCAGGAAATTGCAGACAGCTGGCCAAGCTGGGCGTTTTCAAACCATGACGTCCGGCGCGTGCTGTCCCGCTGGGGTCAGGATTGCGGCTGCAATCCGCGCCTCGCTTCGGTCGTGACAGCGGCGCTTTGCGCCTTGCGCGGCAGTATCTTCCTGTATCAGGGCGAGGAACTTGGGTTGACTGACGCCGTCATTCCCTTTGACCGCATCCAGGATCCGTGGGGCAAATATCTTTATCCTTTATGGCAGGGGCGCGACGGATGCCGGACACCGATGCCATGGGACGATAGCTCCTATGCAGGATTCAGCACGAACGAACCCTGGCTGCCGATAGCGTCGGCTCATATCGCCTGCAACGTAAAAACTCAGGAACAAAATCCGGAATCGCCGCTGAATTTCTGCCGGGCTTTCTTAAAATGGCGAAAATCCGTGCCCGCATTGCTGACTGGCGCTCTTAAGTTCAGCGACGGGCCGGGCGACCTTCAACTATGCCTTACCCGCGAAGACAAAGGATCCAGGGCGCTTTGCCTGTTCAATTTTGATTCGAGTCCCGTTGTTATTGACATCGCTGAACCCTGGCAGGAAAAAAATATATTCAATGCAGGCGCGCAAACGGGATGGGCGGATTTTAAAAATGCCAAAGTCACCCTGCCTGCTCACGGACTTTACTGTGCGGAAATAATTCACGCCTGAAGTTTATATTATTCAGAAATCTGAGGGGGCGGAACAGGCTTTTGCGGCTCTGAATCCTTCTCATGCGCCGCCTCAGCGTGAGGAGCCAGAACTTTTACCGCCGCCAGGATACGATTGACGATCCGATTCAGTTTTTCGGCGTCGCGCAGCGGGTCGACCGTCTCGATATGCAGAATAGCGTCGATCTCATCGAAGAAATACAGCACCGAAGCGTTCTTCATGCCGAACATCGAAAGCAGCGCGTCGAGCCGCAGGGGCGTCAAATATTCCTTCAGAAGGGTCTTGCTGCGTGTTCTTGCGATATAGTCCCCTGTCCATTTCTCATGCTCGGGCGTCACCATTTCCGGGAAGGACAGGTTGTCGATAAATTCCTTCATGCCTCCGGTGCCGATGGCCGCCCCTGTCGGCAGCCCGCTGCCAAGCTCAAACTCGATCACCGAAAAATAACGCTCGCGGCGCATATCGTTGGTCTGCCGTGCATCGGAAAACAATGACATGCGGAAACCGCCGATCGTTCCCCTGACCGTAGCGGAGTCAAGAAAGCGGAGGGTCTTGTATTCCATCTTATGCTTGCGGGCGAACGCGGCCCAGGCCTGCTTCTGCTGCCACAGAATGACCGATGACCAGCCGAAGACGCCGAGAATGAACGCCGACGCTAGAATCCAGAGAAATATCCACATACACCGGCAATCCTGTTTAACCTGTTGTGATTTTAGCTTAAACTCCAGCGAAGGGGAGAACTGTTTTTAACTTTATTCATGAATATCCTTCACATCGCCGGTCCAGACATTGACGATTACAGGCGCGGCCAGTTGGTGCGTATGGCCCTGCTATACCGCGATCTAGGCTTCGGCCAGATGCTGGTCGTCCCTCATGACACTGGCCCTGATACTTTTCCTGGCCTTGAAAGCGTTCGCCGCCGCCCCCATAGATTCAAGGGGCTGTTCGACCTTAAAGGGTTGGCTACATTGACAAAAGATGTCGAAAGCTTCGGGCCGCATATCGTCCAGTCTCACTCCCCTGCCGCATTGGCGCTGGTGGCCGGTGGGCTGAAGAATTGGGGAAACCGCCATGTTTCCTTCGCCGGTTTCCCGCCAGGCGCGTCGCTTTACCTGGACCGGGCCGACGCGCCGGCGTTGATCGACCCCGCTTTGCTGACACCTCTGCCCAGGACGACCGTACCGGTCTTTACGATAGGAACGGCCGCGCCCCACGGACTGCCGGAAGCCTTCGACATGCTGCTGCAGGCGCTTCGGGAAATCCCGGGAGTGCGGCTGGATCTTTGCGCCGATCCTGCTGGGTCCACGGAAGCTGTCGCTCTCGCTTCGCGTCGAAAGATGCAGGACAGGATGGATGTCAGGCTCTGGCCTGGATCGGCCCGCTCGTTTTTCGCGTCGCTGGATTTGTATGTCGTTTTGCCGGGGTTATGGCCGGACGTCGCCGTGCCGGGCGCGTGGGCTGCGGACGTGCCGGTGCTCGATGGTCCGGCATCTGTTATGGAATGGCGGAAAGCGGTCGCCCAGCTGGTGAATGAGCCGGATGCGCGCACGGCCCTGATCCATCAGGGTCGTGGCGAGCGCCAGGCGGTGGCGACAGGACCGGACGCGGTCGCGCCTTACTTGCGCGCCTACATAACCCTGCTGGATCGGCATGCGGCCTGATTACGCGGTGATAAGGCCTTCCAGGGCGTCCGCGCTCGCGATCAGGTCGCGATCGATGCTGGCTACGATGGCCGCTATCGCGCCGGCCACCACCGCCTCCCCCTCATTCACTCCGTTGATGTGGATCAGCGCCTGAAGATGCGCCAGGTTCTGCCGGCACCGCTCAAGCCCCAGACGGCAGATAAAGCACAGGTTTTCCTGTGACAGGTCTTTCTTTTTCACTGTGTCCCCACACATTATTTTTCATAGAAACGAAACCTATGATGGCATGTGGAAAAGGGTCAAGATATAAATGACACCCTATACTTCTGGATACACCTTATAAACAACACAATTATAGGAATTACGCCGCCTCTGTCGCATGCACACGCGTGGCAAAACGTTCCTCGCTGATAGAGTCGGCGACGGCGGCGGTGTCGCGGCCTTCATGGTCGGCGCGGGCGAAGACCTCCCGCAGGACGTCGTGAATGCGGGAGACTCGGTCGAGGATGCCCTGATGCGTCGGGACCGGATAACGGTCCGGGTGGGCCTGCCACAGATACTGTTCGCCAACGCAGATGACCCCGCCCGCGTTGATCACATAGTCCGGCGCGTAAAGAACGCCCTTTGCCTGAAGCATGGCGGCGTGGCGTGGCGATGCCAGCACGTTGTTGGCGCAGCCGGCGACGATCCGGGCTTTCAGCTTCGGGATGGTCAGGTCGTTCATGTCCGCCCCGCCCGCGCATGGCGCGAACACATCGGCCTCTTCCGCGATGATGGCTGCGGAGGTAACAATTTTGGCATCGTATCGATGGGCGAGCGCCGCGAGACGCAGCTGGGCCGCTTCATGGCCGTCCCTGTCGGAAACGGTCAGCACCGCGCCCAGCTCGTGCAGCAAGCGGCACAGCTCGCCGCCGACCGCGCCCGCCGCGCCCTTGACCGCGACGCGGACGCCTTTCAGGTCAGTGCGTTTCATTTTATATTCGACCGCCGCCCGGATGCCTTCGAGCGTGCCATGAGCGGTATAGGGCGACGGATTGGCGCCCGGCAGGGTTTTAAGGTCGAACCCGGCCGGCAGATGCGATGCGGCTGGCGTTTTTGTCAGCGGTATGCCGCAGACATAGGACGTTTCCCCGAGGACGATCTCCATATCCTTTTCCGTCGTGTTCATGTCCTCGGCGGTCACATACAAACCGTTCAGGATCTGGACTGCCCTGCCCAGCGCGGCGATCATGTCCCGTGTCGGCTTTTCCAGTCCGGCGGGGCCCGCGATGACCGCCTTGCCGCCCCCGAGATCCAAACCCGCCAGCGCGTTTTTATACGTCATGCCGCGTGCGAGGCGCAGCACGTCCGTGATCGCGTCGCCATGGCTCGCGTAATCGGCTCGGTAGCGGCATCCGCCGAGCGCCGGGCCGCGATTGGTGTTGTGTACGGCGATAAAAGCCGTAAAGGCGATCGAGGGATCGTGCGCGAAGACCACTTTTTCATGGCCGCTATATTCCGGGTTGGCATCGAAGCGGCTGTCCTGGCTTTTCCCAGACAGGATATCGGTAATATTTTCGACGGTCAGTATTCCCATGGTGTGGACGGTCATTCAAGCGCCTCCCGCTTCAAAATATTGCACTGCAACGCATTGATAAAAAACATTTTTACAGGAATATCTATTTTATAGCATCATCGTTAAAAGCGTATCCGGATTTTGATGGGATTTAGAAATTAAACATTCATATCAAAATAAAATCATAAGACAGAATTTAGGATTTGTTTTTGTACATTTTGAGAAATAAAATTACGCACATCCTCATTAAGGTTTTGGTGAGGGCTGATTTAATGACGTACCGATTTCTGCATTTAAGCTTTCAGCCTGCATAATAGCCCGCTTCGCCCATGCTTTCGCTCTTTCCCCACCAGGGTCTGTCACATGAAGCGTTGCCAGAAGGCTGGCCGCTTTGCCGGTCAGTTCAGGATCGTTTGGATCCGTATGACCGTTTATTCCGAACGCAAAATCGTCAAGCTGGGCGCCAAAGTATTCACTGGGGGTCAGAATACCGTCGGCAATAAGGCCCCAGTATACCTCCAGTTCGCGTTCCGCACCGACTGGAAGATGAACATGTCTCTCAGGATGGTTTTTTATATCTGCAAACTGCTTTTCTCTGTAATCAAGCTCCGCTTTTGGGATAATGAGATTTGTCTGTCCCTTGACGGCGTCGGCCTGAGCGGTCAAAACATCCACGGGCGTAACGCTAGATCCTGCCACAGCGGTAAAAGCGGGCGCCATCGCCGCAAGAGCCATTACGTTTGAACGTATCATCCTTGTTGATACCTTTTAGAACTGCTGACTTTGAATTACAGGTTATTGCGGTGCTGGCGAAGAAGGCTGCCTCACTGGGCCGGAATCCTTTTCATTTTTTACTGCTTCACCATTCATTACGGAGAATTTTGCCCAGGTAGCCGCCCTTTGACCATCCGCATCAGGTATGGCGAGCTCTTTCAGAAGTTTACCGGCTTCCGTTATCAATGTCTCATCATTTGCACCTGGAGCATCGGCTACATCGCTCTGAATGATATCAAGGCTGTGACCAAAAGATTCCGGGCCCGTGAAATCTCCATCATTTATAATCTGCCAAACTTCCAAATCACGCATTTTTGCGTTCAGAGACATGGAAGAATATGGCCCTATATTCCGGGCCATCTCAGCCTGGATTTTATCGAGCTGCTCTTGATCAATAATAACTGTCAACTGGTTTGCAATTTTATTGGCCTGTTCACGCATCATGGTAATAGCCCCCATTCTTTGAAAGGGATCCAGAGGCTTTTCAGACACATCCGTTAATAAAGGCGATACCGCTGTGGCGGCCAGCAAACCCATGCGGATCATTACTCACACCTCACATTTAGACATAAACAAGTTTAACAAGGTCTATTCATTCAAGTCAATATAAGCATAAAGTTATTTTATATCATGCGCTTATGCCAAAGCATGCCAAAAAGAAAGGTGTATTCTTTAAAGATTAAGTACTTTTTCCATGATTTGATCCGCCCTAAAATTCAAGGTATAGTCTTGCCATTCAACAGGTTTCACAAGGGTCTGACAGAACAATGACATCGATGCACCGCGCCAGATTTTTTACCGCCGCGCTGACCGCCCTGGCGGTTTTATGTTTTTATGGTTCCTCTGCAAGCGCCCAGGACGCTGCGCCCGCGATGCCTGAAATGGCCGCGCCGATCGATATCATGCCGCTGCCCAGCTACATGCCGGTGGATGAACCCATGCCGGAGGCCGAAGCCATGCCCGTTGCGCCGGTTGAGGCTGTACCGCCCGCGCCGAAAGTCGCCGCCCCGGCCCCCGCGCTCGAAGATCCCATAAAGGCCTGCCGCGACGCGAACGTGGATGAAGGCTATGTCCGCTTATGCCTGGCCAGAAAACATGAGGCCGCTTTCGCCGAACTCAAAAAAACCGAGGACGCCGCACTGCAGGCCGCCCGCGCCGGCGGGAAGGACTGGCACGCGGAGAGTAAAAAAGCGCAGGGCATCGCCAACAGCGCCATGGCGTTCGAGACGTTCTTGGTCTCCGAATGCCAGCAGCATGCAGGCGACAACGAGGATGCTGCGAACGCAGTCACCGGCTGCGAGATTCAGGTCGCGCAGATGCGTATCGCTATGCTGAAACAGCCCTGAAGGCGAGGTTAGGGTACTTTGCTCTGAAGCCTTGAAATAAACCGATGGCGTCTATACATCATTGAGCCAGACAAAAGGCTTATTTTAAAACATGTTGACCCATATCAGCGTCCGCGGCGCGCGCGAGCATAACCTCAAGAACGTCAATGTCGATATTCCTCGGGACGCGCTGGTGGTCATCACCGGACTGTCCGGTTCGGGTAAATCGTCCCTGGCGTTTGACACGATCTATGCCGAGGGGCAGCGGCGCTATGTCGAAAGCCTGTCCGCCTATGCGCGGCAGTTCCTGGAAATGATGAGCAAGCCGGACGTCGATTCTATCGAGGGTCTGTCGCCCGCCATTTCCATCGAGCAAAAAACGACCAGCAAAAACCCCCGCTCCACCGTCGCCACGGTGACGGAGATTTACGACTATATGCGCCTGCTCTGGGCGCGTGTCGGAATCCCGTATTCACCAGCGACCGGCCTGCCGATCGAAAGCCAGACCGCCAGCCAGGTCGTGGACCGCATCATGGCCATGGGCGAAGGAATGAAACTGTATCTCCTCGCCCCCATCGCGCGCGGGCGCAAGGGGGAATACAAGCGGGAATTCGCCGAGCTGCGCGCCCGGGGCTTCCAGCGCGTCAAGGTCGACGGTACTTTGTATGAAATCGACGACGTGCCGGAGCTGGACAAGAAATACAAGCATGACATCGAGGTCGTGGTGGACCGAGTCGTCGTGCGTGCCGACATGGGCAACCGCCTGGCGGATTCGGTCGAGACCGGCCTTCGCCTCGCCGACGGCCTGCTGATCGCCGAGAACGCCGATACGGGCGAACAGACACTGTTTTCCGAAAAGTTCGCCTGCCCCGTTTCCGGATTCACCATCCCGGAAATCGAGCCGCGCCTGTTTTCTTTTAACTCACCCCACGGCGCCTGCCCGGCCTGTGACGGGCTGGGCGCGCGCATGTATGTGGACGAAGATCTTGTAGTGCCTGACCGCACGAAATCGGTTGCCGACGGCGCCATCGAACCCTGGTCTAGGGCGTTTTCGCATTACTATATGCAGGCGCTGGAAGCGGTGGTGAAATACTACAAGCAGAAAATGTCCACGCCGTTCGGCGAACTGCCGGAAAAAGTCCAGAAGGCGCTGCTTTATGGCTCGGGCAGCGACGAGATTTCCATCGTCTACGAAGACCGCGCCAATACCTATCGCACAAAAAAGCCGTTTGAAGGGGTGATCCGCAATATGGAGCGCCGACTGCTGGAAACCGACAGCAACAGCGTACGGGAAGATCTGGCGAAATACCAGATGTCGTCGCCCTGCGAAGTCTGCAAGGGCTTCCGCCTGAAACCCGAAGCCATTGCCGTCAAGATCGACAGGAAGCATATCGGCGAAGTGTCGCAGGTCAGCATTGCGGAGGCGGCGGCGTGGTTTGCAGGCCTGGACAAGGTCCTGACAAGGCAGCAGGGCGAGATTGCCGTCCGCATTCTCAAGGAAATCAACGACCGGCTGACCTTCCTTATGAACGTAGGTCTTGAATACCTTACGCTGGGGCGTGCTTCGGCCACGCTGTCGGGCGGCGAAAGCCAGCGTATCCGTCTGGCCAGCCAGATCGGCAGCGGCCTGACCGGCGTCCTTTATGTTCTCGACGAACCGTCCATCGGCCTTCATCAGCGCGATAACAACAGGTTACTCGAAACCCTTAAGAGATTGCGTGATATCGGCAACACGGTTCTGGTGGTCGAGCATGACGAAGACGCCATCCGCACCGCCGACTATGTGATCGACATGGGCCCCGGCGCAGGGACCCATGGCGGAACCGTTATCGCCGCCGGGACATACAAGGAACTTCTGAAAAACAAAGACAGCCTGACCGCTGCCTATATGAGCGGTCGAAAATCCATCGAACTGCCGTCCGAACGGCGCAAGGGAAAGCCAAAACAGTTTCTGGAAATCACCGGCGCGACCGGCAACAACCTGAAAAATGTCGACATGAAAGTGCCGCTCGGCACCTTCACCTGCGTCACAGGCGTATCGGGTTCAGGCAAATCGACGCTGACCATTGACACCCTGTTCCAGGCCGTCAGCAAACGGCTGATGAAGACCAAGGACCATCCTCTGCCGCACAAGGCGCTGAAAGGGCTTGAATTCATCGACAAGGTGATCGACATCGACCAGTCGCCCATCGGCCGCACGCCGCGCTCCAACCCGGCCACCTATACCGGCGCGTTCACCCCCATTCGTGACTGGTTTTCGGGCCTGCCGGAGGCGAAGGCGCGCGGCTACGGCCCAGGCCGGTTCAGCTTCAATGTCAAGGGCGGGCGGTGCGAGGCGTGCCAGGGCGACGGGGTCATCAAGATCGAAATGCATTTCCTGCCCGACGTCTATGTCACCTGCGACACCTGCAAGGGCCACCGCTACAACCGCGAGACACTGGAGGTGAAGTTCAAGGACAAATCCATCGCCGACGTGCTGGACATGACCATCGAGGACGCGGCCGATTTCTTCAAGGCGGTGCCGTCGATCCGCGACAAGATGGAAACCCTGAAGGAAGTCGGCCTCGGTTATATCAAAGTCGGCCAGCCCGCCACCACCCTTTCCGGCGGCGAAGCCCAGCGCGTGAAGCTTTCCAAGGAACTCTCCCGCCGTTCGACCGGCAAGACATTATATATACTCGACGAACCGACCACCGGGCTGCATTTCGAGGATGTCCGCAAGCTGCTGGAAGTCCTTCATAAACTGGTCGACCAGGGCAATACGGTCCTCGTCATCGAACATAATCTCGAAGTCATCAAAACCGCTGACTGGGTCGTCGATGTCGGGCCGGAAGGCGGCGACAAGGGCGGCATGATCGTGGCAACCGGCACGCCGGAAGCGATAGCTAAAGTGAAAGAATCCTATACGGGCGTTTATCTGGCGCAATTGTTGGAACCGTCTCAGAAAATTAGGAAATTAGCGGTTATATAAAAACAACAAAAGCTTGCATCAGGATTAAAGTTATGTTAAGAATTACATAAAATTATTTGAGGAGAATAACAATGGCTTTTGTTGAGAGCGCTTTGGCTTCCTTTAAGAAAGCTGCTATTTATTATGGTGTGGGTGTTTCTGCTGTGGCAGGAGTACAAACTATTAATGACGCTCCCCGCGAAGGGCAAGCAGCAAAAGTTTTTGCGCAAAATGCGATTTCTGATATAGCTTTTACTGGAGCAGTGGCGAAGTTAGGAATTGTTTACGTAGCCGAAACTCTTGGTGATATTGGAGTGGAAGGTTATAAAGCTGCTGCCCCGGCAGGTAGTGCTCCCAAGGGTGGAATAGCAGCCCAAAAACTAACTCCTACCTCATAAGATTTTAGACGCCAAAGGCTGTCCCTTACTGGACAGGCTTTTTGATTCGCGCTATGACTTTGCCCTTCCCCTTGTCCCGTGCGGGTGTGGCGGAACGGTAGACGCGCCTGACTCAAAATCAGGTATCGAAAGATGTGGGGGTTCGAGTCCCTTCACCCGCACCAGCTTCCTTTATGTCCTGCCTGTCTTAAGCCAGGCAAAATTTTCCGCCAGACTTCGGTCCTTTGGAAGCCAAAGGCACTATCTGCCTGAGCCGGGCTGGCGAATAACTCGCAAAACATTGTTTCCGCTGATAATTTTTATCCACACCTCTTGGCATGCCCTTCGCAACGGTTTCTTCGGGAGAATGTCTCCCTGTAACTGGAATATGGCAAAAAGATGTGGGTACACGGCTTTAAAACCATCGGCATTCTCTTCGTGGCCTGCGCCATCGCCTTCGGCGGGCCGGCCTATGCCAAGACCACGCGCATCAAGGATATCGTCGATGTCGAGGGCGTCCGCGAGAACCAGCTGGTGGGCTACGGCCTCGTCGTCGGCCTGAACGGTACAGGCGATTCCCTTAATAATGCGCCCTTTACCAAACAATCCCTCACCGCCATGCTGGAACGCCTGGGCGTCAGCATCCGCGGGCAGAATCTGAACACCGGCAACGTCGCCGCCGTCATGGTCACCGGCACCCTGCCCCCCTTCTCCAACCAGGGATCGAAGGTGGATATCAATGTCTCCTCGCTCGGCGACGCCACGTCGCTTCAGGGCGGTACCCTGCTGGTCACGCCGTTATACGGCGCGGACGGCGAGGTTTATGCCGTAGGCCAGGGCTCGATCAACGTGTCGGGTTTCAGCGTCAAGGGCGACGCCGAAAGCTTCACCCGCAACATCCCTACCGCCGGACGGATCCCCAGCGGCGCGCTGGTCGAACGCGAGATCGAGTTCAAGCTGGGCGATTTCCAGCAGGTGCGTTTTGCCCTGAAAAACCCGGACTTCACGACCGCCCGCCGGATCGAACGCGCCATCAACGGCTTCATGTCGCAGGGCATCGCCAGTGCCGAGAATTCTGGCAGCGTCATGATGCACCTGCCCCAGGGCTATAAAGGCTCGATCGTCGACCTGATCACCGACGTCGAACAGCTGCCGATCGAACCGGACCAGCCGGCCAAGGTCGTGATCGACGAACGGTCCGGCATCATCGTTATGGGTTCGGACGTCCGCATTAACACCGTCGCCATCGCGCAGGGCAACCTGACCATCAAGATCACCGAGACGCCGCAGGTGTCGCAACCCAACCCCTTCGCCGAACAGGGCGAGACGGTCGTGGTGCCGCGCACGGACGTCCAGGTCAACGAAGGCGAAAACGCAAAGATGTCCGTCCTCGATACCGGCGTGACCCTGCAGGACCTGGTGACCGGCCTGAACCGCTTGGGCGTGACGCCGCGCGACACGATCACGATCCTCCAGGCGATCAAGGCCGCGGGCGCGCTGCAGGCTGAAGTGGAGACATTATAATGAGCGATATCCTCGCCGCCGCGACCAAAGGCAACGACGCGCTGATAAGGATGGCGCAGATCCGTGCGGGCCAGGCCTCCGACACCGCGAAGCTGGCCGCGAAAGCGGGCAACCTGAAACAGGTCGACGAGGCGGCGAAGAATTTTGAGTCTGTCTTCGTCGCCGAAATGATGAAACCGATGTTCGAGGAAGTGAACAAGGCCGACCCGATGTTCGGCGGCGGCAAGGGCGAGGAAATCTTCAGCGGCATGCTGGTCGACCAGTACGGAAAACTGCTCGCGGAACGCGGCGGCATCGGCATCGCGGAAAAAGTGAAAGCGGAACTTTTGAAATTGCAGGAGGCAAAGGCGAATGACAACGGATAAGGCCATGACCGGCGGTAATGCAAAAAAGGGCGATTTCATCCTGTCTTCCGATCCCAACCGGGCGATGCAGGAAATGATGCAGGCGATCGACGCCCTGCGCGCGGTCTATGTCGAGGAAAACGCCGCCCTTGGCAGGGCTGACGGGCGGGCTTTCATGGCGGTCCAGGAAAAAAAGATCCTCGTCGCCCGGCAATATCAGCGGGGCGCGGCCCAGATCCTGGAACGCAAGGAAGACATCGCCAAAAAACTCGACCCGCGCCTGCGCCACGCGCTGCAGAAAAAAGAACAGGAATTCGCCGTGGTCAGCCGCCAGAATCTTGAGAACCTCGACCGCATGCGCAGGGGTACCCAGCGCCTGAGCGAACGCATCGTCCAGGCGACGCGCGACATGGTGCGTAAGGACACGCACTGCTACGGCGCCCGCGGGCATCTCGAACCCAACGAGCGCGCCGTCTCGGTCAGACTGAATGAATCGGCGTAAGGGAAAGAACGGTTGATGGATAACAGCGCATTCTCGACACAGGCCGTCAAAACGTCCGCCGTAACCGGAAACGGCAAGGCGCTGCAGGCGAAAACCGGCGTATTCGCCGGCGGGCCTGGCATGAACTTCATGGACATCATCTTCGCCAATATGACGGCGGCGGCGCAGGCCATGCCCCTGAACCAGGCGGGTCAGGCGCAAACACCCCTGTTCCAGACCGCCCAGGCCAAAATGGAAACGCCTGCAACGGCGCTCGCGACCAGCTCATCGGATTCAGCGCTTGTTTCGACGGACGGGACCCCCGCCGATCTCGAAGGCATGCTGGCCCAGGTGCTGCAGGCCGCAGAAAATTCAAACATCCCCGATGAGGCGCCCGACACGACCGTCATCTCGCCCGAGGCGCAGCAAAAGCTTCTGGCGTTCCTGAAAAACCTGATGAAGGGCATGCCGGAAAACACGCAGCCCACATTGGAAACCTTGAAAAACGGCCTTCTGAAAAACGCGGCCACGCTTACCGCTTCGGCTGGAGAAATAACGGGCGACCCCGCACCGCTCGTTTCGAACCTGACTCCGGAACAGCTGGCCGCCGTGCTGAAAAAAATCCTCGAAGGCGATGACAGCGCGGCCGACGATGCCGCGATGATGGCGGGCCTGGTGCAGATCGTGCCGCCGGATACGAAAAAAGAAGCGGTGTTCCAGCCGCGCCTGCTGGTCCAGGCCGCAGCCGTGCCCGCCAAAACGGATGCCGCCTCAGAGGAGAACAATACGTCCGGCGTTGCGCCGGAACAGGCAGGCCTTACGTCCCTGACATCGAAGGACGGCGAAACCGAAAGCGGTTTCGACAAGGTCCTGCGCATTTTTGAATCCGCGCAAAAGGCCGGGAATAAATACGTCCCTAATGCCGCCATACCTTCGGCAAACAACAGCGCCGTCACGGCGGGCACCGTCGCGCACCAGGCTGGCGCGCTGTCCGGCACGGTCTCCTGGGACACCATCTATCCGGAAGGCATGAGCCTGTCCGCCGTCCATCCCGGCGGCACGGGCGTCACCGGCGCCGCGCCGCTGACCAGCATCGTCGTCCAGACCCCGCAGGCGGGTTACCCGCACCCCGCCGCGCAGCAGGTCGTCGCCGCCATGGCCCGGACGCTCGACGGCGAGGCGAAATCGATGACCCTGCGGCTCGATCCGCCGGAACTGGGGCGCGTCTCGGTGAAGATGGAATTCAACAAGAACGACAAGACGGTGAAGGCCGTCATCATGGCCGAACGGCCCGAGACGTTCCTGATGCTCCAGCGCGATTCGCATGTCCTGCAACGGTCGCTTCAGGACGCGGGCCTTGACCCCGGCGCGGGGGGCCTGACTTTCCAGTTGTCGCAGGACGGCAACATGGCGGGCCAGAACCAGAATGGCAACGGCCAGTCTTATAGCGGCGCATCGAGCTTCAGTAACGACGATGGGGACATCGTCACCGAAACGACCCTGAACTGGTCCGTCGACCAGGACACCGGGCTGACCCATTACAACATTCTGGCATAGGAGCGCAGACCATGACATCGGACGTATCGCTGAATACAGTCCTCAACCAGACCCAAAAAACGGCGACGTCGCAGGCGTCGCTGGGAAAGGATTTCAATCAGTTCCTGACGCTGCTGACCACGCAGCTGCAAAATCAGGATCCGATGAACCCGATGGACTCGTCCGAATTCACCAACCAGCTGGTGCAATTCAGCCAGGTCGAACAGGCGATCAACACCAACCAGAAGCTGGACAATCTTTTAAGCATCCAGCTGTCCAATGTCGCCGGTCTGGCGCTTGGATATGTGGGTATGGACGCCAGCTACCTCAGTTCCGAACTGAACTTCGACGGCACGACGCCGGTCAAGACCAGTTATTCCCTGGCGTCCCAGGCGGCGACGTCCAAGATCAATATTATCAACGAAGATGGCCAGGTCGTGTATTCCCTCGACGGCGACAAGGATGCCGGGAAGCATGACTTTACCTGGGACGGCACGTTAAGCAACGGATTGAAAGCCGCGAAAGGCACCTACACGATCCGTATCGATGCCCTGGATTCAGCGAACGCAGCCATCACTGCGAACACCGTCGTGACGGGTCGCGTGCGCGGGATCGAAACGCAGAACGGGGTGATCAACTTGCTGGTCGGCGAGCGCGCGGTGCCGATGAGCAACGTGCTGAATGCATCGCAGCCTGAAGCGACAACTTAAACATGAACAGAACGGCAACACGAGAAGGAGACGTACCATGAGCTTATTCGGAGCCCTTTTTACCGGCGTGTCGGGCCTGGCAGCCCAGTCGCAGTCGACGGCGATGATTTCCAACAACATCGCCAACGTCAACACGGTCGGATTCAAACGGTCGGAGGCATCGTTCTTCAGCCTTGTCACGGCCCAGGGAAGATCGTCCGCCTATTCCCCCGGCACGGTGGCCGTTGACCGTATCCAGCGCGTCAACCAGCAGGGCCCGATCCAGCAGACCGGGTCGTCCACCGACGCCGCCATTTCCGGCAACGGATTCTTCGTCGTCAAGCGCGATGCGAACGACGCGCAGGAATTCCTGTATACGCGCAGCGGATCGTTCAGCGAGGACGCGACCGGCCTTCTCCGCAACACCGCCGGTTTTGCCTTGTATGGCTGGCCGCTGGATGCCAACGGAAACCTTCCCGCGAACCAGGGCGACCTGACGTCTCTGGTGCCGGCTGACGTGGCTTTTCTTGGCGGCCTGACCCGTCCGACAACGTCGGCGGACATCTCTCTGAACCTTAAGGCCACGGAAGTCGACACGGCCCTCGGGTCTGTCGCCTCCACCGCGACCGATTTTTCACGCGGCCTCACCGTGTATGACTCCCTGGGATCTCCCCAGGTCCTGACCTTCAACTTCACCAAGACCTATGGACCTCACGGCACGGCGGCGGGCACGCGGACGGGTATGACCCTGACCTCGGACCTTGTGACGGACCTTGGCCTCACGGCCGGCAACCAGTTCACCATTTCGGTCGATGGCGGCGCCGTCACGACGTTCACAGTGGTGGCCGGGACGCCGGCAGCCGCCGGCCAGGTCGGCACGGTCGGCGACATCATTACCGGCCTGAACGCCATCACGGGTGTCTTTGCCTATATCGGCAACGGCGGCGAACTGGTCATCCAGCGCGATGAATTCGAAACCGGCGCGAGTGAGCGCATAGCGCTCGCCGAAGTCGCCGCCGGTTCGGCCCTGTCCACTCTCGGCATTACGCCAGGCACCTATACGTCCAACAACCTGAACAGCGCCACCTATGACAACGGTGCATCCACCGATACGCCGTCCTACAGTTCCGAAGGGTTCCCTGCCTTCCAGAGCCTGCCGGGCGACGTCAACTACAACAACCGCGGCTGGTGGAACGTCAGCATCGTCCAGCCGGACGGCACCATCAAAAGCAACGGCCTGATCAACTTCAACACCGATGGCTCGATCAACGCCCAGGCGGATTCGGCAGGCAATATCGATATCAACCTCAGCCAGATCAACTGGGGCAACGGTTCGTCGCCGCAGAACATCGATATCGACATTTCGCGCTTCAGCCAGTTTGCAGGGAACTACAACGTCATCTCGACGGAACAGAACGGCGCGGAGCTTGGCCTGAGGACAGGCGTGGAAATCACCCGCGACGGCTTCGTGGTGGCGCAGTTCTCGAACGGCGCGTCGGCCAACCTCTACAAGATCCCGCTGGTGACCTTCGCCAACCCGAACGGGCTGACCGAAGTCTCGGGCACGGCCTACAGCAAGAACGACGCGTCGGGCGAGGACAATCTGCGCGAGGCCGGTTCGGGCGGCGCGGGCTTCCTTGAAAATTCGACGGTCGAATCCTCGAACGTGGATCTGGCCGACGAGTTCGCGAAGCTGATCGTCAGCCAGCGCGCCTATTCCGCCAACACCAAGGTCATCACCACCGCCGACCAGATGACGGAAGACCTGTTGCGTCTCCGAGATAAAGTTTTCCCTCATCCTGACGGGTGGGGGATGCATGCTCTGCTCGCGGCGCCGATACCCAAGGGAGACGATCCCGGAGGCGCGGTAGAAAACCCCGGTCGGCAGAACGCCCCGGACGCGAAGCGAATGCACAGGGCCGCGCCGGAAGGGATGATACGAGCCCTTCCGGCGCGGTTTTTATGCGTACCCTTGCGGAGGCAAGGACGCGCAAAGAAGAGGATTCATGACCAATCGCAGACAGAGACGCGCCGAGACCAGTGTCACCGGACGGCCGAAATCGGTGTCCGCCACCAACAGGGCGGAGGCGGAGTATTACAAAAGCCTCGGCGTGTCTCTGAAGGACGCTGGCAAGGATGCCGAAGCCCTGCCCCATCTGCGCCAGGCCCTGGCGCTGGACCCGTCCCAGGCCGACGTGCATTTCATGATCGCCGTGATGGACCGCACCCATCCGCAGCTGGGCATCGATATCGGATCCTTCAACAAAAGCATCAGGGACAAAAAACCCCTGATCGCCGGCTACAAAACGATGGTGGATGTTTTCCGCCAGCACAAACGCTATACGGAGGCGCTGTTCTGCCAGGAGGAACTTTGCCGCCTCAACCCGTCGGAGCCGCAGGCGCTGATGGATTACGGCCTGCTGCTCAACCTGACCGGCGATGTCGAGAAGGGCGCCGTCCTCCTGTCCCGTTCGTTCAACCTGGCCCCCGGGAACCAGTACGCGAAGGGTATCTATTCCACATCGCTTTACGTCACCGAGTTCGCCGCCTTCCACCCCGAGGTCAAGCAGGCGATGACGCGCTGCTTCGACCAGCTTTACGACGTGAACCTGTCGCGCATGGGCGCGGTCTGGGTCGGGCTGATGCGGCGGGAACCGGCTTTCGCCGGCCTGTTCGCCGCGCTGGACAGCGACGATTTCGACGCCTGGGCCGACTCCCTGGACGAAACGACCGGCGCGTTCCTGAAAGACCCCTATTTCACGCGCGGCCTGCGGGTGCTGGTTGTCAACGACCATGCGGTGGAAATCCTCCTGACCCGGCTGCGCCGGTATATCTGCCTTGCCTTCGATACGCTGGCTGCCAACGGGCGCATCCGCCTGTTCGAGACCTTTCTCTACGCGCTCGCCGAACAATGCTTCTTCAACGAATACGTCTACGCGCAGGACGAGGCCGAAGCGCGCGCCGCCGACGCGCTGGCCGGGCGCGGCGACAGGGCCGCCCTCGCCCTCCTCGCCTGTTACAGGCCGCTATACCTGGCGCTGCCGGACAGTGCTGACACGCTCCACGCCCTCGCCCGCAAGGACCCCGACTTGGCGCATCTGGTCAAACCCGTCGACGACCCGGTAGAGGAGGCGATCAGGCCCCACCCTCGTTCGCCTTCGGCGCGCTGTCCAACGCGGGTCTCCCAGGCCGTGCGCGGGCAGTATGAGGAAAACCCCTATCCGCGCTGGACCACCATCATCACGCGGCCCATGCCGAACGACGATCTGATCGTGCCGGAATCCCAGCGCGACCTGCCGTTCGACATCCTGGTCGCCGGGTGCGGCACGGGGCGGCAGGCGATTTCCGCCGCCATCCGCGGCCCGAAATCCCGCGTCACCGCCATCGACCTCAGCCGCGCCAGCCTCGCCTACGGCCTGCGCAAGGCGCGGGAGACCAAACTCGCCCATCGCGTGACGTTCACCCATGGTGGACATCCTGTCGATGAAAGACTGGCCGGAGACGTTCGACATCATCGAATGCACCGGCGTCCTGCACCATATGGAAGACCCCTTCCTCGGCTGGCAGACCCTGGCCGGCCGCCTCAGGCCCGGCGGCTTCATGAAGATCGGCCTGTACAGCGAGGCCGCGCGCCGGCCCGTCGTCGCCGCCCGCGAGTTCATCGCCGGCCGGGGCTATCCCTCGACCGTTGAGGGCATCCGCGCCTGCCGCCAGGCGATCTTCGCCCTGCCCCTCGACAACCCGCTGCAGAACCTCACGAAGACGGGCGATTTCTACACCACCTCCACCGTCCGCGACCTGATCTTCCACGTCCAGGAACACCGCATGACCCTGCCGCAGATTCAGGGTACGATGAACAGGCTGAGCCTGGAATGCATCAAGTTCTCCCTGTCCGACCCCGGCCTGACCGCCCTGTACGACCAGCGCTATCCCGACGATCTGCACCGCGCCAGCATCGACAACTGGGCCGAAATCGAACGCGAATTCCCTCACGCCTTCTTTAATATGTACCAGTTCTGGTGCAGGAAGGCCGCATGAACAAAACTTGCTCCATATAGTTTTAAACTGAATAATTATTAATACGTAAAATCAAAGGCTTGGACATTGCTCTTTTTTCATGGTAGCTTAGTAACGAGTTCTTAAGGGATTGTCCGCTATCCTTTAAAAATAGGCCGGGAGAATTCCGGCTTTTTATAACACTAGGTAACCCAGGAAAGGAAACCTACCATGTCGTCCGACGTCGTCTTGTCCGCAGCCCTACGGAATAACCTTCTGTCGCTGCAAAGCACCCAAAGAGGTATTGACTCTACCCAGTTGAAATTATCAACGGGCAAAAAAGTCAACTCCGCTCTCGATAACCCGCAAGCCTTCTTTGCTTCGCAAGCCCTGACCAACCGGGCAAGCGATCTAACCCGTCTTTTAGACGGCATTGGCCAGAGCATTCAGGTTATTAAAGCCGCTGATAACGGCGTAACAGCGCTGACAGCCTTGGTAAACCAAGCCGATTCCATTGCTACGCAAGCAAGCGAAGCCCAGTCTGCTGCTGCAAGTGGTACAGCTAAGATCACTGGTACGGTTGACCTGTCTGGACCTACTGCACTTGTAGGCGCTACCGGTACGGCTCTTATCAACAACAACGTTCTATCGATTAGGGCGTTTGTCAAGGCAACGGGTGCCGCAGCTGGTGCAGCTCAAGTTGTTACATTGTCTACAGGTGACAGAGGCGTTGATATCGCTTCAAAAATCACGACTGCCGGTGCAGCCAGTTCTGCAACGGCCGGCATAACGGCAACCCTTGACGACAAAGGCCACCTGGTAATTGAAGCATCCAATTCTGATTACTTCTTCCGGATTGATACAATTACGTTTGGTGCAGCCTTATCAGTAGCCAACACGCAAACCGGCCTGTCCGCCTTAGGTATCGGTCAATACTTCGGGGTGGAAGAAAACGCCGGTGGCGCTACTCAGCAAGTAGCTTCTACCGTTATTGGTGGCTCAGGACTAACTTCCGCTGCATTGACTACAGCTACAGGCACCGCCACCAAAGACACTTTATTCTCAGCATTGACTGGCGCCGCAACTGTCAGCAGTGATGATAACTATACGGTAACCGCTGGTGGCTATACCCAGACTATAAACCTTGCCAACGTAAGGATCGGCGACTTCCTCGATCAAATCAATAATGGTGTCTTGAAAAATATTGTTAAGGCATCTTTTGATGAAACAACGGGTCAGATTTCCTTGAGTGCGAAAACTGCCTCTGTTGGATCCATTACAGTTGGTACGACAGCAGCAGCGACACTGACGTTGCCGCTTGGTTTCGCCAGCTTAAGAACGAACAGCGCTATCACTGATAACGTTACAGAAGCTGTTTATCTCTCTAATGCTGCCGCAAGCGCAACCATCGACTCTCTCGAAACCCAGTATAATAACATTAGGACCCAGATCGATGCTCTGGTTACCAATGGAGATACGGGCTATCGCGGCACCAACCTGCTAAATGGCGATGACCTGCTGACCGTCTTTAATGAAGACAGAACCAGTTCGTTAACGACAAGCGGCGTGGTTTATGACTCTGCTGGCCTGGGCATCTCCGTGGCTGACTTCTCTACTGCCTCGACAATCGATACGGCTTTGGATGCAGTGAGAGATGCTTTGGAAACTGTCCGGAACTTCGGTAGTGCTTTGGCTGGTGACTTATCCGTCATTCAAACCCGCCAGAGCTTCACGAGCAGCCTGATCAACACGTTGAAAGAAGGGTCAGACCTTCTTGTCAACGCCGACCAGAACGAAGAAGGCGCCAAACTGCTTGCCCTGCAGACCTGCCAGTCCCTGGGCGTTACCGCCCTGTCCCTGGCCCCGCAGTCGCAACAGTCGATTCTCCGCCCTTCGGCTAAGGCTAAAAAAAGTTAAAGGCAAAAAACCGGCGGGAGAATCCCGCCGGTTTTTCTTTTGGCTTCTCGCGAGCCCTACCCCGTCGCCGGTCGTCCTGCCTGCCTTTGTATGCGGGCGGCGCCTTGACAATATAGGTATTTTTACCTACTCTTCTCATATGAAACGAGATGTTGAAACCGCATCGTCCCACCCGCCCAAAATCTACCCGCCTTTTGCCGCCTTCGCGGCCCCGTCAAACAAACTGAATGAAACAGACAGTTTTTTCAGTGAGTTGCGCAAAACGAAAAGTTTTTTGAAAAACAAACTGAAGGCGTCCAGCCTTTTCCGGAAAATATCATAGATGTTGATAACTCCCCCGCGCAACCATGGTATTGTAAGCCCTTCTCCGCCTCCTCCCGTATCATACACCCACATCGCAACCCCACAGGAGCACCCCCATGGCCACCATAACCGGCACCAGCGGCAACGACACCCTGAACGGCACAAGCTCGGCGGACACGATTTACGGATTGGCTGGCAGCGATACGATTGATGGCGGCTTAGGCAATGACGCCCTATATGGCGGCGCAAATTACGATACCTATAAATATGTCTTGGGCGAAGGCAACGACACGATTTATGAATCCAGTGGCGGCGGCATTATCAACGTCTATACCTCTGTGACGGGTACGGTTTCCTATGCTGACGCGGGACAATTCTCCTTTAAGAAAGAAACCAACAGCGATCTCACCATCTACTACAATGACGGCAGCACGACGTCTCTATTGGGACTTACAATCGCGGATCCGTTTTCAGTAAGCAATCCTGATGACGCCGTTAATGCAATATATATTTACAACTCTTACATAACGCAAATTAATCTCGCCCTTCTATTTGGTTCTCCCTATTCCACAGTTGCAGCGATAAGCACAGGTACAGAGACGATATACGGAACTGGATCTACTGATGACATTATTCTTGGAGGTCTGGGTAATAATACCATCTATACCAGTGCAACTGTTTCAAGTCAGATTTATGCAGGTGACGGAAACGATATAGTTTATGGCAATTCTAGTGTGGACTCAATTTATGGCGGCGCAGGAACAGATACCGTTCATGGGGGAGGAAATGGTGACTATGTTGTGGGCGGAGCCGGTAACGACTCTTTATACGGTGAAAATGGCAATGATTCTATTCTTGGCGGTTCCGGAGATGATGTCATATATGGCGATGATGCTGCTGGCCTAAATACAGGAAATGACGAAATATATGGTGAAAACGGTAACGACACAATTTATGGAGGATTAGGAAATGACTATATCAAAGGCGGAGACGTTAACAACCTGGACTCAGATTCTAATCTTATCTACGGGAATGAAGGTGATGACTGGCTGATAGGTGGCCAGCAAAACGATGAAATTTATGGAGGAACCGGAGCAGATTTAATTACTGGGGATTTGGGCGATGATCTTATTCATGGCAACGAAGGCAACGATACCATCAATGAACAATCTGGCCAGGATACAATTTACGGTGATGACGGCGATGATGCCATTACTTCATCTTCATTGACCGGTGGTGGATACGATATAATTTATGGCGGCAATGGCAACGATAACATTTATGTCACTGGCACAAACAACTACGTAGATGGTGGTGCTGATAACGACACTATCAGTACAGGCACAGGAGATGATGAAATCCATGGTGGAACAGGAAATGATTATATTACTGCCTTTAATGGAATAAATCTGATTTACGGCGACGATGGCATCGACACAATTTACGCTGGAGATAACAATGACACGATTAATGGCGGAAGCGGTGCTGATACGATTACTGCCTATGCTGGCGCAGACGTTATCAACGGAGATGCAGGAGATGACATTATTTATGCTGGAACCGGAAACGACATCGTTCATGGAGGCACAGAAAACGATAGCATAAAGGGCGATGTCGGTAACGATACATTATATGGTGATGATGGTAACGACGATATAGATGGTGGTAGCGGTTCAGACATACTCTATGTAGGCTACGGAAACGACACTATTTATGATTGCCAGTATTCAGGAGATGTCATAGGTGACATCGATTACGTGTATGGAGAAGCTGGCGATGATATTCTCTATGGCATTTTTCAAAGTAACTATCTTTATGGTGGCACGAATAATGACACTTATTATCTTTGGGGAGATCTGGCCAGCGTCAGTAAAGTGGATACCGTAGAAGATTCAAGCGGTACGTTAGATTCGATTGTTTTTCAGATTGATTCAACCTTTTCATCCTACGTTTCTTCTTTTATCATCGGCTCCGATCTTCATATTATATTCGACGACACCAACGATGATGAAATAATTATCAAAAACCAATATCTAGCAGACTCTTTCGGCAACACAATTCTCCAATCTATTGAATCCATAAAATATAGCGATAACGTTAACGTTAGTGCCGTCTCTTATATCGTCGGCACTTCCACTGGCGAAACCCTCACCGGCACGTCCATTGCCGAAGCCATTTCCGGCCTCGGCGGCAGCGACACCATCAACGCGGGCAGCGGCGGGGACCTGGTCGTTGCGGGAACGGGCAACGACACCGTTCACGGCAATAACGACGACGACACGATCTATGGCGGGGATGGCGACGATACGCTCTATGGCGACGCCGGGAACGATACGATTTACGGCAATGCCGGCAACGACACGGTTTATGGCGGCGCGGATAACGACGCGCTGGACGGCGGCACCGGCACCGACCTGCTGAACTATACCGGCGAGACGGCGCTGGTCACGGTCGACCTGTCGGCGGGCACGGCCTCGGGCACGGCCATCGGCTCCGACACCGTGACCGGCTTCGAAAACGTCACCGGCACCAACAGCTATGGCGACACGATCACGGGCGACGGCGGCTCCAACATCCTGACCGGCCTCGGCGGCGGCGACACGCTGAACGGCAATGGCGGCGCGGATTATCTCGACGGCGGCCTCGGCAACGATACGCTGAACGGCGGGGACGGCGACGACATCCTGATCGGTTATTCCGGCAACGACGCCCTGAACGGCGGCAACGGCATCGACGTCGCGGATTACGGCACCTCGACCTCCACCGTCACGGTCAGCCTGGCCAGCGGCACCGCCTCCGGCGCGGGGTCGGACACGCTGTCCGGCATCGAATGGATCTATGGTGGTTCGGGCAACGATACGCTGACCGGCGACACCGGCGCGAACACGATCAAGGGCAATGCGGGGAACGACACGATCAGCGGCGGCGACGGCAACGATCTTCTGTACGGCAACGCGGGGACGGACAGCATCGACGGCGGCAACGGGTCGGATACCGTGGATTACACCACGGCCGCGGGCGGCGTCACCGCCGACCTTTCCGCCGGAACCGCCGGCAATGACGGCGACGGCGCGTCCGACACGCTTGCCAATATCGAGAACCTCACCGGCTCCTCCCATAACGACACCCTGACCGGCAGCAGCGTGTTCAACATCATCGACGCCGGATCGGGGGACGACACCGTCTATGCCGGCTCGGGCAGCGACACGATCTACGGCGGCGGCGGCAACGACACGCTGTACGGGGAAAACAACGACGACACCTTCTACAGCGGCCTCGGCAACGACACCTATGACGGCGGCTCCGGCACCGACAAGGTGAACTTCGCCGCCCTGACGACCGCCGTGACGGTCGATCTGGCCGCGGGGACCGCCAGCAACGGCACGGACGGGTCTGACACGCTGTCCGGCATCGAAAACATCGTCGGCTCCATCGCCGCCGACGACATTCGCGGCGACACGAACGCCAACACCCTGGCGGGCGGCGGCGGCAACGACGTGATCGCGGGACGCGGCGGGCTGGACACCCTGACCGGCAACGGCGGCAGTGACACGTTCGTGTTCGAATCCGCGACGGCGTTCGGCGCTATCGACGTCGTCACCGATTTCAAGACCGCCGAAAGCGACAAGCTTGACCTGTCCAGCCTGCTGACGGGATTCAATCCCCTGACCGACCTGATCACCGATTTCGTGGAAATCACCACGTCCGGCGCGAACAGCGTCGTGAAGGTGGACATGGACGGCGCCGGCTCCACCTACGCCCTGACCCAGATCGCCACGCTGAACGGCATTACCGGCCTGACCGACGAGGCCGCGCTCCATGCCAACGGGACTATCATTTCGTGATGGTGCCAGATTAGGAATATAAGCGTCCCCGCGGCCGAACACCCCCGCATTTTGGCAATGAAATATTTACCATTACGGGATACACTTGTTGTATTAATATGGTGCCGGAAGAAATCCGGTTTGCGCAAAGGAAGAACTCCATGGCCCTCGTCATCGACCTTAAGCCGTTTGAAAAGATCCTGATCGGCACCGCCGTCATCACCAATGGCGACCAGCGCACCAGGCTGCAGATCGCGGGCGACGCCGCCATCCTGCGCGAAAAGGATGTGTTGCAGGAAGAAGATGCGGATACGCCGTGCAAAAGGATTTATTTCATCATCCAGTGCATGTATCTTGCGCCCGACGCGAAAATCTATTTCGACCGGTATTTCGCCATGATCCGGGAGATTCAGGACGCCGCGCCGACCACCACCTTCTTCTTCCTGAAAATCAACGAGACCATTCTCGCCGGCTCCTATTATAAGGCGCTGAAAGAAGCCCGGGAACTGTTGAAACACGAGCAAGAGTTGATCGACAATGTCAAACAGCAACAAACCGGCTAATCCGCACGCCTCGGCGGCGGGCGCCTATGGCGACCATGCGCGCAAGCATACGCCGGACCAGCGCGAGCTGGAGGGCCGTGTGTTGCTGAAGGCTGCCCAGAATTTCACCGATCTCCAGAACAACTGGGAATCGATGACGCAGGAAAAGCTGGACAACGCCCTCACCCATAACCGCCAGATCTGGATGATGTTCGTCGACAACGCGATGGAGGACAAAAATCCGGACCGGCCGAACAGCCTGCGCAACAACATCGCCAATCTCGGCGCGTTCATCTTCAAGCACAGCATCAATACGCTGGCACAGCCGCAGAAGGAAAAGCTGAACATCCTGATCGAGATCAACCGCGAAATCGCCGCCGGGCTGATGACAAAGCCGACGGGCGCGGAAGGCGGAGCTGACACAGGATCCAGAGCCCCGTCGAACAACCCTTATAAGGCTTGAACGCTGACGCGCGCCATTGCCGTACAGGCAAAAGTCACTCAATCTTTAAGTCGATGGAAAAGTTAAGCCAGAACCGTAACCTGGGAGCCTGCGCCCGATCCGGATTTGGAGGCGCTGCTGAACGCGGCCAGCTGCTTGGCGGTGGGAGCCGGCGCCCTGCCCTGCGTGCTTTGGGACGGTTCCTGAGGCGCGCTCGATCTGACCGTGCGGGCGGCGCGCTGGGTTTCATCCTGGACGCGGGCCTTCAGGTCGGATTCGGACGGGAATGTCTGCAGCACCGCTCCTGTATCGGGATCGCGGATTTGCAGAACGATTTTATGGGCTGTTTTGTCGACCGCTATATAGGGGCTGACGTAAGGAGCCTGGGCCACCTTTTGCACCCGGTCAGGGTTGGCGGCGAAAGACTCGGTCGTACTGACCTGTTCGGAATGACCCCGAACAAGAGGCGCTGACTGCAACACTGAATTAACAGCTTCGAGCATAGCCTGACCGTTCTTTCCAAATACGCCTGCTGCGGATTTCTCCAGCGCAAACGTAATTCCCTAGTATCATCATACCTGCGCCCAAGTAAAATGTCAACAGAAACCGCATCGCTTCCATACAGGAATTTTTATTTAAGCCTTTTATATTATTGGGTAATTTTTACCAAATCTTCATAATTCATGCACCTGTCGCCGCTGCGCTTTCATTGGCCGCCCAAACGCTTTTCGATCAAAGGCTTGATGGCATAAGGACTGCATGGAAAAATCCATGGAAACCCTTTATAATAGTTTCTGGAGTGTTAATAATGGCAAGGCCGATTCGGTCCCTGCCGCGCACTTCCCTCTATTGCCTTTGCGCCTTCCTGGCGCGATCTTAGTCCATAAAGTTTTGACGGGTCAGACACTTGAACAGTTTTTTTGATACCTTGAAGCAATTGGGTGCGGCACGGCTTGCCATCATGGGCGCGGTGCTGATGGGCCTGCTGCTGTTCTTCGTGTTCGTGTCGATGCGCATGTCGACCCCGGATATGAAAATGCTTTATACGGATCTGTCCGCGACCGATTCGGGCGCGATGGCCGCGCGACTTGATACCGCCAACATCCCTTACGAAGTCAGCACGGACGGTACCAAGATCAGCGTGCCGGGCGACGCCGTGTCCCGCGCCCGCATGCTGCTGGCCCAGGACGGGCTTCCGAATGGCGGCTCGATGGGGTACGAACTGTTCGACAAGCAGGCCGGGTTCGGCACTACCAATTTCGTCCAGAATATCAACCAGGTGCGTGCTCTGGAGGGCGAACTAGCCCGGACCATCGGTTCGATAGACCAGGTGCGCAGCGCCCGCGTCCATCTCGTCCTGCCCCAGCGTGAACTGTTCAGCCGCGAAAGCCGCCCCTCCTCCGCCAGCGTTTTTTTGAACCTGCGTCCCGGCGCGCGGCTCGACAACGAACAGATCCTCTCGATCCAGTCTTTGGTCGCCTCGGGCGTGCCCGACCTGAAGCCGGATAAAGTCGCCATCGTCGACAGCGCCGGCAATTTGCTGGCCCGCGCCGGGGAAGACGACGCCTCCCTTTCGGGCGCCAAGGCCGATGAATTGCGTCGCAGCTATGAAACCCGCACGTCGCAATCCCTGGAAGACATTATCGGCCATGTCGTCGGCTATGGCAAAGTGCGCGTCAACGTCACCGCTGACATGGATTTCGACCGCGTCACCACCAATCAGGAAGTGTACGACCCGGAACAGCAGGTCGTGCGCTCGTCCCAGACCGTCAGCGACAAATCAACCGAACGCGAACAGTCCGGGGGCGACGTATCGGTCCAGAACAACCTGCCCGCCATCTCCGGCGACCTTCTGAACGACAAGCCGACGTCCGAGGGCAACCGTACAGAGGAAACCACCAATTACGAGATCGGCAAGACCGTCCGCAACATGGTGCATGAAGGCGGCAGCATCAACCGCCAGTCCGTCGCCGTTCTGGTCGACGGCAACTATACAACGGACGACAAGGGCGTAAAAACCTACCAGCCCCGGTCCGACGACGAGATCAAGAAGATAGAAAGCCTGGTCAAGACGGCGATCGGCTTCGACGAGAAGCGCGGCGACACGATCGAGGTCGTGAACATGCAGTTCGCGGACATCGACGCGGGCGACATCTCCGCCGCCGATGACAACAAGCTTCTCGGGTTTGAAAAGAGCGACCTTCTCGACGCGGTCGAGATCATTACTGTCGCCATCATGGTCATCCTTGTAATCCTTCTTGTCCTTCAGCCTATGGTGGGCCGTCTGCTTGCCAATGACGGTCCGAACCTCGGCGATGACCTGGAAAACGACCTATTGGCCGCGCGCCCGGCCAATCCCGCATTGATGGGCCCGGATTCTCTGCGGTCGGAGGAATTCAGGGCGCCGTCCACGGATGACGAGGAATCTCTCATCGACATGCAGGCGGTCGAAGGCAAGGTCAAGGCATCCTCTGTCAAGAAGGTCGAAGACATCGTCGAAAACTACCCTGCGGAGACCGTTTCGGTTCTGCGCAGCTGGATGACCCAGGAAACATAAGGGGCACCCACCGTGGCAATGCGCATACGCGAAGATTACCGGACGCTCTCAGGCCCCGAAAAGGCGGCCATATTCATGCTCGCTCTTGGCGAAGACCATACTGCCAAGATTTTCGAGCATATGGATACGGAGGAAATTCTCGAACTTTCCCAGACCATGGCCACGCTCGGCAAGGTCGGCGCCAACGTGATCGAGCGCCTGTTTATCGAATTTGCGGAACAGATGAGTTCGACCAACGCCCTGATCGGCACGCTCGATTCGACCGAACGTCTGCTCGCCAAAGTCCTCGGCAAGGAAAAAGTCGGCGTGATTATGGAGGAAATCCGCGGTCCCGCCGGTCGGACGATGTGGGAAAAACTTGGCAACGTGAACGAGGAAATTCTCGCCAATTTCCTGCAGAAAGAATATCCGCAGACCGTCGCCGTCGTAATGTCAAAAGTACAGACAGATCACGCCGCCCGCGTCCTGGCCCTGCTTCCTGAAAACTTTGCGCTCGAAGTGATCAACCGCATGCTGCGAATGGAGGCTGTCCAGAAGGAAGTCCTGGAAGATGTCGAAAAAACCCTTCGTACCGAGTTCATGGCTAACCTGTCCCGCACCCAGCGCCGCGACAGTCACGAACTGATGGCGGAAATCTTCAACAACCTCGACCGGACGGTCGAGGCGAAATTCATGGAAGAGCTGGAAAAGCAGGCACCCGACTCCGCCGAGAAAATCCGCAGCCTGATGTTCACCTTCGAGGATCTGCTGAAACTGGCGCCGTCCTCGATCCAGACGCTGATCCGCGCCGTCGACAAGGAAAAACTTCCGATCGCGCTCAAGGGCGCCACGGAATCCCTGCGCGACCTGTTCTTCTCGAACATGTCGGAACGCGCCGCCAAGATCATGAAGGAAGATATGGCTGCCATGGGCCCTGTCCGGTTGAAAGACGTCGAGGAAGCGCAGCAGGCCATCGTCGCGGTCACCAAAGACCTGGAGGCGCGGGGCGAGATTACCGTATCCTCCGGCGCCGAAGAAGACGAGCTGATTTACTGATATGGCGGATCAGGATGCCTTAACCCGCGGCACGAGAAAATTCCTCTTCGACGTTCATAACTTCGACGAACCGGAAGTGCCCGATCCCGATGCCCCGCCCCCGCCGCCTGTCTTTACCGAGAGCGAGATGGCGTCCTCTCGTAACGACTCATTCGAAAAAGGAAGACAAGCCGGTCTTGCCGAAGCGGAAGCATCGCGGGAGAAAGCCGTCTTGGTTCTTGTCGAAACGATGACCGGTCATTTCAGTGACCTGTTCGACGGCGAGCGCAAACGCTCACAGCAGTTCGAGGCCGAAACCCTGCTCCTGGCGCGTGAAATCTTTGAAAAGCTTTTCCCGCTGCTCAACGAAACCCACGGCCTGGCCGAAGTGGAAAAGGCTGTCGCCGCCGTGCTTGAAAATCAACGGCAGCAGCCGGATATCATCGTCGAGGTGCATTCCGATTTTCTGGAGGATATCAGGGGCGTGGCCGACCTTGTGAAGAGGTCGGTCCACCTTCCCGGCACGGTAACCGTTGTTGCCAACGATTCACTTGCCCGGGGCGATTGCCGCATGTCCTGGAACGACGGCGGCGCGGAACGCAGCGCGACGGCGCTTTCAGCCGCCATTCGCAAGACTCTGGAAGATGCCCTTGCCGGAAAGCCCGGCCTGCGGGATAATGGGAACAGGGCTTAGGAGAAACCAATGGCAGACCAGAATTCCAGCAGCGGCATGAACTTCAACGAAATCGAAGGCACCAGCGTCAAGGACGACGAGCAGCAGTACGCACCGGGTGAACCGATGGTCGGTGACGTCACCGCCATTTATGATATTCCGGTCCAGATTTCCGCCGTGCTGGGCCGCTCGACAATGCAGGTCAGCCAGCTCCTCAAACTTGGCCGGGGTGCCGTGGTTGAACTCGACCGCAAAGTCGGTGAAGCGATTGATATTTATGTCAATAACCGCCTGGTTGCCCGTGGCGAGGTTGTGGTTGTGGAAGACAAACTTGGCGTGACGATGACAGAGATCGTGAAGTCGGACAGAAGCTAGCGCTTAAAACAATTTACCCCCATCCGGCACCTCTTTGTCTGCTCCTATCAGCACCACGGCGCCTTGTTCATCCGGAAATCCAAGCAGCAGAAATTCCGATGTAAATCCCGCGATCTTCTTGGTTCCAAGGTTAAGGCACCCGGCCACACGCATTCCCGGCAGGCTTTCCGGTGTATAATGTACCGTAATCTGCGCAGATGTCTGCCGGATACCAAGTTCGGGCCCAAAATCGACCCAGACCTTGAACGCCGGCTTTCTCGCTTCCGGAAACCGCTCGGCCTTGACGATGGTGCCTGTTCTGATCTCGACGGCTGCAAACTGGTCGAAACTGATGATTTGCATTCTTTTTTCTCCTGACGATGCGTCTTTTTACAAAAAAATCCTTTTTGATTCCTTCTTTTTCTTATGCGCAGAACAGTTTAGAGTGAAAATCCTTCAAAAGGAGTCTTCTGCCTATGCGTCTCATGATCGTCGGTCAACTGGAAGGATATATCAGCACGGCGGGTAAAATCGCTTTGCAGCGCGGGGCGAAAGTCATCCATTGCGAAGATATCCAGCAGGCGCTTGGGGCGTTGCGCAACGGAAAAAGCGCCGATGTCGCTATGGTCGACGTCAAGCAGAAGCTGTCCGAATTCATCGAGACCCTGAAAACCGAGCGCATCCACCTGCCCGTCGTCGCCTGCGGCGTCGGCACCGACGCCAGGACCGCCGTGAAGGCCATTCAGGCCGGCGCGAAAGAATACATTCCCCTGCCCCCCGATGCCGACCTGATCGCCGCGGTGCTTCAGGCGGTGACGGAAGAAAACGATACCATCGTGGCGGGAGACCCCGCCATGCAGTCCGTCATGAAGATGGCGGAAAAAGTTGCGCCGTCCGAAGCGACCATTCTCATTACGGGTGAGTCCGGTACGGGCAAGGAAGTCATGTCGCGTTTCATCCATAAAAAATCGAAGCGCAAGGACGGGCCCTTCATTGCCGTCAACTGCGCCGCCATACCGGAAAACCTTCTGGAATCCGAACTCTTCGGCCATGAAAAAGGGGCGTTTACTGGCGCCACTGCCCGCCGCGTTGGTAAATTCGAGGAAGCTAATAGCGGTACCCTGCTGCTCGATGAGGTCTCGGAAATGCAGCCGCAGCTTCAGGCGAAATTCCTGCGTGTCCTCCAGGAGAAGGAAATCACACGGGTCGGCAGCAACGAGGCGGTCAAGGTTGACGTCCGCATCGTCGCCACCTCCAACCGTAATCTTGAAGAATTCGTCAGGAAGGGTGGATTTCGCGAGGATCTTTATTTCCGGCTGAACGTGGTCAATCTGCGCCTGCCGTCCTTGCGCGAACGCCCGTCGGATATCCTGACGCTGGCCCAGTTTTTCGCGGATAAATACGCCACCGTTAACGGTGTCCCCGTCAAGAAACTGAGCGCCGAAGCCGCTAAGCGA
The DNA here is from genome assembly GCA_044221445.1 of Alphaproteobacteria bacterium. Classification (GTDB taxonomy): domain Bacteria; phylum Pseudomonadota; class Alphaproteobacteria; order Micavibrionales; family Micavibrionaceae; genus JBDHTS01. The sequence goes on from JBGAPF010000002.1 coordinate 164,888, forward strand.
ATAAAATCGGCAAGCTGGCGCGGCAATATTCGTGAGCTGGAAAACGCCATGCACCGCGCCATCCTGATTTCGATGGAAGACGAGATAGAGGCCGAAGCCGTGCATTACGACGGAATGGCCCTCGAACCTTCCGTTGCCGCCGCGACTGCGGATCATGCGGGCACCGCGCCGGTCCGCAACCAGGGCGCGGTCGAGTCCATGATCGGACGCACGATTTCAGACGTCGAGCGCGACATGATTTTAAATACCCTTGATCATTGCCTGGGTAACCGCACCCATGCCGCCAACATTCTCGGCATTTCAATCCGGACCTTGAGGAACAAACTGAACCAGTATAAAGACGAAGGAGTAAACCTTCCTGAATCGGCGGGTGGCGGCCTTTAAAAGAAGTGATGGTCTTGAAAAAAATCCTGAAAACGATCCTGCCCCGTCCTGTCATCGACCGCGCCGTCGACATGCGTGGCCAGATGCGGCTTTCCTCTGTGCCCCCCCTGCCATTAGAACCTGCAAATTTAAGGGCGGCGAACGGCTTTAACCTGCAGGCCCTTCTCAATGAACCGGCGATAGCGGCGGCATGGACCGAAGACCATGCCGCCATCGCCCGCGCCATCGGGGATATCAACCTGATGGGCGGGGTCAACCCCGGCGACCGCCGGGCGATTTACACGCTGGTTTCGGCTTTGAAGCCGCAAAAAGTCCTGGAAGTCGGCACCCATATTGCTGCATCCAGTCTTTATATTGCCGCCGCGCTTAAACGCGAGTCCGCAAATCATGGCATCCTCACGACCGTCGACATCATCGACGTCAATCATCCGCAGGATGCCCCGTGGCGCCGTGCCGGGTACGCCATGCCGCCCGCTGATTACGCCCGCGGCCTGGGATTCGGCGACCGTGTCGGTTTCGTCCAGTCTCCCGCTGTGACCTTCATGGAAAACACCCGTGACCGTTTTGATTTTATCTTTCTCGACGGAGACCACGAACCGCACAGTGTCTATCGTGAAGTGTCCGCCGCGTTGAAAATCCTGAATCCCGGTGGCGTTATCCTGCTGCATGATTATTACCCGGGCGCACGTCCTTTATGGGCCGATGGCAACATTATCGGCGGGCCGTTCCGCGCCCTGAGCCGTATAGAGAAGGAAAATGCGGGGATCACAGTCCAGCCTCTGGGGTCCCTGCCTTGGCCCACCAAGCAGGGCAGCAGTGTCACCAGCCTGGCCCTCGTCCTGAAAAAATGACGCCTTTGGCTTAAAAAATCGGCTCCATTGTGCCGAAATGCTCGGGCATCAAGTCTTCTATTCTCTTTGGATTGATCGAAGCCGCCATGATGGCTGGCATCACCTGGATATCCACACGCCTTTCGATATCGGGACTACCCGACGCCCCTTTCGGGGCTTTGCCGAACGTATTGAACAGGATGGATTTGACGGCCACGCCCTGCTGGGCCAGGGCGTTCCGCACGGACACGGCGCGGCGTATCGACAGGTTCCGGCTGGTCTCCTGTTTTTCCACTGTGTCGGTATAGCCGTTCAGGACCGCGACCCATCCTTCCTGCCCCCGGATCGATCGCGCGGCATAGCGGACCTTCTCCATCTCGTCCGGCATCAGACCGATACTGTCGCTGTTGAAATAGATTGTGTAGGTCGCCGGTTGCGGCGGCGGGTTGGATTGGGCAAGGGTCACCATCGCCTCAAGATATTTCTCTTTGCATCCTTCTCCCGCGCCCGGCCTGTCCGAACTGGCCGCCAGCCCGACCCAGCAGTCGAATCGTGTCTGCGCCAGCCCCAGCAACGCGCCGTTATCGATCCAGTCGCCATTGTTGAGGGAAGCGGTCAGCTTTGCAAACGCATCGCTGGTTTCGAGTCCCATGGCGTCCGGCAGCTTCGCCTTGGATGGGTCGTCGGGGGGCGGCATCTGTCCGGCGCGGGCTTTCGCCGCCTTGCCCTCGAAATAATGCGCCAGCCGAGCATCGCCAAGCGTACCGTTCACATAGGTCGCAAGGCCGCTATATTCGCTGTCGAGCGTCCGCGAAAACTCGCTTTGCACCGGGCCGGGCCGGACGAAATCGAGCCCGCCGGCGCATCCGGCCAGTACAGGCATCATCAAGATAAGAATGAAAAGGCGCGTCAGCATGCGTTCGGCACTCAAGATAATCAGTTCTTCATGGGAATCGTAGCGGATTCTATGAAAATAACAACCCGTCGAGGCCATACGGGTTTCCCCTTTATAAATTTGCAACATCCCGCCCTGCCGCGTAAAATGGGAAGAATTTGAATCTTTCCCCTTGTTTGTCAAAATCATGCCCGATAGCGCTCCCGCCTCCCTGAACGGAAACACGCCCGCCTGGCTTGCGAGCGTGCTGCGGGGCGACGTGCTTCTGGCGTTTGGCCTGATCCTGATCCTGACCTTCCTGCTGGTGCCGATGCCGACATGGATGATCGATATCGGGCTGACCCTTTCAATTACCTTTTCCGTGCTGATCCTGATGACGACCCTGTTCATCTCGACGCCGCTGGAATTCTCGACCTTTCCCACGGTGCTCCTCATTACCACAGTGCTGCGCCTCGGCCGTAACGTAGCCTCGGCGCGGCTGGTGCTGGAAAGCGGGCATACGGGGACCGACGCGGCGGGCCAGGTCATCCAGGCCTTCGGCACTTTTATCATCCAGGGTAACGAAGTAATCGGCGCCATCGTCTTTTGCATCCTGATGATCGTCAACTTCGTCGTCATCACCAAGGGATCGGGCAGGATCGCCGAAGTCGCGGCCCGCTTCGCCCTCGACGCCATGCCAGGCAAGCAGATGGCGATCGACGCCGACATGTCCGCCGGTCTTATCACGGAAGAAGAGGCTAAAGACCGCCGCAAAAAACTCGAACAGGAAAGCACCTTCTTCGGCGCCATGGACGGTGCGGCGAAATTCGTGCGCGGCGACGCTATTGCGGGGCTGCTTATCACCTTCGTCAATATCATCGGCGGCATTATCATCGGCATGGTCTCGCACAGCATGAGCCTGGCGGAAGCCGCGTCGAACTATACCATCCTGACCATCGGCGACGGCTTGGTCACCCAGATCCCGGCGCTGATCGTTTCCGTATCCTCCGGCCTTCTCGTCTCCAAGGCAGGGATTGAGGGCTCGGCCCAGGCCTCGCTGTTCAGCCAGTTCAGCCGTTACCCGAAAGCACTAGCCCTGAGCGGCGGCATGCTGTTTACCCTCGGTTTCCTGCCGGGCATGCCGGTCGTGCCGTTCTTCATGCTGGGCGGCGTGATGTCCGGCCTCGCCTGGATGAACTGGAGGACGCAAAGCAGGGCGGAAACCCAGAAAGTCGAGCGCAGCACAGCCGAAGCCATCCGCGCGCGTCCGGCGGAGGAACCGATTTCCAAGGCCTTGGCGATGGACACGATCCGGCTAGAACTCGGCTACGGCCTGCTGCCTCTTGTCCAGGGCGAAGGTTCCAACAAGCTGACCGACCAGATCAAGGGCCTGCGCCGGCAGCTGGCCGAGGATATGGGCTACATCCTGCCCGCCGTGCGGATTCAGGACAATCTTCAGCTTCCCGCCTCCACCTACGTTGTCCGCATCAAGGAAATAGAGGCGGGGCGCGGCGAGGTGCGGCCCGGCATGCTGATGTGCATGGACCCGTCCGGCGACCCGATCTCCCTGCCCGGCGAAAACACCATAGAGCCGACCTTTGGCCTGCCCGCCATGTGGATCGACGAGCAATACCGCGAGGAAGCGCATTTTCGTGGCTATACGGTCGTCGACGCCCCCACTGTCGTCACGACCCACATCACCGAAATCATCAAGGACAACATGCAGGATCTTCTGTCCTACATGGAGACCCAAAAACTGCTCGATGAAATGCCGCCGGAATATCAGAAGCTGGTGGCCGACGTGGTGCCGGGCAAGACGACGGTCGGCGGGCTTCAGCGCATCCTGCAGAATCTGGTGGCCGAGCGCGTCTCGGTGCGCGACCTCCCCGCTATCCTGGAAGGCATTTCCGAAGCCTCAAGCTACACCAAAAATCCAATGCTCATCACCGAACATGTGCGCAGCCGCCTGGCGCGACAGCTTTGCGATTCCGCGCTGAACGCCTCCGGCGTCGTTCCGCTTGCCACTCTGTCGCCAAACTGGGAACAGGCCTTCGCCGACTCCCTGATCGGCGATGGCGAGGAACGGCAGCTGGCGATGGCCCCCAGCCAGCTTCAGGATTTCATCAATGCCGTCCGCAACGCCTATGAAAAGTTCAGCCAGATGGGCGAAACACCTGTTCTGCTGACTTCGCCAGGCATACGTCCTTATGTCCGTTCCGTCATTGAACGGTTCAGGCCGCAGACGACCGTTATGTCGCAAAACGAGATCCACCCGAAATCGAGGATTAAAACGCTGGGGCAAGTATGATCCAGGACCCTCTTCCAGCCGCCGCCAAATCCTTGCGCGACCAGGTCCTCGGCCTGCAGCCCGGCCTTGCGCGCCTGCGCCTGACGTATCTGGGTTATTTCCTGGCGGGCGCCGTGGTCATCACGATTGTCGTCACGATCGCACTCTTCGTTTTTTATCCCTCCATGGACGCGATTTTTTCCCTTGCCGTCTCGCTGCCGCTGCTTCTGTCGTTTCTGCTTTTCCGTGCTGTCCAGCGCTTTTACGACAAGGCCGTCCGGCAGCAGGTTATTGAGACACTGACCATTACCAGCGGCGTCACCTGCAATCCCGAAGGTTTTATAACGCGGGACTCTCTTATACCTCATTTCATCCTGCCGACGCACAAAGATGCTGTAATGACGGATGGGTTCGACGGCGCTTACAACGGTGCGCCCCTGACCCTCCAGGATATCGACCTGGAAGGAGCGAAAAGCAATGTCGGCGGCCTGCTCGCCCGCGTAAAACTGAAACGTCCGGTCGATGGCCATACGGTGGTAATGACCGTCAACGCGGTCAGGGCTTTCTTCCCGGACAAGTTTTCTGCCTATGGCAAGGTCGGTGTTTCCAGCAAATACGACAGGCAGATCGAGACATTTTCGACCGAACGGTCCGAAGCCCGCCTGATCGTCGACGCCGCTTTCGTCGAACGGTTCATGGAAGCCGGAACCGCGCTCAAGGCACGCTGGATCGCGGTCAGTTTCTTAAAATCAGAGGCCGTGTTTTTCCTCGACCGTTCCGCCGGAATGCTCGACGCGCCCCCTCTCTGGTCGACCGTCAAGCCGGAAGCCCTGCTGGATATCTACACCCAGTTCGAAGCCTTCTTCAAACTCATCGATGTCATGAAGCGTAATGGGCAGGTCAGTGTCTAGGAGAGCGTAAGACGGCCGCTTCCCGATGGTTAATCCTGCGTCAGATGATGAACCATTCTTTTATAAGACCGCTTGACCAGATCAGGATGCGCCGCTGCATACGATAAGATCGGTTCTTTTAAAAGCTCCGGATACTGGCCGTCTCCATGATGGTCCATAATGGACGTATCGAGCGCCAGGAGAAAGCCGACATGCTGCCTTGCGGGGTCAGGAGATTGAAGCATTTCAAGGGCCGTTTCTGACGTCGATTTTTTGAAAATGCGATGCAGGGCCGGGCGCAGATTAGCTTGCAGGTCGTCAAACATGGCCTGGCGGTGGTCATCGGGAACCTTCCGGCTGCCCCCCTGTGATATTTGTGAAACGACATTGCCGTAGGTTTGTTCGTCCCCCGCGGCTTCCGCCGGCAGCTTGTAATAGGCCATATGCGGATAAATCGAAGTCTCGCCGTCCGAGTGAACCGCGGTTAAAAGAATGCGGGCTGTCGGACTGGATTGCCCAACATCGGTATCAATACGGACTCCGCTCACAAGTTCCTGGACGATCACGCTGTCATGGCGCGGAAGCGATAACATATGGCTCCACAGAAAGCTGCCTACCCTCTTGTTAAACCATTGTTTCAGATCCTGGGCCTGAACGATGGCGACGCCTTTGCCACCGCTCATGCGCGGCGCTTTTATAACGACTCTCTCGCCTGTAAAATCATCGAGAATGGCTGAAACATCTACGTGATTATAAAAAACCCTTTTAACGGGATACGCTTTTTGACAGGGAAAGATCTCTGGCGCCATCGGCGCAAGGATTGCCGCCAGATAGGACTTATCGCTATATATACCTCTCATCAGGCCATGGCCGTCATAAGGCAAAAACGCTGATTTCCTGAAAGCGAGTCCGCATGCGTCAGAGACATAAGGAGAAAGATATATCCCGCTGTATCGGTCAATACTTTCCCGGTTATCAGGCAGTGCAGAATTTTTAAAATCCGGGGCAACCAGACACCCATAAATATCGTTATCCTCATCGATCGTTCTGTGCCAGACATCAAGACCGAGCCTTTCCCATAGCGGCACGACAAACTCTTTAATGGGATTTGTATGGTAAAGCTCTGTGTACCCTGAAAGGCCTGACTGCAAAATTCCCCGCCCGAATTCAAATATCTTGAATTCCATCCCGGACGTTAAAACGCCATCCACGATCATGGTTGTTATGACGGCATCGCTCATACAGATGTATTTATATGTAAATAATTAAGATTACAAGATAATTACTGAGAACAGATGAATTAGATCTTCTGGACAATGCAAAATCACTGAAATTTCAAATTACGTGCCTTGCTGATTTCATGAGGATGAAGCTCATCGATATGACGCCTCGTAGTCGTTTCAACCAGCGGAATAAGATGCGGAGGAAAAACCGCTGGCTGACCCATGGCTTTTTCATCCAGCGCCAGGCGAAGGCCTGCCAGGGCCTTGTGTGGATCCGCTGAGTCCATATATTCACCGGCAATCTCTGCAGGCGCGACACAAAAGAAAGGATGTATGGCCGGTTCCAACCTCGCCAGAGCGTCGAATACGATTCGCCTGTGCTCTTCGGGCACGTCACAGGACCCGCCTTCATCGACGTCTGAAATGACGTTTTTATTTGTCGGTCGCGCTGAAAGGCTTGCCTGGGGCAGCTTGTAATAAACGTCATGCCAGACAATTTCTGTTCTGTCGCAATTATGCATTACAGTACCTATCGCACGCATCGTGGCGTCATAAGGCTTCCCTCGGTAATCGACAGGCATGCCCGGAACTCTCTCCTGGACGACGGCATAGTCGGCGCCTTTTAAACAGGCGAAAGGATCGGCTCTAAGCCACGCGAAAGGCGTATAATTCCAAAAAGCCTGACGGGCAAAGGCTGCCTGGAGATTCAGGATATCGAGGATTGTAACCCCTTGCCCGTTTTGAAGCCGCGGCGCTTTAACGACAACTTCGTTCGAATCCCCGAAATCCATGGCTATGCGGGCAGGATCTATATACGGCTGTTCGTCATGGGCCGGATAAACAGCCTGTTTCGGAAACAAATCCGGCGCGTTTGGCGCAAGCAGTCCTGCAAGGTGGCCCTTGTCTCCGCAAACAGCTCTGAAAACCGGATTGCTGTCGAGCACCACGACAGGTGCTGTATCACTTATGCCTTCTAATGTTTTTGAAACACCAGCGGTTAGATAGGCATAATCGTAATTACTGATATCGCCTAGTTGTTGACCAGAAAGTTCTCTATCGGTTTTTGGAAGCCCCATTAGACTGTCGCCATAAACCGGATATCCTTCGCCCTTGCATTCCCACCAGTTCTGGCATGGCTGAAGATCACATTGACGGATCAACGCCATCACATGGCGTTCAATAGGGCTTTGCCCATCGTGAAGGCTTTCATACCCCTTATATTTCGAATCGAAAAAAGCCCTGCCAAGCTCCAAGATTTTGACCCGGCCGTCAGGCATTAATTTAAGATCCGCTATAAAAGAAGATAAAGCTGCTCTCCCCACGATACCTTTACCCCTGGTTTTTTATATTATACCGGTTCGTTATAAATATTTTTATATGGAAACATAGGGTCTTGCAAGCAAATTACGGCAACATTTTGTTTTATCCTCTAGCGTGTTGAATCGATAAAACATATACTGGTTAACGAATAGTAAACGGTCCCTCCATGCGGCTGAAGTCCTTCTATGCCAAGACCATGAAAGAAGCGATGCAAATGGTCCGCGACACGCTCGGCGAAGACGCCATCATCGTTGCGACCCGCGAGGAAGGCGGGGGCAAGGCTGTGCGCGTGACCGCGGCGGTGGAACATGCCGATCATTATGAAGACCAGGGATTCGGCGCGCCCCATTTCGAGATCGAGACCGAAAGCGCATCCCCTGCCCCGCGCGGCGGCGGCTGGTTGCAATACGATGAAGAGGATGAGGAAGGCGCTGTCGTCGAACAGCTGACCGACGTCATGCTCCGGCATGGCGTGCCTGAAGATATCACCGACCAGGTCATTTCCTGCGCCACCGTCATGGGCGAGGCCCAGGCGGACGTCGCGCTGGTCGCCGCGCTGGAACACCTCTTCGCTTTCCGTCCGTTGAGCCAGAAAAAAGGTGGCAATGCCATTATGGTTGTCGGGCCCCCTGGCGCCGGCAAGACACTGGCCACCGCGAAACTGGCCACCCGCGCCGTAATGGCCGGATACCGTATTGCCGTGCTGACCACGGACTCAGTCCGCGCCGGCGGCGCGGAACAGCTTTCAGCCTTTACCAAGATTCTCCGCGTCAACCTTTCAAAGGCCTCAGGCCCGAAACAACTGCGCGAAGGCCTTGATGCAGTGCGCGGCGCGGATCAGGTCTTTATCGACACGGCGGGAATCAACCCTTTCAATCCCGAAGAAATGAAGGATCTCGCCCGCATGCTTGCCGTCGGCGAGATCGATCCCGTTCTTGTCCTGCCCGCCGGCGTCGACGCCGATGAATCGGGTGAAATCGGACGTGCCTATGCCGCGCTCGGCATCCGCTCGATTCTGCCGACACGACTCGATATCGCGCGCCGCCTCGGCGGCATCCTGTCGGCCGCCCACCACGGGGGCATGGTTTTTGCAGAAGGCTCACATACCGCCAAAGTGGCTGACGGATTGTTTACCCTGACCCCCCGGCGCCTCGCATCGCTCCTGATGCCCCAGGCGCGCCAGGCCGACGCCAGAACCGCAACGGCCGCCCGCAAACGGCAAACCGCGAACGCAGGAAACTAAAACATGAATGACCCTGTAACCGTTCAGAAACAGGCCGCAGAAGCGGAGAATGCCGCGCCGACCTTCCGGCGCGGCCATAACATCGTCGCGGTCGCGAGCGGCAAGGGCGGCGTCGGCAAGACATGGTTTTCCATCACCCTGACTCACGCCCTCGCCAAAATGGGCAAAAAAGTCCTGCTGTTCGATGGCGATCTCGGCCTTGCCAACGTCGACGTGCAACTGGGCCTGATGCCGAAACGCGATCTGAACGACGTGATCCGCGGACGTCTCGGCCTCGACAAGATCGTCCAGCGCTACGAAGAAGGCGGCTTCGACATCATCGCAGGGCGCTCGGGTCAGGCCTCCCTCTCCGCCCTGCCCAGCCAGCGTCTCACCGTCCTGCGCGACCAGTTGCTTGAGGTGGCTGAAAAATACGACGTCGTCGTGGTCGACCTCGGCGCGGGCGTCGACCGCACCGTGCGCATGATGTCCGCCTCGGCCACCCGCACCCTGCTGGTGACGACCGACGAACCGACTTCCCTCACTGATGCCTATGCCTTCATCAAACTCGGCAATGCGGCGGGAATGTCCAAACATGTCAGCATCGTCATCAACCAGGCCCCGAACGCCATCGAAGGCGAAAAAACCTATCGCACACTTTTAAAAGCCTGTGAAAATTTCCTCAGGCTGTCTCCCCCGCTCGCCGGCATGATCAGCGCGGACCCCCGCGTGAAAGATTCCATCCGCCACCAGACTCCGATCCTGATCCGCTCCCCTCATGCCGAAGCGGCGGAAAACGTCGAAAACATCGCCCAGGTCGTGGTCCGGCAACTGGCCGAATCCAACAGGAAGGCCTCGGCGGGTTGATATATCCGCCCTGTCCGCGCCTGTGCTAAAATAATTCATGGCCGATTCAACCCCGCCTCTTCCGCCGGTCCCGCCCGTAACCGCACCGCTCCCTCCCGCGCGTGGCGACGTCAAAACCATTGTCCTTGATACGACGGGGGATTTGCAGCAGGTCGCGCGCCCCACCCGCATCGACGGCACCGCCGCACGTATGAACGGCGACGGCAGCGTGACCATCGCCACGGACCAGGGCGAAATTACGGTCACGCTCCGCGCACCCCTGCCGCCGAACCAGCCGGTGCAGCTCGATATCCCTCCCGGCAATCCGCCACGTGTTGCGATTCTGCGTTTGCTCGACGCCCCCCTTTCCGCGCCGCAGTCTCAGCCACCGGTTTCGGCAGCGCCCCCCGACATGCCGTCCGGTGCGCGAATGGATCTTCTCCCGCCCCGGCCATTACCGCTTGAAGCCCCTTTACCCGCGCAGTCTTCATCGTTTCCGCTGGAACAGGGCCAGCCCGTCCGCCTGCTTCCCCTGCCGCCCGGCGCGCCGGTATTGCCCGCCCCTCCCAACCAGCAAGGCGAAACCATCCAGTCCGCCTTGCCAGGCCGGATTGCCCCGCCCGGCACCCTTTCTCAACAGACGGGAACGCTGTCCCTGCCCAGCGCATCTTTAACCGCTTCGCCGTTCCAGACTCCGCCATTGCTGCAGTTTCTGTCGCTGGCGTCGCCATTCGCCAGCGTTCTCTCTACGAACCAGTCGCCGGGCGGCAATCTTCCGGTTACGATCGCGGCCATTATCCCCGGCCAGGGTTCGCCATCGGCATTCCAGGGACTGCCGTCCGCCGCGTCGCTCACCCTGCATCCTCTTTCTTCGCTCGCCCTGCCGGACAAGCCGGGCGCGGCATTACCGCAAGCGTCCGCCGGCATGGCGCCGTCCTCAAAAATCGACATCCGGGTTCAATCCGTCATTCCAGCACCCCTCCGCATGTCGGGCGCTCCCACCCCCGTCATGCCCGCAACGCTTTTTGCGGGCCAGTCCGCGGCGACCGTGGAAGGGTTCAGTTCCGGCGGCCTGCCCGTCCTGTCCATCACCCTGTCCGGAAACGCCTGGCCCGAATCATTCGTCCTTCAATTCCCCGCGTCCAACCTTACCCCCGGCGCGCGCCTGACCTTTATGCCCCAGCCCGGCATGGTCCAGCCCGCCGCGACCCCTGTTCCTTTATCTGCCGGTCTTCCGGACTCGCTGGGCATCGAATGGCCCGCTTTGCAGGAACTCTCAGCGACTCTGCAACAGGCCGCGCCCCAGGCGCTGCAGACTTTGTCTCATATGCTTCCCAATCCGTCTCTCCCCTCGCAGCTGCCCGCCGCCGCGTTATTATTACTGGCGGCTGCCCGTTCGGGCGACGTCGACAGCTGGCTCGGCGATAAAACGATCGATGTGGTAAAACGCTCGGGAAAACCGGACCTTCTCAGCCGCCTGAGCGGCGACCTGCGTGCGGCGAACCGTGCATCCTCCGATCCTGTCGTACAGGACTGGAAAGCGCTGCCGATGCCTCTCTACTATGAAGGCCAGCTGCAAAAGGCGATGCTGTGGTTCCGCCAGGACGGCGGCAGCGGCGACAGCGAAAGGCAGGACAACAAGCGAAGCACCCGCTTTATCTTCGATCTCAACCTTACCCGCATGGGCGCGGTTCAGCTTGACGGACTTGCAAAAGGACAGCGCATCGATCTGATTGTCCGCACGCTGCATTTCATCAGCCCGGTCATGCGCCAGGCGATGCGCCAGCAATTCACGCGCATCCTCGAACAGGCGTCCTTCGCCGGCGAGCTTTCTTTTCAGGATACGGAAGCGCAGTTCATAAAAATAGGCGCGGCCCATGCGGCCCGCGCCTATACGATATGACGAGCCGTTCTATTCGCCCTGTGACGCCGTATAGCCCGGCTTGCCGTCGAAATTATACAGGTGCTCGACCTTGATGAAATCGATCTTGGCTGTGCAGAAAGCGTTCAGCAGCGCGATCACCGACTGGTGCGAAACGCCACCTGCGCCACCCATGAAGCGCAGGCGCCAGTGATCGACGCAGAAAGTCTCGGGCTGCCCGTCGGGCCAGACTTTCGTCCCGCGGTTTGAAATTGAATCGAGCGCCAGCCCGCCTGCCGTCAGCGGCTTGGCGATAGCTGCCAGCTTGTTGGGATCGCCCACTTGAGAGTCGATGAAAACGTCGACGCCAATCAGGTCTTTGGTCTGCGTGATACGGGGTTTCAGCGGCGGCATCTTCATCGCCCCCGATTTACCTGTCGTGTAGACGACAGGTTTCAGTTTCTCCGGCGCTTTGCCCAGCCGCGCAATCACCGCCTTGCCGAAGCCTTCTGTCCCGACCTTTTCTTTCGATTCGCCGGCGCGATAAATGTCGCCAGTATGGATTCCGTCCTCAAGAGTCTTCAGCCAGGCGTTATGCACGCGTTCCGCCACCTCGTTCTGGCCGATATGGGTCAGCATCATGATGGAGCCGAGCAGCAGGCCCGACGGGTTGGCAATGCCCTTACCCGCGATATCCGGCGCCGATCCGTGGATCGCTTCGAACATGCCGAAATCGGTGCCGACATTCGACGATCCGCCCAGGCCGACGGATCCGGTCACTTCGGCGGCGATATCTGAAATAATGTCGCCATACAGGTTTTCGGTGACGATCACGTCGAACTGGTCGGGTTTCGCCGCAATCTTGGCGGAACCGATGTCGATGATCATGAAGCTTTTCTCGATATCGGGATAGTCCTCGCCGATCTCGTCGAAGACGCGGTGGAACAGGCCGTCCGCCATCTTCATAATATTGTCCTTGGCCATGCAGGTGACTTTTTTACGGCCGTTGCAGCGGGCGTATTCAAAGGCGTAGCGGATGATCCGCTCCGATCCCTGGCGGGTGATGATCTTGACCGCCTCGACCGCATCCTGCGTATGGCGGTATTCGATCCCGCCGTAAATGTCTTCTTCGTTTTCACGAACGATCACCATGTCCATGGTGGGGAAGTGCGTCTCTACATAAGGTGAATACGAGACACACGGACGTACGTTGGCGAACAGCCCAAGGGATTTCCGCACCGTGACGTTCAGGCTTTTAAAACCACCTCCCTGCGGGGTGGTGATCGGCGCTTTCAGGAAGACCTTGGTCCGGCGCAGGGAGTCCCAGGAACTGTTCTCGATCCCGGTCTTGCATCCACGCTCATAGACCGCCTTGCCGATCTCGATCTCCTCGATATCGAGCGCCGCCCCCGCTTCATCAAGGATACGCAGGGTCTGATCCATGATTTCAGGACCGATGCCGTCGCCCTTGGCGACCGTAATGGCGGTTTTATTGCTCATATGAAAATCTCCGGAAAACGAAGGAAAAGCGACGTATTGCAGCACAACAATACTGCAATTTGATTGCCTAAAGGTTAATGCGACCGGCAATTATCCGTTGCAGTCATTTTCCATTTATGACAATATACGCAATGTCTTACGAACTGATCCATATTGAGAAAAAAGAAGACTGGGCGTCCTATCATGACATCCGGCGGGCAGTACTGTTCGAAGGCAGGCATAGTGACATTATATACGACGACAGCCATGAAGATGAGTATCTTCCCGGTCACTATCCCCTTCTGCTGAAGTTCAACGGCAACGCTATCGGCACGACCCGCCTGGACGATTTTAGAGACGGCACAGGGGCCATAAGGCTGGTGGCGATTGTTGAATCTGAGCAGAACAAAGGGCATGGCCGTGTGCTAAGCAGGCTGGTCGACGACTTCGCCCGGTCCATTGGAATCCATACCCTGCTCGTCAACGCGGCGCCCGAAGCGCTTGGATATTACGAAAGCGTTGGCTGGTCCGCCCATGACTGGAATCCTGAGGAACTGACCGGCATCGCCAGCCAGTGCGTCCAGATGATCAGGCGGCTTTGATCCTTCATTTGATTGACAACCGTGCCGGATGATCCATTATTGTTCGCTGTTCGACAAAGGCGCCTTCATGCTGGCTTTCCTGTTTCTTCTTCTCATGACTCTGCCTGTGACAGCCTTTGCCGCTGGAACGGCTGAAATCCATGACCTGACTGCTTTTCCGTGGGCATGGCTGTGTGTCGGCATTTTTATCCTCTCTTATTTGCCTGTGCTGTTTGAGGAAAAAACGCATCTCCGTAAATCAAAACCCGTTATGCTGGGCGCGGGCCTGATCTGGACAGTTATTGCGCTGATGGCGCCTGGATCGGGTGTCGAAAGCGCCTCCGTTCATGACGCCGCCCTGCACGGCCTCGGCGAGTATGCCAGCCTGCTGCTGTTCCTGCTGGCCGCGATGACCTATATCAACGCGCTGGAGGAACGCAATGTCTTCGCCGTGATCCGCGTCCGGCTGATCCGCGCGGGCCTGAATATGCGACAGATGTTCTGGACAACCGGCATTATCGCTTTTTTCATGTCCGGCATCGCCGACAACCTGACGACCTCCCTCGTGCTGGGTGCCGTGGTCGTCGCCGTCGGCGGCAGGGACGCAAAGTTCATTTCCGCCGGATGCGTCAACGTAGTCTGTGCCGCCAACTCCGGCGGGGCTTTTTCCCCGTTCGGAGACATTACGACCCTGATGGCGTGGCAGGCGGGCAAGGCTGAATTTTTTGAATTCTTCGCGTTGTTCGTCCCCTCCGTCATTTCTTTCCTGATCCCCGCCATTGTGATGAGCCTGTTCATCGGCAGGGACCGCCCCGATCCTGCCGCGGAAATGGTAGTGCTGAAGACCGGTGCCACGAAAATGATCGCCCTCGGCTTTCTGACCATTGCGCTGGCGGTGGGTTTTGAACAGATACTGCATCTTCCCGCCTTCATGGGTATGATGACGGGCCTGTCGCTGCTGATGATCTATTCCTGGCATATCCAGCAGACCCGCGACGACACGTTTGACATCTTCCATCGTATTTCTGCGGCAGAATGGGACACGCTATTGTTTTTCTTCGGCGTGATTTTCAGCGTCGGAGGCCTCGGCTTTCTGGGTTATCTCGACCTTCTGTCCTCGACGCTCTATGACGGCCTAGGCGCCGGAACGACGAACGTAGCGCTCGGCTTCATGTCGGCCATTATCGACAATATACCTGTCATGTTCGCGGTTCTCAGCATGGATCCCGACATGGACCATTTCCAATGGCTCCTGGTCACTTTTACGACCGGCGTCGGCGGGAGCCTTCTCTCGGTCGGGTCGGCGGCCGGCGTTGCCCTGATGGGCCTGGCGCGCGGCCACTACACCTTTTCCAGCCACTTGAAATGGACGCCCATTATCCTTCTGGGCTATGCGGGCGGCATCGCCGCCCACTATTTTATCAATAGCTGAAAAAATAGTCGGCACGGCCTATTTACTTGCCCGCCCGGACTCACACATCATAGGAATAATCCCGTCCGGGAGAGGATAATTTCCCTGAAAAGAACTGTCCTTTGGAAAGCCCTTTTAAGGGCGTCGATTCATATACTGCATACAGGGATTTTATGACCGAGCATCATCATTACAACGCCTTCATCAAAACCATTTTCATCTCCCTGTCCGGCTGGATGCTGTATGTGTTTTCGGACACGATCACCAAATGGCTGACCGACAGCTATTCGGTCTCGGAAATCATGGTCGTCAGTTACACTGCGGGGCTGCTCCTGATCGTGCCGTATATCGGCCTCCGGTACGGCTGGAAAGCCTTTTTGCCTGAACGCACATGGAAACTGCACGTCATGCGGGGGATCAGCGGGGCGCTCGGCACGGTCGTCGGCGTTCATGCCCTGCACCTGATTCCGCTCACCGATTTTTATGGCGTGGTTTTCCTTACGCCGCTGCTGCTCTGCCTGATGTCGCATTTCATCCTGAAGGAACGCATCGGCAAACACCGCATCACGGCCATCGTCGTCGGTTTTATGGGTGTCCTGGTGCTGGCCGGACCTCAGTTCAGCGCAGGCAGCGCGGGCTATCTGTTCGCTCTGTCGGCCGTGATCTTCGCCGC
This sequence comes from Alphaproteobacteria bacterium, assembly GCA_044221445.1. Taxonomy (GTDB): domain Bacteria; phylum Pseudomonadota; class Alphaproteobacteria; order Micavibrionales; family Micavibrionaceae; genus JBDHTS01. The sequence continues at coordinate 180,769 of JBGAPF010000002.1, forward strand.
ATCGAACGGCATCCTCGTCCGCAAGATCGGGCGGGAAACAGTGCTCTTGCGCTTTGCTTTCTACGTTTTCGCCGCCAACGTCGTCATCAATCTTCCGATCCTGATGATGGAGGATTCCTTCGTCATGCCGCAGCCCGGTGACATAGCCCTGTTCCTTGCCATTCCTCCGATCGTCATGGGCGGCCTGATCGCCTATTCGGTCGCCTTTTCACGGGTCAAGGAAACAGCCATGATCGCCCCTTTCCACTATTCCCAGATTATCTGGGGCGCGATTCTCGGTTATTTCCTGTTCCATGAGGTACCTACGGCCCGCACCGTCATTGGCGCTGCCATCATTATTGGCGCGGGGCTTTATATGATCTGGCGCGAATATGTCCTCCATAAGGCTTCGGTCATACGCAGCCTGCCGCGATAGCGTCAACCAAAACTTTTGACAAGCGGGCGGCAATGCCTGAAAGTTGAATCGTAAAACTTTCCAGAAGCCTCCCCGCCTTGTCTAAAAACATTCTCATGGTTGCCTTTTTCTGCCTGGCCGTCTTAACGCTGGCCGGACGGGTTACCGCACGCGGCGCGGCCCCCTCCGCCACCGGCCCTCTCGGCTTAAACACGGTCCCCAGCGCACGGATGGATCCAGTTGGCACCATGAGGCTGCAGGCCTCGACCATTGGCCCTTATGCCCATGGATCCCTCGGGCTTCAGATTGCGAAACCGCTCTATATCTCCCTTCGGCAGACTGCCGATACAGGCGCCGCAAGCCGGTTTTATCCCGGTATCGATCTTAAAATCAGCTTGCTTGGCGAAACCGGGCGCATGCCGGCCCTGGCGCTAGGGCTCCAGTCGGCCATCGGCCACAAGCGCATGGCGGGAGAATATCTGGCCGCCTCCAAACGTTTCGGCGATTTCGACCTGACGGGCGGGATAGGCTGGGGCCGGATGAGCGGCGGCATCGATAACCCGCTGAAACATCTGCTCGGCCATTTCGGCAGGAAACGCGCGTCGGACGGCGAAGACGGCAACGGGCCGGATGACTGGTTCACAGGCGAAACGGTCGGGCTGTTCGGAGGCGTCGCCTGGGATTCGCCGATTGACGGGCTGTCCCTTAAAGCCGACTGGAACGCCGATTCCTGGCAGGCCGAAAAAGCGGCGCCGGATTTCAGGCCTTCCAAACCATGGTCGGTTGGGTTCAGTTACAGCCCGCGTGACTGGATGACCTTTGGCGCGGCCCTGATCGGCGGCAATAAGGTCTATGGGTCCTTAAGTTTTCAGGCCCCCGTCGAACGCTGGCCAGGTCGCTCGCGCCATCGGGACGATCCGCAACCATTTATGCCTGGCCAGAAGGAGTCTGCCAATACCACGGCGATTGGACGCATCGCCGCCGTACAGCCTCCAGGTCTTGATGGCGCTGTCGTGAAAAACGCCCACGTCGCCGCAACCCGCACATTTATCAACCCCGGAGACTCCCTGCCTTACAGGCTCGGGCGGTCGGCGCGCGCCATGGCCCCTTATAGTGGCCTGAAGGCGGAAGCTTTCGATATCCAGCCTGCCATCCTCGGCCTCGACGGCCCGCCCGTCCGGCTCGCGCGGCGCGACCTTGAACAGGCAATGGCCGATGGCAGCGGCAGTCCTCAGGAAATATGGCGGCATGCCCGTTTCGGCCCCGATGACAGCCCCTCTTCGCCTGTCCCGATCGCGGCCCGGCCACGGTATTACGGCCTGCTGCTCGATACCAAGGCCAGCCTGTCCGAAGACGATCAGGGTGTGCTCTACCGCACCGGCCTGGTGGTGGATACAAAACACATGCTGACCCGGCATCTGCTGACCGGCGAGTCTGTCCGGATCAACCTGTCAGACAATTTAAGGCACCTGAACGATTTCCGCCTGCGTCCGCTGTTGCCCGTGCGCAGCGATGAGGATTATTTCGCAGCGCGCCGCCTTTCAGTCGACCGCAGTTATTTAAGCTGGATGCAAAGCATCAACCGCGACTGGCATTATGCCCTCACGGCTGGGTATTTGGAGGAAATGTATGCGGGCTTTGGCGGCGAAATTCTTTACCGCCCGTTCGGGCGCACCTTCGCTTTTGGGGCGGAAGCATGGGAGGCCCTGAAGCGCGATCCGTCCATACCTTTCAATCTGGGAGTGAACGGCGACCATCTTCTGACTGGCCACCTCAAGGCCTGGTATGAAATCCCTGGCACCGACCTGACGTTTCAGGCAAAAATCGGCCGCTATCTGGCCGAAGACATCGGCGGCACGCTCTCGCTCACCAATGATTTCAGAAACGGCGCATCGGTGGAGGCGTTCGTCACCGCAACCAACAAACGGGATTACAACGTCTTCGGCGGCGAGACCCAGTTGTACAGCGGCCTGCGCCTGCGAGTACCGCTTGGCAACATTCCTCTTGTCCCCGGCGGTAGCGAAGCCCGCTTCACAGCCGCTCCCTTCGGTCGAGACAGCGGCCAGAGCCTGGACAATCCCCTGCCCCTCTACGACCTGACAAACCCTTTCTCCTACCGCCAGATCGCCGGGCAGTGGAAGGACATCGTCGAATAATCAGAGGGATCTTTTAAGGGCCTTGCATTCCGTCAAGGACGGGAACAGGCGCACGGGAAGAAAGTTTATAATGGTCATAAACCGCCTTGGCCGCTTCTTCGATCATTCCCGGATCGACAGACTTATCGTCACGGGCCGCACGAATAAGCGGACGCAGAAATTCCGTTCCTGCGAACCCCAGCGGAAATTCCTCGATCCCGCACATCAGCGCCTCCATATCGCGGTCATCCATCAGGGCAATTGTGGAAGATGCTCCTGGCACCATTGTTTCAAGCGCGGCTTTGGCATCGCCAGACTCCATATACACGGCGGCGCCGATGAGCAGTCCCGCGATCGCCCCGCCCCGCTTGCCCAGTTTAGTGGCTATTTCTTCTATGAATTTTTTTGTCTCTGAACCGCCTGCCCTGCCGAGGGCGTGCCCGATGTGGTTTAGCGAACCGTCTATTCCTTTAAAATTGCTTCGTTCCAGATTTGTCAGCACAACGGCGGGCGAAGGTTTCCCCTTTAAGACCTGCATGTAATCGTCATGGTTGCCGACAAAAAACGGGACCAGATTCCCGGTCGCGTCCTTGGCGAGAAGGGCGCGGTTACCGCCGCGGAGGTCAAGGCTGTATATTCCGTCCAGGCCTTCTTTTGTACGGATAAGAGCAGGATTGTTGAGAGCTTTATTGGCCCCGTCTTCGAACAGGCTCATGAGCTGCCTGTTCTTTCTAAGGCATTTTAAAAAATTCGCCGTGACGTCAATTTCCATGGCTTCAGTGCTCCAGCCTACGAAGTCCGGTCGTGTTGGAACGGGGCCCCGGATCGGAGTCGCGCCTTGCTTGTTCCGCAAGGTCGATGAGAGCCAGGCGCGCTGCAGGATCTTTCAGGCGCGCTTCATCGGCTTCGGCCCAGCCCATTTCGGAAACCACATACAAGCCGAATATATGCGCGCGTTCCTGCGCCCTGGGGTGGGACGCGCGGAGATGTTCGATAATACTGTCGCGCAATGCTAAAAATTTAGGCGAAAGCCCGCCTTCGATGATGCCTACTTTTTCTGCGGCGATTTCGAAGGCCTGGCGGCATCTCGCGGAATAACTTGTATTCAGGGGAAAGTTAAGTTTAAGGGCATCCAGTTCAGGCTGCTCGGCGCCTTCTTCGATGACCGAACCCACATAATCCGCCACATGATCCTGCCGCCCTTCATCAAGAAAAGCGGCAAGACATGCCAGCTGACGCACATGATTTTCCGTGTATGCGAATGAACCCATAAAATCCTCAGGACTATAATATGACTATGAAAGGAGGATGACAACAAATTCAGGCAAAAAAAACCGCCCCGAAAGGCGGCTGGAAAGTTTAAATCTGGAGAATATCATCATCAAGTCAGGAGAACCGTAACTACAATAAAGAAGAACCCCCTTAGCCGCCCGCTGTTCAACTTATCTTTTACCAGTATTGCATAAAATTTTATTTAAATCCAAATAATTCCCCTAACTATTTGCTTTAAAACAATTAATTAGTGTATCGAAATCTTGCGGGATTGGTGCTTCGAATGCCATTTCCTGCTCTGTCAGCGGATGGATGAAACCGATCCTCCCCGCATGCAGCGCCTGCCTTGGAAACCGGATTACCGCTTCTAAGGCCTCCATGGTCATACCCGCTTTTTTCATCAGCGCGCGCTGTGCCGTGGCCTGCAGGCCGTAAAGCGGATCGCCTGCCAGAGGATGTCCAATATGGGCTAGGTGGACCCTGACCTGATGCGTCCGCCCGGTTTCCAGCCTGCAATCGATCAAGCTGGCGGCGTCATGGTATCGTTCCCTGACCTTATAATGCGTGACCGCGTGACGGCCGTCGCGGCGGATAACGGCCATTTTCAGTCGGTCGGACGGGCTGCGGCCTAGCGGGGCGTCAATATGGCCGACAGGCAGCATCGGGACTTTCCAGGCCAGCGCCACGTATTCGCGTCTTAATGTCCTGTCGGAGAGTTGGTTTGCAAGCCCTTGGTGTGCCGCATCCGATTTGGCGACGACCATCAATCCCGTCGTATCTTTGTCGAGCCGGTGGACGATGCCGGGGCGCAGGACGCCCCCTATGCCCGAAAGACTGTCGCCGCAATGGTGCAGCAGCGCATTGACCAGCGTACCCGTGTGGTTTCCCGCGCCTGGATGAACGACAAGTCCCGCCTGTTTGTTGATAACCAGGAGCGCCTCGTCCTCGTACACGACGTCCAAAGGAATAGCTTCCGGCTCAGGGTAATGTTTGACGGGCGCGGGCACGTCGACGGCCAGCACATGGCCGGCGAAAATATCCGCCGACGGAATACGGCAGACCTTGCCGTCCACCGTCACCGCGCCTTCGAGGATAAGGTTTTTCAGACGGGTACGCGAAAGCCCGGGACACAGGCCGGTGAGGATGATGTCGAGACGCCCGTCGCGCTCGGCTATACCGGACAGCATACCGCCTGCGACGGCTTCGTCTTCTGTATCTATATCGTCTGTGATCATGGCGCGCCACAAGGGTCGGCGTAACGGGGCGACGGGCTGGCGACGAACGCCCAGCCCTGGTAACGCGACGCGGATTGCGTATCCTTGCCTGTATCGATAGAGGCCGTCACGATGCGTTGCCCGCTCCCGTTCACGCTGAAATCTCCCGCTCGGGCGGCAATGCCGCGCATGTAATCCGTCTCCGCCAGCAGCATGCCGTTTCTCGCCAGGGTCATCAGCCGTATGTGGCCGGGATCTTTGCCGCCCTTCTCAGACACCGCGTTCACCATTATCTCAACCCGCCCGTCGGACAGCGACGCGACCCCGAGCGCTGAAAGCCCGGCATCTTCGCGCCTGTAATAGCGCTGCCATACCGGATCGCCGGTCCCGTTGACTTTCATGGCCCAGGCCGATGGCAGGCCGCCATCCATGGGACGCGCCTCCCCGGCACCGATAAAACCGTCCTCCACGGCAACCGAGCGGCGCAGCATCGCAAACGCCCCACGTGCATAGCTGCGCTGCCAGATGATCGCGCCATCCGCATCGAGCTTCATCAGCCAGCCGGCTGACCGGCCCCCTTCACCGCCTATGCGCCCCGCCGCCAGGTACCCGTCGCTGCCGAGGGGTGTAATGTCCATCAGCATATTGCCGGCCCCCGGCTGATATGTGCGGCGCCAGATCGTCGCTCCGTTCGAGGACAGGTGGGTCACCACGCTGTATTCATCGCCCGTTTTTGGACTGGCGGCATGAAACACCGCGACCATGCCGTTCCTGTCGCCCGCTGCCGGCGCCAGCGCAGCCGCCTCAAGGTCATGGCCCGGCTCCCTGAATATACGCTCGCTCTTATAGCGCCCGTCCTTGCCATACCACGCCAGGCGGGCCCAGTGGCCGCCTTTCCCGTACACGTCCGACAGCACGGCGAACCCGTCTTTCAGCGCCATGATGCGATAGGGGCGCTCGTCGTCTTTGACCTTATGCATCTTTTCGACCAGCGGACGTCCGCCCCGGTTTAACTGCACGAGAACCATTTCTGAGGTTTTAAAGCTTTTCTTGTCGATGGCCCTTCCCACGCTGAACACCGTCCCGTCTTCTGCGGCGGCGCTGGCGGACAGCTGGATCATCCGGTCCGGACGGCCATATGCCGCGCCCCATACAGGCGCCGTGCCGAAATGCGGACGGGTCAGGCCGCTGATTACCTGGCGGTTGATGGCACACGGATCCTGACGCGCCTTATCCTGCGCCCGGACGGCGGGGATCAATGTCAGGACCACTAAGGTCGCTAGCGAAAGGCGTCTCATCATGGCGGCGAGTCTAGAATTGAAACGGAATATTGTCTATCGTTCATAAAGTTCTTCTGTCAGGGCCGCCCATGCGCATCCTTATCATCAGCGACGCCTGGAAACCGCAGACCAACGGCGTCGTGCGCACCTACGAACATCTTCAGGAAGAACTGGTAACGCTCGGACATACCGTTCTTGTCATAGGTCCGCACGATTTCCGATGCCGCGTTCCGTTGCCCGGCTACCCGGAGATCGAACTTGCCCTGTTTGCCTACAGGCCCCTGAGCCGTATCCTCGAAAGCTTCCGCCCGGATACCATCCATATCGGAACGGAAGGCCCGTTGGGCCAGGCCGCGCGGCGCTATTGTATGCGTCACGGCCTGCCCTTCACCACCTGCTACCACACCCAGTTTCCCGATTACGCGGCCAAACGTGCGGCCAAATTCTGCTCATGGCTCGAACATCCTGTCAGGCGCTGCTTCATTCATCGCCTGCGTCGCTTTCACAACGCCTCTGCGGCTATTATGGTCGCAACGTCCAGCCTTGAAACGACTCTGCGCGACTGGGGGTTTACGGCGCCGTTTTACCGGCTCACGCGGGGGGTGAACATCGACCTTTTTACAGCTGAGAAAAAAGATATTTTTTTAGATCTGAAACATCCGGTTGCGCTTTATGTCGGCCGGATCGCCATCGAAAAAAACCTGGAAGCGTTCTTGTCCATGCCCTGGGAAGGTTCCAAAGTCCTTGTGGGTGACGGCCCCGACCGGAAGTCTCTTCAGGCCGCGTTCCCGCAGGCCCTTTTTCCCGGCCAGAAAATCGGCCCGGAACTCGCCGCCCATTACCAGTCGGCGGATATTTTCGTTTTCCCGTCCCGTACCGATACGTTCGGCATGGTCGTCATCGAAGCTCTTGCCTGCGGCCTGCCGGTGGCCGCCTATCCAGTGACGGGGCCGAAAGACATCGTTACGGAACCGTTGCTGGGCGTTCTTGACAACCGTCTTGAAATAGCGGCGCTGTCAGCCGCCGCCAATACAGCGGCGCGCGCCATGCGCCACGCCTATGTCGCGAAACATTACACCTGGCCCATAGTGGCCAGGCAGTTTATCGAAAGCATTGAAAAATCAGACGCCTTATTCTGATTGCAGCAATTCGGCATGTAATCCGACAAAAGCCGGAAAATTGTGCTTTATTACGAAAGTCGGGATCGGTGCCAGATAATCTTTAAACCGTCCCTTGGCGAGAAATTCGTCGCGAAAGCGCGATTTATAGAAATAGTCGCCCAGCTGGTTGACGATACCGCCCGCGATATAGATTCCGCCCATGGCCCCGAGGGTCAGGGCCAGGTTTCCGGCGGCGCAGCCCAGAAAACCGATCATCTTGTCGAGCGCCTCGGCGCTGAGAGTGCAGGCGCCCGAAAGCGCGGCCCGGCTGATTTCCTCCGGCGTGCGGTCGGGCAGGTCGTCGCGGCCGTCGAGGATGCGCAGGCCGTTATAGACGTTGACCAGCCCCTTGCCCGAACATACGCGCTCGGCCGAAATGTGATGGTATTTATAGCGTAGCGTGCGAAAGATATCGAATTCCCGCTGGGTGCGCGCCGGCATCGTAATGTGCCCGCCCTCGCCCGGCACCGGCTGGTAGCGCTGTCCGTTCCAGACCAGGCTGGCGACGCCGAGTCCCGTGCCTGGTCCGATAATGCCGATAGGGGCATTGGCGACCGGCATCCCCGCGCCGATCTGGCGCAGATGTTCAGGCTTCATATGCGGGACGCCGAGCGCTATGGCCCGGAAATCGTTCATGAGGACAAATTTTTCGAGACCGATCCGTAGCCGGGTTTCCTCAATCGAAAAATTCCATAAATGGTTCGTCATCTCGAACCGGTCGCCCGTTACCGGGCCGGCGATGGCAACGGCGGCGCGCAAGGGCTTAACGCCGTCCTTAAGCCCGGATATGTAGGCCTCCATAGCTTCGGCAATGCCCGGATAATCCTGACATTTCAAGACCTTCTCCTCGGTAATGCCCTGAGGCCCGGCCAGCGCGAACCGCGCATTGGTCGCGCCGATATCAGCGATCAGGCCAGCCATGCTTTGTGTCATATTATATCCTAAAGCCTTCATTCGTTGGAAATGCCGCCATATAGCACAGTTTCCGGAAAGCTGAAATGTTTTCAAATCTGGACAAAACCGCCGGAATTGTGCAAACAGGCGCAGTGAACAGCCCTTTGCTAGGAAAAAATATGACCAGAATCCTTTCCGCCGCCGACTACCTTCAATATGACGCATGGCTGTTCGATCTGGACGGTGTCATTACGGATACGGCCTCTTTGCATGGCAAGGCCTGGAAATCCATGTTCGACCAATTCCTGAAAATGCTGTCGAAAGATGAAGGCCTTCCTTTCCAGGAATTCACCGACAGGGATTATCACACCTATGTTGACGGCAAACCCCGTTACGATGGCGTTGACGCTTTCCTGCGGTCGCGCGGCGTTGAGCTGCCCTGGGGCGATCCGCTCGACGAACAGGAGGCCTTGACCGTCTGCGGTCTCGGCAACCGCAAGAATATGCTGTTCAACGATATGCTCGGCTCCGAAGGCGCGACTCTCTTCGAAAGTTCTGCCAGCCTTATCAATGCTTTGAAATCGAGGGGCAAACGTGTCGCCATCGTCACATCGAGCAAAAATTGCGACACGGTGCTGAAATCGGTCGGCATGGACAAAGTATTCGAAGTCCAGGTCGATGGTAATATTGCGGCGGAACGCCAGATCCCGGGAAAACCCAACCCTGACACCTACCTGGAAGCCGCCCGCATGCTGGGCGTTCCGGCGGCAAAAGCCGTTGTGATCGAGGACGCCGTTTCGGGCGTCCAGGCAGGACGGGCGGGCAAGTTCGGGCTGGTCCTCGGTATTGACCGCCATGGCGGCAGCGGGCTTGAAAACAACGGCGCGGATGTCGTGGTTTCCGATCTTTCGGAAGTAGGCATTGCGGCCTAAGGAAAAGACGGCCAGCACGCTCGATACTTGCAAATCGGCAGGCAAATCAGTAAAAACACGGAATACTTCAGAAGCGGCTTTTTACGGACGGACAAACGATGGACAAGACCTGGACGCTCTCCTACGACTTCTTCAAACCGGAACTCGAATGGCGGCGCGAATCCCTGACCTCCACCGGTAACGGCTACATTACCGCGCGCGGCGCGATGGAATGGGCGGAAGCCAGCGAGGCGCATTATCCCGGCACCTACATGCACGGCGGCTATAACCGCGTCGGTTCCATTATCGGCGGCCGCCCGATCTCCAACGAGGATCTGGTCAACCTCCCGAACTGGACGACGATGAAGCTGAAGATCGAGGGCGGCGAACCGTTCTCGATGGAGTCGGTCGAGATCCTGTCCTACCGTCACGAATTCGACATCTCCTGCGCCCTGATGACGCGCGAGATCCTGTTCCGGGACAAGGAAGGCCGGGAAACCAGCCTGCGCAGCCGCCGCTTCGTTTCGATGCAGCGCATGCACCTCGGCGCCATCGAATGGGAAATCACGCCGAAAAACTGGTCCGGCGATATCGAAGTCATTTCCGCGCTCGATGGACGCATTATCAACTGGGGCGTCCATATGTATCGCCCGTTCGAATGCAAGCATCTGCGCCCTGTAAAGACCGAAGCGATCGGCGAAGACGGCATTTCCCTGCTGGTAACAACCTCGCAGTCGCGCATCTTTTTCGCCTCCGCCGCCCGGACCTTCGTCTTCCACGGGGACGAGGAAATGAAGGTCATGCGCAGCACGCACATGCAGGACGATTACATTCATCAGGCGATCACCATCCCGGTCAAACAGGGCAAGACTGTACGGATCGAGAAAATGGTTCATCTGTTTTCCTCGAAGGATAAAGCGATCTCCGAACCTTTGGTGAACGCGCAGATCCACGCAAGGCGTGTGTGCAATTTCGAAACGGCGCTCAACCGCTCGGTCAACGCCTGGAAACAGATCTGGGCCGTCTGCGATATCAAAATCCCGAAGTCGGACGAAGCGCAGATGCTGGTGCGGTTCAACGCCTGCCACCTGCTGATGTGCTGCTCGCCCAACTCCGGCGACCTGGACGCTGCCGCCCCGGCGCGCGGCCTGACAGGCGAGCATTACAATGGCCGGATGTTCTGGGACGAAATGTATATCTACCCGTTCCTGAATTTCCGTTTCCCGGAAATCACGCGCGGCATGATGATGTACCGCTACCGCCGCTTGGATGAGGCGCGCGAGCGCGCCCGCGAGGCAGGCTACGAAGGTGCGATGTATCCGTGGCAGTCGGGTTCCGACGGGCGCGAGGAAACGTACCTGATGAACTTCAACAAGCATGACAAGAAATGGTATCCGGACCAGTCGTTCCGCCAGCGCCACGTCAACGCCGCGATCTTCTACAACATGTGGCAGTATTACCAGGCGACCCGCGACGTCGATTTCATGTGGAACCACGGCGCGCGCCTGATGCTGGAAATCGCCCGCTTCTTCGCCTCCATCACTGTCTACAACAAGGAACGCGACAAATACGAAATCCACGGCGTCATGGGTCCGGATGAATATCATGAAAATCTGGAAGGCAGCGGCGAACACGGCGTCCGCAACAATGCCTATACCAACGTCATGGTTTCATGGATGTTCACGCGCGCGAACGAGGTGATGAACCTTTTTCCCGCCAAGCGCCGCAGCCGCCTCTTCGCTCTGCTCGATTTCTCCGAGCAGGAGCTTGAGAAATGGCAGGAGATGAGCAAAAAGATGTATATCCCGCAGCATAAGGACGGCGTGATCAGTCAGTTCGAAGGCTACGAGAACCTTAAGGAGCTGGACTGGGACGCTTACCGCGCCAAGTACAAAAACCTTTACCGCCTCGACTTTATCCTGAAAGCGGAAGGCGACCTGGCCGACCATTACAAATTGTCGAAGCAGGCGGACACGCTGATGCTGTTCTACCTGTTCTCCGAAACCGAACTGCGCGAGATGTTCGCCAATCTCGGCTTCGAATACAACGCCGAGCTGATGAAAAAGACCATCCAGTACTATTTCGAACGCTGCTCGCACTGCTCGACTCTGTCGCTGGTGGTGCACGCAGCCGTCGTCGGCAACGCCTATCCGGAAAAATCCTGGGACATGCTGATGAAGTCGCTGAAGGCCGACGTGGACGACGTCCAGGGCGGTTCCACGGGCGAAGGCATCCATCTCGGCGTCATGTCGGGTACGCTTGACTTGGTCAGCCGCGGCTTCATGGGCATGGAAGCCCGTGGCAACGTGCTGCATTTCGCCCCCAAACCCCTGCCCCAGCTGGACGGCCTGTCCTTCCGCATGGTCTGGCGCAACACGCCCCTGAAACTCGATCTGAACAACGGCGCCCTGTCGGTGTGCATCGAGGACGGCGAGAGCGGCCAGCCCATTACGGTTTCGGCCTACGGCCATACCCAGGAAATCCAGGTCGGCGAATGCGCCGTCTTCGAACAGGCTGGCGCTAACAAGAAAAAAGCGGCCTGATTTTACGGCTTGCGGACGATCCGGCGCCGGCCGGGTCGTTCTTTTCCTTCTCTTGCCCGCCCTGCCGGGCCTTTTTAAATTGAGAAACCGCCGCCAAAAAGGTAAAACAACGCTGTGGGGAGCGGCGTTACCGTTTTCATGCGCCGGGAAAAACTTTAACCTTGGAACGGCCAGCGATGACAGGCACCGAATGGTGGCGCGGCAGCGTCATTTACCAAATTTATCCGCGCAGTTTCATGGATGCGAACGGCGACGGCGTCGGCGATCTTCCCGGCATTCTGCAGAAACTCGGACATGTGGCCGATCTGGGCGTCGAGGCGATCTGGATATCGCCCTTTTTCAAGTCGCCGATGAAGGATTTCGGCTACGACGTGTCCGATTACCGCGACGTCGACCCTGTTTTCGGCACGATCGACGATTTCAAGGCGGTCCTGAACCGCGCCCATGAACTCGGCCTGAAGGTGATGATAGACCAGGTCTGGTCCCATACCTCCGACCAGCATGACTGGTTCAAGGAAAGCCGCCAGAACCGGGACAACGCCAAGCACGACTGGTATGTCTGGAGCGACCCCAAGCCCGACGGCACCGCGCCTAATAACTGGATGTCGTGGTTCGGCGGTCCAGCCTGGACCTGGGACGCGCGGCGAATGCAGTATTACCTGCATCATTTCCTCAAGGAACAGCCCGCCCTCAATATCTGGAACCCGGACGTCCGCAAAACCATCAAGAACGTTGCGGCTTTCTGGCTTAACATGGGTGTCGACGGGTTTCGCCTCGACGTCGCCAATTTGTATCTTGCGGACAGGCATTTGCGGGATAACCCGGTGCGCCCGGCGGATGCGCCCCTGCCCGTCGATCCGCCGCCCAGCAACCCGATCATCCGCCAGATCCGCCAGTACAGCAACACCCAGCCCGAAAACATCGAATGGATCGAAGACCTGCGCGCCTTCGTCGACCAGTGGCCGGACCGCTGCCTTCTGGCCGAGGCCGGATGTTGCGAGGATTCGGAAGAGACCGCCGCCAGCTACACCAAAAATGGCAATCGTTTCCATCTGTGTTATTCCTTCGGCCTTCTGGGGTCGGACATGGGCAAGGACCCGATCATGCGGTCGGTCGGCCGGGTCGAAAGCCTTCTGGGCGACGGCTGGGTGTGCTGGGCGGTCAGCAACCACGATTTCAAGCGCGCCGTCAGCCGCATGCACGGTGAAACCGCCGTCGCCGACAAGGCGATGTTCAGCAGCGCGCTCGGCCTTTCCCTGCGCGGCTCCTATTGCATGTATCAGGGGGAGGAGTTGGGCCTGCCGCAGGCGGAGCTCGCCTTCGAAGACCTGGTGGATCCCTACGATAAATCAATGTATCCCGGCCATGTGGGCCGCGACGGCGGCCGGACCCCGATGCCCTGGAACCAAGCCTCGCCGCATGCCGGTTTTTCGATGGCGATGAAAACATGGCTGCCGGTGTCGCCGCTTCACGCCCCTTTGGCCGCCGACGTCCAGAAGGCGGATCTGTCGTCGGTCCTGAATCATATCCGGACCCTTCTGGCCTGGCGGCGCGGGCATAACACCATGAAGTACGGGTCGTTTACCAGTCTGGACACGCCGGACCCTCTTCTGGCCTTTCAGCGCCTGAAGGATGGAAAGGCCGTGACCTGCCTGTTCAATTGCAGCGACCGGAACATCGAGGCGCCGCTGTCCCTGGTCCGTCCAGGCGACGCCCTGCTAAGCCATGTCAGCCGGAACGTTTTCGTCGACCATGCCGCAATCCACCTGGCGCCGCTCGGCTACGCCTTTTTTGAGGCCCCGGACGGCGGCGAGGTGCTGGCGATCGCGTGTGGGGGCGGCGTTCCATGCCCCGCATCCTGATCGCCGAAGACGACGCCTCCATGCTGCATTTCCTGGGCGGGGCGCTGGAACGCGCCGGTCATGCCGTTACCCTATGCGCCGACGGCGTCGAGGCGCTGGCCGCTTTTGAGGCTGCCCGCAAGGACGGCCCGGCCCCTTTCGACCTTCTCTTGGCCGACATCGTCATGCCCGGCATGGACGGGATCGAACTGTCCCAGCGCGCCACGGCCCTGTCCCCGGCCCTGAAAGTCATGTTTATCACCGGCTTTGCCGGGGTCGCCCTCGGCCAGGAAGAGGAAAACCGCAAAGTCATGTCCAAGCCCTTCCACCTGAACGACCTGATCGACCAGGTCAACCGGCTGCTGAATGCGCCCGCCCCCGCACAAAACACTTGAAATCGCTTTTGTTTCTCATTACTGATAACCCACCCTTACGTTACCGGTATGCGCACGTAGCTCAGTGGTAGAGCACTGTGTTGACATCGCAGGGGTCGCAAGTTCAATCCTTGCCGTGCGCACCATTTTAAATCGCTCTTAAAAAAGTAGTTATCAAACTTGGGGCCACATCTTTAATAAAAGACAGCTGCGCCTTTGGGATATCTCACCATGAATAGGCGCAGAGCAGGTTCGATAAACTTCCAAAGCGAAATAGAAGTATATCTTGTCTTATTATTTTGTATTGCTTCCCCTTTAAAACAGTAAGTGTGTCATTACTGCTTACGCGTTTTTATAAATTTTCTGATAAATCCAAACGGTTCCGTCCCAAACAACAATCGCCCCATCATCACGAACACGCCGCCGCGCATGTCGAACAGGGCGTTCTTGCCGATCACCTGAAGTTCTTCATAGGTTTTCAGGTACACATCGTCGATGCCGTCCGAAAGGCTTTGGGTCAGGTGGTCGCCTTCATCCGCTTTGATCAGATATGTCTCGTTCAAAGCCCGGTTCGGTTCGCCCTGGATGTTGTATTGAAGGGCGTTGGCGATCATCTGGTATGCGACCGAGACGTTGACGAAACAGCCCATGTAGTCCGGCCCGAAATGGGCGCAGAACAGATAGCGGATCTTATTCAGTTCCTCTACCGCGCCCTTCACGGCCTGCAGATTGGCGAGCGCGGGTTCGGAAAAGATTTTCAGGAAATCGGGATCGCCCTCCATCTCGTCGATCAACATCATGCGGATCAGCCGGTTGCTCTCGATAGCTTCCACCACCTGGGCCAGCAGGACGATGGATTTCTCCGCGATGTCGATCCGTTTCCGCCCCAGCGTCTCGAACTTCCACGAATTGAACCCGGCCAGCCCCGCCCCCGCCGCGCATACGGCGGCCAGGAACGTGCCGATGTCAAAGCTGAGATCCATGAGGCGTTATAGCGCAGCTGTCCCCCCTTGTCATCCCGGCCTGTCAAAGGATGACAAGGGAAGCGCACCCCATTTACCAGAACATTCGAGATAAAAACCGCAAGACAGATTCCGGCAAACCATTTATACTTCCCCTGGATTGTTTCTTATCCCTGCCTCTTCTCACCACATCAAGTCTTCATCATGAAACGCCCCGTCCTCACCCTGACTCTTCTTGCGGCCGCCCTGATGTATGGCGCGCCTGCCTTTGCGCAGGCCACGCTGCAGCCCGCCCAGGGCGGCGGGTTGATGCCCCGGGTCGATGCGGGCGCGGGAACGCCGGTTGCCGATGAAAGCGACACACACCCGGCGCTCAGCCTGACGCCCGATAAGTCCGAAATGCTGCATCTCGACCGTGACGCAGGGACGATCATCGTCGGCAACCCCGCGCATCTGAGCGCGATCCTGGATTCCAGCCGCACCATCCTTCTGGTGCCGCGCGCGCCCGGCTCCACTATGTTCACCGTGCTGGATTCCCAGCGTAAGGTGATCATGCAGCGTCATGTCTTCGTCGACGCGCCCGCCGACAAATACATCCGCATTCGCCGCAACTGCGCGCTTGGCCGCGGCGGCTGCCAGCCGACATCTGTCTATTACTGCCCCGACATCTGTCATGAAATCTCGGTCCAGCAGGCGTCCACCGGCGCGCCCGTGACCCAGACCGACGTGGCGTCAGGCGCACCGGCCCCCGCCCCTGCGCCCGCTAGCGGCATGCCGCCCGCGCCGACCGGCCTGAGCAACCAGCCTGCCGCGCCCGAACCCGAACCGGCGGCCGAAGAATCCTATGAACCCGAGGCCGTCCCGGAAGACCCCGGCGCTGGCGATACAGCCGGTTCCGCGGGTCAGTGAGTTGACTTTGGCGCGCCGGGCGGCAATTTAAGGGTCGAAGAGACACGAAGAGTATGCTACAAAATGCGGGAGAGGTTGCTGCCGACATGCCTGGGTTTTCCAAAAGACTGATACCTGTTCTATTACTGGCCGGCGTCGCGCTGTCGGCTTCCGCGTGCGTGTCGCCGCAGGGCGCTGCCACGCTTGACCGTCAGAACAAGATCAACGGCGTGCTGGAAAAGGCCGCACTGGAATCCAAGGGCAATTCGAAACAGTCTCTCGGAGTCGTCGAGGCTCTCTATAAACGCAAAAGCGACGATCCGCAGGCCGCGCTCGACTATGCCCAGGCTTTGCGTGAAAACGGCAGGCTGCAGCGCGCCGCCATCGTCCTCGATCCGTTCGTCCAGGACGGAAAATCCAAAAATTCCGGCGTCATCGCCGAATACGGCGCTATCCAGGCCGCCATGGGCAATTATAAAGACGCCGAACAATACGCCCGCAAGGCAGTCCTGCTGAACCCCAAAAACGGCCAGGCCTATCACATCCTCGGCATCGCGCTCGATGCGCAGGGCCATCACGATCAGGCCGAAGTCGCCTTCCGCAAGGCGCTCGACAACTGGCAGGGCGACCCGACGCCTGTCCTCAACAATCTTGGCCTGAATCTGGCCGCGCAAGGCTTCCTCGACGAAGCGGTCGAAACGCTGCGCAAGGCCGTGACCCTGTCGCCCGGCCGCACGGAAATCGAACGGAATTTAAGGATCGTCAGCGCCCTGCAGTCGCAAAGCCCATCACATGGCCGCCCCGTGCCGCCCCCGCCGCGCAAGCCGGCCCAGGGCTGATAAAGGCCGCTATTTTCCCATGACCGCCGTGGCCTGCAGAATCGCAGGCCCCAGGATGACGATAAACAGCACCGGCAGGAAGAACAGGATCATCGGCACGGTCAGTTTGGGCGGCAGGGACGCCGCCTTACGCTCCGCCTCCTGCATCCGCGCGTCGCGCAGTTCGTCTGCCATCACCCGCATCGCCTGCGTCACCGACGTTCCGTACTGCTCCGCTTGGATCAGCGCGGTCGCGAAACTTCTGGCCGCGCCGGAGCCGACCCGCCGCGCGAAATCCTGAAGCGCCGAGCGGCGGTCGTTCAGCATGGCCATCTCGGCGCTCAGTATTCCCAGTTCTTCCGCCAAGGTCGGTGAATGTTCGGCGATTTCCTCGGCGATCCGCGCCACCGTCTGCTCAAGACCGATTCCGCCCTGCACGCAGATCAGCATCATGTCGAGCCCGTCCGGAAAACTCTGGTTCATGTCCTGGGTGCGCTTCTGGATCTTGTTCTTGACCAGAAGCGAGGGCAGTTTGTATCCCGCAAACGCTGCCGCGGCCAGAATGCCCATGACGATGGCATTGCTGAAATCCTTGTCGCTCTTGGCGATGATCAGCATGGCGAATCCCATGAACAGGAACGGCAGCACCGTGCGGATGACGATGAATTTAAGAGGTGCGGCGGGGCTTCGTATCCCCGCCTGCAGCAACTGGTCGCGCACTTTCTCGCCCATGTCGCCCAGCATCTTCTGGATCTTGAACAGCATGGCCATCGACTCGCGGGCGGACATGTTCTTGCCTTTGCCGCGGTGGGCGACTTCATGCTTGGTCTGTTCGAAGAGGTCGCGGCGGCGCTTCTCTATGATCGACTGGTATCGCTCCTTCTTGTCGCCGCGGTTGAGCAGTGGCAGCGCGAACGCCACGAACGATGCCGCCGCCGCCAGGGCCGTCAGGACGATGACGATAAAGTCGGTGTTCATAATCCGTTACACCTTGAAGTTAATCATGATTTTCATCACGAAAATGCCGCAGGACATCCAGAACAGCCCGAACGCGATCAGGATATTCCCCGTCGTGGTATGGAACAGCGGGTCCATATATTCCCCGTTGATCAGCATCAGGCCACTCCCGACAAGGAAAGGCAGCGCTCCGATGATCGCCGCCGACGTCTTGGCTTCCGAAGACAGCGCCTGCACCTTGCGCTTCAGCTTGAACCGCGCCCGGATCACACCCGCCAGGTTCATCAGCACCTCGGAAAGGCTGGATCCCGTCTGCTGCTGGATGGTGATGCCGGTCGCGAACATCTGCATTTCCGTGATCGGCATGCGCCGCGCCGCGTCGAGGCAGGCTTCGGGCAGCGGGACGCCGATTTTCTGGGAATCGTAAATTCGTGACATTTCCTCGCCCACAGGCCCGGTGAATTCGCGCGACGCCATGCGGATCGCCTCGGCCACCGGCATCCCGGCTTTCAGCAGACGCACCATCGCTTCCAGCGCATCGGCGAACTCCATCAGGAATTTTTTCTGCCGCTTCTTGATCTTGCGGCGCAGGAACAGGCGCGGCAGGCCGAGAACACCGACGATCCCTGCCAGAGGGACGGTCACGGGCAGCATCGGCGCCTTCATGACCAGCGCCAGCAGCATGGTTACGAGGCCGACGCCGAGCGATGCAAGCCAGTAACGGCGCACCGGGATGGTAAGGCCCGCCTGCATCAGGAGTTCTTTTGTACCGATTTTTCCTTTTTTCTGAACGCCGTCGCCGCCGTCTTTCAGTTTTTTGGCGATCTCTGCCCGGCGCTTGTTCTGCAAATCCTTATCGCTGCGCGCGCCCTTGCCGTTCCCGGCGCGCCCGCGAATGACGCTCATCATCCGCTCTTCGCGGCTTTTTCGTCCCGCATGCTGAACGGCCCATCCCGTGCCCCCGACGGACAGGACCAACAGCACGACGATAAGAAGAACCAGGGGCGACATTACCCGAACGCCTCCTCCATCGCATCGAGCACCAGCTGCTCCACCCCGAATTGCCGCGCCTTGTCGTAGAATTTAGGGCGCAGCCCGCTGGACCGCAGCCTGGTGATCAGCTTGCCTTTTTCATCCTCGCCCTGGATTTCCAGGACGAACAGGTCCTGCATGGTGACAACCTCGCCTTCCATGCCGGTGATTTCCGATACGTGCGTCACTTTCCTTGACCCGTCGCGCAGGCGCTGAACCTGGATGATGCAGTTCACCGCCGAGGCGATCTGCTCCCGCACCGCCGCGGACGGCAGGTTCAGCCCCCCCATCGCGATCATGTTTTCCATCCGCGTGATTGCCTCGCGCGGATTGTTGGCGTGCACCGTGCCCATCGACCCGTCATGACCCGTATTCATGGCCTGCAGCAGGTCGAACGCTTCCGGCCCGCGCACCTCGCCGACGATGATCCGCTCCGGCCGCATCCTCAGGCAGTTCTTGATCAGGTCCCGCATCGTGATCTCGCCGACGCCTTCAAGATTCGGCGGCCGGGTTTCAAGGCGCACCACATGCGGCTGCTGCAGCTGAAGTTCGCAGGCGTCCTCGCAGGTGATGACCCGCTCCCCTGCCTCGATATAACGGGTCAGCGCATTCAGCATCGTCGTCTTGCCCGATCCTGTGCCGCCCGATACCAGGACGTTCACGCGGCAGCGCCCGATCGCCATGATCAGCTTGGCGCAGGACGGGGTCATCGCCCCGAACTCCAGAAGCTTGTCGAGCGTGAGCTTGTCTTTTTTGAATTTCCGGATGGTCATGCATGACCCGTCGACTGCCAACGGCGGAATGATCACGTTGACCCGCGATCCGTCAGGCAGCCGCGCGTCGCAGATCGGCGAGCTTTCGTCCACGCGCCGCCCGATCGCGCCGACAATTCTCTGGCAGATCGTGGTCAGATGCTGGTTGTCGCGGAACTTGATGTCGGTCCGCTGGATCTTTCCTGACACCTCTATATAAGTCGTGTCAGGTCCGTTGATCATTATATCCGCGATGTCGTCGCGTTCCAGAAGCGGTTCAAGCGGCCCGAAGCCGAGCATATCGTCGGCGCATTCTTTTGCCACCTGTTCCAGTTCCGTCGGCGTGATATCGAGATTGCGGAACCGCGCGATCTCTTCCACCGCCGACTGCACCTCCTCCCGCGCAGCGCGCGAATCCATACGCGCCAGCGCTTTCAGGTCGATCCCGTCGCGCAGGTCCATCCAGATCCGGTTCCGGGCCCGCTGCAGACGCAGTGACGTCACGGAATCGATCTTGCCGTTGCCGGTGACGTTGGTGACGACCTCTTCATGGTCGTCCATGATTCCGTCATCCATCGCCTTCAAGGGCTTCATGACCTCGCCGCTGGCCTGACGCTCCTGGCTCTTTTCCTGTGATAAAGCTTTCAGCTGCGCCGCCTGCTGATCGGACATGGCCGTTGGCTTTGGAGCGGCCTTCGGCGCGGCGGCTGGCTTCTCCGTCGGCGCGCGCGGCGGCGGGACGGGTTTTGAAGGCGGGCCTGAATCTGTTTTTTTGCCGAACATCGCTGGTCCGCCCTTCGTCAGCTTTTAGTCTTAAGACGGGTCAGCAGGCTGTTCAGCCCTGTCTTTTTGTCGGCCTGCTCAGGTTCATCCTGATCCGCGTTCAGGATTTTCAGGATCGACGGCATCAGCTGGCCCGTCACGACCTCGCCCGCTTTGTCGGCATGCAGCTTACGTCCTTCGTTTTCGATACTGGCGAACAGCGCCGGCTCGAACGGGATCGCCCCGCCCAGCTTGCGGTCGAGTCCCTGCTCGATCTGCGACTTGCTGATTTCCTGTTTGCCTGCGAAACCCTGCATGTTCAGCATAACCTCGATGCCCTCATCAGAATTACCGCGCAGATCTTTGATTTCCTGCATTAATGTGCGTGCGGCACGCACCGAAGGCAGCGCTGGCGTGGTCAGAAGAATGATTTTATGCGCACGCGTCAGAACGGTGCGTTTCAAATCGTGCGGGGCCGACGACAGGTCCACCAGGACCACGGGATAGATCGCCATCACATAATCGAGCAAGCTTTCATACTGCGTCGCGTCGACCAGGTTTTCAAGCATCGCGTCGCCGCCGCTGCTCAGAACCGAAAGCCGTGGCCCCGCGCTGAAAATCATCCGGGTCAGGCTGTCTTCGTTCCTTTCGGCGGCCGCTTTCGCTGCCTCGGCCAGCGTCGCCGCCGGCTCGAAATTCATCCCGACGCTCAGGGTCGACCATCCGCCTGCGGCGTCCAGCAGGAATGTCTTCTGCCTGTGTTTCTCTGCCAGAGCCCAGGCGGCGGTCTGGCTCAACGCTGTCGCGCCGACTCCCCCTTTTACGCCCATAATGGCGATCAGGCGGCTGCCCGTTGCGCCAAGCTGTTCCAGCAGCGTCGCAGCGATGTCGTTGCCAAGCGTTTCCGTTTGCAGAGGCTTCACCAGATAATCGCTCACGCCCATGCCGATCAGGCGGCGGTAAAGGTTGACGTCGTTCACAGGCCCGATAACGATGGCCCGTGTGCCTTCGCTGCAATAGGCGGAAAGTTCTTCGAGTTTTCCGGAAAAGCTTTCGTCTATGTCGTCCGTCTGGACGATGATCAGCTGCGGCGACGCCGCGCCGCCCGCATACATATCGATAGCCGCCCGCGCGTCCCCGTCATGGACGTCCAGAACCACCCTTGCAAAACGCCAATCCTGCTTCAACGCCTGGAAGGCCGCACGGCTGGACTCGTCCCGCGTGAACAGGTCGACGCGGGCGGCAGGCAGCAATACGGACAGGGTTGATGTGTCGTCTTTACTCATAAACCTTTATTTCTGCTGATAATTCAATGACCTCGGGCAAATAGAGACGGTTTTTCGCCCTACCATGATTGCGCAAAAACATTACCAGAAGGTTGATAAGGCCTTATATTATTTGGAATTGTTGAGCGGCAAAAGCGCGATTGACCGATAACCGGTGTTTCACGGCTTAAATATAAGAATCAGCCCTGCTCAGTCGATTATGATAACGTTATCGATAATTTCTGGATCGAGATCGCCCTCGTTCCATTCGAGTTGGTCCGCAGGTTGCGCCATTGCCTGTCTTGCCTCATACCCCCAGCGTCCCGTTAGATCGTTTTTGGCTTCAATAGCCCAGTCCAGCGCCTCTAAAATAGTTTCTCTCTCGGTCTGGATCTTGGCGGCATCCATTTTCTCACGGCACCAGCGCCCGAACGCGTTGCCCTGCATTGCCAAAACCGCGCTCTCAGAAAGCCCGGACTGGGAAAGCTAGACAAAGACACGGTGCCCTTCCTGTATTTTCATTGCGCTTCTTTCATACGATAATAGTTGAATATCAAGTCTGTATGAGGACCGTAGTCTTAGACAAGCTCGAAACGGTCAAGAAAATTTCGAAACTGTTTTTCTTTTCTCTGGCATCATTTCCAGTGCTCGATCCTTTGCCCATCTCAGGACATCAAAAGCGCAAAGCATTAAAAGCCTCTCAATGTCAGGGAGAAGCGTACGAAATTCTTCTTTTATTCCATATCCAGATATAAACGCCTGCACTTCCGCGCTGTCACTGGCGTGATCCCGCAAAAGTTCGCGGAAATCGAAATGCGGAACAATGTGCGCCTCCGCACAACCCCAATCGATCAGCGTTATTCGGTCGTCATCCAAAACCACATTTCGTGGCATCAGGTCCCCATGGCACAACCCAAAGTCAAAACGTTTTTCGGCCAGTGTTTCAAATCGGCGCCTCAGAGACACGGTTTGTGTTTTAAGCAAACCGATGCACGATTCACCTACCTCTAAGCTGCGAATATTGTCGCTTACATAAGTTTGCCAATCGCCCAGGAACAGACCAGCCTTTTCGTCTGCCAATTCCAACCGAAGCCTTTAACTGGCACCTTATGAAATTTTGCCGCAGCTTCTCCCAACCAGTGCCAGATCGATATCGGGTCGCCCGAATCCGTCCCGTTGTTTTTTCCTTCGAAGCTTTGAACGCTGAAATTCCATCCGTTTTGAAAGCCGTGACTTAAAGAGCGTGGCACGCTTACATCTGCAGCTTCCGCCTGCGACATGCACCAGCTTTCTTTAGTAAACTCCTTGGGATCCCGATCCATGTTCACGCGAACGACAATCTTTTTTTGTCCCGCCTTGGCAAAGAAAACGCTATTGCAGGTTCCTTGTCCGGAAACGCGCTTCAGGTCGGCATTGCACCCCAGAGTGTCCCATGCGACTTGCGTCGCTACTTTTAAATCTTCATTGTTCATCGGGCTTGAATATCATAAAGCTTTGGCATTACGCCAAAAAAAACGGATTTATGTCTAGTCCGGCTCAAACTATCGCGAAACCTTTTCGCCCATAACCTGTTCAGGCATCAGCGCGGCATTGCTGGCCGCGCGCATCTTATCCGGCGCGCCGAGACCTTTTTCCAGCTTCTGCGCGATTTCGGTTTTCAGGTCTTCGTCTTCCGGCCCGGCGTTGTTCCGGGCGCGCTCCCATTGGAACCGTGCCTCAAGCCTGCGCCCGACGCGCCAGTAGACGTCGCCGAGATGGTCGTTGATGGTTGGGTCGTAGGGCAGCAGCTCCACCGCGCGTTCCAGATGCGGCATCGCATCGTCATAACGGCCCATCATATAAAGCACCCAGCCGAGAGAGTCCGTAATGTACCCGTCTGTCGGCCGCAACGTCACCGCACGGCGGATCAGCGCCAGCGACTGGTCGAGGTTGAGTCCCTGATCCGCCCAGCCATAGCCGAGATAGTTCATCAGATACGGATTGTCCGGCCTGTAGCCCAGCGCTGCTTTCAGGTCGCTTTCCGCTTTGGCCCAGTCGCCTTCGCGCTCATACGCCATGCCGCGGGCATAGAGCAGATACCAGTATTGTTCCGGCACAGTGCCGCCAATATGCTCTGCCGCCTGATTGTAGATTTTTAGGGCGCTGTTGAAATTCTCTTCCTGCCGGTACAAATCTCCGATGCGGATCAGCGATTCCGTATCGTTGTCTTCCGTAAACAGACGGTTGAGCAGCGCTTCGGCCTCCTTGTGCTTCCCCGCTTCCGCCATCAGGTCGGCGGCATGCCGCTGGGACGTCAGGTAGGATTTGTCACCTTTGGGCACGGAAGTAAAATACGCGATTGCCTCGTCATACCGGCCGTTGCGCGCAAGCGTATCGCCGAGCAGGATCTGCGCATCCGTCATGGACGGGTCGAGCGCCAGCGCCAGCTGCGCGAAAATCTTGGCGCTGGTGTCGCTGTATTCCTGATACAGGACGAAAGCCATGTCGTACATCGCCAGCGCCGCGCCCTGGGCCGGAGTCTTGATCTGCAGCGGGCGCAGCATAAAATCGATATCGCCGCCGCCGGTTTTCAGAATTTCGATCTTGCGCGTCAGGTCGGTGCCCCCGGCGCCTTGCGCCGCAATGCCCTGATAGATTGCAAGCGCGTCGCCGGTCTCGCCCACCGCGGCCAGCAGGTCACCCGCCCGCTCGGCATCGTAACTGGCCAGCCCGCCTGCATCCACGATTCGCCGCGCCGCGATTTTGGCCTTGTCCTTCTGTCCCAGCATCAGGGCCATGCAGGCGGAATGGTAGATGTGGATGGAGGTATCGTTGAATCCGGTCGTCTCCAGCCTGCCCTCGCCCGTTCTGACCCATCCGAGGATCAGCGGCTTGATGAAGGACGTCAGGTCGCCGTCCGGCATGGTTTTAAGGTATGTCTCCGCTTCCGCCGTCCTGTTGTTCGCCAGCGAGTCGACCGACAGTATCAGCAGCGCCAGGCCGTCTTTCGGCTCCGCCTTCAACAGATCCTTCGCCCGCATCGCCGCGCGCGGCATGTTGCCGGAACCGACCGCCAGGATCATCGAACGTTTCAGAAGGTCCGGGTTGCCCGGGTCGTTCTTCATCACCAGGTCGAGATACCGGTCGGCGGTCTTCCAGTCGTATTCCGACTGGGCGAAGTGGCTGGCCAGGAAATCGCCCGACGGGCTGTGCCTCATTTCACCAGCAGCCGTCACGATGGCTGCGTCACCCGGCGCGGCCATGGCGTTCTCATCGGATTCTTTCGAGCATCCGGCCATAATGGCTGTTCCAAGGACCATCAGGCCCAGGGCGGTAATACGGGTTTTAGTCATAAAATAATATCGTTCACACAAATCGGGGTTACGTTCTTATTATAACCTAACCTGAACGCTTATTGTTTCAAATCGTTATCGCTAAAAAAATCGCCGTTTATGCACCCGTCACATATTCGGGTAATTCGGCCCGCCCCCGCCCTGCGGCACCGTCCAGACGATATTCTGGGACGGATCCTTGATATCGCATGTTTTGCAATGGACGCAGTTCTGGGCGTTGATGACGAAGCGCGGCCCGTTTTCAGTCTCCACCACTTCATACACCGCCGCCGGGCAATAGCGCTGCGCCGGTTCGGCATATTCGGGCAGGTTAACCCCTATGGGAATGCCGGGATCTTTCAGTTTCAGGTGGGATGGCTGGTTTTCGGCATGCATGGTGCCTGATAACCGTACGGAAGACAGCCGGTCGAAAGTAAGATCGTTGTCCGGTTTCGGATAGGCGATGACATTCGAATCCGCCGCCTTACGCAGCTGGGCATAATCGGCATGATTTTTCATCGTCTGCGGCAGCATCCATCCGCCGAGCGTCTGGAACGCCGCGTTGATGAGGCCGCGCCACAGGCCTTTATGGAATCCGGGCCGGATATTGCGCGCGCGGTACAGTTCCTTCCACAGCCAGCTTGCCTGTAAATTCGGTTCGTAGGTGCGGCATTCCTGCCCCCATTCCTGCCCTCCCGCCAGAAAGGCGTGAACTGATTCCGCCGCCACCATCCCGGATTTCATCGCCGTGTGCGTACCCTTGATTTTCGGCACGTTGAGAAATCCGGCGCAATCGCCGATCAGGATGCCACCCGGAAAACTGAGTTTTGGTAATGACTGCAGCCCGCCCTCGCTCAGCGCTTTCGCGCCATACGCGACGCGACGCCCGCCTTCAAGGATGCCGCGTATATAAGGATGGGTTTTGAACCGCTGCATTTCCTCGAACGGCGAGAGATAGGGGTTGGCGTAATCCAGCCCGACCACCAGCCCGACGGAAACCTGCCCGTCCCCCATATGATACAGCCAGGATCCGCCA
Organism: Alphaproteobacteria bacterium; assembly: GCA_044221445.1. Classification (GTDB taxonomy): domain Bacteria; phylum Pseudomonadota; class Alphaproteobacteria; order Micavibrionales; family Micavibrionaceae; genus JBDHTS01. The sequence continues at coordinate 206,570 of JBGAPF010000002.1, forward strand.
TAGGTTGTCCGGCCCAGAGGCCAGCCTATGGTATGCACCGCTTCGCCTTCCTTGTATTTCTCCGGCAGCACTTCCCAGATCTCCTTGATGCCGAGCGCATAGGTCTGCGGGCTGCGGTCGCGCCTCAGGCCGAAGCGGTTGATGACCATCTTGGATAAGGAACCGTGGCATCCTTCCGCGAAAATCGTCTGCCGCGCATGCAGTTCGATACCGGGTTCGTATTGCGGCGTATGTTCTCCATTTTTGCCGATGCCCATATCGGTGGTCGCGACACCCGTCACCGCGCCGTTCGCATCGTACAGGATTTCGGCGCCGGCGAAGCCTGGATAGATCTCTACGCCCAGCGCCTCCGCTTGCGTCGCCAGCCAGCGGCACAGGTTGGCGAGGCTGCCGATATAATTGCCGTGATTGCGCATCTGCGGGGGCAGAGGCAGGGGAATGGCGCGCTTCGCTGTCAGCAGCATGAACCGGTCGCGCGTGGCGGCGATGGTCAGCGGCGCGCCTTTGTATTTCCATTCTGGGATGAGTTCATCCAGCGCCCGAGGTTCGATGGCGGCGCCCGACAGGATATGCGCCCCTACCTGAGAACCCTTTTCTATTATGCATATCGAAAGGGGCCGGCCCGATTCCGCCGCCAGCTGTTTCAGGCGGATTGCGCAGGCCAGGCCAGCCGGGCCCGCTCCCACGATCACGGCATCGTATTCCATCGCTTGCCGGTCCGGGCGCACGGGTGCGGGCATAGTATACGCGTCCTCTTCTGTTGCTCCTGTTAATACTATCCTATAAGGATGAAGGATCAAGAAGGACATCGCCCGCGCATGACGGAAACCGAACGGCAGGCCCTGATCGCCGCCCTGGAATGGCACGTCGCGGAAGGCGCGGCGGAATTTCTGGAGGAAAACGTCAGAACGCTGGACATCCGGACGCCGGAAAGCGCAGCCCTCTCCACCCCTGCTTTCAATGACCGGGCCGCCGGCACCCCCGACCCCATGCCCATTCAGGGCACATCTGACATTCGCCGCGAATCCCTGCGCCTCGCCCTCGCCGCCGGTACGCTTGACGAACTGCGCGCGGCCATCGCCGGTTTTGACGGCATCGCTCTGAAAAAAACCGCCACCAACATGGTCTTCTGCGACGGCAATCCTCACGCGCCCGTCATGCTGGTCGGTGAAGCCCCCGGTGCGGACGAAGACCGCCTTGGTCGCCCCTTTGTCGGCATCAGCGGCCAACTGCTCGATAAAATCCTCGCTTTCATAGGCCTCGACCGCATGGAGGAAAACCCGGCGAAGTCACTTTATATATCCAACATCCTGAACTGGCGCCCCCCTGGCAATCGCACACCCAGCGCCGCTGAAATCGAATCGAGCCTGCCCTTCATCGAACGTCACATCGCCCTTGTCCGCCCGAAACTGCTGATTTTCGCGGGCGGGGTCGCCGCGCAGGCTTTGCTGGGACGCACCGAAGGCATATCCCGCCTGCGTGGCAAATGGCACGACTATACCCCGCGCACCGAGGGAATTGACGCTGCGCCCATCCCTGCCCTCGCCACATATCATCCCGCTTATCTGTTGCGCACGCCTTCCCAGAAACGCGCGGTCTGGCAGGATATGCTGACGCTCCAGGCCCGGATTGAATCGCTAGGAATTCATAAGCCCTTTGAAAAGAAAGCATAATTCCCGTCGTTTTGACTCTTGCCCTTATCTGCGCTATGACCTTGCCTATCATGATCAGGCATTGGCATATGGACAAAGGGCTCTTGAGCTTGACCCTTTTGTTTCTGGCCCTGTTGACGGCAGGGATTCAATCGCAGGCCTGGGCTGGTGCTTCCGCGCCCGCACACGCTAAGCCACTTCAGGAAATCGTTTCGCCCAAACCGGTTAATTCTAGGAATCTTAATCTTTACCGCCATATTTTCTTTGTCCAGGAAAGCGGCGACCTCAGGCAAGCTGACGCCCTGATGAAGCGCCTGACCGATTTCCGTCTGCGCGGCTATATCCTTTACCAGCGGTATACCCATCCTACCGCCTATCGCCCCGGTTTCGCGGAACTGCAGGACTGGCTTAAACAGTATGCGGACATACCGGGTGCGGGCCGCATTTACATCATGGCCAGGAACCGCGTGCCGAAAGGCTTCAAGGGTGTTCTTGACAAACCGGTTTATAGCAATGCCGTCCTCGGCACAGCCGCCATCCTGGAACAGCCGGACACCTGCCGCATCGCCCTGCCAAAAAACCCGAAAGACGCGCTGGCCGTCTCTGCACTGACCAAGGACATCAAAACTGCCCTGCGCGCGGGCACCCCCGCCGTCGCCCTTCACACACTTGAGGCATCTGGGAAGAAACTTGCCCTTGTGGATTTCGATCGCCTGCGCGGCCAGATCGCCCTCGGCTTTTTATATGAAGGCAACCTGACCCGGGCGCGCCGCCTTGGCCTCGCGGGCGCGAAGCGTTCCGGGGCAGACGCGCCGGATGCCGGATGGGCGGCCGGCCTCGCCGCCTGGCGCCAGAACGATTACAAACTTGCCGCGAAAATGTTCCAGCAGGTCGCCACATCTCCCTGCGCTTCCGGATGGATGGCATCGGGCGGCGCGTACTGGGCGTCGCGCGCCAGCATGCGCACAGGGGATATCGCGCTTGTCCGCCCCATGCTGGAACAGGCCGCGTCGTGGCCGCGCACCTTCTACGGTCTGATTGCCACCCGCGCGCTCGGCTGGGATTTCGATTTCGACTGGAGCGTGCCGGAATATACGCCCGAAAACCAGGCTGTGCTGGCAAAGCTCCCCGGATTTCAGCGCGCCTCCGCCCTGGTGAAGATCGGCCAGCTGCATTCCGCCGAAGCCGAACTGCTTTCCATCAATCCTGGCCGCGACGTCGCGCTGCGCACCGCGCTAATGGCCTATGCCAGCCATGCCAATCTCCCAGGTCTGGCCATGCGTCTGGCCGAAGCTTACCGCAGGCCGGACGGCGGCTCCTATGACGCCGCGCTTTATCCGCTTTCGCCATGGAAACCGACCAGCGGTTTCCGCATAGACGAAGCCCTCCTTCATGCTCTGATCCGCCAGGAATCGCGTTTCGACACCGAGGCGCAAAGCAACCGCGGTGCGTCCGGTCTGATGCAGTTGATGCCCGCCACGGCGACCGACGTATCCGGCACCGCTTACCAGGCCGATCACGCGGGCCGCTACGCTTTGAAAAACCCGCAGACCAACCTCGACATCGGCCAGCGCTATGTTGAAAACCTGATGGACGCAGGCCCCGTGGGTGCTGAACTGATGTCGCTGCTGGTCGCATATAATGCAGGTCCCGGCTCGTTGAGCCGCTGGAAAAAACAATACGCGGACACGCTCGACGATCCGCTCCTGTTTATAGAGACCATCCCGATGGCCGAGACCCGCGATTATGTCGAGCATGTAATGGCCAATTACTGGATTTACCGAATCCGTCTCGACCGGCCCGCCGCGTCGCTCGACGAGGTGGCGCAGGGCCGCTGGACGAACTATGCGCTTGCCGCCCAGCCGGCTGCAGGACGCGGGGCGTCGCAGTTCGCCATGGGCATAAAATAGCTCTCAAAGCTAAATCAGGATCCCCAGCAACGGTATGACCGGCAGCGTGTCGCTTTCGAACATCGCGACAAGAACGGCCTTGCCTGAACCCGCACCGTCGACATCTACATAAAGGGCCGTCTCGCCCGACACGCTTTTCAGGCTGGCCAGGCCATTCTGGCCAAGCAGCGCCGTAAGGTCCAGCCGGTCTTCGCCCTGCCGGAAATCCAGTATGACGTCCTGGCCGGACAGGTCGCTGACCACGAAAACGTCGCGCCCTGTGCCGCCATACAGATAATCCTGCCCTGGCCCGCCATCCAGCCGGTCGTCGCCAGCCCCGCCGTTCAGGCTGTCATTCCCCCAATGGCCGTACAGCGTATCGTTGCCGTCGTCGCCAAGCAGGCGGTCGTTGCCGTCGCTGCCGCCCAGCCTGTCATTGCCGCTGCGTCCGGAAATGATGTCGTCGCCCTTGCTGCCGTCGATGATGTCGTTGCCGGAACCGCCGGTGCGGATCGTCCCGGTTACGGGCGGCGCGGGCTCCGGCGACGGCGCGGACGATCCCGGCCTGAATGCCGAAACCGATCCGCCGATATCGCCGTACAGGCTGCTGACCAGCGCGCTCGCCTTGATATCGCTGAACGTGATGTTCGTTCCGTCCTGCAGATTGAGCAACGCGTCGCTGCCCGCCTGGGTCAGTTGCGACGCCGCCAGCGCGGCGGAGGTATATCCCTTGGCGACCAGCCTGTCGCCGCCCGCACCGGCCGTAAAATCGTCGATGACCAGGCCGCCGTCGCCTTTGCTGACAATGAACGTATCGCTTCCCGCGTCCCCGCTGGCCAGATCGTTTCCCGTTCCGCCGTCGATGACGTCGTCGCCCTGCCCGCCGTTCAGCGTATCGTCGCCCGTGCCGCCATACAGCGTGTCGTTATGCCAGTCGCCGTAGAGCCTGTCGTTGCCTATGCCGCCATAGATCGTGTCGTTGCCGTCATGTCCGTAGACGGTGTCGTTTCCGGCCAGCCCGTCGATTGTATTGACGCCATACGTTCCCTGGATCACATCGTTCCCGCTCGTCCCCGCGATCACGATGGGGCTGGTTGGGGTCGGCGCAGGAACCGATGGCCTCAATCCGTCCATGCCGTCACCCCTCACATGTCCAATGTCGAGTCCGTAAAACGAAGCCTGCCCCGCGCCGCTGCCGCTGTCCTCGTTGATGCCCAGATAAATCCCGGCTTTGAAATACAGCGTGTCCGATTGCCAGATCGAATTGATCTTGCTGATCGAACTGTAGGTCTTGCCGTCTGCGTAGACATTGACGGTCAGCGTGTCGCCGCGCGCGTCGATCATATAGGAAAATTTTTCCCCGACTGAAATGCTCGGCACGTTTCCACTGGAATCTTTCATGACGAACATCGTTTCCCGGTTGCCGGACCCGGCCCTGTCGTTCATGAAATGGACCGAATTGCCTTCCCAGTACAGCCGTACCAGTTCATCGTCCCGGCCATGGATCTGTCCCACCACCACGCGGGAGGTGAAGTCGGGATTGGCTGCCGGAATCTTGTTGATGGCCAGCGTCGCCGTCATCGTTCCGCCTTCGCCAAGCGCCCAGGCGGCCGCGGTGCTGCTGGTTTTCATCTCCCGCAGTTCCGACCGCGCGTAATGCGTGCCTACGGTGGTCGCGCCGTCCGTCGGTGCATAGAACACCATTGCCTTGTCCGGCGCGTCGTAAAAATATTTGTTCTCGAAGCCAGTAAGCGCATAGACTTCCTGCGCGACGCCTCTGATGCCGCCCGCGCTGTCGACGGGCAACGCCAGCTTCCAGTGTGAAAGGTCGAAATTGCTGGAGTTATAAGCCATGTTTTTTCCTCAACGTTTACGCTGTGCCGCGGCTGCGCATGAAGCCGCAGCGGTTCAGTTTCAGTCATGATGGAAAGAGGATGATTACCACGCCGTCATTTATCTTTTGTCTACGGTCGGGCCCCTGGAATTGATGCTTATTTAACGAGGGTTTTAAAAACCTGACTCAGGCCTGTCAATCTCAGAATCCTGCCAATTTATTCCGCTTGGCTTGTTTTTTATTCAATACCAGTGCGTTAAGATTAAAAAAATTTTAAAAAGAATGGAACCAAATCATAACCATTAACTATCCCTGATAACGGTAAAAATCTGCACTAAATCCGTTTCTATGTTAAAACGGCTCATACACCCATTATGAAAGAATGACATGAAACATTTTGATGCCGAACGTCATCTTGTAGCCCGGATCGGCTGGCTGCGTGCGGCCGTTCTTGGCGCGAATGACGGGATCGTTTCTACGGCCAGCCTGATAGTGGGCGTGGCGGCGGCCTCAACGGGAAATGCGGAAATTTTAGTCGCGGGGGTTGCAGGTCTTGTCGCGGGGGCCATGTCCATGGCTGCTGGAGAGTATGTTTCCGTCAGCTCTCAATCGGACACGGAAAAAGCCGACCTGCAGCGTGAAAGTGCAGAACTTGAGAGCCAGCCGAAGTTTGAAAAGGAAGAATTGGCTCAAATATACATAGGACGTGGTATTGAGCCGCAATTGGCCCGCACCGTTGCGGCCCAGTTGATGGCAAAAGATGCTCTAGGCGCTCATGCCCGCGATGAATTGGGAATCTCGGAAATAACCACTGCGCGCCCCATTCAGGCCGCGCTGACTTCCGCGGCGACCTGTGCAGCCGGGGCATCCCTCCCCTTGGGAGTCGTTTTCATTGTGCCGTCATATGCATTGATCGGAGCCGTGCCTCTGGTCTCATTAGCGTCTCTTTCCATTCTCGGCGCAATTGGCGCCCATGTGGGCGGCGCTGGCATTCTCAGGGCGGCATGGCGTGTCACTTTCTGGGGCGCTATGGCTATGGCCCTGACGGCTGGAATCGGAACCCTGGTCGGACATGCTGTGTAAGAAGTAAGATTTAATCAGTTTTGACGTTTGAAAAATATTGCCATCGAATTGAAGAGCTTAATAATTTCATTTTGAATCAATAATATAGCAAACGGCGATTAGCCGTTCTTTTTTCATTAATCCAATCTCGCAAGGGGCCTAGGCCAATAGGACCTTTTTCCATTGCGCATCCCGGATGACAGCGTCTGCGTTCTATGGTTAAACTCCCAGAAGTTTCAAAATATCGGGTAAACGGCACAATGAAAACGGTCAACGACATCCGCAGTGAATTTACTGGCTACTATGTAAAGCAGGGCCATACCCATGTCCCCTCCGCGCCACTGGTGCCCCAGAATGACCCGACCCTGATGTTCACCTCGGCGGGCATGGTGCCGTTCAAGGATATTTTCACCGGCAAGGAAAAACGCGCCTATAACCGTGCTACCACGGCCCAGAAGTGCCTGCGCGCCGGCGGCAAGCATAACGACCTCGACAATGTCGGCTATACTGCCCGCCACCTGACTTTCTTCGAGATGATGGGCAATTTCTCCTTCGGCGATTATTTCAAAAGCGACGCCATCCCTTTCGCCTGGGAACTGGTCACGAAAAATTTTGGCCTCGATAAGTCGAAGCTCCTGGTCACCGTTTATCACACCGATGACGAAGCGGCATCTATCTGGAAAAAAGTCGCCGGTTTTTCCGACGACCGCATCATTCGTATCAAGACCAACGACAATTTCTGGATGATGGGCGACACCGGCCCCTGCGGCCCCTGCTCGGAAATTTTCTACGATAAGGGTGAGCATATCGCGGGCGGCCCGCCGGGATCGCCGGACGAAGACGGCGATCGCTTCCTTGAATTCTACAACCTCGTCTTCATGCAGTACGAACAGGAACCGGACGGCCAGGGCGGTTACATCCGCAAACCGCTGCCGAAACCATCCATCGATACGGGCATGGGATTGGAACGGACTGCGACGCTGCTGCAGGGGACGGAATCGGTTTTCGAAATCGACATGTTCCGCACCATCATCAAAACGATCGAAGAGATGGTCAGGGCAAAGGAAAATCCGTCCCACCGCGTCATCGCAGACCACCTGCGCGCATCCTCTTTCATGTTAGCAGACGGCGTGATGCCGTCGAACGAAGGCCGCGGCTACGTCCTGCGCCGCATCATGCGCCGTGGAATGCGCCATGCCCATCTGCTAGGGGCGACAGAGCCGCTGATGTACCGCTTGGTGCCGACGCTGATTGCGTTGATGGGCGACGCATATCCTGAACTGAAACGCGCCCAGGCGCTGATCACTGAAACGCTGAAAAACGAGGAAGTGCGCTTTAAGAAAACCCTCGACCGCGGCCTCAAACTGCTTGACGAGGAAACAGCGTCCTTAAAAACCGGGCAATCCCTGTCCGGCGACACCGCCTTCAAACTTTACGACACGTTCGGTTTCCCGGTCGACCTGACCGCAGAC
>JBGAPF010000039.1:0-7730 GCA_044221445.1 Alphaproteobacteria bacterium
GTTATCTGGCGCGGCATGTGCTGGAGCGGCATCCAAAGATCAAAAATCTATATTGCTGGGATGCGGACAGCCGCGCCGTTGAGGCCTGCCGGATCAATCTGGAAGGGCATAAAGACAGGGTGGTTTTCGACTGGCTGGATCTGACCAGCGAACAGCCCAAGGCGCGCAATCTGGACTGGGCGGTCATGAACCCGCCTTTCCATGAGGGCAAGGCCAGGATCGACGTGATCGGGACCAGCTTTATCGGCACGGCGGCGGGGGTTCTCAGGCGGGGCGGAAAACTCTATATGGTTGCCAATGCGGGCCTGCCTTACGAAGCCGCTTTGCAGGGCCATTTTTCCCATGTTAATGAAATATTTAAAGGGAACGGGTATAAAGTATTAAGCGCAGTGAAGTGATGACACAGATTCAACCGACATTCAAAGACCGTCTGACCGGTATCAAAGGCATCGTCTGGGATCTGGACAATACCTTGTACCGGCTGGATGACGCCATGACGCAGGCGTTTCATACCGCCATAGGCAAGGCCGTGATTGAAGCCGGGGTAGAGCTTGACCTTGAAACGACGGTTGCGCTGGCCAAAAAATCGTTCGAGGAATTCGGGTATAGCGGCCGCATTTTTGTGCGCGATTACGGTATCGACGATGAATGGCTGCACCATAAATTCCATGGCTACATCAATGAAACGCTGATCACGAAAAGCATGGAAACGGTCGATATGTTCCACGCCAGCGGATTGAAACACGCGCTCATCACACATGGATCGGCGGAATGGGCCAGGCGCGTGCTGCAGCATCTGGGCCTGTCGCAATGGTTTTGCGACGACTGCATCCAGGGGCTCGAAAATTACAAGTATGAGAAAAAATCGGACAGTGCGCTGTCCTTTACGCAGGCATTAAAAGTTCTGGGGCTGAATGCCGAGGAAACGGTCTTTGTCGAAGATACGCCGCGCAATCTTTCCATCCCGCATCGTCTGGGCATGGGCACTGTGCTGATCCATTACGGGCAGCCGCCGGAGCAGCTGCCGTCTTTCATCGACGCGCATTACGATAATGCGCTTGAGCTATTGCATCATATTGTGCAGCAAAAAAAATCATCCGCGGCTTAAATCGCGTCTGGATGCAGCTTGGCTTCGATGGACGCCATGTAGCGCACGGCTTCAGGGGTCAGGGTGCCGCCGCGGCCGTTTTTCATCACGAACCAGGCACAGGCGCCGTCCATCACAATGATGGATTTGTCGGGCTGGTTCCTGCGTCTTAAATGCTCTGTCGTGATCTTGACGACCATTTCCAGGCATTCATCGGGAATGGTGATCTGGTGATGCTTCTCATATCCCGGGCGCAGCATTTTCAGGATTTCGACCGTTTCAGGATCGGTCGGCACCTTTAAAGGCACTTTCTGGAAGCGGCGGTCGAGCGCCGGGTCTTCCTTCACATAGATGCGGTATTCGTCATCCGTGGTCGCGCCGATGACATGCAGGTCGCCCACGGTCAGATAAGGCTTCATAACTTCCGACAGGCCGCGATAGCCGGATCCTTCGCAGGTCGGCATGATGGTGTGGATTTCGTCCATGAACAGAATGTATTTGGGATAATCCGGGTCGTGATAGCGTTCGGCGAAGCCGCGGGACAGCGGAATAAACCGCTCCTGGAAATCGGCCGGGCCGGATGTGCCGGACGCCATGCTGGCCATATCCACTTCGATGACGCGCGCGTTTTTCAGATAATCGGGCACATTGCCGGAAACGATGCGCTGCGCCAGGCCGACAACCAGGGCGGTCTTGCCGACGCCTGCGGGGGCCAGCAGGACAGCGTTCTTGCGGCCTTTCTGCAGCAGGATCAGAATGACCTCGTCGATTTCCTTGTCGCGGCCCGAAATCGGGTCGAAACGGCCTTTGCGCGCCAGGGCGGTCAGGTCGCGGCAATACTGGAAGATCAGCTCCTCCAGCTCGTCATCCGTTACAAGAAACTTCTTAACCATCGCGGCAAACCATTTCGGAAAGGGAATAAAGGAAGATCGACGACCCTAGATTACCCTATCCCCTGAACCGTTAAAAGATCGTGAACGGATAAAGGCATGGACGGTAACCTTTGTTTAAGCATCGGCCTGTTATATAAAGAATAGAGCGCCCGTCCCCATTCTCAAGGAACATCCCATGAGCGTCCGCCCGGAAATCAATGCGTTGCAAGCCCGCATGGCCAAGGAAATCGTTGGCCAGGAAAAGATCATCGAATCGCTGGTGGTCGGCATCCTGTCAAACGGCAATCTGCTGGTCGAAGGTCTGCCGGGTTTGGCTAAGACGCGGGCGATCAAGGCTTTGTCCAACAATATCGAAGGGGATTTCAACCGGATCCAGTTCACGCCCGATATCGTCTCCGGTGATATCGTGGGGCGGGAGATTTTTTACAAGGCTGAAGATTCCGCGCAGGGCGAATCCGGCGGCGTGTTCAAGTTCAACAAAGGCCCGATCTTCGCCAATATCGTACTGGCGGACGAGGTAAACCGCGCCCCGCCACGGTCACAGAACGCGCTGCTGGAAGCGATGGAGGAACGGCAAGTTACGGTGGGCGGCAAGACACATAAGGTGCCAGACCTTTTCATGGTCATGGCAACGATGAACCCTGCTGGCCAGGAAGGCACATTCGCGATGCCGGAAGCACAGATGGACCGTTTTTTGCTGCACGTTGTCGTTGATTATCCGGATGAAGAAGCGGAAGGCAATATTATCCGCCTGGTGCGCGGGGAGATGAGCCAGAAACAGAAGAACAAGGTGGTTGAGAAAAAAGACCGTATCCTGACGTCGCAGGAAACGATCTTTGCGGCACGCGGGGAAATCGACCATATCACCGTGCCTGAACATGTCGAAAAATACATGGTCGATCTGATTTTCGCGACCCGTTATCCGCAGCGTTATACGTATGAGCTGAAAAGTTTTATCAAAGTCGGCGCGTCGCCCCGCGCTTCACTGGCGATTGACCGCTGCGCCCGCACCCATGCGTGGCTGAAGGGGCAAAAGCAGGTGGAGATCGAGAATGTGCAGGAGATGCTGAAAGGCGTTCTGCGTCACCGCCTGATGCGCGGAGAACGTGCGATCGAGCATAAGATCACATCGGGCGATATTGTTGACGAAGTGCTGGAGCTGGTAAAGGTGCCGACAGCCAGCAAGCAGACGGCTTAAATCGCAAAATCCTTCGCCGTGTAACCTTGCGCATAGAGTGCTGCGGTCAAATCGCCGTACAGCACGCAATTTTCAATCTCGTTTTTTACAACAGGCTTGGGGTGATATCCCACGCCCAAACCCGCCGCCTGCAGCATGGGCAGATCATTGGCGCCGTCGCCGATGGTCATGGCGTCCGCCGTATCAATGCCCAGCTTCGTGCAATAGCGGCGCAGGAAATCCAGCTTGGCGGTTTTATCGAGGATGGGTTCCGCGACTTCACCCGTCAGCGCGCCGTTGTTGAGTAATAATGTATTGCCGTGATGGTGATGGAACCCGGCCTGTTGCGCGATGGGGCCGGTAAAAAAAGTAAAGCCACCGGACACCAGGACACAGGTCGCGCCGTGTTTGGCCATGGTCTGCACCAGGGTTTTAGCGCCGGGCATTAATTGCGTTTGCGCCAATGTTTTCTGCATGGCCTCTTCTTTCAGACCTTTCAGCATATGAACACGCTCTTTCAGGGCCGCGTTGAAATCCAGTTCTCCGCGCATGGAGCGTTCGGTGATAGCGGCAATCACATCATGCAACCCTGCAAACACCGCCAGTTCATCCAGCGTTTCGGTGGTGACGATGGTGGAATCCATGTCGGCAAGGATGAGTTTTTTGCGGCGGTTTTCGGACGGGGTAATAAAGACGTCGATTTTGTAAGGCGCAAAAAAAGCTCTGGCTTTTTCACTTAGGGATTTTTCCTGACGATGAGTGATGGTGACTTCGGCGGCCTTATCATGATCCAGCCATACAATATCACCGTGTATATTGGCTCTCCGCATAAAGTCTGTAATGTACTGATCTCTCAAAGGATCGGCTGCTGCAACAAAAGTCAAAGTGATATGCATGAAAAACCCGGTTGTTGAACCGGGTCATCGTAGCATTGTTCCAGTATTTAAAAAGTATTTTATACCGGGCTTGGGCCTTTCAGTACTGGCCCAGAAGGCGCGGCACGCGGGGAACTTGAAAGTGTGGCCTCATAAGCATCCATGCGCGATAAAACGCCAACATAAAAGCTGGGATCTTGGCCAGCTGCAATACATGCACTCACCTTTGCGTCAAGGTCACCGCGGCCAAAGCGTGCTGTATAAGGATTTGGCGTAATATCAAAAAGGTCACCGCGGCCAAAGCGTGCTGTATAAGGATTTGGCGTAATATCAGAATCAGCGGGATTCATGATGCCCTCCATTCTTTTCAAGCATCTGGTGTTCCTGGCGCATACGTGCTGCGGCTTCGGGTTTCAGCGTGTATTTTTTTGCGTCCGGGAAATGGATGATGGCGTAAACCTTCCCGTCTTTTTCTTCAAAGCCTTTTAATTCAGGCATCTTGGTTTCCTTCCTGACATAATTATTCATAAAATTTACCCCAGAAAGGTTAACGAGCCGTAAACTCTGCTTTTCGCAGTTGCGGAAAACATGGCAGAGGTCTAGAGATACAAGGATATTCATTGAATGAGGGCCGCCATGACCAATAAACCGACCGCCAAATCCAAGAACCCCTGCTTCTCCTCCGGACCCTGCGCCAAGCGGCCGGGATGGACGGTGGAGGCGCTGGCGGGGGCGTTTACGGGGCGGTCGCACCGGGCGGCGGAAGGTAAGAAGCGGTTGAACGATGTGGTGGAGCGCCAGCGCAAGATTCTTGGCATTCCTGCGGATTACAAAATGGCGATTGTGCCAGCCTCTGATACGGGCGCGATCGAGATGGCTTTGTGGTCGATGCTGGGCGCGCGGGGCGTCGATGTGCTGGCCTGGGAGAATTTCGGCGAGGAATGGCTGAAGGATATTACCAAGCAGCTGAAGATTGCCGATTGCCGGACCTTTACCGCGCCGTATGGTGAATTGCCGGATCTGAAACAGGTCGATTGCGACCGTGATGTCGTGTTTACCTGGAATGGCACCACGGGCGGCGTGCGCGTGCCGGATGGCGACTGGATCAAGGCTGACCGCCAAGGCCTGACCTTCTGCGACGCGACATCCGGCGTGTTCGCTTATGACCTGCCTTGGGACAAGCTCGACGTCACGACATGGTCGTGGCAGAAGGTGCTGGGCGGGGAGGCGGCGCATGGCATGATCGTGCTCAGCCCCCGCGCAGTCGAACGTCTGACGGCTTTCAAGCCCGACCGGCCCCTGCCGAAGATCTTCCGCATGACGGGCAACGGCAAGCTGAGCGAAGGCATCTTCCAGGGGGAGACGATCAACACGCCGTCCATGCTGGCGGTGGAGGATTGCCTCGACTCCCTGAAATGGGTGGAGAGCGTCGGCGGCCTGAAAGGGCTTGAGGCGCGGGTCGAGGCGAATTACAGGGCGGTTGAGGCCTGGGTCGCGAAAACGCCATGGATCGAATTCCTGCCAGACGTTCCGTCGATACGGTCCAAAACATCCGTCTGCCTGAAGATCACCGATGCCGGGTTCCTTTCTTTGAGCGATGACGGCAAACAGGATTTCATCAAGGCGATGGGCAAGCTGCTGGACAAGGAACAGGCCGCGTATGATATCGCTGGCCACAAGGCGGCGCCTGCAGGCCTGCGCATCTGGTGCGGCGCTACGGTTGAGGCGTCGGATATCGCGGCGCTTGGGCCCTGGCTGGATTGGGCGTTTACCGAGGCGATGAAAGAAAAACAGAAAGCCGCTGCTTAAACGCTCTTCCCAAGCGAAGCGGTAAAGGCTATATCATCTGTGCGGCTAATCCATTACGCCGACGGGCAGTTGGCATTAAGGCGAGACCGTCATGCCTGATTTCGACCCGTTTATCCTTTCCCGCGTCCAGTTCGCGTTTACGGTATCGTTTCATATTGTGTTTCCGGCGTTCACCATCGGTCTTGCCAGCTGGCTGGCGGTGGTGGAGTGGCGTTGGCTGCGCGCGGGGGATCGCGGTCGGGCCGTTCGACTGGCTGACGGGGTTCAGCATGCTGTGCGGCATGGCGGTCGTCTGCGGGTATATCCTGCTGGGCGCGCATTTCCGTGAGCGGTGGTTCGGGGGTCATCATTTTCTGTGGCTGATGCCGCTGCCGGTGCTGACGGGCCTGCTGTTTTTTGTGCTGTGGCGCGGATTGCAGAAAGGCCGAGAGGTTCTGCCGTTTGTTTGCGCGCTTCTGATTTTCGCGATGGGGTATCTCGGGCTTGGCATCAGCCTTTGGCCCTGGGTGATCCCGTTCGCGGTGACGCTGGAGCAGGCGGCGGCCGCGCCGGAATCGCTGTCGCTGATGCTGATCGGCGTTGCGATCATGCTGCCGGTCATCCTGGGCTATACGGCCTATGCCTATCGCGTGTTCAAGGGGAAGATTTCGCATGAACCCCTCTATTAGGCAATGGTTGTGGTTTATCGGCCTGTGGTGCGCGGGATTCGCGGCTATGGCGGCGCTGGCCTTTGCGGTCCGGTTGATCATGGGGATCGCGTAGCGCAAAAAAGACCTGAACCACTGAGCGCACTGAGGACCCTGTGGCAGTGCAGTCTCAGTGTCCTAAGTGCGCTCAGTGGTTCAAAGCTTAAAATGCCTGCGGCGCTTTTTGCATGTTTGATTTTAACCAGCATTTTTGAAAACCAGACAATGCGTGTGGCCGTAACCGGGCTTGGCGTTCGACCAGGCGACGATGATTTCGTTGTCCAAGCGGAAATGGGGTTCGATGACCGAACTTAAGTCGCGGACAAGAGGCGTGTAGGTTTTGCCGGGGAGATTATCGGCCTGCACGATCAGCGTGGCATTGCGCTTCATCAGTTTTTTCAGGCATCCGAAGATGAAACCCATGCGTTTCAGATAGATGTCATATCCCGCATGCTTCGGGTCGCCGCCATAAAGCGGGTTCCATTTGTGGTGGTTCGGCATGTAGGGCGGCGAGGTCATGGCGAAATCCATTTTCGGGAAGCCCATGCGCAGCATGTCCGCCGCATCGCCGCGTTTCAAATTGCCCCAGTGCTGCATCTGGCCCGCGACCCATTCCTGGCGGCCGCCGTCATGTTCGATGCCGTAGGGGATGCGGCCCATTTCCTCCGCCACGAACAAAGTGGTGCCGAGGCCGGTGAAGGGGTCGAAAATTTTATCGCCGGGTTTTGTGTAGAGTTTTAAAAAGTGCCGGACGAGGGATTCCGGATATTTGATGTCGTGCTTCTCAAACGGCGGGTGGCCGCGTTCGAGTCTCCAGGGCAGGGTGATGAAGTTTTTTTCTTTAGTTTGTTTCATAAAATTTTTTCTCAATTGTGCAAGTGGCTGGATTCGTTAGGGTTGTTCTTTAGTTCGTTTGCGCTTCGATTTTTGCGCCATGTGGCTTGTTCTTGCATAAGCACAGGCTCAATCATGCATATGAATATGCTTTGCGGTTTCAGTATTTTTTGAGCGGCCATTATCAGGACTGGTCGTTCCATCCAATCATCCTCCATGAAAAAAGCATAAAGGAATTTAGTCCTATTGTCAAGAAGCAACAAAGTTTGAGTGTTGGCGCTGTATTATAAAGGGAAAGCCTTTCAACTCCTAAGACGCAGAATGTTTAATCTTTGGCGTAAAATTAATAACGCGAAGACCCGGAGACCC
>JBGAPF010000018.1:0-49588 GCA_044221445.1 Alphaproteobacteria bacterium
ATCAGCCGGGAGGGCAAGCCGCTGAGGCTGCCGGAATCGCTGGTCCGGGCCCTGACAGAAACAGGTGCTTGAGAATGGATAGAACGGTAGAAGCGGCGGATCTGGGCGGCAGTTTCAACGGCGATTTGTCGATGACGGGGCTGTTCCTTCAGGCCGACCTTGTCGTCAAGATCGTGATGACGATCCTCATGATCGCATCGGTCTGGAGCTGGGCGATCATTTTCGAAAAACGGACCACGCTGAAACGCCTGAACAGCCGGGCCAACAAGTTCGAGGATTCGTTCTGGTCGGGCGAACCGCTGGACAAACTTTACCAGCGCGTAAAAAAGGGCAAGCTGGACCCTCTCCTTAAAACGTTCTGCGCGGGTATGGAGGAATGGCATAACGGCGTCGCCAACGGCGTACCGTCGTCCGAAAGCCTGCAGGCCTCCCTGCGCCAGCGCGTCGAACGGGCCATGGGCAACAGCATCAACAAGGAAATGAACCATCTTGAGCGCGGCATGACATTCCTAGCCAGCGTCGGTTCGACGGCCACCTTTATCGGCCTGTTCGGCACGGTGTGGGGGATCATGCACGCCTTCACATCCATCGCGCACACCAACAACACCAGCCTGGCCGTCGTCGCGCCGGGCATTGCCGAGGCACTGTTCGCGACGGCGCTCGGCCTGGTCGCGGCCATTCCGGCCGTGGTGGCCTATAACATCTTCACCAATGGGCTGGATCGCTATGCCGACCGGATGGACGCGTTTTCGAACGAATTCACCACCATCCTGTCGCGCCATCTGGATTCGCACGATAACAATAACAGCAGCCGCAGGAAGATCGCCTGATGGGCGCGGGGCTTCAGGGCGGCGGATCATCCCGCCGGATCGGAGTGGCGGGCCGCCGCAGCCGTTCCCACCACCGGGTGTCGGAAATCAACGTCACACCTTTCGTCGATGTCATGCTGGTGCTGCTGGTCGTCTTCATGATCACCGCGCCGCTGCTGACTTCGGGAGTGCCCGTCGACCTGCCGAAATCGGACGCCAAGGCAATCACCCAGGAAGATAACAAACCGCTGGAGATATCTTTGGCCAAGGACGGCAGCATGTATATCGGCGAGACGGCGGTGGAAAAAGACAAGCTGGTCAACCTTCTGACCGCCATGACCGAAAACGACCCGGAGCGCCGGATCTTCATCCGCGCCGATATGGGCCTGAACTACGGGCAGGTGATGGATATCCTGGGCCTGCTGAACGGCTCGGGGTTCCGGAAAGTCGCCCTTCTATCGGTCCAGTCCGCAAAAGCGCCATAATTTTAAGAATAATACGGGAACTGGACGCTATGTTCAGGGGCAAGGAAAGCCTTTCAATCGTATCCTCGCCGGGATATTTCAACAAGACGGATGCAGCAGCAAGGAAGGGCGGTCGTGGCAGTCCAGCGGTATGACGAAACGGCACGCGGCATGTCGGCACCGGTTGTGGTGTCGCTGGTGTTTCACGCCTGCATTCTGCTGCTGGCCATCGTCGGGATTCCCTATATCGTTCCAAAGACGCCGGAGATCGAACAGCCGATACCGGTCGAGGTTGTAACTGTCGCGGAAAAAAGCCAGGTCAACCGTCCGGCGGCAACTCCCCAGAAATTCGAAATCCCTAAAAAGGCCGAGGAGAAGGAGCCGCCCAAACCGACGCCGCCGACCCATACGGAAAAGCCGCCGCCGGCTCCGACCCCTCCCAAGCCCCCCGAACCCGTCAAAGCGGAACCCAAGCCTGAGCCGGCCGAGGACGCCCTCGCGCCGCCCGAAAAAGAACTGAAAAAAATAAAGGCGCCCCCAAAGAAACCGGAAAAGCCGGTAGAAAAAGTTGAAAAGGCCGACGCCCAGGAAGATTTCAACGCCCTGCTGAAAAACCTTGAGGCGAACAAGCCGACGGCGGCGGCCCCAGACGCGCCCGTCAGCGACGCGCAGCCGACACCGAACGCCACGCTGGCCGACCAGATGACGATGAGCGAAATGGACGCCGTCCGCAAACAGCTTGGCGAATGCTGGAAACTTCTGGCCGGCGCGCGCTACGCCGAGGATCTTGTGGTCGAGATCCGGATGATCATGAATCCGGACAAATCGGTGCAGAGCGCCCAGATCGTCGACCAGCTTCGTTATAACGCCGATACTTTTTATCGCGCGGCTGCTGACAGCGCGTTGCGTGCGGTGTATGATCCGCACTGCAATCCACTTCAGCAATTGCCGGATGGCAAATACAGTCAGTGGAAAGACATGGACGTTTACTTCGACCCAAGGGAAATGCTGCAATGAAAAAGATTTTTTTCGCCTGCCTGATGCTGCTGATCGTTTCGGTGCAGGCGCATGCGCAAACGAAAGTCGTCGTAAACAGCGGGGGCAGGATCGAACCGCTGCCGATCGCCATTACACAGTTTTTCGTCCAGCCGGGCGCGGATGCCCAACTGGCGACAGGCATGCCGGAAGTCATCACCAACAACCTGAAAGGCAGCGGCCTGTTCGCGCCTTTGAACCCGACCGCGTTCGTGCAGGACCCAACGTCGATCCAGAAAGACGGGCCGCGGTTTTCGGAATGGCGGGCGATCAATGCCAAGGCCCTGGTGACCGGCACGGTCACGCGCTCGCCCGAGGGCCGCACCCGCGTCGAGTTCCGGCTGTGGGACGTCTATGGCGAGAAACAGATGATCGGCATGGCCTATACCACCACGCCTGAAAACTGGCGCCGCATCGCGCATATCATTTCAGACGAGATCTACAAACGGATTACGGGCGAGGGCGCGTATTTCGATTCGCGTATCGTCTATATCGCCGAAAGCGGCCCCGCGACCAACAGGGTCAAACGCCTGGCGATCATGGACCAGGACGGCTTCAACAACCATTATCTGACCGACGGTCGCTCGCTCGTCCTGACTCCGCGCTTTTCACCGAGCGAGCAGACCATCACCTATATGGCTTATTACAACAACAAGCCGCGCGTTTATCTGTATAACATCGATACCGGCAAGCAGCAGGTTCTGGGTGATTTCCCCGGCATGACCTTCTCACCGCGCTTTTCTCCCGACGGTTCGAAGATCGTCATGTCGATGATCAAAGGCGGCAACAGCGATCTTTACATCATGGACCTGCGCAGCCGTTCAGTATCGCAACTGACCAGCACCACGGGCATCGACACCAGCCCGTCCTTCTCGCCGGACGCACGCCAGATCGTGTTCGAATCCGACCGCGGCGGGACACAGCAAATCTACGTCATGAGCGCCAGCGGCGGCGAAGCCAAGCGCATTTCCTATGGCCAGGGCCGGTACGCGACGCCTGTCTGGTCGCCGCGCGGCGACCTTATCGCCTTTACAAGGCTGTATCAGGGGCAGTTCTATATCGGCGTCATGCGTCCCGACGGCTCCGGCGAGCGCCTGCTGACCAACGCCTATCACGTCGAAGGCCCCACCTGGTCGCCGAACGGCCGCGTCATTGCCTTTTTCAAATCCACGCCGAGCGGCGACACGCGCAGAGTCAAAGTATCGACCATCGACATCACAGGTTATAACGAGCATGAACTCGCGACACCCGGCGATGCGTCAGACCCGGCCTGGTCGCCCCTGAATCCTTGATCAAGCGATCATAACGACAAAAAGACGCCCTTTCCGGGCGTTTTTTTTAAGATATCGCGCCAATGCTAAATCGCTAAATCTCGAAAGGCCGACAGCACACTTGCATACGTATCCCGTTTGAAGGGAACGATCATGTCCGGCACCTGCTCGAGGTCTACCCACTGCCAGCGCCCGAATTCGGGCGGATTGTAGGCGTCGATGCGGATATCGGAATCGGCGCCCGTAAAGCGGGCCGCGATCCAGGTCTGTTCCTGCCCGCGGAATTGCCCGTTCCAGAGTTTGCCTAAAAGCCGGGGCGGCAGGTCGTAGATCAGTTTTTTGTCGTGGATGCGCAGGATGTCGGCTTTATCGGTGCCGATCTCCTCGCGCATTTCGCGAAAAAAGGCGGTTTTTTCATCTTCGCCCTCATCGATGCCGCCCTGGGGCATCTGCCACGCGCCGGGAGAATCAAGCCGCTCGCCGACGAACACCTTTCCCTCTTTGTTAAAAAGAGTGATGCCGACGCAGGGACGATAGGGAAGGCCGCTGAAATCCTGGGGCATCTGAAGGCTAACCGCCCGCCTGGGCCGAAAGGGGGGCAAGAACGAAGCCCTTGGCGGGCAGGGTCTCGATCCAGGCCTTGACGGCTTCGTACGTCAAGGGCAAAGGCTGGAGCACGGCAGTGGCGTGGCCGTTGCGCGCGGCCAGGTCTTCAAGCGCTTTCAGGCTGCCCTCCATATCCTCGCGGGTGACGGCGCCGGTCAGCCAGAGATCGGTATGAATATAGGGTTTACCCGGCGCGTTCTGGATGTCGGATCCGGCGGCCAGAGCGATGCCACGGCTGTAAATCGCATCGAGAACGGGCTGGGCATCCGGAGACTTGAGGAATTCGGGATCGGCTGAGCCAAGAAAACCCGCATATCCCTGCGGCCTTGCCATCAGCCATGTGAGCTTGGCAAGGTTGTCCTGTTTCGGCGCGTCTTTGAGAAGCGTGTGCGGGCCAGGGTCGGTGCGGGGATAGGCGGCGGTCTGCATCGGCATCACCAGCCAGATTTCGTGGCCCGCGGTGCGGGAGTTGGCGATCAGCCCATCAGGCGCATCGGCATAGGGGGAAATGGCGAACGAAATCTGCGGCGGCAATGCGGCGACGGCTGCTTCGGCGGCGGCCTTCGACAGGCCGAGATCGGTGAGGACCAGAGAAATAACAGGTTTGCCGGCAACCTGGGCGGCATCGAAGGGCCGGCGATAGCGCCGTCGAGGGCATAGCGGCCTCTGGCGCGCGTTCCGCCGGCAGCGGTTCGAGGACGGGCGCAGGTATATCCTCGATGTTGATCGTATGCGAGGCCAGACGCATCTGCATGGTTTCAAGAGTCTTCGGCGCCTGATACTGCAACCACCCGGCACCCGACGCCAGGATAAGAGCCCCTACCATCAGGCCCTGGCCGAACGCCTTGCCCGAGAACTTTCCGTCAGTTCCAGGCGTCGCTGTCGTCATGGCGCAGGTTTATCGGTTTCCGGCGCAGCGTCCGGCGCTTTGCCTTCTGGGTTTTTATCGTCTGTTTTTCCGCCGTCTTTCGCATCGTCCGGGCCAGACGTTTCCTGTTTGGTCACTGCCGGCGTCTCGTCGGTGTGTTGCTGGCCGTACAGAGAGATGCCGGTCAAAACATCGACGGCGCGGGCCAGCTGGTAATCGTCTTTCAGCTTGTCATCGGCGTCGGTTTTGACCGCCTTGCCCTTGTCGTCTGTTTTGATCGCACCCTTGGGATCGGCCGCAGGCTTATTGCCGGGCAGGGCTTCGGCGGGCAAAGCGCCGTTGGGCTTGACGTCGTCAGGGTTGGACAGGGCGCCTTTCAAATCGGATTCGCGGATACGCTCCACATCCATCTGTTCAATCTTCGCCGGTTCGACGATTATGTCCGGGGTAATGCCCTTGGCCTGGATGGAACGGCCCGAGGGGGTATAGTAGCGCGCCGTGGTCAGGCGCATCGCCCCGTGACCTGGCAGCGGAATAACCGTCTGGACCGAACCCTTGCCGAAGGACTGCGTGCCGAGCAGCAAAGCGCGACGATGATCCTGCAGGGCGCCGGAAACGATTTCGGACGCGGACGCCGAACCGCCGTTGATCAGCACGACCATCGGAAGGCCGCCGGTAATATCGCCGGGAGTTGCGTTGTCGCGCTTGGTGTCTTCCGGGTGACGGCCACGGGTGGAAACGATTTCTCCCTTGTCCAGGAAGTCGTCGGACACGCCGATAGCCTGGTCGAGCAGGCCGCCCGGATTGTTACGCAGATCGAGGATAAAGCCGATCAGTTTCGGCCCGAGCTGGGCCTTGATTTTTTCGACCGCGTTACGCGTGCCGCTGTCCGTGTTCTGGTTGAACGTGGTGACGCGGATATAACCGATCTTGTCACCCAGGACGTCCTGTTTCACGGACTGGATTTTAATGACATCGCGCAGGATGGTGACCTCGATAGGCTCGGGCACGTTTTCCCGGCGCAGCGTCAGCTTGATCGGCGTGCCGATCTTGCCGCGCATCTTGTCGACCGCCTCGTTCAGAGCCATGCCGATAATCGGCGTGCCGTCGAGATGGGTGATGTAATCGCCCGCCTTGACGCCCGCGCGATAGGCCGGAGTGTCGTCGATGGGGGAGACAACCTTGATGACGCCGTTTTCCATCGTGACTTCAATGCCGAGGCCGCCGAATTCGCCGCGCGTCTGGACCTGCATCTCCTTGAATTCGTCTTCCGCCATATAGGAGGAATGCGGATCGAGGCTGGTCAACATGCCGTTGATGGCGTATTCGACCAGTTTCTTGTCGGTGACCGGTTCAACGTATTGCGCGCGCACACGCTCGAACACGTCGCCGAACAGGTTGAGTTCGCGGTAGGTGTCGCTGGCCGATCCCGCGGCGTCCTTGTTATCAGAAGCGCCGCCCGCCTGTTCCCCTGTCCCGTCCTCCTGCGCCTGAACAGCGTGGTATCCGTAGAAACCCAGCATGCTGACGGCAAGCAGGGAGGCATAAAGCGATTGGCGCAGGCGCATATGATGAAGTCCTTAACTGCGTAAACTCTTGAGTTTTGAAGCCGGATCGACCGGGCGGCCATTACGTCGCAGTTCATAATATAGCGTGGCGCTTTCGTTACTGGAAGCCCCGTCAGGCATATTTCCTATCGGCTCCCCAGACTTTATGCTCTGCCCCACCGCAACGGAGATTTTGCCAAGGCCGCCGACCAGGCTGTGATAGTTGCCTTCATGTTCTATGATCACCATCTGGCCGTATTGCCGGAACGCCCCGGCGAACTTGACGATCCCGCCCATCGGCGCCACGGCCAGCGCGCCGGAACGGGTTTTCACGCGAATGCCCTGGCTGACGGCCCCGATATCGTCCTTGCCCCCGAAGCCCGTGATGACGGTTCCCGCGACAGGCAGGCCAGCCGTACCGGCGCGCGGCAGGACCTGAGCGGTCTTTTTCTCGGGCTTCCGCGCAGCGGCTTCACGCTCCTGCTTCTCAAGGCGGGCGACGAGGTCCCGAAGATTTTGCGCCTCCTTTGAAATACGGCTGACGGCGCTCTGGATCTCCTTGTAGTCGCTCTGGCTGGACTGAAACTGTGTTTTGCGCTTTTCGGCCAGGTCTTTGAGATCAGCATATTGCTCTTTCAATTTTGCGCCGGTCTGTTCCGCCTGTTCCCGTTCCGCCGCCAAGGCCGTTTTTATGTCCTGCAGATGGTCGAGGCTGGCGGCCAGATCGCCCGCGCGCGCCGTGACGCCGGGCAGGATGCCCTGCATCAGCATCGCAGACTGCGCGGTCTGAAGCGGCGCGCCCGGGCGCGCGATCATGGCCTCCGGCGGGATGCGGCGTATGCGTTCCAGCGCCAAAATCAGGTCGGAAATAGAGCCGTAATCGGATTCAAGCCTGGCGGTCAGGTCTTTTTCCTCGGCCTCCATAGCGGCGATGCGTTCGTCAAGCCCCGCCATCCGCTGTTCGTTTTCCTGGATCGAGGCGGCGAGTTTGACCAGTTCGCCCTGCGTCGCCTTCAGGCCGGTTTTGGCTTCGGAGACTTTCCTGGCGAGCGACTGCTCCTGCTTTTGCTGTTCGGCGAGCGTCTGTTCGACGGACTTAAGCTTGTCGGGGACCGCGGCGAAGGCAGGGAGAGAACAAAAAATCCCGGCCATGGCGATAAAGCAAAACAGCCGATAGAAACCGGCCCTGCCGATTTCGCCATAGCGGTCATTGCGTTCAGTATATGGATTTTTACTGGTCATCAGGCCCGGTGGTATGGATGCCCGGTGACAATCTGCCGGGCGCGGTAAATCTGTTCGGCCAGCATAACCCGGGCCAGCATGTGAGGCCATGTCTGAATGCCGAAAGATAACAGAAAATCCGCTCTTGCCCTTATGGCCTCGCCATGACCATCCGCGCCGCCGATGGCAAAGACGACGCGACCGGTTCCCTTGTCTTCGAGCGTCTGGAGCTTCCGGGCGAAATCATCGCTGCCCAAAGCTTTCCCGCGTTCATCCAGCACGAAAACATAGTCGGCATTCTGCAGCCGCGAGAGCATAAGAGGTTCCGGCGGCTTGCGGTCGTCGATTTCATGAAGATTAAGCTGCCAGCCTTTCAGGCGACCGGCATAGTCCGCATACAGATCGGCCAGCGGCCCGTTCTTGAGACGGCCGACCGCCGCGATTTCAAGCTGCAGCACTGTTCAAGTCAGTGGCGGCTTGTGGAGGCGGGCGCTTCGTCCGCCTGTGGCGTGCGCCACATTTTTTCGATGTTGTAATACTCGCGCACTTCCGGACGGAAAATATGCACGATGACATCGCCGGCATCCAGGACGACCCAGTTGCACAGGTCTTTTCCTTCCGTGCGGATATCGGAAAACCCGAGCGCCTTAAGCCGTTGTTCGAGTTTTTCAGCCATGGCGCCAACCTGCCGGGTCGATGTGCCGGTGGCGACGACCATGAAATCGGCAATCGCCGTCTGGCCGCGCAGGTCTATTGTTTCGATGTCGGAGGCCTTGTCAGCATCCAGCGACTGTTCGATCATCGCTTTCAGCCCTTCGGGGCTGTCGATAGCCCCTTTTTCATGTGTGTTTAAAATTTGTCGTTCTCCTTATGCATGTGGGTTGAGGACATAACAAACAACGCCGCGATACGCAAATATCGCAGCGTTTGTGATGGCCGGTTCTGTATGGCTGTTATAAATGGACGCGACGCCGTTTGTTAACGTCATCTGGTCTCCACTTTATAGACAAAGCGATACGCTTCTCTCATATATCTATTTTACGCCCCTTGGGCAGGCCGTCAAAGCCCTTTTTTAGCCGCGCAGCAGCGTCGAAGACTGAAAGTTAAGTTTATTGCTTATAATCCAATAGGTTGATCCTGGTTCTAGAGGGGGGCAGGCTGGCCGCCCCAGAATGGTTTGCCGCTGCGCTTTGGCGTGTTTCAGGGGGCAATTCCGGATGAGCGACAGGGCAGGCGGGCGGGCGATATGGGCGGTCGGCACAAGCGCCAGGATATCCTGCCATCTGTGCCAGCGATGAAATGTGAGGGCGTTGTCGAGCCCGGTCAGCCAGACGAACCGCGCATCGGGGAATGCAGGAAGAAGACGGGTCAGCGTATCGACAGTATAGGATGTGCCAAGCCGGCGTTCGAGGTCGGAGACGATAAGACGAGGGTGGTTTCGCGTCATTATCCTGCTGCGCTCAAGCCGGGAAGCATACGAGGCTGTAAGAGCGCTCGCCTTGAGAGGATTCTGGGGGCTGACCAGCCACCAGACGCAATCGAGGCCGAGGGCGCGCAGGGCTGTCAGGCTGATGTGGACATGCCCGTCATGGGGCGGGTTGAACGAACCGCCGAGGAGGCCGACGCGCAGACCCCGCCATGATGACGGGACGAGAAGGCGGGGCGGTTGAAAAAGAAGGGGCATTGTTTTCCTCTTCCCCAAAAGAGGAAGATAACGTCAGGCGGCCCTATCGGCCAGTTCGCGGATTGAATCGTCGATCAGCCGCGCATTGGTCTGTTCGTCCATGTGGGCGGCGATGATTTCCGCAGTCGCCTTAACGGCCAGTTCGGCGGCGTAAGCGCGGATCTCGTTCATAGCCGCTTCTTCCATGCGTTTCAGGCGTTCTTCCAGCTGGCGCTCGCGGCGCTGCGCGGCCTCTTCAAGGCCTTGTTCGGCAGCGCGCCGAAGGTCTTCGGCATGATGGCGGGCATGGTCGACGATGCGCTTCGCTTCGGCGGCCGCTTCCTGCTGCTGTTTTTTATACTGGGCCAGCAAAGCCTGCGCTTCGTTGCGCAGCGATTCCGCAGTCTGGATTTCCTGACGGATCTGCGCGATTCGCCCGTCCAGCTTCTGGGTTACAGGCTTGCGGCCGAGAACCCAGGCAAGAACACAAAAGATCAGGAAGGAGAGCGCAACCCAGTTATGGGCGTCATTGAGCCATTCCATCATCTTACGCAGCCTCCCGCCGGTTCAGGGATTCGACGACGGTGCGTGCCTTTTTGGGGTCGAGCGAAATGCCGACGATTTTCTTCGCCGCGTCGCTCGCAACTTCGGCCACGATACGGTTCATGTCGGCCATGGCGTCGGCCCTGGCCTGGGCAAGGTTCGTTTCCAGGGCGGCGACGCGTTCGTCCATGGCGGCGCGGAAAGCGACGGCCTGTTTGTCGGCAAGGGCTTTCATGCTTTCATTGACGGCGGCCACGGCGCGGGCAGCGTCGGCACGGGCCTGGTCGAGACCGGTCTCATAGGCCTTCTGCGCCGCTTCGGCTTCGGCTTTCAGGCGTTCAGCCTCGGCAATGTTGCCGTCGATATGGCTGCGCCTGTTTTCCAGGACACCCGCGATATCGGGCAGGATGCTTTTCGCGAACACCGTGTAGAGAACGGTGAAGCACACCGCCAGCCAGAAAATCTGGCTTGGCCACCAGTGCGGGTCGAACTGGGGCAGGCCGCCAGAGGCATGCTCTTCCCCATGCTCGGCCTGAGCCGCCAGCAGCGGGGACGCCGCCAGCGACAGGATGACCGTCAATGCAAAACCCTGAAACCGCTTCATGCGTGCGCTTATGCGAACACGAGGTAGAACGACACCAGCAGAGCGAAAATCGCCAGCGCTTCGGTCAGGGCGAAGGTCAGGAAGAATTTCTTGTCCAGCAGTTCGGCGGCGCCCGGGTTGCGACCGACGGCTTCGTTGTAAGACGAGAAGATCAAGCCAAGGCCGATGCCGACGCCGAGCAGCGGAATGAGGGCGATTGCACCGGCGAGCAGTTTTGCAGATTCGAGTTCCATTGTTTGTCCTTCTTTTTTGGTTAGGGGTTAGTTTTTAGTGTTCCAGTTCCACTGTATCCTTCAGGTAGATGCAGCTGAGGATCGTGAAGACATAGGCCTGCAGAAAAGCGATCAGCAGTTCGAAGCCGATCAGCACCGTATTGAACAGGGTGGGCAGAACGCCAAGGGCAACGCCCGCGACGCCCATGCCCAGGAAGGCCACGGCAAAGCCGGCGATCACTTTCAGCAGGATATGTCCCGCCATCATGTTTGCGAACAGACGAACCGACAGCGTGACAGGGCGGATCAGGAAGGACAGAACCTCGATCGGCACGATCAGGGGCAGCATCAGCATCGGAACGCCGGGCGGCACGAAGAGGCTGAAAAAATGCGTGCCGTGGCGGGCGATGCCGATCACGCAGACGCACAGGAAGACCATCAGCGCCAGGGCGGCGGTGACGACCAGGTGGCTGGTATAAGTGAAAGCGTAGGGCACAAGGCCGAGGCTGTTCCCCATGAACACCATGAAGAACACGGTGAACAACAGGGGGAAGTACTGCATCCCGGCCACGCCTATGTTTTCCTTGATCATCCCGGCGATAAATTCATAGGACATTTCCGAAACGGACTGCATCCGCCCCGGTACCAAGGCGCGTTTACGGATGCCGACCATAAGGATGCCGATGGTAAGAAGCGTCGCGATCACCATCCACAAAGCGGAATTGGTAAAGGCCAGATTCATGCCCGCGACCGTTATGTCCGGTCCCAGGGGCTGGATGACAAACTGGTGCAGTGCGTCGGCCACGGCGTCCCTTAATCCTCGTCTTCGTCGGTGTTGGTAGTTTCCGGCGGCTTTGTAGCGGTTTTTTGCGCTTTTTGCAAGGCCGCAAATCCGACCGAAGAGCCCAGATTATTGGTAATCCTGTAAACGCTCATAAATCCGGCCCCAACGCCAAGGAAAAGGAAGGCGATTAGCATCCAGGGCTTTGTTCCGAGCCAGTTGTCCAGAGCCCAGCCGATCACCGCTCCCGCGACAATGGACGTCACCAGTTCCAGTCCCGCGCGCGCGCCGGCGTTCATCCCTTCCTCCGGAGCCTTGCTTTCAATCCGCTCCGATTCGCCGAATTCTGCGATTTTACTGGAAAGGTTTTTCAGTTTGTCGTCGGGCAAGGGTCGTTCCTGTTTTTTAAGGTTTCCGTCCGGACGCGAGAAGGTCGCGAATTTCCTGCAGAAGCGTTTCCTGGCGCGAAGGCGGTGCGGGCGCCTCTTCCGGCGGGGCGGTTTCCTGTTTGCGTTTCAGGCGGTTGATGACTTTTATAACGGCGAACATGGCCCAGGCGATAATCATGAAGTTCAGCAAGGTCTGCAGGAACAGGCCGTAGTTCAAAGTTACAGCCGGGACGTTGTCATGCGCTGCCTTCAAGGTTACGACCAGGTCGCTGAAATCCACATCGCCGATCAAAACGCCGAGCGGCGGCATGATGATGTCGTTCACCAGCGACGTCGTGATCTTGCCGAACGCAGTGCCGATGACGACGCCGATCGCAAGGTCGATCACATTGCCCTTAATGGCAAACTCTTTAAATTCTTTAATCAGGGACATCGGGGCCTCTCTCGGTAAGGCGCAAGACGCAGCCGGAGCCTGTCCAGATCGCCAGTGTTGTCAGTATGGCTATATACCCATCGCTGGCGTAGTGCCAGCCCAGATGGACGGATCCCGCCATAATGGCCAACAGAAAAAGGGCAAATACCGGCCAGCATTTGAGGCTTTTTTTGCGCATGAAGATAGTCCATCATCGGCAGGTAGTAGGCATTGCCATCGAGACGTTCCAGAAAGCAGGGACCGACAGAAGAAAACAGAATCGCCAGCAGTGTGCCGTTGATCGCCCAGGTAAGGGTGAAGGCCAGGAAAAACTGCATCCGGGCCTGCGGGTGTTTCAGTGAAAAAAGCTGCCAGTACAAAACCGCGAACAGGATCGGCAGCCAGAGATTGTAAATAAGGTTGACGGCCCAGGTTACGGGCGCATAGCCCAGAAAAGGCATCAGCAGCCGCCACGGGTCATGGCCGAAATGGATAATCCTGTCGAGGTGCAGAAACGTCTCGTCCCATCCATAAGGCTGGAAGGCCGCGATCATGAATTTCATGCTGGTGAAAACGGAGAAGACCACAATGAAGGCGATCAAAACCGGCAGGGCGCGCAGGAGGCGCTCCCGATTCAGCGGCCCCGCAAGAACGCGGGTTTTCAAAAAGGCCAAAGGATGCGCGGGTTTATGAATGAACAGCAGGGCAAACAGGTAAAAGCCATACACGATGATGAAAAGATAAAACAGGACTTCCGTGAAGAGCGCGGCATTGCCGATATACATCAGGCCATGAAACCGGTCCTGCTGACCGATGCTTAAGCTGGCCAGCCAACAGCAGGCCGCGTAAAGCGCGGCAACGGCCAGCAGCAGTATTTCGTTTTTCCAGGATTTAAGAAAAGACATCTCAGGTATTATACCTGTTCCGACAGAAAGGCATCAATGCACTTGCAGGATAGTCTCTCTTAAAACATCGGGTACATCCGTAAAAAACCCGTCGACGCCCCAGCTTTGAAGCAGCCTTGCGCGCTGGGGATTGTTGATCGTGTAGGCGAGGATACCTTTTTCGAGGTCGATGATGTCTTCGACCTGTTCGCGGGTAACGGCGTTGCCGTTGATATTGATCGTCTCAACATTCAGATATTTCGCGATCTCCACCCAGTTGGGGGGCCATTCCTCGTCGAGCAGCAGGCCCCTGTGCCATCCTTCGGCGAGATCGTGCGCCACTTCCAGGCTGACATGCTGGAAGCTGGAAATCAAAAGCTTGTTATGATCGTCCCAGATGCGCGACAGCAGGTCGAGCGCGACTTCGGCCGTCTCTCTCTCCCGGCCCGGGCAGGGCTTGATTTCAAGGTTCAGGCCGAGACCGAGGTTGATGATTTCCTCGACGGCTTCTTCCAGGGTCGGGATGCTGATGCCCGTGAAGCTGTCGGCGAACCAGCTGCCGGCTTCCAGCTGTTTCAGGTCTTCCCAGTCATGATCCTTTATAAGGCCATGGCCGTTGGTGGTGCGGTCCAGCTCATCGTCATGAAAAATGATCGGCACCTGGTCGCGCGTCAGCTTGACATCCATCTCCACCCATTCAACGCCCATATCGGCGGCGGTGCGGATGGAAACGATCGTGTTTTCGGGCGCATAGCCGCAGGCGCCGCGATGTCCGATGATTTTAGGCAGGATGAGAGCCATTTAAGAAAACCAGGATATATGGTGATTGGAAAAGGGGCATAGAACGGCTTTTCCGCACTATGCCCCTTCTTCGAAATTAGTCCAGATCAACCGACTTCGCGTTCCTCGCGGCGCGGGCGTTCGGAAACCTCGCGGGCTTCGCCCGTCTGCTGGTCCACGCGTTTCATGGACAGCTTGATCTTGCCGCGTTCGTCGAAGCCGACGACCATGACGCGGACTTCCTGGCCTTCCTGAACGACGTCCGTGGTTTTGCTGACGCGGCTGTCGGCCAGTTCGGAGATATGGACCAAACCGTCCTTGCCCGGCATAAAGTTGACGAAGGCGCCGAAGTCGGTGGTTTTGACGACTTTGCCTTTGTACACGCGGTTGAGTTCAGGCTCGTCGGTAATCCCCTTGATAATGGCGACGGCTTCCTCGATCTTCTTGATGTCGGTGGCGGCGATCTTGATGGTGCCGTCGTCCTCGATATCGATCTTCGTGCCGGTGCGTTCGACGATATCGCGGATGACTTTACCGCCGGTGCCGATGACTTCCCGGATTTTTTCCTTCGGCACCGAAATGGTGACGATCTGAGGCGCGGTGCTGCTGACTTCCGACCGGGCCTGAGTCAGGGCTTTCGCCATTTCGCCAAGGATATGCAGACGTCCGTCTTTTGCCTGGGCGAGGGCGATCTTCATGATTTCTTCGGTGATGGATGTGATCTTGATATCCATCTGCAGCGCGGTGACGCCTTTCGACGTGCCGGCCACTTTAAAATCCATGTCGCCGAGATGGTCTTCGTCGCCCAGAATGTCAGAAAGGACAGCGTAGTCGCTGCCTTCCTTGATCAGGCCCATGGCGATGCCAGCCACAGGCGCTTTCAGCGGAACGCCCGCGTCCATCAGGGCAAGGGAGGTGCCGCAGACGGTCGCCATCGAAGAGGAGCCGTTCGATTCCGTGATCTCGGAAACCGTGCGCATCGTGTAGGGGAAGTCTTCCGCTTTCGGGAGCAGGGGACGCACGGCGCGCCATGCAAGCTTGCCGTGGCCAATTTCGCGACGACCCGGGCTGCTCATGCGGCCCGCTTCGCCGACCGAGTACGGAGGGAAGTTGTAATGCAGCATGAAGCGTTCACGGTATTCACCTTCCAGCGCATCGATGATCTGTTCATCCTGGCCGGTGCCGAGGGTGGTGACGACCAGCGCCTGGGTTTCGCCGCGCGTGAACAAAGCGGACCCGTGGGTGCGGGGCAGGATTCCGACTTCGGCCACGATGGGGCGAACGGTTTTCGTGTCGCGCCCGTCGATGCGGTTGCCGGTTTTCAGGATGTTGCCGCGAACGACGTCCGCTTCGACTTCCTTGAATTTGGCATTGATGACCGGTTCGGTGATGCCGTTATCGGCGTCGAGGAATTTCACGACCGCCTGTTTGCGCAAAGCGCCGACTTTTTCGTAGCGGGCCTGCTTGACCGGCTCCTTATAGGCTTCGATCATGTCCTTGCCGAAATGCTTCTGCATCTGTTCGGACATTTTCTTGATGCTGTCGGGCGTTTCGGTGAACGGCCACGGATCTTTCGCGCACATTTCAGCCAAGCTGATGATGCCGTCGATGACGGGCTGGAACGCGTTCCAGCCGGCCATGACCGCGCCGAGCATGATGTCTTCCGGCAGTTCCTGGGCTTCGGATTCCACCATCAGGACGCCCTCGGGCGTTCCGGCGACCACGAGTTCGAGCTTATTGTCCGGGCTCTTATACTGCTCGATAGTCGGGTTGATGACGTACTGGTCGTTGATGTAGCAGACGCGCGCGCCGCCGACCGGGCCCATGAAGGGCATGCCGGAAATGGTCAGGGCGGCCGAGCAGCCGATCATGGCGATGATATCCGGGTCGTTCTCAAGGTCGTGAGAGATCACGGTCGCGATGATCTGGACTTCGTTGATGAATTCTTTCGGGAAGAGGGGGCGTATCGGGCGGTCGATCAGGCGGCTGGTCAGCGTTTCCTTTTCGCTGGGGCGGCCTTCGCGCTTGAAGAAGCCGCCCGGGATTTTACCGGCGGCGAAGGTTTTTTCCTGGTAGTGGACGGAGAGAGGGAAAAAATCCTGCCCGTCCTTGATTTTGCGGGAGCCGACCACGGTGCAGAGCACGGTCGTGCCGCCAACGGTTGCCAATACGGCGCCATCGGCCTGGCGGGCGATCTTGCCGGTTTCGAGCGTTAATTTTTTGCCCGCGAAATCGATTTCTTTGCGGAAAACATTAAACATGTTCCAACGTTCCTTTTTCTGTCATTTCAAACGATGAAAAGAAGGAAGGTGGAACCGGCTTTCGGTGGACGGCAGGCAGCGGAAAACCGGATATACCGGAACCGCCGCGGCCTGCGGTCAACCGTCATTCGGTTCCGCCTGCATCTCTTCGGTTAGGGTGATGTTGCATTTTTCCTTTGATAAGTCAAAGGTTTTTGGCAAGTACCGAGGCTTGCCATAGCATTGCTATCGTGTAATTATTCTAATCGCGTATTATTGATCTTTGCATTTCACTGAAATTTCCGTATAAATCTGACCGATCTTTAAAGGAGATCTTTGCCATGACATTTGAGTGGATAACGCGCGTATTCATAAGCCCGGTTTTCTTCTTTGTCGGATTAGTCCTGATCGCCCTATCGATTATGGGTGTTTATGGAGCATTTGCCGTGAAATCGGCTTATATCGTCGTCGCCGCCCTCCTGTTCGTGCTGGGCTTCAACGCCTTTCGCATGGGCTGGAAAATGTTCGTTACCCGTCAATTCTGAGGAACCATGTCCAATTATCTCGTCCTTCTCCGCCACGGTCAGAGCCAGTGGAACCTGGAAAATCGCTTTACCGGTTTTCATGATATCGACCTGAGCGACGCCGGGCGCGAAGAAGCCGCCGAGGCGGGCAAACGCCTTGCCGGGGCTGGCATCGTGTTCGACCAGGTTTTTACCAGCACGCTCAAGCGCGCTCGCAATACCGCCGAAATCGCCCTGAAATCCTGCGGCCAGGAAGCCCTGATCAAAACGATGGTCCAGCACGACGATCTGCGGGAACGTGATTACGGCGACCTGACCGGCCTTAATAAAGACGATACCCGCAAGAAATACGGCGAGGAGCAGGTGCATATCTGGCGCCGGTCCTATGATATCCAGCCGCCCGGCGGCGAAAGCCTGCAGGACGTCGTCGAGAAAAGGGTGCGGCCTTATTTTGAAAGCCATATCAAGCCCATGCTCGATCAGGGTAAAAACGTGCTGGTCGCCGCCCACGGCAATTCGTTAAGGGCACTTCTGATCATTCTAGGAGCGGAAACGCCGGAAACGATCAACCAGGCCGAACTGCCGACGGGCGTTCCCCTTGTCTTCAAGCTGGAAAACGGACGCATCGTAAGCCGCTCGTTTCTTGAAGACAGAAAAGCGGCTTCCTGACCCATTCTTCTGCCAAGTTTGCGCTGTAAGAATTTGATATGCTATTGCTACAGCAGTTCATAATATAAGAAGGTTTTAAAAATGAGTACTAACAGCTTATCCAGCAGACTTGCGCTCGCTGCCGGTGGTAGTGGCGATGGTAAAGGCCCGGGTTCTGGGGATGTGGCTGCTCAAGCCGAAAGCTTGCTCTGGTATACCAGCCGTGGAGGTTTAACTTCATCTATTGCCAGAATTGCCGCGTACACAAGAGTGGCTGAACTTGCCACCCCTGAAGTGAAAGCTGCGGCTTATGTTGTGAAAATGAGGCAATATGAGGCATACGGCGTTTGGCCGGCGGGCGAACTCCTTGAAATGGAACGCTTGCTGGGCAGCAACGATCCTGGATTTACGGATGCCTTTAAAAGCTTTGCAGGTGGAAAGTCTTTTGAAGACTGGGCGAGCGGAGCGGTGTCTGCTTATCCTGTCATTCGCTCTATAGTGCCAAAGCAAGCCGAACCCGAACCCGGTTTATTTTCTTGAGAAGATAGGGTTGGCGTGATATTGCACTGCGATATTGCATAACACCATACTTTCAGGAAACATCATGGACATCTCTAAGATCAAGACCGGGAAAGACGTGCCCGCCGAAGTCAACGTCATCATCGAAAATCCGCGTGGCGGGAAACCCATCAAATATGAGATGGACAAGGAATCAGGGGCAGTATTCGTCGACCGCTTCCTTCATACCGCGATGTTCTACCCCGGCAATTACGGGTTCGTGCCGCATACCCTGTCGGGTGACGGCGATCCGGTCGACTGTCTGGTGATTTCGCACATGCCGGTCATGCCCGGCGCCGTGCTGCCCGCGCGCCCCGTCGGCGTGCTGATCATGGAAGACGAGGCTGGCATGGATGAGAAAATCATCGCCGTGCCTGTGGCGCGCCTGTATCCGTATCACGACAACATCAAGAACTATAAGGACGTCCGCCCGATCCTGCTGGAGCAGATCGAGCATTTCTTTTCGCATTACAAGGATCTTGAAAAAGGCAAATGGGTCAAGACCGTCCGTTGGGGCGATGTCGACGAAGCCAAGAAAATGATTCTTGAAGGCATCGAACGATACAAACAGGAAAACAAATAAAAAATCAGCCCCTCTCCAGACCGGAGAGGGGCTGATCCTTTAAGCAGAAATATTTTAGCGGCGAATGCCGAGGCGTTCGATCAGCGACTGATAGCGCTTTTCATCCACGCGCTTCAGGTAATCCAGCAGTTTGCGGCGGCGGGCGACCATGGCCAGAAGGCCGCGGCGGCTATGCACGTCTTTCGCATGGGTCTGCAGATGACCGGACAGGCTGTTGATGCGTTCGGTCAGGAGGGCGACCTGAACTTCCGGCGAACCGGTATCGCCTTTCTTGGTCGCGTAATCTTTTACAATTTCCAGTTTCTTTTCGGCTGCTACCGACATCGGAGTCTCCATCGTTAGAGGTTTAAAACACGCAGCGGTTGAAGTTCCGTCCCGTTTACAGAAACCACCGCAATCGGCTTGTTCCGGTAGACGGCAAGGGCGGTCGCATATTCATCGTCAAAGTCGATGCCGGCGCCATGAAGACGGTCGATATCGGGCCTTGAAATGAACAGGAGCTTCTGCCCGTTCTTCAGCTGCACCGCTTCCCGCTCGTTTACGGCCAGTGCCGGGATGTCGTCCAGCACGGTCTCGACGGGAAGCAGTATTTCGTCAAGGCGCGCACTATGCGCATATTCCTCAAGTTTTTCAAGAGAAATCGAGGTTTTTTCGGTCAGCGCGCCTACCGCTTCGCGTCTCAGGTTGGCGATATGCCCAACCGTGCCGAGCTTCTCGGCCAGGTCGCGGGCGAGGGACCGCATATAGGTCCCCTTGCCGCATACCGCCCTGAACGTGGCAAATCCGTTTTCAAAGGCAAGCATTTCAAGGGATTCGATATAAACGGGACGCGGCAGCATTTCAATTTCCTCGCCCGCCCGGGCAAGGTCATAGGCGCGCTGTCCTTCTATTTTAATCGCTGAAAAGCGGGGCGGCGTCTGCTGAATGTCGCCTATGAACGCAGACAGACAGTCTTTTACGTCCTCGGCAGCCGGCCTGACGTCAGATCGCGCAACAATGTCGCCTTCAGCGTCATCCGTGCTGCGCGCCACACCCCAGATCACATCGAATTTGTAAATTTTAAAAGCATCCTGGCAGTAGGGAATGGTTTTGGTTGCTTCGCCCAGGGCAATGGGAAGGATGCCGGTTGCCAGAGGATCGAGCGTGCCGCCATGCCCCGCCTTCTGAGCGTTCAGCGCGCGGCGCACACGGGCCAGCGCGTCGGTCGAAGTCATGTCGAACGGTTTATCCAGGTTAACCCAGCCGTTGACGATATCGCCCTTTTTACGTCTGCCCATGGGTATGGTCTTTGAGCAGCGCGTTGATTTTCTGCGCTTCGTCGAAGCTGGTATCACGCACGAATTTCAGGCGGGGCGTGAATTTAAGCTGGAGCCTGCGGCCGATCTCTTTTTGAAAGTAAAAAGCGGCCTCGTTGAGGGCGGGCAGCACGGCGTCCATATGCGCGCCCCCGAGCGTCATTACGTAGGCCGTACCGTTTTTGAGGTCGGGGCTGACACGGACTTCCGATACGGTCACGTCATGCGAAGCGTCGATCAGGGCGATGTCGTCGAACTTGCCGCGCTGAAGCACTTCCACGATGGCGTGCCGCACCTGTTCGCCGACGCGAAGCTGACGCTGTGAAGGTCCTGTAGACTGGCTCATCGATTTCAAATCCCCTCGAACTTCCGATTGTATGTCAATCAGGCCAGCTTCCGGGCCTCCGTCACGATTTCATAGCACTCGATGACGTCGTTATCTTTCACGTCGTCATAGTTTTCAAATGCCATGCCGCATTCCATGCCTTCCTTGACTTCCTTGACCTCGTCCTTGAAGCGCTTGAGGGTCTTGAGCGTACCTTCGTGGATGACCACATCGTCGCGCAGCAGGCGTACTTTCGCGCCGCGCTTGACGCTGCCTTTGGTAACCATGCAGCCAGCGACCTTGCCGACCTTGGTGATGTTGAAGACCTGGCGCACGGAAGCCTGGCCCAGATACTCTTCGCGGACGATAGGCGACAGCATGCCGCTCATGATGGCCTTGGCGTCGTCGATCACGTTGTAGATAATGTTGTAGTAGCGCAGATCGACGCCTTCGCGTTCCGCCAGTTCCCGCGCCTGGGCGTTGGCGCGGACGTTGAACCCGACGACCATGGCCTTGGACGCATTGGCCAGCGTAATGTCGGATTCCGTGATGCCGCCGACCCCGGAGTGCAGGATGCGCACCGCGATTTCGTCGTTCTCTTCTTCAAGCTTGCGCAGGGATCCGATGATCGCCTCGACCGAGCCATGGACGTCGGCTTTGACAAGGATGCCCAGTTCCTTTTTCGCGCCTGTGCGGGCTGCCGCCAGTTTCTGCTCGAAGGAGGTGCCGCCGGCGCGTTTCAGGTTTTCAGCCTCGCGGCGTTTGCGCTGACGGTATTCCGCAACGCTGCGCGCCTTGGCCTCGTCGTTGACGACGATCAGGCGGTCGCCAGCGTCCGGGGCGCCGTTCAGGCCCAGCACTTCGACAGGCTGGCCTGGGACGGCTTCCGTGATGGGTTTCCCGTGATCGTTGACCATGGCGCGGACGCGGCCCCATTCGGCGCCGATGGTAAAGATGTCGCCGATTTTCAGGGTGCCGCGCTGGATCAGGACGGTCGCGACATGGCCGCGCCCCTGTTCCAGCTTCGCCTCGACAACAGTCGCGACAGCAGCCCGGTTGGGGTTGGCCCGAAGGTTCAGGATCTCAGCCTGCAGGAGGATCGCTTCTTCCAGCTTGTCGAGGTTCAGTTTTTTCTTGGCGGAGACTTCGATTGCCAGCGCGTCGCCGCCCATATCCTCGACGACAACTTCGTGCTGGAGAAGGTCCTGCTTGACCTTTTGCGGGTTGGCGTCGGGGAGATCGACCTTGTTAATGGCGATCAGGATCGGCACACCGGCCGCCTTGGCATGGTTAATCGCCTCGACCGTCTGGGGCATGATGCTGTCATTGGCCGCAACGACCAGGACCACAAGGTCAGTAACGTTGGCGCCGCGCGCACGCATTTCGGTGAAGGCGGCATGGCCAGGCGTATCGAGGAAAGTGATTTTCGCGCCCGAGGACATCGTCACCTGGTAGGCGCCGATATGCTGGGTAATGCCGCCGGCTTCGCCGGACACGACATCGGTCTGGCGCAAGGCGTCAAGCAGGGAGGTCTTGCCATGATCGACGTGACCCATGATGGTGACGACGGGCGGGCGAGGCAGAAGCTGTTCATCCGTATCGACGATGCCTTCCAGGCCTTCCTCGACATCGGCTTCGGTCACACGCTTGATCTTGTGGCCGAATTCGACGATCAGGAGTTCCGCCGTATCGGCGTCGATCGGCTGGTTTATGGTCGCCATAACACCCATTTTCATCAGCGATTTGATCAGATCGCCGCTTTTTTCAGCCATACGGTTGGCCAGTTCCTGGACCGTGATGATTTCCGGCACGACGATTTCGCGAGACTGCTTCGCCTGCGTATCCATGCCTGCGGACATGCGGGCCTTTTGCGCGGCGCGGCGCCGCGCGGCCAGAGAAGGGCCGCGGTCGCGTTCGTAATCTTCGTTCAGGACCTGCGTCACCGTCAGGCGTCCGCGACGGCGATCCTCGTCCTCGGTTTTCGCCTTGGGCGCGCGCACCTGGCCCTGGTTGCGCTTCATGCGGGCGCGGTAACTCTCTTCCTCTTCAGCATCCGCATCGAGGCCTTCCTTGCGGCCTTTGAAAGCGGGCGAGCGCAGGGCGTCGGCAGGCTGGCGGGTCTGGTCGTCGACCTTGCGGCGCTGGTTTTCCTCGGCCTCGATACGCTGCAGTTCTTCGAGTTCGAGACGGCGGGCAAGATCCGCGTCGGCAACCTTCGGCTCTTCTTCGACTTTTCGCGTGACGGTCGATCCGATCATGCTGTTGTCTTCGACCTTGCGGCGCGGCGCGGCTTCCTCCGCCTCTTTCAAGGCCCGGATGCGG
Organism: Alphaproteobacteria bacterium; assembly: GCA_044221445.1. Taxonomy (GTDB): domain Bacteria; phylum Pseudomonadota; class Alphaproteobacteria; order Micavibrionales; family Micavibrionaceae; genus JBDHTS01. The sequence continues at coordinate 22,585 of JBGAPF010000018.1, forward strand.
GCTTCGCGTTCACTGGACGTCAGCTGACGAAGATCCTGGCCGGCGCGTCCGGTTGCCTCTTCGCCCGAAGAGGGCGCCTGGCCGCGCTTGCGGCGGACTTCGACCGCGACCGGCCTGCCGCCGCCCCTTGCAGGAGACGTAAAGCTTTTGCCAGCACCGGGCGCACCTTTCAGGCTCAGCGTACCACCGCCAAGGCTCAAAGTTTTCTTTTCGTCCGTCGTCTTGTCTTTCGTCTCGGTCATCAATCAGCCCTTGCGGATTTATAAAAGTTACATTTGTACCGCCTGCGACGCAGGAGGTTCTTCATCGGCGAACCAGTGGGCGCGCGCCTTCATGATCATGTCGTTGGCCTGTTCCATGCTCATGGTGTCGGCGCCGACCAGGTCGCGCAGTTCGTCGGCCGCCAGATCGGCCAGATCGTCGCGGCTTTTGACGCCACCCTCACCCAGCCTGATAATCATATCGGGCGTCAGGCCTTCGGTGGCAATAAGGTCTTCCTGGATTCCCAGTTCCTTTTGCCTTTCCTGCAGGCGTTTCATCTTGGCTTCCAGCCAGACGCGGGCACGGTTCTGAAGTTCCGAGGAGATCTCCTCGGTCAGCCCGCCGATCTGGGTCATTTCGGAGAGCGGGGTTTCCACCACTTCCTCAATGCTGCGGAAGCCTTCGGCCACCAGAAGCTGCGCGAATACTTCGTCGATATCCAGCGCCTCGATAAACAGCGAGGAACGTTTGTTGAATTCCTCGGTGCGGCGTTCGGATTCTTCCGCTTCGGTCATGATGTCGATGTCCCAGCCGGTAAGCTGCGACGCCAGGCGCACGTTCTGGCCGCGGCGGCCGATGGCGAGCGACAGTTGTTCTTCAGGAACGACGACGTCCATTCGGTGCTTTTCTTCATCCAGCACGACTTTCGAGACTTCGGCGGGGGCAAGGGCGCTGACCGTAAAGGAGGCAACATCATTGACCCAGGGCACGATATCGATCTTTTCGCCCTGCAGCTCGTTGACGACGGCCTGAACCCGGCTGCCGCGCATGCCAACGCACGCGCCGACAGGATCGATGGACGAATCGCGGGAGATAACCGCAATCTTCGCGCGGCTGCCCGGGTCGCGGGCGACGGCGCGGATTTCGATGATGCCGTCGTAAATTTCCGGCACTTCCTGCATGAACAGCTTCGCCATGAATTCAGGACGGGTACGGGTCAGGAAGATTTGCGGGCCGCGCAGTTCCTGGCGCACGTCATAGATCAGCGCACGGATACGGTCGCCGTTTTTGAGATGTTCGCGGGGCAGGGTGTCGTCCCGGCGAAGCATGGCCTCGCCTTTGCCGCCGAGATCGATGGTCGCGTTGCCGTATTCGACGCGTTTGACGACGCCGTTCATGATTTCACCGACGCGGTCCTTGAATTCATCGAACTGTTTTGCGCGCTCCGCTTCGCGCACTTTCTGCATGATGACCTGTTTGGCGGTCTGCGCGGCAATCCGGCCGAAATCGAGCGGGGGCAGATCGTCGACCAGGAAGTCGCCGACGTCAACGCCCGGCTTGATACGGCGGGCATGTGCGACGGTCATCTGCTGGACTTCGTCGGTCACTTCCTCGACCACGGCGCGATAGCGTTTCAGTTCGATACCGCCGGATTTGCGGTCGATATGGGCGCGGATATCATGATCATGGCCGTATTTGGAGCGTCCGGCCTTCTGGATCGCCTCTTCCATGGCCTCGAGAACGATATCGCGCTCGATGTTTTTTTCCCTTGCGACGGCGTCAGCTACCTGCAGCAGTTCCATTTTCGCTTTCCTCTTCAGTCTTCTGTCTGGTTTTCGCAATTAAATCGTCGTTCAGGACCAGCCGCGCCTTCTGGATCGATTCCAGCGGCAGGCCGACAGGCCCCGTTTCTGTTTCCAGCTTCACCGCACCGTCGCCGATACCGTGAATCCGGCCTTTAAACCGTTTCTGCCCTTCGATGGGCGGGAAGATTTCCACACGGGCCTCGAACCCGGCAAAATCCTCAAAATCCTTCGCCTTCGTCAGCGGGCGATCAATTCCAGGAGAACCGACTTCCAGCCTGTACCGGCCCTTGATCGGGTCTTCGACGTCAAGGATGGCGGCGATTTCCCTGCTTAACCTGGCGCAGTCTTCAACGCCTATTTTCCTTGTGGCAGGATCCTCGGCCATGACCTGCAGGGTACTCTCACCGCCTTCGCCGGTTAAGCGGACACAAACCAGGGAAAGGCCCTTTTCGGCTACCACCGGTTCGATCATATCCGCAATCCTGCTTTCCAGTGCCGTCTGACGCATACTGTCTTGCCTTTGATAACAAAAAAGGCGGGCCAAAAGCCCACCTGATCAGATAGAACAGGAAATGTGAAACTTATATAAAGCTCTAAATGTGTGAAAGCAAGAACTTTCAATACTGTTTGCTATATATACCTATTTAGTTGATAGTTTATTATACATATGATAAAAATTAGTAATTATATCATGATGGATCAAAAAGGAATCACATGACAGTTTATGATGCGCAAAGCGACGGAATAAGAAGAGAATATGTAGGAGATCCTGCTCAGTTAGCTTTTTTAAAAGCGGGTGTTAATCGTGCATTGGAAGTGATTGGCGCCGATGGCTCGCCTAGCAATGAAACCGTTAACATACTGAAAGCTGCTAGAGGTGCCTTTTTGGCCGAATATTACACAGGTGATGGTTATAACGAGGATTTAGATCTAGCTTTTGCCCGGACCATGGCTGGATCTTCTCAAGAAAAAATTTGTGCAATAACCAGCGCATTGAAAGCGACCCTGGGATAGATACAGCTTGCTCTTTCAGTGAAGCGTATCCAACCTGACCGAGCTTTTTCAATTGCTTGAAGCAGTAATGCTGTTCAAAAAATCTTTTTGAACAGCAAGTAGGTTTGGGTTCTGCCTGCCCTCGTTCCCTTGGTCTCATAGCGGGTTTCAATCCAGTCTTCCGGCCTGGTTTTCCAGTCTTCCGCCGTTTCCGCCGTCCAGACGAAATCCGGATGACGTGAAGCCTCCGTGACCATCCACTGGGCGAGATCGTCGACATCCGTCGCCATGATCAGCTGTCCGCCGCTCTTCAAAGCGCTGGAGAAAAAATCGAGGTTTTCCTGACTGATGATGCGTCTTTTATGATGACGCGTCTTCGGCCACGGATCGGGATTCAGGACGTAAATTCCGTCCAGGGCATTCTTTGGAAGGCGCCTGACGACAGGTATGGCATCGTCCATGCAGACACGGACGCGGCTTATGCAGTCCGGTTCGTCTTTGATGTCTTTTAAAAAGGCAGCCATGCCGTTGATGAAAGGCTCGGCGCCGATGTAATGCCGGTCGGGATGGCGGCGGAGCAGGGCAGACAAATGCTCCCCGCTGCCGAAGCCGATTTCCATCCATAAAGACGATGGCTCGGTCCCAAACATTCCAGAAAGATCAATCGGATCGGGCGATTCCGGAATTTGCAGCACGGGCAATAGCGTTTTAAGGACGGACTGACGCTGCCCTTTTAGCGGGCGACCGAGCCGCCGGCCGTAAACCCGGCGTTTGTCTTCAGGTGTGCCGCCGGACATTCAGCCAAGTTCTTTTTGCAGCGCCTCGACAAGATCCAGCCGTTCCCAGCTGAACCCGCCATCGGCCTCGGGGGCGCGTCCAAAATGACCATAGGCGGCGGTGCGTGCATAAATCGGGCGGTTCATTTTAAGATGTTCGCGGATCCCGCGCGGGCTGAGGTCGATGACATGTCCCAAAGCCTTTATAATTTTCGCCTCGGGGATCGATCCTGTGCCGTGAGTGTTCACGTAAACCGACAGCGGCTTGCTCACCCCGATTGCATATGAAAGCTGAACGGTACAGCGGCCGGCATATCCCGCCGCCACAATGTTTTTTGCCACATAGCGCGCGGCATAGGCGGCTGATCTGTCGACTTTGGTGGGATCCTTGCCCGAAAAAGCGCCGCCGCCATGGGGGCAGGAGCCGCCGTAAGTGTCGACGATGATCTTGCGACCGGTAAGGCCGGTATCGCCAACGGGCCCGCCGATGACGAAGCGGCCCGTCGGGTTGACGTAGAATTCGTTTTCAGGGCACATCCAGCCTTCGGGAAGAATTTTCATGACGTGAGGGCGGACCCATTCCCGCACCTCTTCCTGTTCGACCCCCTCGTCATGCTGGGTCGACACGACGATCGAGGTGGCGTGCACGGGCCTGCCGCCACGATATTCAAGCGATACCTGCGATTTGGCGTCGGGCCCCAGCTTCGCAAGCACGCCGGAATGGCGCGCATCGGCCAGCGACTTCAGGATCGCGTGGGAATAATGGATGGCCGCGGGCATCAGGGCTTCGGTTTCACGGCAGGCATAGCCGAACATGATGCCCTGGTCGCCCGCGCCTTCATCCTTATTGCCCGCCGCGTCGACCCCGACGGCGATATCGGCTGACTGTTTATGGACTTTCACGTCGACATCGATCGTCTTCCAGTGGAAATCCTGCTGCTCGTAGCCGATTTTCTTAATGACGTTGCGCGCGGTCTCTTCCATCGCTTCGTGCGTGATACTGTCGCGCGCCTCGCCGAAGATGCCAAGGTAATTGCTGGTGGCCACGCATTCGATGGCGGCGCGGCATTCAGGATCGGATTCGATGCAAAGATCCAGGATAGCGTCCGAAACCTGGTCGCATATTTTGTCAGGGTGACCTTCGGCAACGGATTCCGATGTGAAATGAAAATCTTTCAGTTCTGCGTTCGCGTCAATATCGGACATTTTAGCGGCTGTTCCGGCAAGATGTGGCATGATCAGTATGTCCCCACATAACGTTCATCATAATAGTTAACGTTACCGTCAAGAACGCAGGGGATCAAGCAGGAATGCCGGGAAAACCGGCCTTATTTCATCTTCTGGGCCATGGAGCGCAGAATTTTCAAAAGATCCTTGCGATCCTTCGGCTCCTGGACGGAATAATAGATGCGCAACAGCTCTATGGTTTCCTTGTCGTACAGACGTTCGTCGGCGACAAAGCCTTCCTGGTCGTTGTCGGCCATGCCGCCCTTGAAATTATAAAGGCCGGACGCCCGCGACGTGTCCGTGTACTGCTCGAAGAAAAAAGCCACAGGCACATCAAGGATTTTGCTGAATTGATAAAGCCGGCTCGCGCTGACACGGTTCGCGCCGCGTTCGTATTTCTGAACCTGCTGAAAGGTCAGGCCGACTGATTCTGCGAGTTTTTCCTGGCTCATGCCGAGAAGCGACCTGCGCATGCGCAGACGACCGCCGACATGGGCGTCGACCGGATTGGCGCGGCCCTTTTTACCGATACGGCTGTCTACCGGTTTCTTTTTACGTACAGCGGCTTTTTTCGTGACCATGATTTACAAACCTTGCGCATGAATTCCGCGCATAAATAAAGAGTTTTCAGAATGAAGGCAATTTACCTAGGCAATACATATGTATGCAAGCGAAACTTTTTCAACTGACCATAAGTATTAATCCAAAGTTTTTTGTTTGCCTCTTCCGACAAAAGCTGCACAGCACAAAATACCGATCAAAGCCAGAGCAAGCCAGTCACCGAAACGGGCATATAACGTCCGCACACGCGTTGCCTCAGGCAATGAGATATTACTGGATGTCACCGCGAACAGGTCTGATCGCCACAAATATCGGCCGTAAGGATCGATAACCGCCGAAATGCCGGTATTAGCGGCGCGCGCCATGGGCACACCCTCTTCGATGGCGCGGAAGCGGGCGATGGAAAGATGCTGGCGCGGGCCAGCACTGTCACCATACCAGCCGTCATTCGTGACGTTCAGCAATAAGCCGGGACGCGCGCCGCGCGGGACGACATGTCCGGGAAATATGACCTCGTAACATATAGTCGGGCTGACGGTGAACGCCTTATTAGGTCCGAGAGGGATGGCGAGAACGCCCGGGCCTCCGCCGGATTCAAAACCGTCTGTCGCCACCATGGGGTTGGCGGGAATCCAGCGGCTGAAAGGGATATACTCCCCAAAGGGCACCAGGTGAGATTTATCGTATGTTTCGATGCGGTTCAGGTTGCGGTCGTAAATGCCGATACTGTTATAGAATTTTTCCTTGCCGCCCGCCGTTTCCCAGCGCAACAGACCTGTAGCGAGATAGAAATTGCGCGGATATAGGCTGAACTCGTTCTTCAGGACGTTCAGAGCAATCGGATGCTGAATCACGTCCTGGGTTACGGCTGTTTCCGGCCAGATCATCAGAACGGTGGCGTCGGGCCTTGCCTTGAAATTATCAGCCGACGACGCGGCGGCGATACGCTGAAAGCTGTCTATGGCTTTTTCGAGATTCCATTTCATGGATTGCGGAATGGACGGCTGGACGATGCGCAGAATGAAATTGTCTTTATACTTCGTCGGGTTTGCGTCCAGCCGCTGATGGCCCCATACAAAACATGTTCCCAGCAGGCCGTACAGGATAAGAGCCGTTACGGTTTTGAACGTTCGGCTTCCTTTACTGACAAAAAGAAAGCCGGGGGCGGCGGCCCACAGAACCGTCAGAACGGTCAGGCCGTAAACACCGAAGATAGACACCGTCTGGGCGATGCTCGCAACCCCATCCCACCCATAACCGTAGAGATTCCACGGAAAGCCGGTGAATACATGACCGCGCAGCCATTCGAACAGGCTGATAAACCCCGAAAAGGCCAGCAGGCCCGACAGTCCGCTCATGTCCGAAAGCCGCCTGCAGAGCAGGGAGGCCAGTCCGGTAAAGATGGACAAAAGGGCCGGAAGTCCTGCTATCGCAAGCGGAATAACCCAGGAATAAGTGCTGCCGTCCACGGTAAGGGCGTTGGCGATCCAGGACAGACCGAAGACGAAATAGCCGAAGCCGAACATCCACCCATAAAAAAAAGCCTCTTTTTTTGTCTGCGTCCGCGACAACAGGATATAAAAAGCGCTGAAGCCGAACCACAGCGTCGCCCATAAGGAATGGGGCGGCAGGGCCGGAACCATGACGGCCCCGGCGATGAAAGGCGCCGCAAGGCGTATATAAAGCGGGCGGCTTTCAAACGAGCGCAATGCCTGAGGTAATGCCATGTCGTGTCCGGGGAACATATAAAACGCGGAGACAGCTATATAGCGCCGTTCTCAGCTTTGGGGAATATTCTTGATAAGCAGGCGCTTCACCCGGCGCAGATCGGCATCGATGACTTCGAAAATCATACCCGAAGAATGAGTGATGATTTCACCGCGGGCGGGGATCCGACCGGCCAGCGCGAAGACAAGTCCGCCGAGCGTATCGATATCCTCGCGCTCGTCTTCCGTAAGAATGCTGCCGAAGCGTTCCTCGAATTCGTCCGTATCGACGCGGCCGTCGGCCTCGACCGTGCCGTCGGCCAGGCGGTTCAAATGCGGCTGGGCTTCCTGATCGTACTCGTCCTCGACCTCCCCGACGATGGATTCAATCACGTCGCCGATGGTCGCCAGGCCGTCGATCCCGCCGTATTCGTCGACCACCAGCGCCATGTGGCGGCGTTTCTGTTTCATCATCAGCAGCAGGTCGAGCACGGGCATGGACGGGGCGACGATCGGCACGTCGCGAACAAGGTCGGGAATATGCACGGCCTGACCCTTGGCAAGCGTGGCAAGAATATCCTTGATATGAATGGTGCCCAGAACGTCATCGAGCGATTCCCGGTAAACGGGCAGGCGGCTGAACTGTTCTTCCGCCAGCAGGGACAACAGGTCTTTCTGGGACGTGTTCACATCGATGGCGACGATATCGACGCGCGGGATCATAACATCCATGACATTCAGGTCGCGCAGTTTCAAGATATTGCCGATCAGGGACCGTTCCTGGCCGTTCAGCGAGGCAAGACTGCCATCCGCTTCCGCTTCCTCGATATACTCCTCAAGCGCTTCGCGCAGGGTCGTGTCGGATTTGCCTTTCACCATGGTTTTCAACCAGTCAACGACGCCGGGGGCGAACCGTTCCTTTATCGGGGCTTCGGGATTGTTCTGCTGTTCGGGGGTCTGGACGATATGAAGGCTGGACACGCCGCCCTTCCGCTTCTTTTCCGGGACTTCGCCGGGGCCGCTTTCGCCCGTTTCGGCTTCATTCATCTTAAACATCCCGTCATTCTGGCATAAAATCCGGATTTTTATAAGGATTTTCAATCCCGAGATTCGCGAGAACCGTAATTTCAAGGGATTCCATAGCGTCGGCCTCGCCCGGCTCCCTATGATCGTACCCCAGGAGGTGGAGCGTCCCATGCACGACAAGATGGGTAAAATGGCCGGAGAGCGCTTTTTCCTGCTCTTCCGCCTCTCTTTTCAGCGTTTCCAGCGCCAGCACCATGTCGCCCAGGTGAAACGGGCCGGGCAGGGAGGCCAGGGTAACGCTGTCGGGATCGTCAAGGGTCGCAAAGGACAGCACGTTGGTCGGCTTGTCCTGGTTCCGGTATTCGCGGTTAAGAGTCCGAATGTCAGAATCGCCGGTGAGAAGCACGGACAGTTCAAGGTCTTTTGGGCTTTTCAAGGCCGAAGGCATCGCGGCATCTCTGAGCGTAGCCTCGACGGCGGTTTTGACTAAAGGCAAAGGATCGAAATCCTGGTCCTCCCAGCCTGGGTCGCTGACGGTGATGTCGATTTCCACGGTCAATTCTTTTTGCGGCCTTCGTAAGCCTGCACGATACGCTCGACGATCTTGCTGCGCACGACATCGGTGTGGGTGAAACGGATAAAAGAAATGTCCTCAACGCCTTTGAGGATTTCAGACGCTTCCATAAGGCCGGAGCGCGTGCCGTCCGGCAGGTCGATCTGGCTGGGGTCGCCGGTCACCGCCATGTAGGAATTTTCACCGAGGCGGGTCAGGAACATCAGCATCTGCATGGTCGTGGTGTTCTGCGCCTCGTCAAGAATGACGAACGCATTGTTGAGGGTGCGTCCGCGCATGAAAGCCAGCGGCGCGATCTCGATCTCCTCGGCCAGCAGCTTTTTTTCCACTTTTTCGCCCGGCATCAGGTCATGCAGGGAATCGTAAAGCGGGCGCATATAAGGATCCATTTTCTCCCTCATCTCGCCGGGCAGGAAACCGATTCGCTCTCCTGCCTCGACAGCGGGGCGCGACAGGATGATCCGTTCGACTTTTCCTGTCTCCATCATCTCGACCGCACGCGCGACGGCCAGATACGTCTTGCCGGTGCCCGCAGGACCGAGCCCGAACACAAGCTGGTTGCTTTTCAGGGCATTGATGTAAGCGGCCTGCTGCGGCGTGCGGGCGTTGACGCGCTTCTTGCGCGTCACGATTGCGTTTTCGTTCACGTTGAATCCTTCGATGGACCCGTTCTCGTCATGCTTGCCGTTTTCGTTGAGAAATCTGATGGCGGCGTCGACTTCGCCCGGTCCCACATGCTGGCTTTTTTTGACACGGCTCCATAAAGCCTCAAGAACGGCGCGGGCCTTTTCGGCCTGTTGCGGCGCACCGCTTATTGTGAGTTCGTTGCCGCGGTCGCCGATCTCCACATGCAGGGCCGCTTCGATTTTTTTCAGGTGGCCGTTCTGTTCCCCGTAAAGCATTGGCAGAAGACGGTTATCTTCGAATACGATATGTTCCTGCAGTGTGGTTTTCGGAATGGCCCTGACTCCTTATCTAAAGGTAAATTTTATTATAATATGATTAGGGAAGACTTAAAGGGCATAGGGATGTTTTAGGCGGATAAAGCCATCTTTTTTTCTGCAGGGAACGCTATAACGAGCGCATCCGATGGGTGCGCGTCAAATGACCGGTTCGCTTTATGCATAATCCTGTCGCAGGCTTTTCGGGCGAGCTTGTGCGCTTCGACGTGAAAAACGCGACTCACGCTGTTTACCAGGTTTGATGATACATAATTATGCCGGGAAATTTGATCCTTCAGAGCAACCAGCGCAAAGAGAAGAGTTGGCTTGCGTTCCGACCTTTTCATCCATTTTTCAAGCGCGTTCCTGCTTCTCAACGCTTTCGCAAGGCCGGCTCGTCAGTATGAACGATAATGTTGGCCGGATCCTGTATGGCATGAAGGGCGTAACAGACGGCATAGATTTCGGCGATGGTGGACGAGCCGTCGGATCGATGGCCGATTTCCTGGTTGCTCCGTAAATACTTTTCTTGATGATGGCCTTTCAGGATGACCCAGCCGGCACCCATGACACGCCCATTTTTGTAGGCGCTTCCATCCGAATAAATATTATAAAAACCTGGCTTTTTGCTTCTTCTTTTTTTACCAGTCACTCAGACACACATTCCCGTAACACCGTTAATATGTGCCTTCGTTACCATAATTTTATGAATAGTGCCAAATTTTTCCTGGGGCGCCTCGACATGGAGCGACTGGTTATAGGGGGTGCGCCCGTGGAGCTGACCGTCTTTCTGGCCTTTGCGGTCCAGCAGGACAGGCATGGCCTTGCCGACCGTGCGCTGGTTGAAGGCCAGTTGCTGGTTGAACAAAAGGGTCTGAAGCCGCTGCAGGCGCTCATCCTTGATTTTTTCATGCACCAGGCTTTTCAGGCCGGCCGCCGGAGTGCCGGGGCGCGGGCTGTATTTGAAGGAATAAGCGGAGGCAAAGCCTATATCGCGGACCAGCTGCATGGTCTGTTCGAAATCTTCATCCGTCTCACCGGGAAAACCGACGATGAAATCCGAGGACAGGGCGATATCCGGGCGCGCCGCGCGCACCCGGGCTATAATGTCGCGGTAGTGGTCGGCCGTATGCTTGCGGTTCATCGCCTTTAAAGTGCGGTCCGATCCGCTCTGCACGGGAAGGTGCAGGAACGGCATCAGTTCGGGGACATCGCGATGCGCGTCGATCAGGCTCTGGTCCATGTCGGACGGGTGCGAGGTCATGTAACGGATGCGTTCGATGCCGTCGATGGCAGCCACGGCGGCGATCAGTTCGCCCAGACCCCAGGTCACGCCGTCATGTTCGCCGTGATAGGCGTTGACGTTCTGGCCCAGCAGGGTGATTTCCCTGGTGCCGCCGTCACGCTGGCGCCTGGCTTCATCGAGAATCGATTGAACGGAACGGGAATATTCGGCGCCGCGCGTGTAGGGAACGACGCAGAACGTGCAGAATTTGTCGCAGCCTTCCTGGATCGACAGGAACGCCGCCGGGCCCTGGCTGTTCTGTTCGTTCGGCAGAAGGTCGAATTTGGAGATGACGGGGAATTCGGTGTTGACGATCCGTTCGCCGGTCGCGCGCATCACCATCTGGGGCAGTTCGTGATAGGTCTGGGGGCCGAACACCATGTCCACATAAGGCGCGCGCTGGAGAATGAAATCGCCCTCGGCCTGGGCCACGCATCCGGCAACGGCCAGCAGCATGCGCCCGCCCCTGGCTTTCTTGTCTTCCTGGTTTTCACGCAGGCGTCCGAGTTCGGAAAAGACTTTGTCAGTGGCTTTTTCGCGGATATGGCAGGTGTTCAGAATGACCATGTCCGCGTCCTCGGGCCCGTCCGCCTGGACATAGCCGAGGGGGGCCAGGACATCGGCCATGCGGGTGCTGTCATAGACGTTCATCTGGCAGCCCCAGGTTTTTATGAACAGCTTTTTGGCCGGGCTCTGTGTCATGGTTCTCTTTGCCGCGTTGACGCCTGTGTTAAAACATATTTTGGCCCGTTACGGCAAGCATTGCGATTACAAGCGCCCCCGCTTCGCTGATGTATTTGATTGCATCGCGCCCCCGTTTCCGGTTAGCAATGAGCCGGACAAACAACAAGGATATGAATGATGAAGCGTATGCTGATGGCTGCGGCCTGCCTGTCTGTTCTGCTTTCCGGCCCTGCCTTCGCGGGCTCAAACAAATGCTACACCAAAGCGGATTCAGAGGCCGAACAGGGCATACGCATTCACAGCGAGCTTATGGTCATCGGCCTGAACTGCCAGCACAAATACAAAGCCGGGGCCGAAAATCTGTATCAGGCTTATCGCAAGTTCACGTTCACGCATGCCAAGACGTTCGCGGGTTACGAAACCCAGTTGCTGGACTACTTCAAACGCGCCGGGTCGAAAAACCCGGAAGGCGACCTGAACACGATGCGGACGGTCTTCGCCAACAAGATCTCGCTGGACGCCGCCAAGATGCGCCCCGATATGTTCTGCTATATGTATTCGCCGCGGATCGAGAAGGTCAAAAATATGACCGACAAGGATCTGCGCCAGTGGGCAGCGACGACTTACGACACTCATCCCACGACGCACGACGCCTGTAAATAAGGCCTATCCCGGCGGCAGCGCCAGCCGGCTGTGTTTCACGGAATACAGGAAATAGATCACCATGCCCGCCGCCAGCCACAGGATGAAACGCATATGCGTTTCAAACGGCAGGAAGGCGATCAGTGCGCCGCAGGACAAAACCCCGAGCACAGGCAGCGTATAGCCGAACGGCATTTTGAAAGGCCGCGGCATGTCCGGGTGGCGCATGCGCAGACCGATCACGCCGGCGCAGACCAGCACGAACGCCGCCAGCGTGCCGATATTCACCAGTTCGGCCAGCGTGCCCAGCGGGATGAATCCGGCCATGACGGCCATGATCACGCCGCATATGACGGTCGTCCGGACGGGCGTATGGGTCTTTTCGCTCACACGGCTGAATGTTTTGGGCAGAAGGCCGTCACGCGACATGGCGAAGATGATGCGGGTGAGGCCGTAATACAGCACCAGCATGACGGTCGTCAGGCCCGTGATCACGCCGGTCGCGACGAGGGCCGAAGCCCAGTTCATCCCAAGCAGCTGCAAGGCATGGGCGACGGGTGACGAGACGTTCAGATCCGTATAGGACACGATCCCGGTCAGCAGTCCCGACACGATAATATAGATGAAGGTGCAAAACCCAAGAGACGCAAGGATGCCGATCGGTACGTCCCGCGAAGGGTTCTTCGCCTCCTCGACGGCTGTCGACACGGCATCGAACCCGACATAGGCGAAAAACACCAGCGAAGCTCCGGCCAGCACGCCGACTGTCTTGCCATCGGCATCGTGACTGAACCACCCGAACGGCATGAACGGATGCCAGAGGTCGGGCTGGACATGAAAGACCGCCACGGTCACGAAAACGCAGATCGTCAGCAGCTTGACGAACACCATCGCAGCGTTCAGGCGCGCGCTTTCCTTGACGCCGACGATCAGCATGCCCATCAGCAGCAGGATGATGACGACGGCGGGCAGGTTGACGATTCCAGGATCCGCCAGCTTCGTGACCGAGTCGATGGCGAACGGTCCCTTGGTCAGGGCGGAGGGCAGGCCGATGCCAATCGCGGTCATGGCATTGTTCAGGTAGCCCGACCACCCGTTGGCGACGGCGGCGACCGAAACCCCGTATTCGAGCACAAGGTCCCAGCCGATGATCCAGGCGATCATTTCGCCGAACGCCGCATAGGAATAACCGTAAGCGCTGCCGCAGCCGCCGACGCTCGCGGACAGTTCGGCATAAGCAAGCGCCGCAAAGGTGCAGGCAACGCCCGCGACGACGAAAGAGAGGACGACGGCGGGCCCGGCCTGGGTCGCGGCGGCCACGCCTGTCAGGACGAAGATACCGGTGCCGATAATGGCGCCGATGCCGAGCAGGCTGAGGTCCCATGCGCTCAATACGGCGCGAAGCCTGCTTTCTCCCGGTTCGGCGACGACTGATTTTTTCCGGAAAAGGGCCTGACGGGTAAAGCTCGACATGCAAAGCGCTCCTTATGTGAACGGCTGGATACAGGATGATGAAAAAAATACCGCTCGGCTTCATCCTTAACGAATTCATCCACAGGAAATTAGGACAGGAACAGAGCCAATTAGAGGCTTTTCACGGGATAATGCCTGAACAGCGTATTGCGCGCACCGGCACATGGGCATAAAAAATACTATCCCCTTTGTTCCAGGATTGCCGGAGATTCCGCATGACCAGCCGCCCCGCCGTAAAGCATGAAGAAATTATCGCAGAGAGCGGCGCCGACATACAATCCTCCAAAGACCGGCTGAAAGAACTGAAGGCCTTGCGGAACGCGGAAGCGCGGATCGACGAGATGGCGGATACGTTGCGCATTCCGGAATTATCCATGCCGACGGACGGGGACGTCATTCTAGGCGACATCCGCGCCACTCGGCATGAAAAAATCGAGATGCAGGATAACGACGCGGATTCCGTGCTCGTTCTCGGCAGGCCGGGGGTCGGGATCGGCAGCAGGACGCGCAGCGCCGCAATCGCCGGATGGGTTTTGACTGCGGGCTGGCTGGCACTGTGCGCGTATTCGGTGGTGGCCGGAAACGGTTTCGATGCGGCCCACGCGACGGTCCAGAGCATCGGCATGCTGATCGCGTCGGTCCTGGCCCCGGTCGCATTGTTCTGGATGATTCTCGGCAACGCCCTGCGCGGCGGCGACGTCGAGCGCTATGCGGCGGCGCTGCGGACCGAACTGCAATCCATTATTTTCCCGAGCGGCGAGCGCGCCAAGCAGGTCAATCAGGACATGGAGCGCCTGTGCCAGCAGGCCGCCGAACTGGCGATGTCGTCCAAGGCCGTCATCAAGGCCATATCCCATGCCCGGCAGGGGTTGCGTACTGAAATCCGCGATTTCGTCGGTGTTTCCAAAAAAACCGAATTTCATATCGACCGCCTGGCTGACCTTCTGACCGAGCGGGCAGGGCGCCTTCAGGCCCTGACGCTTGAAATCGAACAGCGCACCAGCGGCATCGAAACCAAAACGCAGGCCGGCGCGGAAGCGTGGGACCGGGCGACCGTCACGATTCTGGAGCGCGCCGCGGAAATGGAATCCGCCCTGGGCCGCGGCGCCGGAAAAATTCTTGCCGCTGCCGAGAAGGCGAGCGTCAAGACAAAGACGATCGAGAAAAACCTGAACGCGGGCCTGGCGTCCGTGGACTCGGCGATCGGCGATACCACGAACCGGCTTGAAACCCTGAATGGAGCGTTCGATGAAAAAACCAAAGGCCTCACAGAAGCTGTCGCGAAAATATCTGCCGAAACGGAGAAGCTGTCAGGCATGGTCGGCGACAATGTCGGCAAGCTGGAGGCGGCGGCGAACCGCACTGTCGAAACGATCGCTGGCACCAACAAGCTGATCGAAGAACAGAAAGACGCGCTGGAGTCCGGCAGCGAAAAGATCACGGCAAGCGTTTCCAGCCTGAAGGAGGCCGGAGACGCGGTTTCGGTGCGCGTCGACGAACTGGAAGCCCGCATCCGCGCCGAGGAAGGGAGGCTTCAGGAAGCCGTCTCCTCCCTGACGTCGCGCACGGCCGCGATCAAGGAAGCGGGCCTGGCCGCCGCGACACAGATGGGCGACGCGGTTTCGGTTGCGATCACAGGCGCGGAATCCGTCGGCCTGGCGGTCAGCGTCGCGGTCGGGCAACTGGAAAAATCGCTTGAGACATCCAAGAAACAGGCAGAATTCATCGAGCAGTCGGCTTTAGAAAAAATAGAAGGCCTCAGCCGGGCGGGCGAAAGCCATATGGAACACGTCAAAACCATCGCCGCACTGCTGGAGCTGAGCAGGGCGCAGGCCGAGGCGGCGACGTCGCTTGCCGCCGAGCAATCGGCTAAAATAACGGTCGCCGTTCAGGAGCAGGCGGAAAAAATCGAGCATGCGTCCGACGATCTTGCCGCACGGATCAAGAGCGTGCAGGAAAGTCTTGAGGCGCCGTTGCGTGCCGTCGAGTCCGCCGCGGCAGGAGCCGATGAACGATATAAGATCATCGATGAAACGCTGGAACGCCGCGCGGCTGCGTTGAGCGAGGCAGGAGACAAGGCGAAGGAAAATGCAGAGCAGCTCGATACGGTTTTGAAAGAAAGATCCGAAAGCCTGGCCGCCCTTTCCGCCGAGGTCGTCAAATCTCTCGAAAGCGTTAAGGACGTGGGCTCTCTGCTGGATACGCAGACAAGCCGCCTCGCGACCCTGTCCGAAACGGCCACCGGCACGATTGAAAAGCTGGAGAACAGCATCACCGAGCGTTGCGGGGAGATTGCAAGCGGAACGGAAAAAATGATCGACGGCCTTGAGCGGCTCGACCAGACCATCGAGTCGCATTCCGTCTCCATACAGTTCAGCACCGACAACTCGGCGGCTTCGTTGCGGCTCGTTGCGCAGGCTTTGGAAGAGACGGCTTCCACGATCGCACCCGCGCTTGAAAATTCCATGAAAAAGGCGGAAGAGGCGAAAGTCGTCTTCGCCAGGCTGCAAAGCGGCTTCAAAGAGTCAGCCGAAAGCGGCGTGGAAAACCTGGAGCGCCTGGGCACTGTCTTCGACGAGCGTCTCAGCGCTCTGAAAACAGGCTCCGAAGAAGCGGCGGCACAGCTGGAAAAGACAGCGGGAATGCTGCAGGAACATAAAGACGGCATCCAGAGCATCACGGAAGCGACGGCCGGGAAGCTGGGCGACATAAGCCGGTCCCTTGAAGGCCGTTCCCTGGAAATTGCGGCTTTAATACAGAAAATCGACGGTGTGGCCGCCAGCCTTGACCAGGCCGCCGTGAGCGCCGGCGAGACGGCTGTCCGCGTTGCCGGGCAGTTTGGGGAAGCGGGAGAAAAGGCGCGCGATGAAAGCAGGGCGTTGGCTGACTCCGCCGCAGAAACGGCACATAAGACACAGGATCTGCTGGCGGCTATCGTAAAACAGTCGGATTCGCTCCTGGCGACGTCGCGCGCGTCGATTGCCGAACTGCAGAAATCGAGCGAGGATTTTTCCGCAAAGACCGCTGAAATCGCGGGACAGGTGCAGACGGTCCTTCAGGCGACGCACGGTTTTGGCGGCGACCTGCAGAAACAGGTGAATGCCGTGGCGGCACAATCGGCCAATGCGGCGGGAGATGTCGAAAAGGCCGTCGCCACCTTGTCATCCAGCCTGAAGGCCATGAGCGAAACGGCGAAAAACACCGTCGGTGAAATCGGCAAGTCGCGGGGAGCGCTTGCGGACGAGTCCCGAAAACTGTCCGGCGTCGCCGCCGCTGCGACGAAAGCCGCGGAAGAGACGGCGTCCATCTTTGGCAAGCAATCGACCGCATTATATAAAGCCGTCGAGGAAACCGCGAAACATGTCGAGAAGGTCCGCCGTGAAGAATGGAAAACGCAGCGGGAAAGCTTCATGGGCTCGGCCAAGTTTATTGTCGAAAGCCTGCACTCCCTGTCGGTCGATTTCACGCGGTCGCTGGAAGGCGAAGTCCCGGAAAAAGTATGGAAAGCATTCCAGAAAGGCGATATCGGCGCCTTTACCCGTCGCCTGGCCCAGATGGGTGGCGGGCTGCCGATCGAAAAGGTGCGTCAGAAATTTGTCACGGACAATGAATTCCGCACGTATGTCCAGCGGTTCATCCGCCTGTTCGAAGACGTGTACGGCCAGGCGCTGGACAACGACCATGGTGACCTTCTTGGCGCGACTTTCGCATCAAGCGATATCGGGCGGCTTTATCTCCTGATGTGCAACGCCTCGGGCCGGGAGCCGAAGCTGGGCAAGGACGATAAAAGGGCGGCCTGATACCTGAATTCTACAGGCCGTCTGTTCCGTCGGCTTTTCGCTACCCTCTTTTATTTCCAAAGAGGCGCAAGTATAAAAGATGCGCAAGCGGCCATAATTCCGCCTGCAATCGATTGTTTCTGCTAAGATATTGATTAAAAAAGATTATTTATCATTTACCTCACTCTTCCGTTTCTTTACACTTCCTTCAGTCAAAAATAATCCTTTTTTTAAAGTTTGCCCCTATTCTAGTCAGAACAGGTTATCTCACCAGGAACGGTTCTCCTTATGGCTAAGACCAAGTTTTGTCAGGGTATTTCCGATATATCGGATTCCTATAACGCCTTTATCGTCGACCAGTGGGGCGTGCTCCATAACGGCGAAAAACCTTATGAGGGCGTGATCGACTGCCTTAAAGAACTGAAAGACCGGAAAAAGGAAATCATTATCCTGTCAAATTCGGGCAAGCGCGCCGAACAAAACCGGGAAAGTCTCAAAAAGCTCGGGATCGCACCCAGCCTATACGACCATATCGTCACCTCAGGCGAAATCTGCTGGGAAGGCCTTAAAAACCAGGACGAAGGGTTTTTCAAGAATATCGGTGAAACCTGTTTCCTGATGAGCCGGGGCGGCGACACCTCGATCATCGAAAATTCGGGGGTAAAGGCCGTCAAGAATATCGAGGATGCCGATTTCCTGCTGATCAGCGGGTCGGACATGCCAGATAAGACAATGGTCGATTTTTACGAGCCGTTGCTTAAGCAGGCGATCCGCCTGCGCCTCAAAGCCGTCTGCGCCAATCCGGACAGCCGCGCGATGATCGGCAACACGTTCGTCCACGGCCCGGGCCTGATCGCGCGGCGTTTCGAAGATTTCGGCGGTGTCGTCCACTATATCGGCAAACCTCACCAGCCGATTTACCGCTATTGCGTCAAACTGCTGCAGGAAAAGGAAATTTATCCCGGCCAGACGGTCATGGTGGGGGACACCATGGCCTACGATATCCTGGGCGCGGCCAGCATGAATATCGATACCTGCCTGGTCAGTTCGGGGATTCATTGCGGTTCTTTCCGCACCTGCCGCACGCCGGCGGAGGTGGACAAAGCCCTGAATATCCTGATCCTTCAGTATAACAATGTCAGGCCGACCTATCTGGTCGACCGCATGAAATGGGGCAAAGCCCTTCCCGACCGGAAGCATAAAAAGCGGAAAATGGCCTGAAGACTTACAGGTCCGGGGATTTCTGACCGTATCTCATCAGCTCGTGCCCGTGCGCCTGCATCCACGTATAACCGATTTCGTATTTACGGCTCAGCTTGCGGGTCAGCGCCCAGAAGGCGGTGCCATGATCCATGTGCCTCAAATGGGCGACCTCATGGGCAATGACGTAGTCCAAGGCCTCGGGCGGCGCGAAGATCAGGCGCCAGCAGAACGACAGTTTACGGTCTTCCGAGCAGCTTCCCCAGCGGCTTTTGGTGTCGCGCACCTTGATGGAGGTGATTTCCTTGCCAATGCGGGCGGCCTTACGCCTGGCGATCTTGGTGATTTTTTCCTCGGCCAGGGCATACAGAAAGCGTTTGATGCGCGCAGAAGGGTCGCGCTTGTTGGTATAGACCGAAAGAACACGTTTTTTCAACGTGATAGTGGTTTCTTTCAGTTCTTTTTTATAGTGGATGTTTATTTTGATCTCTGTACCGAACAAGGGCAGGATCGCGCCATCGCGGAAAAGGACGATTTTCGGCAGGTTGCCGATATGGTGCTCGATCCAGGACTGATTATAACGGGCGAAATCAAAGGCCCTGTCGAGGCTGGCGCGCTTTGGCACGACCAGCTGGACGACGCGTTCGTGGCTGTCCAGCCGAAGCGCCATACGACGGGCGCGAGGGCTGATTTTTAGCCTCAGATGGGGACTGATTTCGTCTAAATTCATGATCCCTTACGCTATACCGCACAACTGCCAGCCGTCAAGGTCGCATTCCTAAAGGACTGATATTATTTGGTATTATTATGGTTAGTCCCTAAATGTCCAGTTTAACTGGCTTTTCCGGGGATTGATGCGGCTGGTCAAGCCCCAAGCCTGACTTTATTGTATCATATGTTAAATCAACTAGCCCGGAATTCCATTGCCTCACCGCATCAAAACCAAGCCCTGGCATCGCTGCTTCGGGCGACTTATAGGCCCGGCAGGCGGCGCCTGCCATACCAAAGTATATGGCCAGCATGTCCAGCTGAAACCGGATCACTGGATTGGCCGCAGGATTGAATAATGACGGGTACATAATGAACCTCCCTTTCTTTTTGTGACAATATTAGTCAGGCCGCCAATACAGGCGCTGGCCGGACAGATAACCTGGTGCTTTTCGGCGCATGAAGCGTCCGGAGCTCGGCGTTGGCATCAGGATCCCACCGCTCAGGAGGCATGACAGGCGTTTCCACAGGGGCCGGATCATAATGAATGCCGCGATCCGCCGCCGAAGCCCGGATGACGCAGGCCACGCGCGGCGCAATCTCCGTTTGCCATCTGGTGCCGTTGAAAACGCCGTAGTGTCCGGCCTTTGGGTCCACGTAATGATATTTTTCTTCGGGATCCAGATTTGACGTCAGTCGATGCGTGGATTCCGTCTGGCCAAGACCGACGATATCGTCTCTTTCGCCTTCGACCGTAAGCATTGTTGTGCTTTGTATCGCACCGGGATTGACAGTCTGGCCGTTTATTACCAACCGCCCTTGAGGCAGGCTGGCATCCTGGAAACCTTCCTTCACCGTTTCAAGGAAGAACTCTGCAGGCAGGTCCATGACTGCAAGATATTCTTTATAAAAATCAAGCAGCTTAGTGGTAGTTTCTTCATCTCCGCAGGCAATCGCATTGTAGACGTCCCTGAATTTATCGCGATGAATCGACCAGTTCATGCCCATGAAATTCTGGAGCTGTGTCATTCCCGGATACACTTCGCGCAGGGCACCGGGATGCCATAGCGGTACCGTTTCGATGACATTGTTTGCAAACCAGTCGATCGAACGCTCGCGCGCCATGCGGTTCACAGCCGTAATGCCGATCCTGGTATCGATCGGCCCGGCCATCAGGGTGGCGGAGACCGGTTGATTGGCGTCGCCGTTTTCAGCCATCAGGGAGATCGCCGCCATAACCGGCAAAGTCGGCTGGCAAACGGCGATTACATGTGTTTCAGGACCGATAAATTCCAAAAACTTTTGCAGTCTCACGGTGTATTCGGATAGTCCGAATTTGCCTTCTCTGAGCGGGATGTCGCGCGGGTCTTTCCAATCAGTGATCCACAGGTTATGCCCCGGCAACAGCGTTTCCACCGTTCCGCGCAAAAGGGTGGCATGATGACCCGACATGGGCGCGACCAACAGCACATTGGGATCGTGGCGGCCCGTGTCTCTTTCGAAATGACGAAGTTGACAAAAGGCATCCTCGTGAACGACCTTGTCACGGACGTCGATACGCTGGCCATCGATGGTCGTCTGGCGGAGGCCAAAGGAAGGTTTCGGACGCCTTCTGGTCAGCATGTCCGTAACGCCCGCTGCCGCGCGAAGATTTTGTGCCATGCTGCGAAACGGTTCCTGACCGGCGGCTTCAAGCGGGCCTGCCAGGGCGTCCATCATCATTGACGCGCTTCGGCCGTTGTAATCCATGACGCCTGTAAAAATATCGCGCATTTCGTAGGACATGCCGTCTACTCCTCATTTTTTATTGTTCTTGAATGAGGATGGTACGGACGAAAGCCTGCGGAGTCTCTATGCGCCGCAGCAATTCAGGGTTTTTAAATGTATGAAAGAAAAATCAGCCAGCCAGATCTTCCGTCATGCCGACTTTTTCGTGCTTTTCCTTCAGTCTCGCCTGGACGGCTTCGATCCCGTGAACGGACCTGTTCCAGCGTTCCGGCTTTTTGTCGGGAATTTCTTTCAAGTCGGCCGCAGGCACCGCATCCGTGTCCTGATCAAATTCCCGGATGAAATGACGGATGCGGGGCATGATATGAGTTTTCCATCGGCGACCGTTGAAGATGCCGTAATGACCGACCTTTTCCTGGAAATGATGGAACTGGCGGTTGGCAGGCAGATTGCTTGATATTTCGTGTGCCGCCGTGGTCTGGCCGTGGGCCGAGATATCGTCCAGCTCGCCTTCGACAGTCAGAAGCGCGGTGCGTGTGATCGCTTTCGGATCGACAAGGTGCAGCTTGCCCGTGGCCGGATCGCGCCAGTGCATCTTGCCCTGGGGCAGGAGATAGCGCTGGAACACCGTTTCCACGGTCTGCAGGTAAAATTCGGCGGAAATATCCATGACGGACAGATATTCGTTATAAAATTTCCTATGGCCTTCCGCGGGCTCGCCGTCACCCGTCACCAGGTGACCGAAGAATTTCATATGAGAGCCGACATGCCGATCGAGGTTCATGGACATGAAGCCGCTCAGCTGGATAAAGCCGGGATACACGCGGCGATGCGCGCCTGGATAGTAATATGGCACTTCCATCGTCACGGCATGCTCGAACCAGCTTAACGGACGGCTTTCCGCAAGCTCAGTCACCTTGGTTTTCGATACACGCGGGTCGATGGGGCCGCCCATCAAAGTCATCGTCATCGGGCGATTGGGATCGTCCTCAGCCTCCATCAGCGCAATGGCGGCATAAACCGGCACGGCAGGCTGACAGACCGCGATCAGATGCGTATCGGGGCCCAGAAGGCTCATGAATTCGCGCAGATAGGCGATGTAATCGTCAAGGTTGAACCGGCCGGCTTTCAAAGGAACCTGACGGGCATCTTCCCAGTCGGTAATATAGACGTCATGGTGCGGCAGCAACGCCTCGACGGTCCCGCGCAGAAGCGACGAAAAATGCCCAGACATCGGGGCGACCAACAACACTTTCGGGTCGTTGCGCTTTACCTTTCTTTTAAAACGAAGAAGCGTGCAAAACGGCTTTTCCAGAATAGGCTCTTCGATAATTTCCACGGTCTTGCCGTCGATCACAGTTTCCGCCAGCCCAAAATCCGGTTTGCCAAAGCGGCGCGTGGTGCGCTCGAACATTTCGGCGTAAGCCGATATCGTGCGGCCTGTCTGGGTATAGGACAGCGGATTCCAGGGATGGCGGTACACGGCCCTGACGGCTTCGGCGCCGAGGCGGGCAGGGGTCAGGAGCGCATGCTGGAGGTCATAAAGGAGATAGATCAAGGGCGTGGCCTTTCATTTTAGACTCGCATCATACATAAAAATCGGTCGGAAGAAGTTAAAATGTAGTATTATAAATTCTGCTTTATATTCCTTGCGCACAGCCCATGAAAAACCTCCTGATTTCCCTGCACGATTTCTTTTTCGATCCCGAAAGACTGCCGATCGCACTGACGGCGCTTGCGCTCACCTCTGTCGTCGGCATGATGGCCGGACCGTTTATGGGGAATGCCAATCCGCTGTACTGGGGCGTTCTCGACAGCCTGTTCGGCAGGTTCGGAGCGAAGCTCGATAGAAAACAGAGGAAAATGGCCGACCTGGTTTTTCGCGGGTTTATGCTGACCCTTCTGGTGCTGGGACTGTCCTACGGGCTGGGAAGCGGCGCACAGCATATTGCAGGACGCTGGCCTTATTACAGGATCACCGAGATTTTATGTCTTTCGATCCTCCTGACCTCGGGCGCCGTATGGTACGCTGTGCTGAAATTGTACTTCGCCCTTCAGGACAAAAAAACGATCAAAGGCGCTTTCTATGCCGTTTCCCGCACCGGCCGCCTCGACCTGAGCGCCAGCGACGACTTTTCCATTACGCGTGCCGGTATGATGCTGACGGTCAGGACGTTCGATAAAGGCCTGGTCGCGCCTGTTCTGTGGTATCTCGTGGCCGGGCTGCCCGGCGCTTTTGTTTATGCCGGACTCGCGGCCCTGGCATGGCGGTTCGGCAAGGGCTTCGGGACGATCCCTCTGGCGCTGGATAAACTGATGGGTTTCGGCCCTTCTTTACTGGCCGGCCTACTGGTCGCGCTCGCTGGGCTGTTTACCCCCACGGGGGGAATGACACCGGCGCTCGCCGGACTTTTGAAGGCTAAAAACCAAGCGAAATATGAAGAAGGCGGCTGGCCTGTCAAAGCCATGGCTTATGCATTGAAGGTTAATCTTGGCGGGCCCGCCATCGACCTGGATGGCAGCGCGCTGCAAAGGGAATGGGTCGGACCGCCCGATGCAACAGCCAGGCTGGAGCCGTCCCATTTACGCCGTGGATTATACATAATTATAATGGCTTATCTGTTGTTCGCCGTCAGCCTTGGAGCAGCCATGCTTTATGGCCCCCGATGGCATTAAATGCTTGACTTGCAGGGCTTGCGGATACTATCGTCCGCCCCTGAATAAACCAGCTAGCAAAATAAGGATTTTTCCCATGAGCCGTCGTTGCATGGTGACCGACAAAGGCGTGATGAGCGGAAACAATGTTTCCCATGCCATGAACAAAACGCGCCGCCGCTTCCTGCCGAACGTGAAGACGCAGAATGTTTTCAGCGAATCGCTGGGCAAAATGGTGTCGATCAAAATCAGCAACGCTGGTCTGCGCACGCTGGAGCATAAAGGCGGGCTCGACGCCTGGCTGCTTGAAACCGCATCCAGCAAACTGGACGTCACGCTTCGCCCCATTCGCGCCCAGATCGCCAAGATCGCCGCCGAAAAGAAATAAGGCTTTAGACAGCCAGGTTAGAGAAAGAGCACACAGGAGTATCGACCTCCTGGTGCTCTTTGTGTATTGAGTGGTGCATGCTTTTCCGGACCGAGATCGAACCATGACCATGCCTTCACGCCGCAGCCGCAAGAACGCACTTCCGCCGATTATCGTCAAAGCCCCCTCGAAGCTGGACTATCCCGGGTTTTCTTTTGACATTACCCACAGGGATCCGAAATCGCGGGCCAGGCTCGGCCGCCTGACCACCCCGCACGGCGTGATCGATACGCCCAATTACATCTTCTGCGGCACCAAGGCCGCCATTAAAAACCTGTCGCCCGCACATATGCACGAGGCGAAAACGGACATCATCCTTGCCAATACGTATCATCTGATGATCCAGTCCGGCGCCGACCTGATCGAGAAGATGGGCGGGCTGCATGAATTCATGCAATGGGACGGCCCGATGATGACGGATTCCGGCGGGTTCCAGATTTTCTCCATGGGCCACGGCTCCGTCGCCGACGAGATCAAGGGCCGCAACCGCAAGAAAGAGCGCAGCCTGATCAAGATCGATGAAGAAGGCGCGGCCTTCAAATCCTACTGGGAAGGCAACACGCTGCGCCTGACGCCTGAAGTCTCCATCGACAGCCAGCGCCGCATGGGCGCGGACCTGATCTATCAGTTCGACGAATGCACAGCGTTTCATGTCGACCGTTCCTATACGGAGATGGCCCTGCGGCGCAGCCATCGCTGGGGCAATCGCAGTCTTGTCGAATTCGAGCGCGGCCACACGGGCAAGCAAGCCTTGTATGGAATCGTTTCAGGCGGCGTTTATGAAGACCTGCGCGCCGAAAGCTGCGCCTGGACCAAGGACAGCCCGTTCTTCGGCACGGCCATCGGCGATTGCCTGGGCGGGTCGGTCGAGCAGTTTTACGAGATCGTGTCCTGGTGCATGCCGCAGATCCATCCGGACCGTCCGGTTCATCTGCTGGGGATCGGCACCGTCCGGGACGTGTTTTCCTGCGTCCGTCTGGGAATCGACACGTTCGACTGCGTTTCCCCGACCCGGATCGCCCGGCACGGCTGGGCGCTGACACGGGGCGGGGAAGGCCGGATCAACCTCCGGAATGCCAGATACAAGGAAGACAGGGAGCCGCTGGATCCATCGCTGGATATTCCCGCCTCCCGCGACTTCTCCAGGGGTTATATTCATCATTTGTTAAAGGTTGACGAGCTTCTGGGCTCGCAGCTGGTGTCCCAGCACAATGTCGCCCAGATGAACCGCCTGATGCGCGAGGTTCGTCAAGCCCTTAGGGACGGCACGCTGGACGCTCTGGAATCCGAGTGGCTGCCGGAATAAGAGAATTTATTAACCAAACCGTCAGATTTATCCTATAATTTAGGGAATGCGTTCGTTTTCCCATTTTCAGCACCGCGGACATGGCCTCAAACTACGAAGTCGATAGCAAATTCAGGAAGCTGGCGGCGGTCCTGGACGATCATGCCGAATGGTTCGGGCTGGCCGTCCGCAAGATCTTTTATCCTGAAACGAGTGAAGATCCCCTGGAGATGCCGGAAAGCTTCCAGGCATGGCTGTCCGAAGTGCAGAACGAGGATTTTCTTCAAAAATCCGTTTTGCAGAATATCAAGCGCGTCCATGACGAATTGATGGAGACCGCGGACAAGATGTTCAAGTTGGCCGACCCGAAGTTCAAGCCCGACATCATGACGTTTGAAACCTTCTGCAACCTCTATGAAGGTTTTGTCACGCAGCTTCGCCGTCTTGAATTCGATGCGGCCCAGGCCGACAGCGGGATCGATCCCATGAGCGGGCTGCGCAGCCGCGAGGCGATGGTCATTGAATTGCGCCGGGAGCTGGAGCGGCGCTCGCGGCGCGGGCGCCCGTTCGGCCTGGCCGTGGCGCGGATCGACAACTATGACAAGATCCGCGAGCTGTGCGACGAGACATGGCAGATGGAGATCATGGCCGTATTGGGCCGCCTGATCCGCAAATGCATCCGGTCCTTCGATGACGGCTACCGCTCCGCCGAGGCGGAATTCGTGATGTCGCTGAAACATGCGGACGCGAATGGCGGCAAGGCGGCGATCAACCGCCTGCGCGCTTTTCTGGAACAGGAAAAGCTGTTCGTTCCCAACGGCGACGGGGGCACGGAGCCTTTGACCATGTCGTATTGCGTGGCGGAACCGCTGCCGGGCGATACGCTGGAGGAGTTGATGGACAATATGCGCAACGACCTGGACCGCTATAAACATGAAGGCGGCGACAAGGCCCTGGAATATCATGAGCAAAGCCCGCTCTCCCGCCTCATCCATAATATGGGCGTGGCGGAAAAAGCCTGAGAAAGATCATGCCATGGGAACGCCCCCGCCTTTCCCGAACCTCCAGATTTGCGACCATCCGCTGATCCGGCACAAGCTGACCCTGATGCGCGACGCGTCCTGCGGCAAGGCGCTGTTCCGTTTGCTGCTGCGGGAAATCTCCCTGCTGATGGGATATGAGCTGACCCGCGACCTGGCCACGGCGTCCATCGACATCGAAACGCCGATGCAGCGGATGAAGGCGCCGGTGATCGAAGGCCGGAAGCTGGCGATCGTTCCGGTGCTGCGGGCCGGGCTCGGCATGGCCGACGGGCTGGAGGAGCTGATCCCCTCGGCCCGGATCGGGCATATCGGCCTTTACCGCGACCATGACACGAAGCAGCCTGTCGAATATCTCGTGAAGCTGCCGGACGCGGAGGGCCGCCTTTTCATCATTACGGATCCCATGCTGGCCACGGGGCATTCGGCGCGCCATGCGATCGACGTCGTCATGCGGTCGGGCGCGGAGCAGGGGCAGATCCGCCTGATGTCCCTGGTCGCCGCGCC
>JBGAPF010000003.1:0-202936 GCA_044221445.1 Alphaproteobacteria bacterium
AGACCCTTGTGGCGCTGGAGCCTGTTTCCGCCATACCGTGCACTGGCTCTGCCCCCGGAAAAGACGGCCATTAACCCTTTGGCAAACCCGTTAAGTTATGATCATGTCTGGGTTTGCGGCTTTTTAAGACTATGGTAACAACTATTCTATGACGAAAACTGTCCTGATCGTCGAAGACAACGAACTGAATATGAAGCTGTTCCACGACTTGCTGGAAGCGCACGGCATAGACACGGTCGAAACGCGGAGCGGCAAGGCTGTGCTCGAACTTGCGCGGGAAAGCCGTCCTGACCTGATCCTGATGGACATTCAGTTGCCGGAAGTGTCGGGTCTGGATGTTACACGGTGGCTAAAGGAAGATTCTGAACTAAAATCAATTCCCGTCATCGCCGTCACGGCTTTTGCCATGAAGGGCGACGAACAGAAAATCCGCGAGGGCGGATGCCACGACTATATCTCAAAGCCGATCTCGGTCACACACTTCATGGAAGTGATTAATAAATACCTTAAATAAGGATGGTTTCAAGGCATGTCCGCCCGCGTACTGGTTGTTGACGATATCCTGCCCAACGTAAAGCTGCTGGAGGCGAAGCTGACCAGCGAGTATTACGATGTCCTGACGGCCACGTCAGGCGAGGAAGCTTTGCGCAAGATTGAGCAGGACAGCCCCGACATCATCCTGCTGGACGTCATGATGCCGGGCATGGACGGATTCGAGGTCTGCCGCCGCATCAAGGGAAATCCCCGTACGGCGCATTTACCCGTCGTCATGGTTACCGCTTTGACCGACAGTACGGACCGCGTGCGCGGCCTTGAAGCGGGGGCCGATGATTTCCTGTCCAAACCGGTCAACGACACGGCGCTGATGGCGCGGGTGCGTTCTCTTGTGCGCCTGAAGATGACCGTCGATGAATGGCGCGCGCGGGAAAATACGGCCACACAGCTGGGCGTCGTCGATGAAGCCGCGAGCGCCATGAACGAGCCTGCGGAGAACGCGCGGGTTCTGGTGATCGAGGATCAGGAATTTGAATCGGACAAAATCGCCGACACGCTGGCGCGGGATCAGGATTCCGTGATCCCTGTCGACAGCGGGCTGAAAGCGATGGAGCTGATTTCCCAGCACGAGTTCGACCTGTTGATTGTCAGCCTGAACCTGAAGGCGGAAGACGGGCTGCGCCTGTGTTCCCATCTGCGTTCGAACGAACGCACGCGCGGGACGCCGATTGTCATGGTCGGGACGGAAGATGACATGGACAGGATCGCCCATGGCCTCGAAATCGGCGCGCATGATTATATTATGCGGCCCGTGGACAGGAACGAACTGCTGGCCCGCTGCCGCACCCAGATCCGTCGTCGCCGCTTCCAGAACCGTTTGAAATCGGCTTATGAAATCAGCCTGTCGATGGCACTGACCGACACGCTGACGGGACTGTATAACCGCCGCTATCTTGAGGCGCACCTGCAGAAGCAGCTGCAGAAAAATTACGAATCCAAAAAGAATATGGGCGTTCTTTATCTCGACATCGACCACTTCAAGCGTATTAACGATACCTACGGCCACGGCATCGGGGATGAAATCCTCCGCACGTTTGCTTTCCGCCTTAAGGATAGCCTGCGCAGTTTCGATCTTGTCGCACGGCTGGGGGGCGAGGAATTCGTCGCCATCCTTCCCGATATCAGCGATGAAATGGCCATGTTCGTGGCTGAAAGGCTTCGCCGCGCCATCGGTGAAAAGCCCATCAAATGCAATGCGCCGGAAGGGGAACTTATGCTCACCACCTCTATCGGCGGCGCCATCATCCGGGCGTCAGAATACGGCGCCGGGCCCTATAGCATCCAGGATGTCCTGCAAAGGGCCGACAAGGCGCTCTACGAAGCAAAACATACAGGCCGGAACTGCACCGTATTTGAAAAAATCGGCAAGCTGGAGCCTGAAAAATTTGCGCAGGGACCTCGCCGGGTTATAGAATAAATCTTTTAGAAGAAACGAAGATGCCGCACATGAAATCATTGTCTTTAAAAGCTTTCGGAATTTTTCTGCTTCTCGTTCTATCGTATTCTCCCGCGTTTGCTGCGAAATCAAAGGCAGAGGCAGCGTTCCGCCAAAGCCTGTCCATATGCGTGGGAAAAAGCAGCCGCATGGAACGTCTTGTCTGCTACGACGCTTTCGCCCGCGACCTGGGGTTGATGCCCGCCGAGGAAGCCAATAAACAGGAAAAGCTACTGGCAAAATATGGCTTCTGGCAGGCCATGAACATAAAGGATGAATCAGGGCTGGACACCATTTACCTCAAGCTTCCGGCTATCAGTGCAAATGAAACAGACGACTCCTTCCACCCTGTTTTGACTTTGAAATGCCAGCTTAAAAAGACTGATTTGTATGTGGACTGGAGAGAACCTTTGACCGATAACGGGAAACTCAAAGCTTTCCCCATCAGCTATTCCATGGACGGCGAACCGGAAAAAGCTGAGAACTGGACTCTCTCCGGTGACGGCATAGCGATCTATGCCATAGATGCCGCCGCGGTTATAAGAGGCTTAAAGAAAAAATCAAAATTCGTGGTCAGTGTAAATCCTGATATCGGTCAGCCTGTCAAAGCCGTCTTTCAACTGGACGGGTTTGATCAGATCCTTCAGGTCCTTATAGACCGCTGCTATAAGGACGGTCAGCCGTCGCCCTGATCAGACGCCCGATATTTTTTTCAGTTTAGCCGCCGCCGCGGGCATGACGGGCGGACGCCCGATCGAAACATAGTGGAACCCGGCGTCGCGCATTTCCGCCGTCTTGTAAATATTGCGGAAATCGATCAGAACGGGCGCCTTCAGCAACGTCTTGAGACGGTTCAGGTCCAGGGCGCGGAATTCGTTCCACTCCGTGACGATGACGAGCGCGTCGCTGCCATCGGCCACCTGATAGGGATCCGCTTTCCACTGAACGTTTTTCAGCAAAGGCTTTGCATGCTCCATCGCCGCCGGGTCATACGCCGTGACGGCGGCTCCGGCTTCCTGAAGCAATGAAATGATATCGAGCGCCGGCGATTCCCTGACGTCGTCGGTATTGGGCTTGAAGGAAATGCCGAGAATACCGATCTGCCTGCCCTTGACGTCGCCGCCGCAGACATCGATCACGCGCTGCGCCATCTCGCGCCGCCGGGCCGCGTTGACCTCGACCACCGTTTCGACGATACGCTGCGGCGCGCCCATGACCTGGCCCGTTTGCACCAGGGCAATCGTATCCTTCGGGAAACAGGATCCGCCATAGCCTGGCCCTGCATGAAGGAATTTCGAGCCGATGCGCCCGTCGAGACCTATCGCGCGCGCGACGTCCTGGACATCCGCCCCGGCCTTCTCGCACAAATCGGCGATCTCGTTGATGAAGGTAATCTTGGTGGCGAGAAAGGCATTGGCCGCATATTTGATGATCTCCGCCGTTTCCCTTTGTGTGAAGACGATAGGCGTTTCGTTGAGGTAAAGAGGCCTGTAAACCTCGCGCATCACTTTTTGCGCCCGTTCCGACGCGGTGCCGATCACGACGCGGTCGGGCCGCATGAAATCGGTGATCGCGGCACCCTCGCGCAGGAATTCAGGATTGGAGGCCACGTCGAATTCGGCGCGCGGATTGGTTTCCCGGATGATCCGCTCTACCTCCCGCGCCGTACCCACCGGCACGGTCGATTTGGTGACGATCACCGTGTAGTGGTCGATCGCCCGGGCGATTTCCTCGGCGGCCTGGTAGACATAGGTCAGGTCGGCATGGCCGTCGCTGCGGCGGGTCGGCGTGCCGACGGCGATAAAGATGGCGTCGGCGCCCTTGACCGCGTCTTTCAGGTCGGAGGTAAAACGGATCCGCCCGGACTGGATCTGCCGCGCCAGCAGGTCTTCGAGTCCCGGCTCGTAAATCGGCACGTCGCCTTTTTTCAGGCGTTCTATTTTGGAATCGTCCTTATCGACGCAGACGACGTCGATCCCGAATTCGGCGAAACATGTCCCTGAAACCAGGCCGACATATCCCGTTCCCACCACGCCTATACGCATCGTCCGAAACCCTTTCGATCCTTGCCGTGCCGCGCTGCACGCTAGCGTATTTTCAGGACAGAGGAAAGCATTATGGGCATACCGCGCCATACGGCATAACAGAACTGGGGAAAAACTGTGCATAGAAAGGGAAAAACATTGCCAGCACGCCCTTTTTTTAGGTACAGCTATATTTGCGTAATCAAGCAGGAATGTTGGAATAAATGGCCCGCAAACAATTGGCAGACGAAGCGAAAAAAGCGAACGGAAACAACGGCGGCCCTGCCGGGAACCCCGGCCTGCCCCTGTTCTACACCAATCCGGTCCCCCTCGACGCAAAGCGCCACGCCACGCTCGGCCTGAAGCCGAATTTCGGCCTGGGCTTCGCCAAAAACGTTAACGCCGTGCCGGTCAACCTGATCGAAATGCCGCAGATCTGCCATTTTTACCCGATCGCGTTCAGCCCGGACAACAATGCCACCCCGGTCGCCCTCATGGGCCTGCGCGACAATGAAAACCTCTTTATCGGCGAATCGGGCGAATGGGCGGAAAACGCCTATATCCCCGCTTATATCCGCCGCTATCCTTTCATCTTCTCCGAACTGCCGGGCGGCGAACAGCTGACGCTCTGCGTCGACCAGAATGACATGGCGGTCGGCGAAAAAACCGAACAGAAATTCTTCGGCGCCGACGGCAAGCCGACCCAGCTGTCGCAGAACGCGCTTGAGTTCTGCAAGTCCTATCACGCCGCGGCCCAGCAGACGATCGAGTTCAGCAAGGCGCTGGCGTCGAGCGGCCTGCTGGTCGACCGTCAGGCGGAAGTGAATGTCGGCGGCGGCCGCCGCATCAATTTCTCAGGCTTCCGCATCGTCGACGAGCAGAAGCTGGCCGAACTGGCCGACGAAGATTTCCTGGAATGGCGCAGCAAGGGCTGGCTGCCGTTCCTCTACGCCCATCTTTTCTCGGGCGCGCAATGGCAACAGCTGACGGCGCTGCTGCGCCAGCGGCTGGAAGGCAAAGCGGCTTAATCAGGTTTATAGCCGGCCTTGTACAGGCCGGATCATTGGAAGCAACAGACGAAAAAGGGGAATACCCATGGCAAAAGTAGGGGCTCAACGCGCGGCCGAACTGACGGGGCGGTCGAAATCGACCGTCCAGCGCGCGATGAAAGGCGGCAAGCTGTCCTATGAGATCGACGCCAACGACCGGCGGCTGATCGACGTGTCCGAACTCGACCGCGTGTTCGGCCTTTTGCCCCAGAACGCCGAACGCCAGGAAGAGCAGACGGTGCATATGGAGATAGAGAAGGCGACTCAGCTGCTCGAAAACGAGCGCCTGAAAATGCGCATCCGCATGCTGGAAACGCAGGTCGAGTCTGCGCAGGGCCAGATCGAGGACCTCAAGGTCCAGCGCGACCAGTGGCAGCGCCAGGCGCAGCAGGTCCTTCTGACCAGCCAGTACAGTCAGAAACAGGCCGAAGAATACAAGGAAAAACTGGAAGAGCATGACCGCGCCGCGCGCCAGCGCCGCCAGCAGATGCTGGAGCAGCAGCAGCGCCGCCAGAACGCGGCCGCCGCGCCCGCCCAGACCGCCAACGGCAACGGCGCCGTCAAAACGGTTAACGAGAACCGCAAGGTCGGTCCGATGGAAAAACAGCGCCGCAGCAGCATCCAGGGCCTGTGGGGCAAACTTCGCAAGCCCGCCGCCGCCGATGCCAAGGCCGCGTCATGATACGCCGATAAAATGTCAGAAAGAAAATGCCCGCTTTCGCGGGCTTTTTCTTGCCTCGTCAGATCAGCTTTTTCGCCGATAGCTCGTCTTTCAGATAGGCGTAATAGATCGGGGCCGCGACCAGGCCTGCCAGCCCGAACCCGGCTTCCATCACCAGCATGGCCAGCAGGATTTCCCACGCCCGGGCTTTGATGCTCGATCCGATGATGCGCGCGTTGACGAAATATTCGAGCTTGTGCAGCACCACCAGGAAAACCAGCGCGCCGACCGCCGCCCCCGGCGATACGCTGAGGCCGATCAGGACGATGACCGTGTTGGAGATCAAATTGCCGACAATCGGCAGAAGCCCGGCGATGAACGTCACGGCGACCATGGTTTTGGTCAGCGGCAGGGGGTTGCCCAGCAACGGCAGGACGACCAGAAGAAAAATGGCGGTCAGCACTGTATTGAGCGCCGATATCCTCACCTGGGAAAACACGATCCTGCGGAACGCATGGCCGAGGAACCGGACGCGTTCGCACAGGGCCTGAGACACCGGCCCGCGCGCGTGGTCCACGCCGGGATTGAACGCCACCAGACCGCCGATGATCATGCCGGCCAGCAGATGGAACAGGAACACGCCGACGTCGCGGCCGATCTCGCTCAGATGCCGGGCGTTCTCGCGCAGCCATTCGGACGCCCTGACCTGCCACTCTTCTATATTGGCCGGCAGGAACTGCTGGATCCATTCCGGCAGGTAGCTGCGCCCCCTGTCCACAACGTCCGCCATGCGCTGGAGCAGCATGACCAGGCTTTCCGGCCCGTCAGTCATCCGCGAGGCGAACACGTTGATGAAAATCGCGAAAGCCGAAACGACGGTGACGGCGACGAACAGCAGAAGCATCAGCTTCGCCGTGACCGGCCCCACCCCGATCCGCACCAGCATCCGCGACCCGAACAGCACGAGTTCGTAGACCAGAAGCCCCCCGAGAAGCGCCGGCAGCAGGCCGAGCGCCAAAGTCAGGAGCAGGGCCAGGATCGTGAAAACCAGGCTGAAAAGGTGAAATCGGGCTGTTTCGGTCATACGATGCGCTTTCCGGTTCCTATAGACGCACTCTGCCTGAATGTCGGCGCGCCCTCAAGGTTCCTGATGGAACGCATTCCCTGCCCTGCCGTTTGTCTGCAGGTTTTACATTCACAAATAAATTCGTCAAAGGATACATCCTCGTGCGCGCAAGCCTCCTCCTTCTCGGCCTTCTGGCCCTTGCGGGCTGCAGCGAACAGGCGAACCTGCCCGTGGAAGCCGGGTATGGCGCGCACCCCGAACTGCCCGCCCCGCAGTCCGGGCTTTTCCCCACCGTGAACATCGCGACGGCGTCGGGCTGGCCCGAAGGCGGGAAACCGATGGCGGCGCCCGGCCTCGCGGTCGGCGCCTTTGCCGCCGGGCTCGATCATCCCCGCTGGATCTATACCCTGCCGAACGGCGACGTACTGGTGGCGGAAACCAATGCCCCGCCGAAACCTGACGACGCCAAGGGCATAAAGGGCTGGGTCATGAAGCTGGTGATGAAACGCGCCGGGGCGGGCACGCCGAGCGCCAACCGCATCACCCTGCTCCGCGATGCCGACGGCGACGGCGTCGCGGAAACGCGCTCGGCTTTCCTCGAACACCTCAATTCCCCCTTCGGCATGGCGCTGGTCGGGCATGATTTCTATGTGGCCGACACCGATGCCGTGCTGCGCTTTCCCTACCGGGACGGCCAGACGCGCATCGCCGTGAAGGGAACCCGGCTCGCCAGCCTGCCCGCCGGCACCATCAACCATCACTGGACCAAAAATTTGGTCGCGAGCCGCGACGGCGCCCGGCTGTACGCCAGCATCGGGTCGAACAGCAACGCCGCCGAAAACGGCATCGACAAGGAAACCAACCGCGCCGCGATCCTGGAGATCGACCGCGCGACTGGCGAGACCCGCCTGTTCGCCTCCGGCCTGCGCAATCCGGTCGGCATGGGCTGGGAGCCTGAAACCGGCGCGCTCTGGACCGTCGTCAACGAACGCGACGAGCTGGGCAGCGACCTGGTGCCCGATTACATGACATCCGTCAAGGACGGCGGCTTCTACGGCTGGCCCTACAGCTATTACGGCCGTCACATCGACGAACGGGTGAAGCCCCAGCGTCCCGACCTTGTCGCCGGCGCGCTGGTCCCCGATTACGCGCTCGGCCCCCATACCGCCTCGCTCGGCCTGACCTTCTATGACGCGGTGCTTCTGCCCCCGCGGTACAAAGGCGGCGCGTTCGTCGGCCAGCACGGCTCCTGGAACCGTAAGCCGCGCAGCGGCTATAAGGTCGTCTTCGTTCCCTTTGCGAACGGCCGCCCCTCCGGCGCCCCCGAAGACATCCTGACCGGCTTCGTCACCGACGACGGCAAAGCCCTCGGCCGCCCGGTCGGCGTGGCCGTCGACGGCAAAGGCGCGCTCTTGGTCGCGGACGATGTTGGCAATGTTATCTGGCGGGTAACGCCGGAGAGGAAATAGGTGAAGAGAAGTTAAAATCAGGCTTATAATATTTTTTGATTTTATGATCAATTTTTTGAATGGCTAAAGACCCCCAAATAGGCCACCGAGATGCTAGCCTTGAGCCTTTTTCTTATAACCTTGCATTCTAGCAAGCCCATCAAAAAATTTACTAACATAGCTTTGCGCCGTAATTTCTACGCCCCAAGCCTGCAATAGGTCAGTTGCTCGATGGTCTATACTGTTTAGCCCATCGGCATTAATAGCCTTTGTGCGGACAAGATGCTCCATTAGGGCGATAGTTATCGCTAGCGCTGCTGATCCTTCATCTTCTGGACTCCTGTTTCCTCCTAGCGTCTCCTGCTTATACAATCCCATACCCCGCAGGGGCTGGTCAAATTGAGATGCATTAACGTCTGACTTCTCCTTGTTATGGAGCCGGTATTTAAGGTGCCAGTAGCGGCTTCCGTTAGGCATCGCCATCCCATTTCCATCGGCAAATTTAAAGGGCTTTTCGGCGGGTTTTGCTGTCTTGCATTTGGTATCTGTCAGCTTTATTTTGGGGCCTCGAAATATGGGGACTTCAAAATAGGCCCAAATTAAGCCCCCCAAATTGGGGCTGTGAATAAATGTCAGAAATCAGACACAAATAATAAAAAAAGCCCTGAAATTAGGGCTTTTTGTTCGTATATGAAAATCGATGAACATTTACGAACGGAGAAATGGTGGCTGAGGAGGGATTTGAACCCCCGACACAGGGATTATGATTCCCCTGCTCTACCGACTGAGCTACTCAGCCTCCGGCGATGCGGATATATGGACGGTTTCCGGGGTGTTTGTCAAGAATGGCCGTCCTGTTTCCGCCTCAAAACAGTTTTTCAAGAAAATCGAGGGCATAGGCCCAGGACCGGGCATCCGCCTTCGCGTTATAGGCGATGCCCTTCGACGGGTCTTCGCCCGCCTCCTTCTGGGTGAAAGCGTGGACGGCATGGGCGTATTTCGTCAGGACCCAGTCGGCGCCCGCCGCGTTCATTTCCTTCTCGAACGCCGCGACCTCTTCCGGCTTCACCATCGGGTCGTCCGCGCCGTGATGGACCTGGATGGACGCCTTGATCACGCCGGGCTTCGTCACCGGGTCGGGCGTGGAAAGCCCGCCATGGAAGCTGACCGCGCCCAGGATGTCCGCGCCGGAGCGCGCGAGTTCGAGCGCCATGGTGCCGCCGAAGCAATAGCCGATGATGGCGACCCGCGCCGGGTCCGCGCCCTCGATCTGCCGCGCGTAAACGAGCGCGTTGTTCAGGCGGCGGCGGGAGGTCGCCGCGTCGCTTTTGTATTTCGTCGCCAGTTCGCCCGCTTCCTTCGTGTCCTTGGGACGGATACCCTGGCCGTACATATCGATGGCGAAGGCGATATAGCCCTGCTGCGCCAGCATGTCGGCGCGCATCTTTTCGTTCGCGGTCAAGCCCATCCACTGATGGGCGATCATCACGACCGGCGCCTTGCCGGTCGTGTTCGCGGGCTTCGCGACATAGCCTTCCAGCACGGTGTCGCCATCCTTGTAGGTGACGGTTTCGCCGGCCTTGGCGGCGGCGGGAAACAAGACGGCGCAGAGTACGGCCAGCAACGGAAACCATTTCATGACGGTCGGTCCTTTTGTTCAACTTCCCCTGTAACATAAGGGAAATAAGGGCCGAAGCAACCGGGAAGACGTGAAAATTGCCAAAACTCATGAACATGTAATATAAATTATGTCATCAGGGATATGACATGACCCGCCTTGTTACAGCCTATACGCTCGACAACCAGATCGGGCAGATCGCCCGTCTCCTGCCCCAGGGCCCAGAGGCCGTCCATGCGGCGTTCGGGGGTGAAGGTCCTTTCAGGCAGACTCTTCGCTACATTCGCGAGCGCGATCTCCATTACAAACTGCCGCAACTTCACCGCGATTTTTTCAATGCCGCGTCCGGGAGGGGCGATGAACTGGCGACCCGTTTCCAACATGGCCTGCTGCTTTGGAAACAGACGGACCGGCCAAGCCTGCCCGCGCTCGGGGAACAGCTTCTCCTCCACCGTAAGCTGACGCCGGTCTTGCTGGAAAACCCGAAATCGTCGCGGCGAACGGATGTCAAACTCGCCCGCGCGCTTCTGCTCATCGCCCTGCGCGGTGAAATGATCAGAGGCGCGCCGCCGGAGTCTGGAAACGAGAAGGCGAACCCTTATCATAACGCCCCGCATTTCGGCGTTGTTGGCGTCCTGGCCGATTTTCTTCTCAAGCGTCACGTCAGGCTTGCGCCCGAGGAACAGCTCGCTGTCCTCGGCGGACCCATGCAACTGGCGGCGCTTGTGGCCGCCTTCGCGCATGATGTCGATCACCCGGGCGGCGGCAATCCGAAAGGCGAACCCTTCGCGTTCGAGGATCGGTCCTTTGAAGCGGTGAGGCCGCTTCTTGAGGCGGCGGGCATCCCGCCCGAAATCCAGAACGACATTCACGTCATGATCCGGACCACCAGCCCCAACGGGCCGCAGACTTATCTTAAAAACGTCATGCGCCTGCTGCGCGCGGGTGAAAAGCCGACCCCGCAGGCCGTCGATCCGGGCCGGCGGTTTCCGGAGCTGGACTTACTGTGCGAACGTCCCGACCTGGCCGTGGCGGCGTCCATCGTGCATGACGCCGATCTTTATCTTTCCATCGCCGCGGGGCGGCTGGCGAACGAGATCACCAGCGGAAGGCTGACCGCCGAGTTTTGCGGGATAGGAGAGGGCAAGGATTTTTCGACAGACGAAGCTCTGGCATTTTTGCTGGACACCGTCGTGGGGCCCGACGGCTTTGCATCGCCGGCGGCGCGAGACTCGGGCAACGCCAAGGTTGAGGAATTGCGCCGGCATAACCGCCAGAGGCTGGACCTGTCCTAGGCGGCCGCCTTCACTTCGCTGTTATCCGTCCCCGCGATCCATCCGCCGCCGACCATGCGGTCGTCCAGATAGCACACCGCCGCCTGGCCCGGCGCGATGCCGTATTGCGGCGCGTCCAGTTCCAGCGTGGCCGTTCCGTCGCCGCGCCTGTGAAGCACGGCCCGTTCGGGCGCGGCCATCGAGCGGAGCTTGACGGTGACGCCGAGCGTGGTTTCGTCCGTCAGCCATGTGCAGTCTTTCAGGAAGACGACGTCGCGCGCCAGCGCTTCCTTCGGCCCGACGAGGACGCGGTTGGACGGCGCGTCGAGCCGGACGACGTAAAGCGGGTCGTTGTTGTCCGTCGCGCCGCCGCCGATGCCGAGGCCTTTGCGCTGGCCGATGGTGTAATGGATGATCCCGTCATGCGCGCCGAGGACGCGTCCGTCGATATGCACGATTTCGCCCGGGATCGCGGCTTCGGGACGCAGGGCTTTCACCACCTTCGCGTAATCGCCGCCGGGCACGAAGCAGATGTCCTGCGAGTCCGGTTTCGCCGCCGTGATCAGGCCCAGGCGTTCGGCCTGCGCGCGCGTCACGTCTTTGGTCCAGCCGCCGAGGGGAAAGCGCAGGAAATCCAGCTGACCCTGCGTCGTCGCGAACAGGAAATAACTCTGGTCTTTCGTCGTATCCACGGCGCGGCGCAGTTCGGCCCGCCCGCCGTTCATGATACGCTGCACGTAATGCCCGGTCGCCATGCAGTCCGCGCCGAGGTCGTGCGCGACCTGCAACAGGTCGCGAAACTTGACCGTCTGGTTGCAGCGGACGCACGGGATCGGCGTTTCGCCGCGCAGATATGAATCCGCGAATTCGCCGATGACGCTGTCCTTGAAATTGTTTTCGTAGTTCAGCACGTAATGCGGAAACCCCCGCGCCTCGGCCACGCGCCGTGCGTCGTAAATATCCTGCCCCGCGCAGCACGCGCCTTTTTTCTTCAGCGCCTCGCCGACATCGTAAAGCTGCAGCGTCACGCCCACGACGTCATAGCCCTGCTCATGCAGCAGCGCCGCGACGACGGACGAGTCGACGCCGCCCGACATGGCCACCACCACGCGGGTCTGCGATTCAGGTTTGTCGAAACCAAGGCTGTTCATTGCAAGGACTATAATATTATTAAACAGAAAAAACAAATATTTTACATATATATGAATTTAAGTTTGATATTTTTTCCATATTTTGCAATCATTCCATAAATCAGGAGAATAAAATGGATCAAGCATTCGCAACCCTAGATTCTCGACTTATTGATAAAATTACTGTTAAACTTGGAGAAGATTTTGATGCTGCGTCCTCCGCTCAGGAAAGAACAGATATTGGTAACGCGATTGGTAATCTCTTACAGGCAAAAGCCCTGATCGCGGCCTCTTATACTAGAGCAAGCGAACGTTCGAATGCCGGTGGCAGTGCTGCCTTTTACGATCATAAACTACACGGATAACTGTTTCGCGCCTACCAGCCCGGCTTCGTGCCCGGCACGGCGACCACAAGCCCATCCAGTTCATCCGTCATCCGGATCTGGCACCCGAGGCGGGAATTCTTGCGGACGTCGAAGGCAAGGTCGAGCATGTCTTCCTCTTCATCGGCCCGCGCGCCTTCGGGCAGGCATTTGTCCCACCAGTCTGGATGGATATACATATGGCAGGTGGCGCAGGCCAGGCTGCCGCCGCACGCGCCCTCGATCGGGTCGATATCGTTCTTCACCGCGATCTCCATGACCGACAGGCCGAGCGGTGCGTCGACCGTCTTCGGCGTGCCGTTTTTGAGGATAAAGGTCATGGTGGGCATGGGATTTCGCCTTGTTGTTCCGTGAAAGACTTCTTAAAGCACAACGCTTCCAGAAACTTCAATCAAAAAGACTTTCTTGATTGTCTGTCATCCTATCCTGCCGTTCACCCGCCCGTGCATGGTCGTCCATGCGCGGATAAAACGGTCGATATCGGCGTCCGTGGTCGCCCAGCCCATGGAGACGCGCACGGCGCCTGAGGCGATGGAGGAAGGCAGTCCCATCGCCTCAAGTACGTGGCTGGCCTTCACCGTGCCGCTGGAACAGGCGGAGCCGCTGGACACGGCGCAGCCTTCGAGGTCGAGGATCATCAGCTGTGTTTCGGCGGGAATGCCGGGCAGCGCGATGCAGCTTGTGGCGGCCACGCGCGGGGCATCCGCGCCGACGACGGCGGCGCGCGGCTCGACGGCGCGCACACACTGTTCCATGCGGTCCCGCAGGGCGGCCAGGGTAGGCTGGCGGGCAAGGTCGGCCTGGATTTCGGCGGCTACCGCGCCGAAGCCGGCAATCGCGGCGACGTTTTCCGTGCCCGCCCGCTGGCGCTTTTCCTGGCCGCCGCCGGACAGCAGCCGCGCCGGGCGCGCCCCGGGGGCGGAGATCAGCGCGCCGATGCCCTGGGGCCCGCCGCCCTTATGCGCGGACAGACTCATGTAATCGACGCGCAGGGCGGGAAAATCGATGGCGACGCGTCCCATGCCCTGCACGGCGTCGGTATGGATAAAGACGCCCGGATGGAGCGACCGGACACGCTTTGCCAGGTCGGCAACGGGCTGGATCGCGCCGGTCTCGTTGTTGACCAGCATGATGGATACCAAAGACGGGGGCGGGCCCTGGCTTATCAGCGCTTCGAAAGCCGGAATATCTATGATGCCTTCCGGGGTGACAGGTATCCGTTCGGCGCCGGGCGCCGACTCCATCACCGAGGGGTGCTCGATGGCCGAGACAAGGATGCGTTCGCCGGCGAAGGTTTTCAAGACTGCGTTATTGGCTTCGGTCGCTCCGGACGTGAACGTCACCTGGGTGGATACCGTGCCGCACAGCGCCGCCACCTGTTCCCGCGCGGTTTCCACGATGCGGCGCGCCTCGCGTCCGAAGCGATGTACGGACGACGCGTTGCCGCCGCACGCCATCGCCTGCAGCATCGCGTCGCGCGCCGCCGGTTTCAGCGGTGCGCTGGCGTTATAATCGAGATAGACGGGACCTGCGGACATAATATTGTAGATACTGGTTTTGCCTGTGGCTGTCACTCTTTCATTATCCACAAACAAAACAAAACGTTATGAGAAATTCATGGACAACAGCGCCGGGGGTTTGCTATCAGGGCACAGCACGTGTTCGTAAAAGCTGCAGGTTCGAGCAGCGGGGGTAGACTGAACTGGAGCGGAATTTTCGAAGGCCGCTTTCGATTGTGTGAAACATACGGGGATTGAATGCCAGAGATTATCATAAACGGGCCTGCCGGTCGCATTGAGGGTCGTTACACCCATTCCAAGACGCCCAACGCGCCGCTCGCCATCGTCCTGCATCCGCATCCGGAGCATGGGGGGACGATGAACAACAAACTCACTTACTATATGTTCCAGACCTTCGTGCAGCGCGGCTTTTCCACGCTCCGCTTCAATTTTCGCGGCGTCGGGCGCAGCCAGGGCGTCCACGACAAGGGCGAAGGCGAACTGAGCGACGCCGCCTCGGCGCTGGACTGGATGCAGGAAATAAACAAGAACGCGCCTTATGTCTGGGTCGCCGGATTTTCTTTCGGCGCCTGGATCGGGATGCAGCTGCTGATGCGGCGCCCCGAAGTGCGCGGCTTTATCTCCGTCGCGCCGCCCGCCAACATGCATGATTTCGCGTTTCTTGCGCCCTGCCCCACCTCGGGGCTGATCCTGCATGGCAGCCGCGACGAGATCGTGCCGGAACCGCACGTCGAGAAACTGGTCCAGCGCCTGCGCGCGCAGAAGGGCATCAGCATCGATTACCGCGTGGTGCCCGAAGCCAACCATTTCTTCCACGACCGCGTCGACGACATGATCATGCATGTCCACGACCACATGAATCGCGCGGGCGGCGGCAGACCCGTGGAAATTCCTGCCGGTCTGATCGCGGCAGAATAATCTTTAGCGCTGACCGGCATACAGGAGGAACCGCGTTCCTCCTGTTGAAAACTATGGCCCTGTTCTTGCAAAGCAGCATGCGAGATGGTAGAAAGATCCTACTCCTTTTTGCCCGTACCCTGAACCTGACGAGGAATCTGTCATGGAAGAAATGCATGCGCGTCTTTACGAACTGGCCAGCGACCTCGCGGGCATGGTGAAACGGGAAGGGATGCAGGATTTTACGCATGGCCAGGCCAGCGGCCGGACGACCGCGACGCTCTGCGGCCTCAGCGTGCTGAGCGATAACGGCGTGCTGCTGCGCGTTCATGCGTCCGATATCGATATGGCCTTCGACCATCCCGCCAACGACCATCCCGCCGTCTGCCGTTTCCGCAAGGGAACGGTGGCCGATCTGAAAAGCTGGCACCGCCGCCTCAACGGTCTGTACGGCTTCCGCGCTTCGCGCAACGCGGCCTGAAATCAGGCCGCTTTTTTCGCCAGTTCCGCGAGGGCGGCCCGTACCTCTTCCACATGACCAGGCACCTTGACGTTCCGCCAGGCGCGGCGGACGACGCCGTTGCCGTCGATCAGAAAGGTCGCGCGGTCGACTCCCATGTATTTTTTGCCGTACATGCTTTTTTCGACCCATGTCCCGAACAGGGCGCATACCACGCCGTCCTCATCGGCCAGAAGCGGGAAGTTGAGGCCGTATTTGTCGGTGAACCTGACATGTTTCGCCGCGCTGTCGCGGGAAATGCCCAGAACGGCGCTTCCCAGATCTTCGAAATCTTTCAACGCGTCGCGGAAGCTACAGGCTTCCTTTGTGCAGCCGGGCGTGTCATCTTTGGGATAGAAATAAAGGACGACCGCCCTGCCCCTGTAATCCGACAAGCCCCTCTCTGTACCGTCCGTGGACGGCAGGCGGAAATCGGGAGCGGAAGCGCCTTCGACGATTGAACTCATGAGCAAGCCTTTCCATTGAACATGCCTCACCATAGCAGATCGTAGACCGTGGGTAAGAAGCTAAAAAAACTCGGCTGGCGGACCAGCCATATGGGACTCGAAATCCTGGCCGCCCTGGCCTGCGTGATCCTCTTTGCGGCGGGTCTTCTCGTCTGGCGGCTGTCGACGGGGCCGCTCGATATCAGTTTCGCGCGCGGCTATATACAGGAAGCGCTGTATGACCCCTCCACCGATACGGACGTATCTCTGGCAAGCGTCTCTTTAAGCTGGCCCAAGCTGAACGAGCCGCTGCAGCTGACGCTGAAAGGCGTCTCGCTGCAACGGCAGGACAGGCGCATTCTGTCCATCGACGGGGCGGTGCTGGGCCTGTCCGCCCCGCCGCTGCTGATCGGGCGGATCGAGCCGGTGGTCATCGCGCTGTCACGTCCGACGGTCGGAATGATGCGGACGCCAGACAACAGTT
Organism: Alphaproteobacteria bacterium; assembly: GCA_044221445.1. GTDB lineage: Bacteria > Pseudomonadota > Alphaproteobacteria > Micavibrionales > Micavibrionaceae > JBDHTS01. Next base: position 16,490 of record JBGAPF010000003.1, read on the forward strand.
TCAGCCTGTCTTTCGCGGGAGACAGCGCGCCCGAGGAAAAGCCGCCCGAAGAAAGCGGCAACGTCCTGCAGGACATTATCCAGATGCTGTCCCGCCCGCCCGAGAAAAGCAAAGGCAGGCGTCATCCCCTGGCAGGACTCAAGACCGTCAGGATCGACGACGCCACCGTCATCCTTGAAGACCATTATGCCGGGCTGACCTGGTATCTGCAGCACATGAATTTCGAGTTCGGGCGCGATGCCAAGGGCCTCGCCGTCGCGGCCAGCGTGAAAATACCGGGAGGGCTGCACGGGCAGTCCGGCCTTAATCTCGATGCGGTCTACGGCCGGGACAGCGGCGACCTGACCTTCAACCTGCATATCGAGGATTTCGACCTGGCGTCGGGGGCGGGCAAGCTGCGGCAGCTCGATTTCCTGCGCGGGCAGAAAGTGATCGTCAGCGGCGATCTGTCAGGACGGATCGACAAAACGATGAAGCTCCAGACCCTTTCCCTCGAACTTACAGGGGAAACCGGGCTGCTGGCGCTGCGCGGCGTGTACGACAACCCGCTGCCTTATACCGGGCTTGAGGTCGCGGCCGCCTATGACGCGGCCACGGGTAAAATCGTCGTGCAAAAACTCCGCACCGCCACCAAGGGCGTGACGCTTGACGGTTCGGCGGTCATCGCGGTGTCTCCCGGCGCGGTCAGGGCGGCGGTTACCGTCAGGATCCCGGAAGTGGCGCAGGCGCAGATCGGCCCGCTATGGCCCGACATCCTGAAAGGCGAAGGCGCCGAAGAGTGGCTGGTGCGCAAACTTTCGGACGGGATGTTCAAAAACCTGTCCGCGAAGTTCGACATCGCGACGCAAAAACTCGAAGGCCCGGAGGATGCAGACGACTGGAAGGTGACGGTCGAAAACATCGAAGCCGCGTTCGACGCGGTCGGCATGACCGTCGATTACCGCGCGCCGATGATCCCCGTCAAGGGCGCGTCGGGTCACGGCGTCTATAAAAACGGCAATCTTGATATCGATATCGGCGAAGGATCCATCGGCGCGCTGGCGGTCGCGAAAAGTCATGTGCTGTTGAAAAACATCGCGCACGCGCGCGACGGCGTGGCCGTCATTGACGTCAGGGCGTCCGGCCCGCTGAAAACCGTGTTCGATTACATTGCGGAAGAACCGGTCAACATGTCGTCGGACAGGCTCGGCTTCGATGCCGCCGGAGTTCGGGGGTCTGCCGATCTTACCGTCAATGTCACCTTCCCCACCATCAAGCATCTGCTGGCCGAGCAGGTCGTGGTGAAGGTGGACAGCACGCTGCAGAATATCCTGCTGCCCTCGGTGGTGGAGAAAATGGACCTTTCTGGCGGACCGTTCAAGCTGACGGTTGCCGACGCGGCGGCGTCGCTGAGCGGCAAGGGCAAGCTGGACGGGCGCGATATCGACGTCGCATGGCACCAGTATCTGGACAGCGAGGGCAAACCCTATTCAAGCCAGGTGAAGGCGTCTATGACGGCCGACGCGGGCCTGCGCGCCCAATTCGGAATCGGGCTTGCGGACTGGATCGACGGGACAGTGCCGGTCGACATCGTCTATACGATCATGCGCGACAAAAGCGCGACCGTCCAGGTCAAGGCCGACATGACGCCCGGCGCCATCATGGTCAAGCCGTTCGACTATGCGAAGCCGCCGGGAACGCCGGGCCAACTGGACTGCACGGTCGTGCTGCAATCGGGCGCGGTGCAGAGGATCGACAATCTGAGCGTCCGCACGCCCGAGATGGCTATCGGCAACGGCACGCTCGCTTTCGGGCGGCGGGACGGCAAGAACACGGTCGTCGGCGGCAGCCTGAAAAGCGCGAAACTCAATGAGACCGATATGGCGCTCGATTTCACCATCGGCGACAAGGGCCAGATCGCGTTACAGGGCAAAGGCGCCTTCCTCGACGCCTCGGCCTTCCTTGGCAAGCGCAACAAACCCGAAACCGAGAACAAAGAACCCGCGCCGCCGCTGACCGCCTCCGTCCAGGTGGACAGGATGCGCACGGGTCCCGGTCGCACGGTCGACAAAGTGAAGCTTTATCTCGACCGGTCCGCGACGGGGATCCTGAGCCAGCTTGAACTGGACGCCATAGCCGGCAAGGGCACGGTGTTTTTCCGCCTGAAACCGGATGCTTCGGGCAGGCTGGCGCTGCAGGTGCGCGCGACCGACGCCGGGGCGCTGCTGAAAGCGTTCGATATCTACAAAAACGCCGATGGCGGCACGCTGACAGTCGACGGCCAGGCGCCCGACGCCGCAACCAAGACCGTCATCCGCGGCAAGGCGAAACTTTCCAATTTCCGCGTCGTCAACGCGCCCGTCCTCGCCCGCCTGCTGAACGCCATCAGCCTGACCGGCCTGCCCGGCCTTCTGAACAACGAAGGCATCGGCTTCACGCAGCTTGAAGGCGATTTCGAATGGGGCTTGAGGCCGGTCGGGGACATTTATAAAATCAGCGAAGGTCGAACCTCGGGCGCTTCGCTCGGCCTGACCTTCGAGGGCGCGATCGACAAGCAGAAAAGCTGGACCGATATCGACGGCACCATCGTGCCCGTCTCCGGCATCAACGGCCTGGTCGGCGACATTCCCCTTCTGGGCACGATCCTCACTGGGGGCGGCGCGCTGTTCGCCTTCACCTACAGCATCGAAGGGCCGTCGGAAAACCCCTCCGTGTCGGTCAACCCGCTCTCGGGACTGGCGCCCGGCATCGTCAGGAAGATCTTTTTCGAAGGCGGTTAAACTCAGAATGCGAAAGCGATATGCCGGTCAAAAATATCGCGACTTTTGCCGACTGTCGCAGTGCCACCCGCAAAAGCGACAATCGTATCTCCCGCCGTCAGCGATAATGGATTGCCAAGCATCGCTTTTAAACGAGCATGTTCCGGTCCAAGCGCTCCAGACTCCACGACTGCATAGACAGCAGATAAGATGGGCCTGTAAAGTGGCAGGGGGTCGTCCGCTTCTTTATCCGGGGGAGCAGCCAGATCCTGAAAATGGTGACTTAGGCCGGCCACGCTTATTCCCAAAGGTTGATAATGCCTGTTGAAAATCTCGCGAGGCACGAAAAACATGTCATGGGGCTCGGCATCGCCTATTGCCTCGACAGTAATTCCCAAAGGAAAGCGCATCGTCAGGATACTGGGCTTTCCTGAATCGGCCACGGCGCAAAGCCTCTTGGAGGCAAAAAGGCCTTCAAGGGGAAGAATAGGGGCAAACTCCGGTTTGGTCATGCGCCACTTTACTTGGAAAACGCCAGCTTTTGCAAATTTAGCGCCTTCCAATACTGTTGGCATCCGACCGGCAAACTTCTGGATCTTGCTGAAATGGCTGCCTAAAGCACTGAGCCGTTCTCAATTCAAGGCCGAAGTCTGACTAACGCATGCCGCTTCTTCCCTGCCGACAACTTTATATACCCGTCGGATGTCAGGTCTTTATCCGTCAACACTAGCGCCGCGTCGTTTGCCGCGCCGTCATTGCATTTCACGCCGCCGCCCTGAACCAGGCGCCGTGCGTCGCCCTTAGAGGCCGACAGCCCCGCCTCGACCAGAAGGTCGAGCAGCGGCATGCCGCTTTTCAAACGCGCACCGTCGATAGAAATGGAGGGCAGGTCTTCGCCCACCCCGCCTTGTTCGAACACCCTGCGCGCCGTCTCTTCGGCTTCCGTCGCGGCGGCCTCGCCGTGGCAAAGCTTCGTCGCCTCGAACGCCAGCACCTTTTTCGCCTCGTTGATCTCCTGCCCCTGCAGTTTTTCGAGCCGGGCGATTTCGGTCATGGGCAGGACAGTAAAGCGTTTCAGCAGCGTGGCGACATCCGCGTCCTCGGCGTTGCGCCAGTACTGGTAATAATCATAAGGCGACAGCATCGCGCCGTTCAGCCACACCGCCCCCTTTTCCGTCTTGCCCATTTTCTGGCCCGACGCTGTAGTCAGCAAGGGCGCGGTCAATGCGAAAATCGGTTCGACAGGTTTGGGCTGTAACTCACTAGTTAAAGCAGCAGCTATTGCTAATTGATGACTTCGCATTTTATGCCACAGATCAACGCCATTAATGATGTTGCCCCACTGGTCGGATCCGCCCATCTGCAAAATCGTGCCGTGTCGTCTGTGGAGTTCAACAAAGTCATAGCCCTGCATCACCATATAGTTGAATTCCAGCAGGGTCAGCGGGCTTTCGCGTTCCAGGCGCAGGCGCACCGAGTCGAACGACATCATGCGGTTGACGGTGAAATACCGCCCGTAATCGCGCAGGAACGAAAGATAGTGCAATTCCGACAGCCAGTCGTCGTTGTTGACCATCAGTGCGTCGGTGGGGCCGTCGCCATAGCGCAAAAACTGGGTAAAGCAGGTGGTGCGGATATGCTCGATATTTTTGTTGATCGTGGCGTCGTCCAGCAGCTTGCGGCTTTCATCCTTGAAGGACGGGTCGCCGACCTTCGACGTGCCGCCGCCCATCAGCGTGATCGGCTTGTGCCCCGATACCTGGAACCAGTACAGCATCATGATCCCGGTCAGGTTGCCGATATGCAGGCTTTCGGCCGTCGCGTCGAACCCGATATAGGCGCTCTGCACGCCTTCGGTCAGTTTTTTATCCAGCCCTTCGAAATCGCTGCACTGATGAATGAAGCCGCGCTCGTTCAGGATGTTCAGAAATTCGGATTTGTAATGGGGCATGATCTCCAACTCTTAAAAACTGCCTCAACTTATCGCACAACGCACCGCCTGAAAACAAAAACAGGGCCATAAAGGCCCTGTTTTATAATTTATGAAAGCCTTTTAAGGTGCAGGAGTACGCACGATATAGTCTCTCTTCTCGGCAGGAACTGCGCCATCCGTGCGTGTTCCGGCGGCTCCTTCCACAGGCGTTGAAGCACAGGCTTCTTTTGCGCTTTTTCCTGTGCCTTCTGTGGCTGCGCTCGTACCCCGATGGATAACGCCCGAGGCGGCGGCGCCTGCAACCGGTACTCTGCCGGTAAAGGAACCGACAAGGCTTGTAAACCCGGAGGTGGCTATGCAGGTCAGGGTTTCCGCGCCCTCGTCACATGCATCCCCGCCCGTAAAGTAACCGGTCATGGCATCTTTGGCTTTGGCCGCGCGATCAGTTACGTCGTCCCAGAGTTGTTCACCAGTCGATTGTTCAGCGGCAGGTGCAGCCGATTGTCCGGCTTGTACAGGCGTTGTGGCGCCAGGCCCTGGGGTTCCTTCGCCGCCGCACGCCGCTACGGCCAATGCCAACGCGCCGCCAAAAGCTGTTTTTAATCCTGTCAAAGCCATCAAATCCTCCTCTAATATGTCTAATTGATTGTGAAAAACTAAGGCTTCCCTTTCGAAATGTCAAACAAAACTGATATTTTTTAAAACTTTCTGAGTGTGCCGCGTTATGCTATTGAAACCGAAAGGAATTTGAGCCATGCCGCAAACCCTTAACGCCATCGGCCTGATGTCCGGCACCTCGCTGGACGGGGTGGACGCCGCGCTTATCGAAACCGACGGGCGGGATGTCGTGCGGCCGCTGGGGTTTGTCAGTATTTCCTATACGCCCGAAGACCGGGCGCAGATCCGCGCCTGTTTCGGCTGTCGAGACCCGGAAAAGGCGACCGTCGCCAAGGCGGCGCGCATGCTGACCGAACGTCATGCGGCGGCCGTCCATGCGCTGCTGAAAAAGACAGAACGGAAACCGGAGGACATCGCCGTTACCGGCTTCCACGGCCAGACGATTTTTCACGCCCCCAAAGACGGGCTGACGGTCCAGATCGGCGACGGCGCGCTGCTGGCCAGAGAGACCGGCATCGACGTGGTGGAAGATTTCCGCGCCGCCGACGTCAAGGCGGGCGGCGAAGGCGCGCCGCTTGCCCCGCTCTATCATGCCGCGCGTATCCGCTCGGCGAAACCCGATCTGCCGGTCGCCGTGCTGAATATCGGCGGCGTCGCCAACGTAACGTGGATCGGCCCGGGCGAGAACGATATCCTCGCCTTCGACACCGGCCCCGGCAACGCGCTGATGGATGACTGGGCGAAGCAGCGGACGGGTCAGCTGTTCGACCGGGACGGCGCGCTGGCCGCGGCCGGCCGTCCCGTCCAGGCGCTGCTCGACACATGGTTCGACCATCCCTATTTCATGCGCACGCCGCCCAAATCGCTCGACCGCGACCAGTGGGATATCGCGGGCCTCGGGCGGCTGACGCAGGATCTCGGGCTTTTGAGCGACGAAAACGGCGCGGCGACGCTGATGCGCTTCACGGTCGAGGCGATAGTGAAATCGGTGGCGCATATGCCCGCGCCGCCCAAGACGTGGTACGCCTGCGGCGGCGGGCGGCATAACAGGGCGCTGATGGCCTGTTTGGCCGCGTGCCTGGAAGACAAAAATTACGGCGCGCTGAAATCCGTCGACGACCTCGGCTGGGACGGCGACGCGACGGAGGCGGAATGCTTCGCCTATCTCGCCGTGCGGTCGCTGCGCGGCCTGCCGATCAGCCTGCCGGGCACGACGGGGGTCCCGAAAGCCATGACGGGCGGACGGCTGGCGAGGTTCAGTCCGTGAGCGTATCGATCAAAACGGCCGGACCCGACGCCATCGCGGAAGCAGCAAGGCTTCTGCAGGCGGGCGGTCTTGTCGCCTTCCCGACCGAAACTGTGTACGGCCTCGGCGCGAACGCGCTGGACGGGCGGGCGGTGGCGCGTATTTTCACGGCCAAGGGACGCCCGCAGTTCAACCCGGTGATCGTGCATGTGCCGGATCTCGCCGGAGCCGAAGCGCTGGCCGTCATGACCCCTCAGGCTTACGACGTGGCGGCGGCGTTCTGGCCGGGGCCGCTGACGCTTATCCTGCGGCGGCGCGAAGGCTGTGAAATTTCGGAGCTGTGCAGCGCCGGCCTGCCGACGCTCGCGGTGCGAGTGCCCGCGCATAAAACAGCGCAGGCGTTGTTGCGCGCGTCCGGCGTGCCCATCGCGGCGCCGAGCGCCAACAAATCGGGATCGGTCAGCCCGACCACGCCGGTTCAGGTCGCCGAAAGCCTGGGCGACGCGGTCGACATGGTCCTTGCCGACGGGCCGTGCGCGGTGGGTCTGGAATCGACCGTTCTGGATCTGAGCGGGGAGATCCCGCTCGTCCTGCGGCCCGGCGGGGTGACGGCGGCGCAGATTTCAGCGCGCCTGGGCCGGGAAGTCGCCCATGATTTCGGCACGCATGACCGGCCCCGCTCGCCGGGGCAGATGCTGCGGCATTACGCGCCGGGGCGGCCCGTGCGGCTGCGCGCGGTCGATATCGCGCCGGGCGAGGCGCTGCTGGCCTTCGGCTCCGTGACGTTCATGGGCGTGAAAGGCGGGGGGGCGGCGAAAGACCTGCCGGAGACCGCGTTCCGGAACCTGAGCACGGAAGGCGACCTGGACGAGGCGGCGGCCAACCTGTTCCGCATGCTGCATGAGCTGGACAGGCCGGACCATGCGGGCATCGCCGTCATGGACATTCCCGACCGCGGCATCGGCATCGCCATCAACGACCGGTTGCGCCGCGCGGCCGAAGGCAGCCGCGCCTAGTTGGCGCGCTCAGACTGCTGGTTGTCCAGGCTGGCCATCATCAGCAGTTGCTCCGGCGGGAAGTTCAGCGCGCTGCGCGTGTTCATCAGCGGGATCGGGCTGCGCTGCGCCGACGCCATCTGCGACGGGGATTGCGAAGACGAAGGCCTGTTGTCGTCGGTCTTGCCGAACAGCCGCAGCACGGCCTCTTCATGGCTGTCGTTCCAGATGATGTCTTTCATCCTGATCGTGTTCCCGGCGTCGGCCAGGGCGACATCGGATGTCTGCGGTTCAGGCGCGGGCGCCGCGGCGGCATAAACCGGTCCGGTGTCGCCGAATTTCTGCGCGAAAAAATCATAGACTTCCTGAAGGCTGCGCGCCTTGCCGGTTTTCGAATCATAAAACACGTTGTGGTTTGCGGACGCGGCCTCGGGGAAGGCGCGGGCGGCGTTCCGCCCCGGATTGTCGTTTTTGGCGTTCAGGAACTGGGTCGCGCCCGACGGCCCCATGAAATGGGCGAGGTAAAGCTCCGCGGATCCTATTTGCGTTTCCGTGTGCTGTTCCAGGTAGCGGCTGTTCTCGGCGGCGTATTCTGCGGCCATGCAGGCGGCCTTTTCCGGATCGTTGCGCAGGGACAGGATTTTCTTGCGCAGAGCGGGGTCGCTGCAGCGCCCTGAATCGTCTATTTTTTCGGCATATTCCGACAGGCCGTATTTATCGCCGTATTTCTTGACCATGCTCATCCATGTTTTTTCGATGAACTGGTAAAGGCCGGTCGCGCTGCTCGACTTGTTCTTGACGTCGGGGCGGAAACTGCTCTCGACCGACGCTTTTTCCATCAGATAGGCAAAATTGACCCCTGTGCTGGCGCTGGCCTTCTGCACCGCCTTGACGATCGCGGGGCCCGCTTTCTGGACGAGCGCCGCTATCTGGCCGGTATTCATCGTGTTTTCAGGTGCGTACATGGTTCTCTTCCATCAATCGCATGTTTTATCCTGAAAGCATCAATCGCAAGATGCGTGCCACTTATATTATTAACCCTTTTTAACAGGCTATTAACCAACTGGGCGTATGAATATCTGATGTTAAACATCTTAAAATTATAAGGTCTTCCCACTATGGAAATGGAATTCAAGGAACTTATGTACTCCCGCATGCCGAAGGATCTGGAAGTCCTGCGCATCGCCGCCGCCAATTTCAACCGCGACACGACCAACGCGCTGACCATGTGCAGGCTTTACCTGCCCAATCTGCCCCACGACAAGGCGGCGGCCTTTCTTGAGTGGCTGGCGAAACAGCCTGTCCGCTAACCCCTTTGGTACGGATGAATCTTCGTTTAAATTCACGCTTTTCACTCTTTAAAAAACTCCCTCTGAAATTTTTGTATCTTTAAGGATGCTTTAAATTTTTAGGGATACGGTCTCCGGGAAATGGCGGTCCCTTCACGCGAAGGAATTGCCCTGATGCCTTCAACTTTTGAAAATGGATGACTCCATGGAAGCCGAATTTAAAGAAATGATGTTCTCCCGCATGCCGCGCGAGCTGGACATCCTGCGCAGCGCCGCCGCCACGATCAATAGCAACACCATCGGCGCGATGATCATGTTCCGCCTTTATTTCCCGACCGTGCCGGCGGACCGCGCGTCTTCGTTCATGCGCTGGCTGTCCACGCAGAAATGCGCGTGATATTCTTTCACCCGCTGCCCTGCGGAGAAACCACATGACCTATACGCCGCCTGTCGCCGACATGATGTTTGTCCTGGACCGGCTCGGCGGCAAGGACATGCCGGACAGCGCGACGCGCGAGGCCATCCTTACCGAAGCGGCGAAACTGGCGCGCGACGTACTGGCGCCGCTGAACCGGATCGGCGATTTGAAAGGCTGCCGCCTGGAACACGGAGCGGTCGTCACGCCCCCCGGTTTCAGGGACGCCTACGCGCAATATCGCGACGCCGGATGGAACGGCCTGCCCTTCTCGCCGGAATACGGCGGCCAGGGATTGCCTCTCGCCTTGTCCTTCGCCGTCCAGGAAATGTGGCAGGGCGCGAACATGGCGTTCGGGCTGTGCCCCATGCTGAACCAGGCGGCGGTCGAAGCCATCGAAGTCCATGGCACGAAGGAACAGAAGGATCTTTACCTCGCGAAGCTGATCTCCGGCGAATGGACAGGCACCATGAACCTGACCGAGCCGCAGGCGGGCAGCGACCTCGCGGCGATCACGGCCAGGGCGGTGCGCCAGGCGGACGGAACCTACAGGCTGACAGGGCAGAAAATTTTCATCACCTATGGCGAACATGATTTCGCGGACAACATCATCCATATGGTGCTGGCGCGAACGCCGGACGCGCCGGACGGCGTGAAAGGCCTGTCGCTGTTCATCGTCCCGAAAATCATGCCGGACGGCGCGCGCAACGACCTGTCCTGCACCGGCATCGAACACAAGCTCGGCATCCATGCCAGCCCGACCTGCACGATGGCTTACGGCGAGCACGGCGGCGCCGCCGCCTTTCTGCTGGGGCGGGAGCATGAAGGCATCAAATGCATGTTCACCATGATGAACAACGCGCGGCTGTCGGTCGGCCTTCAGGGCGTGGCGCTGGCGGAACACGCCTACCAGCACGCCCTCGCCTATGCCCGCGACCGCGTGCAGGGCGTAAGAGCCGGCCAGCGCGTGCCCATCGCCCATCACCCCGACGTGAAACGCATGCTGCTTGGCATGAAGGCGCGGGTGGAGGCAGGCCGGGCGCTGACCTATGAGGCGGCCGCGGCGCTCGATCAGGCGCGCGCGGGCGATCCGGCGGCTCAGGGAAAGGCCGACCTGCTCACGCCCGTGGTCAAGGGCTGGTGCACCGACATGGCCGTTGCGGTGGCCTCGCTCGGCGTGCAGATTCATGGCGGCATGGGCTATATCGAGGAAACCGGCGCGGCGCAGTTTTACCGCGACGCCCGTATCCTGCCGATCTATGAGGGCACCAATGGGATTCAGGCCCAGGACCTGGTCATGCGCAAGGTCGTGCATGACAAAGGCGCCGCGGCGCAACGCTATCTGGCGGAGATAGAATCTCTTTTGCCGGACTCCGTCGAAGCCTTGCGCCAGGCAACGGATTTTCTTTTGAAGAACGCCCACGATACGGACGCACTCGCCGCCGTCGGCGTGCCCTATCTCGATGCGTTCGGCACGATTGCGGCGGGGGCGGCGCTGGCCCGCGCGGTTCCGGGCGAAGGCGGCGACGCCTTCATGACGTCCAGACGCCACATCCTGGAATTTTTCAAGGCCTACATCCTGCCGCAGGCCGGCGCCTCCCTTGAAACCGTGCTGTCGGGCGGGGGCAGCGTGACCGGGGCCGATCTTCAGATCAGTAAGGCTTGAGACTGTTCAGGTCGCCGCCATTGGTCACGACCGGCTCGGACGGCGCTATTGACTGCATCTTTTGACGGCACGCCATCAGGACCTGGGACCCGAGGCTGATTTCATAGTCGGAGTTCGGGCTTGGCTGCCGCATATAAGCCTGGGCGAACTGGCGTCCGTAACATTCGCACAGGTTTTTCAGGCCGTCGGGATACATGGTGGCGTAAAGGGTCATGCATTTATTGTAGGCATAGCCCGCCGTCGCCGCGGAGTCGACGCATTGCGATTTGATATGGTTCATGATGCGGCTGACCGATTCATCCGGCTTCTGCAGCCGTTCGTTCAGGTACTGCAACGACAGGCATTCGCAGCTGTGCTTCGCCGCATAGGCCGTCTTCAGTTCGCAGTCCTTATAGAAAGCGTCCGATTCCGCCAGAAGCGCGTCCTGCGTGGACGGCGACAAATTCAGGAAAATGGTGCTTTTCAGGGGATCGGGCTGGTTAGCCGGGTCGTCGGAAAAATCCTGGTCGTCGTTCGGAAGGCTGAAGGCGGGATTGAGGTTTCTCACCGGCGCCTGCAAAACCCTGTCTTTTTGCTGCGCCGATGCCGGGAAGGTGCAGAATATGGCCAGAAGCAGCAGAATCGTCGGCAACGCAGGATAACGCATGTCTTAAGCCAGTCCTTTATGAATACCAGCCTGAATCATATCATAAAAGAACCCGAAAGGCACGGTCAGCCGTCAAGGCCCGTCAGGCCCAGCTTGGCGGCGCGGCTCAGGGATTTTATCGCCGCCTCCCGCTTCGAAGCCGCGCTCCGGCTCCCGCAGGGTTCGGTATAGACGAGCTCGCAGGGGCCCCTGCCCTTCGTATAGCGCGCCCCTTTGCCGCTGCTGTGCTGGGCAAGGCGTTTCAAGGCGTCCCGCGCGATGCCCGTATAAAGGCTGCCGTCGCCGCAGCGCAGGATGTAAACGGTCCAGGTCGTATCGGGGGCAGTATCCATGCAGGGCAAACCGGCGGAAAAGCCGATCATACCATTCCCCCCGTTCCATCGCCAGCGCGGCGGCCTTCCGCGAAGCGGAATTCCTTGTATTTGCGCGCCCCGCCGTGTCATAAGCATGCGTGATTCTAAGGATGCCCTGATGCTGAGCGTTACCAACCTGACCTACAAGATCGGCGCGCGGACCATTATCGAGGACGGCAACGTCACGGTGATGGACGGGTGGAAGGTCGGCGTGATCGGGCTGAACGGCGCCGGCAAGTCGACCTTGTTCAAGCTGATCTCGGGCGACCTGCAGGCCGACGGCGGCACGGTCAGCGTGTCGTCGAAGCACCGCCTCGGCATGGTGCGTCAGGATATCCCCGAGACCGACACCCCGCTGATCGACTTGGTCGTCGCCGCCAACACCGAACTGGCGCAGCTGCTGCAGGACGCGGAGACGGAAACCGACCCCTATAAAATCGCCGATATCCATACGCGGCTGTTCGAGATCGACGCCTATTCCGCGCCCAGCCGCGCCGCCATCCTGCTGACCGGCCTCGGCTTCCGCGAGGACCAGCTGACCGAACCGTTCTCGTCCTTCTCCGGCGGCTGGCGGATGCGCGTCGCGCTGGCGGCCGCCCTGTTCGTGGAGCCGGAAATCCTGCTGCTCGACGAACCGACCAACCACCTCGACCTCGAAGCGATCATGTGGCTGGAGGCCTATCTGGTCAGCTATCCGCACACGCTGCTGATCATCAGTCACGACCGCGAACTCCTGAACAAATGCGTCGACCACATCATCCATGTCGATAAGAAGCATCTGAGCGTCCATACCGGCAATTACGACACCTTCGAGCGCGAACGCGCGCTGAAGCTCGGCCTGCAGCAGAAGATGCACGAGAAGCAGACCGCCCAGCGCGCCCACATGCAGGCCTTCGTCGACCGCTTCAAGGCCAAGGCGTCGAAAGCGCGGCAGGCGCAAAGCCGGATGAAAGCGCTCGAAAAAATGGACGTGGTGGACGCGGTGATCGCGGAACGCGCCATCCGCTTCAGCTTTCCGCAGCCGGAAAAACTGGCCCCGCCGCTGATCGCCATCAAGAAAGCCGCCGTCGGCTATACCGAAGGCAAGCCGATCCTGAAACGCGTCCATGAAAGCATCGACATGGACGACCGCATCGCCCTGCTCGGCGCCAACGGCAACGGCAAATCGACCCTGATCAAACTGATCGCCGGCAAGCTGGGCGTGATGGACGGCGAGATCGTCCGGTCCGGCAAGCTGCGCATCGGCTATTTCTCCCAGCACCAGACGGATGAGCTGGATGTCGGCTCAACTCCCTATGAAGAAATGGCCAAGCTGTTCCTGAAGAAAAACGGCGACGTGAAGGAATCCGTCGTCCGGGCGAAACTTGGCGCGTTCGGCTTTTCTCGCGATCTGGCGGACAACAAGATCAGCGCTCTGTCCGGGGGAGAAAAGGCGCGGCTGCTGTTCGCGTTCATGAGCTTCGACGCCCCGCATCTGCTGCTGCTCGACGAACCGACCAACCACCTGGACATCGACGCGCGCGAGGCGCTGGTGCAGGCGCTGAACGCCTATAACGGCGCGGTCGTGATCGTCAGCCACGACCCCAGCATGGTCGAGCGCGTGGCGGACCGCCTGTGGCTGGTTAAGGACGGCGCGGTGTCGGATTTCGAGGGCGACCTCAACGACTACCGCAAGTTCACGATCCAGTCCCGCCGGGAAGAGCGCAAGGAAGAAAAGGCGAAGAAGGCAAAGAGCGCTTAGCCGCTCACAACTTTCTTCGTGCCTTCAGGTCTTCGGGACTGTAAAAATAAAGTCATGGATTGTTTCACTTCACTTCAGAACGTGCCCCGCGACGCCGTCATCGCCATCGGCAACTTCGACGGCGTGCATCGCGGGCACCGTGCGTTGCTGGACGCCGTCAGAAAAGAGGCCGCCGCGCGCGGCGGCAAAGCCGGTATCCTGACCTTCGAGCCCCATCCCCGCCATCTGTTCCGCCCGGACGACCCGCCGTTCCGCATCACGCCCGAAGCCGTCAAGCTTCGGCTTCTGGCCGCCGCGGGCATGGATTTCGTCTGCGCCCTGCCCTTCGACTGGGATTTCGCGAGCCAGAGCGCGGAGGATTTCATCCGCAATATCCTGATCGGCGCGCTGGACCCTGCCCATATTATCGTCGGCGAGGATTTCCGCTTCGGCCAGCTGCGCAAGGGCACGCCCCTGACCATGCGCGAAGCCGGGCTGAAGGTGACCGCGCTTGCGCCCGTAGGGGACAACAACGAAACTTTTTCATCGAGCCTGATCCGCGAGGCGCTTCGCCTCGGCGATATCGGCAAGGCGAACGCCATGCTCGGCTGGGACTGGGAGATCGAGGGCGTCGTGCAGGGCGGCGACCGGCGCGGGCGCGAACTCGGCTACCCCACCGCCAACGTGGCCCTGGGCGAAACGCTGCATCCGGCCTATGGAATCTATGCGACCCTGGTACGGATCGTGGAGGACGGGCCGGACTCCCCCTGGCTGCCCTCCGCCACCAATATCGGCATCCGCCCGATGTTCGAGGTCCGGCTGGGCCAGGTGGAGGCGCATATCTTCGACTTCGACCGCGACATTTACGGCCGCACCCTGCGCGTCCGCCCGATAAAAAGATTGCGCGGCGAGGCGAAGTTCGACAGTCTTGAATCGCTGGTGCGCCAGATTGATGAGGATTGCCGCCTGGCCCGCAACCTTTTAAGCACTTTTCCTGTCATCCCGCAGCGCAGCGGAGGGATCTAAGCCGGTTCCGCATGCACAACTATTACGTCTATATGATGACCAACTGGACAAATAAAGTCCTCTACATCGGGATGACGAATAACCTCGAACGCCGCATCATGGAACACCGCCTCAAACTCCTTCCAGGCTTCACAAAAAAGTACAACGTTACAAAGCTGGTTTACTTCGAGCATTGCCACGATGTGAATGCCGCCATCGCACGCGAAAAACAACTGAAAGACTGGCGGCGTGAACTGAAAAACGCGCTCGTGGAAAGCATCAATCCTGACTGGAAAGAACTATGGAGCGGATAGATCCAAGATCCCTCCGCTCCGCTGCGGGATGACAATTCTTCTTAACGGTCATCCCACGCCCCGGACCTGATCCGGGGGAGGGGGCCTGATCCGTTACTTGCTTCACAAACAGGGCTATTTCTTATACTTTAGAAAAACCATTCTTCGGGATGGAAAAAAAATTCAGGGAAAAGCGTAGATGACTGAACACACCATCACGTTAAAGCCGGAGCTTTTAAGGCTTCTGGATCCGGATGAACAAGACGCTTTGACGCGTGCGTTCAAGAAGGCAGTCCCCCGGCATGACGTGACTTTAAGGGAAGCCTGACAGGCAAACCTGACGCCAGCCCTGCTGATCCCATCAGCCGCGGCCTCGACTGGCATTGAAACGCCGATATTTCTGTTCAGGGGAACCTGGATAGACTAAAAGACTTCAATGCTCGACCTCACCCTCCTCCTCATCGCCAACATCATCCCCCTCTACGCACTGATCGCCCTCGGCTATATCGGCGGACGTTGGCTGGACGTCAACCTGCACTCTCTCGCCACCGTCGCCATATACCTGGTGGCACCTGTTGTGAATTTCGGGGCGATGGCGCGGATGCATTTCGAGGCGGCGTATATGGCCCTGCCCGTCCTCGTCTTCTGCGTTTCGGCCGGTATCGGCCTGATCACGTACAAATTTGCCACCGCGCACTGGAAAAGCAACGTCGCCAACCTGGTCGCCATGGGCAGCGTCACCGGCAATACCGGTTATTTCGGCCTGCCTATCGTCATGGCCCTGTTCGGGGAACGCTGGGCCGGGGTCTATCTGTTCATGAATGTGGCGCTTGTCCTGAGCGAGATCGGCCTTGGCTATTATTTTGGCGCGCGCGGCCATGCGGACATCACAGGCGCGCTGAAGAAGGTCGCGCGGCTGCCGATTTTTTATGCGGTCGTTGCCGGTTTTCTGTTCAATATGTCAGGCCTCACCCTTCCCGACTCCGCGACCCGCTTCTGGACTTATGGCACGGGCGCATGGGTCTTTCTCGGCATGATGCTGCTCGGCGTCGCGCTCGGCAAGCTGCCAAAGCTGGAGATCGATCTGAAACTGGCGGCATGGATGTTCGCGCCGAAATTCATCCTGTGGCCGCTTGCCGGGTTTATCATCGTGGCGGCGGATCTGTTCCTGCTCCGCGCTTTACCGCCGGAGGTCCACCAGATGTTCCTGATCTTCTGCACGGTCCCCATGGCCGGCAATCTTGTCGCCTACGCCGCCACATTAAACCTCCACCCCGAACGCGCCGCGCCGGTGGTATTGGCCAGCACCGTGTTCGCCTTGTTCACCATCCCGGCGGCGCTGGCGGTTTATGCGTTGTTCTGAACTCCGATACTGAATCTGTCACTTTAATATAGGAAATAATTCATATTCATGATACGCTCTGGATGAGATTTTTAATCGGGCGGCAATGAAGTCCGCCGGGAAAAGAGGATTTATGCCTTCTAAGTCCGTTCACATACTCGAAAACCTCAAAATTCCAGCAAACGGACTATTAAACCCCTCTCAGAACCGCTTCAAAATCGAAAATACCGTCAAACGGACTGATAGTCCCGGCCCCTTCCCCCAACCTTTCCTTGATTTTATCAGGCTCAGCGGCAATAGTGCGTCTTATGAAAGCGGCTGTGTCCCTTGCCATCCGAATTATCGCCCCGGCCCTGATATAAGGGCCGGAACCGATCTTTTGCCTGCGGATGATGTTTTAAACCGGAAATCGATGACATGACTGACCCCAAATCCAGCGCGGATTTTTATAAAGAGACCGTCTTCCTGCCGAAGACCGACTTTCCCATGCGCGGCGAACTGCCGAAAAAGGAGCCGGAGATCCTGAAGAAATGGCAGGATATGGATATTTATGCCCGGCTGCGCGAGGCGTCGAAGGGCCGCAAGCCCTTTATCCTTCATGACGGCCCGCCCTATGCCAACGGCCATATCCATATGGGACACGCCCTTAACAAGATCATGAAGGATGTCGTCAACCGCTCATGGCAGATGAGTCCCGGCGCGGATGCGCCGAACGGTCATGACGCCCCCTATATTCCCGGTTGGGATTGCCACGGCCTTCCGATCGAATGGAAGATCGAGGAAAAATACCGCGAGGAAAAGAAGAACAAGGACGATGTGCCGGTCCTTGATTTCCGGGCTGAATGCCGCGCTTTCGCGCAAAGCTGGATCGATATCCAGGCCGCGGAATTTCAGCGCCTCGGCATAACCGGAGACTGGAAAAACCCTTATAAAACCATGACCTTCCCGGCGGAAGCGCAGATCGTGCGCGAAATCCATAAATTTCTGCTGAACGGCCTGCTCTATCGCGGCGTGAAGCCGGTCATGTGGTCGCCGGTCGAAAAGACCGCGCTCGCCGAGGCAGAAGTGGAATACAAGGAATATAAATCCGTGACGGTCTGGGCGAAGTTCCCGGTTGTTAAAAGTGGCTTATCAATTTTACAAGATGCTTCCGTGGTTATTTGGACAACTACGCCTTGGACATTACCAAGTAATAGAGCCATTGCTTTTGGTCCAAAGCTTCAATATGGCGTTTTTACTGTTGAAGAAGTTGCAGAAGGCAGCAAAGCAAAAGTTGGCGATAAACTGGTATTGTCGATCAATTTAGCTGGAAAGGTTAAAGAGCAATCTAAAATAACCAAATGGTCTCTAAATGGCGATACATTTCCAGGCGAACATTTAGAAGTCTTAGGTACTGTTTGCGCACATCCCTTACGTGGTGTCGAAGGAACGGAGAAAGCCTATGATTTCGACGTACCTCTCTTGTCCGGCGATTTCGTCACCGACGACACCGGCACCGGCTTTGTCCATATCGCGCCGGGCCATGGCGAGGACGATTATTACCTTTATATGAAGTATTTCGGCGCGCGCGACATCCCCGACAACGTCACCGACGACGGCAAAATGCGCGACCATGTGCCGCTGTTCGCGGGTCTGTCGATCTATAACGAAAAGAACGAGACGGGCGACGCCAATTTCGC
The DNA here is from genome assembly GCA_044221445.1 of Alphaproteobacteria bacterium. GTDB lineage: Bacteria > Pseudomonadota > Alphaproteobacteria > Micavibrionales > Micavibrionaceae > JBDHTS01. The sequence continues at coordinate 34,428 of JBGAPF010000003.1, forward strand.
CGTCATCAAGGCCTTCGACCAGGCGGGCGCGCTGCTGGCGAAAGCGAACCTCAAACACGAATACCCGCACAGCTGGCGCTCCAAGGCACCCGTCATCTTCCGCACCACCCCGCAATGGTTCATCGCGCTGGATGAAAATTTTGATGTCAAAGGCGATACGAAAACGTTGCGCCAGCAGGCGCTGAAAGCCATCGGCGAAACCCGCTGGGTCCCTGGCCAGGGTGAAAACCGCATCCGCGCGATGATCGAGCAGCGGCCGGACTGGTGCATTTCCCGCCAGCGCGCCTGGGGCGTGCCGATCGCCCTGTTCGTGCATAAGCAGACCGGCGAGGTTTTAAAAGACCTGTACGTCCTGAACCGCATCGGCGATACGTTCGAGGCGGAAGGCTCCGACGCCTGGTGGGCCCGCCCCGCGCAGGATTTCCTCGGAACGGACTATAAAGCGGACGACTTCGAACAGATTTTCGACATCGTCGACGTCTGGTTCGAATCCGGCTCGACGCACGCTTTCGTGCTGGAGGCCCGCGGCCTGCCCTCGCCCGCCGATCTTTATCTCGAAGGCTCGGACCAGCATCGCGGCTGGTTCCACTCCTCGCTGCTGGAATCCTGCGGCACGCGCGGCCATGCGCCGTACAAGGCCGTGCTGACCCACGGCTTCGTGCTGGATGAAAAAGGCTACAAGATGTCGAAGTCGCTCGGCAACGTCGTCGACCCGAACGAGATGATCGCGCAATACGGCGCGGACATCGTGCGCCTCTGGGCCCTCCTGTCGGATTACAGCGAGGACATCCGCATCGGCAAGGACACGCTGAAGAACACGGCCGACATCTATCGCCGCCTGCGCAACATCTTCCGCTTTCTGCTCGGCGCGCTGGACGGGTTCAGCGAATCCGAACGCGTTGACGACGTTTCGTCGATGCCGGAACTGGAACGCCTGACCCTGCACCAGCTGGCGGAAATGGACGCGGTGGTGCGCCGGCATATCGAGGCGTACGAGTTCAACCGCATGGTCCACGCCGTGCATAATTTCTGCGTCGACCTCTCGGCTTTCTATCTCGACATCCGTAAGGACAGCCTCTACTGCGATACGCCCGACAATGCGACCCGCCGCGCCTGCCGCACGGTCCTCGCCCATATCTTCGAATGCCTGTGCAGCTGGCTCGCCCCTGTCCTCGCCTACACCGCCGACGAAGCCTGGAGCCACCGCCCGCCGGTCTTCGGCAAGGATGAGAGCATTCATTTGCGGACGTTTCCGGTTATTCCCAACAAGTGGCTTAATGAACCTTTGAATAGCCGATGGACGATCATTCGCATGGCCCGGCGCGTCGTTTTAGGTATTCTTGAACAGAAGCGCGCTGACAAGACAATTGGTTCTTCATTGGAAGCTATGCCGATAATTTACATTGCTGAGCATTTAATGTCTGATCTAAAAGGCATTACTAATGAAGATTGGGCAGAAATCTGCATTACTTCAGGAGCCGATGTAAGAACGGGAGAGCCTCCCGATGACGCATTTAAACTCCAAGGTTATAATGGAGTCGGCGTTATTTTCCGTCTTGCCGAAGGCAACAAATGCCAGCGCTGCTGGAAGATCCTGCCCGAGGTCGGCACGGATAAAGACTATCCCGACCTGTCCCTGCGCGACGCCGACGCCGTGCGCTGGTATCTGCGGCAGAGGAAGGCGGCATGAGAGCGATCGATCAAAATTTCGATTTCGACGCCTTCATCAACGCGCCGCAGACGCGCGCCTTTGTCGGCAGGAATTACGACCATTACAAAAAGCTGTGGGAAATCGACTATATAAAGGTCAACCGGAACCCGCAGCGCATGATGCGCATGCACTGGAACTGGCTGGCCATCTTTCTGGTGCCCGCCTGGCTCGGGTACCGCAAGATGTATATGCATGTGGCCGTGTGGATCGGCGTGATCGCCCTGCTCACTTTTCTGGAGGCGTTTTACCACTGGCATCTGTCGGGCGGGTTCACCGGAGCGAATTTAGTTTTCGCCCTGCTGTCCAAATCCCTTTATTTTCATCACGCAAGAAATTTCTTCGAAAAGAACGCTCATCGCGGCGCGGGCGACCTTGACGTCCTGATACGGGAAAAGGGCGGGACGAGCGTGCCCCAGGCCATCGTGTTCACGATCGTCGGCCTCGGCGCCATCTATCTGGCGACCGTGGCGGGGGAAACGTTCGGCGTGCCTACCATGGCCATCGACCTCGACGGCGCCAACGTCCCGGTATAGGTCACGAAAATGCCTTATTCCCGCTGCGATTTCTCCCTTGGACTTTGGAACGCGCGTAGTTTAAAACCGCAATCATGACGAAGCTGCGCATATACGGGCTGGCCATGGCCCTTGCCGTCCTGGTCCTCGATCAGGCCAGCAAGATCGCGGTGCTGGGTTCGGTAACGGAAAGCCGCGCCGTCCTGCCGTTCTTCAATCTCGTGCTGGTCTGGAACAGGGGCGTCAGCTTCGGCCTCTTCAACCACGGCCAGGTGCTGCCGCCGATCGTCTTCATCGTGATATCCCTGGCCATCGCCGCCGGGTTTACCGCCTGGCTGATGAAGGTCGACAAGCCCCTGATCGCGGTGGCGATCGGTTTCGTGACCGGCGGCGCGATCGGGAACGTGATCGACCGGGCGCGATTCGGCGCGGTGGTCGATTTCCTGGATTTCCACGCCGCCGGCATTCACTGGCCCGCCTTCAACATCGCGGATTCCGCCATCGTGATCGGCATTGCGCTGATTGTTTGCGATGGTTTATTCTTGGCCCCGCACAAAACGGATTTGAAACATCATGAACATAAACATGCGGATTAAGACTGTCCTTCTGGTTTCGGCATGCCTGGTGACGCTGGCGGCCTGCGAGAACGCGAAGCAGGAACTGGGGATCGAACGCACCTCTCCCGACGAATTCGCCGTCGTGCGCCGCGCGCCGCTGGCGATGCCGCCTGATTATGCCCTGCGTCCCCCCCGCCCGGGCGCCGCGAGACCGCAGGAGCAGGCCTCTACCGACCAGGCCGAAACCACCGTGTTCGGTGGCACGAATACGAATAAGACCAAATCAGGATCGGGCGAACAGGCTCTTCTGCAACAGGCGGGGGCCGATGCCGCCCGCCCCAATATCCGCCAGATCGTCGACCGTGAAACGGCCGCCACGGCCCCTGCCAAGCAGCCCGCGGTTAAAAAACTGCTCGGCCTCGGCAAGGCGGCGCAGCCCGCCGCCAGCGTCGTTGACGCCAAAGCGGAATCGGACCGGCTGAAACAGAATGCCGCAGCGGGCAAGCCGGTGACGGCGGGCCAGACCCCGGCGAAAGAACAATAAGGCCTGCTTTTTCAGAACCGGACAATCCTGCCATGCGCGTGCCCCTCGCCCTGCTTCTCCTTCTGCTGACGGTCGCCCCCGCGCAGGCTCAGCCGGTTGCGAAGGCAGCGCCTGAACCGGCGGTTAAAGCCGCGGCGAAACCGGTCGAAAAAGTCTTCAACGCCGAAACCTTTACCCTGATCAACGGCATGCAGGTTGTCGTGATCCCCAACCACCGCGTCCCGGTCGTGGCCCAGATGGTATGGTACCGCGTCGGTTCTGCGGACGAGGACAGAGGCCAGTCGGGTCTGGCGCATTTCGTCGAGCATCTTATGTTCAAGGGATCGGAGCATGTCCCGCCCGGCGCATTCTCGACACGCGTCAAGACAATGGGCGGCAACGACAACGCTTTCACCAGCCAGGACTATACGGGCTACCATGAAAAAGTGACGCTCGACCACCTGCCGGAGATCATGGAGATGGAAGCCGACCGGATGCGCGGCCTTCTGTTCCCGCCGGGCGACGTCGCGTCGGAACGCAACGTGGTGCTGGAAGAACGCAGGGAACGCACGGAAAACGATCCGCGCGGCTATTTCGGCGAACAGATGAAGGCGATGCTGTTCGTCAACCATCCCTACGCCAACCCGGTCGGCGGCTGGTTCAACGAAGTGGACGCCCTGACGCGCGACAACGTCATGGCCTTTTACAAAAAATGGTACGCGCCCAACAACGCGGTGCTGGTCGTGACCGGCGACATCACCGCGAAAGAACTGCAGCCTCTCGCCAGCCGCACCTTCGGCACGATCCCCGCGCGCGACATTCCCCAACGGCACTGGACAAAAGTGCCCCCGATGCTGGCCCTGCCCCAGCTGGTGATGCGCCATCCGGATATCGAGCAGCCGACGTGGCAGCGCCTGTATCGCGTGCCGAGCCTGCATCAGAACCGCAATGATGCGCTGGCGCTCGATGTGCTGCAGGAAATCATGGACGGCGGCGCCGCGACGCGGCTGTATAAAGCGCTGGCCGTCGACAAAAAAATCGTGTCTTCGGTTGGCCTCGATTACGATCCGCTGGCCTGGGATGACGGCGTTTTATGGATTTCAGCCGTGCCCGCGGACGGTGTGGACATGGAAGCGCTGGGCAACGCCGTGGACGCACAGCTACGCATCCTGATCGCCAAGGGCGTAGCCGACAGGGAACTGGCCGAAGCCAAGACAAGAGTGCGCGACCAGTCAGCCTTCGCGCGCGACAGCCTGATGGGTCCGGCGATGATGCTGGGCAGCATCCTGATCAGCGGCGGCACGGTCGATGACGCCGAAATGTGGCCGGCGCTGATCGACAAGGTCACGGCGCAGCAGGTGCAGGATGTGGCAAAACGTTTTCTCAATCCGGACGATTTCAGCCGCCGTCCTTACGTCACCGGGATCATGCTGCCCGCAGGAAAGGCACAGGCCGCGCCATGATCAAAATCATTATGCTGCGCGTCTTTCTCGTTATCACATTGTTATTGCCTGCGGTCGGGCATGCCGAGGCTTTACAGCATAGCGGCAAATTTCTCAACATCCAGAACGTCACAAGCAAGAACGGCATTACCGCGTGGCTTGTGGAAGACCACACGCTGCCCATCATCGCCGTGCAGTTTTTGTTCAGGGACAGCGGCGCAGCCTACGATCCCGCCGACAGGCAGGGCCTGGCCCAGCTGGCGTCCAACACTTTCGACGAAGGCGCGGGGCCTTATGACAGCCAGAGCTTTCAGAAACTTCTGGCCGACAATTCGATCGATTTGAGTTTCAGCAGCAGCCGCGACGTGTTCCTCGGTCGCGTCAAAACCCTGACCCGGCATAAGGATCTAGGCTTCCGTCTGATGCAGCTGGCGATCAGCCAGCCGCGCTTCGACAGCGAGGCCGTGGACCGCATGAAAGCGGCCAATATCGCCCGTATCCGGTCCTCCCTGTCCGACCCCGACTGGCTGGGCGCGCGCATTACCAACGACACCGCGTTCGAAGGCCATCCCTATGCCCGCAACGCGGGCGGCACCATTTCCGGCCTGAGGGCCATTACGCCGGAAGACCTGAAAAATTTCGCAGCCACGCATTTCGCGCGCGACCGGCTTATCGTTGCCGCCGTCGGCGATATCACGCCGGACGAACTGAAAACGCGGCTCGACGAGCTGTTCGGCGCGCTGCCGCGCAAAGCCGCCGCCGCCGCGGTACCGGACGGCGACGTCAAGAACGGCGGCACCGTCACGCTGTATAAAAAAGACATCCCGCAGACAATCATGAACATCATGCTGCCGGGTGTCGGTCATCTAGATCCGGACTATTACGCCGTACAGATTATGAACTTCATTTTCGGCGGCTCGGGCTTCGGTTCGCGTCTGATGGACGAGGTGCGTGAAAAACGCGGCCTGACCTACGGGATCAGCAGCGGCCTCGTCGAAATGGAGCATATGAAAAGCTATACCATCTCCGCTTCTTTCGAGAACAAGAATGCCGGGCAGGTGATCGGGCTGATCAGGCAGGAAGCGGATAAAATGCGCAAGGCCCCCGTCAGCGCGGCGGAACTGAACGCGGCGAAATCCTATATCACGGGCTCGATGCCGCTGACCCTGACCTCCACGGAAAGCATAGCCAACATACTCTCCGATCTGCAATATGACGGGCGTCCTATCGATTATCTCGACCAGCGCGCCGCCCTTTTCAACGCCGTTACGGCCAAAGATGTCCAGCGCGCGGCGCAGCGCATCCTCGACCCTTCCCGCTTCACCACGGTCCTTGTAGGAAACCCGAACGATGTCAAGCCAACCCGTACGATCGATGCCATCCCCAATGTTGAATGAACGCCCCGAATGGGCGGCGCTCGCGAAACATCGCGCGGCGATGGAGACTGTCTCCATCCAGAGCCTGTTCGCGAAGGACGCGCAGCGCTTCGATAAATTCCATGTGTCGTCGGACGGCATGCTGCTGGACTACTCCAAACATCGTGCAACGGGCGAAACGATAAAACTGCTCACCGCTTTGGCCCGCGCCTGCGACCTCGAAGGCTGGCGCGACCGTATGTTCTCGGGCGATGCCATCAACGACTCCGAAAATCGCGCCGTGCTGCACACCGCCCTGCGCCGCCCGCCTGCGGACTCTGTCGTCGTGGACGGTGAAAACGTCATGCCGTTCGTTCACGGCGTTTTGAAGCAGATGCAGGCCTTCACCGACAGCGTGCTGTCGAAACAGTGGAAAGGCCATACGGGCAAGCCCATCGATACCGTTGTCAATATCGGCATCGGCGGGTCGGATCTTGGGCCCTATATGGTGTGCGAAGCGCTCAAGCCTTTCAAAACGCGCCTCGACGTACGCTTCGTTTCGAACGTGGATGGTGCGCATATCCATGAAACCCTGAAAGGCTGCGACCCCGAAACTACACTGTTCATCGTTGCCTCCAAGACATTCACGACCCAGGAAACAATGGCGAATGCCGATACGGCGAAAACATGGCTGCTGAAAAGCCTGCAGGATCCATCGGCCATAACCAGACACTTCGTCGCCTTGTCCACCAATGAAACGGCGGTGCGGGCTTTCGGCATCGCGCCGGAAAACATGTTTCCGTTCCGCGACTGGGTCGGTGGGCGCTACAGCCTCTGGTCGGCGATCGGCCTGTCGATCTGCCTGTCCGTCGGTTTCAGCAGTTTTGAAAAGCTGCTGGCGGGCGCTCATGCCATGGACACGCATTTCCGGTCCGCGCCGCTTGAAAAGAACATGCCTGTTCTCATGGGCTTGCTCGGCCTGTGGTACAGAAATTTCTGGAATGCGGAAAGCATTGCCGTTCTTCCCTACAGCCAGTATCTGCACCGTTTTACGGCTTTCCTGCAGCAGATGGACATGGAATCGAACGGCAAGTCGGTGGACCGGCAGGGCCGACGCGTGTCCTATGAAACAGGGCCTATCGTGTTCGGGGAGCCGGGTACCAACGGCCAGCACGCCTTCTATCAGCTGATCCACCAGGGTACGTCGCTGATCCCCTGCGATTTCATCGGGGCGGTATCGATTGAAAACGATCTGCACGCCCATCAGCGCATTCTTCTGGCAAACATGGTCGCCCAGGCCCAGGCTTTGATGGACGGGCGAGGCCTGGCAGCATCGGGCAACGATCCGCAGAAAGTGTTCGAGGGCAACCGTCCTTCCACCACCATCCTGCTCGACCGGCTCGACCCGTACCGGCTCGGCATGCTGATCGCGCTCTATGAGCACAAGGTGTTCGTGCAGGGCATCCTGTGGAATATCAACAGCTTCGATCAGTGGGGCGTCGAACTGGGCAAGGTCCTGGCCAAAAACATCCTTGGATCGATGGACAATCCCACAGGCGCAAAAGCCGACTCGTCCACGGCCGGCCTTATGGCCAGGATTAGCGGAAAGACATAACGCACATTACATACAGAAGGCCGGTTTTCATGCCCCCGTGCCTTCGGCGGAAAAAAAAGATATACTGCGGTGTTGTCAGTGGGAACATCACAGCTTGGACGCCATCCCTGAAAAAATAACGCAGCGAGAACTGGATGAAGTTATCAGGAAACATGGTATTTTCCTGAAGGGCATCCGCGGCGGGGCGCGCGCCGCCCTGAAATTCCGCAACCTTTCCAACCTCGATTTCCGGCGGGTCGATCTTTCCCAGGCCGACCTGACAGGTTCGCTGCTGATCGGCGCAGATCTGTCTCAGGGGGTTTTCCGCAGCACGACCTTTTTCGCCTGCGACATGCGCAACGCCAATCTTGAAGACGCCAACGTATCGCGGGCGGATTTCCGGGGCGCCTATCTGGCCGGCGCCAACCTCACGGGTGCGAACATGGAATCCGCCGATCTGCGCGAAGGCAAGATCATGGAGCGCGACGAGGACGGCGTTCTGGCCGAAAAAACCCGGCCCGGCATCGTCGGCAAGACGCACCGCGCTGTCCTGAGCGGCGCCAAGCTTAAAGACACCAATATGTCGGGCATCAACGCCGCGCGGGCCGATTTTACCGACGCCGATCTGTCCGGCGTCATCATCAAGGACGCCGACATGGACGGGGCGAACTTCAGGGGCGCCAACCTGACCGATGCCGACTTCACGGGTTCGACGCTGACGAACGCCAACATGCATGATTCCGTGATGACCGGCGCGGTGATGGAACATACCGAGACGGCGGGCGCGAACCTGGCCGACGCGCGTAACGAAACGGCAATGGGCACCGATTTCGGAACGCTGCAGAAATCCCTGCCCGATCTGCTGGAGGACCATACGGTCTGGGTGACGACGGAAGGCAGACAGGGCCAGCGGCTCGATTTGAGCGGGTACGACCTGCGCCACCTCCCGGACCTGAAGCATTATTCCCTGACGGCCGTCAAGGCCATCGGCGCGAATTTTCTGAACCAAGACCTGCAACGCGCGGATATTCAGAGCGCCGTGCTCGACCGGTCCGATCTTCGCGATTGCCGCCTGATGAAAGCCGACCTGCGCGGCAGTTCGTTCCGCAGCGCGGTCCTGACGCGCGCCGACCTGTCGGGCGCCAATCTCGCGCCCCTGCATTTCATCCGCGACGACGGCACGAAATGGATGCAGCGCGTGGATATGACGGGTGCCAACTTGCGGTACAGCACGTTGCGTAGCGCCAATCTGGCCGATGCGGTGCTATCGGGCGTCGATTGCTCCTATGCCTGCTTTACGGGCGCCGACCTGCGCCGCGCCGACCTGACCGGCGCGATCCTCGACCATGCAGACCTGTCGGGCTGCCTGACGGAAGGCGCGATCGGGCTCGGACGCGACAGGGCTTAAAAAAACCCACGACTCAGCAGGCGCAAGCCGTTATTATTTTCCCATGCGAATCCGCCATCTGCCCGAAACCCTGGTCAACCGCATCGCGGCGGGGGAAGTGATCGAACGTCCCGCCGCCGCCGTCAAGGAACTGATGGAGAACGCGCTCGACGCAGGCGCGACGCGCATCGCCGTCGACATCGCCCAAGGCGGCAAGGCGCTGATCCAGATCGCCGATAACGGTCACGGCATGCCGCGTGACGAGCTGGCCGCGGCGCTCGACCGGCATGCGACGTCCAAGTTGCCGGGCGACGACCTGCTGAACATCCACACCCTAGGTTTCCGGGGCGAGGCCCTGCCCTCCATCGCGTCTGTCAGCCGGATGAACATCCGTTCGCGCGCCGTCGGCGCCCCCGAAGCCTGGCAGATCGCGTGCCATGCGGGCGATAAAGGTTTTCCTGAACCATCATCCCATCCGGAAGGCACGACCGTCGAGGTGCGCGACCTGTTTTTCGCGACGCCAGCGCGGCTGAAATTTCTGAAAGGCGACCGGGCGGAATATGCCGCCGTGAAAGACGTGGTCATGCGGCTGGCCATGGGCTTCCCCCATGTGGCGTTCCGCCTGACGCATGACGGTCGGACGAGTCTGAACCTTCCCGCCCTGGAAAACAACGATCTCGCCGGGCGCCTTGCCGCGCTGCTGGGGCAGGATTTTATCGACAGCGCGATGGCTATAGAGGCGGCGCGCGACGGCATACGTCTGCACGGGCTTGCCGGCCTGCCGACCTATGACAGCGGTGCTGGGCAGCACCAATACCTGTTCGTCAACGGCCGCCCGGTGCGCGACCGGATGCTGAACGGCGCGCTGCGCGGCGGGTACGCCGACGTGATGGCGCGAGACCGGCATCCGGTGGCCGTGCTGTTCGTCACGCTGGAACCGGAGCAGGTGGACGTCAATGTGCATCCGGCCAAGGCGGAAGTGCGTTTCCGGGATTCGATGCTCGTGCGCGGGCTGATCGTCAGCGCGATCCGCCACGCGCTGCTGCGCGACGGCCAGGCGACGGCCAGCACGGTGTCCTTTGCAGCGCTCGGTGCGTTCGAACAGCAGAGGCCTGCGCCGCCGCCTTTGCAGCATAGCGGCGCGGCGGCGCCTTACCGCCCGGCCTATACAGGCAGCCCTGGCCTCGCCGAGCGGCATGCGGACGCCTACGCCCCTTCCGCGCGCAGCGAAGAACCCGCGCCTGTCGCCGCCGTCAATGAAAACTGGCCGCTGGGCGCCGCGCGGGCGCAACTGCATGAAAACTATATCGTCGCCCAGACGCCGGACGGCATGGTGATCGTGGACCAGCACGCGGCCCATGAACGCCTGGTCTATGAACGCTTCAAGGCACAGATGGCCGCGACGGGGATCGAAAAACAGGGATTGCTGACACCCGAGATCGTCGACCTGTCGGATACGGACGCCGCCCTGCTGCTGGAACGGCAGGAACAACTGGCGAGGCTGGGGCTTGAAATCGAACCGTTCGGCGCGGGGTCCGTCGCCGTGCGCAGCGTGCCCGCGCTTCTGGGTCCCGGGGCGGACATCCAGGCGCTGATCCGCCGTCTGAGCGACGAGTTATCGGAGTCCGAAGATACCTCGCGACTGGAAGAACAGATCAACATGATCCTCGCCACCATGGCCTGCCACGGCTCCGTCCGGTCGGGCCGCCGCCTGAATACCGACGAAATGAACGCCCTGCTCCGCCAGATGGAGCAGACGCCTTCCTCCGGCCAGTGCAACCATGGCCGGCCCACCTGGATACGGCTTAGCCTCAAGGATATCGAAAAGCTGTTCGGGCGTCGGTAACCCTTTTCATAGCGGTTTGACTTTCACCGGCGCAGACTCCATCCTTGATCCACAATAACAGGGAGATGTCATGGAAGACGGTCACGGCGCGGCGCTGGAAAAAGAGCAGAAGCAAGTCAACCGCATTTACGCGGCGCTTTCGGCGATGATCATTTTTTCCTGCCTGCCGGTCATTGTGCTGCAGGTCGTGGGCATCCTGCTCATGTTCTATGTGCTGATCGGCGCGTATGCCCTGCGCGCGCGCTGTCCCGAAGACAGTTTCGCCAACAACCATATGACATGGTTGATCCGCAGCTTCTGGATTTCATCTCTGTTTTTCGGGATCGGTTTCGCCGCCGCCGTCGTCTATCTGTCTCAGAACCTCGACCTCGGCTCCGTGACGGCGCTGGAAGATGCGGTGATGAGCGGGCAGTTCGTGATGACCGACGGCATTAAAAAACTCGCCCTTGTCTCCTTGGCGACGATGGGTCCCAGCCTTGTCTATTTCGTCTATCGATCGGCCAAAGGGCTGTCGCGGGCCTTGAAAGGGCACCGCATGGGCAACGTCAAAGAATGGTTTTAACAAAGAATCAGGGATCGCCCAGGCAGCGACCCCTGACTTAAGGAAAAGGGCAGGAAAGTTCCCACCCTTCTCAACCGGATAATCTTAACTCCGACCGCCTTTGCGGCCCGCCTCCCGGGCCCGTTCCGAACCTTTTTCGAAGCTGCCGGTGGAGGCTTTGCCTCCCATGCGGCCTGCCTCGCGCGCAGCGGTGCTGCCCTTTACGAAACGACCGTTTTCGTCACGGCCTCCTTTCGCAGTGGATGAATTGTTCATCGGTTTCTCCTTCGAGTCTTGCAGATGATTCACAGCTGCCAACATATCCGGCGGCACTAAGTTCCGGCTGAAAAAGCCCCCAAAATCCCCTTTGCCGCTGCGCTTCCAGCGAAACGGTCAACTCCCCAAGGCATTAACGGGGAAGGCAGATCCTCAAAAAATTTACCCATTGAATAATACGGGTGGATGTCTATAGAGTTTTCCCATGCAATCCGGGGATCACACGATGGCGACAGAGCGCAAGGTCATGCACGCGGCAACACAGTTTTCCGACCTCAACGGCGGCACGCGCGGCCTTCATTACGAGGAAAACCTTCTCTGGGAGAAGGAGCGCAGCGACCATCCCGGCGTCGACCTGCCGGAGCCGGAAGGCATCAGCCTGCGCACCGGCAGACCGGAGCGCGGCGCGATCGGCCTGCCGCAATGCTCGGAGCCTCAGGTGCTGCGTCATTTCGTGCGGCTGTCGACCTGGAATTATTCCATCGACCACGGCTTCTTCCCCCTGGGTTCCTGCACCATGAAGCACAACCCGCGCCTGAACGAGAAGCTGGCGCGGCTTCCCGGTTTCGCGCATCTGCACCCTATGCAGCCGGAAAGCACGACCCAGGGCGCTCTGGCCGTGATGTACGAACTGCAGACCTATCTTGGCGAACTCACCAACCTGCCCGGCGTGTGCCTGGCGCCCGCCGCGGGCGCGCATGGTGAACTGGCCGGGATCATGACGATCCGCCGCGCGCATGAAGCGAAGGGCCATAAGAACAAGACGGTCATGTTGGTGCCCGACTCGGCGCACGGCACCAACCCCGCGACCGCCGCCATGTGCGGCTATACGATCAAGACAATCAAGACCGCCGAGACCGGGCGCCTGACCGTCGCGGCTTTCCGCGAGGCGCTCGGCGACGGCCAGGACGTCGCTGGCATGATGGTGACCAACCCCAACACCTGCGGCCTGTTCGAGAGCGAGATCATCGAGATCGCCGCCCTGCTGCACAAGGCGGGCGGGTATTTCTATTGTGACGGCGCCAATTTCAACGCGCTGGTCGGCAAAATCCGGCCCGGCGATTTCGGCGTCGACGTCATGCATATCAACCTGCACAAAACTTTCTCCACCCCCCATGGCGGCGGAGGCCCCGGTTCAGGCCCGATCTGCGTGACGGAAGAGCTTTCACCCTACCTGCCCGTGCCGCAGGTGACCAAGACCGGCGACGCCTATCATCTGGAATGGGAGGATGAGCGGCCCGAATCTCTCGGCCGCCTGAAAGGCTTTCAGGGCCAGTTCGGCATGCATGTCCGCGCGCTTTCCTACATGCTCTCGCACGGCGCAGACGGCCTGAAACAGGTGTCGGAAGACGCCGTGCTGAACGCCAATTATATCCTCAGCCAGTTGAAGGACGACTACCATGTGCCGTTCGACGGCCCCTGCATGCATGAATGCCTGCTGACCGACAAGAACCAGAAGGACGCCCATGTCACCACGCTCGACATCGCGAAGACGCTGGTCGAATACGGCTTCCACCCGATGACGGTCTATTTCCCGCTGGTCGTCCCCGGCGCGATGCTGATCGAGCCGACGGAAACGGAAAGCAAGGATTCTCTGGACCGCTTTATCACCGTCATGAAGCACATTGCAGAAGAAGCCGCGAACGGCAAAGGCGACCTCCTGCACGCCAACCCGGTCTCCGCCCCCCGCGCCAGATTGGACGAAGTGACGGCGGCGCGGGAGCCGAAACTAAGATGGAAAGCCAGAATATAACGCCAGATATTTTATTGTTCCCAAATCTTCCCAAAAAATGTCTTTTCTTAAGGCAACACGTCCATTTACGGACGGTTTAAAGCATGTTTTGATATAAAACGATATCGAACTTTGTTTTTTTATAAGTTTACAATCTTATAAACACAAGAAACATATTGACGCCGCTTCGCTTAAGGCCTAAAGCCATCAACTTTAATATATTATACATATACATTAGAGGACGCTAAAATGACCTTGAAGCTGAATAACAAAATGACCGCAGTCGCCCTGGCGGGCGCTCTTGCGCCTTCGATCCTGGGCGCAGTGCTTCCGGGTGTTACGCCCGTCACTTTGACCCCGCTGACCGCATCGCAGGAAAAAGCCGTCATCGTTCACGATATCAATCTTCTGCAGAACACAACAGGGGTCGACCTCAGCTTCAAGCGCGTCATCGGCCAGTTGCTGACAAGTGCAGGCTTTGCGGACACGAAAGCTGCGCGGGAATCTCTTGTTCGCAGAATGCTCGACAAGTTCACCGCCACCAGCGCCGTGAACAGGGGCGTAGCTTTCCCTGTCGTCCCGAACGATGCGGTGGCTGCCCTGAACCCTGCCGCCCTGATGGATCCTACCAACGACGTAGATGGCATGCGCCTGGTTGCCGTGGTCGACCGTCTTGAGCGTGCCCAGAGCGACGGCGTCCAGGGCGACTGCGGGGAACACAGGATGATTTTCGCCAAAGGCGATGGCCGTAATATTTTCAACCGCGGGTTTTTTATTCTGGAACCAAAAATGCAACGCCCCGGCTCGGGCCAGCCGATTACGGCCTGCCTGCCTTTAGCCAAGAAATGGGACGGCCTGCGGAAAAAATCCGGCCTGGCGCTGGCGCGCGACATCGAACAGATCTTCTTCACAGGGATCCCCGGATTCCTGCCCGCGATCCATGCCGCGAATTTCGACCCGGTCGTCGGCGGCCAGTTCCGGACCGATATGTTCATGGATGGAATCTGGGAGCTGCGCCAGTTCGGCTTTGAGACTAAGGCTGGAAAGCCTACCTTCACCATGCGCCCGGTCGAAGATACCCCGTTCCCCGGGTTTTATCAGGATATCGTCCTTGCCGACCCGAAAATGGAAGGGCTGAGAAAGACTTTCCCCGGGGACTTCATCAACAGAGTGCTGCCTGCCCTGTTCCGCGAGGATATCGCCGCGAAGGCCGGCGGCAGACCAATGAAAAGCGACGACCTTATTTTCAAGCTGGCTACCGACCTTCCCGGCAAATACGATATGTTTAGGTCTGTTTCCAGCACGTTCGAAGAAGACCCTAGAGGCCTCGTTTCTGCCTCTTTCGCAGATGCGACCGTGGCTAAAGTCGTATCCTTTAAACTGCCTTATCAGGTTACCCCGGAACAGATTTTCGCCAGAGGCGGTCTGGCGGCCTGCAGTATATGCCACGAGACGGGAAATTTTGCGGATATCGCCAAATCCAACAATCCCGCTGTTAGCCCGTTCATTGGGGCGCCTGCGTCGCTTGGCTTTGTGCATGTCGCGGAAGACGGCAATATATCCGACCGTCTGCGGCAAGTCGATTTGCCAAAACGGTTAAAGGCCTTGTGGGCTTTCATCGCCAACCCGACATCCGCGCGTGAAATTGTGATGGCCGATACGGCAACACTGTCCGAAGTAGCCCGGAAAACTGCAACCGTCAGCAAGCGCGTGAAAGACGGCACAGCCACTGAAGGCGAGATCCTGGACGCGCGCGAAATGCGGGCGAAACTGCCAGGCGACTTCGTTCAGCACCTGTCGGCACACTGACCGTCCGTTAAAAATGAAATGAAGAGGCCCCTTCCTGGCAAGGGGCTTTTTTCATGGCGGTTGCAAGAGGTGCAAAAAGACTTACTGGCGGTACTTATTGAGAACCATGTCCAGTTCCGACAGAAGCGGCATGATCTCGTCGCGGAAGTGGTCGCGCTTCTGGCGACTCACTTTCGTATCGGCCGCTTTCTTCATCAGCCCCGCCACCCTGTCCTGGAATTCTGCCAGGTTTTTGTAATGCGCCATCTGGGAACGATTGGCCTGGCGCAACCGGTGGGCGAAGAGATAGATCAGGGAACGGATGGCCTTGTCCTCGGTGTTTTCGATGCGCCTTTCGAGTTCTTCGTGTGTGATCTCGGAAACCACCGTTTCCTCGACCGCACGCACCGTGGCGGAGCGCGTATCGTTCTCGATCAGCGCCATCTCACCGAAAATCTCGCCCGCCCCAAGCTCCGAAACCACCAGCATATGCATATCGTCGCGCACGACCACCTCGACCCGCCCGTTTTCGATATAGAAGGCGCGGTTGGCAGAGCTGTCCTGTTCGACGATGATGTCGCCGGGATAGAACACCTGGCGGTTCATGATGCGGTGGAAATTCCGGACGTCCTTGAAGGGATCAAGTTCGGTAAACACGTTCTTCCTTACCGTTAACAAGCCATACGTTCATCTTACAATAATTGCCATAAAATACCGTAAAGTAAGGGCAGGAATTGGCTAAAATTGTATCTATTTACAAGCCAGCATTACGGGTTAGTCGCTTTTTTATGCGGCCTTCCTGTCCCCCTTCGCCTCCTACCCGCCCTGACCGCATTTTTCTCTGGCAAAACCGTTTTTTTTAAGCTAGAAACCTATCATTCCCCTTAATCAAAGAGTTTCCTGAACGCCCCCGGCGACACGAACCTTTGGTGAAAATGAAGGAACGACATGTTGAATCCTATGGAATTTTTCCGCCAGGTACGGACGGAAATGCAGAAAGTGACCTGGCCCTCGCGCAAGGAAACGACCGCCAGCACGGTGGCCGTGTTCGTCATGGTGCTGATGGCTTCCATTTTCATGTTTATGGCCGACCAGGTGATGGCGGCGCTGGTGCGCTTCATCCTCGGGATCGGCGCCTGAGTTAACACAGATATTTATAAGGACGAAAACCGATGGCCAAACGCTGGTATGTTCTGCACGTTTATTCCGGGTTCGAAAACAAGGTGGCCGAAGCCATCAAGGACAAGGCTCTGAAACAGGGGATCGAGGAGCGGGTCGAGGAGATCATGGTCCCGACCGAGGAAGTGGTGGAGATGCGCCGCGGCCAGAAGGTCAATTCCGAACGCAAGTTCTTCCCGGGCTACGTGCTGGCGAAGCTGGACCTCGACGACGAGGTCTGGCACATGGTCAAGAACACCCCGAAAGTCACGGGTTTCCTCGGCGCGGGCAACCGCCCCTCGCCGATCAGCGAGAAAGAAGCCGAACAGCTGATCCGTCAGATCAAGGAAGGCGTCGACCGTCCCCGCCCGAGCGTTATCTTCGACATCGGCGAGGAGGTCAAAGTGGCCGACGGCCCGTTTGCGTCCTTCAACGGCATGGTCGAGGAAATCGACGAGGAAAAAGGCCGCCTGAAAGTCTCCGTCTCCATCTTCGGCCGCGCGACGCCGGTGGAACTGGAATACGGCCAGGTCGAGAAGCTTTAAAAATTATTGTTGATAATCAGCTGTAGGCTTGGCGGCGATATCTGAACCGACACAGCCTGGCCTTTGGAAACAGGCAGGGCTTCCTGGGGCCGGTCGTCGCAATAATGCAGTTGCTGCATGACGGCGGCCATGAAACGTCGCGAGACGCCATGTTCCAGTCTTGTCGCAATGCTTCCCGCGGTTTTTCCAAGATCGGCTGAAGTGAAATACAAGGTGTCGATCTGTGACAGCAGCGCCTTGCTTTCGATGGTGTCTGGAAGCGGTGCCTGTCCGGCCGGAAGATACCCGCGGATATATTCCCGATCTTCCCACCACAATTTCATACGGCGGCACAATTCTTCCTGCATGTCGTCGAGAACCTGCCTTGCCATATCCATGCCTAGGAACCTATTGTACGGCATGATCAGAAGCGCCCTTAAGGATTCCGCAAACGGCTTATAGGCATGCGCGTATTGCTGGTCACAATCGCCCGCTGCAGCCACAAATCGGGAAACCAGCGTTTCTGGCGATTCCCTGAAAAAGTCTATCAACCTGTTTACAGTAGTCTTCATTTAAAATCAGGCCTTGCGTTTAGAGTTTATTTTCCATAGAAAAATTACCCGTTTTTGTCAAACAAAATCGAAATTGCATGAATGGCCTTGAAAATCCTTGCATTCGCCTGCCATGCGTGGTTAAAAAGCCCCGTTCCTTACGGGAATATATTTTTTGTGGAAGGCCGCGCCATAGGCCGCACCACGACCCGTCAACACCACGAACGGAGATTGTCATGGCAAAGAAAATAACAGGCTATATCAGCCTGCAAGTCGGAGCGGGTTCCGCGAACCCCTCGCCGCCGATCGGCCCTGCTTTAGGCCAAAAGGGCGTGAACATCATGGAATTCTGCAAGCGGTTCAACGCGGATACCGAAAAGCTTGAAAAGGGTATGCCGATCCCGGTGATCATCACCGTGTACGAAGACCGCAGCTTCACCTACATCATGAAGAAGCCGCCGGCGACGTACTTCCTGAAAAAAGCCGCCAAGCTGAAATCCGGCTCGAAGACCCCGGGCCGCGAATCCTGCGGCACGATCTCGATGACCGCCGTGCGCAAGATCGCGGAAGACAAAATGGTCGACCTGAACGCCAATGACCTCGACGCCGCGGCGAAGATCATCGCGGGTTCGGCGCGTTCCATGGGCCTTGAAGTGGTGGAGGGATAAAATGGCTGGCAAAAAGCTCAATAAAATCTACGAAGGCGTCGACCGGACGAAACTGTACTCGGTCGAAGATGCCGTCAAGATCCTGAAAAAAGCCGCCAAGGAACGCAAGTTCGACGAGACCGTCGAGCTGGCCGTCAACCTGGGCGTCGACCCCCGCCACGCCGACCAGGCCGTGCGCGGCATGATCGAACTGCCGCACGGCACGGGCGCGAAGCTGCGCGTCGCCGTGTTCGCGAAAGACAAAAAGGCCGAGGAGGCGAAAGCCGCCGGGGCCGATATCGTCGGCGCGGAAGACCTGGCGGACAAGGTGCTGAAGGGAGAAATCGATTTCGACCGCTGCATCGCCACGCCGGACATGATGCCGCTGATGGGCCGTCTGGGTAAAGTGCTGGGCCCGAAAGGCCTGATGCCGAACCCGAAACTCGGCACCGTCACGATGGACGTCAAGAAAGCCGTCGAATCGGCCAAAGGCGGCGCGATCGAATACCGCGCTGAAAAGGCCGGCATCATCCATGCCGGCGTCGGCAAGGCCAGCTTCGACGCGTCCAAGCTGGCGGAGAATATCCGCGCGCTGGTGACCGAACTGATCCGCGCCCGTCCGTCGGGCGCCAAGGGAACCTACATGAAGAAGATCACCGTCTCTTCGACCATGGGTCCCGGCCTGAAACTGGATCTGGCGTCGTTCAGCAACAACCAGGCCGGCAATAAAGCCGCCTAAGGTTGTTCAAAGAATTGAATTGAAAAGCCCGCAGCGATGCGGGCTTTTCTTTACGCAGGCTCGATCCGGCCTTTACAGGAACAGGGCCGTCAACCTGTCGAGCATAAGGGAAAAGACGGCGTCCGTGTCGGGGATCGAGTCAATCATATGGACAGGCCCTTTCGACGGATCCGTGACATGCAATTGGCCATGCCGTTCGCTGGCGGCGTCGGTATCGACGCGAACCGTCACGGCCCGTCCTCTGTACAGGTGCGGCGCCAACAGATAGAGCGGCACATTCTGGTCGTGCAGCGCCGCGCCGGTCAGGCCGAATTTTGGACAGTCGTATTTCTCGGCGGCGCGCATCATGGTCACGAGCTCGGAGGCCGGGAAGGCCGGAAGGCGGCGCCGCAACATCGCCTGGCGCTCCGGCGTGAACACGGTCTGGTGCGTGGCGTCCATCGGCAGCAGCACAACCAGCACGCCGCTGTTCAGCACCAGATCCGCCGCGTCAGGGTCCATGAAAAAATTGAATTCGGCATAGGGCGTAATGTTGCCGGCCCGTCTGTGCGGTCCCAGCGGGCCGATGCAGCCGCCCATGGCGACGATACGACCAATCTTTCGCGCGACGTCAGGATGGTCGCGCAGCAGCCGCGCCGTATTGGTCATCAGGCCGGTGGCGGCGATGGTGACGGGCGACGGCGCGGCGCTGAGGGTCTCCGCCATCCAGCGCACGGCATCAGGCCCGCCGGGCGGCCTGCCGGGAAAACCGAAGGACACGCCGCCGAGGCCGTTGAAATCGAAGGCGTCGTCGCCAAGCTTCGCCGGCATCAGCAGCGGCGCGGCACTGCCCTTCAACACAGGGATGTCAGTCCTGCCCGCCAGATCGAGCGCGTGACCGGCGTTGCGCGCCGCGTTGTCGAGGCTCGTATTGCCGAAACCGGTCGTCACGCCCAGCAAGTCGAACGGTTCCGATCGTGCGGCCAGCAGCAGCGTGGCGATAAAATCGTCGCTGCCATGGTCGCCGTCATGGATTATGGCGGTCTTTTGCGTCATGCTGGTGATCCTTTCAGGCATACTCTTGTCTTAAGACGCAAAACATTCAATCATATAAATCACTGCATTCGGGATTGTCATGATCTGGGCCTTCTACGCACTTCTTTACAGCCTGTTCCGCGCGCTCTTCGTCGAGGCCGGGCGCATTTTCAAGGGCGACCCCTGGGTGAGAACGTTCTGGCAGGCGGTATTCGGGTTTCTGCTGCTGCTGCCCTTTCTGCCGGCGATGGCCTGGCCCCTGGATGACGGACGGTTTTATTTCGCGGCCGCCATGGTGGGGATGATCGTCACGGTCGGATGCGCCATGCAGCTGACGCTTTCCGAGCGCCAGAGCGGACGCATTACCGGAATCTCGATGCCGGTCGAGACGGCGATGGCGTTCCTGATCTGGCTGGCGATCACGCCCTCCTCCCTCCACGATGTCTACAGCGACGCGCTGCGCATCGCGGCGGTGCTGCTGGCCTTCGCTGTGGCGGGGATCGCGCTGCTGATCGTCCGGCCCAACGATATCACCCTTGGCAATGTCGCGCTGGTCGCGCCGGTCGGCATCAGTTTCGCGATCGCTGGCGTGGTGACGAAGCTCGCCCTGCCCGCCGGTTTCCCCCTGTCCGTGGCCCTGACCTATGCGCTGATCAACTTCGGCGTCATGATCATTGTCATGGGTGTCGCGCTTTTGCTGAAACGCAAGATGGCCAGGGCGGCCTTTACCGTTGAGGCCATCAGAGGGGGCGTTACCACCGGCCTGTTCTCGGCGGCGTCCTATACTACCTTCGTCATGGCCGTGGCGCTGGCCCCCAATCCCGGCTACGCCAGCTTCATGGCCATGCTGCTGCCCGTATGGATGATCGGGCTTCACAAGCTGACCGGGGCTGAGGAAAAAGCCAGCCCCGTGGCAGCGTTCCTGCTGACGATCAGCGCCGTGATGCTGATCGTCGCCGTCGTTTAAGGAAAAACTTGACGGCCCGCGCCAAAGCCTGTAGTAAACCGCCCATGCCTGCCGTTTCCCTGGAAATGACAGGCGCCTGTCCAGGACTGCAGGTCGCCTCGAAAGGGGCATAAATCCGGCACAGACGGGGCGACAGACCAGGCGACCGTGGATGCGTCCATGACCGCTTTTTGCCTCATCTTCAAGTGTCTTGGCGGGATGTACCGGTTTTGCGGTGCATCCTTTTTGTTTTTAACTTATGGAGACCGCTCATGGGGATGACCCGCACGGCAAAAGAACAGGAAGTGGCGGCGCTGGCCGAACGCTTCGATACCGGACTGATGGTCATCACCCACAACAAGGGTCTGACCATGAAGGAAGTCACGGCGTTCCGCAACACCGCCCGCAAGGAAGGCGCAAGCGCCAAGGTAACGAAGAACACGCTTGCCCGCCGCGCCCTCCAGGGCACGAAATTCGAAGGGCTGGGCGACCTGCTCAAGGGCCCGACGATGATCGTGACGTCGGACGATCCGATGACGGCGGCCCGCGTCGCTTATAACTTCGGCAAGACCAATGACAAGCTGGTCATCATCGGCGGCGCGTCCACCGACGGCGTCATGGATGTCGAAAAAATCAAGTATCTGGCGACCCTGCCGTCGCTCGACGCCCTGCGCGGCAAACTGATCGGCATCCTGCAGGCTCCGGGCGCGCAGATCGCGCGCGTGGTCAATGCCTATGCCACCAAGGACGCACCGCAGGAACAGGCCTGATTTACGCTTTAACCACCACAAACCGTTCGTAACACAAGGAGAACTAAAATGGCTGCCAATCTCGCAAAACTGGTCGATGACCTTTCCGCCCTCACCGTCATGGAAGCCGCCGACCTGGCGAAACTTCTGGAAGAAAAATGGGGCGTCTCCGCCGCCGCTCCTGTGGCCGCTGCCGGCCCGGCTGCTGCCGCTGTCGAAGAAAAGGACAGCTTCAACGTCGTCCTGGAAGCCGCCGGCGACAACAAGATCAACGTCATCAAGGAAGTCCGTGCCATCACCGGCCTGGGCCTGAAAGAAGCGAAAGACCTGGTCGAAGGCGCTCCGAAAAACGTGAAAGAAGGCGTTGCCAAAGCCGAAGCCGAAGAAATGATGAAAAAGCTGGTCGCGGCCGGCGCAAAAGTCAAACTGGCTTAACTTTTTTCTTCTCGGAAATTGGACCGGCCCGCTTCGGCGGGCCGGTTTTTTTTGCGGGCTCAGCGGCAAAAAGATAAACCCCCTCTTGTTTTATCGCCGCGTACGGACCATTTGGGTTTTGGTTCCGCGGATGCGTACAAAACGCTTGACAGGGCTGAAACAAAAGGCCATATAGCTTACGCAAACTGCAGCCAGGAAGATTTGTGAACCATTCCACGCCATATGACGGATAGCCGTTTCTGGTGATAACCGCTTCAGCCCTAAAACGAAGGGCTGGCAGCGGTTGAATGCGTTTTTAAGGCTTGTGCCGTACACAGACGCCAAGGGCGGACGGCACTTTTATATATTGAACCTTTTGACCGATGGACAAGGTGTAGACGATGAGCGCAACGAAAAACGATAAGTCCAAGTCCAAATCAACCAAAAAAGAGCCCGAAAAGACCAAAGCCGCGGCGAAAGCGCCCGCCCCTAAGAAAACCGCAAAAAACAAAGCCGAACCGGTCGCGACAGGCAAAAAGCCCGCGACCTTCCGCGCGTCGTCGATGGCCGTGGCCGTCCGCCCTGCGAACGATGTCGAAAGCTTCACCGGACGCAAGCGGATCCGCCGTTCCTTCGGCAAGATCCGCGAAGTCGCGGACATGCCGAACCTGATCGAGGTACAGCGCCAGTCTTACGAAGCGTTTCTGCAATCCGACGTCTCGACCGAAGACCGCAAGATGGCCGGTCTGCAGGAAGTGTTCTCGTCCGTTTTCCCGATCAAGGATTTCGCCGATAAGGCCGAGATAGACTATGTAAAATATGAACTGGAAGAACCCAAATTTGACGTTGACGAGTGCATCCAGCGCGGCATGACCTTCTCCGCGCCCCTGCGCGTAACCTTGCGCCTCTCGGTGTTCGACGTGGACGAGGATTCGGGCCTGCGGTCGATCCGCGATATCAAAGAGCAGGACGTCTACATGGTCGACATGCCGCTGATGACGGCGAACGGCACGTTCATTGTCAACGGCACCGAGCGCGTGATCGTGTCCCAGATGCACCGGTCCCCCGGCGTGTTCTTCGATCACGACGGCGGCAAGACCCATGCGTCCGGCAAATACCTGTTCAATTCACGGATCATCCCCTATCGCGGATCCTGGCTCGATTTCGAGTTTGACGCGAAGGATCATATGTATGTCCGCATCGACCGCCGCCGCAAACTGCCGGCGACGACCTTCCTGCGCGCGCTGGATTCGGCCGAGACCGCCGCCTATCGCGCCAAATGCGAGGCGAATGACGAGCCGGTCGATCCCCTGCTCGTCCAGGGCATGGGCAACGAGGAAATCCTGTCCACCTTCTATGACGTCGTCGAATATGCGAAAGACAAAAAAGGCTGGAAAACCTCGTTCAACGGCGAACGTCTGCGCGGCGTGAAGGTCACTTACGACCTGATTGACGCCAAAACCGGCAAGGTGATGGCCGAAGCCGGCACCAAGATCACCCCGCGCCAGGCACGCAGCCTGGCCGAAAAAGGCCTGAAGGAAATCCTGGTCCAGGAAGAACAAATGGTGGGGCAGTATCTTGCGCTCGACCTGTTCGACGGCAAGACCGGCCAGATCATCTTCGAGGCCGGACACGAACTGACCGCCGACGATATCGCGTCGCTCGAAACGCTCAGCATCAGCAGCATCCATTTGCTGGCGATCGACCACGTCAACACGGGCGCCTATATCCGCAACACCATGATGATCGACAAATGCGATACGCGCGAAGAAGCGCTGATCGACATTTACCGCGTCATGCGCCCCGGCGAACCGCCGACCGTGGATTCAGCGGACGCTTTGTTCAACAGCCTGTTCTTCGATCCTGAACGCTACGACCTTTCACCGGTCGGCCGTGTGAAAATGAACGGCCGCCTCGACCTCGACGCGCCGGACCAGATGCGCGTGCTCCGCAAGGAAGACGTTCTGGCGATCCTGAAATACCTGCACGGGCTGAAAGACGGTATCGGCGAAATCGACGATATCGACAACCTCGGCAACCGCCGCGTCCGCTCGGTCGGCGAACTGATGGAAAACCAGGTCCGCATCGGCCTGTTGCGCATGGAGCGTGCCATCCGCGAACGCATGTCGTCGGTGGATATCGACACCTACATGCCGCACGATTTGATCAACTCGAAGCCTGCCCAGGCGGCTGTCCGCGAGTTCTTCGGTTCGTCCCAGCTGTCCCAGTTCATGGACCAGACCAACCCGCTGTCCGAGATCACGCACAAACGCCGCCTGTCGGCGCTTGGCCCCGGCGGTCTGACCCGCGAGCGCGCCGGTTTCGAAGTGCGCGACGTTCACCCGACCCATTACGGCCGGATCTGCCCGATCGAAACGCCGGAAGGTCCGAACATCGGCCTGATCAACTCGCTGTCCACCTTCGCCCGCGTCAACCAGTACGGGTTCATCGAAAGTCCGTACCGCAAAGTGGTCGACGGCAAGGTGACGGATGAAGTCGTCTACCTGTCCGCCATGGAAGAAGCCCGCCATACGATCGCGCAGGCCAACTCCGAACTGGACGGCCAGGGCCGCTTCACCGCCGAACTCGTCTCCTGCCGCAAGGCCGGCGACAACCAGATGTTCCCGCGCGACCAGATCGACATGATCGACGTGTCGCCGAAACAGATCGTATCCGTCGCCGCCGCGCTGATCCCGTTCCTTGAGAACGACGACGCCAACCGCGCGCTGATGGGATCGAACATGCAGCGCCAGGCCGTGCCTCTGCTGCGCGTCGACGCGCCGCTGGTCGGCACCGGCATGGAATCGACGGTCGCCCGTGACTCGGGCGCAGCCGTGACCGCCCGCCGGTCCGGCATCGTGACCAAAGTCGACGGCACCCGGATCGTTATCCGCGCCACCGAAGACATGCGGACGGAAGCCGCGACGGTCGATATCTATAAACTGTCGAAATTCCAGCGCTCGAACCAGAATACCTGCATCACGCAGAAGCCCCTGGTCAAAGTAGGCGACGCGATCAAGGCCGGCGACATCATCGCCGACGGTCCGTCGACCCAGTTCGGTGAACTGGCGCTCGGTCGTAACGTGCTGGTCGCGTTCATGCCCTGGAACGGCTACAACTTCGAAGATTCGATCCTGCTCTCCGAGCGCATCGTCCGCGAAGATATCTTCACCTCGATCCATATCGAGGAATATGAAGTGATGGCCCGCGACACGAAGCTGGGCACCGAAGAAATCACCCGCGACATTCCGAATGTCGGCGAGGAAGCCCTGAAACACCTCGACGAGGCCGGCATCGTGCATATCGGCGCCGAAGTGAACCCGGGCGACATTCTGGTCGGCAAGGTCACGCCGAAAGGCGAATCGCCGATGACGCCGGAGGAAAAACTCCTCCGCGCCATCTTCGGTGAAAAAGCCGCCGACGTGAAAGACACAAGCCTGCGCGTTCCCCCTGGCGTCCAGGGCACGATCGTCGAAGTGCGCGTGTTCAACCGCCGTGGCGTCGATAAGGACGCTCGTGCGATGTCGATCGAGCGCGAGGAAATCGAACGCCTGGCCAAGGACCGCGACGACGAGCGCGCGATCCTGGAAGACGGCTTCTATGCCCGCATGTTCGGTCTGCTGCAGGGACAGTCGGTCGCGTCCGGCCCGAAACAGCTGAAGCTGAAAAAAGGCGACAAGATCAAGAAAAGCGACTTCGAGGACATGACTCCCGGCCTGTGGCGTCAGGTTGCCGTACAGGACGAGGCCAAAATGGCCGAACTGGAAGCCATTTCCCGCACCTTCGACGACGCCGTCGAGAACCTGAAGCAGCGTTTCGAGAACAAGGTCGAGAAGCTCCAGCGCGGCGACGAACTGCCCCCGGGCGTCATGAAGATGGTGAAAGTCTTCATCGCCGTGAAACGCAAGATGCAGCCGGGCGATAAAATGGCCGGCCGCCACGGCAACAAGGGTGTGGTCTCCCGCATCCTGCCGATCGAAGACATGCCGTATCTGGAAGACGGCACCCATGTCGATATCGTGCTCAACCCGCTCGGCGTGCCGTCGCGGATGAACGTCGGACAGATCCTGGAAACGCATCTGGGCTGGGCTTCTGCGACGCTCGGCAAGCAGATCGGCGAAATGATCGACAGCTTCAAGGACATCACGTCCGCGTCGGACAGCGAGATGAAAAAGCTGAAAGACAAGCTGAAAGACGTATACGGTGACAGCGAATACAAAGCGAAGGTCATGAAGCTCGACGACAGGCAGCTGGTCGAGATGTCGGAAAACCTGCGCGGCGGCGTGCCGATGGCGACGCCGGTGTTCGACGGGGCGCATGAGCCGGACATCAACGTCCTGCTGGAAAAAGCCGGCCTGAACACATCGGGCCAGGTCACGCTGATCGACGGCACGACAGGCGAGAAATTCCACCGCCCTGTTACCGTCGGCGTGATCTACATGCTGAAACTGCATCACCTGGTCGACGACAAGATCCATGCGCGCTCGATCGGACCCTACTCGCTCGTCACGCAGCAGCCTCTCGGCGGCAAGGCCCAGTTCGGCGGCCAGCGCTTCGGGGAGATGGAAGTGTGGGCGCTGCAGGCTTACGGCGCGGCTTATACGCTGCAGGAAATGCTGACCGTGAAGTCGGACGACGTCGCGGGCCGCTCGAAAGTTTACGAAGCCATCGTGCGCGGCGAGGACAATTTCGAGATCGGCGTGCCGGAATCCTTCAACGTTCTCGTAAAAGAACTGAAGGCGCTCGGGCTCAACGTCGAAATGAAGAACAGCGGCACCTAAGCTGATTGCACGAACGGATGATCGGAACGTAATTCCGGTCATCCGCCAATCCGGATTTTGACCCTTACGGGAGTACGACATGAACGAAATGATGAACCTCTTCGGCCAGCCGGCCGGTCCGCAAAGCTTCGACTCGATCCGGATCTCGATCGCGAGTCCGGAACAGATCCTGTCCTGGTCGTTCGGCGAGGTGAAGAAGCCGGAGACAATCAACTACCGGACCTTCAAGCCGGAACGCGACGGCCTGTTCTGCGCGCGCATCTTTGGCCCGATCAAGGATTACGAATGCCTGTGCGGGAAATACAAGCGCATGAAATACAAAGGTATCGTCTGCGAGAAATGCGGCGTCGAGGTCACGCTGACCAAAGTGCGCCGCGAGCGCATGGGACATATCGAACTGGCGGCGCCTGTCGCCCATATCTGGTTCCTGAAGTCCCTGCCGAGCCGTATCGGCCTGATGATGGACATGACGCTGAAAGAGCTGGAGAAAGTTCTGTATTTCGAAGCTTATGTCGTCATGGAGCCGGGTATGACGCCGCTGAAACCCTATCAGCTGCTCTCGGAAGAAGAATTCGCGGACGCGCAGGACCAGTACGGGGACGAAAATTTCCGGGCCGGCATCGGCGCGGAAGCCCTGAAGGAAATGCTGTCGGGCATCGATCTTGAGAAAGACCGCGAAAAGACAGAGGAAGACCTGCGTGAAACCGCGTCGGAAGCCAAGCGCAAGAAACTGGTCAAACGCCTGAAGCTGATCGAATCCTTCATCGAATCCGGCACCCGCCCGGAATGGATGATCCTCGACGTGGTTCCTGTGCTGCCCCCCGAACTGCGCCCGCTGGTGCCGCTGGACGGAGGCCGCTTCGCGACCTCGGACCTGAACGACCTGTACCGCCGCGTCATCAACCGGAACAATCGTCTGAAGCGCCTGATCGAACTGCGCGCGCCCGATATCATCGTGCGTAACGAAAAGCGCATGTTGCAGGAGGCCGTCGACGCCCTGTTCGACAACGGTCGCCGCGGTCGCGTGATCACCGGCGCCAACAAGCGCCCGCTGAAATCGCTGTCCGACATGCTGAAAGGCAAGCAGGGCCGGTTCCGTCAGAACCTGCTCGGCAAACGCGTCGATTATTCGGGCCGTTCGGTCATCGTCGTCGGCCCCGAACTGAAACTGCACCAGTGCGGGCTGCCCAAGAAAATGGCGCTCGAATTGTTCAAGCCGTTCATCTATCACAAGCTTGAAATCTACGGCCTGGCCTCGACGGTGAAAGCCGCCAAGAAAATGGTCGAGCGCGAACGTCCGGAAGTCTGGGATATCCTCGAAGAGGTTATCCGCGAACATCCGGTCATGCTGAACCGCGCGCCGACCCTGCACCGCCTCGGCATCCAGGCGTTCGAACCGATGCTGATCGAGGGGAAAGCCATCCAGCTGCACCCGCTGGTCTGTACCGCCTTCAACGCCGACTTCGACGGAGACCAGATGGCCGTCCACGTCCCACTGTCGATCGAATCGCAGCTGGAAGCACGCGTCCTGATGATGTCCACCAACAACATCCTGTCCCCTGCTTCGGGCAAGCCAATTATCGTGCCGACGCAGGATATCGTGCTGGGCCTTTACTACCTGTCGATCATCCAGGACGGCCAGCCCGGCGAGGGCATGGTGTTCCGCGGTTCGGGCGAGATCCTGCACGCGCTGGAGGCCGGCGTGGTCTCCCTGCACGCCAAGATCAAGTGCCGCTACCATACGGTCGATGAAAAGAACCAGCCGAAGACGCTCGTCGTCGAGTCGACGCCGGGACGCATCCTGATGTCCGACCTTCTGCCGCGTCATCCGCAGGTCCCGTTTGCCCTGATCAACCAGGTGCAGACGAAAAAGGAACTGTCGAACTTGATCGATATCGTCTACCGCTACTGCGGCCAGAAAGAGACGGTCATTTTCGCCGACCGGATGATGAAGCTCGGCTTCCGCTACGCCTGCCGCGCCGGCATTTCCTTCGGCAAGGACGACATGGTCATTCCCGAAGCCAAGGTGAAGCTGGTCAACGAGGCCCGCGAACGCTCGAAAGAGTTCGAGAAGCAATACCAGGACGGCCTGATCACCAAAGGCGAAAAATACAACAAGGTGGTCGACATCTGGTCGAAATGCACGGACGACGTGGCGGACGCCATGATGAAAGGCATTTCGAACATCACATCCGGCAAGCTGAACGCCGTGTACATGATGGCGCACTCGGGCGCGCGGGGTTCCGCGGCCCAGATCCGCCAGCTCGCCGGCATGCGCGGCCTGATGGCCAAGCCGTCGGGCGAGATCATCGAAACGCCGATCATCTCGAACTTCAAGGAAGGCCTGTCGGTTCTCGAATACTTCAACTCCACGCACGGCGCGCGTAAAGGCCTTGCGGATACGGCGTTGAAAACCGCGAACTCCGGTTACCTGACACGACGCCTGGTCGACGTGGCCCAGGACGCGGTCATCATCGAGGACGATTGCGGCACGACCGAAGGCATCACCATGCGCGCCGTGATGAGCGGCGCGGACGTCGTCGTCTCGCTGGCCGAACGCATCCTCGGACGCATGGCCGCCGTCGCCATCAAGCATCCGCTGACCGGCAAGGTTATCGTTCCGGCGGGCGAGATGCTCGACGAAGTGGTGGCAGAGGCGATCGAGACCGCCGGCATCGACGAAGTTCTGGTCCGCACCGTGCTGACCTGCAACACCGCGACCGGCGTCTGCGCAAAATGCTACGGGCGCGATCTTGCCCGCGGCACGACCGTGAACATGGGCGAGGCTGTCGGCGTCATGGCCGCGCAGTCGATCGGCGAACCCGGCACCCAGCTGACGATGCGAACCTTCCACATCGGCGGCGCGGCGCAAAGGGGCGCTGAACGCAACTCGGTCGAGGCTCCGATCGACGGCAAGGCCGAGATCCGCCACCAGAACGTGGTCAAGAACTCGGACGGCATCAACATCGTCATGGGCCGCAACACCGAAATCGCGATCAAAGACGGCAAGGGTTCCGAAAAGGCATCCTACCGCGTCCCGTACGGCGCGCGCTTGCTGATCGAGGACGGCGTGAAGCTGAAAGCCGGGCAGAAACTGGCCGAGTGGGATCCGTATACCTTGCCGATCATCACCGAAAAAGACGGTGTCGCGCATTACTACGACCTAGTCGAAGGCATCTCCCTCGTGGAAGCCATGGACGAGGCGACCGGCATCGCCGCCAAGAAAGTCATCGACTGGCGCAGCCAGCCGAAGGGCGGCGACCTGAAGCCCCGGATCTCCCTGCTCGACAAGAAAGGCAAGGTCATCAGCCTGCCGAACGGCCTGCCTGCCAACTACTACGTGTCGGTGGACGCCATCCTGTCGGTCGAGAACGGCCAGGAAGTCAAGGCCGGCGACATCATTGGCCGTATCCCGCGCGAAAGTTCGAAAACGCGTGACATCACGGGCGGTCTGCCGCGCGTGGCGGAACTGTTCGAAGCCCGCCGTCCGAAAGACTCGGCGGTGATCTCGGAGATCGACGGTTATGTCGAGTTCGGCAAGGATTACAAGTCCAAGCGCCGGATCGTCGTGACCCCGACCGACAAGAGCGTCGAGCCGCGCGAATACCTGATCCCGAAAGGCCGCCACCTGGCGGTCCAGGAAGGCGATTTCGTCCGCCGCGGCGATG
Source organism: Alphaproteobacteria bacterium (assembly GCA_044221445.1). Taxonomy (GTDB): domain Bacteria; phylum Pseudomonadota; class Alphaproteobacteria; order Micavibrionales; family Micavibrionaceae; genus JBDHTS01. Next base: position 64,883 of record JBGAPF010000003.1, read on the forward strand.
CGCTGCTTGACGGCGCTCTGGTGCCCCACGACATCCTGGATGTCATGGGCGTCGAGGCGCTCGCCAACTACCTGGTCAATGAGATCCAGGACGTCTACCGCCTGCAGGGCGTGAAGATCAACGACAAGCATATTGAAGTGATCGTCCGCCAGATGCTGCAGAAAGTCGAAGTCCAGAAACCGGGCGACACAACTCTTCTGGTCGGCGAACAGATCGACCGTGACGAGTTCGAGATTACGAACCAGAAAGCCGCCGAACAGGGCAAGCTGCTGGCTGAAGGCAAGCCGGTCCTGCAGGGCATTACCAAAGCCTCGCTGCAGACACGGTCCTTCATCTCGGCCGCCTCGTTCCAGGAAACCACACGGGTCCTGACCGAAGCCGCGACCCAAGGCAAGGTCGACAGCCTGCTTGGCCTGAAGGAAAACGTGATCGTCGGTCGCCTGATCCCTGCCGGTACCGGCGCCTATGTCAACCGCGTGCGCCGCATTGCCGGCGACCGCGACGACCTGGCCATCGCCGCCCAGCAGCAATCGGACGCCATTGCGCATCATGAAAGCGAGCCCTTCGCAGAACCTGAAACCGAAACGCCGAAACGCGGACGGGCTGCGGTGGCGTGAGCTTCACGCCTTAAAAGATTTAAAGAGAGCCCTTTGAGGGCTCTTTTTTTTCGTTATCCAAGATGAATGCCTTTTGCGCCCAGTTCAGCCATTTTCCCCAGCACTTCGGCCAAAGTTGCCGCCTTGCTGTCTTGGCTCCACTCACTGTCATCTCGCGGAGAATCTTCATCGGCCGTCAGGGGCGGAAGCGGGTAATCGGGCGTCAGGAATTTTCCTGTCTCTTCCGGAAGGCGGTAAATCTCACGGGCCGGCATTTGCCGCAGGACATCGACTTCTGAATCATATTCCGCCTGGGTCAGGAAGGTATCGTCATAAACCGGTCCTTCGCCATTGCGGCGAATGCATATCATACGGATAGGCCTGGCCGCTTTTGTAAAGCTGTCGGCAAGACTTTGCGGCAAATGCCAGCTTTCAGGGTTTTTTGCAAAAGCGACGCCCAGCAATGGCCAGTATTCGATTATCAGGCCCGACGTTTTTTTCTCTTCATCGACCCTGACGACCAGCTGATTGCCGATTTTATAAGGCGTCCCATGCGATCCATAAGGGCCGTTCAGCATGCCCAGAAGATAAAGTACGTCCCAGGAGGGGCCGCGGGCCGCCTTGTTGCTGGGGCTTCGCGAAAACACGTCCAGTTCCTCATTGGTCAGGATGCGAAGATTTCTCAGTACGTCAGGCCTGACCATTTCGAATTGTTGCGGAATGTTTTTTGATTTTAAGCCGGGTGACCAGAAATTATGGACCAGGTCTTTGAATGTCCCGGATTCAAAGATGGGACGCGACCGCGCAAACCATAGAAAGCTGAATCTGGACAGGGCAATGGCAGCAGGAACCATGGCAATGGCTGCCAGCTCTTGGTGTTCTGTCAGGGCCGGTACGCCTAGAGCTATGGCAGCTGGCAACGCAACGCCGGTTAGCAGATCCAGTTTCGTTATATCATTTCAGCCCAAAAACGGCCGTGGTAAATACTTTTCTCAGTTTTCCCTTCAACTGCGATATCCGGCTCTGTTCGGGTTTTGCATGATCGTCTTCATCAAACCCTGTAAAAGGCGAACGACCAGCTCGCAAATCTTTAGCGACAGGAGCAAATGTCCTGGCGACCCGGGCTTCCAGCTGCGGCAAAGTCAGGTTGTACTGGATATCGCTGACAGAATTGATAAGGCGGCGCATGACATAATGACTGACGCTCGCCAGCCACCCGCTTTTCGCCGCTGCGATGTTTTTATGATAAAGCTTTGCAGCGTCCCAGCCTTTTCGCGGTGCGATCAGCGTGCTCAGGCTGTAAAGTTTTTCGCCTTGCGCGTTGGTTTTATGGATACGCCGGCCCCGCCAATTCCAGCCCTTCTGCGGTTCGGCCCGGAATACCATTTCCTTGGACGTCCAGAGCATCGGTTCGTGCCGCATCAACATGCCGCTGTCCAGCAGATCCTGGCGTTGAAAATATGAAAACCGATGCAGGATATTATGCACCAGCTGCCTGGGCGTCGGCTTCCAGGCAGCCACCCCCAATATATGGTCGTAGTTGCAGTCGCCGCGCGTATCGTGCTTGCGGATGAATTGGCCTATATAAACACTCCCGTTGCCGAGAATATCCTGCCCAACCAGACGCTGGTCTTTAGGAATGTCCAGATCCGCGTCGGCAATCGCCGTAAAATTGCCTTCCCGGCTGCGAAAACGGTGTTCCAGCGTCATGTCGTCTCTGTCAGTCGTGGACATGAGGACCATCTCGCCGTAGGGCGTTACGCCCACAGCCGCCATGCCCCGCTCATATTCTATCAGCCCGTTCTCCAGCAGGACTGCGTTGATGGGATGGTGGCCTGCATGGAACAGGTCCTGGACGTTCCGGTAAGACAGGGATAGAAGGTTCCGTTTCAGAGATGAATGTCGCTGGAAGGGCTGACTGTTCGTTAAAAGCCGTAGGCGTAGACGCCGGAACAGAGGCTAAAGCGTTCATATGGCCAAAATATCGCAAATCGCGAATGTCAGGCAAGGAAATTAAAACCAACCCGGCAGGATGCTCTTTTCCAGGCCCTTTTTGCGCATAAAAACCAAATTTACTATTCCTTAAAAAAGTTCCTTGACGGCTTTTGGGGATAAGTATACAGTCCGCCACGATCAAGAGTTGGATGGACTGGCTGTAAGCCGCAGTTTCCTTACGGATTTAAGGCTTAGACGCAGTCCGACGCTTCCTTTAAAAGAAGCGGCGAAGTTTGAAGAACCCGCAAAGGCGCTGTGCCCTCCGCAGCATCAGGTTATGGGTTCAACGGCGAAAGCGCCATCCACCGAACAGACGTTTGAATTTTGAACGCGCATTAACACAGGAAGAGGCAACAGGTATGCCAACCATTCAGCAGCTTATCCGCAAGCCCCGGCCCGCCGGCGGCAAAAAGGCGATGAAGCCGAAGAAGAACAAGGCTCTTAAAGGCAACCCGCAACGCCGCGGCGTGTGCACGCGCGTCTATACGACGACGCCGAAAAAACCGAACTCCGCCCTTCGTAAGGTCGCCAAAGTGCGCCTGACGACCGGCCAGGAAGTTATCTGCTACATTCCCGGCGAAGGCCACAACTTGCAGGAACACTCGGTGGTCCTGGTGCGTGGCGGTCGGGTCAAGGATTTGCCCGGTGTGCGTTACACCATCATCCGTGGCACGCTCGATACACAAGGCGTGAAAGATCGTAAACAATCCCGTTCGCGTTACGGCGCGAAGCGTCCGAAATAAGGAGAGGCCTGAATGTCCCGTCGTCACCGCGCTGAGAAACGTGAGATCCTGCCCGACCCGAAATTCGGGGATCTCATCCTTTCGAAATTCGTCAATACGATCATGTATGACGGCAAGAAATCGGCTGCCGAGAAAATCGTCTATGGCGCGCTCGAAATCGTGCGCAAAAAGGCCAAGCTGGCCAATGACAACGCCGTCATCGAATTTTTCCACACCGCCATCGGCAAGGTGAAGCCTTACGTCGAAGTGCGGTCCCGCCGGGTCGGCGGCGCCACCTACCAGGTGCCGGTCGAAGTCCGTCCCGAGCGCGCCCTCGCCCTGGCCATCCGCTGGATCATCACCGCCGCCCGCGGCCGTGGCGAACACACGATGGAAGAGCGCTTGGCCGAAGAACTGCTGATGGCCGCGAACGACAACGGCAACGCCGTCAAGAAACGCGAAGACACGACCAAGATGGCCGACGCCAACAAGGCTTTCGCCCATTACCGCTGGTAAACGAGGAATTTGAGTACTATGACACGCGAAACACCTATCGAGCGCTACCGCAATATCGGCATCATGGCCCACATCGATGCCGGTAAAACGACGACGACCGAGCGCATCCTGTATTATACAGGCAAATCGCATAAGATCGGCGAAGTGCACGATGGCGCGGCCACCATGGACTGGATGGAGCAGGAGCAGGAGCGTGGCATTACGATCACTTCAGCCGCCACCACCGCGTTCTGGACCGGCCCGGACGACCAGAAATACCGCATCAACATCATCGATACCCCCGGCCACGTCGATTTCACGATCGAAGTCGAACGCAGCTTGCGCGTCCTCGACGGCGCTGTCTGCCTGCTCGATGGCAACCAGGGCGTCGAACCGCAAACCGAAACCGTCTGGCGCCAAGGCGACAAATATAAAGTCCCGCGCATCATTTTCGCCAATAAAATGGATAAGATCGGCGCCGACTTCTATTTCTGCATCGATACCGTGCAGAAACGCCTGGGTATTAACCCACTTGTGCTGACCCTGCCGATCGGCGAGGAAAGCGAATTCGCGGGCATCGTCGACCTGATCAAGATGAAAGCGATCATCTGGGACGCCGACACCCTTGGCGCGACCTTCCGGGAAACCGACATTCCGGCCGATCTGCAAGAAAAAGCCGCCGAATACCGCGCGAAGCTGATCGAAGCCGCCGTGGAAATGGACGACGCGGCCATGGAAGCGTATCTGGAGGGCAAAGAGCCGGATACCGCGACCCTGAAAAAATGCATCCGTAAGGGCACAACCCAGTTCAAAATCATTCCGATGATGTGCGGTTCATCGTTTAAAAACAAGGGTGTGCAGCCTTTGCTCGACGCCGTCATCGATTACCTGCCCTCGCCGCTCGACAAAGGCATCGTGCAGGGCAAAAAAGTCGGCTCCGACGAAGTCGAAACCCGCTCGCCGTCCGATGACGCTCCGTTCGCGGCGCTCGCGTTCAAGATCATGAACGATCCGTTTGTCGGTTCCCTGACCTTCGCCCGCATTTACTCGGGCAAGCTGGAATCCGGCTCTTACGTCATCAACTCGGTGAAGGATAAAAAAGAACGCATCGGTCGCATGCTGCTGATGCACGCCAACAACCGCGAAGAGATCAAATATGCCGAAGCAGGCGATATCGTCGCGCTGGTCGGCATGAAAGACACGACCACGGGCGACACGCTGTGCGACCCGATCAAGCCGATCGTTCTGGAGCGCATGGAATTCCCCGAGCCGGTTATCGAACTGGCCGTCGAGCCGAAATCGAAGGCTGACCAGGAGAAAATGGGCCTCGCCCTGCAGCGCCTGGCGTCGGAAGATCCTTCCTTCCGCGTGTCCGTGGACCATGAGAGCGGCCAGACCATCCTGAAAGGCATGGGCGAACTTCACCTTGAAATCCTCGTCGACCGCATGAAACGCGAATTCAAGGTCGAGGCCAATGTGGGCGCGCCGCAGGTTGCGTATCGCGAGACCTTCACCAAGAAAACCGAAGTCAACTATACGCACAAAAAACAGACCGGCGGTACCGGCCAGTTCGCGAAAATCACCCTGGTCTTTGAACCGGGCGAGCGCGGCGCGGGCTTTGAGTTCGAAAACGAGATCGTCGGCGGCGCCGTTCCGAAGGAATATATCCCGGGCGTTGAAAAGGGTCTGAACCAGGCCAAGGAAAGTGGCATCATCGCCGGCTTCCCCGTGGTCGACTTTAAAGTCACCCTGATCGACGGTTCTTACCACGACGTCGACTCGTCTGTCCTGGCGTTCGAGATCGCGGCGAAAGCCGCTTTCAAGGAAGCCATGGCGAAGGCGGGGCCCCAGCTTCTGGAGCCGGTCATGAAAGTCGAAGTTGTGACGCCGGAAGAATATATGGGCGACGTCATCGGCGACATCAACAGCCGCCGCGGCCAGATCAACGCGATGGAAGACCGCGGCAACGCGAAAGTCGTCACCGCCCTCGTCCCGCTGGCTGCGATGTTCGGGTACATCAACGATCTGCGTTCGAAATCGCAGGGACGCGCCCAGTACACGATGCAGTTCGATCACTACGAACCGGTTCCGGCCAACGTGGCGGAGCAGGTTAAAGAAAAATACGCCTGAGATCAGGCCTGATTTAAAAGAAGAGGAAAAAGAGCCATGGCTAAGGAAAAGTTTGCGCGGACGAAGCCGCACTGCAACATTGGGACGATTGGTCACGTTGACCATGGGAAGACGACGCTGACGGCGGCGATCACGAAGTATTTTTCGAAAGAATTCAAGGCGTACGACATGATCGACAAGGCGCCTGAAGAGAAGGCGCGCGGGATCACGATTTCGACGGCGCACGTGGAATATGAGACGGAGAAGCGCCACTACGCGCACGTCGACTGCCCGGGCCACGCGGACTACGTGAAGAACATGATCACGGGTGCGGCGCAGATGGACGGCGCTATTCTTGTGGTGAACGCGGCGGACGGCCCGATGCCGCAGACGCGGGAGCACATCCTGCTGGCGCGCCAGGTGGGCGTGCCGTCGATCGTGGTGTACCTGAACAAGGTGGACCAGGTGGACGACGCGGAACTGCTGGACCTGGTCGAGATGGAAGTGCGCGAGCTGCTGTCCTCTTACGAATTCCCGGGCGACGACATTCCGATCGTGAAGGGCTCGGCGCTGGCCGCGCTTGAAGGCCGCAACCCTGAGATCGGCGAGAGCTCGATCCGGGCGCTAATGGACGCGGTCGATTCCTACATTCCGCAGCCCGAGCGTCCGAAGGACCGTCCGTTCCTGATGCCTGTCGAGGACGTGTTCTCGATTTCGGGTCGCGGCACGGTGTGCACGGGCCGGGTCGAACAGGGCATCGTCAAGGTGGGCGAGGAAGTCGAGATCGTCGGGATCCGCGACACGCAGAAGACCATCGTGACGGGCGTCGAGATGTTCCGCAAGCTTCTGGACCAGGGCGAGGCGGGCGACAACATCGGCGCGCTTCTGCGCGGCACGAAGCGCGAGGACGTTGAGCGCGGGCAGGTTCTGTGCAAGCCGGGTTCGATCAACCCGCACACGGAGTTCGAGGCCGAGGCTTACATTCTGTCGAAAGACGAAGGCGGCCGCCACACGCCGTTCTTCACCAACTACCGCCCGCAGTTCTACTTCCGCACGACCGACGTGACGGGTGAAGTGATGCTGCCGGCCGGCACCGAGATGATCATGCCGGGCGACAACGCGAAAGTGACCGTGAAGCTGATCGCCCCGATCGCCATGACCGAAGGCCTCCGCTTCGCCATCCGCGAAGGCGGCAGAACCGTCGGCGCTGGCGTCGTCGCTAAGATTTTGAAGTGAGATAAAAGGACGTAATGGTTATGGACACGCAAAGCATCCGCATCCGCCTGAAGGCGTTTGACCACAGGATCCTGGATCAGTCGACGCACGAAATCGTTACCACGGCGAAACGCACGGGCGCGCGTGTACGCGGGCCTGTGCCGCTGCCGACCAAAACCGAGCGGTTTACGGTCAACCGCTCGCCGCACGTCGACAAAAAAAGCCAGGAAGCTTTTGAAATCCGTACCCATCTGCGCGTCCTCGACATCGTCGACCCGACCCCGCAGACCGTGGACGCGTTGATGAAACTCGATCTGGCGGCCGGTGTGGACGTTGAGATCAAAATCGGCGAAGCCGCCTGATTTTTAGGTAAGAAGGACTGAAGACAATGAGAACTGGTCTGATAGCACGCAAGGAAGGCATGACCCGCTTCTTCGACAGCGAAGGGCGTCATATTCCTGTGACCGTCCTGAAAGTGGACAACTGCCAGGTCGTGGCCATCCGCAGCCAGGAAACGGATGGATACGTGGCGGTTCAGCTGGGCGCGGGCCTGGCGAAAGCCAAAAACGTTGGCAAGGCGATGCGAGGCCATTACGCGAAAGCCAAGGTCGAGCCGAAAAAGCACATGGCTGAATTCCGCGTCGCGCCTGAGAACATCCTTGAAGTCGGCGCGGAACTGGCGGCGAGCCATTTCCTGCCAGGCCAGTTCATCGACGTGACAGGTACGAGCAAAGGCAAAGGCTTCGCCGGCGTCATGAAGCGCTGGAACTTCGGTGGCCTGCGCGCCACGCACGGCGTATCCGTTTCCCACCGCTCGCACGGTTCGACCGGCCAGCGCCAGGATCCGGGCAAGGTTTTCAAGGGCAAGAAAATGGCCGGTCACATGGGTGACAAAACCATTACGACCCAGAACCTGAAAGTTGTCGCCGTTGACGAGCAGGACAATCTGATCCTGGTTCAGGGCAGCGTTCCCGGCCCGCAAAACGGCTGGGTCATGGTCTGCGACGCCGTAAAGCGCCCTGCCCCCGCAGACGTGCCGAAACCGGCAGGCCTGAGAAACAGCAATAACGCCGGAAGTCAGCAGGCTACGCAGCCCGTCGAGGCTTCCACAGAACCAAAAGAAGGTGAACAGCAATGAAACTGGCTGTAAAAAATCTGGACAATAAAGCTGCGGGCGATATCGAACTCGACGATGCCGTGTTCGGCGTCGAGGTGCGCGAGGATATCCTGCACCGCATGGTCCATTACCAATTGAACAAGCGCCGCTCCGGCAACCACAAGACCAAGGGTATTTCCGAAGTCAGCGGCACCGGCAAAAAGCCCTTCAAGCAAAAAGGCACCGGCAATGCGCGTCAGGGTTCCATGCGTTCCCCGCAATTCGTCGGCGGCGCCACGATTTTCGGGCCAGTGGTCCGGTCGCACGCGACCGACCTGCCGAAAAAGCTTCGCAAGCTGGCGTTACGTATGGCCCTTTCGGCCAAAAACCGCGACGGCAAACTGATGATCCTGGACAATGCGACGGCCGCTTCGCCGAAAACCAAGGATATGGCGGTATCGCTGGCCACGCTCGGCATCCAGTCGGCCCTGATCATCAGCGGTAACGAAATCGAACAGAATTTCGGTCTCGCCACGCGCAACCTGCCCCGCATTGACGTGCTGCCGGTGCAAGGCGCGAACGTTTACGACATCCTGCGCCGCGACATGCTTGTCCTGACAAAGGATGCGATTGCCGATTTGACCGAACGGCTGAAGGCTTAAGGGGATTATGATGGCTGCGAAGAAAAAAGAACAACAGATCGCCGAATGGATGTATGACATCGTGAAGACGCCTGTCATCACGGAAAAGTCCACCCAAGGCTCGGAGCACGGCCAGGTGACCTTCAAGGTCCCCCTGTCCGCGACCAAACCGCAGATCAAGGCGGCGGTCGAGGCCTTGTTCAGCGTTAAGGTGAAAGCCGTCAACACGCTGATCCATAAAGGCAAGACCAAACGCTTCAAGGGCCTGAAAGGCTTCAAGAGCGATACGAAGAAGGCGGTTATTTCGCTGGAAGCCGGGCAGAATCTCGATGTCGGCTCAGGCATATAATTAGAAAAGGCTTAGGACTATGGCACTTAAAAAATCCAACCCTGTAACGCCCGGCACCCGCCAGCTGATCATGACCGATCGCAGCGGCCTGTGGAAGGGCGAGCCGGAACGGTCGCTGACCGTGGGAAAGCATTCCAAGGGCGGGCGCAATAACCATGGCCGCGTCACCGTCCGTTTCCGGGGCGGCGGACATAAGCGCCGGTATCGCATCATTGACTGGAAGCGTCGGAAATTCGACATGGCGGCTACCGTCGAGCGCATCGAATACGACCCGAACCGCACGGCCTACATCGCGTTCATCAAATATCAGGACGGCGACATCGCTTATATCATCGCGCCTCAGCGCCTGAAAGAAGGCGACCAGGTGATCGCCGGCGAGAAGACCGACGTGAAGCCCGGCAACGCGATGCTGTTGAAAAACATGCCGGTCGGTACGATCATTCACAATATCGAGATGAAGCCCGGCAAGGGTGCCCAGATGTGCCGGTCGGCGGGGACTTATGCCCAGCTGGTCGGTCGCGACCAAGGGTATGCCCAGGTGAAGCTCGCGTCCGGTGAGCTGCGCGTTGTCCGTCTGGACTGCATGGCGACGGTGGGAGCGGTCTCGAATCCGGACCATTTCAACACAAGCAAGGGCAAGGCAGGACGCAACCGCTGGCTCGGCAAAAAGCCGCATGTCCGCGGCGTTGTCATGAACCCGGTCGATCACCCGCATGGCGGTGGCGAAGGCCGCACCTCGGGCGGGCGTCATCCGGTTTCGTTCTCCGGCGTGCCGACCAAGGGTTACAAGACACGGCACAACAAAGCGACGGATAAATACATTATCCGCCGTCGCAAGAAGTAATTTTTAGGAGCGCATGACATGGCACGTTCAGTCTGGAAAGGTCCGTTTATCGACCGGCATCTTCTTAAGAAGGTGGAAACGGTTCGCACGAGCGGCAGAAAAGAAGTGATCAAAACATGGTCGCGCCGTTCGACGATCCTGCCCAACATGGTAGGTCTGACCTTCGGCGTCCATAACGGCCACAAATTCATCCCGGTGCTCGTGAGCGACCAGATGATCGGCCACAAGCTTGGTGAATTCGCACCGACCCGCACCTTCAAGGGCCACGGCAGCGACAAGAAAGTAAAGGCGGCTTAATCATGGGACAGGCATCCAATCCGGCACGCAGGGAAGAGAACGAGGCACGCGCCTATGCGAAATACATTCGCATCAGCCCGCGCAAACTGAACCTTGTCGCCCAGCTCATCCGCGGCAAGAAGGCCGGCAAGGCCATGACCGACCTTGATTTCTGCACGCGCCGCGTGGCGCAGGACGTCAAGAAAGTCCTGCAGGCCGCCGTCGCCAACGCCGAAAACAACCACGGACTCGACGTCGACCGTCTCTATGTGACGGAAGCAACGGTCGGTAAATCCGTAAAGATGCGCCGCTTTCATGCGCGTGGTCGCGGCAAGTCCGCCCCAATCGAGAAATTTTTCAGCCGCCTGACGGTGGTTGTCCGCGAACGTCAGGAATAGGAGCTTAAGAGTATGGGTCATAAGGTCAATCCAATTGGTTTTCGCCTCGGTATTAACCGCACGTGGGACTCGCGCTGGTTTTCGGACCGCGATTACGCGAAACGCCTGGTCGCCGATCTGCGCCTGCGCGAATACATCAAGGACCGTCTGAAAGCCGCAGGCATCTCGAAAGTCATCATCGAGCGCGCCGCGCAAAACACGAAGGTCACGGTCCATACCGCCCGCCCCGGCGTCATCATCGGCAAAAAGGGCGCGGATATCGAAAAACTGCGCAAGGACCTGTCGGTCCGCGCCGGTTCGGAAGTGTCTCTGAACATCATTGAAATCCGCAAGCCGGAGATCGATGCACAACTGGTCGCCGAAGGCGTCTGCCAGCAGCTGGAACGCCGCGTATCGTTCCGCCGCGCCATGAAGCGCGCCGTCCAGAGCGCCCTGCGCCTTGGCAGTCAGGGAATACGGATCAATGTGGCAGGCCGTCTCGGCGGTGCCGACATCGCCCGCACCGAATGGTACCGCGAAGGCCGCGTGCCGCTGCACACCCTGCGCGCCGACATGGATTACGGTTTCGCCGAAGCGCTGACCACCTATGGGATCATCGGCGTGAAGGTATGGATCTATAAGGGCGATATCATGGAGCACGATCCGATGGCGCGCGACAAACGCGCCGCGGAAGGCCCCAACGGGAACGCCCCGCGTCAGTAAGTTTTGAACTGGTTATTTTTGAAGAAAGGAAGGCAGTGAGAACGAGGACATAACGGACGGTTTAAAAACCGGAAACGCATGGCCAATCACTGCAAACGGAGCGAGCAATGCTGCAACCTAAAAAAACCAAATACCGCAAACAGCATAAAGGCCGCATTCACGGCCTGGCGACCAGCGGCGCGACCCTCGCCTTCGGCGCTTTCGGATTGAAAGCGATGGAGCCGGACCGCCTGACCGCGCGCCAGATCGAAGCCGCCCGTCGTGCCATTACGCGCCATATGAAGCGTCAGGGTCACGTCTGGATCCGTATTTTTCCGGACGTTCCGGTTTCGAAAAAACCACTGGAAGTCCGGATGGGTTCTGGTAAAGGGGCGCCCGAATGGTGGGCTGCTCGCGTGAAGCCGGGTCGCATCCTGTTCGAAGTCGACGGTGTTAGCCAGATCGTCGCCCGGGAAGCCATGGAACTGGCCGCGGCAAAGCTGCCGATCAAAACCAAATTTGTCGCCCGTATCGGCGAATAACAGATCAGATTGAGGAGACCGCCATGGCGGACAAGAAAAAGAAAAAAGAAAGCCTGACCGGCAAGACGCAGGACGAACTGCAGAAGGACCTCATGGACCTGAAAAAGCAGCAGCTGAACCTGCGTTTTCAGAAAAGCCAGGGTCAGCTGGCCAACACGTCGCAGATCCGCGCGGTCCGCCGCCAGGTCGCCCGTGTGAAGACCGCCATGGGCACCGCACAGAATTCAGCCGGGCAAACCGCGTCGAAGGCCGCGCCTAAGAAAAAGGCAAGCGCCAAAAAGACCGGCAAGACGGCGGCTTGAGAAAGATATAGGAGAACATACATATGCCACGCCGCGTACTCGAAGGTAACATCGTCAGCGACAAAATGGACAAAACCGTCACGGTTCAGGTCGAACGCCGCTATATGCACCCGGTTTACAAGAAATTCGTTCGCAAGAGCGACAAATATGCTGCGCATGACGAGCAAAACGCGTATAAGACCGGCGACCGTGTTCTCATCGAAGAATGCCGCCCGCTCTCCAAACGCAAAAGCTGGCGAGTGATCAGCACGGTTTCCGGCGAAGTGCGGGAAGCCCCTGCCCCGGTGGAAAAAGCGGTCGAAGCGAAGAAAACGGCAGCCAAAAAGACGGCGGCCAAGAAAGGTCCCGCTAAAAAGGCCAAGAAATAAGACTGGCGATCAGTCAGGTTTAAACAAAGAATAAAAGGCAGACGACCATGATACAGATGCAGACGGAAATGGAAGTGGCAGACAACAGCGGCGCGCGCCGGGTTGAATGCATTAAGGTACTGGGCGGGTCCCATCGCCGTACCGCCGCTGTCGGCGACAGGATCGTCGTGTCGGTAAAGGAAGCCATCCCCCGCGGCAAGGTGCAAAAAGGCACAGTGCAGCAAGCCGTGATCGTGCGCACCAGATTTCCGGTAAAACGCGCCAATGGTGAAAGCATCCGTTTTGACGGCAATGCTGTCGTCCTGATCAACAAACAGGGCGAGCCTATCGGCACCCGTATTTTTGGACCCGTGACCCGCGAACTGCGCGCCAAGGGATACATGAAAATCATTTCGCTGGCAGCGGAGGTGCTGTGATGACGAACGCTAAAGTCAAAACCAAGATTAAAAAGGGCGATACCGTCGTTATCCTGACGGGCCGGAATAAGGGCTCGAAAGGCGAAGTGCTTCAGGTTATGCCTGAAGAGCGCCGCGTGGTCGTCCAGGGCGTAAATATCGCGACCAAACACGTCAAGCCGAGCCAGGAAAATCCCCAGGGCGGGCTCGTGAAATCGGAACGCGCGATCCATGTATCCAACGTAGCGCTGGCCGACCCGAAAACCGGCGCCGCCAGCCGCGTCGGCTACAAAATTTTAAAAGACGGCAAGAAAGTCCGCGTCGCCCGGAAATCCGGCGAGACGGTTGAATAAGGAATAGGACGATGAAAACACGTTTCCAGGAACGCTACGAAAGCGAAATCAAGCCGGCCCTGCAGAAAAAATATGGCTATAAGAATGCCATGGAAGTGCCGAAGCTGCAGAAAATCGTCCTGAACATGGGCGTTGGCGAAGCCACAGGCAACCGGGCGTTCATCGACTCCGCTGTCGTGGACATGACGCGCATCGCAGGCCAGAAACCGGTAATCACCCGCGCCCGCCAGTCCAACGCGTCGTTCAAGGTGCGCGAAGACATGGCGATCGGCGTCAAAGTGACCCTGCGCCGCGAACGCATGTATGAATTTCTCGACCGCCTGGTGACGATCACCATGCCGCGCATCCGCGACTTTCGCGGCATCAACGGAAAAAGCTTCGATGGCCGCGGCAACTATGCCATGGGCATCCATGACCACAGCGTGTTCCCGGAAATCGATTACGACAAAATCGACAAATCCCGCGGACTCGACATCATCATCTGCACTTCGGCCAATTCGGACGAAGAAGCGAAAGAACTTTTGAAGGGCTTTGAAATGCCCTTCCGGAATTGAGAAAGGACCAGGACACATGGCAAAAACCAGTTCTATAGAACGCAACAAGAAGCGTGAACGTCTGACGAAGCAGTATGCAGGCCGACGTGCCCGCCTGAAAGCGATTGTCAAGGACCGCGATCTTCCGCCGGAAGACCGCTTCCAGGCGATGCTGACCTTGGCCGAAACGCCGCGCAATTCAGCGAAGACCCGAATCCGCAACCGGTGCGCCCTGACGGGCCGCAGCCGCGGATTCTTCCGCAAGTTTAACCTGTCCCGTAACAAACTGCGCGAACTCGCTTCGCATGGCGAGTTGCCGGGCGTCACGAAATCCAGCTGGTAAGAAGGAGGATATCGCAATGTCCATGAGTGATCCCCTCGGCGATATGTTGACCCGCATCCGCAACGGTCAGCACGCCGGTTTGAAAGTCATTAAATGCCACGCCTCAAAGCTTCAGGCCCGCGTGCTTGAAGTGCTGAAAAACGAAGGCTATATCCGCGGCTATGCCGAGGAAGCCGACGAGCGCGGCCATGCGGCGCACCGCATCGAACTGAAATACGAAGAAGGCCAGCCGGTCATCCGCGAACTGCACCGCGTGTCCAAACCGGGCCGCCGGATCTATCGCAAAGTGACCGAGATTCCACGTTTCTACAACGGCCTTGGCGTGACGATCGTATCGACCCCCCGGGGCGTGATGTCGGATAACGACGCCCGTGCCGAGAATGTCGGCGGCGAAGTATTGTGCCAGGTTTATTGAGCCTGGATAGAAGAGGATAAGAACATGTCGCGTATTGGTAAAAATCCTGTCGTCGTGCCGAAGGGCGTCACCGTCGACGTTTCAGGCCAGACCGTAAAGGCCAAGGGCCCGAAGGGCGAATTGTCCTACCGTGTCCACGACCTGGTTTCGGTCAAGATGGAAGACGCCGAAGGCGGTGCGAAACAGCTTCGTCTGGCCGCGCTGTCAGAAGAGCGCAAGGCCCGTGAATTGTGGCCGACCATGCGCACGAACCTGAAAAACATGATCGAAGGCGTCGAAAAAGGCTATTCGAAAAACCTGGAGATCCAGGGCGTCGGTTACAGGGCGAACATGCAGGGCCAGGATCTTGTTCTTGCCTTGGGCTTTTCGCACGAAGTCCGCTTCCCGGTGCCGAAAGGCATCACCGTAACGGTCGACAAGCAGACCAAAATTACGGTCAGCGGCAACCGCAAGGATGAAGTCGGCCAGGTGGCCGCCAACATCAAGTCTTTCCGCCCCCCGGAACCCTATAAAGGCAAGGGCGTGCGCTACGAAGGACAATTCGTCCTGCGTAAGGAAGGCAAGAAGAAGTAATCAGGCCTCATCCCGGCGAAGGCCGGGCTCTGAATAGAATATGGAGAAAGACTATGGCAAGGAAACATAACTCGGAAAGCCGCAGGCTGCATCGCACGCGCAACAAGCTGCGCAGCGTCAACACGGACCGCGCCGCGCTGATCGAATCGCGCCCGCGCCTGAGCGTCCACCGCAGCGACAGGCAGATTTATGCTCAAGTCATCGATGATATGAAGGGCGTCACGCTGGCGTCCGCCTCGTCGCTTGATAAGGAACTGAAGCTGGACAAGGGGTCCGACAAGAATGCCGCTACCGCCGTCGGCAAACTGATCGCGGCCCGCGCCAAGAAAGCGGGCGTCAGCAAGGTCCAGTTCGACCGGGGCAGTTTTGTTTACCATGGCCGCGTCAAAGCCGTAGCCGAAGGCGCCCGCGAAGGCGGCCTGGAATTTTAAAGGTTTTAAGAGAGGACGAACACTATCATGGCACGTGAAGGACAACAGCGCGAGAAACGCGAACGCGATCCGGAGAACGATCTGATCGAAAAGCTGGTCGGCATCAACCGCGTCGCCAAAGTGGTGAAGGGCGGACGCCGGTTCGGTTTCGCCGCCCTGATGGTCGTCGGCGACGGTCGCGGCCGTGTCGGCTTCGGCACGGGCAAGGCCCGCGAAGTGCCGGAAGCCGTCCGCAAAGCGACGGAAGCCGCTAAGCGCGCCATGATCCGCGTGCCTTTGCGTGAAGCCCGCACGCTGCACCACGACACCTTCGGCCGCTGCGGCGCCGGGCGCGTTGTTTTGCGCTCCGCCCCGCAAGGGACGGGCATCATCGCAGGCGGCCCGTTGCGCGCCGTGTTCGAAGCCCTGGGCATCCAGGACGTCGTCGCAAAAGCGATCGGTTCGAACAACCCGCATTCGATGGTCAACGCCACGTTCGACGCCCTGAAACAAATGCAGAGCCCGCGTCAGGTGGCTGCCCGTCGTTCCAAAAAAGTCGGCGACATCATTGCCAACCGCGAAGCTGCCCGCAGCCAGGCCGAAAAAGCCGCCACGGCGGAAACTGAAGAGGAATAAGAACTATGGCCGATCAGGAAACCAAAAAGGCCCCCGCCAAAAAAGCGGCAGCGCCGAAAAAAGAAACCGCTCAAAAAGCGGCTCCGGCTAAAAAGGCTTCGGGCAAGACATTGCGCGTGACCCAGACGGGTTCGCCTATCGGTCGCACGCCCGACCAGCGTCAGACGCTGATCGGCCTGGGCCTGAACAAAATGCACAGGTCGCGCGAACTGGAAGACACCCCTTCCGTGCGCGGCATGATCAACAAGGTGAAGCACCTCGTCAAAGTAGAGGACGCGGCTTAATTTAGTGACGGCGATACGGAGTTGCTGCGATTGTAACTGCGTGTCCTGAAACTTCGTAACGGAGTGAATGAGATGAAACTGAACGAAATGAAGCCACAGGCCGGATCGACCAAAAACCGGATGCGCGTCGGACGCGGCATCGGTTCCGGCAAAGGCAAAACGTCGGGCCGCGGCGTCAAGGGCCAGAAAGCCCGTACAGGCGTGTCGGTCAAAGGTTTCGAAGGCGGCCAGATGCCATTGCATCGCCGTCTGCCGAAACGCGGTTTTACGAATATTTTCGGCCGCAAGCTGGTCGAGGTGACGCTGGGCCGCCTGCAAAGCGCTATCGACTCCAAAAAACTGGATGCCAAAGGCGCTGTCGATGAAGATGCGCTGATCAAGGCCGGTATTATCCGCCGCAAAAAAGACGGCGTGAAACTGGTCAACAGCGGGACCCTAAAAGCCAAACTCGACCTGACCGTGACCGGCGCCACCAAAGGCGCTGTTGAGGCTGTCGAAAAGGCCGGCGGCAAGATTTCGATCATCCCGGCGAAAGTGAACACGCTGGCAACGGCATCCCGCAAAAAAGTCAAACTCGGTCGCAACAAGAAGGCCGCCGCGGAATAAGCGTGCGATCCTGATCTAAAAAGCCTGCTTCAAGCAGGCTTTTTTGCTGAACAGCCCTATGTGATTGTTCATGAGATTGTCATTCCGCCGGTTTTATCTGCACTGTTGCATCGGTCTCTTTAGTTCACTATGTATGGTTTTGAGTTTTCAGGTTTCAGCAGGAGTATTTTCAATATATGCCGTCCGCCGTTGAACAACTGGCTAAAAATGCCAACTGGGGAGCGCTGTCAAAAGCCACCGAACTGAAAAAACGCATCCTGTTCGTGCTGGGTGCGCTGCTGGTCTACCGCCTCGGCACCTATATCCCCATCCCGGGCATCGATCCGCAAATCTGGGCCGGCATCTTTACCCAGAAGGGCGGCGGCATCCTGGACATGTTCAACATGTTCTCGGGCGGCGCACTGCAGCGCATGACCATTTTCGCGCTGAACATCATGCCGTACATCTCCGCCTCTATCATCATGCAACTGGCGACAGCCCTGTCACCCCGGCTGGAAGCGATGAAAAAAGAAGGCGAGGCCGGACGCACGCGCATCAATCAATACACGCGTTACCTGACAGTTCTTCTGGCGGTGGTCCAGGCTTACGGTCTGGCCGTGGGTCTTGAAAATCTGCATGGCGCCCAAGGCTCCGCCGTTATCGACCCGGGTCTGTATTTCCGGATTTCGACCGTCATAACCATCGTCGGCGGCACAGTGTTTCTGATGTGGCTCGGCGAACAGATTACCCAGCGCGGTATCGGCAACGGCACATCGCTGATCATCTTCGCCGGCATCGTCGCCAACCTGCCCCGCGCCATCGTCAGCGTGCTTGAACTGGGCCGCCAGGGTCAGTTCAACGTTTTAACCATTCTGGGCATGGCCCTGATGGTCGTGGCCGTCATGACATTTATCGTGTTCATGGAACGGGCCCAGCGCCGCGTCGTGGTTCAGTATCCAAAACGCCAGGTCGGCAACCGCATGTTCATGGGCGACCAGAACTTTATTCCCCTGAAACTCAACACGTCGGGCGTCATTCCGCCGATCTTCGCGTCGTCCCTGCTTCTTCTCCCGCTGACGATCCTGGGATTCAGCGGTGCGAATGGCGGTGACATAGCGGCGACAATCCAGCGCTATCTTTCGCACGGATCGCCGACTTATATGCTTGTCTACGCGACTCTGATCGTGTTTTTCGCATTCTTCTACACCGCCGTCGTCTTCAACCCGCAGGAAAACGCCGACCATCTGCGCCGTTACGGCGGGTTCATCCCCGGCATCCGCCCGGGCGCCACCACCGCCGATTATCTGGATTATGTCCTGACCAGGATTACGGCAGTGGGCGCGGTTTATCTGGTCATTATCTGCATGTTGCCGGAAATCCTGATTGCGAAGTATCATATGCCGTTCTATTTTGGTGGCACGTCGCTTCTGATCGTGGTGTCCGTCACAATGGACACGATCGCGCAAGTCCATTCCCACCTGATCGCCCATCAGTACGAAGGGCTAATCAAAAAATCCAAATTGAGAGGCCGCCGCTAATGTATATCGTTTTCTTCGGTCCCCCCGGCGCCGGCAAAGGCACACAGGCCAAGATCATTGAGGACGAATACGGCCTCAGACAGCTTTCGACCGGTGACATGCTGCGTTCCGAACGTGCTTCCGGTTCGGCCCTGGGCCGCCGCGTTTCCGCGCTGATGGATAAAGGCCAGCTGGTGTCCGACGATATCGTGATCGAACTGATCGCTAATCGGGTTGAGTCGCCGGATTGCGCCAAAGGCGTCATTTTCGACGGTTTTCCCCGCACCACCGCCCAGGCCGAAGCGCTCGATAAAATGCTGGCGGACAAAGGCCGTCGGATCGATCTGGTGCTGGAACTGAAGGTTGAGGATGAGGAAATCCTGAAACGCGTCAGCAAGCGCGCCAAACAGGAAGGCCGCGCCGACGATACTTACCAAGCCCTCAAAACCCGCTTGGCCCTGTATCGCGACTATGCTGCCGAAATACTGCCTTACTATCAGCAAAAGCGGTTTGTTTCCGTCGACGGTCAGCGCGCCATCGACGATGTAACGGCGGATATACGCCAAGCTATTGATAATACAAAACAATAATCAAAGTGCCAGGTTAAAAAAGAACAGCAATTGATGCCCGCTTCTATACGAAATGTTTTTTAACCTGGCTGCAGGCAAAACTGCGGCACCGTCGTAATTTTCTCATAGATTTTTGTGTTGACGCAGGACTTTACCCCTCATATAGTGCGCCATCTTCTTTAAAGATAAATAACCGATGCCTTTAAAAACATGCTGTTTTACTAGGATCGTTCTTGAAAGAAGCGGTATACGAACTGGAATGACGGTTCGGTTGGAAACCACAAGACGCAAGGAACTACCATGGCCCGTATCGCTGGGGTTAATATTCCGGACAACAAGCGTGTCCCGATCTCCCTCACCTACATTCACGGCATCGGCCGCCCCTCGGCCTTTGAAATCTGCGAGACCCTGGGCATCGATGTCCAGCGCCGTATGAAAGACCTAACCGAGGACGAACTGAACGCCATCCGTAAGGAAATCGAAGGCAAGCTGGTCAT
This sequence comes from Alphaproteobacteria bacterium, assembly GCA_044221445.1. GTDB lineage: Bacteria > Pseudomonadota > Alphaproteobacteria > Micavibrionales > Micavibrionaceae > JBDHTS01. The sequence goes on from JBGAPF010000003.1 coordinate 84,622, forward strand.
CGAGGGCGATCTTCGCCGCGAAACCGCGCTGAACATCAAGCGCCTGATGGATATGCGGTCGTACCGCGGCCTGCGCCACCGCGCCGGCCTGCCGGTTCACGGCCAGCGCACCCAGACAAACGCGCGCACACGCAAAGGCCCCGCCAAACCGGTTGCGGGCAAAAAAGACGCACCCAAGAAATAAGGCGATAGATCATGGCGAAACCAGCTGCAGCAGCAAAGACCAAGAAAAAGGTCAAAAAGAACATCACGTCGGGCGTGGCCCATGTGAATTCTTCTTTCAACAACACGATGATCACGATCACAGACGCGCAAGGCAACGCTGTCTCCTGGTCGTCTTCGGGCATGATGGGCTTCAAGGGGTCGCGCAAATCGACGCCGTACGCCGCCCAGGTTGCCGCCGAGGACGCCGGCCGCAAGGCCCAGGAGCATGGCATGCGCGAACTGGACGTGCTGGTCAAGGGTCCGGGTTCGGGCCGCGAATCGGCGCTCCGTTCCCTGCAATCGGTCGGATTCACCATCCGTTCGATCCAGGACGTGACGCCCATTCCGCATAATGGATGCCGTCCGCGCAAACGTCGTCGGGTTTAAGCCTGAAGCGTTTCCAAGTTTAAGTCGTAACCAGAGGCCGGCTAAGAACCGGATGACGTTAACCGTGAAAGGACCAAGACCTTGATACAGAAAAATTGGCAGGAATTGATTAAGCCTTCGAAAGTTGAAATTGACCGTGGCAAGAACGCCCGTGCTGTCGGCAAGATCGTCGCCGATCCTCTGGAGCGCGGCTTCGGCCTGACGCTCGGCAACGCGCTGCGCCGCATTCTTCTGTCTTCCCTGCAGGGCGCGGCCGTTACCGCCGTCCAGATCGACGGCGTGCTGCACGAGTTTTCGTCCATCGAGGGCGTCCGCGAAGACGTCACGGACATCGTCCTGAACATCAAAGCCATCGCCGTGCGCATGCATGTCGAAGGACCGAAGCGGATGCGCCTGGCCGCCGAAGGTCCGTGTGAAGTGACCGCCGGCATGATCGAGGCCGGAGCCGATATCGAGATCATGAATCCTGAACTGGTCATCTGCTCACTCGACAAGGGCGCGAAGCTGTCGATGGAAATGACCGTCAACAGCGGCAAGGGTTACCGCCCTGCCGCGCAAAACCGCCCGGAAGAAGCGCCTGTCGGCCTGATACCGGTCGACAGCGTGTTTTCCCCGGTGCGCAAGGTTTCCTACGAGGTCGAACCGACCCGCGTGGGCCAGATCACCGACTACGACAAACTGACGTTGCAGATCGAAACCAACGGCGTTATCACGCCTGAGGACGCTGTCGCTTATGCCGCGCGCATCCTTCAGGATCAGCTCCAGGTCTTCATCAACTTTGAAGAACCGAAAGCAGCCTCGGCGTCGGAAGAGAAAGAAGAACTGCCGTTCAACAAAAACCTGCTCCGCAAGGTCGATGAACTTGAGCTGTCGGTCCGTTCGGCCAACTGCCTGAAAAACGATAACATCGTTTATATCGGCGACCTGGTGCAGAAGAGCGAAAGCGATATGCTGCGCACACCGAACTTCGGACGCAAGTCGCTGAACGAAATCAAGGAAGTCCTGACCTCGATGGGTCTGCATCTCGGCATGCAGGTCGAGGGATGGCCGCCTGAGAATATTGAAGATCTGGCCCGCCGGGTTGACGAGCCGTTCTAAACTTTAAGGGCGCTGTGCCCTACCCTGCCGGTTATGGAGACATGCCGGCAGATTTGTGAGATGGGACCGCCACGGCGGCCCGCGGAAAGATAAGGAGACTGCCCATGAACCACGGCATCAAGCAGCGTAAGCTGGGACGGACGACGAGCCACCGTAAAGCCCTGTTCGCCAATATGGCGGCAGCGCTGATCAAACACGAACAGATCGTGACGACCCTACCCAAGGCGAAAGAACTGCGCCCGATCGTTGAGAAAATGATCACGCTCGGCAAAAAGGGCGGTCTTGCCAATCGCCGCCGCGCGATCTCCATCGTCCGCGACCAGGCCCAGGTCGAAAAGCTGTTCTCGGTTCTTGCCGACCGCTACGCTGACCGCCAGGGTGGTTATTGCCGCGTCCTGAAAGCCGGTTTCCGCTATGGCGACGCGGCACCGATGGCCGTCATCGAATTTGTCGATCGCGACGTCTCGGCCCGCGGCCAGGATTCTGGCCCTGTCCAGGAATTCGTGGACAGCGAATATGAAGAAGCCGTCGCAAAAGAAGAAAAGGCCAAAAAAGCTCCTGCTAAAAAGGCCGCCGCCAAAAAGTCCGAAAAAGGCGACGATGAAAAGCCTAAAACTAAAAAGACCGCAAAAACAGCCGTTGGCGAAGACGCCGAAAAACAGAAAAAGAAACCGGCCAAGTAAATCAGGTCATAATATAAAAACGGGCTTCGGCCCGTTTTTTATTTTCGGCCCATTGTGATAAATTATGTCTTGCCAGAGATAAGCCGCATAGGGACCTAAATGTCAGTAGAATCTTCTTTGTCTGGTACTTCGGCCTTTTCCTATCCTTCCGATATCAGGCCTTTAACAACACTACGGTTTTTCGCTGCCGCTATTGTCGTTTTGTATCATTTCAGGCCGTTCGTGCCAGAAGGTTCCGCCATCCTGCTTTCGGGCTTTTTCCAAAAAGGCTATCTTGGCGTGGATTTCTTTTTTGTCCTTAGCGGCTTTATCCTGACCCATGCTTATCTGCCCGCCATCAGGAATGGCGTTTTTTCGGCGCGGGTTTTCCTGATCCGCAGGCTTGCACGCATTTACCCGCTGCATCTTGTGACCCTTCTGATCATGGTGGGGGTCTATTTTACGCCGATACAACAAGCCGCCAACACGCAATTGCCGCCGGAAAACACCCCGGTCTACTCGTTCATCTGTAACATTCTTTTAATTCACGGCTGGGGTTTTACACACGATTTGAGTTTTAATCGGCCTTCCTGGTCGATCAGCGCCGAATGGTTCGCCTATCTTGCCTTTCCTCTGATGATAATGCATTTTTTAAAAGTTAAGGCAGAAAGGCTTTTAATTATAATAGGCATCGGCTTCTGTTTCCTTTGGTTCTGGACATATAATGCCTCGCCAGATCGCACGATCACGAATTTCACGTTCGATTTCTCACCGTTTCGCATCGGACCTGAATTTGTCTTGGGATCGGCGCTTTATTTATGGAGTATGAGACTAAAATCCGTGAGTATAAAAACGGCATGGCGAGGCATAGTGCTTGCTACTGCTGGAGCAGCGCTTTTGATAAGTTGTGAAGCGCTCGATTTCTTCATCGTCATTTGTTTTGCCGTTATCATTTTTTTCGCGGCAGCGCTCTCTCGCGCGCCTGACGGCGGTGGATGGCTGGCCCGTCCGTTTTCGGTCTGGCTGGGGGAAATATCCTATGCAGTTTATATGGCCCACTTTCCTGTTATGGCGATCATTCTTGGCGAGGCCATGTTACAATTAGGTCTTGAGCGTTATGCCAAGATTTATTCGGGCTACTGCCTGTCTTCCGCCCTTCTGATTTTCATTTTTGCCGCTTTACTGCATCATACTATCGAGCGCCCGGCCCGCCAACTTATAACGGCGCGTTTTACAAAAGACCCCCCATCCTCCTGAAAATCGTGGATTGGCATTTTCCCGGTCGCTGGCATAAAATGGACGAAGCACGTTTTATCCTTTTGTCAGGCGTTTGTCATGACCGACCCCCTTGCCGGCTTTCCCTGGCTGAAGACTTATCCCGATACAGTTGCCTGGCATGCGGCCATTGAGGCGCTGCCGGTCCACATGCTGCTGGACCGGACGGCGGAACGCTTCGGAGACAGGCCTGCCTTCGATTTCCTGGGTCGCAAATGGGACTGGAAAGAGATCGCCGGACAGACCGACAGGATGGCGAAGGGCCTGCAGCAGGCCGGTTTGCGCAAAGGGACGAAGGTTGGGCTGTTGCTGCCGAACTGCCCTGTCTTTGTCATTGCATATTATGCCGTGCTGAAAGCCGGAGGGATCGTCGTCAACCTCAACCCGCTTTATACGCGCGACGAATTACGGCATATGGTCGAGGATTCCGAGACCGAGATCATCGTTACGGCGGACCTGAAAATACTCTGCGACAAGGCTGTAGAATTACTGCGCGCCACCCGCCTGAAAACGATTGTCGTCGCCACCTTTACGGATCTGCTTCCCTTTCCCAAGAAAGTGCTGTTCGCCGTGGCGCGCAAGAAAGAACTGGCAGATCTTGAATATGGCGCCCGCATCCTGCATCTGCCGGCGCTCATGGACAATGACGGCACGCCCGAGCCTGTCGCCATCGATCCTGCGAACGATATCGCCGTTCTGCAATACACGGGCGGCACGACGGGCGTTCCAAAAGGGGCTATGCTGACCCACGCCAATATCACCGCGAACGTCGCGCAGGTCAGTTTATGGTTTCCCGATGCACGCCATGGCGAGGAAAAAATGCTCGGCGTCATCCCTTTTTTCCATGTATTTGCCATGACGGGAGTCATGAATTTAAGCGTGCTGTGTGGATTCGAGATCGTCGCCACGCCGCGTTTCGAACTGGAAGAGACCTTGAAAATCATCGACAGAAAGAAGCCGACGATCTTCCCGGCCGTGCCTGCCATTTACAATGCCATCAACAATTCGCCTAAAACGGGGAAATACGATCTGCATTCCCTGCGCTACTGCATTTCCGGCGGCGCTCCCCTGCCCGCAGAAGTGAAACGGCAGTTCGAATCGATGACCGGCTGCACGGTGGTCGAGGGATACGGGCTGACGGAATCGTCGCCTGTCCTCTGCATTAACCCCTTGAAAGACAGCGGCAAGACCGGATCCATCGGCCAGCCCCTGCCCGGCACGGTCATCTCCATCCAGGATCCGGAAACGTATCAGCCCGTATCGCAGGGAGAACGCGGCGAGATCTGCGCGCGCGGTCCGCAGGTGATGAAAGGATATTGGGGCAACATCGAAGAGACGGAAAAAACCCTTGCCGGCGGCTGGCTACATACTGGAGACATCGCGACGATGGACCAGGACGGATATTTCTTCATCGTCGATCGCCTGAAGGACATGATCATCACTAACGGCTACAAGGTTTATCCGCGCAATGTCGAGGAAGCGATCTATAAAAACGGAGCCGTAGAAGAATGCATCGTCGCTGGCCTTCCCGACAAGGCGCGGGGCGAAATCGTCAAGGCGTGGGTCAAGCCTAAAGACGGGCAAAATCTTAGTGCCGAGCAATTGAAAGCGTTCCTGCAGGACAAAATATCGCCGATGGAAATGCCCCGGCAAATTGAAATCCGCGACTTACCCTTGCCCAAAACGATGATTGGCAAGTTATCGCGCAAGGATGTCCTGGCGGAAGAAAAAACGTCCGCCGCACACGCCTGAACCTTATTTCGCGGCGGCGACCATGCGGCTTGTGTCGCGTACGCGGACGGAAGCTTCGTCGGCAAATTTCAGGGCAGACCCCGTATATCCGCTCTCGGCGTTCAGGGACTCGGCCAGAAGCTGCTGCAGGATATCGTTGACACGCCCTTCGGCATTGGCACGGACGGCCCTGCTGATCGCAGGGGCGTCCGCGAGACAGTGCTGGGCTGGATCGGCGCGGACATATTGTTCGGCGAGATACTGTTTTACCGCCTCCATTTCAAGGAGGCTGAACACGTCATATTTGATCCAGTTCGGGCGACGCGGCAACCCGTTCAGCCGGAGGGCCCGGTCGAGATCCCGGCAGTGACGCATCTGGCTGTTTTCCGCCTCCAGCCATGCCCACAGCATTTCCAGAGGATCGGTAATGCGCATCTTCGACGCCTTCTTCCGGCCCGCGCTGACATAGCTTTCGAGCGGTTTGCCCGGGTCGTGATCAAGGCGGATGCCGAAAGCGAGAAGAATCGAGGCCTTCACGCGGCTTTCCTGAGGCGTCACATAGCCTTCGAACAAAGTCATAAAACGTTCGGGATGCTTTCCTATGACGTCGGTCCCAAAGCTTACGCTTCGTTCGCCGGGTGGAAGCGCGTTCAGGAAAGCGATATAGATTTCACACAGTCGGCCCTTATCCATATGGCCCAGGACAGGATGGGCTAGCGACCCTTCTCCGCCGGCAGTATTCCAGGGCGCGTCCGCGTTGCCCGGCAGAGGGTCGTGTCCGAAAGCGCGATGCAGCGCGTGATCGATGTTCTTATTCTTGTGACGCTGGGTCAGCGAATGGTCCATCGCCAGTTCGAGGCTGATGGCATAGAGCGGCGCTTCTGTCATAAGGTTCTGAAGGGCCTGCCCTGATTCTTTGCGCGTCAGATCCAGGAGTTTAGGATGGCTGGTCAGCTGGAACACGTCCTGCATTCGTCCGCTGGCGCGCGGCGGCGCGGCATGGACCGCGATCAGCGTATTCAGGCGGTTCGCGCCCGTACCCGCCTGATCGACCTGGTCGAGCACCTCGCCCATTGAATAATAAAGCGCCATGGCATCCCTATCCGCGCAACTGTCCGCCGGTTTTGCCGATGACCTGACCGACGATTCGGGTGCCCAGATCGTCCAACTCCTTATCGGTCAGAGTCTTGTCCTGCGGCTGAATGGTGACGGCGATGGCGACCGACTTACGGCCTTCGGGTACGCCTTTACCGGCATAAACATCGAACAGTTCGACCTGGGCGATCAGGTTTTTATCGGCGGCGCGCGCGGCACGAATGATCGTATCGGCTTCCACAGCCTGATCGACCAGGAACGCGAAATCGCGGCTGACCGGCTGGAACGGCGACAGCGAGAGCAGAGGGCGGGCGGTACCTTTTTTCTTTGCCTGCGGAATCGCATCAAGGAACACTTCAAAAGCCGCCGCGTTACTTTTCAGGCCAAGCTGTTTCAGGATATCAGGGTGAATCTCACCGAAACGCGCCAGCACGTTCGCGCCCAGGCGCAGGACGCCGGAACGGCCCGGATGATACCAGGACGGCGCGTCGCGGGTAATTTGCGCGGAGTCGGTGGGACCGCCGCAGGCGGCGAGAACTGCCAGCGCATCGGCGCGGACATCGAACAAATCGGCAGGCCGCGAGGATTCGACCCCCGACCAGTGACGTGGATTGCCGGCCCCTGACCGGAGGCCTGCGGCAACCAGGCTCTGGCCGCCCGGCTTCTGGGTGCTGAACGCCGGCCCGATTTCAAACAGGGCGGCGTCGGCGAACCCTTTATCGCGGTTGGCGGCGGCGGCCTGGATCAGGTTCGGCAAAAGGCCAGGCCGCATCTGGTTCAGTTCGGAACTGATGGGGTTGAGGATCGTCAGAGCGTTTTCAGCGCCGCTGTCGTTAGCGCCGAACAGAGCCGCACGCTCGCCAGGCAGGAAAGACCAGGTCACGCATTCATCAAGGCCGCGTGAGGCCAGAACCGACCTGGCCTTGCGTCCGCGCATGCCGCGCAGTGTTTCGGCCACGGTGACCGCCGCAACGGGACGGGTCAGGGAAACGGGCGGGATAGTATCGTACCCTTTGACGCGGACGATTTCTTCCACGGAATCTGCCTTGCCTTCGATATCGCCGCGCCATGAGGGGGGTTGCACAGCCCATTCATGGCCAGCGCCAGTGACGGCAAAGCCGAGGCTTTCCAGTATGACTTTCTGGCTATCTTTATCAATGTCATAGCCGGCGAGACGGCGTACATAAGACGGTTCGAACGCGATCGTGCGCTCCCAGGACGGTTCGGCGCCGGCCTGTAAGATTTCCGAAGTCTCGCCGCCGCACAGATCGAGGACGAGACGGGTGGCGATGTCCATGCCGGTTTTTGTAAACGCCGGGTCGATTCCGCGTTCGAATCGGTAACGCGCGTCGCTGTCGATCGCCAGCGCCCTGCCAGTGCGGGCGGTGCGGGATGGGTCGAAATAAGCGCATTCGATAAAGACGTTGACGGTGCGTTCCGTGCAGCCCGTCGCCTCGCCGCCGATAATGCCGCCAAGCCCGAGAAGGGCCGAATCGTCACAGACCGCCGTCATGAAATCGTCGAGTTCATAGGTTTTGCCGTTCAGCGCGTTGAGCGTTTCGCCTTTGCGCGCCGGGCGGACATGAATGTCTCCCCTCAGCCTGTCAGCATCGAATACGTGAAGGGGACGGCAAAGATCGAGAGAGACGTAGTTCGTGATGTCGACCAGCGCCGAGATCGGGCGCAGGCCGACCGCTTTCAGCCGGTCCTGCATCCATTGCGGCGACGGGCCGTTTTTGACGCCCCTGATATAGCGTCCCAGGAATTGCGGGCAGGCTTCCGTGTTTTCTATGCGGACAGCGACAGGCGATCTGAAAGCGCCTTTTTCCGCCACGTCCTTCAAAGCGCGTAAAGTGCCGACCCCCGCGGCCGCGAGGTCGCGCGCGATCCCGCGAACGCCGGCACAGTCCGGTCGGTTCGGCGTCAGCCCGATCTCGATCAGCGGATCATCAAGCCCGTATAGCGCGGCGAAAGGCGTCCCGACCGGCACATGGTCCGGCACTTCAATGATGCCTTCGTGCTGGTCGGACAGTCCCATCTCCCGTTCCGATACGAGCATGCCGCAGGACTCCTGCCCCCTGATCACGCCTTTTTTCAAGGTCGTACCGGTGCCGGGAATAAAGCTGCCTTCGGGGGCGAATACGCCTTTCATGCCTGTGCGCGCGTTGGGTGCGCCACATACCACCTGCATTTTGGCCCTGCCTGTATCCACAATACAGACTTTAAGACGGTCGGCATCGGGATGCTTTTCGGCTTTTTCGACATAGGCAACGAAGAATGGCGCGAATTCCGCCGCCCGGTCTTTTACGGATTCGACTTCAAGGCCAAGCGCCGTCAGCCTGGCGGAGATTTCATCGAGCGAAGCATTTGTATCGAGGTGGTCTTTAAGCCAGCCAAGCGTGAATTTCATGATATGCCCTGAATAAGGTTAACCTGAGCAGTTAAAGCCGATTTTCCCAATTTATTCAAGACGATTTACCAAGATTGCGGCTTTGCGCTTTTTAATCGGCTGCCGGTTTCGAGGACCCGTCTGCCGTCGCATGGGCGCGCGCCTGGGCGATCAGGTCACGACAATCACTGTCTTTTCCTGTCCCGAGTTCGATAAAGGGAATAATGGCGGCAATAGGGGTCAGAAGAGTGCCCAGGACCGCCGCTATTCCGCCTCGTGCCCCCGCTTCCTCGGGGTCAAGGCCAATGCTGGGATGTTTCAGCGTTTTTTAGGTTCAGGCGAGCCTTCCCCTGCAGGTTTGTATCGGTTGTGTCGAAAACCAGGATATTCGAATTCAGCAGCCCGGCCTTGACGCTGAAATCACCGATAGCGCAGCGTATATCCGTCGTTTTATCCTCCCCGAGCAACAGACCCCCGGCTTCGGCGATATCAAGCCCCGCCGCTTCGATCAGGAGCAGGCTCACCTTGCCGCCCGACATCGTCAAGGTCAGATGCCCGTCGCTGGTGGCAAGCACGTCGGCAAGAGACTTGCCACGCCCGTTCAGATCGATATGACCGCCAAAACGTCCTGACGATAAATCCTCGAAACGCGAATCCTTGAAAAAATCCTTGAGAGATAATTTTTTTATCACGACATCGGTGGAGACATCAGGCATGTCTTTGCGTCCGTCAAGAACCAGTTTTCCGTAGACGGATCCCGATGCCATCCCCAGATTTAAGGGATCGAGCGACAGAACGCCGTCTTTCAATATGATCGTCACCTTAAGGCTATCCAGCGGATAGCCGGGTGCATGAAGGCTCGTGGCATCAAGAGTCACGTTCATGTCGGCGGCCCTCAGGCGATCAAGATTGATTGGCACATCGGGCAGCACGCGGGCGCTTACGGCACGCTTTTCTGCCTCAGCCTTCTGTTCCGCCGCGACCGTTTCGCCTTTTTTGGTGGAGGGCGGGACGCCGATAAAACCCGACAGGTCGTCCATGTCAAGATAAGTGGACGTGAGCTTTGCCGTGACGTTTCCACGCTTGTTTACAGTCGCGTATTCCAGCCTGCCGTTCAGGTCGCTGTCCCCGACCTTGCCTTTGAAGTCATTGAACATCCATATATCGCCGTCTTTTTTGAGAAGTCCTGAAATGGTGTAAGGCGGCGTTGGCGGCAGGGGGATCGACGTCAGATAAAAAAGATCGGCCATATTGTCGCCTTTGAGATCGAGCGTGGCATCGACACCCGTCAGCTTGACAGGGTCAAGAAACGTGCCTTTCAGGGCAATGGACGTTTTGCCCATGGTCAAAGTCATATCCAGGGGAAAAGGCTTGGAGGAATTACGCAAGAGAGCCACGGAGCCGCCAGTCGCATCCAGCGTAAAATCCTGATCCTGCAGTTTTCCCTTGCCGGAGATTTTAATGCTGTCCTGTTTGCTGCCACTCGAACCGCTGGCGGTATCGAGGTTCAGTTCAAGGTCGAGTTTTTTGACGTCGTCTTTGTAAACCAGCGTACTGTTTTTCAGGACCAGATTTCCGATCACAGGAAAACCATGGCGGCTTTCCGGGATTGCCGCAGCGCCGATAGCTTTTCCTTTTGAGAGCGCTGGAAAATCCCAGTTTGCCGTTTCCTCATCTTTTTTCTCAAGAATAAGCCTGGCGTCGGTAATCGTGAGTTCCGGCAGGTTAAGCTTGCCATATAGAAGCTGCCATATCTTGATACTGAAATCGATTTTACCGATTTCCAGCATATTGGCCCCTTCCATCCCGGGGGCATTGGAAAGCCGGATCTTTTCGGCATGCAGACGAGGCGTTGTCCAGTCCCAGTCGATATCGAGCGGCCCCTCGATGGCGAATTCACGGCCGGTTGCTGACGACGCCTTGCCGCCTGCTACCGAACGCAGCCAGCCTTCGGGCAGGAAAATGAAGAACCCCGCTATAACGCAGACAAGGATGAGAACCATCAGCCCTGTATACCGGGCAATTGTACGCAGTCTGGTACGCTTAGAAGGCACGGTTTTTTCGGGGATGTCATCGGTCATGATCAGGCCAACGCCCGGCTCGCTTCAAAGTTCACCGCTACGCCTGCATTAATAAGAACAAAACTAGAACATTCTATAGAAATGCTTTATATATTTTCGATGATCGATTCTCAGGACAGAAACAGAAGGCCCATTCCAAAAGGGCGGGGCGCCACGCTCAATCCCACCGGACGGTTCGAAAAGCTCGACGTCATGCCTGAACCGGATCCCGACGAATGGGAGGATAAAAACGATGTCCCTAAGCGCAGCCAGATCGCGACCACGATCTTTCTTGACCGGTCGCGCAGCGTTATCGCGCGCAACGACAGCCCGGATGTCGGATTCGAGGCGTCGCTCAATCCCTATCGCGGCTGCGAACATGGGTGCATCTATTGCTTCGCGCGCCCGACCCATGAATATCTCGGCCTGTCGGCGGGACTCGATTTCGAAACGAAGATTTTTGCGAAACCCGACTCGCCCGCTCTGTTGCGGAAAGAACTTGCGGCAAAATCCTGGCGGCCGCAGGCGATCATCATGAGCGGCGTCACAGATTGCTATCAGCCAATAGAACGCACGCTGAAGCTGACGCGCGGCTGCCTGGCCGTACTGGCGGAATGCCGCAATCCGGTGGCGATCATCACCAAGAACGCGCTGGTAACGCGCGATATCGACCATCTGGGGGACCTCGCGCGCTATAATGCCGCAACCGTCAATATGTCGGTGACGACGCTTGACGGCACGCTGGCGCGCAAAATGGAGCCGCGGGCGTCCCAGCCGGACCTTCGCCTGCGGGCCATCGAAGCTTTGTCCAGCGCCGGTATTCCTGTCAACGTTTTGATCGGCCCTGTTTTGCCGGGGCTGACTGAGCATGAAATTCCGGCTATCCTTGAAAGTGCAAGCAGTGCCGGTGCCGTGACGGCGGGCTATGTGATGCTGCGCCTGCCTTATGGCGTGAAAGACCTGTTCCATGACTGGCTGGAAGTGCATTACCCGGATAAGAAAGACAAGATCCTTAACCGCGTCCGCGACATGAGGGACGGCCAGTTGAACGATCCCGCCTTTGGCGACCGCATGCGCGGCAAGGGGGTCTATGCCGACCAGATTGCGGACATGTTTCATCTGTATCGCAAAAAATATAATCTCGACCGCTCGCGCCCGCCCCTGTCAACTGACCATTTCCGGCGCCCGGCGGAAGACGGGCAGATGAGCCTGTTTTAAAGATATTGTGCGAGCAGTTCTTTCACGTCGGTCAGGGAAAGCGATTTCATCGCAAAGCCGTCCATGCCGCATTCATGGCAGTTTTCGCTGCCTTTCGTGTCCGCGCTGAAACCCACAAGGATACAGGGCTGGCGGCCATGGCCGGCTTCCCACGTCCGGATCGACCGGGCGACGTCCGGCCCTTCCATGTCGGGCAGCTGGGTATCGATCAGGACGAGGTCAAACGCCTCTTTTCCAAACAGCGCCACAGCTTCGGCCCCGGTCGCGGCGGTCACACAGCTATGGCCCAGCTCGGCAAGGACATAATCCATCGTCAGCGCCGCCGAAGGATAATCTTCCACATAAAGTATTTTGGCCATGCCCATTGTTCTCCCGCTTCCTGCATACGCTATTGAAGCCCGATATTCCATTGATTTTTTAAGGCTTTACCCTGCAACCTCTGGCTTTTTGGTCTGAAATGCGCTACATTTATGAGGTATGCCGATCCAGGCAGATAAGGAGATCCCGATATGATGAATTTCATCAATAAAGTGACAAGCATGATCAAGCAGGGCAAAAGCGAAAAAGAAGGGTCCTGCAGTACGGACAGCAAGCCCGTGACAGGCAAGGACCCGAAATCGGGCGGTTGTTGTGGCGGCCATTGCCACTAAATAATTTCAAGGCGCCGCTTCCTGCGGCGCCTTTTTCTATATCTTGCCTATTACATAGACCAGGCCGTTCACATCCCGACCCTCGTCCTGGCGCAGCACGCAGGCTTTTTCATGTAAAAGTCTGAACCCCGACTGACCTGTCACCCGTTCAAGATAGGGCTGGCTGTAAGCATAGCGATGGTCGCTCCCGAGACGATAGGCATACCCATCCGCGGCCTGAACAGAGAAACAGAACAGGCCGTCGGGATTCAGAATGTGCCGGACATCCCGGAAAACATCCTCAAGGTCTCCCAGATAAACCAGGACGTCCGCCGCCAGCGCAAGATCATAGCGACGGCCGCAGGCCGGGAGGAAGGCGCGCAGGTCGGCGACCTCCAGTGACGTGTAAATATTCTTGCGTGCGGCTTCGGCTAGCATCGCGGCAGACAAATCGATCCCGTCGAGCCTGCAGGCCCTGTCTTTAAACGCTTCACCCGATAACCCCGTGCCGCAGCCAAGGTCCATTATGTTTTCCAGTGTCGTCAGAGGGCGCACAAGGTCGATCGCCATCCGCATCAGCTGCGGTGCGCGATAATGAAGACGGTCCACAAGGGCATGATCGAAACGCGGCGCATACTGGTCGAACAGGGAGCGCACATAGGCATCGGGCAACCGTCCGGGTACCGGCATGGCCCCCAGCAGCGCCAGTTTGACGACCGCCCCCATGCGGTCGGCCGGATCGCCTGAAAGATATTCGGTGAAAGCCGCAGCGGCACGATCCACGTTGCCCGCTTTCATCAGGACTTCCCCCAAATAGAATTTTGCCGCCGCCCATGAAGGGCTGATGTCGAGGGCCTGGCGCGCCAGATCGGCGGCCGCTTCGAAATCGCCGCGCTCGCTAAACTGACGGGCCATTTCCAGGCGTCGGTCGGCCAGCATATCGCCGGAACTTGAGAAAAAAATATCGGGCGAAGCCATGGTCAGCCTTTGGGCGATACGCGGGCGGACGACAGTTCCTCCAGCGCCGGCAGAACCTCGACGGTGCAGGCCTGCCCCTGCTTTACAAGCAGTGCGCAGCGCCCCGCCGCCGCCTGTTCGTCCAGGTTGGGCGTGGCGACGCGCAGGACATGCTGTTCCGTTTTCTCCGGGGACAAGCTGTCGGGGAATTGCGGCACCAGTTTCGCATCGGCGAGCGCCGTGGTGTAGCGCGTCCTGAATTTATACCACATGACCGACATCAGTACGCGCGAACGATAACTGCCCAGATTCATGACGACGATTTTGCGATGCGTCGCATTCGCGGCGGGCGGTGCAGCATGCTCATTGATGGAAGCCACTGTTTCGGGTGCAGGCTGCGGCGCGACGGGCTCGTTTTCAGATGCCTGTGCGGCGGCAGCCTGTCTTACAGATGAGTCTTTGGCCGCCTGTTTCGCTGCGACACGTGCGGGGAGGGGTTTTTCCGGCGGCGGTACCGTGCCGCGATAGGTCGTCACCACATGGACAGTGCAGTTGACCTTGCTTTCCTGCATTTTCTGGCAGGCGCCCGCCGCCTGCTCCATGCTCATGGCTTTTCTGGGCTTCAGGACGACCGCCATCGCCCCCGTTTTCGGATCGGGCGTTATCTGCGAAAGCGGAGTCGCCAGGTCGAACGATGCAAGAACGGGCGAGCGTGCGATCTTCAGCTTGTACCAGGCCAGAGTCATCGACAGGCGGGAATGGAATTTGCCGAGTTCCACAAGGCTGTGCTGGCTTATCACATCGCTGGCGCGGATAACGCGGGCATGAAGCGGGCCGTCAGGCGGCGGGTTTTCACTGGTGAAACGGAACGCCACGTTATAGGGCTTGATAACGACCGATTGCCCGAACAGTGTGGAGCCGTCCGGTTTGAACTCGATCAGGCGGGGAACCGCATAACCGATGCCGTCTCTTGGTTCCGCTATCAGGTAGTAGGCGCCAGGACGCACCGAGCTGATCGACCAGTATCCATCGGATGCCACGCCTGCCGATTTTTCGATCCTGCCATCGGGCGCAACGAGAGAAATCTGAACGCCACGGGCGGCTTTATGCGCCCCGTTCTCCCCGGCAAAATCCGCCTGGCCGTCCATCTCTCCCCCTTCGACAATGGGAAATTCCAGTTTGGTCACAGCGCCCGGATGAGGACGAATGGAAACGCCGTTAAACAGGCTGATGCCGTAAAGATCTTCGGAAGAGGCGGGATTTACGATGACATCCGTCAGCCGGTTTTGTTCAAGATCGGGAATGAACGCGATGCCGTTTTTATCCGACAACGCGGAACGTTGGGACTGCAATGCCTGAATCTGTACATCCGGCAACAGTTCGTCGCCTTCGTCGAAAGTTCCACTGCCGTTTTTATCCATGAAAATTCGCGCTGCCACGCCGCCTGTGCCCGTGAGGTAACGATTATAAACGTCATATCTGTTGGACAGAGGGTCCGCGGCTGCGGCAAAATGAACATTCAGTGCTCCTGTGACATTGCGGTCACTGTCTACCTGGATGCTCGGGCTTATATTTGCCATTTTCGTTTGCCAGTTCAACCCCAGCGACCCTTTCACAAAAGAAGGGTCGGCAAGATATTCCAGCTGGCTCGTCATATCGAGTTTTTCACCGATGGCGCGGTTATATTCGAGTTCGGCGCCGGTAAATCGGGTTTCTGGAATGGATTGGTAATTGGCAGCGGCGCGCCAGGATCCTCCATAGGCAAAGCCGCGCACATCGACCCTTCCCGATGCCGATTCGTTTGTGGCGCCACTGCCGCTTTCAATAAGGCTGTACTGACTGCCTGTTGAAAGAAGAATAGACTCCAGGCGCGTCGTCAGGCCCGAAGAAAGAATAAGCTGACTGCCGCCGCTATACAGATTGTTGAAAGTCCCGCTTAAATTGTAATTCGTGTTGTCAAAAAGAGACAGGTTCAGGGGGACGGGGCCGCTGAGGCTGGCCCTGTACGACTCTTTAAGTGAGGCGCCTTCGAAAGAGGATGAAGGGTTGAATTCAGGCGAGTTCATAGCATATTGCAGCAGCGCCGACTGTCCGTCAAACGTCCGCCGCGCCGTCATCGTGCCACCGAATGCGCCATTGCTCGTATCGTAACCAAGGTCGGCATTGAAAAATGTCCCGAAAGCATAGGATGCCAACCCTGTCTGCGCCAGAGTCCTGTAAGTCCCGTCATAACTGTTGGCATCGATCCCGATATTCCCTGTACCGATATCTCCAAGACCGTATTCATAATTAGCGGCAATATGCGGATCGCCTGTGCCAGGTGCCACAGGCCGTTCACGCTGCCATGTCGTAAGCCCATGACGCGAGACGGAAAGCGCATAGTGCCCCTTTCCGTCTGTCAATGTCCGTGGATCGACACCCACGTGCTTATGTTCTTCCTTCACTTCACCCTGCGGGCCATAAAATAAAAATTTGAAATCGTTGTCGCCGACTACGAGATCCACTTTGCCGAAATCATAACGGCCTGTTTCATCGACATGGCGGATATCGATGAAGGAGTTATTCCGGTACAATTCGACATCCCAGCCGGGCTGGGCGTCTCCATGGATTTCAGTTGTCGTATCGTTCGTAAGGCTGTCAAGACTCCTGTTTGTGACGCTTACACCCTGCTCCTGTCCTCCGCTGCCGATAATAGGTTGGGTTAATGTGTTCACATCCCCAAAACTATAGGCTGTCGCGTGAAGCGGACCAAGGAGGCTTGCTTCCGGATCCTGTTTACCGAAAGTGAACCGCGCATTGTCAAGGTAGGGCTGCTGCTCTGTCCCACCGAGAAACGCCTGGCCGCTTAGCCCGGCAACATCGCCTTCCAGTATCGTTGACCATGTCGTGGTTTTGAGAGGAGCGTTGCCAGGCGTGTGAAGCCAGCGCGTATTGATATTGGTATCGATATACGGCAGCGAAAGCAGCGCGTAAGGCTGTTCCTGATACGGAAGAGTGGCGGCAGTATCGCCATAGGACTGGCTGCGCTTCTTTCTACCACGGAGATACGCTTCTTCCACTGGAAAAGGTTTCGTTGTCTTTACATCAATCGAAAGATTGGCGAAATCGTATGAAAAGTCGATTCCAAACCACTTTTCGAGCAAAGTGGACGAAACCAGGATATCGTTTTCATCTACCTTGATATCCAGCGGATCTACTTTTGCCGTCTCTCCGGCGATAACGACACGGTTTTTCCGGGCATCGAGGACAAATGTATTCGTCTGGCGTATAAACCAGCCCTTGGCTGTGCCCTCGGAAGGTTTCGCTGTAATGGCCAGGCCAGTTGCCGACGCGAAATCGCTTAAGGAGAGTAGTAGGCGGTGATTTTGCTTGATGCTATAAACATCCTGTGTGGTACTGACCTGATTTTTCCCAAGAATAATATGAAATAGAAGAGGTTCATTGTCTGGCAGCACCGTTTTGGCTTTGCGTTCTGCAAGTTCGATCTTGCCAGCGCCCGTAAGATACAGCTCGGCCTCGCTGAGACTGCCGCCGATCTTGCTGGCAAAGTTATCCTCCAGCTCCTGAAGCGCCTTTTTATTGGAAGACGCCGCTAAATCGGCAGCCGTCGCTTTTCCGATCCATCCAGCGCATCCCACGATAATGCCCGCTGACAGAGTATAAAAAACTGCTTTCCGTATTGCTGAATCTCGTGGCATTTTTAAATAAAATAAAAGGCCTCACCAAGCATTTTTCCGAGTATAGCTTATATAACATCATACACGAAATATCTTCTCCCGCTTCGAATCTCTATGACAAATATCTTGTTAAATACGCCTTATAACCACCTAAAAAGCCTTGGAATTTTTAGTTAAATCATTTTTAATGAGTGAGCGGCTATACTAGACTGGTAAGGTCGGCTGTGTTAGAACAGTGGCTACATGTGCAACCTCTCAAGGATTGGGGAGTTATCTATGAATATTTTGAAAGAACTTCAAAAAACAGCGTTGCTTTCATCGGCCGTTGCTGTCCTGGCTCTCGGAGCCTCACCCGCCAAAGCGGCTGAAGGCGTTGCCTTCCTTGGACATATCAGCGCCAGCGTGACCAGCCTGCTGAACATCACAGAATTATCTCCGATCAAATTCGGAAACTTTTCGATCACATGCCCTAACAACACATGCGATACCAGCAGCAGCATTCTTTTATCGGCTTCCGGTACCCGTACCGCTACACAGGGCGCCAATACATTAACGCTTCTGTACGGTAACGGTTCCACACAGGGTGTTGCGAACGGTACAGATCTTGAAACCGCGTCACAAGCTCCAGGTTTCTATTCGATCAACACAGGCGTTGCTTCAGCGCAGGACGTCTATATTACCTTCGCCGACAATACTGGTCAGATTATCGATGCCCAGCATCCGGACAACGAGGTCCAGCTTCTGGGCGGCGTTGGCGGTGCCCAGGCCTTTACGGTCGATACGTTTACGATCAACCAGGACGACGGGACTGACGGTTATTCGGGCACAACCCCTGCGGCCGACGCCGTTTATGGCGCGCGGGTCACCACCTCTGCGGGCGGTCTTGCCACAGTCCGCGTTGGCGCCACGCTGCATACGACGGTTACGGCAGCCGATTACGGCGCAGGCCCTTATCGCGGCACGTTCTACATTATGGCAAGCTACTAAGCTGCCTTTCCAGTTTCAAAAAGCCCCCGGTCGGGGGCTTTTTTATTGGGTTCGTTGAGCCGTAGAAACGGCGTGTGCCCCTTTTAAATTCACATGACAGGTCTTATATATATTTAGTCTGAACGAAACAGGCAGAGAAATGAAAAAACCTTCGCTCTTACTGTTCTTCTTAATTTTTATATTTTTACCAAATTACGCGTCCGCAGCTGTCACGCAAACGGAATCTCAACCTATTAAATTTGGCAATATGGTCGTAACAGACCCGCCCCCACAGACCATCGTGTTGGAACCTGACGGGGACGAAACCGTGAGCGCCGGCATAACGAAAATGTCTCCCGCGCAAAACGGTGTGGCGTTGCTTGGGGGATTTACGCCTGGCGCGGCTGTAACTGTCACGCTTGCAAATCCTGAAACGGCGCAGACTACCAAATCAGGAGGATCTTCGTTCGATATCACCGATTTTACTTTCGATTCTCCGGGCGGAAACTATATTGCTGACGGCGCTGGTACCATTGAAGTCCAAATTGGCGCTACTCTGACCACGAATACATTAGCGGCGTCCTACACGGACGGCCCGTATCTCGGAACTTACACTCTTGACCTCCTAGTAGACTATTGAGATGAAGGAAGAACGATGAAACAGGTGACACGCTTTATCCTGGTATTTATTCTGCTCGCAACATTCGCCCCGATGGCGCCCGCAAAAGCGGATCTCGGTATAACCCCTGTCAGAATCGTTTTCGAAGGCCGGGGCCGATCTGCCACCGTACAGCTTGTGAACCTGACCGACCATACCAATACCTATCGTATGGGATGGCTAACGATGAAAGCGAGGCCGGAAGGCGGGTATGAAGTCGCTCAAGCGGCAGATCAGAACGACCCGTATAGCGTTGCTAAAATGATCGTTTTCACTCCAAGGCAGGTAACCATCGAACCCCATGGCCAGCAGACGATCCGGCTATCTCTGCGCCGTCCTGCCGACCTTCCGTTCGGTGAATATCGCGCCCATATGTCGCTGGTCAGGATGGCGCGTGACGTACAGCCCCTAAGAGTCGACCCAGAGCAAAAAGACATCAGCCTGGCGCTTGACGTCAATGTCGGATTTTCTATTCCTGTGATCGTCCGAAGCGGTGAAGACAAGGATTTGAAAATTTCTTTGTCTTCACCCCGATTGAAAATGACGGAAGGCAAAAAACCCGTGCCAAAACTTAATATTGATATTAACAGGGACGCGGGAACGTTTAGCAGCTACGGTTTTCTCGATGTTTACTGGCAGCCGCCTCAGGGAAAAGAAGAAAAGATTGGAAGACTGGATAACGTTGCGCTTTATCCCGAAATCAAACAACGTCATATGGAAGTTCCTTTGGATAAAGTTCCGACCGGAGGCAATCTCAGGGTTGTGTATCGCGGCAAGTACGAATCCGAAGGCACGACTTGGGCTGAAAAAAGCTTTCCCATTGGCAAATAGTGGGCCTGGCAGTGCATGATTGACCGCCTCTCCCCGGGCCTTTAGAATGAGAAGGCCTAAGGTGGCGCATTTTTGGGAACACTCCTTTTTTCATGCTTTGCAGAAACCGTTGTCTCATCACTGGTAATGGTGCTGTCGTTGTTCATGGAGGTCCTCTGTGGCGTGGTTTTATTTTATGTTTCTGTCTGTTCCTGACGCTTCCTGGCTGTTCCGGCAACCGTTCGCCTGAGGTTCAAGCAGGCAATGCGGAACCCCTGAGCACCAAACCTGGCGAATCCGTAAAACCACTTGAAACCATCGCGCCGATCCCGACTGCCATGGAGACTTTCAGAACGCTCGCGCCACCCGACGGGCTGAAACTGACCCCTCTTTTCAGCGTACCCCTATCGGATGATGGTGCACGTATCAAAAGGCTGGAAACCGCCGTCCAGTCGTTGCACGACGATTTCGACACCATCATGCCGACCATGGTGCGCATGGCCGTTATGGAAAAGAGCATGAAAGAGCTGATCGATCAGATGGAGCGGTTGCAGGGAAACGCCGGCAGCGAAGGGCGAAATGAAAGCGGGACGCCCGATCCTGGTTTTATGGGCCCCGTCAGGCCGGATTCGGCGCAGCAGGATGCCGTGGACGTGTCGTCCTTACCTGCCGCAACGGGACAGCAAACATCTTTATCCACAAAAAACGAAGTCTTCGGGCCTTTCCAGCCTGCCGCGGCGGCGCCATCGACCGCTTTGCCGCAACAGGCTCCTGCGGATCCCGAAAAAATCACGGCGGGGGATGTTAATGGCATCAGGATCGGCGATCACGACGACATGACGCGAATCGTCCTCGATACGAGTGCGCAAGGCTCCTTTACGGCCAGCCTCGATAAAGAGGGAAAACACCTTATCGTGGATCTGGCCCGTTTTGACCGGGCGGATCTGGCACCGTCCGCCCCTGTGAAAAGCAGGCTTGTCGCCTCCTATTCATACGAAGGCGGCATTCTTTCGCTTGAATTGCTGCGGCCCGCTAAAATCGTGCAGCAACAGACACTGCCTCCAGAAGGCAAATCCGGCTTTCGCATAGTCGTTGATATTTCAGGCTGATTCCATAATTTCCCGCAACACTTCCTGTTGACCGGTGACTCTCCCCCCACGTACTCTGTTATGAGGGGCGAATCAGCTCCGGGGCACATCTTACTATCTCTTCTGGGACTTCTCCTTAATGTCCAGAACATGGACGTCTTTGCCGGGTTTCTCCGGCGAAAAGAGATTCAGATTCGGATTACCGCGGGCCACAGTGGTGGCGCTGTGCACCCTTCTGTTATCCTCGTGCAGCCCTCAGCCCTCCAATTCCGGCAATGTCTTTTCGGCGCAGACGACGACGCCGGCCCCCCCAGGCACAGAGGAAAAACCCGCCCTGCCCGGCCAGAGCGGCCGCGAGATTGGCCCGAACGGCCTGCCCGTCCTGCCGCCCCATGGCGTAAAGATCGAAGAACTGTTCGCGCCCGATATCCGTGACCCCATCGAGCGCGTGAAGCGCGTTGAAAACGCTGTCGTCGAACTGCGCCACGACTTCGATGCGGTCATGCCCTCGATCATGCGGCTGGTGTCTGTCGAACAGGATATGCAGACGCTGATCAGCCAGCTGGATTCCCTGGTCGGCCAGCCGCAGGGCGAGGCTGGACTTATGGCGTTGCCCGCTCCCGCCGTCAGTGGTGGAGACCCGCTTCCAGACACGGGCACGCTCACGCCCGAAGATATCGCCGCCGCGCCCGAAGAGGCGCCCGCGGCTCCAGACCTTCCGCCCCAGAAGACGGAAGCCCTTGCGCAGGAAGATGCTGTCCCGCCCCGGACAGAGACTCCTGTGCCCCTGCAGCCCCTGCCCCTGCATGCCCCGCAGCCGCAGGATAACGGCCCGCAGGCCCCACCGCCGCCGGCAACGGATGTCGCGACGGCAGCCCAGCCACCCCCGCAGCAAGGCCCGCCGCCCCGGGCCTCGCCTGTCCAGACATCGCCCCCTCCTTCTCCGGCCCCGGCCGCAGAACAACCCGCTTCGGCGGGTAGAGGCGTTTCTGTGACAGGGCTGCGGCTGGGTGACCACGGCGGCACGGCCCGGGTCGTGCTGGACGTCTCCGGCAAGACGTCTTGGCGCCGAGACCTCGATAACAGCGAAAATCTGCTCGTTATCGAATTGCCGGAGGCCGGCTGGACAACCAGCCCGGCTCAATCGTTCGCGGCCAATCCCCTGGTCGCGTCCTATACCGCGCAAGGCATGGAGGGTGGTAAAGGCACCCGCCTTATCCTTCAATTGAAAGCCTCGACCAGCGTGGTGAACGAAACGACGATCGCCCCGGACGGAACGAATGCTTTCCGCATCGTTCTCGACCTGAAGAAATAGCAGCCCCTTCCTGAAGGGACTGCGTTTGGCATGACGACGGTATCGACGCCCTGTAAAGGGCGGGCGATCGTTATGTGTATCTGTAAATGGAAGACCTGGTGTCCCCGGGCGGAGAGGCAGGCTATCGCCTGTGCGCAAACCCCAGGAATTTTTCCGCCGCGACAAGGTCGCGGCGCATCGTGTCGTGCCGGCTCTTTTGATGCGGATCTTCGCCGTGAAGATCGTCTCGATAGATTGCGCTTTTATACGCCTCCTCGACGGTGGCGACGCGAAACGCCTCGTCCGCCCCCAGATCGCCCCGTGCAAAGCCCAGGCCGAGAACAAGCGAACCCGTCAGGGAAACAACCAGTTGCGCCACGGTAAACACCTCATCATCCATCGCGTCCAGCCCCATGCGCACTACCTTGAGGGCCATCTCCGGCTGCGACAGGGCCTTCAGGCTAGTGGTGACTTCCAGACGCGCCCCGTAGGCGCGTTCGAACCAGGCCAGCCACGGATCCCAGGCCGCCTTTTGTCTGGCGGCCATCGTTTCCTGCGGCGCGCGGTAGCACAGAAGGTCCGTATCGAGATAAGCGCACAGCATGTCCGTCATGGCGGGGCGGTCCCGCGCGACGCGTTCCAGCGCTGTGGTCAGCAATTGCGTCAAAGGCATGGTTTCTGGATCCACCGCATCGACCTGCGCCGCCCATTCCGCCATGATCGCATAAGCCAGAGCGTCTGAAGACGCGGCCAGGATGATCCTGCCCGGCGTGCGCACGGGGCGGCCATCGAGATGGATCTCGAAACCCGTTTCTCCGCGCACGACCGTGACAGCCTTGTAGAAACGCTTCATGGAAGACTGCAATCCGTTTTGCCGGCGCGGGGACGCAGGGCAAAATGAAGCGCTTGGCCGTTTACGAGGCCTGAGCCGGCAAAAGAGCCCGCGTCTGTCGCCAAGACAACGGTATCCAGCTTCACCGTGCCCGGTATCTGGCGCGCGGCAAAACAATGTACGGACGCCGGAGGCAGCGTGGCGTCAAGAAGAGATGCAGGAAAACCCCCTTCAAACGCTGACAGGGACAGCGTGCTGTCCTTCATTGAAATCTTTGCCGTAAAAGGCGCGGCTTGTACGCCACCGTTTTCTATTTTCTTTACGGTCAGGCGCGCATCGAGCGCATGCTGTTCCACGCGCGGGATACGGCTGACCCATTCCAGGATAATGCCCAGCATGGCGGAAAGATCGGCGGCATCGAGGACGGGCAGAACCACCGTACCCTGCCAGGGAGTCTTTTGATCGCGACGGATATCCACGTCCATGGCCGAACGGCCGAAATGCACATCGGCGCTGAATGTAAGCCCTTTTTTTTGTTCGCCGAAAATCATTTTTCCGGCGAAACCCTTTTCATTTACCCCGAGCCGGGCAACATCCAGCACCAGCCCCTGGCCGAAGCGATGGGCGATGGTGCCCCGCACGGCGAGCGGTCCGGCATCGACCGTGAACCCGGCATGGTCGGGCAGGACGAGGCTGCGTCCCTTCTGTTTCATTTCAATGGCCGCCTTGACAGCTTCCCCCCCATACATGCCCTGCAGCAGAATACCGGCGCGGTTATCGTAAGCCGCCTTGTCGAGACGTAGGGACGCAATGCTGAGGCCACGCTTGTCTATGATGCCGGGCTCGATTTCCATTTCCCTGATATCCAGCGCGCGCAGGCGTCGGCGCGACAGGAACAGGTCCCAGAAATTCATCGCGACCGACACATGCCCGGCGGTGACGGCGCGCAGGCCGCGCAACGGCTGGGTCGGCCCGGAACCGGGAATGGATTCATATAGTGAAAATTGATCGAAGGTTACGGACACGACCGGAAAGAAAGTCATGTATTTCAGCATGCCTATTTCTGCCTGCATGCCGGTCGCCTGGCCCAGATACTGTTCGAGCCCCTTTTTAAGGGAGTCGCTGCGTCCCGCCTGCATACTGAGAACCGTCAGGCCTAAACCGACCAGCAGCGCACACCAGAAAGCGGTTTTAAAAACGCGCCGCACGTTCCTTTTCCAGCGCGGCTCCGCGGCGCGCTCGGCGGCTTTCATCCTGGCGTCGTCGTCCCGGAACATGACCATGGGCTTCAGTCCTTGAAAGGCGAAACGCGGCTGTCGGGATCGAAGCCCAAAGCCTGCCAGCTTTGCCGTAAGTCGTCTGGCAGCGGCGCCACCAGCGTAATCATCTTGTCGTTTTCCGTCGGATGCGCGACGACCAGTTGACGCGCATGCAGATGGAGGCGCCGTGCCAGGCTGTCCCCCATCCCGTCCAGCCAGGAGGCGCTGCCCCCGTATTTCTCGTCGCCCATGACCGGGCATTTCAGCACGTCCGCAGCATGGACGCGGATCTGGTGTGTTCTCCCGGTGCGTGGCTGGAACGCGACGAAGGCCGCGCGCTTGGAAGCCCGTTCGACAACGGAGAAATCGGTCAGGGCCAGCTGGCCGCCCTTTTCGATGACCATGCGGTCTTTATGAGGGCCGTCGGGCTTCGCGATGGGCGCGTTGATCAACCCGTCATTCTGCACGGGCGCGGGCAATGTGATCGCCCAGTAGGTTTTTTTGGCGCGCCGGTCCTTGAACGCCTTGCCAAGACGCCGCACCGCATCCGCCGATCTGGCGCACAGCAATACGCCGGACGTATCGCGGTCGAGCCGGTGGATCAGGCGGGGTATCTGTTCGTACACGTCGGCCAGCGCAGGAAAATACGCGTCGATATGCCATTCCACCCCGCCGCCGCCCTGCGAGGCAAGCCCCGCAGGCTTGTTGAACGCGATGACGTCGCCGTCGTCGTAAAGCACGAGCGAGCGGATAAATTCCTGGTCCTGCCAGCTTAATTCCTTAACAGTTTTTTCACGTTCCGGCCTGTCTTCGACGGGCGGTATGCGCACCATCTGGCCCGCCAGCAGCCGGGCGTCCCCTTTGGCCTTTTTCCCGTCGATCTTGATCGCGCCCTTGCGGATCAGTTTCTGGGCAAGGCCATAGGGCACTTCCGGCACGGCCTTTTTCATCCAGCGGTCCAGGCGCTGCCCGTCATCGGCCAGCGGAACCTTGACGATCCGGGCCTCTTTCCTTTCGGGTTTGTTTTCTGCCGACACGATATCCGGGTTCAGCTCATCCACAGGCGCACACTCCATAAACCCGCCATCAAGGCCGCGACAGACAGAATGACCGAGCCACCCATATAAGCCGCAGCCGCGCCATAAGCGCCGCGTTCGACCAATAGCACGGTATCCAGGGAAAATGTTGAAAAAGTGGTAAAACCGCCGAAGATGCCGACCGTTAGGAAGGCCTTCCAGGCCTGGGGCAGCTCGCCGGCATGGGCGAACAGGCCGGCCAGGATGCCCATTGCCAGAGACCCGAGA
Organism: Alphaproteobacteria bacterium; assembly: GCA_044221445.1. Taxonomy (GTDB): domain Bacteria; phylum Pseudomonadota; class Alphaproteobacteria; order Micavibrionales; family Micavibrionaceae; genus JBDHTS01. Next base: position 110,215 of record JBGAPF010000003.1, read on the forward strand.
ATGTTGATCAGCATTATGCCATAGGGAAACCCCGTGCCAAGCCAACCGGAAATCATTGTATTAAGACCGTGCCGCAACACCGCCCCCAGCCCGCCGCCAATCCCGATTGCCAGTATGACGTTCATAGTCGAAGTCCTTTTAAAATACAGAATATCAGTTTAATTCTCTTTGACCTGAATCTGTTTTCTTAATTTTGACCAGTATTCGAGCCTTTTTTGTATCTCACGCTCGAACCCGCGCTCAAGCGGCTGGTAAAATTCCTGCCGCTCCATGTCGTCCGGAAAATAGTTCTGTCCGGAAAACCCTTCCGGCGTATCGGGGTCGTAGGCGTAATCCTTGCCGTATCCCATGTTTTTCATCATCTTGGTGGGGGCGTTCAGTATGTGCATGGGCGGCATCAGCGATCCTGTCTCCTGCGCGCTGCGCCGCGCGGCTTTATAGGCTACATAGGCGGCATTGGATTTCGGAGCGGTCGCCAGATAAAGAAGCGCCTGCGCCAAAGCCAGTTCTCCTTCGGGACTGCCGAGGCGCTCGTAGGTTTCCCAGGCGTTGATGCACATGGATAAAGCATCGGGCTGCGCGAGGCCGATATCCTCGACCGCCATGCGGGTCATGCGGCGGGCGATATAGCGCGGGTCTTCGCCACCGTTCAGCATACGGCAAAACCAGTAAAGCGCGGCATCGGCGTCCGACCCGCGCACGGATTTGTGCAGGGCACTGATCAAGTTGTAATGCGCATCGTCCTTTTTATCGTAAAGCGGCGCCCGGCGCTGTACCAGCGCGCTTAAAGCGGCCGTATCCAGGACCTGGTTGTCGCCGGTTTCATTGAAAATCTGTTCCGTCATGGTCAGAAGATAGCGTCCGTCGCCGTCCGCCATCGCCTTCATGGATTCTCTTGCCTCTTGCGCAAGAGGGAGGGTGCGGTCGAAATATTTTTCGGCGCGCCCCAGCAATCCTTCCAGCGCGGCATCGTCAAGACGCTTCAGGACGAAGACCTGGCAGCGCGACAGCAGCGCGGCGTTAAGTTCAAAAGAGGGGTTTTCCGTGGTCGCGCCGATCAGCGTGATGGTGCCGTCCTCGACCACGGGCAGAAAAGCGTCCTGCTGAGATTTGTTGAAGCGATGGATCTCATCGACGAACAGAAGGGTTCCCGTCCCCTTTTGCCGCCGGACGCGCGCGCTCTCGAACAGTTTCTTCAGATCGGCAACACCTGAAAAGATCGCCGAGATCTGTTCGAAATGCAGGTCTGTATGCCCTGCGAGAATCCGTGCCAGGGTCGTTTTGCCGCAGCCCGGCGGCCCCCACAGGATCATCGACGGGATGCGGCCGCGTTCGACCAGCCTGCGCAGGGAACCGTCGGCGGAGCCGACCAAGTGGCTTTGCCCTGCGATCTCTTCCAGGGTGCGGGGACGCAAACGGTCAGCCAGCGGCCGCGGGGCGGTGTCGGCTACCGGTTCGTTTTCAAAGAGATCTGCCATGCCATAAACTAGAACAATCCATGAACGATATCAACGGATGATCATCTGGCGCTTGCGTCCATGGGAATCGATCAGCAACTGCCAGGCCGACGCGCCTTTGAGCGCGGTCTGCAGGGTTCTGACGTTGGGTATTTTTTCGTTGTTGACGGCCAGGATGATATCGCCCTTCTCTACCACGCGGGACGCCTGTGTGCCTCTCTGGACGGCCGTGACGATGACGCCCTGTTCCTGCGCGATGCCCATCTCGACAGCCACGGCAGGGTTGATGTTGGCAATAGTGGCGCCGCCAAGCGGGCCGTCTCCCGACAGTTTCGTTTCCTCGCGCGGCGGATCGTCGGGCGGAGCGATGGCTCTGACGCTGACCGTCTTCCGTTCGTTTTTATGCAGGATATCGAACTGCGCCGTCCCGTCGATGGGGATCGTCGCCATGCGGAACCGCACCTCGCCTGGATCCGTCACGATCCGCCCGTTCATGGCGGTGATGACGTCGCCGATTTCAGCGCCTGCCGCACGCAGCGGGCTGGCTTTGTCGAGTCCCGCGATCAACAGGCCATGGGGCGCATCGAACCCAAGGGATTCGGCGATATCCGCGGTAACTTTCTGTGCCGTAAGGCCAAGCCAGGGTCTGACGATCCGCTCGCCCGTCTGGCCCGACCTGACGGCGGCCAGGACCGCCACCACCATGTCGGAAGGAACGGCAAAACCGATACCGAGTGAGCCCCCGTCACGCGAATAGATGGCCGAATTTATGCCGACGACGCTGCCGTCCATCGCCACCAGCGGTCCGCCGGAATTGCCAGGGTTGATGGCGGCGTCCGTCTGGATGAAGAAATTGAAATCGCTGATGTCCTGCGAAGACCGCGCCAGCGCCGACACGATTCCGCTCGTCACCGTCTGTCCGACGCCGAACGGATTGCCGATGGCCAGCACAAGATCGCCCACCTCAAGATCTCCGCTCGCCTGCAGCGTGACGAACGGTAACGGCGCGCCCTTGTTTTTGATGCGAAGGACGGCCAGATCCGACGCCTTGTCGACGATCACCTTATCGGCGTCGAATTCACGCCCGTCGGGCAGGACCGCGTTGATTTCGTCGGCTTCGGCCACCACATGCGCGTTGGTGACCACCAGCCCGTCCTTGTCTACGATCACGCCGGAACCGAGCGCATTTTCAACCAGCTTGCGCGACAACCCGCCAGGCGCATCCGGCATGCCGAACGCACCGCCAAAAAACTGCTGGAAAAAAGGATCGTCCATGAAAGGATTGAACTGCCGCTGCGTCACCGTGCGTTTCGTATAAATATTGACGACCGCAGGCGCGACTTTTTTGACCAGCGGCGCGAAGGACAACTGCATTTGCGGCGCCGCCTGAGGAAGGATTTTATCCTGGGCGAGGCAAGGAGAAATGGCCATGCCTGAAAGCGCGACGGCGAATATCAAAGATTTGATCATTTTCATACTCCAGGGAAGCCATATATAACTGCATTGGGGTAAGAAAAGAGCCAGTTTTTTTGATTTTTAAAATGACAAATAAAAATAAACAGAGGAAAAGCATGCTAATTGAGACAATCGTAAATCGCTCGCATAAGATCAAGCTAATATTAACACTAAAAAAAAACTGGATTTCCTTGGGGTTTGGCTGCAGAATTTGCTTGTAACGGATCGGCATAATTATTTTTTAGAGTATACTTTGTTTATTGTATTTCCGGCCCGTTCGTTGATTTCAGGAAGGGGATTCGTGAGGTGCAGGCGAGCCAGCGGCAAATGGACGATTTTATGCCGGTCGGCCCTGAAGACATGCCTGAAGGCGATCCCGTCAAAGCAAAACTGAAATGGTTCAATTCCCCCAAGGGATTTGGCTTTGTCGTGCCGGATGGCGAGGCTATCGATGCCTTTCTCCATGTCACCACGCTTCAGCGCGCCGGCGTCCAGAAGCTGGGTGAAGGCGCTGAACTGTTGTGTCATATCGTACGCGGGCCGAAAGGTGCGCATGTCACCCATGTCGCCAGTCTTCTGCACGAGGGCGACGTGCCGGAAATGCTCACCGCGGCGAAAGACTGGCCGGGCCATGCGGATTGCGTATTGCTGCGCATGGAAGGACGCGTCAAATGGTATAAGCCGGACAAAGGGTTCGGATTTATCGTGCCCGAAGACGGCCTGAAGGACGTCTTCGTCCATAAAACCTGCCTTGAACGGTATGGCCTTGAATCCCTCAACACCGGCCAGCGCGTCAATATGCTGGTGCGCGTCGTGCCCAAAGGGCGCGAAGCGATGGAGCTTGAGCTTCCCCAGGACTAAAAAAAAAGGCTGCGATGTCGTCATCGGCAGCCTTGTCTTTAGAACTTACAGCTTTTTAAGCAACGGCTTCTTTCGCTTCGTCCTCAACGGCGTGCGGCTGTACATTGTCTTCAAAATCCTCAGCCTGAAGAGTACGGGCGCGGGCAGCCTGATAGGCGGCTTTCGCATGGTCGGGGCAATATGGCAGGCCGGGGACGGACTGGCAGCCGCAGAAGCTGAAATTGGACTCGCGCGGATCGCCCGACGGCCAGCGGCACATGCGATCTTTCAGATCCGACATCTTGACGCCTTTGCTGTTTTTAAACGGAACATCCGTATTGGCCGGACGCGCAAGGACAGGCAAAGGTTTTTCGCGCAGAGGAAGCGGCGTCAGAATTATTTTCTGGTTGTCCTGCTGGATCGGCGAAATGCGATTGGAGAGTTTGAGGCGATGGGCTTTGCCGATCACCGCGTTACGGGTCACGCCGCCAAGCTCCTTGGCAATTTCCGCCGCCGTCCGGCCTTCGCACCAGAGTTTTTTGAGTAAAGCGACCCGTTCATCCGTCCAGCTCATGCTTTTCTTTCCCCTTGATGCGCCGATGTTTAAAAAGACGCAGAAATGAACAGCAATAGGCTGATTCAAAACAATAAATCTGCGATCTTTAAGATGAACACACTGTATCAGGGGTCCGATTCTCTGCCCAGAGTCGACAGGCGGATCGGATTTCTTATCCACAAAAATCAGATTTGGTTTTGTCGACGCAACGCCTTCAAGCGCTGAAATCGAGTCCCCATGGAACATACCGTTCCGGATCCTCGCTCCAGTCGCCGCGCACTTTCACGAAAAGTTTCAGGTGCACACGCGTTTCAAGAATGCCTTCGAGTTCACGTCGTGCGGACTCGCCTGCCTTGCGGATCGTATCGCCGCCAGAACCCAGCACGATCTTGCGCTGGCTTTCGCGTTCGACATAGACGATCTGGCCGATCCTGATGCTGCCGTCATCGAACGGTTCCCAGCTTTCGGTTTCGACGGTCATGCTGTGCGGCAATTCACGGTAGAGACCGCAGAAAAACTTTTCACGGGTCAGTTCCGCCGCCATTAGCCGCATCGGCATATCGCTGACTTCGTCTTCGGGAAAAATCCATTCCGATTCCGGCAGGTGCTTCGCGGCGAAACGCAGAATATCTTTGACACCGTTGTCTTTCAGCGCCGAAACCATGAAAACGGCGGTAAAATCATGAAGCCCGCTCATCGTCTGCGCGATCGCAAACAACGCTTCGTGCCGGATCTGGTCGATCTTGTTGAGCACAAGGATGGCGGGTGCCGGGTAATCTTTAAGACGCTTCAGGATTCTATCGGTCTCGCGGTCAGGGATTTTTTTGCGCGACGCGTCGATCACTACCATGATGATGTCTGCTTCTTCCCCGCCCTGCCACGCGGCGGCGACCATCGCCCGTTCCAGCCTTTTGCTGGGGGAAAAAATTCCGGGCGTGTCGATGAAGATGACCTGAGTCTGTTCATACAGCGCAATGCCGCGGACAAGGGTGCGCGTAGTCTGCACCTTGTCGGACACGATGGTCACTTTTGTGCCGACCAGGCTGTTGATGAGCGTCGATTTACCGGCGTTCGGGGCGCCCATGACAGCGACCGTTCCGCAACGCCTCGGTGGGATTGGCGCGCTCAAGAGTCCATTTCCTCAAGATGCGTCAGCAGCATCGCAGCGGCTTCCTTTTCTGCCTTGCGCCGTGAAGCGCCCCTGCAGCGTGTGGGCGGATGACCTTCGACCCGGACTTCGATCTCGAACAGCGGCGCATGGTCCGGCCCTTCCCGCGATATAAGCGTGTAGACAGGCAGGCTCAGGCTCCGCGCCTGCGCCCATTCCTGCAAAGCAGTTTTAGAGTCGCGAGGGGGCCGGTCCATCGTCTGGACATCCTCGCTCCATAAATCGAGAATGACGCGGCGGCATTCGTCCAGCCCCGCATCAAGGAACAGCGCGCCCAGCAACGCCTCGATGCTGTCGGCAAGAATATTGTCGTTGTCCGCGCCGCCGGCCGCTCGTTCCGCGCCGGACAGGTGCAGCGCCGGGCCGAGGTCGATACGGCGCGCCACCCGGGCGATGACCTTGCCCTGCACCAGCGCCGCATGGCGTTTTGCAAGGTCTCCTTCGCTTTCCTCATGAAAGCGTTCGTAGAGCTCCTGCGCCATAATCAGGTTAAGGACGCGATCGCCAAGGAATTCCAGACGCTCATAGTTATGTTCCGAGCCGGTGCTGGAATGCGTGAGCGCGGCTTTCAGTTTGCCGGCATCCTTGAAATCATAACCGATAATTTTCTGCAGGCCGGACTGGGCGGAATCGAGTTCTTCCATGCTTTACTGTGCCTGCGGCGTGACATGCAGCGGGCGGATCGAATTGAAAAGCCGTCCGTACCGGATCGTCCAGGGCCATTTCCAGAGTTCGAACAACTGCGCATGACCGTTGGTCGAGAAGAAAATCATCGAAGCGCGCCCGACGACGTTTTCCAGCGGCACGAAACCGACCAGGTCCTGGACGCGGGAATCCTGGGAATTGTCGCGGTTGTCGCCCATCATGAAGTAATGCCCTTCCGGCACGGTGTATTCCGGCGTGTCGTCGAGCGGCTGGTCGTCGCCGACCTCATAAATATGATGGATGACCCCGTTTGGAAGGGTTTCAAGATATTCGGTCACATTCATCTCGCGCCCGCTTTCGTCGACCTGCTTCATCTGCAGGAATTCGCGCGGGACCATCCGGTCATTGATGTAAAGCCGCCCGTTGTTCACGCGGATTTTATCGCCCGGCATGCCGATCACGCGCTTGATATAATCGATCCTCGTATCCGTCGGCAATTTGAAAACGATGACGTCGCCCTGCTGTGGGCTTTTGCCACGCGTCCAGAAACGGCCTTCGACCGGCGCCAGGCCGAACGGAAAGGAAAAGCGGGAATAACCGTAAGCCGGCTTTGAGACGAACAGATAGTCTCCGACTTCCAGGGTCGGTTTCATCGAACCGGAGGGGATGTTGAACGGTTCCAGCAGGAACGTCCGGACGACCAGCGCCAGAATAATGGCGATCAGGGCGGTCCGGAACAGTTCGGACCATTCCTCCTGCGCGGTCAAGGGCGCTGATGGCTTTTTCCGGCGGTCCGGCTGCGGCGCGGTTTCTTCTTTGTCGATGACGCCCATATCGTTGTCTGCCTGCATGATCGTTCCCGCAAAACTGCATTGCTGTTTAAGGTTTTAGCCAATCCAGGCCGGGTTTGCCAGCTTCGTTTTAAAACGCCTCGCCGGCTTCGATGATAACATAGGCCGAAGCGATAGGATGCTCGTCGGTTAGAGTAAGGTGAACCCTTGCTGTTTTTCCCTCTGGAGTCAGGGCTTTGAGGCGCTTCAGCGCTCCGCCCGTCAGGTGCAGTGACGGCTTGCCGGCGGCATCGTTGACGACGCCGATATCCTTCATGAACACGCCCTGGCTGAATCCGGTCCCGAGCGCTTTGGAACAGGCTTCCTTGGCCGCAAACCGTTTGGCGTAGGTATCGATATGCGTGCCTGCGGCCCGGCGGCGCTCTGCCTTGGCTATTTCCGTTGTCGTGAAGCAACGGCGGATGAACCGTTCACCGAACCGCGCAAGCGTCATTTCGATCCGGGTTATATCGATCAAATCGCTGCCCGTGCCGATGATCATGGTTTGGACTCCAGACGCTGTCGAACGATAACCCCGCGCCGGCGGTCATAGAGCCGCCGCGCCGTACGGACAGGGAAATAAAACACCGCATACGTTAAAGGCCAGGCCATCGCCCCACACATATAGCCCCCAACGATCATCGGTAAAGCCAGGCGCATGGGTTCGCTTTTTATGGCCGCCCAGGACATTGTTTGCGGCAACATCGCAAATTCTTCCATACCGAACAAACCGAGCGCCCAGACGCCGGTTTTATACGACAGCCAGAACGCAAAGAAGATTGTCGTCGGGTTGATGATCGCCGTTCCCAGAAACGCCGCGATCCAGCTGGCCCGTAATAGCCATGCCAGAAAAAAAGCCTGGATCACATGGGTGCCGATCAGCGGGTTGAAGGATGCGGCAACGCCCGATGCGAGGCCCGCCGTGATGCGGTATGTGGAATCGCCCGTGCGGAAGACCCTGTGCCACCAGTAATGCAGCGTGCGCGGCATCCCCATGGCGGGCCAGATATTTTCACGCATCCTCGGCCAGAATTTAAGGCGCTCCCGGCGTTTGAACATCGTGGCCTCACCGTCCCCGGGCGCGCTCGACCGTCGCGATTTGCGGGGTGGCGCGCAACGCGGCGATAATGTCGTTCAGATGTTTCGTATCCTTGACATAGACGTCGAGGCTCATATCCCAGAAGTCGAGCGAACGGCTTGTGATTTTCAGGTTGGTAATGTTGCCGCCGCTGCGGCCGATCACGGTCGACAGCGTGCCGAGCGCGCCCGGCTCATTGTTCAGAGTGACTTCCAGCCGCCCGATATGGGTTTCCGCCTTGTCGGTGCCGGCATCCCAGGATACGTCCAGCCAGCGTTCGGGAGTGTCGGCGAAATTTTCCAGCGTGTCGCAATCTATGGTGTGAATGGTGACGCCTTTGCCGGTCGTGACGATCCCGACGATGCGGTCGCCGGGCAGCGGGTGGCAGCAGCGCGCATAATGAACCGCCATGCCGGGAATCAGGCCGCGGATCGGCATCGGGCTGCCGCCTTTCTGGCGGTCGCGCAGCATATTCGCGGCCTGCTGCTGCACTTCGGCGTCCGTCGGCTTTTTCAAAGCGTCGGTCTTGTGACCGGGGAAGATGGCGCGAAAAACGTCACGGCCGACGATGTTGCCGGAGCCTATGCCGGCATAAATGTCGTCGATGTTTTCGCCTTTGAACTGGGACACGATCCCGGCCACGGCTTTTTCCGTGAACTCATAGTTTTCCGCCTGGAAGATCTTCTGCAGCATGGCCTTGCCGAGCGTCACGTACTGGTCGCGCTGCTGCTGCCGTATAAAGCGGCGGATATGCGACCGCGCTTTGCCGGTGACGACGAAGCGCTCCCAGGTCGGAGACGGCGTCTGGTTTTTCGCCGTGATGATCTCGACCTGGTCTCCGTTGTTGAGCTTTGTATTCAGGGGCGCGATGCGGCCGTTGATTTTCGCGCCCACGCATTTGTCGCCGACGGCGGAATGGACGGCATAGGCGAAATCGACAGGCGTCGACCCCATCGGAAGTTCGGTCAGGTCGCCTTTCGGCGAAAATACATAAACCTGGTCCTGAAACAGTTCGAGCTTGGTGTTTTCAAGAAAATCCTCGGGCCGCGCCTCCTGCTCGATGATATCGAGCAGTTCACGCAGCCAGCGGTATTTTTTCATGTCCTGCAGGTCGTTCTTGCGGTCGCCGCCTTTATAGGCCCAGTGCGCCGCAACGCCGAGGTCGGCTTCTTCCGCCATCTCATGCGTGCGGATCTGCACCTCGATCCGGTGGTTTTCCGGGCCGATGACCGTCGTATGGATGGAACGATAGCCGTTCGGTTTCGGTGTCGAGATATAATCCTTGAACCGGCCGGGCACTACGGGGTAATGGCTGTGGATGATGCCAAGCGCATGGTAGCATTCCTCAAGCGTATTGACGACGACGCGGAACGCCATGATGTCGGAAAGCTGTTCGAACGCGACATTCTTGCGCTGCATTTTGCGCCAGATCGAATAGCGGGTTTTTTCACGGCCCGTGACTTCCGCCTCGATCCCGACTTCTTTTAAATTCGATTTCAGTTCGCGGATGATGGTCTTGACGATTTCCGTGCCTTCGGAGCGCAGGAAGGACAGGCGGTTCGTGATCGACTCCCGGGCTTCCGGGTTCAGATGCCCGAAGGACAGGTCTTCCAGCTCCTCTTTGATTTTATGCAGGCCGATGCGTTCGGCGAGCGGCGCGTAGATCTCGATGGTTTCCCGGGCGATGCGTCGGCGTTTTTCCGGTTTCGCGATATGATGCAGGGTCCGCATGTTATGCAGGCGGTCGGCCAGCTTGACCAGAAGGACGCGGATGTCCTCCGACATCGCCAGCACCAGCTTCCGGAAATTTTCCGCCTGTTTCCCTTCGACCGACTGGCTTTCGATTTTGGTCAGCTTGGACACGCCGTTGACCAGCGCCGCCACTTCCGGCCCGAACTCTTTTTTCAGTTCGTCGAAAGTGGCGACCGTGTCTTCCAGCGTATCGTGAAGGATGGCCGTAACGATGGTGGCCGGATCCATGCGCATGCCCGCCAGGATCGACGCCACCTCGATCGGATGGGTATAATACGGCTCTCCCGAGGCGCGGATCTGCTCCCCGTGCTTTTCGCGCGCGAAAGCGTAGGCGCGTTCGATGACCTCGGGCTTGACATCGGGGTTATAGGATTGGATCTGGCGTACCAGTTCGGCCTGGTCGATCATGGAAAAGATACGATCTAGGGGGTTACGGATATTAAAGGGTGACTATATATCAAATGGCCAGCCAACCGCTACCCGCAACTGGTCTACTTATCGTCGCCCGCGCCGCCGGCAAGGTCTTCCAGGGACGGTTCCGCGTCTTCATCCTCGAAATCGTCGTCTTCATCGCTGGTGTCGATGTCGTCGAATGCGCCTTCGGCGGCGCTGGCTGCGGCAATAGCGTTCCACTGGTCTTCGCCTTCGGTGGAATCGATGACGTCTTCGCCGTCTTCCATTTCGATGACGCGCTGGTGCGTACGGACCAGTTCTTCCTTCAGATCCTCGATGGACACGGTTTCGTCCGCGATCTCGCGCAGGGAGATGACCGGGTTTTTGTCGTTGTCGCGTTCAATGGTGAGAGGGGCGCCGGCGCTGATTTTCCGGGCGCGCTGGGAAGCGATCATCACCAGTTCGAACCGGTTCGGGATTTTATCGACGCAATCTTCAACGGTAACGCGGGCCATGGCTGCACCTTCATAAATAACGGAAACACCGGATATGGCCGTTTTATAAGGAGTTTTCGCCGGACAGGCAAGAACTATCTGGGCCAGTCAGGCGTTAGCTTTCCTCGATATCCTGTGCTTATGGGTATTAATATATTGCCTGTATAAGGGGCCGTCCTTTATAGTCCCACTCTTTTCAAATGGAATGCTCTGGAGATACCGCATAACAGCTTGAAAAAAGGGGATTCGGCAACCATATTGATTGTAGAGACTAAGCCGGGGCCCCAACCCGCGTACAACCCTTCAAGGACAGGTCAAAGCGTAAAAATGAGTAGACAACAAAAAACAAGCAAACAGAACGATATCCCGTTTTATCCTGAGGAAAAGCTCTCCCTCTTTATCGATGGTTCGAATCTGTACGCCTCGGCAAAATCCCTTGAATTCGATATCGACTACAAGCTGTTGCTGAAATGGGCCGCGCGTCAGGGACGCATGGTGCGGGCGTTTTATTACACTGCGCTGATCGAAAACGAGGAATACTCCCCGATCCGTCCGCTGGTCGACTGGCTCGACTATAACGGCTACACCATGGTAACCAAGCCGACCAAGGAATTCATCGACAGCCAGGGCCGCCGCAAGGTCAAGGGCAATATGGACATCGAACTGGCCATCGATATGATGGAAATGGCTGACCATGTCGACCATATCATGCTGTTTTCGGGTGACGGCGATTTCCGCCGACTGACCGAAGCCGTTCAGCGTAAAGGCGTGCGCGTTACCGTGGTTTCGACCGTAAAGTCCCAGCCGCCGATGGTGGCAGACGAATTGCGCCGCCAGGCTGACCATTTCCTGGATCTCGAAGACCTTGCGCCGGAAATCATGCGCCATAATTACCAGTCGGCGTCATCGAGCCCCTCTTCGGCAGGCTATGACGACGAAGACGATGAGGATGAAGGCCAGCCGGCCGCCCTGCGCTCATAAGCGCCATTCATTGCTGAAACCCCGGCTGTAAAGCCGGGGTTTTTCTCTTCAGGGCTTCATATCGCTCAGGCCGCGTTCACGCTTCACCAGCAATTTATTCAGCGCATGGAGATAAGCGCGGCAGGAGGCGACCATGGTGTCGGCGTCCGCCGCTTGGCCGTTGACGGTCTTGCCCTGCTCCTCCAGCCGCACGGTCACCTCGGCCTGCGCGTCCGTGCCGCCGGTGACGGCGTGCACCTGGTAAAGCTGCAGCACGGCCTGATCATGCGGCACGATCTGCCGGATCGCGTTGAAAATGGCATCGACCGGACCGTTGCCTTGACTGGCGGCGCTTTGTTCGGCGCCGTCGATGCTCAGGACGAGGTCGGCCTTCTGCGGCCCCTTCGATCCCGCCATCACCTGAAGGGAGACGAAACGGATCCGGTCATTGTCATGGCCGCGTTTGCTTTCGTCCTCTACCAGGGAGATGATGTCCTCGTCGTATACGTTCTTCTTGCCGTCGGCCAGAACCTTGAAACGCTGGAACAGGTCCTGGAACGCGTTGTCGCCGAGGTCGTAGCCCAGCTCCTCCAGTTTCGATTTCAGCGCGTGACGTCCCGAATGTTTGCCCATGACCAGGTTCGACTTCGTCAGGCCCACCGATTCCGGCGTCATGATTTCATAGGTGCCCGCATGTTTCAGCACGCCGTCCTGATGGATGCCGCTTTCATGCGCGAAAGCGTTCGCGCCGACGATGGCCTTATTGGGCTGGACGTTGAAGCCGGTGATGGTAGACAGGGTGCGGGACGCTTTCGTGATCATCGTGGCGTCGACGCCGGTCTCAAACGGCAACGCGTCGCTGCGGACTTTCAGCGCCATGACGATCTCTTCCAGCGCCGCGTTGCCCGCACGTTCGCCGATGCCGTTGATGGTGCATTCGATCTGGCGCGCCCCCGCCTGCACACCCGCCAGGGAATTGGCCACGGCGAGACCGAGATCGTTGTGACAGTGCATGGACATCACCGCCTTGTCGATGTTCGGTACGCGGTTGCGTATGGCCGCGATCATTACCGCGATTTCGTCGGGCGTCGCGAAACCGACCGTATCGGGCAGGTTGACCGTGGTCGCGCCGCAACTGATCGCGGCCTCGACGCAGCGGCAGAGGAAATCGATGTCCGAGCGTGTCGCATCCATGGCCGACCATTCGACGTTGTCCGTATGCTGCCGCGCCCGCGTCACGCTTTCGCGCACGCCGTTCAGCACCTCCTCCGGCGGCATCTGCAGCTGGTACCGCATGTGGATGTCGCTGGTGGAGATAAATGTATGAATGCGCCGGTTGGCCGCCGGTTTCAGCGCTTCGCCCGCGACGTCGATATCGGCGGGCTTGGCACGGGCCAGGCCGCAGACGACGGCGTTTTTGATTTCACCGGCGATCGCCTGCACCGCCTCGAAATCGCCCGGGCTCGCAACCGGAAACCCGGCCTCGATCACATCCACGCCCATCTGGTCGAGCAGCCGCGCGATTTTCAGCTTTTCTTCCAGGTTCATCGAACAGCCGGGCGACTGCTCGCCGTCGCGCAGCGTGGTGTCGAAAATGATAATCCGGTCCTTGCCGGTTTCAGTGATGGTTGTCATGATGTTTTAAGCTCCTGCCCTGTCGAAAGGCGTCTGTCCGTTATAACGCAAAACCGGGATTACCTCCCCTGAATGCAGGGCGTCATAAAGACCGCCGGCACTCAGGGGCCGGTAAGTCGCAGGAGCGGCAGATCTTTAGAAAACAAAGCCATAGTCTCTTGTATAAAGAGAACGCGATGACGACAAGGTTATTTTGCAAACCGGATGAAACAAGAAATCTTCTAAGTCGGTGAATATGCAATCGATATCTCAGAAGGTACAGGAACATCGCCGGTTAACCTGAGACATACAGGATTTTTATTATCGTCAATCTCAGCATTTCCGTGTTCATCACGCACGACTTCCCCATGCAGAACTTTCAAAGGCTTACATATTGCAAGGTGCCCGTCTGCACGACTCCAGGAAATGCTAAATACGCAGTAATGTTCTGTCATATTTTTCCGTATAATAGTCATATTATATCTGCAAGCTATTTATCGTTATCTATCATACGAGCCTCGTCCACCAGCATCACGGGAATACCGTCGCGGATGGGGAAGGCCAGCCGGGCCTGATCGGAAATCAGTTCCTGTCGCGCGGCGTCATAACGCAGCGGCACATGGGTGACGGGGCAGACGAGAATTTCAAGAAGTTTCGGGTCGACGATACTGGCCATGGACTCTGATGTACGCCCTGCGGCGCGCGGCGTCAATGCCTGACCGGGTGGCTTTCGGGCTGATCGCCGCCATGAACGGCCAGTTCCAGCATGGCCAGGAACATACCGGCGCGGCTGCGGCAGCACGGGGCTTCCAGTAAAGCCTGTTTTTCGCAGGGGTCGAAGGGGCAGATCATCGACAGGCAGGTGATCAGGCGCTCGTCGGTGGCGCCGTCGATCATGTCCCAATCGCAGGACAGGCCGTGAAGGCTGAAATAACTGGACAGCAAAGGCTGCAGTTTTGCCCGGTCAAGGTCGAGGCAGTTCATCGGCTTGAGGTCTTCGGCAAAAGCCGACCAGTCGACGGCGGCGCGCCGGTATCCCTGCTGCGGCGGCAGCTCCATGGTCATTTTAAACCGCGAAAGGCCTGTCAGGGTGATCAGATACCGGTCGTCTTCCGTTTCGGTAAAGCTGGTGATCCGTCCGGCGCAGCCGATGGAAAAAAGGTCCGCCCCGTTCTGGGCGGCGGCCTTCATCGGCTGGATCATGCCGATCAGGCGGTCGGATCTGAGGGCGTCATCGACCATCGCGCGATAGCGGGGCTCGAAAATATTGAGGGGCAGATGGCCGCGTGGCAGCAACAGCACGCCGGCCAGCGGAAAGACCGGAATAGCGCCGGGCAAAGCATCGGCTGGATATGAAGGCATGCGGTCCTGCATGGAAACCTATATAGGGCGCTCGGGGATCAGGAAAACAGGAGCGTGGACAATTTTCGCCGCCCCGCCACCGCGTGGGGATCGGCAAATCCCAAAGCCTCGAAAAACTTCAGCAGCTGCAGCCGGGCCTTGTCCTCTTCCCATGTCCGGTTGCGGCGCATGATCTCCAGCAGCGCGTCGACCGCCTGTTCCGACTCGCCGCCCGCGAACAGGGCGACGGCCAAATCGAAGCGGGCCTGGTGGTCGTTTTCATCCGCCTGCAGTCTTCGGATATACTCAGCCACCGCTTTGGCGGCGGGCCGGTTGGCCGCGAGGTCGAGGGCGGTGCGCGCCGCCGCCAGCGCCGGATGGCCCGCCAGGATATCGGGCGCATGATCGGCGAGGCCTTTTGCCTCCTCCAGCGCGTCCGAGGCGATCAGGGTGCGGATCAGCCCGGCATAGGCATCGCCGTTGGCTTCGTCCTGGGACAGGATCGCGGCATAAAGGGTCTGCGCCTCCTGGACTTTCCCTTCGGCCAGCAGGGCCGCGGCCTGGATCAGGGAGGTCGGGATATCGAGCGCGTCGGGCTGGCCCTGGTTCGCCAGCGCCACAAGCTGGGCGATCAGCGCCTTGAGCTCAGAAGCCGGCTTCGCCCCTGCGAACGCCGTAACCGGCTGGCCTTGGAAGAACGCGAACACGGTGGGAACGGACTGGATGCGCAGGGCCTGCGCCAGGTCCTGGTTGTCGTCGATATTGATCTTCGCCAGAAGGATCTTGCCGCCCGCTTCGCTGACCAGCTGCTCAAGCACAGGCGTCAGCTGCTTGCAGGGGCCGCACCATGGCGCCCAGAAATCGGCCAGGACCGGCACGTCCAGCGAGGCGCGCACGACCTTCTCCTCGAAGTCCGGCGTCTCAACGTCGAAGATATAAGCCGACGCCTTTGCGTCCGCCGTCGCTGCGTCCGTTTTCTTTTTACCCATGCCGATCAGCATCGTTCAGTTCCCCTCCGGCGCCGCAGCTGGCGCACACTGGCTTAAATCGAGTATCAGCGGTTCGTGCCCCGTCCGGCGCAGGAACAATTCCAGCGCGGCGGGCGCCAGCCCCACCGACATGGTGTTGACCAGCGGATGATAGACCACCGTTTCGGCCTGCATCATCGAACGGTCGAGCACGACTCGCACTGCCTTGTCCTTATCATTGATCACGGCAAAAGGGCAAACGGAACCGGGCCGCACCCCGAGCGTGCGCCACAGCCGGTCCGCGGAGCCGAACGACAACCGCCCGCAGCCCAGAAGATCCTGAAGCCCGCGCAGATCCACAGGCGTTTCGTTGGCAGCGACGACCAGGAACATCGCCTCCTTTTTATCGCGCAGAAATAGGTTGCGGCAATGCGCGCCGGGGATGGTCTCGACAAGCGCCGTGCTCTCCGCCACAGTGAACACAGCCCGATGGCGATGTGTCTGATAGGAAATACCAAGAGAATCAAGGCATTCCAGAAGTTCTTCCGGCGAGGTCGGTAGATCGGGTGCCACGGCATCCTCGACGCCGGCTGCATTTGTCATAGCGCATTCCGCCAAAAAGTTTCCAATTCAGGCAGAAAAGTAACCTCATTGTGGCAAAAATCAATCTTTTGGTAAGGGATTTCAGGCAGACTATTTCTGTAAACTAATAGGGCATGGGGTAAAATGGGCGCAGCGAAGCGGGGAATAGGTCCGGACACAATCGGGTCGCAACTGAATATGCTGATGGGCGACAATCCAAGGAACAATATCGATCTCCCCAGCATGCCAGCGGAAGGATTAGGTTCCCTGATCAATTCCCCCGAACCGTCGTTACCCTCACCTAAGCTGGACATGCCATGAACATTGAACTGGGGCAGATGGCGGACGGCAGCATCATGATCATGGCGGATGCCGATTTTTCCTACGATGTCCGCCGGGTCGAATATTACCGCGACCAGCGCCTGGTCATGCTGATCTATGACGAGCCCGGCCACGAGGGCGAATTGATGCACCACGAACTGAACGACAGGGCCAACGCCCTGATGGAAGCGTCGGGCAGCATCCTGATCATCAACCAAAGCCCCGACCGCAAGCTTTACGGCTATGATGTGCCCCTGGTCCAGGTCGGCGCACTTTAATCCATCGCCCCTTTTTTCTCTTGCAATCGTCCTTCGGATGGCTATATTCGGGTCAATTCTCAAGGATGCGGGTGTAGCTCAGTGGTAGAGCACGACCTTGCCAAGGTCGGGGTCGCGAGTTCGAGCCTCGTCACCCGCTCCAGAATACCGGAATAAATCCATTATTAATCCTGATCGCTTTACTGCCTGACATAACCGTGTCAGGCCGCGTTCTGTTCCGTCTGGCGGTGTCCCTGCCACCGCTCCTTCCATGCCTGGAACATCAACACGGTCCAGATCCGGCCCGCCCACTGGGTTTCGCCGGACAGATAGGCGTTCCAGGCCGCGCCGACCGCCGCCGCGTCGAGCAGACCCTCGTCGCGCATCGCCCGTTCGTCGAGCAAGGTGTGCGCCCAGTCTTTCAGCGGGCCTTTCAGCCATTGGTCGAGCGGGACGGAAAAACCCTGTTTCGGGCGGTCGAACAATGCCGGCGGCAAATGGCGGGCCAGCACCTGGCGCAGCAGCCATTTGCCGGAGACGGTGCCGGACGCGCCCGTCTTCATGCGTTCCGGCAGGCGCCAGGCATATTCGGCGACGCGCGGGTCGAGCAGCGGGGCACGCAGTTCGAGGGAGTTCGCCATGCTGGCCCGGTCCGCCTTCACCATCAGATCGTTGGGCAGGTAGAACAGCATGTCGTCATAGATCATGTCCTCAGCGAAGCTGAGCCCCTTCGGATGCCAGGCGGGGTCGGTCAGGGTGATGCCCGGCGTGCCCATGTCGTTGGCGACGGGCGGCGTGCGCCATTGCTCGATCTGCGCCGAATAGACGTCGTCGCGCCCGGCGCAGGCCAGGAGTTCGGAGAATTTATACAGCCGCCGCCCGAATTGCGGGTGGCGCGCCGCCAGCCGGTCCCATTGGTCCTGCGGCAGGCCGCGCAGCACGGCGCCGATGCGGGTGCGCAGTCCTTGCGGCATCCATCCGACGCGGCTCCACAGCTTCGGCACCAGGAAATGGCGCAGATAGCCGCCCAGCATTTCGTCGCCGCCGTCGCCGGTCAGCGCGACGGTGACGGATTGCCGCGCGAACTGCGACACCAGAAAGGTGGGAATCTGGGACGCGTCGGCGAAGGGTTCGTCATAGATATCCGCCAGGCGCGGGATCACGTCCATCGCCTCGCGCGGCCCGACATAGAGTTCGTGATGGTCGGTGCCGAGCCGTTGCGCCACGCCCGCCGCGTGAGCGGCTTCGTCATAGCCCTGCTCACGAAATCCGATGGCATATGTTTTCACAGGCTGCGCGCTTTCCTGCTGCATCAGTGCGACGACAAGGCTGGAATCGATGCCGCCGGACAGGAACGCGCCGAGCGGCACGTCGCCCATCATACGGTCGCGGACGCAGCTGCGCAAAATCCCCTCGAAATCCGCGATCGCCTCACCGTCGCTTTTGCGCACCGGGTCGGCCTTCGCCTGTTCCACCACGCGCGGCAGGTGCCAGTAGGGCTGCATTATCGATGCCAGGTCGCCGCCCGGATCCAGACGGTCCGGCTCGACCGTCATCGTGCAGGCGGGCAGGACCTGCCATACATTCCGGTAGATCGACCGCGGCGCGGGCACATAGCCATAGCGCATGTATAAATTCAGCGCCTCACGGTCGATCTCGCCCCGGAACGCGCCATGGGCGTGGAAGGCTTTCAGTTCAGACGCGAACAGCAATTGCTTACCGGCCCAGCCGATATAGAGCGGCTTCTTGCCGAACCGGTCGCGCGCCAGATGCAGGCGGCGCGCCGCCTTGTCCCACAGCGCGAAGACGAACATGCCGTTGCACTTTCTCAGGCCCGCGTCATAGCCCCAGCGTTCGAAGGCCGCCAGCATGATTTCAGTGTCCGAATGGCCGCGGAACGCGACGCCCTGCTGTTCCAGTTCGGCCCGGATCTCGCGGAAATTATAAATCTCGCCGTTATACGTCATGACATACCGGCCGGAGGCGGACGCCATCGGCTGCGCGCCCTCGGGCGACAGGTCGACGATCGCCAGGCGGCGATGGGCCAGCGCGACGGGCGCGTCCGCGTCCTGCCACACATGGCCGTCGTCAGGGCCGCGATGCCGCAGACTGGCGGCCATGCGCAGCGCCGCCTGACGCCCCTGCTCGCCGCCGCTTCCCTCGCCCGCCAGGCCTGCTATGCCGCACATCGCGTATGTCCCCGTCCGTTTCTGCATTCACTATAAATTTTTTAAACGGAATGCGGTGAAAAAAGATAAAGGGGAGGCACGCCTTAAGGTCAGTGTTCTGCTGCGATGCAGCTTCGGCAGTTTTTAAAGATTTGGCGCTATGATGAAGTATGGACATCATGCTGCACACGGACCAGGAAGGTCATATCGCCCTGACCTGCGACGGTGTTTTCAACGCACCAGTCGAGGCGATCGAGCTGGAAGAATCCAGCCTGTTGCTCGGTGTCCGTTTCACAGGGGTTTCCGATCCTGTCATGATGAACTGCGCCGTCGATCCGGCGATCGCCGATGCCCTGTCAAGCCAGACCGTCTGCGCCATCGGGTTTTTCCTGGGGCGCGAACTGGCGGGGGCGATTCACGTGCCGTTCCGCATCCTTGCCGCGCCCTGCAAGCGGAGGACGATGCCATGAACGCGGAATCTGCCGTTCTCCAGTGCATCGGTGGTTCCTACGCCCAGCGCGCCAACGACCAGGCTTTGCCCGATGCGCTGGCGGATTTTACAGCGCCTGCCTCGGAAGCCGGTTCCTGGCTGCGCCGCCACACTGCAAGCGCCCCGGTTGCCGCCCCTTCGGTCGCGCGCCTTGACCTAAAGGCTTTCTCGCCTTAACTTTTCTGCCAGTGTTTCATTTTTACAAGGCAGAAAGATTTATGGACAAGCCCGCTTACATGAAAGGCAAGGACAACAAGGCCGTGGTCGACGGCCTGACGACGGTCCTGGCCGATACTTTCGTTCTTTATTACAAAACCCATACGTTTCACTGGAACGTCGTCGGCGCGAACTTCAAGGCGCTGCATGAACTGTTCGAGGAACAATATAACGAATTGTGGACGTTCACGGATGAGGTGGCCGAGCGGATCCGCGCCCTTGACGGCAACGTGCCGATCAACCTCGCCGACCTGAAGAAACATGCGAAGCTTCAGGAGACGGGACAGATCCCAGACGCGACGGCGATGGTGGCCGAACTGGCCGCCGACAACGCGGGCATCGTCAGCAACATCTTCCCCGTCCTGCGCCGCTGCCAGGAAGCCGGCGACGAGGGCACGGTCGACATGCTGAACAAGCGCATCGAGGTGCATGAGAAAGCCGCCTGGATGCTGCGAAGCATTTTAAAGTAAAAATTGAAGTCGAAAATCAACCGAAGACGCCGCGAAAAATCATTCGCGGCGTCTTATTTTTCTCCATTGCGCGACGTTGCGGTTGTGCTCCTCCAGCGTCTTTGCGAACACATGGCCGCCGGTCCCGTCGGCGACGAAATAAAGACATTCGTTACGCTCCGGTTTCAGAACGGCTTCCAGGGACTCCGCGCCCGGATTGGCGACAGGCCCCGGCGGCAGTCCGGCATTCCGATACGTGTTGTATGCGGAGTCGGTCTCCAGGTCTTTCAGCAGCAGGCGT
This sequence comes from Alphaproteobacteria bacterium, assembly GCA_044221445.1. Lineage (GTDB taxonomy): Bacteria > Pseudomonadota > Alphaproteobacteria > Micavibrionales > Micavibrionaceae > JBDHTS01. The sequence continues at coordinate 130,550 of JBGAPF010000003.1, forward strand.
CGCCCGAGCGGCCCCATCCCCTTGTCCTGAATCTTTCCTTCGGTCAGCGCGTAAATCACTGTTGGATCGGATTGCAGCGGGATGTTTTGTGCAAGGCGGTTGAGGAAGACGCCCGCGATGCGTTTGCGTTCGCCTGGGACGCCCGTCTCCTTTTCAACGATGGATGCCAGCGTCACCACCTCCGCCCGGGACAGGGATGGGCTACTTGCGTCGCGCTGCGCCCATAGGCCGTCGAGAGTCTTCTCCATCGCCGCCTGCATGCGGTTGATCACCGCCTGCCGGGTGTCGCCGCGCGTGAAGCCGTAGGTTTCAGGCAGAAGCGATCCTTCGGCAGGGGTTTTTTCTATATCGCCGGTTAGCCCTTCCGCCTTGTTGACGATCTGCACGACCTGCCAGCTGGTGAGGCCTTCCGGGATCGTCACCTGACGCAGCAGAACCTGCCCTTTCGCCAGCATGTCGAGCGTCTGCATGATGGAGAGTCCCGCCGGGAAATTATACTCCCCGGCTTTCAGCTGCTTATCTTTGCCGGACGCGCGCGCGGCCGCGATGAACAGGATCCGGTTGCCGATCACGCCTGCGCCCGCAAGCTCGCGCGTGATGGCGGACAGGCCCGCGCCTTTCTCGACCAGCACTTCTTTATCAGATCCCAGCGGTCCCGGTTGCCGCGCCGCATGCCAGCCCCAGGCCGCGCCAAGGCCGGCGGCGATGACCGAAAGCAAAAACACCGATGCCAGAAAAAGCAGAAAAGCGCGCATAACAATATCCTGTCGTTCCGGACGTCTGACCAGAATCCTTCGCCATACACGAAATGACAACCGTTTTTTCAGACCGCCCGGAAAATGACGCTGGCGTTGGTGCCGCCGAACCCGAAGGAATTGGACAGCGCGACGCCGACTTTTTTCTCTTTCGCCTTTTTAGGCACCAGGTCGATTCCCCGGCAGGGTTCGGAGATGTTCTCCAGGTTCAGGGTCGGAGGCAGGATGCCGGTGCGGATCGCCTGGATCGAATAGATCGCCTCGACCGCCCCCGCCGCACCGAGCAGATGGCCGATGGCGGATTTTGTTGACGACATGGAGACCGTGTCGATCGCGGCGCCGAACATGCGCTTGACGCCCGTGCATTCCAGCCCGTCGCCGACCGGCGTCGACGTGCCGTGGGCGTTGATGTAGTCGACGGCGGACGGATCTATTTTTGCATGGCCGAACGCCATACGCATGGCGCGGAAGCCGCCATCGCCGTTTTCGGCGGGCGACGTCATATGATAGGCATCGCCCGATAATCCATAGCCGATGACTTCCGCGTAAATTTTCGCGCCGCGCTTTTTGGCGTGCTCGTATTCTTCCAGGACGACGACGCCCGCGCCCTCGCCGATCACGAAGCCGTCGCGGCCCTCGTCGAAGGGGCGGGAGGCTTCGGAAGGCCGGTCGTTATAACCGCTGGACAGGGCGCGCAGGGCGGCAAAGCTGGCGACTCCCAAACGGTTGACCGCCGCTTCCGCACCGCCCGCGACCATCACGTCGGCGTCGCCGAGCATGATCAGCCGCGCGGAATCGCCGATGGCGTGCGTGCCGGTAGCGCAGGCCGTGACGACCGCATGGTTCGGCCCCTTGAATCCATATTTGATCGAGATATGGCCGGAGGCCAGGTTGATCAGCATGGCCGGATTGGCAAACGGCGAAATGCGCCTTGGCCCTTTTTCGTGCAGGATAATTGACGTTTCATACATCGTGCCGAGGCCGCCGATGCCGGAACCGACCAGGACGCCGGTGCGCTCCTGGTCTTCCGCGCTTTCCGGTTTCCATCCGGAATCCTCGACCGCTTCCTGCGCCGCCGCCATCGCGAAATGGATAAACTTGTCCATTTTCTTTTGTTCTTTGGGCTCGACGAACGCGTCAGCGTTGAACGCGCCGTTCGCAGGCGCCGCGTCCGTTGTCTTTGGGACGATGCCCGCGATCTGGGAATTGATGTCGGAGGCGTCGAACTCGTCGATTCTGCGGATGCCGCTGTCGCCCGCGGTCAGGCGCGCCCAGTTATGCGCAACCCCGACGCCGAGAGGAGAGACCATGCCCATGCCGGTAACGACGACGCGTCTCATGCAACGATCCTGTTCTAAAAAGAGAAAAGCGGCCTTTATGCAAGGCCGCTTTTGAAATATTGGAACAGCCGATCAGGCTGCGTTGTCCTTAATGAACGAGATCGCGTCGCCCACCGTCTGGATTTTTTCGGCGGCGTCGTCGGGAATCTCGACGTTGAATTCTTCCTCGAACGCCATGACCAGTTCAACCGTGTCCAGGGAGTCGGCGCCCAGGTCATCGATGAAGCTTGCGTCTTCGCTTACTTTGCCTTCGTCGACACCCAGGTGCTCGACGACAATCTTCTTTACGCGCTCGGCAATGTCACTCATCGCTTACCCTTTATCTTTGTTTGGTTTCGTTTCAAAACTTGGAAATCGCGCTGGACTGTAGCATCGTCCCCGCGCAAATCAAGCGATTTCGATCAAGTATCATATCCATAAATCCGGAGCCAGAGTTTTTGCTTTTCATTTCAGGGGTCTGTGGATAAATCCACCCCTATATAAAGCCCATGATTTCCGAAAAATGCCCTGCGATATGATGCGCGCCCGCCGCCAGAAGCGCCCCAGCCTGACGATCGGAGTCATGGAACGTGGCGGTCAGGCCGATGACCGTCATGCCCGCCGCTTTTCCCGCTTTTGCTCCCGTTATGCTGTCCTCGATCACAAGGGTGCGCTCCGGCGCGGCCCCCATTTTTTCAGCGGCGAGCAAAAACAGGTCCGGCGCGGGCTTGGCGTGCGCGACCATGTCTTTTGTAAAAACGACGTCATCAGGAAAATATGGCCCGAGCCCGGCATATTTTATGGATCGCAGGACGTTGCTGCGCTCCCCGTTCGAACCGACGCAGATCCGGATATCGTGGCGCAGCCGGTCGATGGTGTCGACGACGCCGTCGATCTGTTTCAGCAGGGACGGCACCTCGTCGTTCACCCTGACCATGTAATCGGTTAGAAAGGACGGCGGCAGGATCGTTCCCGTCTCGGCCTCGACTATCCTTTTCACGTCGCTCATGCTTAAACCCGCGAACGCTTCGATCAGGTGTTCTGTGGTGTATTGCGGAAAGCCGTATCCGGTCAGCAGGTCGGATGTCACCTTGTTATTCAGGTATTCCGAGTCCACAAGCGTTCCGTCGCAGTCGAAAATGATAAGGTCGTACGCGCCCATCAGATCATCGCCATCCCGCCATTGACGTGAATCGTCTGGCCGGTGACATAGGCGGCTTCATCGCTGGCAAGATACGCGGCGGCGGCGGCGATATCGTCGGGACCGCCCATTCTGCCGGCGGGGATATTCGCGTTTATTTTCGCTTTCTGGTCGTCGGTCAGCACGTCCGTCATGGCCGTGGCGATAAAGCCGGGAGCGATGCAGTTGACGGTGATGTTGCGGCTGGCGATCTCCGCGGCCATCGCCTTGGTCCAGCCCGCCATGCCCGCTTTCGACGCACAGTAATTTGCCTGACCGGGATTGCCCGTCGTGCCGACGACGGACGAAATATTGATGATGCGTCCCCAGCGGTTTTTCATCATCCCGCGCTGCACGGCCTGGGCCAGGCGGAACGGCGCGGTCAGGTTGACGGCCAGCACCTCGTCCCATTCCTCCGGCTTCATGCGCATCGAAAGGTTGTCTTTGGTCAGCCCCGCGTTGTTGACCAGGATATCGATCCCGCCCATGGCGTCCTGCGCCGCCTTGATCAGGCCTTCGATTCCTTCCGGCTTCGACAGGTCGGCGGGCAGGATGTGCGCCCGTTCCGTCAGGCCGCAGGCCAGCGCCGCCAGCCTGTCCTGGTTGCGGCCGGACACGCCGACGACGGCGCCTTGGGCGTGCAGCGCGCGGGCGATGGCTTCGCCGATGCCGCCCGTGGCGCCTGTGACCAGCGCCTTCTTGCCGGAAAGATCAAACATGGGCTGTCTCCGTTTCTGTCTGTGTGTCGAACCGCGTGCAGTCGATCTGCTCGACCGTCGCGTTGCCGAGGGGTTTTTCGAGAAAGCGCTCCGCCAGGGCCCTGAAATGCCCGACCGAGTCGGTGACGTAAAAACGCGCTTCGGTTTCTGATGTACCGGGACGGGAAGCGGCGGTCAATGACGATATGGAAGAGGCGGCGGCGGCCCCGCTTTCGATCAGCGTCACGCCGGGGCCGGCGATGTCCGCGATGATCTCTTTCAACAGGGGAAAATGGGTACAGCCCAGGATAATCGTATCCGGCGTCTCGCGCCCGCCGTCGAACGTGCTGCCGATATACCGTTCGACCGCGCCCCGCGCCACCGGACCGTCCGTCCAGCCTTCCTCGGCCAGCGCGACCAGAAGCTGGGCCGGGATGCTGTCGACCTTGATCCCGGGGCGCGCAACGCGCAGCGCGGCGCCGTAACAATCGGCCTGCACCGTCGAGCGCGTGCCCAAAACCATGACATGGTTGTTCCTTGTCGCGGCCAGGGCCGCAACCACAGCCGGGGCGATCATGCCGATGACAGGCACCGGCTCCGCGAGCCGCGCCACGGCCTCCGTCGCATGGGCGGACGCGGTGTTGCAGGCGATGACTATCATCTTGACGTCGTGACATAACAAAACGCGGGCCAGGTTCAGGGCATAGGCGCGGACCGTGCCCGCGCTTTTAGTGCCGTAGGGAACGCGGGCGGTATCGCCGAGATAGATGAACCGCTCTTCAGGCAGGGACTCCATCAGCGCCTTCAGCACCGTCAGGCCGCCGACACCGGAATCGAAAACGCCGATGGGACGGGGGTCGGCGGTAAAGGGGTCTCCAGCCATGGTTAAGTCAGGCTTTTCATGAGCTGTTCGACCTGGTCCGGCGTCTCAACGCTCGATGCGGCGATCTCCGGCTCTATTCTTTTGATCAGCCCGGCCAGCACTTTGCCGGCGCCCAGTTCGACGGCCTGCGTGACGCCGAGCGCCCTCATGGCCTGGACCGATTCCCGCCAGCGGACGCGGCCTGTCACCTGTTCGACCAGCAGGCGGCGGATCGTCGCCGGCTCGGTGACGGCTTCCGCCGTGACATTGGCGATGAGCGGTATGCCGGGCGGGCGGATCGCGGCCGTTTCCAGCGCGCCCTGCATCGTCCGCGCCGCCGGTTCCATCAGGCGGCAATGGAACGGCGCGCTGACCGGCAGAAGGATGGCCCGCTTCGCGCCCTTTTCCGTCGCCATGACCATCGCCGCGGCGACAGCGTCCTTATGGCCCGAGATCACGATCTGGCCCGGCGCGTTGTCGTTGGCGGCCTCGCAGATTTCACCGTTCACGGACGCCGCGGCGGCCAGCGCCGCGACCGCGTCGAAATCGAGGCCCAATATGGCTGCCATCGCTCCCTGGCCTACCGGGACCGCCTGCTGCATCGCCTGGCCGCGCAGTTTCAGGAGCCGGGCCGTATCGGCGAGTTCGAGCGCCCCCGACGCGGTCAGCGCCGAATATTCGCCCAGCGAGTGGCCGGCGACATACTGCGCCTTCACCGACAGATCGATGCCGCCTTCCCGGCGCAGGACGTTCACCACGGCCATCGACACGGCCATCAGGGCGGGCTGGGTGTTTTCGGTCAGGTTGAGGTCGCTCTGCGCCCCTTCGAACATCAGTTTCGACAGTTTCTGGCCCAGCGCGTCGTCCACCTCCTCGAATGTGCGCCGCGCCTCGATAAAAGCGTCGGCCAGATCGCGGCCCATGCCGATGGATTGGGACCCCTGGCCGGGAAAGACGAAAGCGCGTGTCATAGGTCGAAACTCCCTCGTGAATGCCGTGCCGCCTCTTAGACCAGTTCATTATGAAAGATCAAGAGAAACACTTTAATTTGTAAAACCCGTAAATTTATGGTAGCATATCGTTCAATTCTCGTATTTCCAGCAGCTTCGGCTCTTGGCCAAGGGATGTTTACCCTTTGCCTTGCCTGCGCAACGATATCCGGGAATTCCGATGGATTATAACGTTTTTTGTCTGGAGACATGAATATGGTCAGTTCCTTTGGCGGCAATCGCATCAGAATGCACCTCAAGGGCACCCAGACCCGGCTCTCCCTGCTTCTGGGGTCGGCCGACACCGAGGCGGAAGCCGCCAGCGCCCAGCCTTTGACCCGTAGCGCCCTTCAGAACCCGGATGTCAGCCGTTACGAACTGGAACGCCTGCTGCGCCGTACCGAACAGCGCCCGGATTCAGGCGGCTGGAGCCGCCTGTTCGCGTCGACGGAAGACAGCTGCGCCAATTCCAACGCCGTGACCTGAAAACGACTTTCCCTCCCCACATATATATTTCTTGATTCGCGCCGCAAAATCCTTATAGTGCGGGCTTCTTGAAAGAAACCTCGCTGGCGCTTTGTGATGCCAGCTTTGTTTTTCGGTGCCGCCGGGATGGTCCCTGCTCGTGCCGCAAAAACAAATCCGGGAGGAGTTAGACGATGCCTTATTACGAAACCGTGTTTATCGCACGGCAGGAACTGGGCGCTGCCCAGGTCGAGGAGCTGACTAGCAGCTTCACGAAAATCCTTGAAGACAACGGCGGCAAGACCGTTAAAACCGAAAGCTGGGGCCTGCGCACCCTCGCCTATCGCATCAGCAAGAACCGCAAAGGCCATTACGTCCTGATCGAATCCGACACGCCGCCCGAGGCGCTGATCGAGATGGAACGCAACATGCGCCTGAACGAGGACATCCTGCGCTTCATGAGCATCAAGCTCGACGAACTGTCCAAGGGCCAGTCCAAGATCCTTGACAAGAGCCGCGACGACGACGATCGCGGTGACCGTGGAGACCGCGAATTCCGCGACCGTGGAGACAGGGGAGACCGCGGTGATCGCGGCGACCGTGAAACACGTGAAAAATTCAGTAAAAGAGAGGAAGCCGCGTAATGAGTGCCACCGACACACCGACGGTCCGCCGTCCGTTTTTCAAGCGCAAGAAGACGTGCCCGTTCAGCGGACCCAACGCGCCTCCGATCGACTGGAAAGACGTCCGCACCCTGGGTCGCTACATTTCCGAGCGCGGCAAGATCGTGCCGAGCCGGATTACCGCCGTTTCCACAACCAAACAACGTGAACTGTCACAGGCTATCAAGCGCGCCCGCTATATGGCGCTCCTGCCCTACCTGCGCCAGGAATCCGATAACGCACGCTAAGGAGCTCTCATCATGGCCAGTGCAATGGAAGTCATCCTGCTGGAACGCGTCAACAGCCTCGGCAACATGGGCGACAAAGTCCGGGTAAAACCGGGTTACGCCCGCAACTACCTGCTGCCGCAGGGCAAGGCGCTCCGCACCACCGAAAAGAACCTCGCCTATTTCGAAAGCCAGAAGGCAGCGCTCGAAAAACTCAATGCCGAGCGCTGCGCCGAAGCCGAAAAGCAGGCGAAGAAACTGGACGGCCTCAAGGTCGTCATCGTTCGCCATGCCGGCGAAAGCGGCCAGCTTTACGGCTCCGTCTCGACCCGCGACATCGCCGATGCCGTCAGCGCGCAAAGCAAGCAGCCTGTATCGCGCGGCAACGTCTCGCTGAACACGGCGCTGAAAAACATCGGCCTGTTCCCGGTCATGGTCTCGTTGCATCCTGAAGTCAGCATCGAAATCACGGTGAACATCGCCCGTTCCGAGGAAGAAGCGAAAACCCAGGCCAAAACCGGCAAGGCGCTGGTGGCGGAAGCCCAGAGTGCGCGTGAAACCGCGGCTGAAGCTGAAAACCTGGACCAGTTCCTGGAAGACAGCGCGCTTGAAGCCGAACGCGAAGCGTCCGAGGAAGAAGCCCGCGGAAACCGCAGAAGGCAATGAAAAAGCCGCCCGCCGCGCTGAAAAGGCCGCCGCCAAGCCGAAAAAGCCCAAGGCCTCCAAAGAAGAAAACGCAGACGAAGCGGAATAGGTTTCCTCTTCCCCCTTTTCAAAAAGGCCTGAAGCTTTTTCAGGCCTTTTTGCTTTTTATCCCGCGCGTGGTATATTGATGTGCTTGTTCCTGCCTTCCCCATCAGGCGTGTCATGCCGTTTTTAAAAGCATTCGTCCTTCTCCTGACTCTTTTCCTGCTTCTGTCCCCCGCCGGCGCGCAGGCGGGGACGGAACGGTACAGGCTCGATAAACCGCACACGCAGGTGCTTTTTTCCGTCAGCCATCTCGGATTTTCGCATTCTTATGGACGCTTCAACGCCTATGAGGGCGGTTTCACGCTTGACCATGGCAATCTTGCCGGCTCGACCGTCGACGTGTCCGTGAAAACGGAAAGCCTGGACATGGGCGACGCGGACTGGAACCGTGTGGTCATGGGGGCGGATTATTTCGATGTGGCGCATTACCCTTTCATGCGGTTCAAAAGCACGCATGTGGAGGTGACGGGACAGAATACCGCCAAAGTTACCGGCGATTTCACCCTGCGCGGCGTGACCAGGCCCGTAACACTGGACGTGACTCTGAACCGTACCGGCCGCCATCCGTTCATGGAGACCTACGTCGCCGGTCTGTCGGCGGATACGACGATCCATCGATCCGATTTCGGGATGTCGTCGGGCGTGCCTTTTGTCGGTGACGAGGTTAAAATCCATCTGGAAGTCGAAGGCATCCGCATTCCCCAACCGGGCGAGGAAATTTATAACCCATGACTCTGAAAAACACCTCTGCCCGCTTCGGCGCGGTCGCGAAATTCTTTCACTGGACGGTGGCGCTTCTGGTCATCGGGCTGCTCTGCGTCGGTTTTCTCATGACCAGCCTCAAGATCAGCCCGTTTGTGTTCAAACTGTTTTTCCTGCACAAATCCACGGGCATCACGGTGCTTGCGCTCATGGCCCTCCGCCTGATCTGGCGGATCTATAATCCGCCGCCGCATTCCCTGCCGAACCACCAGCCTTGGGAAAAAGCGCTGGCGAAGGCCAGCCACTGGTTTCTTTATATCGCCCTGTTCCTTATGCCGCTTTCCGGCTGGACCATGTCGTCGGCAAAGAATTTCCACGTCAGCGTGTTCAACCTTTTCACCCTGCCCGACCTGGTCGCGCCCGACCCGGCTCTGGCGGAATTTCTGGAGGAATTCCATGGCTATCTTGCCTGGGGCATTATCATTGTCCTGGGCCTGCATATTGCCGGTGCGCTGAAACATCATATATTGGACAAGGATGCCACGCTGCGCCGCATGCTGCCTTTCGGGCGCGCCGAGACGAACGAGATCACGACAGGAGACTCCAGATGAATATTCGCCGCCTTGCCCTGCTGCTGGCCTTTATCGCGCCTCTATCCGCGCACGCCCAGGACAGTGCGTCCCTGCCGCAATGGACGATCGTGCCTGAACAAAGCAGCCTGAGCTTCGAGGCCACCCAGCAGGGCGCGCCGTTTACCGGCACGTTCGGCGATATCTCGGGCACCATCGCTTTCGAACCCGCCAAACCCGAAGCGGGCACGGCCAGCATCAGGATCGGTATGGACAGCGCAGCGACCCAGAGCCCGGACCGCGACCGTTACATTAAGGAAGACTCCTGGTTTGCTGTCGCAAAATACCCGGCCGCCACGTACACGGTCGATTCTTTCGAAAAGACATCCGACGGCCGGTATGTTGCGCATGGGCGCCTCACCGTCCGCGACGTCAGCATGCCGGTCAACCTTCCCTTCACACTTAAGATCGACCGGCCTGCCTCCGGCCCCGCCACGGCCCACGCCGAAGGCGCCACCAAGCTGAAGCGCCTGGATTTCGGCATCGGCCAGGGCGAATGGAAAGACACGTCGATGGTCGGGAACGACGTGACGGTGAAGGTCAGCCTTACCGCCGTCCGGCAGAATTAATCCGGCCGGGACTTTTCCTTTCTTTGCTGCAGGCAGTACAGGCCGAAAGGAAGGACAAGGCATAGAACCGCCAGGCCCATCCACGCCGTCACCACCGTATCGAAAGCGATCAGCAGCGTATCCGCCACCTGGTTGAAGTCGCCGAGACCGTGCCCGCCTTTCTGGCTGTCATAGGCCTCGCGCGCGTCGCTGTCATACAGCAGGGCGCGGCCTTCGATCAGCACCTGAAACACCATCCCGAACCCGATCGTCGCGTTCAGCCAGCGCTCAACCCCGCCGCGCGGCGCCAGGTCGCACCAGGCGCGATAGAGAAAAAACCCGCCGACCAGCGCCTGCGTCCCTGGACCCATGAAATCGATGACAGCTTCGTGGACATCTCTTAAGGCGGTAGCAAGATTGAAGACCAGAAGCGCGAGCAGAGCGGCCTGCAGCGGCCGGTCGCCCCGGAACAGATACAGCCCGTAGCCGGTCAGCGCATAAAGCACGGCCAGCAGAATCGTCATCTGCCCCGTCACGGCGTACGCCATGCCGCCGCCATACGCCATGTCGAAAGTCGGTACGGCGACATAGCCATAGAACCAGAAAAACAGGCTGTGCCCGATCTCATGAAAAAAGACCGACATCGCCTGCATGCCCGCGCCGAGCGCGAATAATGGAAAACGCTGCGCCCATTCCCATTCACCGCCGTTCAGCCATGACAGAAGCGGCAGGTTGACGGCCAGGCCGCCGAACAATCCGGTGAGCATAAAAACAGCCGTGCGGCGGTCGATCATCAACATTCTGGTCCCGGCAAAAAAATACCCGCCATACAGCAGGTATTTCTGAACTCGTTCTGCGTGCGGCGCCGGCTACTGGCAGGCCAGGCATTCCTCGTAATTTCCGTCCACGGCCACCGCTGCCGGCTGGGCCTGCAGCGTCTGCTGCACGGGTTCCGCGTCTTTCGCGCGCTGCCAGCTGGCGGCGCTTTCGGCGCGCTGGATGGATTTGGACCGGCAGTAATACAGGGACTTCACGCCCTTTTTCCATGCTTCCCAGTGGATGCGGTGCAGATCGGCCTTATGCACATTGGCGGGCAGGAACACGTTCAGGGACTGCGCCTGGCAGATAAACGGCGTGCGGTCGCCCGCATGCTCGATCAGCCAGCGCTGGTCGATCTCGAACGCGGTCTTGAACACGTCCTTTTCGTCCGGCGTCAGGAAATCGAGACTCTGGACCGACCCTTCGTTGGTGATGATCGAGGACCAGATGTCGTCGTTATCCATGCCTTTTTCGGCCAGAAGCTTTTTCAGGTACGGGTTGCGGACCGGGAAGGAGCCGGACAGAGTCTTGTGCGTAAAGGCGTTGGCCGCGTTCGGTTCGATGCCGGGGCTGGTGCCGCCGGTGATGATCGAGATCGAGGCCGTCGGCGCGATCGCCATTTTATTGGAGAAGCGTTCCATGATGCCGTAATCGGCGGCGTCGGGGCAGGCTCCGCGCTCATGCGCCAGTTTCACGCTCGATTCGTCCACCTGGCGCTTGATCGTCTGGAACATGCGGCGGTTCCATACCTTCGCCATCACCGATTCGAACGGGATCATTTTCGACTGCAGGAACGAATGGAAGCCCATGACGCCGAGGCCGACCGAGCGTTCGCGCATGGCGGCGTATTTCGCGCGCTTCATCGAATCGGGCGCCTTGTTGATGAAATCGGTTAGGACGTTGTCGAGGAATCGCATGCAGTCCTCGACGAAGGTCGGATGGTCCTGCCATTCCTCGAATTTTTCGAGGTTGAGCGAAGACAGGCAGCAGACCGCCGTGCGGTCGTTGCCGAGATGGTCGCGCCCCGTCGGCAGTGTGATTTCGGAGCACAGATTCGACATCTTGACGTTCAGGCCGGCCATTTTGTGGTGGTCGGGGATCGAATCGTTCACATGGTCGATATAGACGATATAAGGCTCGCCGGTCTCGATCCGCGCGGTCAGCAGGCGGATCCACAGGTCGCGGGCGCTGACCTTGTCGACGACATGGTTGTCTTTCGGGGATTTGAGCGCCCATTCCTCGTTGTTCTCGACCGCCTCCATGAAACGGTTGGTGACCAGGACGCCGTGGTGCAGGTTCAGCGCCTTGCGGTTCGGGTCGCCGCCGGTCGGGCGGCGCATCTCGATGAATTCCTCGATCTCGGGGTGCCAGATCGGCAGATAGATCGCAGCCGAGCCGCGGCGCAGGGATCCCTGGCTGATGGCGAGGGTCAGCGAATCCATCACGCGGATGAACGGCACGATGCCCGACGTCTTGCCGTTGCGGCCGACTTTTTCGCCGATGGACCGGACGTTGCCCCAGTAGGAGCCTATGCCGCCGCCGAGCGACGCCAGCCATACGTTCTCGTTCCAGAGCTGGACGATGTCCTCAAGCGAATCTTGAGTCTCGTTGAGGAAGCAGGAAATGGGCAGGCCGCGATTGGTGCCTCCGTTCGAAAGGATCGGCGTCGCGGGCATGAACCACAATTTGGAGATATAATCGTAGATGCGCTGCGCATGGTCGGAATTGTCGCTGTACCACAAAGCGACACGCGCAAAGAGGTCCTGGAACCCTTCCTCGGGCAGAAGATAGCGGTCCTCCAGCGTCGCCTTGCCGAATTCGGTAAGGTTCGCGTCCCGCGAACGGTCGATATGGACGCGGTTCCCGCGTTCCGTCTGAGCAACATCGAACATGCCTTAATATTCCCCCTTTAAAGGTCAGGCGGCCATCATGAACTTGAAGGCGGTGAAAAAATCTTGGAAGTGACTTCGTTTTGCAGAACACAATCGGTAGTGTCCAAGCATTCAGAATGATACTACATCTCGTAAAAGAGGCCAAGAAAAAATGTTTTTTTCATGGCAGAGCCGGGGATAAGTTCGGAAGGCCTTGTATTCCCTAACCCTTGCAGGATTTTTCCCAAAAACGACGTCCGGCTTTCGATTTACGTATGCCCGATTCGTCCTTCCACAACCATCTAATCCCGATCACCGGCATGGCGCAAGAGGATGAATCGGCGAATCGGTAGCACTCTTGTTTTTTCAGGAAAAACATCTTAATTATTTGATTAAATTAACAAAAATCATTATCCCTTTTTAGACGACCCGTAAAAAAACAGGACGTTACCGCGAATTGATGAGACAAAACATTTGTGCATATTTCCATTTTTGGAATTCGGTTTTCTTCGCGTTCACGGTGACCGAATCATTTAGCGCTGTTCAGCCCGCGCCATTTGTATTATGGGATTGAACGAACTGTTCCGCAGGATATGACGAGGTTAAAGACTATGGTGCGCAGACGCAGGACGAAGATCGTCGCAACGCTCGGGCCCGCTTCCAATGACGAGGCGATGATCCGGCGCCTGTTCGAGGTGGGCGTCGACGTGTTCCGCCTGAATTTCAGCCATGGCAGTCATGAGGACCATAAGGCCCGCCTCGATTCGATCCGCCGGATCGAACAGGAATTTGCGCGGCCTATCGGCGTGATTGCCGACCTTCAGGGGCCGAAGCTGCGCGTCGGCAAATTCACCGACGGCGCCATCGCCCTGAAAGCGGGCATGGAAATCCGGTTCGACCTCGACACCACGCCGGGCGACGAAAAGCGCGTCAACCTGCCCCACCCCGAAGTGATCGAGGCGCTGGGCATCAATGACGAGATCCTGCTCGACGACGGCAAGGTGCGCATGCGCGTCCTGTCCAAGGGGCTGGATTACCTGCTGATGCGGGTCGAGGCCGGGAACCGCCTGTCGAACAACAAGGGCTTCAACGTGCCGGGCGTCGTCCTGCCTATCGCAGCCTTGACGGGCAAGGACAGGCGCGATCTCGAAGCCGCGCTTAACATGGGCGTGGACTGGATCGCCCAGTCCTTCGTGCAGAAGCCGGAAGACGTGGCGGAAGCGCAGAGCCTGATCCAGGGCCGCGCAGGCCTGATCATCAAGCTGGAAAAGCCGTCTGCGATCGAACACCTGGAAGCCATGGTGGCGCTGGCCGACGGCGTCATGCTGGCGCGCGGCGATCTCGGCGTCGAGATTCCGGCCGAGGACGTGCCCTCGGTGCAGAAGCGCGTGGTGCGCCATGTGCGCTTCGCCGGCAAGCCGATTATCGTCGCCACCCAGATGCTGGAATCGATGATCGATAATCCGCGCCCTACCCGCGCCGAGGCGTCCGACGTCGCCACCGCCGTGTACGACGGCGCCGATTCGGTCATGCTGTCGGCGGAGACCGCGGCCGGGCAGTATCCGGAAGAAGCGGTCTCGATCATGGACAGAATTTGCCGCAAGGTGGAAGGCGACGATACCTATCGCCGCATCATCGAGGGCGACAAGCCGCGCTGCGACGAAAGCGCGCCCGACGCGATCACCGCCGCCGCCTGCGAAGTGGCCGAAACCATTCACGCCGCCTGCATCGTCAATTTCACCAGTTCCGGCTCCACTACTTTGCGCACGGCGCGCCAGCGTCCGGCCATGCCCGTGCTGTGCCTGTCCCATTCCCAGGCGACGGCGCGCAGGCTGGCTTTGTCTTATGGCGTCAATCCGGTCTTCACCGAGGACGTCACCTCGTTCGCGGAAGCCGTCCAGACGGCCAGCCGCCTGGCCTTGAAACATGGGCTTGCCGTACAGGGCCAGAAGCTGGTGGTAACGGCGGGTGTCCCCTTCGGCACGCCGGGGTCGACGAATTCACTGCGCGTTGCCTTAGTGGAGTAATAAAAAAGCCGGACCTGAGGTCCGGCTTTTTTCTTCATCTTCGCATCGGCGGTATCACTGCCCCTCCAGCCCAAAATCCCGATCTATCTCCGGCGCAAGCCCGGTCAGGAATTTTGGTGGCACAATGTGCAGTGCCAGGGCACCGGCAAGGGCACGCTGGCTGTCTCCACTACAGTTTTCTCTAAAACGAATGTCCGCTTCCCGCTCGTCGCACGCGTTCTGTAATGCCAGAAAGATAGCGGTATGGGCGCTTCTCCGCGTGTAATCGACCTGGAACGCCTGAATCAGACTGGCGCTCCACTCTGATCTTCTTACCGCTATCCGCTCCCCGGCCACGATATCGTGCAATTGCCTGACGGCGGGAACCAGAATCCTCTTTGGGATGCGGGCCGATACGAGCGCCTGCTCTTCCCGTTCCAGCGGACCGGCGAAAAGGGCGTCTATAACAAGATCAGCGCCATCTTCCCTGAAGAAAAGATGGCTAAAATCTCTGTCGTCCACTTGCCTCACTAGGCAGTTGACCATGCATTCCTGAAGAAACTCGCCGGCTTTTCGACGTTCTGCTTTCAGGTAATCGAGCGCGGATCCGGGCCTGACGCCCGCGCAGGAAAAACTGCTGCTATCGAACACGCATAACGCTGTTCCATTGGTCATGGGATACTTCATGCCATGCTCATAAATTGATATATTCATAATGTCAATATTATAGAAAAACAGCCCGAGAAGGGCGCTTCCGTTTGCCACGAAATAAAGACTAGCGCGCCGATGCCAGGACGGTGGTGTTGGGGGCTGTATGCAGCCACCAGGCGGTGCGGTTGATGGTGAAGATGGGGCGGTAGCGGCTGGCCATCTGTTCCGAAGTGTGCACCGTCTTCATCTGGTTGTCGAGGATAAGGGCGCCCGAATCGCTGTAGACGATCAGCACGGCGTGCGGCATGTTTTTTTCCTCGTCATGGACGATGGCGACCCGCATGCGGTCGTCCGGCACGCCGAGGGCGCGAAGGGACGCGTACTTTGCGATCGCGAAATCCTCGCAGTCGCCGCCGCGCTGGAAGAACTCGACGGGTGTTTCCCAGTAATCGCTTTTGCCCCAGTTGCGTTCATCGACGATGTAATCCTGGTGGTTCACCACTTCGTTCACGCCGCTGGCCATTTCCTCGATCGAATGACCGGCGAGCGGGCGGATGCTGTCTTTCCATTTCTGCACGATCTTGTCGGAACCGCTGTCCTTGAGCGCGCTCTCGAAGCGGCTGAACATGCCCGTCCATTTGACGAAGGCGCTCAGATTATCCGAGCGCCGTTCCGCCGAACCGAACAGGGCGGGATAGGCTCGCAACGGGGCGAAGGCGGCGCTGGCGGTCTGCACCAGGCTCATCTGGGCCGGGACGTCGCGGAGCGAGCCCGCGCGCGCCGGCTTGACGCCGAAAGACGAGAAGGCGAGGAACAGGGTGATCAGCGCCGCCATGCAGCGCAGCGTCCATTGCTGGGCGAGGATGCGGTAGAGTTCCTGGCGCGACACCATATGTTCGCGAATCATCACGCGGCCGAGATGGTCGCCGGAGGCCTTCTGGCGGACGAGCGCATAGCGCAGTTCGCCGGAGGTGAGAAGGCCGCTCATGACCATCAGCTCGCCGAGGCGGTTCCTCTGGAGCAGGATCTTTAGCCTTGAAAAAACGCCTTTGTTCCGCCGCATCGTATCCATCCGTTTCTGCCCCTGTCCTTAACCCCGCTCCGGCTTTAAAATCCGGGCTTTTATATGTATTTTTCCGTATTCCCACCATTAAACCCGACAAATATTGACGAAATCCTAACGAAGGGGCAAAAAAGTTTAAAGTCGTGATATTTTTGCCGTTTCCAGCCTTTTTAGGGTATAAACGCGCCTGATGAAACCCGACCTCAGGACCATGGATTTGCTTTCCGCACGCCTGCCCGCCCTGCATATCGTGGTGGCGGGAGACGTCATGCTCGACCGATTCGCCTATGGCGTCCCCCGCCGCCTGTCGCCCGAAGCGCCCGTGCCGGTGCTGCCGATAGACAGCGTCGAAACGATGCCGGGCGGCGCGGGCAACGTCGTGGCCAATCTGCAGGCCCTTGGCGTCCGCGCCAGCCTGTTATCCGTCGTCGGCTCGGATCGGGACGGACAGGTGGTCCGCGCGCTTCTGAAGCAGGACGGCGCGGGGCTGGTCGAGACGCCGTCGCGCCCGACCATCGTCAAGACGCGCTTCGTCGCCGACGGGCGGCAGATGCTGCGCGCCGATATCGAGACGGCGAAGGATATAGAGCCGGCGCTGGAAGACCGGATCGTCGACAATGCGCGCACCGCGATGGCCGGCGCCCACGCCCTGGTCCTGTCCGATTACCGCAAGGGCGTGCTGACGCGGAAAGTCGCTGCGGCGCTGATCGCGCTGGCGAAAACGGCGGGCATCCCCGTGCTGGCCGATCCCAAGGGACATGATTACACGCTGTATCGCGGCGCGGACGTCCTGACCCCGAACCTGAAAGAACTGGCGGAGGCGACCGGCCTGGCCGTCGACACGGACGAGTCCGTCGTCACGGCGGCGCGTCAGGTGATCGCGTCCTGCGGCATCGGCGCCGTCGTGGTAACGCGGTCGCAGGACGGCATGACGCTGGTGACGAACGATAAAGCCGCGCATTTTCCCGCCGAGGCGGAGATCGTGCGCGACGTTTCGGGCGCGGGCGACACGGTGATCGCAGCGATCGCCGCCTTCCTGGCCGCGGGCGCGACGCTGGACCAGGGGGTGGCGGTCGCCAGCGGCGCGGCAGGGCTGGCGGTGGCCCGGAGCGGCACCTGCACGATGTCGCAAAAAGATCTGCAGGATATGATGGCCGGCGCCGGGAACATTGCCGGAAACGCGGCGCGGGAAGCGCCCGTGCTGGACCGCGATGCGGCGGCGGCACAAATACGGTCGTGGAAGGCGCAAGGCTTGAAGGTCGGGTTCACCAATGGCTGTTTCGACATCCTGCATGCAGGACATGCGAATTACCTTAACAGCGCCCGTGACAAATGCGACCGGCTGGTTCTGGGGCTGAATTCCGACGCGTCCGTGCGCCGCCTGAAAGGACCTGAACGCCCTGTCAACGACCAGGACGCGCGCGCCACGGTCATGGCGGCGCTGGGCGCCATCGATTTGGTGGTGCTGTTCGGCGACGACGCGGCGGAGGACGACAAGCCGGTGAAGCTGGTAGAATTCCTGCGCCCCGACATCCTGTTCAAGGGCGGCGACTACACCGAGGACCAGCTGCCCGAAGCCAGGGCCGCCCGCGCCTATGGCGGCTCCGTTCTGATCATGCCCCTGACCGCCGGGCGCAGCACGACTTCCACCATCAGCCGCATCCGCACGCTGCAGAAATAATAAGCCGTAAGATCAACTCACTGGACAGCAGCAATGGATGTCCGGAAGCCGGAATGCTTCGCAGGTTTTGACGATGCCTCAAAACAGATGTGGATTGTTCCCGCACAGACTGGACATCCCTTTTCTTTTAAATGAGAATGATTATCAATCTCTTTTAGGAGGCTGCCGATGCTGATCGAACTGTATTTGCTGGAAACGTATTTCGAGGAAACCGCCGGTTCGGTGCGGGAGGAAGACCTGGTGGCGCGGTTCGGCCTGTCCGCCGTGCGCGAGGCGTTGGCCGACCGGCTGATCGAGCGGCGCTGCATTCCGTGCGCGCACGGGCAGGAGCGGTTTCTGTGCCGCCTGTCGCGGGCGGGGCTGGCGGCGGTCACCGCCGAAAATCGGGTCTGTACGACCGCTGAAAGAGTTGGTAGCATGGGCTGGGTTTGACAGGTTCGTCTGAAAACATATCGCCTTTGGATGCATCGGAGTCTGCCGCCCCGCCATTGTCAGATTTTTGAACGCTTCAAGGTAAAAAAACATCATGTCATCCGATAAAAAACCGTTTCGCGCCGCCCGGCTTCTGTTGCTGGCCGCGCCTGTCGCGCTTGCCGCCTGCTCCGCCGACCTCGGGCCCTCGCCGATGCCGACCGGTTATAAATTCCTGAATAAATCATATAGCGTACCGGGCGGTCCTGCCCCCGTGATGCATTATCCCGGTGAAAACGGCCCCGCCGCCGCAACGGTGCAGGACACGCAGCCGTCATCGGGCGACACGTCGATAGCCGCGCCCATGCCGATGGTCGGCCAGGCCGAGCCTGTGGACATGGCCGCGCCTGACGCGGTCTCAGCCCCTGTCACGGATGGCGCCGCCGTCGCCGTGGGCAGCGTGCAGTGGGACAGCGCCGCGAACGACCTTCTGGGCAAGCTGGAAAGCGCCTTCGGTACCATCAGGGAGTCGGTCTATACGCGCGAACCGAATGCGGGCCGCGCCGACGAAGCCGCCTTCGCGCAGGCCTTGAAACAGGCCATGGAAGTCCGCAAATATAAGGCAGGCGACAAGGACAAAGCCGCCTTTGCCTTCGACTACACCATCGCCGGCCAGGCGGACGGCGCCACGCTGGTCAGCCTGAACGCCTCGGCGCAGGGCAAGCTGCTCGCGCGCGTGGAAGGCCGATATGCCGCCGGCCTGGCGGGTTCGGCCTCCGCCGCACCCGAACCGGGTATGAAAATGGAGAAGAGCGCTGCGGCCTCGCCCGCCGATCCTGATAAAGCCGTTATCAAGACCGCGAAGCCCGACGATGCCGCCATTCCCGTGATGGGGCTGCCCGAGGAACAACCGGTCGCCAAACCGGACGTAACCGCGGCCAGAAGCGTGTCCCAGGCCACAACGGGCGACTCAGCGAACGAACCGCCCCCGGCTTTGACCGTCGATGGTGCGGATACTGTCTCGCCGCAGACGGCCAGCGAAAGCGCCCATACCTATATCTACGGGCGCGGCCAGGGCGGCTCGGGCAAGACAGCGTATGAGGAGCGGGCCGACCGCACGGGTGCGATCATCGCCGCGCCGTCCGAAGACGAAGGGGATTCCAGCCAGTGATCAGGAAGCAGCCCCGGCTAGCGGTTTATGGTGCGCTCTGCGTGCTTCTGTCCTCCCTGCCGGGCTGCACCCCCTATAACATGCTGGACACCGGGATCTTCACCGGCGACAAGGCCGACCTGACCGAGACCAGCAACGCCGCCGCCGATATGATGATCCAGCAGGTGCGGCTGAACCTGAAGCACAACGAGCCGATCTATATCGAACCGCTGATGGCGCTCAACACGAAAAACGTGCGGTCCGCCAACGGCCTGCCGCGCGACATGCCGATCGCGCCCGCCGCCGTCCCGATGCAGCCCGAAACCGATCTTGCGCCGCCCTTCGGCACGCTGATCTCGGGCCAGGTGGCGGCACGCTTCGCCCAGCTGGGCCTCAACGTGACGGGCCCGGCAGCGCCGCGCAACATTTCCTCCGCCACGCTGGGCGGCTATTATGCCCGCGCCCATGGCCGCGTTCTGGTCACGCTGCGCCTGACCAACTCGTCCTCGGGCATGCTGCTCGCCAGCTATGACTACTCCATGCCCCTGACCCGGGAAATCCAGGACCTGATGGGGACGGACCAGCACAGCTTCCGCCTGTTCGATTTCTAAAAATCCAGGCGCCGGACTACCCGCCGGCGCCTAGCGCGCGATCAAGACGTGATAAAAGTAGAATTTGCCGTCCGCGCAGCGGACGCAGGCTTCCATGGCGGGCTTGACGCTGAATGTCGTGTCGTCGGCTGTATTGGGCGTCGAATCTTCATACAGGGAACCGTCCCGGAAACGCGAGGCGGCGCCCGCGTTCAGGCAGGTTCCGGGATCGTCCGGCTGGGTCGCCGCGTCATAGCCATTCATGATATTAAGCCGTTTGCATACCGGCGCCGCCACGGCCGGCAGCACCGCGATCAGGTCGCCTCGGCTTGAAGACCCCACCTGGGGAAGGCTGGTGCGGCCATAGAATTCCCAGGCACTGCCGTCATTCGCGCCCGTCGGGGCCTTGCGGTATTCGACGCCTCCGCCCTTGCGGTCGAACACCTGGCGCGCGGGTGTATTCGTGACCGCGCCGTAATCGGACGGGGCGTCGGGATGGGCGAACCGGATGTCGGATTCGCTGACCCCGCTCTGCAGGATGGAGATCACGCCCTGTTCAATCTCCGACGCGTATTGCCGGATCTGGGACGCGGCGATGATCGCCTGTTCCCGGTCGATATTCTCACCTTCGCCGCCGCCGGACCGCACAGCCGCCGTCACCAGCCCGATCAGCACCACGCCGAGGAGGATGAAAAACAGCACGTTGCCGGATTCTCCGGACCGCGCGCGCCGCGTCGGGCGCTCAGTTGGCATAGGGGCTGACGGTCAGGCAGTCGGGGATCCGGGCGCAGGCCTTACCGGCCTCCTCGCGCGTCAGGCCGTTGAGGCGGCCGCGGAAGATCCATCCGGCGGCGGTCTGCAGCGGCGCGATGGCCGGCGTGGCGTGCTTGAGTTCTGGCGGCAGGGCGGCGGTCACCGCCTGGAGCGCCTGATCTGTCCGGATGCGGCTGCTATAGGCTCCGATCTGGACGGCCCAGTTGTTCCTGCTTTCGGACGCATAAGCGGACGGGATGATCTGCAGCGCCTGGGTGGCGGTGGTCCGGCTGGTCTGGATGGCCACGGCGTCCGGCCGGGCGTCGGCCTTGGTGTCCGCGTCGCCCTCGCCGACCACACGGCTGACGGCCTTGTCCTGCAGCATCGGCGCCAGCGCCGCCCAGCGCTGGGCCTCGCTTTGGACAGCGGGATCGGCCGGAACGGGCTTGCGCCCGGGCTGCGGCGCGGTGCTGGCCACGGTCAGGTTGCTTTCGCTGGCGAATCCCTTGTCGAGCAGGTCGGCCATGTGCGCGTCGCGCGACTTGGCGGACAGGCCGCCGAACACCACGCCGATCAGGCGGCGGTCGCCGCGCCGGGCGGACGCGACAAGGTTGAAGCCTGAGGGAACGATGTAACCGGTTTTGATACCGTCCATGCCCAGGTAGGTTTCCATCAGGTGGTTGTGGTTGGCGTAGTTGACTTTGTTGTAGCGGAAATTCCGGGTGGAGAAATATTTGTAATAGCGCGGATAACTGTAAATCAGCACGCCGCCCAGCTTCGCCATGTCGCGCGCTGTCGTCACCTGGCGCGGGTTGTGCAGGCCGTTGGGATTGACGAAATAGGTGCTCTTCATGCCGATCTGGGCCGCCTTGCGGTTCATCATAGAGACGAAGGTTCCGTTCGTGCCCGCCACATGCTCCGCCAGCGCTACGGACATGTCGTTGGCCGATTTGGTGACGACGGCGTAGATCGCGTCTTCCAGACGTATGGTCGAGCCTGCCCTAAGGCCCAGCTTGCTGGGCGCCTGGGACGCGGCGAAGGACGAGACATGCACCTGGTCGCGCAGGGTCACGCGACCCTCTTCAAGCGCCTGGAAGACCACGAGAAGCGTCATCATTTTCGTCAGAGAGGCGGGATAGACGGTCTTGTCCGGGTTGGTCTGGCTGAGGATGGCGCCGCTGGCCGCGTCCATGACGATGGAGGCGTATTTCAGGTTCGGCCCCGTGGCCACGACCCGTGGCCTGGATTTCTTTTTGGCCTTGGCTTTATGCGCCGTTTTATGGGTAGCCGCCTTATGCGCCGATGTTTTATGCGTCTCGGCGGCGAAAGACGGCGCGACAAAAGAAAGAGAAACCGCCAGCATGACCAGCATGGCGACGACCATGCGGGGTTTTGTAAGATACGATCCTGAAGTCCTCGAAATCATCATGCTCCGGCTTACGTCTGGTCAGCGATTATGCGGTAACGGAACGCGCCGGACCGGCGGCTCCAGGCCATTCGCCATTTTAACGCAGGCACAAAGGCTTGTCTATGTTCAAAGGCGGTGCCTCTGCAATTAGATCGAAGCAAATATTATAAAAATCTTTTATAAATCAATATGTTAACAAACATTATCCTTCTTCAGTCCCGCGCAAGCTTTGGAGGAGGCCCGGAAGGCGTGACATTCGCTATTCCGGAAGGGGTCTGTCTAAAGAACGTATCGAACCATCGTTTCAGGCCATGGACCGCCAGAGAGGCGCTGTTCTGGCCCATGATCGCCCCGAACACCCTTTGACCCGCGCGGGAAAAGACACCGGTGAGGTTGAACCCCGAATCCCTGATATACCCCGTCTTCAGGCCTTCCGCGCCCGCGCCGCCGTACCCTCTGATCAGGCCGTTATGGGTGTTGTACCGCTCTCCGTTGAACATGAACTTCGTCCGGGAGAAATAAGGCCGGTAGACCTTGAACTTGTCCCAGATATACATCGCCAGCGTCACCATATCCCGGGCGGTCGTGACCTGCTGCCTGTCGGGCAGGCCGGAAGCGTTGCGAAAGACGGTATTGTTCATACCGATTTGCTGCGCCCGTTTTGTCATCAACTCGGCGAAGGCGGCCTCGCTCCCCTTGAGCGCTTCCGCTACCGCCACGGCGGCATCGTTGGCGGAGCATATGATCAGGCCAAGGATGGCGTCTTCGACGGACAGGGAACTGCCTGCTCGCAGTTTGAGATTGGTCCGCTCCTTCGAGGCGGCATAGTCCGAGACAGGCAGAAGGCTTGCGAGAGTCAGCCCGTCTTTCAGATTTTCAGCCTTGGTCCTTTCCAGCTCTTCGAAAAGCAGCAGAAGGGTCATCAGCTTGGTGAGGGAGGCCGGATAGCGTTTTTCATCGGCCCGGCTTTCCGCCACCACCTGTCCGTTCTCCCCCCTGACATAGTAGGACTGCTCCCAACGGGGGCTATGAATGATACGCTGATGTTTCTTCTTGTTGCGCGCCTCTGCGGGGCAGGACGCCGCCAGGGCGAACGCCAGGCAGGCGGCAATGGCGGTTCTGGAAGCAGACGGTGTCCCTAACATTATTATATTCTATGGTTTTTTGCCGTTACGTTTCAAAGCATCCCCTTTTGCACAGCCGTATGTCAAGTTCGGTGAAAAACTGGCTGAAAGCGTTTTGTGCATTGCAAAAATTCTTTGACTTTCCGTCGTAACCCTCCTAAATTGCCTATTGTGCATTGCACAATACCGGTGGCGGTCGGTGGATAGTCCCGTACACCATATTGCGATGCGGCATGGACTGTGTCAGACTTCCATCAGCGAAAAACGGCAAGGCCATGCAAGACAAGGAAAAAACGATGACGAAGAAAACGAAGTCCAAAGCCGCCGGAAGCAAGAAAGACAAGGCCCCGAAAGTGGCGGCCAAAGCCGCGAAAGTGAAGCGCGACGTTACAAAGCCGGCCGTGGCCGGGGCGGTCTATCCGTTCCCCACGCGTTTTGCCGGCGCAACCATCCCAACCATGGAGACTTTGATGACCCAGAAAAAACACCAGTTCGACAGAATGGCCCAGGAAGCCGGTCTGTCCCAGAAAGAGCAGATGGACGCTCTGATGCAGTCCGGCAACATCGCCATGAAAGGTTTCGAAGACATTTTCAAGACCTGCATGCAGATGGCCCAGACCTCGGCCGAGAAAAACGCCCAGGCCATGAAATCCATTTTTGGCTGCAAAACCCTGAACGAATTCACCGAAGCACAGAACCGTATCGCCCAGCAGGGCTTCGACGATTTCATGGTCACGACGACACGCCTGTCGGAACTGGCCGTGAAAATGGCCACGGACGCGTTCGAACCAATCAACGACCAGTTCAGCCGCACCATTAAAAAGGCTTCGGAAGCCGTCGCCGCCTGACCCTTATGGCATTATTGAGACTCTGTTTCGGCCTTTCCGTCTGGAAAGGCCGAAATTTTTGATCTTTATAAAGGCAGGGTATATTGCGACCGGTCCTGCTTGTTCGCCCTGTCTTCCCATCGCCGGTGAAGGACGACGGTTTGCCCGCTTTTATTCGCCGGCTCTCCCGCCTTGGACAGAATTTCAAGCAGCATGGGGATATTGGCCAATGGCCGTGACAGGCGCAGGTCGATTTTTTCGTCCTGCTCCTCTTCGGCGTCAACAAACTCATAGGAAGCATTTCCCCGCCGCGCCGAACGCTGTTTGGGGAAAAAACCGGTAGTTACAGGAGAGACTGGCTCCATCCGTAAGACCTTTTCTATGAACGCTGTAATACCTATATGGCGCCAACGCGGGCGGGTTTCCAGAGTTCCGTTAAAAATTTATTAATATCCTATTCATTATTTACGTAATTTGCAAATTTGTTCCGGAACAATCGTACCGGCTGCGCTGTTTGAAAGGCGGTTTTTGCCGTTTCCGGCTTTTTGGGGTATAAGAACAGATGCGTATCATCGTCCTGACCGACACCACCGAGTACGGGGCGGAAGCCACGTTTTATCCGCTGGTGCGCGCCCTGGCCGCGCGCCCCGAAGCCGACAGGGTCTATGTGGCCGACCGCGTCATTCCTGAAAACGGCCATTTCTACAAAGCGCGGGATACGCGAATCCGCCAGATCCATGCGCGGATCGCGTCTGGCGATTACAGCTTTGAAACCCGGGAGTCCGCTCCCGTCGTCTCCGTCCCGGTGACGGACGCGGATGCCGTATGGATGCGGATCGACCTGCCGGGCGATAGCCTCCTTCGTTATACCGAGACGCTGTGGGGCGACCGGTTCATCTCCAACAGGCCTTCGGGGATCATCCGCACCGGTACGAAAGCGTTCCTTCTGTCGCTGCAGCCACTGCTGGGCGACCTCATGCCCCGGATAAAGCTTTGCCACACCGCCGACGGCGTCATGGAATTCCGGCGGCAATGCCCCGACATGGTGCTGAAAGTCCTGAACAGCTTTGGCGGCAAGGGTGTCGTCCGGTTCCGGGCGAACGGCCCCGGCGACCTGCAGTCCGAACAGGACGTGCGTCAGTTCCTCGCCGATAACGGTGCGTGCCTGGCGATGGAGTATCTCGACCATCCGCAGCAATCGGACAACCGCCTGATCGTTTCCAACGGCGTGATCCTGGGCGCGATACGCCGCGTGCCGAAGCCGGGTGACTGGCTGTGCAACCTGATGGCGGGCGGGTCGTATGACATGGCCGAACCGGACGACCGCGAGGTCGAGATCGTACGCCGGATCGATGCGCCGCTGCGTCAGCTGGGCATCCATTATTACGGTGTCGATACGCTGCTGGACAGCCGCTCGCGGCGGGTCCTGTCCGAGGTCAACACCATTAACGCCGGCGGCGCCTACCGCTACGAACTGAAGACCGGAAAGCCCGTCTGCCGCCGCATCGCCGACGATTTCCTGGACAACGCCCTCGCCTCCCTCCCGCGGTCCGGCCGCCCTTCGACGCCTTTGCCCTGATTTACGGCTTGCCTGTTCCGGTTCTTCTGCGCTAAAAGAACAAAACAGGAACATTTTCATGCAGGATCTCACCGGATATAAATGGCTGTTTCTCGACCTTAACAGCTACTTCGCCAGCGTCGAACAGCAGGACCGTCCCGAACTGCGGGGCCGTCCAGTGGCCGTTGTGCCCATGGAGACGGATTACACCTGCGTGATCGCCGCCTCGTCGGAAGCCAAGGCTTACGGCATCAGAACGGGCACGCAGGTGAAAGAGGCGAAGCAGATGTGCCCTGGCCTTCGCTGTGTGCTGGCGCGGCACGACGCCTACCGCCTGTATCACGATCGCGTTCAGGAAGAGATGGTGCGTCATGTTCCCATCAACAAAGTATGGTCCATCGACGAATTTTCGAGCCGCCTGCCGCCGCGCCTGCGCAGCCGTGAGGCGGCGCTCGATGCTGCGAGGCGGCTGAAAGATGGTATCGGACGCAATGTCGGGCCGATGCTGCGTTGTTCCGTCGGAATCGCGCCCAACAGCTTCCTCGGCAAGGTCGCGACGGACATGCAGAAGCCGGATGGCCTGGTCGTCCTGGAACCGGAGACGATGAAGGAACGCCTGTTCGCCCTCGGCCTGACCGACCTGCCTGGCATCAACGTGCGGATGGAGGCGCGGCTGAACCAGGCGGGAATCCGTTCCGTCGAGGATTTCTGGAACATGTCGCCGAAACATGCCCGCCGCGTCTGGGGCGGCGTCGGCGGAGAGCGGTTCTGGTACAACCTGCACGGTTACGACATTCCGGACCAGCGGACCACGACCTCCATGGTCGGGCATTCGCGGATGCTGGACAGCGATCTGCGCACCCCCGACCGGGCGCGCGAAGTGGCGCGGCGGCTGACAACCAAGGCGGCCTCGCGGTTGCGGCGGCACGGGCTCTACGCGACGCTGTTTCATTTCGGGGCGCGCACCGTCGACGACGAACGCTGGGCCGGGGACGTAAAACTGTCCCCCTGCCAGGACAACTATGCGTTCCTGCACGCGCTCGACGATTTATGGGCAGCCATGGCGCAATCGGGGACGATGGGACGTTCCCGGTTCAAGAAAGTGTCGGTGACAATGCATGGCCTGTGCAGGCGGGAAGAGATCACGCCAGACCTGTTCGACATGAAATCGGACGCCTTGCGGAAACTGCAGAAAAAACATGACGCCCTGACCGGGCTGATGGACGGCATCAACAAAAAATACGGCGCCGAATCCATCCAGCTGGGCCCGTCCCCGAAAACGAGCGCCGGTTTTCTCGGCACCAAGATCGCTTTCTCCCGCGTGCCGGACATGGAGGAATTCGTCGAATAGGATCGGCGGCATTTTATTCAAATCTTCCGGTTTGTTAAAATAACCTTAAAGCACGGCGTCTATACTCAGGCATAGGTCATAATGAACGGAGTATGCCCCATGCAGGACGAAACTTTACTTCAGGCATGCATGCGCACGATCATCCAGCAGACGTTTTACCAGTCCTACTGGAAGACGTTCAGCGTCGTCGAGGCGGATACCGACGCTCTGCGGGATCAGGCGTTCCGCCTGCGCTACCGGGTTTACCGTACCGACGGACGGTTTGAGGCCCAGGATGGTCTGGACAATCCGGCCCTGATCGAAAAAGACGTCTACGACGCGCGCGCCGTGCATCATCTGATGATCCACACCGCGACCGGCCAGGTGGCGGGCACGGTGCGCGTGCTGCTGCCCGGCGTCAGCGACCCCCTGAAAAGTTTCGAGATGCAGCAGGTCGTCCGGCATCCTTTGCTGGAAAACGAGGACCGGGCGCAGCATCTGTGCGAGATTTCCCGCCTGTGCATGGCGTGGCAGTTCCGCCGCCGGCCGGGCGACGGGCGCTATCTGCCCGCGTATTGCGAACAGGAGGGCAGCAGCGACATGATCCCGATCGGCCGCGCCTTTGCCCGCCGCCGCATTACCTATGCCCCTCTCGGGCTGATCAAGGCGGCGTTCGAGACGGCGATGGACAGGGGTCTTCTCGACTGCATCAGCCTGATGGACCCTGCGGATTTTCGCAGCTTCAAGAGGCTCGGCCTGCCCTACAAGGTGCTGGGCCCCCGCGTCAACACGCAGGACGGCAGCCAGCAGCCGGTGATCTATAACATCAAGAACGCCCTGGATTCGATGGAGACCGTCAACCCAGAATGCTGGGAGATCGCCTCCGACAAGGGCCGCCTGAGCCAGCGCGCCAGCAGTCTCCAGCTGGACAACTGGCACCGGGATATTTTCACCGAAACGCCCCAAAGCGGGTTGCTGGGCCGGTTTTTATAAGCGACGCAACTTGCGGTCTGCGGCCATCGGGCCTATCTTGGTCGGATGGACGGATTAAAGGAATTTTGGCGGAAAATCGTTCTTTTCTTCACAAGCGGGTCTTTCTGGGACCGGCTTTCCCACCAATGGCGTCATCATCGCAGGCCGCGTGCGCCGGTGATCGCCCCGGCTACGCCGCCTGTCATCGAAGCCCCCGTCATTGTCCGCCAGTATGAAGAGCATCCGTCGGACGCCTATATGGAACTGAAAATCCGTTTTCGCGATATCGGGCGCATCCGCGCCATCGCGGAGACCATGGGCCGCGACTTCCTGACCGCGATGCCGGAAGGCGCTTGGAAAAGCAGGCTGGGCCAGATCGCCTACCTGCATCGCCTCGAACATGAAAAACTGACCGGCCAGGACACGGTCAAGCTTCTGGACCGCGCCGCCAACCATCTGGCGCAGAGCCCCTCGGACTGGGACGAATGGGATTCCGCCAATTTACGCGAAATGCAGGCGCTGCACGATTCCGACGGCCCCCTGAGCGGCGATATCGTCGAGCGCAAGGCGCGCCTGGAATATGAAGGCCGCCGCCGCCACCGCGACGTCCTGGCGCAGAGCGACTGGCCGGGGGCGCGCGAGTTCCTGTCGGGCCAGATCGACCTTGCGAAACAGATTGCGGAACTGCGCGCCCGCGCGACGGGACGCAATTCCCTGTATCAGGTGATGATGGACGATTTCATGCCCGGCGTCTCGGAACTCGATATCGAGGACTGGTTCGGACAGCTGCACAAAAAACTGCACAAAATGCTGCCGCTGGCGATGGAGCGTCAGGCCCGGGAGGAGCCGCCGCGCGACATCGCCGATTTTTACCCCGCCAAAGCGCAGATGTGGCTGAACAAGGCGCTGCTGGAAGCGATCGGCTTCGATTTCGAGCGCGGCGGGCTATACGAGACCGGGCATAACCCGGTCGAGGGCGGCACGCCGGACGACACGCGGCTGGTCATCAAGACGGTCGATATCCGCAACTTCATGATCTCGATGAAAAGCGCGCTGCATGAGGGCGGGCACGGCATTTATACGCAGGGCCTGCCGCGCAAGACATGGCGCTACCAGCCGGTGGGCCAGGACATGGGATCCGCGGTCCAGGAATCCCAGGCCCTGCTGATCGAAATGGTGATCGGCCGGACGCGTTCGTTTTTCCAGTTTCTGGCGCCGCGGGCGGAAGGCCTGTTTCACGGGCTGCACAACCCTGTGCTGAGCGCCGAAAACCTGCACAGGCTGAAAACACGCGTGCGCTTGTCGCCCGACCGCAAGACGGCGGACGAACTGACCTACTTCTTTCATGTCGAACATCGCTACCGGCTGGAGAAAGACCTCGTCGAGGGCCGCCTGAAAGTCGCCGATCTGCCCGAAGCCTGGAACGCGCAGATGCAGGACATCCTGGGAATCCAGCCGAAGACCATGGCCGAAGGCTGCCTGCAGGACGTGCACTGGTTCGTCGGCAAGTTCGGTTATTTCCCCGCCTATACGGTCGGGCACATGATGGCGGCCCAGCAGTTCGAGGCGATGAAGCGCGATATTCCCGACATCCAGTCCCGCATCGCCGAAGGACGCTTCGCGGCCATCACCGACTGGCTGCGCAAAAACATCCATTCAAAGGGACGCCTGCACGATTTCAACGCGTTGAACCGCCTGGCCTCCGGCGTGGCGCCCGGCCCCGACGCCCTGATCCGTCATCTCGAACAACGCTACGTCAAGGCCGCGGCCTGACCGCGGGCTAGATTTTTTCGCACCAGAATTTATACATCGTCCGGAACGTCTCCGGTTCTTTCCGCTCGAACAGGTTCCAGGCATCGAGATCCAGAAGATCCGCCTTCGGGTCCATTTTTTTGAACTGGGCGTTTACGGTATCCGGCAACAGAAAACCGAGGAAGCGCAAATGCAGGCTTTCAAGGTTTTTCTTGACCGTGGGAATGTCGAACCTGTGCTCCTGGACATGGAACAGGAGGTCCCGGCATTCCGACAGTGCGTAAAAATCGAAAGACGCGGTAATGCCCTTATAGGTGTGGCGCCTCAGATATTTTTTACAGTCGGCCCGGAATTTCCGGATCGAGTCCGCGCCGGCATCGTAGCCGAGCCTGCTGATGACGTCGCGGGTCTCCGCGATCGCTTTGCGGGCAAGGTCGCTGTAAAGCGCGACCCGCATCAGCCCGCCTTCTTTGAGCAGCCCGGCAAGAACGGACCAGCCTTTATAGGGGTCTTCCATATGATGCAAAACGCCGGAACTGGCGATAAAGTCGTACCGGTCGGGCAGGCCGGCAAGCATCAGGATGTCCGCCTGCCGAAACTGTATGTTGGAAAGACCGTAGCGCTGGTTTTTTTCCATCGCGTAGGACAGGCTGGACACGCTCAGATCGATGGCAAGCACCTTGGCCTGGGGAAACATGGCGGCCAGTTCGATCGCCTCGCGGCCCGTGCCGCAGCCCGCGACCAGAATGGAGACCGGCTTTCCCGAAAGGCGGCCTTCTATGTCTTCGCTGTATATCTGCCGAGAAAACGTTTTCCAGCGCGGGTAAGGGAACTCTTCATACTGAGCTTTGACGGCTTGCGAGACGGCGTTGCCGATAGGCGTCATCGCCTGGATCGACCCTGCCATGGTCTGCTGGTCCAGGGGTCCGCGGATCTGGATATCGATCACGTCCTGCAGGTCGCGTGTGAAGGAACGCCCGCTGAGGTCCCGGGCGTTTTTTAACGTAAATAAAGGAAAATAACAGGCAGCGACGGCCAGACTCGATTCGTCGGCGGCCTCGCTTTCGACGGTTTGTTTCAGCGTTTCGGCACGCTGCCGTTCTTCCTCGTCGACGGTAAAGACATATTCCGTGAAGAAGCAATACTGCGCCAGCGCCAGCGCCAGCGCCAGAGGACGCCAGTTTTTCTTTTCGAACGTTTCGGGATCGTCCAGCAGCGTCTCCAGCAAAAAGCGGCGGAGATGGGTAAGGAAACGCTCGAACCCAAGGTCTGGGACCAGAAGTTTCTTTAGCCCGCCCAGGAAAAAAGGATCGAGTAATCCTTGAAGATCCTGGCGGTTCGTCATCTCTTTCTTGAATTTCAGAAACTTTTTATGCCGCCGCAGCGCCTTGTAAAGCGGCTTAAACACAGGATCCGATGCCAGGATGCTGAACCATGCGGGGCCGGTCGCGAAAAAATCGACGTCGGGCGTTTCGAGGCAGGTGAGGATCAGCTGTTTCAGCCGGGGGTTGAATATGCGAAAACTGGTGCTGCGCAACAGAAAGACGAATTTTTCTTTCAGAATTATACTTTCCGGCGCTTCCTGGATACCGCGGGCGTAACAATCCATGGCGTGCAGGAAAAACCCGTCTTCGAGAAAAATCCTGGAGGCGCCGATATAGGCCTCTTCACAGTGCCGGTCGGCGTTGATCGCCGCCTCGAATCCGGCAATGGCTTCTGCCTTGTTTCCTTTTTTATAAAGCGCCTCCGCCTGACGGCACAAGTCTTCGGCCTGTCCGGCGGGATCCAACTCTTGGGAAAAGCTGTTTTGCGTTTTCATAAAAGAAAAATAATATGCGTCCTATTTCGGCACAAGACTCTTTTTGACCGGCTGACAATCACTGGGTCCTGTGTTTAAATATGCGCATGATCGAATATATCTCCACCCGCGGACCCGGCGCGCCGCAGTCTTTCGAACATGTCCTTTTGTCTGGCATGGCGCCCGATGGCGGGCTGTATATACCGGAAAGCTGGCCGCAGATAGACCCCGCCATGCTGTCGACCCTTGGCGGAAGACCTTATGCCGAAATCGCGTGGCATATGCTGCAGCAATTCGCGGGCGGGCTGCTGGGCGCCTCCGAACTTCAGGACATCACGCGCGAGGCTTACGCCCCGAAAACGTTCGACCACACGGCGGTGGCGCCCTTAACTCAACTGTCTCCGGACGTCTGGCTGCTGGAGCTTTTTCACGGCCCGACCCTGTCGTTCAAGGATTATGCCCTCCAGGTGCTGGGCCGGCTGTTCGACCGGGTGCTGGAACAGTCCGGACGCCGCATGACCATCGTCGGCGCGACGTCCGGCGATACCGGCTCCGCCGCCATCGAGGCCTGCAAAGGCTGCCGCAACCTCGACATCTTCATCCTGCATCCGAAGGGCCGCACGTCCGAAGTGCAGCGGCGGCAGATGACGAGCGTGGGCGCGCCCAATGTGTTCAATATCGCGCTGGAAGGCACCTTCGACGATTGCCAGGCCGCCGTGAAAACCCTGTTCGCCGACCAGGCGATGCGCGACAAATACAACCTGTCGGCCATCAATTCGATCAACTGGGCGCGCATCGTCGGCCAGATGGCCTATTACATCGCCGCATCCGTCGCGCTTGGCGCGCCGGGACGGCCCGTTTCCTTTGCCGTGCCGACGGGGAACTTCGGCAACATCTACGCGGCCTGGGCGGTGCGGCGGATGGGTCTTCCGGTCGGCGGCCTGACCATCGCCTCGAACCGCAACGATATTCTGACGCGTTTTTTCGAGACCGGGACCATGAAGCTTGAAAAGGTGAGCCCCAGCCTTACCCCCAGCATGGACATCCAGATATCGAGCAATTTCGAACGGTATTTGTGCGAAGTGCTGGGTCGGGACCATGACGCGCTGCGCGGCATGATGGAACAGTTCGGCGCCCGCAAATCCTTTACCGTCTCGCCTGCGCAGCACCGCGCCGTGCTGTCCGACTTCAGCGCCCGCCGCTGCAGCGACGAAGAGACGCTGCAAAGCATGCGCAGCTGTTATCAGGAGACCGGGATCCTGATCGACCCGCATACGGCGGTCGGCCTGCATGCCGCGAAAGCCGTTAGAAAAGACGCATCCGGCCCTTCCGGTCCTACGGTGGTCCTGGCCTGCGCCCACCCCGCCAAGTTCCCTGAAGCGGTCAGGAAAGCCACCGGGATCGAGCCCCCCGTCCCCCCCCGGCTGGCGGCGGTGATGAACAAGGCGGAACATCTGATCGCCCTGCCCAACGATATCGAGCGGGTGAAAAGCTTCATCCGGGCCAACGCCCGCGCCTGACCTCCCTATCGGCCTCTTGTATTTGCGGCGTTTTCGGCCTATGGACTAATCATTATGAGCATTGAACTGACCACCCTAAAAAGCGGCCTGCGGGTCATTACGGATACTGTGCGCGAGGTTGACAGCGTCGCCGTCGGCGTCTGGGCCGATGTCGGGACACGGCACGAAGACATGGCGCATAACGGCGTCGCGCATATGGTCGAACATATGCTGTTCAAGGGCACGCCCACGCGCAGCGCGGCGGACATTGCCGAGCAGGTCGAGGACGTTGGCGGCCAGGTCAATGCCTATACCAGCCGCGAAGTGACCGCCTATCATATCCATCTGCTGAAGGACGACCTCGGCCTGGCGCTCGAAATCCTGTCGGACATTCTGCAGCATTCGACCATGCCGGAAGACGAGGTGGAGCGGGAACGCGACGTCATCCTGCAGGAAATCGGCATGACGGCGGATACGCCGGACGACATCATTTTCGACAATTATCAGGAAATCGCCTATCCCGGCCAGGCGATCGGCGCGCCGATCCTGGGCAAGGCGGATATCGTCAGCGGCATGCGGCGCGACACGCTGATGAATTATGTTCGCCAGTTTTATACGCCCGGAAGACTGGTCGTCTCCGCCGCCGGCAATGTCGGTCATGAGGAGATGGTCAGGCGCGTCGAGGCCCTTTTCGGCGACCTGCCGGCCGACAGCGCCTTTTCCGGCGGCGCGGCCCGTTACGGCGGCGGCGACCACCGCACGGAAAAAGTGCTGGAGCAAAGCCATGTCGTGCTGGGCTTCGAAGGCATCAGCCGTCACGACGATTCCTACTATACTGCAGCCGCCCTTTCCACCGTGCTCGGCGGCGGCATGGCGTCGCGCCTGTTCCAGGAAATCCGCGAAAAGCGCGGCCTCGTCTATTCGATCTTCAGCTTCCATTCGGCGTATCAGGACAGCGGCCAGTTCGCGATTTATGCCGGAACGGGGCCGGACAAGCTGCCGCGTCTCGTTCCCGTCGTCTGCGACGAGGTCAAACGCATCTGCGCGAGCGCGGTGACCGGGCCTGAACTGGCCCGGGCCAAGGCCCAGATGAAGGCCAACCTGCTGATGGGCCGCGAATCGATGATGACCCGCGCCAACCAGCAGGCCAAACAGCTGATCCATTTCGGGCGCCTGTTCGACGTGCGCGACCGGCTGGTCAGGATCGAGGCCGTGACGCCCGACGATATCATGGAGCTCTCCCGGAAAATCTTTTCGGGCAAGCCGACCGTGGCGGCGCTCGGGCCGCTGGAAAAACTGGAAGAGTACGAGACCATCGCCGCGCGCCTCGCAGCCTGAACCGCAAAGGTCATATAATGGGGAAACCCGGCCTTCTCGTCGCCGTCGTCGCCCTGCTCGGCCTGATCGCCGTGTCCGCGACCTATGCCGTGATGAAAATGCGCGGTCCGGGGGTGTTGAACATCCCGTCGGCGAATAACGATCAGGTCTTCAAATACTGCACGGGCGTGTTCGTCCCGGACGAAAAGAAACTCGCGGCCCTGCGCCGCTCCGCCCTCTATCCCCGCGCCGCCGCGCTGCAACCCGGCGAATACCAGACACAGGACGGCGGAAAGGTCTACGTCATGGGCGGCGGTTTTTTCCAGATTCTGCTTCCCTCCCAGCTTCAGGTCGTCCGCAGCTTCGGGCGCGACGCGCAGGGATCGGCGTCGACGGACCGGCCCCGCACGATCATCGGCTGCACGCCGGAACATCTGGCGAAGGCGCTGGACGTCTACGGGCTGAAGCTGCAGGACCCGCCTAGAACACCAGGATCGCAGCCCAGCACAGGGCAAAGATAAGCAGGCTGAGCATCACGGCGGCGCTGCCCATGTCCTTGGCGTCGCGGGACAGGTCGTGACGGTCGAAGGAAATACGGTCGATCGCCCGTTCGATCCCGGTGTTCAGCAGTTCCACCACCAGCACCATCGCCAGGCTACCGTTCAGGAGCAGCCATTCGGCCAGCGTGTCCGCCAGGAAAAAGGACAGGGGAATGAGGACGACGCACAGGAGAATTTCCTGGCGGAACGCCTCTTCTGTTTTGAAACAGGTCCTGAGACCCTGCAGCGAGCAGGCGAACGCGTTGCGGATGCGCCTGAGCCCGGTCACGCCCGTCCCGCCGCGCCGGACAGCATGGCCGGGTCCACGCCAAGGCGGCGGATGGCGGCTTCCCATTTATGGTCGGGATCGGTGTAAAAAATAAGGCCGGGATCGGCGTCCGCCACCAGCCAGGCGTTTTCCTGCAGTTCCTGTTCCAGCTGGCCCGCCGTCCATCCGGCATAGCCGAGGATGAAAAGCATGTCCTTCGGTCCGCGTCCCTCGGCGATGGCGCGCAGGGCGTCGACCGTCCCGGTAACGCCGAAATCCCTGCCGACCCGCACGGTGTCTTTCTGGCTGTAATCCTGGCTGTGAAGGATGAACCCCCGCGCCTCCTCCACCGGCCCGCCGCCGAGAACCGTCTGGACGGAAGGCGGCGGCGCGGCGGCGTCCCCGATATGCAGCTGGTTCAGCAGGGAGCCAAGGTCGAGGCCGGGCAGCACGCGGTTGAGCACCAGTCCCATGGCCCCGTTCGCGTCATGGGCGCATACGAAAATGACGGCGCGGTGAAAGCGCGGGTCTTCCATGCCCGGCATGGCCACGAGCACGCGTCCGGCAAGCCATGGGCTCAAAGGCGTTTCCCCCATGTTATCCGCCCTGTCCGTCCATCAAGCGCTCCTCTTCTTTACCGTCAGTTTTAAAGCGGTTGGGGATGGTTTGTAAACAGGCGCCGCCAGCCGTGCCCCTTATCTTCTGCTGTTTTCAAAATATTTTTTTGATATAGATCACTCTGACTGAAAGATCATCCAAGGAATGTTCCCATGGCCATTAAGGACGGTAAAAAAATCCCCCGCGTCGTGCTGAAGCGCCTGAATGCGAAGGGCGAGATCGAAGACATCGACACGGTGGATTATTTTCGGGGCCGCACCGTTCTTTTGTTTGGCACGCCGGGCGCGTTTACGCCGACTTGCGCCCAGAAACATCTGCCGGACTATATCGGCCAGGCCGAGGCTATCAAGGCCTCGGGCGTCGACGAGATCGTCTGCGTCGCCGTCAACGACCCTTATGTGATGAAACAATGGGCCGACGCCGCGCGGGCGGAAGGGAAGGTCACGATGCTGTCCGACGGCAACGCGAAATTCACGAAGGCGCTGGGTCTTGGGATGGACATTGCATGCTATGGCATGGGGTACCGCTGCAAACGGTTTTCCATGATCGTTGAAAATGGAATCGTCCGGAACCTGCAGGTGGAAAAGTCGATCGACGATGTCGGGGTGACAGGCGCGCAGGCCTGCATGGTGCGCTACTAGAATTTATTTAACGCAGGTGCCCGCCGCCGCCGCGGGTCCGGGCACGTAGGTGCAGCCCGGCTTGGCGCAGACATATTCCATATAGTCGCTGGTTTTCCTGTAGATATGCAGCCCCGTCGGGATCGGCGGGCCGCATTCCGCACTGACGGTCCAGTCTGTGCGGGTCAGGTAGGTCTGCACGGGATCAGTCGGATAGGGGATGTCGTCGCCGAAACCGCGATAGAGGTCCCATTCTGCTTCCCGTCCGTTAAAGGCGTCCTTCAGGTCTATCGGCTTGACAGCCGGGGC
The DNA here is from genome assembly GCA_044221445.1 of Alphaproteobacteria bacterium. Lineage (GTDB taxonomy): Bacteria > Pseudomonadota > Alphaproteobacteria > Micavibrionales > Micavibrionaceae > JBDHTS01. Next base: position 167,270 of record JBGAPF010000003.1, read on the forward strand.
GCAGGCGGGGAAGTCCGCGGGAAACTGCCGCGGGTCGTTATTGACGTACCAGCTGAAATCGATGGAGTTCTCTGCAGGGGCATATTGATGATGCTGAATGCAGCGCGCGAACGTCCACAGCCGCCCCATGGCGTCGCAGAGATAATCTCCTTCCGGCGCTTCGGCGTCGCCCGGGTCGAAATGGCCGTTCAGGTAGGAATGCCCGAAATTATGCGCCATGAACTCGAAGCCGGGGGTCGAGACGATGTTGTCCCACGGGCCCGGCGAGATCGGCATCGAGATATTGTTCTGGGCATGGACGACGAAGCTGAAGAAACAGGAATATTCCAGCACGCTGTCCGGCTTGTAGACATAGTTCCTGTTCTGGGCGGAAAGACGCTTCGCCTCCGAATTGCTGCGCCCTTTCAGCGACTGCATATATTGCGGGTCGCAACCCCCGTCGGCCTGCGCCTTTTCAGGGGGCGCGCACAGCACCAGGACCAGCGCCGTGAACAGCACAATCCCGGCCTTGAAAAGCCGCTTCGGGCCTTTGGTTTTCAGGGCGATCCGCATCGTACGATCAGTATACAGTATTTGCCGTCCCGCCGTAAAAGTTAAAAATCGTCTTGATTTTAATAAAGGCCGCCCGTTCCCGTGCCGGCCGCGTCGGCGGGCTGGGACCCGCCTGCTGGCGCCATGCCGGGGGCCGTCGTCACCCCGTTTTCGTCCAGGACCGTCGCCCCGCTCTCGCCCGGCTCCGTCCCGTCGACGAAGGATTCCCACATCGTGTTGGTGTCGCCGGGACCGGCGCGCAGGCCGGTATGGGCGTTGATCAGCACCTGGTGGATGCCGGGCGGGACGCGGAAGGGAATGGCGGGCTGGTCTTTCAGGGCCTGGGCCATGAAGGATTTGAAGACCGGCACGGCGACGGTCGCGCCCGTTTCCCGCTTGCCCATGGTGCGCGGTTCGTCAAAGCCGACGAAGACGCCGACCACGAGGTCGGGCGAAAAGCCGACGAACCAGGTGTCTTTGGAGTCATTGGTCGTGCCGGTTTTTCCTGCCAGAGGGCGATTCAGGTCGCGGATCGCCGTGCCCGTGCCCCGCTGCACGACGCCTTCGAGGATCGAGACCATCTGATAGGCGTTGCGCGGGTCGGCGACCTGGGCCCGTGTATCGGGCACGACGGGGGCGTCCTGGTTGTTCCATTCGATCAGGCCGCTGCAGTCCTGGCAGGGACGCATGTCGTGCGCGAAGATGGTCCGCCCCCGTCTGTCCTGGATCCGGTCGATGAAGGTCGGGGCGATCTTGTGGCCGCCGTTGACGAACTGGGCGTAGCCGGTGGTCAGGCGCAGCAGCGTCGTTTCCCCGGCGCCAAGCGCGTAGGACAGGTAATGCGGCATGCCGTCCATGACGCCGAACCGCGACGCCATGTCGGCCACCTTGTCCATGCCGACGAAGCTGGCGAGGCGCACGGTCATCAGGTTGCGCGACTTTTCGACCCCGACGCGCAGCGTGGTCGGCCCGAGGAAATCGTCATGATAGTTTTTCGGCACCCATTTCGGCATGCCGGGACCCTGGTCGCCGATGAACGGCGCGTCCTGCACCAGCGACGCGGGCGTAAAGCCGTTTTCGAGCGCCGCCAGATAGATGAACGGCTTGAACGCGGAGCCGGGCTGGCGCATTGCCTGCGTCGCCCGGTCGAATTCGGACTGGGCATAGCTCCAGCCGCCCTGGATGGCGAGCACCCGCCCCGTATGCGGGTCCATCGCGACCAGCGCGCCGCTGACCAGCGGCATCTGGCGCAAAGACCAGGTGCCGTCGGGCTTGCCGTCCTTGTCTTTCGCCGGGGCGACCAGCACGACGTCGCCGTCCTGCAGCAGCTGGCGCATCGAGGTGAGCCCGGCCTTCGTCCACTGCACGTCGGACAGCGGCAGGGTGCCGCGCGACTCGTCCTTGAAGCCGAGCGTCGCCTTGTCCTGGGCGACGTCCAGCACCGCCGCCAGTGTCCAGTCCGCGCGCAGGCCCGCGGGTTTCATGAATTTGTCGAGGCGCGCGGCCCAGTCGCCGCCTGTGCCTACTGAGCCGAGCGGCTTGCGCCAGCCATGGCGGCGGTCATAGGCTTCGAGCCCGTCGCGCAGCGTGCTTTCCGCCAGCTCCTGCAGCGCCGGGTCGACGCTGGTGCGGACGGCCAGCCCCCCCTCGTACAGCGATTCCGCGCCGTAGCGGTCGACGATCTCGCGCCGGACTTCCTCTGCGAAATAAGGCGCGTCGAAGCTGCCGGTGTTGTCGCGGTTGACGACCAGCAGCGGCTTGGCCTGCGCGATCTCGGCCTGCGATTTCGTGATATAGCCGTCCTCGGTCAGCCGTCCGATCACCCAGTTGCGGCGGGCCAGCGCGGCCTCGGGATGGCGCTGCGGATTGTAATTGTTGGGCGCCTTGGGCAGGGAGGCGAGGAACGCCGCCTCCTCGATCTCCAGCTGGTTGAGCGGCTTGTCGAAATAGTTCAGCGATGCGGCGGCGACGCCGTAAGCGCCCTGGCCCAGATAGATTTCGTTCAGGTAAAGTTCGAGCAGCCTGTCCTTGCTCATCACCTTTTCCATGCGGTAAGAGAGGATCGCCTCGCGGATCTTGCGCTTGTAGGACACTTCGTTGGTCAGCAGGAAATTCTTCGCCACCTGCTGGGTGATGGTCGAGGCGCCGACCGGCCGCTTGCCGCTGCCATGGTTTTTAAGGTTCGACACCACGGCCCGCGCGACAGCCCAGAGATCGACGCCGCTGTGATGGTAGAAGTTTTTGTCTTCCGCCGCGATGAAGGAATGCTTCACGATATCGGGCACGGACTCGACCGGCACGAAGACGCGCTTTTCCTCGGCGTATTCCGCCACCAGCCGCCCGTCGCCCGCATAGATGCGCGTGACCACCGGCGGGCGGTAATCCTTCAGCTGGTTGTAATCCGGCAGGTCCTTGCTGTTGGCGGAGATGATATACGCCGCCCCGCCGACGGCGGCCATGAGACCGAGCAGCCCGAGCGAGAACAAGGCCAGAAACGTATAGAGCAGCCAGCGCATGGGATTTATATGACACAGCTGAAGGACGGGGGAAAGGTCCTATGGACCGGCGCGCAACAATTGCCCGTCGCGGCCTTTGGTCAGGATGTATAAAACACCGTCCGGTCCGCTCCGGATATCCTGTATGCCGTCGTCCCCGGGCACGGCGTAATCATCGTAACGCGCCGAAGACCGGCCTCTGACCGTGACGGCGCGCAGGACGGACTTTCCTGTCCCGGCGACCAGGAGCTTCCCCTGAAGCAGTGCGGTCTTTCCGTTGTAAAACAGCATCGAAGACGGATCGATCCCGGGGGACCAGACTGCGACGGGGCCGGTCGTCCGGTCCGCGGCCAGTTTGGCGTCCTGGACGCTATGGGCCCCGCCCGGCTGTCCATGCGGCATGAAGGTGGTGACGGGCCATCCGTAATTATTGCCTGACTGTATGATATTCACCTCGTCGCGCGTATCGGGCTCCGCGCCCGCGCTCCAGATCGATCCGTTTCCCGGCTGTTGCGCAAGGCCCTGCGGGGCGCGATGGCCATAACTGAACAGTTCGGGCAAGGCGCGTTTTTCGGAAGGCAGGGCATGGCGTCCGTTCGCGAACGGATTGTCCGCGGGAATGGAGCCGTCGCGATTGAGGCGGATAATCTTGCCGAGATCGCTTTTAACGTCCTGGGCCTCGTCTCCGCAGCCGCGATCGCCGATAACTGCCAGCACCGTCGCATCGCCCGCCATTAAAAGGCGGCCCCCCAGCGATTCCATCCTTGCGCTGCGCGGACGGGAATCGAGGAGGAGGACCGGGTTGACAAGCGTATTGCCCTCCAGCTGCGCCCGCACGACCTGCACGCTGTTTTCAACAAGGGATCCCGCGAGGTAGGAAAAATAAATAAGATGGTTGGACGGATAGGCGGGATCGAGAACGAGGTCGAGCATGCCGTTATGGTCGAACCGTTCCACCAGATTGGCGGGCATGCCCATAACCGGCGACCGGCTGCGCCCGTCCGCGCCGAGACGCGAAAGCGGCTCGTTATGCGCCGAGATCAGGAACCCGCCCTCCGGCAGGGGCACGGCGAAGACAGGGTGGTCGAGGTCGTCGAGCACGGGTGTGAGGGAAAAAGGCGCCGGCGGGCTCTGGCGGCCATGCCCGGCAAAAAAATCAGGATGGCTGCCAGCCAGACTCTGATTTTCATGGATCTGCCCTATCCATCAGGGAGTCAGGAAGCGACGGCCATGCCGTCTGTCATTGGGCCGTGGGCGCGGCCGTGGATAAACTGGTCGATATAGGGGTTGCCGCAATCGTCCATTTCCTCGATCGGGCCGTGCCAGATGATCTTTCCCTGCCAGATCAGCGCGACGTTGTCGGCGATCTTGCGCACGCTGGCCATGTCGTGGGTGATGGACAGCGCCGTTGCCCCCAGATCCTTGACGCAGTCGACGATCAGTTCGTTGATGACGTCGGCCATGATGGGGTCGAGGCCCGTGGTCGGTTCGTCGAAGAACAGGATCTCGGGGCTGGCCGCGATGGCGCGGGCAAGGCCGACCCGCTTCTGCATCCCGCCCGACAGCTCGCCAGGATATTGCTGGCCCACCGCCTCGTCCAGGCCGACCGCCTTCATCTTCTCGATGGCGATGCCATAGGCGTCGTGACGGTCCACGCCGCGCCCCTGCACCAGGCCGAAGGCGACGTTTTCCCAGACTTTCAGTGAATCGAACAAAGCCGCGCCCTGGAACAGCATGCCGAATTTGCGCATCATCGCGTTGCGCTCCTGGGAATTGTAATGCGTCGTATCCTGGCCGTCGACCGTGATCGACCCGGAATCGGGCGCGATCAGGCCCAGGATGCATTTCAGCATGACCGATTTCCCCGTGCCGGACCCGCCGATTACCACCAGCGACTTGCCCTTGGGCACGGCCAGGTCGATCCCCTGCAGGACCTGCTTGCGCTTGAAGGATTTTTTCAGGCCCTTGAGTTCGATCATCGGCGTCGCGGCGGCATCGGTCATGAGAAAAACAGCTGGGTCAGAAGGTAGTTGGAAATCAGGATCAGGATCGAGGCGGAAACCACGGCGTTGGTCGTCGCCGCGCCCACGCCCTGCGCGCCGCGGCCCGAATGATAGCCGTGATAGCATCCCATCAGCGCGACGATCAGCCCGAACACGCCCGCCTTCGTCAGGCCGGACAGCACGTCGACGGGTTCCAGGATCGTCCATGTCTGGTGCAGGTAGCTGCCCGGGCTGAACCCCAGGCGGTAAATGCTGACGATATAGCCGCCGAACACGCCGATGATGTCGCCCACCAGAACCAGCAGCGGCAGCGTCACCGCGCCCGCGAGCACGCGCGGGGCGATCAGGTATTTAAACGGGTGGACGGACAGGGTCGACATCGCGTCGATCTGTTCCGTGACGCGCATCGTGCCGATTTCGGCGGCGATGGCGGCGCCGACCCGGCCCGCTACCATCAGCCCGGCGAGGACGGGCGCCAGTTCGCGGGTCACGGACAGGACGACGACCCCCGCGATCGCGCTTTCGGCGTTGAAGCGGGCGAACCCGGTATAGCTCTGCAGCGCCAGCACCATGCCGGTGAACACCGCCGTCATGCCGACGACCGGCAGGGAATAGAAGCCGATATCGACGAACTGGCGCAGCACCAGCCGCGGGAAGAACGGCGGCATGAAGACATGGATGACGGATTTGATCATGAAGATCATCAGCCGCCCGACCGCGCGGAAAAAGCCCATGATGGTGTGGCCGAGCGCCTCGCACAGGTCGAGCGCGGCCTCCAGCGGCGCGGGCGCGGGATTGGCCTGCCTGTTATAATCCTGCTCGATGCTGGCGGTCATGCGCGTCCCTGTTCAAACACCCGCGCAGACTATATGATTCAATTGGCAAAATCCAGAGCCGCCGGACAGGACCCTGACAGGATGAACAGAATTCCCCCTTCCGACCTGACCGACATGGCCGCCCTCGCGGACACCCATCCCTTACGGGTCGACCTGGTTTATGCCGACGCGGCGCATCCCGAGAATATTTTCAAGGCCGCCCTGTACCGGCCCGGCGCGACGCTCTGGCTGCACACCCTGTTCGCGCCTATCGTCATTAAAGCGGCCCGTTCGCTGCACGACCGGTACAACGCGCGGCTGGTCCTGAAAGACGGGCTGCGGCCGGTCGAGGCGCAGGCGGCGATGCAGGGGACGGCCATCGTCCGCGCCAACCCCCAATGGTGCGAGGGCGACAGCCGCCTGCTTTCGAAGCCCGGCCAGGGCGGCCATCCGCGCGGCATGGCGGTCGACGTGGCGGTCGAGGATGCCGCGACCGGACAGGCATGGGACATGGGCACGGCGTTCGACACGATGACGCCCGAATCCGCCCGCGCCTGCCGCGACTTTCCGCCGGAAATCATCGACCACCGCGCCCGGCTGGAACGGGCCTTCGCCGAATCGGCCGCCCTGCTCGACCTGCCGCTGCTGCCGCTGCCGTCCGAATGGTGGGATTTCCGCTTCCCTGGATCGTTCACGGAAAACTATGCGCCCGTATCCGACATCGATTTGCCGGAGATCATGCGGATGACGGCCTATAAAACATAGGCCCGCTTCCACCGCCGTCCCAGCCCGGTCAGCACTTCATAGCCGATCGTCCCCAGCGACGCCGCCAGGGCGTCCGCGTCCTGGTGCGGGCCGATGATTTCAAGCCGGTCGCCGGGAACGGCCTGCGCGTCGCCCAGATCGACGATGATCAAGTCCATCGAAACGCGCCCGACGATCGGGCACGGCGTGTCGCGATAATAGAGCTGCGCCCGGTTGCCGCCCGCGCGCAGAAACCCGTCGGCATATCCCAGCGCGACCGTGCCCAGCCTGGTCTTTTTCGCAAAACGATACGTGGCGCCGTATCCCGCCGTTTCGCCTTTTTGCGCGTGCCGGACCTGCAGCAATCGTGTTGCCAGCCTCACCGCCGGACGCATCGGGTTCGTCTGTTCCGGGAGGGGATTGAGTCCGTAAAGTCCCATGCCGGGACGGATCATATCGTAATGCCAGGCCTTGTCCCGAAAGGCGCCGGACGAATTGGCGAGCGAACGCGGGATGCCTGGAAAACGCGCGGCAGCCGTTTCGAAACGCGCCGCCTGTTCGACGGTCATGGCATGGTCTCTTTCATCCGCGCAGGCGAAGTGGCTCATGACGAACCGCACATCGATGCCCTCAAGATGGCTGCTGTCGGCCATCAGCTTTTCCACCTCGTCCGCGCCGAGGCCGAGCCGGTTCATTCCCGTATCGAAATGCAGCAGGGCGGGCAGTTTCCGGCCGCTCCGGCGCGCCCGGTCCCGCCAGCGTTCGATTTCTTCCAGGCTGTTCAGAACGGGCGTCAGATTCCGCGCGATATAGTCGTCTTCGGCGCCCTGCCACAGCCCGCCGAGAATATAGACCGGATGGTCGGTCAGGGACCGCAGCGCGATTCCCTCCTCCACCGTCGCGACGAAGAACTGGCGGCAGCCTTCCCGCGCCAGAACCGGCGCGACCTGCGCCATGCCGAGGCCGTAAGCGTCCGCCTTGACCACGCCCGCGACCGCGCAGCTTGCCGCGCAGGACTGGCGGAAGGCCCGGTAGTTCGCGGCGACGGCGTCGAGATCGATCATCAGCAGGCCGGGCGTCGTGTCTGGGGTCATGAAATATCCGGGAAAAAAGAGGCGCCTGTTGAAAACATAAAATTCACTCTGGACACACACCATATATGGTATAAATTGCGAGATGTGATCCACAACATATGGCGTATGCCAATTGCTTGTGGAAAACACGGGCAAAAGACTCGCTTGCCCGTCCCCCCTCTGGATTCATTAACCTGCCTTTCGCGACATATCAAGGAGTACGACCCATGGCCGCCACGCAACAGCCTGCCCTGAAGAAAGCCGACCTCAACGACGTTGCGGGCAGCAACTCGCCGTTGCTGCAGGAACGCCATGTCTACAAGCCGTTCCTTTATCCCTGGTGCTACGAGGCCTGGCTGACGCAGCAGCGCATCCACTGGCTGCCGGAGGAGGTGCCGCTGGCCGAGGACGTGCGCGACTGGAAGAACAAGCTGACCCCGTCCGAAAAAAACCTGATGACCCAGATCTTCCGCTTCTTCACCCAGTCGGACGTGGAGGTGAACAACTGCTACATGAAGCATTACAGCCAGGTCTTCGGCCCGGTCGAGGTGCAGATGATGCTGTCCGCCTTCTCCAACATCGAGACCGTGCACATCGCCGCCTATTCGCATCTGCTCGACACCATCGGCATGCCGGAGGTCGAATATTCCGCCTTCCTGAAATACAAGGAGATGAAGGACAAGTTCGATTACATGCAGAACGCCTCGATGGCGTCCCGCCGCGACATCGCGAAGACCATGGCGATGTTCGGCGCGTTCACCGAAGGGCTGCAGCTGTTCGCGTCCTTCGCGATCCTGATGAACTTCCCGCGCTTCAACAAGATGAAGGGCATGGGCCAGATCGTCAGCTGGTCGGTGCGGGACGAGACTCTGCACTGCCTCTCCATGATCAAGCTGTTCAACGCCTTCATCCAGGAGAACGGCGACATCTGGGACGAATCGCTGCGCTCGGAAATCACCGAATCCTGCCGCACCATCATCGGCTTCGAGGACGCCTTCATCGACCTCGCCTTCAGCCAGGGCGAGATCGAGGGCCTGACCGCGCGGGAGGTGAAGGATTACATCCGCTACATCGGCGACCGCCGCCTGCAGCAGCTGAACCTCGACCCGATCTTCGGCACCGCCAAAAACCCGCTGCCCTGGATGGACGAGATGATGAACGGCGCGGAACACACCAACTTCTTCGAAAACCGCTCGACCGAATATTCCAAGGCGTCGACGCAAGGCAGCTGGGAAGAAGTGTTCTCCGACGACATCTTCGCCGGAAAATACGGCAGGAAAACGGGAACGGGCGGGTAGACCGCAACCAAACCTGTCATCCCGGCTTCCGCCGGGATGACAAATCTTTAGTTTATCGATAGCTTTTAAGGCCGCTTCATTTGGAACTCAGCAAAGAAAAAGGCAGGCAGATGTCTTTGCCTGCCTTTTTAATCTGTTGGCCTTCATCACTCAAGCCGGACCTCTCGATGGCAATGGCGCTGAAGCGGTTACTGCTGGAAAATCCATTTGGACAGCATCGATAAACCGGGTTTCCCTGTATTTCGAGTTAATCTCATCAGCGATCCCGCGTATTTCCTCAAGGGAAGATCCAAGCGCTTCCAACCCTTCCTTCCAATTGTCAGGATAGACGGCCTCTAAATGCTCTTTCATTTCTGTGTAATAATACGCATGCATATCTAAGGGGGTCAGGGAAGCCCGCAGTTGTTCAAGCGCTTTTCCTGCCTCTGTTAAATGAGCATTCGTTTTTAATGTCTCGACGTCAGCAACGGAATGCCCCGCAGATTGAAAAACCTCTTCCATGGAAACAGGTCTGCCCGCAATTCTGGTAAGCTTTTCCAAGACATGTTGTCCAGGCAACATTGCAGAAACGAGGTGGCTGGGTGTGGAAGGATCAAAGGCTCGGGCAATACTGTCGCGTATTTCCGTCATTCTCTCTTCAAACTGTGCTTCACGCGACTTTCTACCCTTGGCCATATCCCTAATCCCTTGTTTTAAAATAAACTTACACATAATACCATAATAAATTCATGGCATCACGCTTTATCTGACCGCACCCGTTCTGTCATCCCGGCTTTCGCTGGGATGACAGTTTAGAAAACATCCGCATTGCCCCGTGTTCATCTGCGGTTAAATCTTTTGGTCTATCAATGATCGAAAGGCCGCCCCATCCGGGACGCGGCCCCTTAGAGGTTCTTATGAATATCTGCATCTTCTGCGGCTCCAGTCCAGGCCTGAACCCTGTCTATGCCGAAACCGCCGTCACCATGGGCACGCTGCTGGCCGAACGCGGCCACACCCTCGTCTATGGCGGCGGGAAGACCGGGCTGATGGGCCTGGTCGCGGATTCGGCGCTGAAAGCGGGCGGCCAGGTCCTTGGCGTCATGCCCCGCGCCCTGGTGCAGAAGGAGATCCAGCATACCGGCCTGACGCGGCTTGAGATCGTCGACTCCATGCATGAACGCAAGCTGAAGATGGCCGACCTGTCCGACGGCTTCATCGCCCTGCCCGGCGGCATGGGCACGCTGGAGGAGATTTTCGAGCAATGGACCTGGCTGATGCTCGGCATCCACCGCAAGCCCTGCGCTTTCCTGAACGTCAACGGTTACTACGACGACCTGAAAGCCATGATCGCCCGCGTGGTGAGCGACGGCTTCATGCAGGCCCACCACGCCGACACCGTGATGTTCCACGATCGCGCGGATGTCATCCTCGACCATTTCGCCGCCTATAGCCCCCCGCCGATCAAATGGTCTGAACCGGCGAAGCCTTAATTTCTCCATAAAGCCTACTATCGCGCTCCAACGGCGGTCACAGTCCGGGATCGGTGCCCAGGAACGGCACGGCATCAACGGTATTGCCGCCCGCATCGAGCGTCACGCGTCCAGGCAGAAGGCCCGCAGCATTGCCCCACCAGTTACTCTCGGCTTTCAGGTCCCCGCCGTCGAGATCGACGCGCAGGTCGGTGCCGGTGTTGCCGTAAATGCGGTTGCCGCCCGTGCTGCCGAGCGTCCCGCCGCCGAGATCAGCCGTGAATGTTCCGGTCGTGTCGTCGTCAACATACACGCCATTCAATGTGTTGCCTGTGGCTGTCACATGGTTCAAAAGCGCAGAAAGGCTGCCCGCTGTCTGACCAAGCAAATAAATGCCGTACTGGCTATTGTTCTCGGCCAACACGTGGGAAAGAGTTACGGTGCCCACGACTCCGCTGGCGACCCCATTGATTAAGATGCCGCGGCCTGCGGAACCTGTATTGTCACGAGTCGTCAGATGACTGACGCTCGCGGCGCCGATAGTGGATCCATTGCCGGTTGCCTGCAATCCCACGCCGTTACTGGCATTCCCCTCCGTGGTAATATCATCCCAGCTCGAAGCGCCGATATCTCCGTCATTTTCAGCAAGAAAATTGACCCCTGTACCGCTGTTCTGCGAAGCGGTAATCTTGTTAAAGGTAAGGGTTCCGACCTGGGCGTTATTGGTATAGACCCAGATACCTTGCTGAGCGTTTCCTGTCGCCTCGATATCGTCCAAAGAAACATCAGCAATCTGGCCGGAAGTATTGGCGTATATCAACATTCCCCTGCCAGCCGCCGTCGTATTATTCCGGGATGTAATGTTCGAAACATGCGCCGAGGAGATAAGGGAATTTACCCCCGCCGCTTCTATTCTGACGCCATCGCTTCTGTTGCTGTATGAATTGACATTCTGAATGTCGGTTTGCGTAATTCGTCCGGCAGCGCTTGCCTGGACATAGAGGCCATACAGCGTGTTATCGTACGTTATTATATTCTGGATATCGGCATTGGAGATCAGACTGTTCGATGAATCGATGCGGACGCCATGCTGGGTATTGCTATAGGCAGTAACATCGCTCAGCGTTACCGTACCGATCTGACTGCTTGTTTGTGCGGTTATCCTGACGCCTTGAAGCGCATTATTATGAGCCGCAACTTCTCTCAGATTAATGCTGCCGATCTGTCCGCCTGCCTGGGCAATTCCCCAGATGCCCTGCTGGCTACTGCCGCTCTCTGTTATATTTGAAGCAACAGTGTTGCCTATAACTGCATTTGCCCCGTTTGCTTCAATGCGCAATCCTGTGTTCGCATTTCCGGTAATGGTAGCATTGTTTACTTCAGCATTGTTAATTGCTGCATTACTCTGGCTTAATATATAAATGCCAGCGACTGAATTTCCTTGAGTGACGGCATTATTTATTTTCAGACTCTCTATCAGCCCGCCGTTTGATGTTTGGATAGAGATGCCATTTCCTGTAGTATTGTTGGAGGTAACATTCGAGATTGTTAACGTCCCTATATACCCTCCGCTGGACGCAATGCCGGCAATTCCGCTTGCCTGGCTCGATAAAACAGTCAGATCACTAATCGTGGCTGTATTGATAGCCCCTGCGCTACTTGATGATTCCACTCGAACGCCGTGGCGCTGCGCATTCTGAATGGTAAGGCCGCTTATAGAATTATCGTCCTGTATCACAAAAATTCCATTGCCGTTTCCTGCATTCAAATTGTTATTCGTGATCACCGGCGCGGCTGTAGCCGGCTGGATCACGGTACTCTGTGCTGCCGTTCCATGCGCGGCGCCTGTGACGTTATTGCCGCTGAGCACGAGATCGACGCCCGAGCCAATGAGTTTGACGCCGGGCTTGTCGATGATAATGCCCTGGTCCTGCCCCGTGGTGGCGCCGTCGCCGCGATGGACATACACCACGTCATAGGGCTGCAGCGCGGCCTCCGCCGCCTTCAGAGTGGCGTACGGGCTGTCCGCGCTGCCGTCGCCGGCCGTCGCGTTCGTGTTATCGACATGGATGATCCTTTGCGCCGCGCCCGTATCCTGATTAAGCACCGGCTTGCCGATGCCCGTATCCGTGACCTTCGCCGACGTCACGATATCGATATCCCGTTCCGGGCTTTCGTCCAGCCGCGACCTCAAGCCTTCCTTCCGGAACGACGCCTTGCCCGGCAGCCGGAACGTCGCCTCGACGAACCCCTGCGAACCGCGTTCCCCGTCATGCTGGACCCTTGCCCCCACCTGCAGCCACGGCGTCACGTCGGCTGCGATCCGGGCCCGGCCTCCCTGCACCGTATCCGTGCCGGTGGCCGCGAAGCGGTAGATCCCCGCATAGGCCCGGACGCTATCGACATGGCCTTCGAAGACCGGCAGGCGATAGCCCAGCTCGATGTCGAACCCGCCCTGAGGCTTTTCGACCAGCGTGCCGTTGGTGTCGTACAGCACGCCCGACCCGGCAAGGTAAGGATTGGACTGGCCGGTGTTCGGCGTCGCATAGGTCTGTCCATCGGATAGCGGAAAATACGCGTTGGCCCGCAGATCCACGTCTTGGCCCATCGCCTCGATCCCCCCGCTCCGTCTTCCGACGGTCGATCCAGCCATGCCCCCCGAGGATCAGGTCCCCGCCCGTCATCTGGCGGTAGCCGATCCCAAGATTGCCCTCGTTGTTGTCCGCGTCGTCAGCCGATAGCCGCGCATCGCCGTACAGCACGCGGTCGGGGCCCTGCGCCACAGGCACCCACACCTCCGTCGTCCCGATGCTCCGCTCCGTCCCCACGCGCGCGCCAGCTTCAATACGGGGTTTCAAAGGCTGTGCAACGACCGGGTCATAGGGCGCAGGCATGGGCTTGCCCCAGGCCAAGGTTGGGATCAAGGGAACGACGGATAAACCAAGAAATGAGATGAAAAAAAGAAAACGATGCATAATGCCCATACTATAGGGCATCGAACCCAAAAATTTAAGTGTTAATGCATCAGGATTGACGCGGGGAAGGCAACATCAAATGCCCGGATCGGATGTCAGGAACGGCACGGCGTCGATGGTGTTGCCTCCCGCATCGAGGGTGACCTCGCCGCCGGCAAGACCGGTATTTACACCCCACCAGTTATTCTCGGCCTTTAACTGCCCGCCGTCGAGATCCACGCGCGCTTCCGTTCCTGTGTTGCCATAGATGCGGTTGTCGCCGGCGCTGCCCAAAACGCCGCCGCCAAGATCGGCGGTGAAGGCGCCGGTCGTGTCGTCGTCCACATAGACGCCATTTGTGGTGTTGCCCGTAGACGTCGAGGATTTAACAGACGAAGCAAGGATGCCGCCGGTTTGTCCGACGATGTAAAGACCCGCTTGCGCATTGCCCGACGCATAAATATTTTCGAGAGCGATGGATGTCAGTTCCCCGCTCGCCAATGCATAAACCAGGACGCCGCGCCCGCTCGTGCCTGTATTATTATTGGCGGTTACCCGTTTGGCGGTCCCCGATGAAATGACAGACCCGGCGCCATCGGCTTGAAACCGGAAACCCCCGCTGACATTGTTCGAAGCGATTATGTCCTCAAAACTTGCCGCGGCAATTTGACCGCCCGTCGTTGTGTATACCCATACGCCGGGGCCGGCATTATTGGTGGACGCTATATGATCCGCATTGATCGTTTCCATCCGGCCGCTGTTCGACGCCAGAAACTGAATGCCGTTAGAATTATTGGTATCAAGAGTCAGGTCGGAAACCGTTGCATCGGTCAGCACCGATCCACTTCCATCCGCTTGTATCCTCACGCCCTCGCTTGCATTGCCTGTTGCGATCACATGACTCAGATCAAAGGTGCCGATATCTCCGCCCGTGGTCAGGCTGACATAGACGCCGCGGCCATTGCCGGTCAGATTGTTAGTGGCCGTAATTCCAGATGCGAGAACAGTCCTATAGGCGCTGCTGGAAGCCGAGTCGATACGTAGCGCTCCGGACGTATTACCTGACGCTGTGACATTTTGAATATCGACGGAATCATACTGCGACGCGCCGCTGTTTTGCAGATAAATGCCCTGCGTATTGCCGGAAACGGTGATGTTTTGGAGTGAGATCGCGCCTACCGTGCTGCCAGTCAGATTCTGCACGTTTATGCCTGAACCCGTATTCCCCGTCGATGTTACATTGCTTAAACGGGACGATGTCAATGTGCCGCCGGTCGTTATCTGAAGCAAAACGCCGGCCACAGCTCCATTTGTTGATGTCCTGATATCATCCATGCTGACATTTGAAATAACCGAACCCGACCCGGTGGACTGAACGTAAACCCCTATGCCGTTGCCTCCGGTATTTCCGGTCGAGGAAAGGTTGTTCATGTCTATGTTGTCGATCAGCCCTCCCGACCTTGCAATGACGGCAAATCCCTGGCGGTTATTGGCGGTCGCGGAGCTGTCATTGATTGTAATATGATCGATATGACTGCCAATGCCATCGGCTTCGACATGAAATCCCCGCGCGGCAGCCGCGCCGAAATTGTTGGATGACGTGTTCCCGGTCAGCATAACATCCTGAAAACGTCCTCCATTGACCGCATAGATATACAGACCCTGATCGACATTGTTTTTAGTCACCGTATTGTTAATCGCGATGCTTCCGTATTGCGCGCCGGCCCCGTCGGCGGTGACCCGGATACCGTTTCGTTGCGCTCCATCGATAACAAGCCCTGAGATTTCGCCTTTATCCGCCGTGATATCGATACCATCCCCGCCGGCCTGATTATTGGTGATCACCGGCGCGGTTGTTGCGGCGGCAATCACAACATTCTGCGTTGTCGTTCCATGCGCGGCGCCTGTGACGTTATTGCCGCTGAGCACGAGATCGACGCCCGAGCCAATGAGTTTGACGCCGGGCTTGTCGATGATAATGCCCTGGTCCTGCCCCGTGGTGGCGCCGTCGCCGCGATGGACATACACCACGTCATAGGGCTGCAGCGCGGCCTCCGCCGCCTTCAGAGTGGCGTACGGGCTGTCCGCGCTGCCGTCGCCCGTCGTTGCGCTTGTATTATCGACATGGATGATTCTTTGGGTCGATCCGGTCTCCGGATTGATCACGGTCTTGCCGATCCCCGGATCCGTGACCTTTGAACTGGTCACGATATCGATATCGCGCTCAGGGGACTCATCGAGCCGTGCATGCAGGCCTTCCTTGCGGAAGCTGGCTTTGCCGGGGAGGCGGAAAGTGGCCTCGATAAAGCCCTGGCTGCCCCGTTCATGATCGTATTGATAACGGCTTCCAATCTGCAGCCACGGCGTCACGTCGGCGGCGATCCTGACGCGCCCGCCCTCGACCGTATCCGTGCCGCTGGCGGCGAAGCGGTAAACACCTGCATAGGCGCGGACACTGTCGATGTGGTCTTCAAACACGGGCAGGCGGTAGCCCAGTTCGATATCGAACCCGCCCTGCGGCTTCTCGACGATCGTCCCGTCCGTGTCGTACAGCACGCTGGTGCCGGAGAGATAGGGGGACGTGCGGCCCCGGTTGGGGATCGTCACGGTATTGGCGTCCGACAGCGGAAAATACGCGTTGGCCCGCACATCCACGTCCTGGCCCATCGCCTCGATCCCGATCGTCGCCTGATTGAACTGGCTGCCCCGCTCCGTCTTCCGACGGTCGATCCAGCCATGCCCCCCGAGGATCAGGTCCCCGCCCGTCATCTGGCGGTAGCCGATCCCAAGATTGCCCTCGTTGTTGTCCGCGTCGTCAGCCGATAGCCGCGCATCGCCGTACAGCGCGGTCGGGGCCCTGCACCACAGGCCCACACCTCCGTCGTCCCGATGCTCCGCTCCGTCCCCACGCGCGCGCCGGCTTCGATCCGGGGAAGAAGACGCTGATCGGCCTGCATTCCGGCGGCATGGGCTGGCAATGACGCAAACACCATAAGGACGGATGCCGTTTGCAGCAGGCGGCGAACCATTCGCTTTTTCCTATAGACGACGACACGCTATTTATCCCGCACCATAGCACCGGATTCTATATTGATAAACGCTTGTCTCACCCTGCCCGGCGGCAGGGGGACGCTGGAGGAGATTTTAAAAGCCATGATCGCCCGCGTGGTGACCGACGGCGTCATGCAGGCCCACCGCGCCGATGTCATCCTCGACCATTTCGCCGCCTGTAGCCCGCCGCCGATCAAATGGTCGGAACCGGCGAAGCCGCGGTAAGCGCCCTTTAAAGGCCCAGCTTTCCCAGGACTCTCTTCGCAAACGTTTCCAGGCGTCCCGCCGCGTCTTCGAAAGATGCGAGCGTAACAGTTATGGGATTTTGCATCCGCCGAAGCGTTTTCGAAGCGGTGGCGTAAACTCTGGGGTCCCGTAAAGAGTCAAGCGCTATGGGCGGAAGGCTGGAATCCATGTTGACGCTGTAAATATTTGTCAGCGTGCCAAAGCTCATGCCATGGCCGAATGTTCTGAAGTGAACCATGGCTCTGCCATCCTCATGGGTCTGAAGAACGAGAATGGCCGCGTTCTGATGGCGGTCCTAGCCCCGCATGGCAATCGTACGATCGTTTATGCCTTGCAGATTCGGCCGGTCCAGTTTCGCCGACCATGCCAGACGGGCGAATTCCAGGATGCCGGGCGGCTGGGCGACAGGAAAGTCGGGATCGGCTTCCAGTTGAAATGAAAACGCCTGCCGCGTGTACCGGGCAACGCTCTCCCATCCGCCCGCCTGATTTTTGTTCTGCAGGTGGATCGGCGTCTTATATTCAGGATAATTATGACGGCCGGAACCAGCGCGGTTCAGGATCAGGAGACGGGTATCGGCCTGCCGGCCCGGCAGGACGCTGGAAAAAGGGTACAGAACCCTCGCCGACCAGCGGCCGGGTTTACAGGAATCTTCTATAAAGGCCTCCGGATTGTTTTCCTCCACGAACGGTTCCGTGCATGCCAGGCCGCACAGATCGACCCATCCACGCAGAAAGAGAGGCTTTTTTAAATCTCCGACACTATCCATAGCGCACCATTAAAGGATTATGCCGCTCAGGGTTGCGGCGGGTCGGTATCTCGAACCCAATTCTCAGGCGGATCGTCTGGCTCATCGTCAAGGGAAATGCCTTCGGCCCGGCATTCGGCTTCAACGACGTAGTCACCCATTTCTATATTGACACCGCACACAGCGGCTATGTTTGTGGGCCAGCGCCCGAAGCCGTCGGCGAAAAAAGAGGCGTGGTATTCTTCGACCACAATGCGCGTCAAAGGCAGGTTATGCGTCCCGATGGTCAAGTGCAGGGCTGCCAGTCCGGTCTTGGGATCCACGGCGTCGATATTGGCGCCCTCAGCCATGGCTTCGCGCAGCTGCCGTTCGTTCCCCTGATACGCAGCCAAAAGCAGCTTGTCGTTGGCCCTTCTTAAAGAGAGGGTATCGAATTTGGCCTTTAAATCAGGCGGATAATTGGTGATTTCCGTCATAGCCGCTATCCCAGATAAAACAAAAAGTGACCGTAGCATGTCAGAAGATTACCAGGCAAATCTCCACAATTATAATAATTAATAATATGAAAATATGATTTGCAAAGCCCTATAAAAAGATAATATGCATAAAAGCTATGGGGGGAAGCCTTTAGAAGAAAAGACTTATATGGATGACGTGGGCCATGAACTATCCGCTTTACGGGCTGATCTCGAACGGTTGGCCGTAGAATTCGGCGGGTTAAAAGAAGACGTCAGGGAACTCAACCAAATTTTCGGTCATCGGGCCGCTTCTTTGGAAGAAGACAGAACGGTCATACGTTGCTTTGGCCGCATGCAGGATACGATGGACTCTGTTCGCAGCCAGGGCATTATCCAGCCCGCGCGTAATTTCCACAAACGCCCGCGCTGGGCGGGATAATCCGAAACCTCGGCAAGCCCTGCGCCTTCTGAACGTTAACTTCTATTACGACGACGATCTGAAAAACACGATCGCCCGCGTGGTGACCGATTGCTTCATAGGCCACCACGCCGACACGGTGATACTCAATGATCGCGCGGACGTTAAACTCGACCATTTCACCGCCTATAGCCGCCCATCAAATGGTGGGAACCGGCGAAGCCTTAGAATCGTCTGATCGAAACAGATGAGCCTTTAACCCATTAAATACTTAAAACTCTTTTGTTTTTCTCACATAATCTCACATATGAATTGGCATGAATATTTGCTATCGCAGATAGTAGCTTTGTTTCTAAACATGAGTGCGAAGCCTAGAGAAAAACAGTTTAATCGCGAAGACGGGATATAAGCATGGCGCGCGCAGCGCGGCGACGCGGGACCTCCTGAAGACTTTGAGCCGGCACACGTACATGAACGCGGTCTGCCTTTCCCCGAGCCCGGTCGTTAGTCGATCACGCCGCAACCCATCCGCGAACTGACCTGAATTCCATGAAGGGTGCCGGTCGCTCTGGTTTTTACTTTCCGGCCAAATAGCCATCGTCATCCAGAAAGAATAAAACCCAGCGTGAAAACCGGGTTTTTACTTTGAGGAGCAGGGCAGGGGCCTTGAGGATTTAAAACAGGCCATTATATACTCTATTTTGCTTTCCATACTGCTAATTATCACGGCCACTCAGGGTTGCGGCTTACGGAACCAATCGCAAGGGAAGGATCGGCCTGCGGGCTTCGCTAGTGCGCGTGTCCGTAGCTGGCGGCTCCTTGCCAAACCATACTATAGCAGCGGCAGGGAGGATTATCAGCGGAACGGAAACAACAGCAGCAATCTTAAATGCCCTTGCCAGTTCTCGTATTTCATCTCTGGTCATCGTCAAATTGTCCTCTATCGCCGAAAAAGTCTGGATAGCATACCACGCGCAGAATATGCAAATTTACATACTGGATATTATCACGGCTACCCTAAGCTATGCCGGGACAGGGCTTTGTCCCTTCGGGGCCTCGTCGCGCCAAGCGACGATCCCTTGGATTTTCTCTCTGATCATACGGGATGCGCTCCCGTCATAACGATTGGGTACGGGAACTAAACATTAGGCTTTTGATCGCTTTTGGCACGATTTTTGCGGCTGTTTTGAGATGGCTAGTTCCCTAAATATTTTACGGAATCATCAATCTTTATTGCTTCAGCTCTCGGGATCATGCTATAAATGTAACAATGCACAACGCCGCACCCGGTATGGACCCGTGATGCGGCGTGTTCCGTACCCTTGTGGAGGGAGCCGGGCGGATGGCGGCCTTATGAGCCGCTAACCGTTGTTGTCCGGGTCATGAACCACATGACGCACCTCCGTTCTTTCACAGGGTTAAAGCTGCGCCGGTGACTCTTGGCAGGGTTGGCACAGCAGGCTTGGAAATCTGATAGGGCCGGGGTCGCTTTAAGCGCTCCGGCTTTATTTTTATTGTCGGTCATGGAGACTCCTTTCCGGGATAAACGAACTCGAAAATCCCACGAAACGCGTCCATGAATTGCTGCTTTTTCGCGGCTTCCCAAGGGCCGGGCGGCGGCAGGTCTTTAAGCAAGCCTGCTAAGGCAGGATGAATGCCGATGTTGTGCTCGGGCTGCTTAGTAATCTGCGGCGGCTTGTCCGGTGGCGGAGGTGGTAGCTCACCCTCTTGCTGGTCGTCACGCTTTTCAAGTCGCTTGATTAAGGGAGGCAAAAGCTGCGTTCGGTCGGGGCTAAGCTCAAATAACCCTGCTTGCTCTGCGGATTCGTAGAAAACTCGGACTGCCGGGCCAACTCGGTCAGGACTAAGCCTGTAAGTGTTGGCGAAAAGATTTTTAAGCCCGCCCTCGGGCGGGAGGGATTTACCCTTGAAACGCTCGAATACATCCTTGAATAGAGGGACCTCCATAAATGCATCTAACTTTGCTTGGATGCCATCCTCTGGCATTACAGGCGCTAAAATCTTCATGGCGCGCTCCGTAACCGAGAGTGCTTCCTGACCTCCGATAATCAATCCGAACTGCTTAGCTGCTGAAATACGGGATACAAACGCGCCGCCGCGAACATTGGTATAAGACAGGAAGCTGGCTAAATGCATTGCAGAGCATTCGCCACCCCCCTTCTCATGAATTACCCTCGCAACCTCAAGGCCGGAATTAAGGTTCGTATAAGGGTAAGGCATAGTCGCCTGACTCCGACTTTTTTTATCGGCTTCCGCTTGCTTTTTAGGTTCCTGTTCATCGGTCATCGCCGCCTCAACACATTTATAATCTGGTATTATTGCGATAGTACTCGTATGAGCCGAATGAGTCAACAATTTTGCTTTAAAATAAGCTCATGTTGCGACATCCCGAAGCATAAGCCGCAGCTGTAAAACGTTACTTATTTGATTTAACTGACTTATTCATCTAGTAACACTACTAACATATTCTACATCCCTGCTCCTATTTGCTCTGCCGCCTCAGAAGTTAGGCAGCAAAGAAGCAGAATCATTAATAACTGGTCGGGTTGATGGGTGCAGAAAGTATAATATTAGGAATTAAGTCATATTTATGTTATGCTGCCTCCAGGATTTTTGACAAGATGCAGGCCCGGTTGGGATGGGACTGCGAAAGGGGAAGCTTATGCCTGCCATCGTCACACAAACCGCACCAAAACACGAAATTTCCTTCAAACAGACTATTGGACCGGCGCAACCGCACCGAATTTCCGGCAAACAGACTATTAAGCCTGCTTCGAATACACACACTGGCGTATCCGCGACACAAAAGACCGGCAAACGGACTAATGGATGGACGCCGGAACGGCGGATGAGGCAGGCCGAGGCCATCCGCCGCTGGCGGCCCTGGGCCCGCTCCACCGGGCCGCGCACGCAAGCGGGCAAGGAGGCCTGCAGCAGGAACGCTTACAAACATGGCCTGCGCAGCGCGGCGTCGCGGGACCTCCTGAAAACCTTAAGCCGCTGGCGCGCCTTCCGCCGCCTGGCCGTCCGCGCCGTGGAAGCACGGCTTCACCCCGACGACCTCGCCATCCTCCTGCGCCAGATCCAGACCGCCGCGCGCAGCGCAGGAAAAAATTTTCAATACCAAGCACGCCAAGATCACGGCACTCTTGGTGGACTTGGTGTTAAATCCTGCTTGCTGCCCGCGGCGGCGCAGCTTCGGAATTGAGCATTCCCGGAGAAACTGATACAACGCAAAGCACAGCATCATCACAGGAGGTCGGCATGGCGGACTACGTGCACTGGAAAATCGAGAACCTGCCCTGGGACAGGCTGGACCCGTCGAAGGTGCCGCCCGACCTGCTGAAGGTCATCAAGGCCGCCGCGCTGGTCGAATACAACGCCAGCACCTATGCCGAATATCTGTGCCGCGTGTTCGGGGAGGACAAGGAATTCTGCCGCCTGGCCGAGGGCTGGTCGGTCGAGGAGGTGCAGCATGGGGAGGCGCTGGGCGCGTGGGCGGAGAAGATCGACCCGTCATGGACCCTGCAGGGCGCGATGACGCAGTTCCGCGCCGGGTATCAGCCGGAGCATTTCCTGACCGACGAGACCAAATCCGTGCGCGGCGGCCGCGCGGCGGAGATGGTGGCCCGCTGCATGGTCGAGGTGGGGACGAGCAGCTATTACAGCGCCATCGGCGACTCCACGGACGAGCCGGTGCTGAAAGAAATCTGCAAGCACATCGCGGCGGACGAGTTCCGCCATTACAAGCTGTTCTACGACACGCTGGTCCGTTACGTGGACGAGGAGAAGCTGGGCAGGATCGGCCGTTTGAGGGTCGCGCTGTCCCGCATCGCGGAGTCGGAAGATGACGAGCTGTCCTACGCCTATTACGCCGCGAACCAGAACGACTTTCCTGTCTACGACCGCAAAATCTGCAACCAGGCCTACGCGAAGCGCGCCTACAGCTTTTACCAGCAGAAGCATCTGGACCGCGCCATCGCCATGATCTTCAAGGCCTGCGGCTTCATCCCGCCCTCGCTGCCCTACCGCATCATCCGCCAGGTCGCCTGGCACCTGCTGAACGGCCAGGTGCGGAAACTGAAGAAGATGGCGGCGTGAACGGAGGCTGTAACTTCACATGACAGCATCGGGCGAATCAGGTAGGATGAAGATACTTAGTCCTCAAGGAGTCCTCCTTGGTTTCAGAACGCAGCGACATCCCTCTTTTCTGCCTGAGCGGCCTTTTCGCCGCGACATTTTATCCTCCGCCCGACCGCCGCGCCCTTCAAGCGCGGTTTTTTATTGTCTAAATTTTGCTTCACCCTTTTTGATCAGGAGTAGCCGTCTATGGCCAAAAAAACCCGCCGCAAAAAAACCATGCCCCTGCGCACCGTCGACAACGTCGTCCACCGCGCTTTCGTGGACGAGCTGAGCTCGGGCTGGCATCCGCTGGAACAGGAGATCGAGCGGGGGCGGGACAAGAAATATGTGAAGAACGTGCTGCCGCGCTCCGAAGGGCAGAAGGTGCTGATCGACGCGATCCGCGACCATAACCTGACCCTCGCCATCGGCCCGGCGGGCACCGGCAAGACCTATCTCGCCATCTCCGCCGCCGTGGAGGCGCTGGAGGCCGGAAAGATCGAACGCATCATCCTGTCCCGCCCGGCGATGGAGGCCGGCGAATCGCTCGGCTACCTGCCTGGCGACATGCACGAAAAGATGGCCCCTTATTTAAGGCCGCTTTACGACGCGCTCGGCGACCGGCTCGGCGGCAAGAAGGTGCGCGATTACATCCAGGAGGGCACGATCGAGATCGCGCCCGTCGGCTTCATGCGCGGGCGCACGCTGAATAACGCCTATGTCGTGATCGACGAAGCGCAGAACTGCACCTATGTGCAGCTGAAAATGCTGCTGTCCCGCCTCGGCTGGCATTCGACCATGATCGTGACGGGCGACCCGGAGCAGACCGATTTGCTGCCCGGCATTTCCGGCCTGGCCATGATCGCGGACAAGCTGGAGACCCTGCCCAATATCGCCGTCGTGCGGCTGGCCAAGGAAGACATCGTCCGCCATCCGCTGGTCGCCGAAATGCTGCAGGTCTTGTGAGGCTGGACGCGGTCCTTAAGGCTTTAAGCTATTTCGGCCCGGCGCAAACGACCGTGTTGCCGCTGGCGGAAAGTATGGTGCCGCCTTCGCCGCAGGGGGACTCGACTTTATAAACTCTCAGTTCCTCTTCTTTTGAAGAGGAGCACGCCGACAATCCGGCGGTGCCGACGGCGATTGCGAAAGCTGTCACCATACCCTTAATAACCCGAGAAGCCATTATTATCTCCTATTAATATGTCCAATGAAAGATCCTATAAACATGACTGACACCCGTCAATCGAATTCTGCGGCTCAATTCCCCTTTACAGGATACGTCCATGATCCTAAATAAAAGGGCATGAAAACCAAACAGACATTTCTCTGGCTGATCCCCCTGACAATGGCGCTGACCTTCTCAGGCCTTGGCCATGCGCGAGCGCATGACGGCAACCACGAAACCGTGAAGCCCGCCGCCGCGACGGCCTCCACGGTCGGCGGCGCGTTTGCCCTGACCGATCAGAACGGCAAGGCCGTGACCGACAAGACGTATGACGGCAAATACAGGCTGGTCTATTTCGGCTTCACGTCCTGCCCCGACATCTGCCCCGGCGACCTGCGCCGCATGGCGGACGCGTTGGGCATCGCGGGAGACAAGGTGGCGGGCGGCGTGACGCCCCTGTTCATCACCGTGGACCCGGAACGCGACAGGCCCGATGTCATGAAAGCCTATACCGGCCAGTTCGACCCGCGCATCATTGGTCTGACCGGGACGCCGGAGCAGATCGCCGCGGTGCAGAGCGGCTATAAGGTCTATGCCGCGAAAGTCGAAAACAAGAACCCGAACGACGTCACCTTCGACCACTCGGCCTATATGTACCTGATGGGGCCGCAAGGCGAGTTCATCGATATTTTCGGCCACGACGAAAAGGCCTCCGAGATCGCGGCGAAGCTGAAAAAGCTTATCCCTGCCTCATAAGCCGGTGGCGAAGGCACGCGTCACGCTGCTGGTCCTAATCCCGGTCACCATGATCCTGGCGTTTACCGTCCTTGTCTTCGCCATCCGTCATGCCGCAAAATACGGCGCGGCGGCGGAAGCAGAAATTGCGGTGGAGCGGCAGGGACAGAAATAATCAGGCCGTCACGGATCTAAGGCTTTCCTCGGCCTTCTGCCATTCGGCGATATGCGCCGGCATCGGCGGGCTCTGACGGTCAGTGCCGAGGATCGCCAAAAGGTCCGATGTCGGCACCGTGATCTTCGTCGCCCGGTCCCAGAAGCTGCCTTTCAGGATGCCGATCGCCGCGACCGCGCCCGCCCTGGGGCCGTTGCAGATCACGAAACGCTGCTCCAGGAAGATCCATTTATCGTCCCAGCAGACCACTTCGGTTTCCAGACGATACGCCTGGAACGGCGCGAGGGGCAGGCGCCAGCGCATCGTCGCCGCGGCCAGCACCGGCAGGCACCCCCGCCGCATCATGATTTTCAGCAATCCTGTGCGCAGCACGAGATCGAGCCGGCCCAGGTCCATGATGGTCAGATATCGCCCGTTATTCATGTGGATGTTGAGGTCGAGATCGTTCGGCAGGACATGAAGGCGCAGAATGCAGGTCTGCAGGATATCCGTCACTTTCGGCCTGAACCGCGCGGCCATGAAAACGATCAGCATACGGATATAAAGGTTCATGAGCGGTCAGACCCCGACATTGTCGATGAGCCGCGCGCGACCAAGGCGCACCGCCGCCAGCACCCTCAGGTTTTCGACCGCCTCCGGCGGCGGGACCGTCAATGTGTCCGCATACACGACCTCGATATAATCGATGGAATCGAACCCGGCCCTTTCAAGTAACACGTAGCCGTCTTCCAGGGCGTCTTTCCATGGCCGCCCGGCCCGAATATGACGCGCGACTTCAAAAAGGATCTTATTCAACGCCGTCGCCGTTTCATATTCCGCCGGGCTCAGATAGGCATTGCGGGACGACAGGGCCAGGCCGTTACCATCCCGCACCGTCGGTACGCCGCCAATGGCCACAGGCATATCAAGATCGAGCGCCAGCCGCCGTATCACCTGCAGCTGCTGCCAGTCCTTTTCACCGAACAGCGCGATATCGGGCAGGGCCTGCAGCAGCAGCTTCGTGACGATGGTGGCGACACCCGTGAAATGGCCCGGCCTGAACGGCCCGCACAGGCCGTCGCCGACGCCTGCCACCGTCACGGCGGTCGACGCGCCCGACGGATACATTTCGGCAACGGAAGGATGGAACACAGCATGGCCGCCCGCCGCCGCCACCTTCGCAAGGTCGGCGTCCCATGTACGCGGATAGGCGCTGAAATCCTCGTTCGGCCCGAACTGCGTAGGATTGACGAAAATGGTGACGATGACATGGTCGGCCATGCGCAGCCCCTGGCGCACCAGTTCGATATGACCGTCATGCAGTGCGCCCATGGTGGGCACCAGCGCAATGCGCTTTCCCGCATTGCGCGCCGCGTGCACATGGGTACGCAGGGCATTGATCGTATCAAGGATTTCCGGTCTGTCCGTCATTACCGCACCCTCGGCGTTTTTATGGCTTTAAGTCAAGTTATGACAGGGGATCCACCCTGCCGCCGACCGACGCGTTGCAGCGGAACCAGCCTGCGATACTGACCCGCTCGCGCGCCGGGGGCCGCACTTCATGGGGCAATTCCTCGCTGAGGAACACAGCCAGCGTCCCCTGGAGCGGCAGAATGCGGGCCACCGCCCTGTCTTCACCGCCGCTGTCATAAAGCACCAGGTGACCTCCGTCTTCTTCCCGCCAGTCGGGCGTCAGGTACGTCACGCAGGATACGACACGGTTGCGCGTGCCGCGCAGGCTGTCGAGATGTTTTTTGTAAAACCCGCCGGCCTGATACAGCGCATAATGACATTCATAATCGAACAGGCCGAGAAAGAGGGACTGGTTCAGCGCCGCGCGCAGCCGCTCCATGCGCGCGAGATATTCCGCCTGCGCCGCTGCGCCCCCGTCCAGCCAAAGCGTCGTATCGGTGCGCACGGCGTCCTGGCCAGCTGTTACTTCCCGTCCCGTGCCGGCTTTCCGGACCATGCTTCTACGATCCCGGACATCCTGCAACAACCCTGCTGTCATGGCTGCGGGGAAATACTTCTGTATGACGGCCCAGCCGCTGGCGGCCAGACCTTCGGCTATCATTTTGTCCAGTGCTTCTTCGTCGCTCATGTTTTCACGCTACAGCTACGCGTCCAGCGGCGCAAAAGAAACGGTATATGCAGTTTTTGCATGCGCCCCTGCGCGGTTTTTAGGTCTGAAATAATTGACAGATATATTAGAACGAAATAATATAGGATCACTAGGGCGTAACTTTAGTTTTGAGTATTCTGTCTCTCCTGAGCGGGCGGTTTGCGTAAGGTGCGGCTGCCCGCTTTTTTATTTATCGTCCATCATGGCGCGCAGGCTGTCAGCTACCTTGCCCTTGTCCATCGCGCGGATAATGTCACGCGCTTTCATGCCCGGCGTCTTTTCCTTCATCTGTTGTTCCTTGGCCTGAATCAGATGCGCAAGGCGCTGAAGGTTTTCCTCGCCGATTTCGGCGCGCGCCTTGCGCGCATTGGCAAGCGCCTGTGCCTTGGCGTCGCTTTTGCTGATCGTTTTGGCTGCGGCTTTCTTCTTTTTCGACCAGAACATCGGAATCTCCGTCAGTTGCGCAGCGGCTTGCCGGTTTTGAGCATATGATCGATGCGGTCGAGGGTACCCTGGTTATGGACCAGCTTCATAAATTCGTCGCGTTCCAGATCCAGAACGTCCTGTTCCGACAGCGGTCTGGTCCAGTCCCCTTCCGGTCCGCCCGACAGCACATTGGCCAGCGCCGCCGAGACGGTCACGTCATAAGGCGTCGCCTTGCCGGTTTTGGCCAGGTCGGCGACGGCCATGTTAAGGGCGTATTCACCCGTGGGTCCGGGCAGGCGGATATCCTGTACCGGTTCCGGCGCCTGATAATTCTGCGCCAGCTCCAGCGCCTTTTCCTTGGCATCGAACAACAGCCGGTCGCGGTTCATGGTGATGCCGTCGGCGTCGCGCAGATAACCGATGTCTTTCGCCTCCGCCGCAGACTTGGCGACCTTGGCGGTTCCGATGGTCTCGAAAGCCTGCCGTACGCTGCCCATCGGGGTGACGGGCGGGGAAAACCAGATCCGGTCCTGGCCGGTCACATCCTTGACGTCATGCCGGTATTTCGCGCGTTCCCTGTTCTGAAACCGCAGCAGCATTTCCTTGCAGCCGCCCCAGCCGGGGATCAGGCCAACACCGACCTCCACCAGGCCACAATAGGTTTCCGCATGCGCCTGGATATGGTCGGCATGCAGCAAAATTTCACATCCGCCGCCCAGCGCCATGCCAGAAGGCGCAGCCACAACAGGAAATGCTGCAAACTTAAGCGCAGCATATGTACGTTGTCCGCCGAGGATCAGTGCATCGATTTCAGGCCATAGGCCCGCGCCCATGGCGAACAGGGCAAGGCCGAGATTGGCCCCGGCCGAGAAATGCGACCCTTCATTATAGACGACCAGCGCTTTCCAATGACCCTGGCCGTCCCCGATCAGGCGGATCGCCTGCTCATAAGCTGCGAAGACCTGTTCGTCGATCGCGTTCATCTTACCCGTGAATTCGATGCAGACCACGCCGTCCCCGATATCCCACAGGCTGGCGCTGATATTCTCGTAAAGCGGTTTCGACCGCAGCCGGATATCGGAGAGCAACAGGACGCCTTCCAGCCGGACGATATCGTGATAAACACCGTCCACGCCAAAGAACTGCCGCCGACCCTGTTCGATGCGGTAAAACTTTCCGTCTCCCAGTTTTTCCAGAAGCGGCGGCACGTCCATGCCCGCCTGCCTCAGCTGGCCCGCAAACCAGGACGGCCCCAGCGCGTCGATCATCTCGAACGGCCCGGATTTCCAGTTATAGCCGAGGCGCATCGCCTCATCGACATCGGCGACGCTGTCCGCGATTTCCGGCACCAGCCCCGCCGCATAATGCAGCGTCTGGAACAGAACGGCACGGGCATACCGCCCGCCTTCGTCATCCGTCTCCACGACGGCGCGCAGGCCCTGCTTGCCGGCCGCGACCGAGTCCAGTTTCGGTTTTTCGGCCTTGCGGTAGCTTCCTGCCTCGGTAAATCCGGTCTCGGCCAGCACGATGGCCTGTTTCGTTTTCTCAAGCGGGGCGGCGGGATCGAGGCGATAAAATCCGCCCTTGCCCTTACGCCCCGTATAGCCTGCCGCGATCATCTGGTGAATGAATGGAAAATCGATATGGATGCGCCTGTATCCGTCGCCCTCGGGCAGGGTGGACAGCAGCGACTCCGCGAGATGCGGCATCAGGTCGATCCCGACGAGGTCGATCAGCCCGAACACGCCCGTCTTCGGGATGCCGACCGGTTTCGACATCACCGCGTCGGCGATTTCGATCTTCACATTGCTTTTGATCGCCTCGTTCACCCCGGCCTGGAGCCAGAACGTGCCGATGCGGTTGGCGATGAAACCGGGCGTGTCATGGCATTTCACAATACCCTTGCCAAGGTTCACGTCGCAGAACCGCGTCACGTCGTCTATGGCATCGGGCCGCGTCATGGGACCCGTCACGAGTTCAAGCAGGCGCATGTAGCGCGGCGGATTAAAGAAGTGGGTGATAAGGAAGTCGCGCGCCAGCAGATCCCCAAACGGTTCGACCAGATTATGCAAGGGGATGGTCGAGGTGTTGGAGGATACGATGGAACCCTTGCGGCGGTAGCGCTGGACCTTCTCATAGGTCGCGTGCTTGACCTTCAGGTCCTCCAGCACGACTTCGATGATCCAGTCACAATCTCCCAGGAGCGGCAGGTCGTCTTCCATATTGCCCGGGGTGATCAGCGTCGCGTTTTTAGGCGACATCAGCGGGGCCGGATCGGCCTTCAGCAGCTTCTGGATCGCGTTCTTCGCCAGCATGGACCGGTCGGTCGCGTCCTTCGGCACGATATCCAGCATGACAACCGGTATGCCCGCATTGGC
The DNA here is from genome assembly GCA_044221445.1 of Alphaproteobacteria bacterium. Lineage (GTDB taxonomy): Bacteria > Pseudomonadota > Alphaproteobacteria > Micavibrionales > Micavibrionaceae > JBDHTS01. Next base: position 196,678 of record JBGAPF010000003.1, read on the forward strand.
CACCTGGGCGGCAATGCCGGACCCCATGACCCCCGAACCGATGACCGCGACTTTACGGATGGTCATTGCACCGACTCCAGCACGATCGCGGTGCCCTGCCCGCCGCCGATGCACATGGTGGCGAGGCCGCGTTTCTTGCCTTCGCGTTTCAGCAGCGCCGCCAGCTTGCCGGTGATCCGCGCGCCCGATGCGCCCAGCGGGTGGCCCAGCGCGATGGCGCCGCCGTCTAAGTTCAGCTTTGCAGGATCGATACCCAGTTCCTTGACGACCGACAGCGATTGGGACGCAAACGCCTCGTTCAGTTCGAACAGGTCGATATCCTTGATGGCCAGGCCCGCGCGGTTCAGCGCCTTCATCGTCGCCGGCACCGGGCCGATTCCCATGATCTCGGCCTTGCAGCCTGCGGTGCCGACAGACAGTATGCGCGCGAGGATGGGCAGGCTCTGATGCCGTGCATAGTCTTCCGACGCCACAAGTACCGCCGACGCGCCGTCGGTCAGGGGCGAAGCCGTGCCCGCCGTGACAGTGCCGTCCAGCGAGAAAGCTGGTTTCAGGCCGGCCAGCGCCTCGGCGGAAGTCTCGGGCCGTATACAACCGTCTTCCGTCACCTTGCCGATCGGGACGATCTCGTCCCTGAATTTTCCTTCGGCGCGGGCCTTGGCCGCCTTCTGTTGCGAGGCGACGGCGAAGGCTTCCTGGTCCGCCCGCGCGATGCCATACATTTTCGCGAGATTTTCCGCGGTCTCGCCCATGCCCATATAGGCCTGAGGATAAATCTGGCCCAGTCTGGGGTTCGGCATTGGGTTGAAGCCGCCCATCGGGATGCGGCTCATAGACTCAACACCGGCACAGATGAAAGCTTCGCCTGCCCCCATCTGGATATAGCCCGCCGCCATGTGCACTATGGTCATCGACGACCCGCAGAACCGGTTCACGGTCGCGCCCGCTACGGAATCCGGCAGCTGGGCCAGCTGGCCCACGATCTTGGCGAGGTTGAACCCCTGCTCCGCTTCCGGAAAGGCGCAGCCCATCAAAAGATCCTCGATATCCGCCGGATTGACCCGTGTTTCACGCACCAGCGCCCGCACAACCGCCGCCGCCATGTCGTCGGGCCGCGTCTGGGCCAGCGCACCCTTGCCGGCGAAATGGAATGGAGAGCGCTTGTAACCGCAGATAACGACAGGCCTTTGCATGGTCGGACCCTTTTATATGACAGAAATGAAAACGGGACGAACGCCCCTTCTTAACCATACATATATATAGCGTCCAAATCCATGCCTTCCACAGACGGATTTTCCCTTTGACAATCAGGGTAAAATCGGGCAGCAAGAGGTCTCCGGAAAAACGGATTGTCTTTATGAAAAGGGAGATGCCATCGTGCCTGTCGCCTTAGCCGAAAAAGGTTTGAAGCGGATTTGCCCGAGCTGTGGCAACCGTTATTACGATTTCAACCAGCGCCCGGTCAAATGCCCGAGCTGCGCCACCGAGTTTACCGGCGAACTGAAAGTCAAATCCCGCCGCGGACGCGTCGCCGCCATCGAGGAAGAACCCGTCAGCCCCGCCGCCCGCAAAGGCGCGGCACCGGAAGCGGATGAGGATGATATCGTGGCCGTCGAGGGCGACGAAGACACGGTCAGCCTCGACGAAGTCGTCGACTTGGAAGAAGGCGCCGCCGACGCCGACGATGACACGCTCGACCTCGACACAGACCTGGACGACGATCTCGACGACGCCGAAGTCCTGGATGTCGAGGAAGACGAAAAGGATTGAGCTTCGTCCCCGAAGCGGAAGCGGAGGCTGATCTGTACAGCCTCACGCTTCGTCTTCCCGCTCATATCGACGACGCGGATATCAGCGTGTTTTCCTTTACCCCCTGCGACGAAAGCCGTTCCTATAAGGGGGGCAGACCTTTGTCGATCCTCGCAGCGCGCGAGGGCAACGACCATCGCGCCGCTTGGACCCTGGTCTGGTTTTTCGATGGCAGGCCCGACGCCCGGGTGTTGAGCGAATTTTTGAACGCGGTCGGAATTCCCGCTGTCCCTCCTGTATCTCCCGGCGACTTCACGCTTGAAAAAGTGCCGGAGACAGACTGGCTGAAGCAATGCTACCGCCAGTTCGAACCCTTTCATGAAAGCGGCTTCTATATTTACGGCAGCCATATCGCCCAGCCGGAACCGGGGCCTGATATCGCCATGCAAATCGACGCCACGACCGCGTTCGGTTCCGGCGAGCACGGAACGACGGCGGGATGCCTGAACCTGCTCGCCCGGCTCAAGGCAGAAGGTTTCAACCCAGAAAGCGTTCTCGATCTCGGTACTGGATCGGGTATTCTGGGCGTTGCCGCCTGTAAATTATGGAAGACGAGGGTCGTGGCCAGCGATATCGATCCGGAAGCCGTGAGGGTCGCCGCGCATCACAGGGATATAAACCATGTGGCAGTCAGCAATATGGAATGTATAGAGAGTAACGGTTTTGCTGCACAAAATCTGCAGCAAAAAACGGCTTATAACCTTGTGATCGCCAATATCCTGGCAGGCCCTTTGCGTGAAATGTCCCGGGATATAGCGCTTTCATGCGCGCCAGGCGGCTTTATCGTTCTGTCTGGCATGCTGCATGAACAGGCGCTTGAAATCGAGGATTTATATTGCGGTCTTGGGTGCAGCTTGGCGGCGAGAGTCGAACGAGACCCCTGGACATCGCTTCTGCTGCGTAAGGCGTGAGTTCAGCCGTTACAGCCCGGATAAAGACGGTGTAACCTTAAAATCCTTTCGCAATCCGGAACATGGCCCGCATTGATCTGGTTGATAAGGAACAGCGCGACCGAGAGGGCGCGGCCACCTGTCCGTCCGTCCCCGGCCAGGGGGCGGGACATGATCTTCAGGTCCTTGACGGGGACTTCGCGCGATAAAAGGCCGGGACAGGGCTGGAATGTAAAGTCAAGCACAGGCAGGGCGATGGAATCGCTCTGGACACCATAGGCCCAGGTTTCGATCCGCAGCCTGTACCAGACGTCGCCGCCCTCGGCGAGCGGTTCGATATTATAAGAGAGGCCGAACAGGCGGGCGTCCCGGGCGTTGCGGAGAAGGGCCGTGCCTTTGGCCGTGGGAACCGCCGAGAAGGCGCTTACGCCCTGCGGCGGCCACAGGGTGCCGTCGGAAGATGGAATGTCCAGTTCTCTGTTCAATCCCGTCATTATAAATGCCCTTGTTTTCGCAGAGCAGCGTCCGGCTTTTTCAGCCGTTGTCGTTTTTATTCGTGAAACCAGAAGCCGATTAGAACGCAAATTCTTGGGAATTTCAAGCGTTTATATATAAGTTGCCTAAAAAAGAACTTATGGAATGTATTTTATCAAGATCATGACTTTTAAAAGCTCATTTAATTGTAAGCGCAGCGGAAGAATTACTGTCCCTGTTGTATCCTGTTCTTGACCGACCTGTTCCAGAAATCGAGCAGATAGAGCAGGACGAAATAAAACATGTAGAGTTCGATGACCTCGCTGGCGCGGAAGAACAGGCTGACGCCGAATAGTTCGCGGGCGGCCATATTGACGATCTTGACCAGGGCGGCGATCCCCGCCACGGGCGCCAGGCTGTCGGACGGGTAGATCGCGCTGAACCGCGCGGGCAGCGCCGCCGGCCTGACCCGGCGCAGCAGCGGGATCAGCAGGCCGCCGACGAACATGCCGATCTGCAGCACCCAGCGCGGCTTCTGATCGAGCCAGCTTGAGGTGTTGTGCAGATTGGTCTCGTCCTGGTCGTTCAGCGCGGCCCATTCTTCCGGCGTGCTCCAGTGCAGGAACTGCTGGCCCCAGCTGATCTCCTCGCCCGCGATATAGAAGGACGCGAGCGCGGCGACGGCGATCCAGGCGAACAGCCACGGATGGGCGCGGCGGTCCATGCGCCAGAGGATGCGGCAGGCGGCCAGAAAAGCGGCGAAAATCGCCGCGAACTGCAGCAGTTCGTAAAGCCCGTTTTCCGACAGAAGCCATTCCAGCCCCGGGCGGCCGAGGAAAATTTCGCACCCGATCTGGGCGACGATCCATAACAGAGGCAGCCAGAGCCAGAGAAAACGCGACAGCATCGGCTACTCCACCGTCACCGATTTGGCGAGGTTGCGGGGCTGGTCGACATCCGTGCCCTTGGTGACGGCGACGTGGTAGGCGAGGAGCTGGACCGGCAGGGCGTAGAGGATGGGGGCGACGAAGGGGTGGGCCTGCGGCAGGGCGACGCGCCAGTGCGCCTTGTCTTTCAGCTTCGCGCAGCCGGCGTCGTCGGAGAACAGCAGCACCTTGCCGCCGCGCGCGACCGTCTCCTGGACGTTCGAGGCCGTCTTTTCGAACAGCGGGTCGTTGCCGGGGGCCAACACCACGACCGGCACCGTGTCGTCGATCAGGGCGATGGGGCCGTGCTTCATCTCGCCGGAGGCGTAGCCCTCGGCATGGATATAGGAAATCTCCTTCATTTTCAGCGCGCCTTCGAGCGCCAGCGGATAGAGGCCGCCGCGGCCGAGATAAAGCATGTCCCGCGCCTCCGCGACAGGCCGCGCCAGGTCCTCGATGGCGGCGGACGACATTTTGAGCGTTTCCGCCACCAGCGCGGGAACGCGGCGCAGCGCGTCGGAGAGTTCCGCCTCGCGGCCCGCGTCGATAGCGCCGGTGCGGGCGGCGACGGCCAGAGCGAGGCAGGCCAGCGTGGTGGCTTGAGTCGTGAAGGCCTTGGTGGAGGCGACGCCGATTTCCGGCCCCGCCAGCGTGTGCAGCACGAAATCGGATTCGCGCTCGATCGTGCTTTCGATGGTGTTGACGATGGACAGAATCTTCTGGCCCTGCCGTTTGCAGTAGCGCAAGGCTTCCAGCGTATCGAGCGTCTCGCCCGACTGCGAGACGATCACGGCGACGCCGTTAACCGGCATCGGGGCCTCGCGGTAGCGGAATTCGGAGGCGATGTCGATCTCGCACGGCACGCGCGCCACCTGCTCGAACCAGTATTTGGCGGCCATGCAGGCATAGAAGGCCGTGCCGCAGGCGACGAGCGTCAGGCGCGGCGCGCCAGAGAGCGCGGCCAGCACATCCTCCGGCAAATGGATGCGTCCGGTCGCCGGGTTCATGAAGCTGTTCAGCGTGTCGCCGATGACGGCGGGCTGTTCGTGGATTTCCTTGAGCATGAAATGACGGTATTCCCCCTTGCCCGCCGTCGCGCCGGACTGCGCCGTCACGCGGACCGCGCGTTTTTGCTGCACCCGTTTCGCGTCATAGATCGCGGCGCTTTTGCGCGTGAGGGTGACGCGGTCGCCGTCTTCCAGGAAGCAGACCTTTTTGGTGAGCGGCGCGAGGGCGTAGGAATCGGAAGCCAGGAACATCTCCCCCTCCCCATAGCCGACCGCGAGCGGCGTGCCCTGGCGGACGCCGACCATCAGATCGTGTTCGCCTGCGAAGATGATGGCGAGGGCATAGGCGCCGGTCAGCCGGTCGAAGGCGGCATTGGCCGCGTCCTCCGGCCCCATGCCTTGGGTCAGGTAATGGGTGACCAGATGGGCGACGACTTCGGTGTCCGTCTCCGTCTCGAACCGGCATTGCAGCTGTTCCAGCTCCGCCTTCAGCTCGGCGTAATTCTCGATGATGCCGTTATGGACGACGGCGGCCCTGGACGTGGCGTGGGGATGGGCGTTGTTCTCGGTCGGGCCGCCATGGGTGGCCCAGCGGGTGTGGCCGATGCCCGTCGACCCCGGCAGCGGGTGTTTTTTCAGCTTCGCCTCAAGATTGGCGAGCTTGCCTTCGGCGCGGCAGCGTTCGATATGGCCGTTGGAGAGCGTGGCGACGCCCGCCGAGTCGTAGCCCCGGTATTCCAGGCGTTTCAGCCCCTCGACCAGCAGGGGGGCCGCTTCGCCCTTGCTCAAAATCCCGATGATGCCGCACATATATGTCTGTTCTCCCGTTCCCGAAGGCCTGATTTTAACCATAGCGGCCCAGGAAGGGAAATCGAATCACATTGAATTGCGGGATGTTTCAGGCGCGGCCGTTGCATAAGGGATTGATCATCCTGAGCATCGCGAAAGATCCGCGCCGGCGGGGATGGGCGTTCCCGTGCAGATCCTTCGCTGCGCTCAGGATGACAGGCCAGCTGGATCTGGCGCAGGAGGATGGCGAGGTCGTCGGGGTGAAGCCGTGCTTCCACGGCGCGGACGGCCAGGCGGCGGAAGGCGCGCCAGCGGCTTAAGGTTTTCAGGAGGTCCCGCGACGCCGCGCTGCGCAGGCCATGTT